>CAJTXO010000001.1 GCA_910583555.1 uncultured Eubacterium sp.
CCATTATCCCATATCTTGGCTTAACAGTCTAGGTACTCACTATCTACCGTTTACGATCAATTTAGGAACATGATAATGACCTAGAAAATATTCCGCATACGCCTTTACGGCTTCAACCGCATAGCCATTATTCCTATATTTCGCTCCAATAAAATACGTAATACCCGTTTCCTGAAGATCCTCATAATAAGAACATCCAACAGAGCCAATCACCACTTTTTCACTCTTTAAAATTATAGAATAAGCCAGATAATCCACATTCGGATCATCCCGTTCTGCAACCTCTTTTGCCTCGTCGATCCATTCTGACATCCAACTGCTGCAGTTCTTATCAAAACCAATATCTTTCAGACTTCCGTCTGCCGCCATTTCCACAAATGGCATCTTATCCTCTGCTGCCACATCCCGAATCAGCAATCTCTGTGTTTCAACTCGCACATAACCCCTCCTCTCATCCTTTACATGTCCAGATCCCGTTCCCATTCCCCGATATCCACCATCACCCCATAATGATCGCTCGCCGATAACTGAATATCCTCATAAATCGTTTTCCCAAATATCATACAATTTCGCAACACCGGGAACTCACAAGGATACGTATTTCTCAATAAAATCCTGTCAAATCTGGAATTCAATTCGATCGTATTATGCTTAAACCTCGGATTTTCACGGAAATTCAGCGTAGGTTCTATCTCGGAAGCTGTCAACTCCGCATACGCGGAGGCCAGATCATACCAACGGGGAACTGCTTCCTTCTGATCCAACCGGCATTCTCCCATGAGAAAACGATGTACATCCGATGTCTCCGCACAGTTAAAATCCCCAGCCATAAAAACCAGATCACATTTTTTATTATGAACCTCAGCAACAATGTCCACGATCTGTCTCTCCCGTTCTGCCACACTATCCCACGGAAGATGTATGTTGATAACCAAAATAGTCTTATTATTGTGACAAACAGAACAAAAAATAGCATTTGAATGATCCAGCCATGATTCACACTCCGCGAACGGAATATTGCTTAAAATACACAGACCTTCCTCACTATCCCGATAGCTGTCAAAGTAAAAATACGGATACCCCGCCCTATGCGCAATATCACTGGCCATTGCTTTATTTTGTACTTCCTGAAGACATATCACATCTGCCTCCACACCTGATATTTCATGAATCATACACCCAGTCCGATACGGCATTCCCATCTCGGAATTCCAAATATTATAGGTCGCAATTTGCATCGTTTTTCCTCCATCTGCTAAACTTCCAAACATGCTATTTTATATATCAAATCAATCAGTACTACTTTTCTCGAATACTCATATATCCTCTGTATTTCCTCACTTCTTCCGACTAGAGGCACTCCCGCAGCCGAATTATCCGAAACTACCAGAAGCGCAATTGCAGGTAGTTCCATCAACTTAGCGATTTCATAAAAAGTTGATGTTTCCATCTCAATCAAGTCCGTACCAAATGACTTGATTTCTTCTAAATGTGTATATTCCATGACAATAGAATCCGTACAAAACACAGAAGCTTTTTTAATTGTAACATTTCTTTCTTCTGCTAACCGAATTACGCGATCTACATATTCCGAATCTGGATAAATCTTTTCAAACGGAATATAGTCTTTTATACTATCCTTCAAATATGTATTTGCTAATGTCCCCGCTACAGAATATAAGGGCGTACAAATATCGCCGATACTAAATTCCTTTTTCAATGCGCCTGTTGCGCCAATAAAGATCAGCTTTTTAAAATGCAGTTCCCCACAGATCAACAGGTAATCCAGCATATTGCAGCCGCCGTCCGCTGTTTTGATCCATGCGATCGTGATATGATCCTTTTTTACCTCATAACCAGTACAATAACTTTGCGAACCCATCTCTGTCACTATGAAAGTATTGTCACTGATCACCTTCTCCGGGGAATAAGATGGCGCGACAACTAATGCTTCGTAGACTATATCTTCCGACAGACCAAAATTTATATTTGCAATATGTTCCATATTGTGCTTATGTAGATTTTCTAATATTTGTTTCATTTTATCTTTCATTCATTGATCCTCCATTTCCTTGTCTCATCTTATATCATCTATGTAATGGTCGATCAGTTCAAAAATCCAATCCCGCAATTGCGAAAAGCAAAACCCAAGGCGTTCTGCCTTTTCTGTATTTATGCTGTATGCAGGTTCTCCATTATAAGGAGCCGCCTCCCCGTCATCGGCCAGGACCGCCTTTTTTCCCGTTTTCCCTTCGACATACGCGAGAACCTCCCTCATCGAAATCGTTCCCGACGCACTCCCGTTTACGGCGCCGGTCGCCTCCCGATCTACCAGATAAGCGAGAAACGCCCCAGCCTCATCGGACCGGATAAAACCCATCGGATCGTTGATATTGTCAATATACATCGGCATTTCTTTCATCACATGCTCTACATAAAACCGCAGCCGCTGCGTGTAATCATCTCTCCCTGCCGCAAACGGATAGCGGACGGCGAGCCAGTTTTTATCTCCGTATTCCTGCCACAGCGCGCACTCGGCCTGCCGTTTGATCTCCTCGTACGGCGCGTCAAATCGGCCGCACCATTTCCATGTTCGATGAATCCCATCAAAATCGGATTCTTTTGTATCAAAATGTTTGGGATCGTATACGGACGTCGTGGACATGTAGATGTATTTTCCAAAGGCCAGGGCGTCCATCGCATATTTGATATCATAGGAACAATAGGCAATTTTATCGATTACCACATCATAATATTTCCCATCAAATGCCCTTTTCATGCTCTCCGCATCCGTTCTCTCCACCTTGATCCTCTTCACCTTGTTGCCGAAATCATCCCTGGCGTTCTGTCGAGTGGCGATCGTGATATCATGTCCTTTTGAGATCAGTTCGTTCACCATGGGAATGCCAAAAAATCTGGTCCCACCTAATACTAAAATATCCATATTCTTTTCTCCTGTCCGGTTAACACCTATCACCTAATCGTTTGTTATGAACATAAAAAGGCTGCGATCATGTGAAGAAAACCATTCCTCAAAAAGCGGGAAATTTCCTTCGCCAAACATACCTTTTCCCGAGGAAACCATCTTACATGTTGGCATTTCATAAATTCTTATATATTGCATTTTATTTACCTCCCAAATCCTTTGCCATACACAATGATTCTGGCATATTTACATATGGCCCATAATTGGGAATCTTCTTAAAACCTAGTTTTTTATATACGGCACAAGATTCAGCTAATAACTCCCCTGTTTCAAGAATTATTCTTTTATATCCCAATTCTATTGCCCATTCTATTAGTAAAGAAACAAGTTTGGTTCCTATTCCTTGTCCTTGATATTCCGTATGTACGAATACTCTTTTCAGTTCTATGTTTTCCACATCATATTTTCTTATAGCGCCGCCGCCAATCACCTTGTTATTTTCATACACAACTATCACTTCTTGTATTTCATCTAACTGGTTATACTTCCTGTATTTATCTCTTTTTATCTTTTTTCCAACTCGTCTATCCAAATCCATATCAAGAAGTTTACAGTTTTCTATAAAATCTTTATTTTTACCATCCGTTCTTCTAAAATCCATTGAAATCACCTCTATATATTTCGGGGGTTGCGTGAGCATAGTTGATTACTTTAGGAAAATGACTCATAATAAGATCCCAATCATTCTGTACATTTCCGTTATGTTCATAACCGTCAATATACTCAATGGGTTCTAAATCCCCGACAAAGCATTCTCCATTATCCATAATCAAAGATACGCTATCTTCGCTATGACTTGGGGTAACAACGATTTCTCCATTTATACCTATATTTAGTAAGAAATTTCTGCTTTCTTCACAGCGGATAATCGTTGAGTTATTCATCTCTATCGGCTTATAATTCAATCTTTTATCTCTTGCAAAAATATCGTCTGCAAAATGGATATATGATACTTGTGTATCTAGTAGCAGTTTGATTTTTTGCTTCATTAGTTCGCTTATTAGTCCTATATGGTCAGGATGATAGTAGTTTGTATTACCATATTTCAACTTTGTAATCACGCCAATCCCTCTCCGTCAAATGTCTTAGGATAAGTTCCATGCATGTATATCGACACTTTTCAGGCTTTTCCTTAAAAAAACAATCATTTTTGCAGCAGGTCCTTCTTTCATCTTACAATAGCCAGCATGACAACGTCATGAAATTCCCGACCAAAAGGATAATGTCGGAGAACGCCTTCCTTCTGATAACCATTCTTTTCAAGAACGCGCACGGATCAATCTATATTTTTTCGTTACATTTTCATAATGTATTACCGGCTATAAAGCAACGGCCCTTCTCCCATTCGTTGTCTTACTATTTCATACATAATTATAGATGCAGCACAGCTAACATTGAAGGAACTGGCATATGAATCTTCGGCCATAGGAATCGTACACAAAACATCACAGTACTCTTTAAATGAATTATTTAATCCCATCCTTTCATTTCCCATCATTAACATAACTGGATTCTTCAAGTCCTCACTATAGACTGGTTTTTCTTTGTGGGCTGTTGTACCTATAATCTTAAAGTTAGGATATTTCATTCTGAGGCTTTCAACGAATTTATATAGATCTTCATTTTTAGTAATCCGAATAACTGGAAGATTGAAAAAGGAACCCATTGACGAAATTATTACATCAGGTTCATACAAATCAACCGCATGTCCGGTAATAATTAACAGATCTATTCCCAATGCATCACATGAACGAATCATCGTACCCAAATTCCCTTTATTAGAAGGTCTGTCAAATAACATAATAAATGGATTTGGGGATAACGCAACATTTTCTAACCTGTCTTCTCTCATTTCGATAATAGCTAATAGTTCAGAAGTATCTTCTTTTCCACTTAACTCCTTTAATAACTTTGCTGTAAGAGTATAATTGACTTCTGTTTTTACTGTTTCTATCATACATTTTGCCCAGTCGGACAAATGATTACTATCATAAATGAAAGAAACAATCTTCCAATTATTTTTAACTGCTTCATTCAGACTTCTCACGCCTTCAACAATAAATTGATTATATTTATATCTTTTATTTCGATTATTCTTTAATACTTCAAATTTCTGATAATCATTATTTTTATTTATTACAGAAATAGTTTTCATTTAAACACCTTCCTCAAAATATTCAGATGGTAGCATAGAGTGGTTCAGGCGGCATTAAACCAAATTAGAACAACCTGCTTATCCAACACTCTCTCGTACATAATATCCTCCAAATCCCAACTGCACTTGTTATTAACTCTCCACAAAACTGGAATTTTATAATTCCTCGATAAAATGATTTTCAGCTTCATTCCAATATTTACGATATACAAAATCTGTATTGCCATCAAAATTGAGCTGATACATTCGGAATATGACAGGAAAATTTTTCGGTTGCCACTGTTCCTCATAGGAATAGCAGTATTTCATGCCTACGTTTTTCATCACATTTCCACTTCTAGGATTATTTTTGTCATGGGTGGCTGTGATATAAGGTAATCCGTCTTTTTTTACCCGCTCTACGATTGCCTTTCCTGCTTCTGTAACAATCCCCCTGTGCCAAAACTCCTTACGCAAGCCATAACCAAAGTCATGGTGTTCTTCCATATCAACTTTGATATAACCTATTGGGTAATTATCTTCTTTTAAGCAGATAGCATATGCATATCCTTGTGGTTGTGCATATTTTGAAGTATATCTTTCCTCATAAAACTTTTTGGCTTCTTCAATATTTTTTACTGGATACCATGGAAGAAATTTATTAACTTCTTCATCTTTAAGTATGAGGAATAGTGCTTCTAAATCTTGTTCTGTAAATTTTCTTAAAATCAAACACTCTGTTTTAATTGTTGGCGTATTCATACTCTCTTATCTCCTTAACTTCCGACTTTTATAACTTTTATCAGCTTAACAAACTGGAATTTGGTTAATGTATATGTTCATCATAAAACCCAACAAAATCCTCGAACAACTCCAAATCCAATGAATTACACCATTTTTCCCTGTCAAGGTTTTGATATATATAATTAGCTTTATCCTCCGAAAACCGTTCCCTGTTTTCCTCTGTGTTATAGTCATAGTCAAGCGTTTTGAGCCATTCATCAAATTTCGCATTAAACTCATTGCGATATGTGTCGTCATTGAAATAGTTATGTCCTTTATTCTCAAGAGGAATAAAGCTAAATCGGGAATCGTCCTTGTATTTTTCGTAATAAATTTCGTAACCGTATTCGGCTGGAACAACTTCATCATCAAAGCTATGCACAATCATAACAGCGGCATTGCTTTTTGAGAAGCCGTCCAACGCAGTATTTGAGGCATACCCGCCATATTGAATCCTCTCATGCAGTTTCACAAATGGTAACATCAAATAAATACCATTTCCTACCTGTTTTTTCCCCCCGGCTTCAAACAGATTCGGTGAAGCGTTAAAACCCGAACACGCTATAACGGCTTTTACTTCGGGGTGGTATGTAAGCACACTGCAAACACTGTAGCCGCCCCAGCTATGCCCGAATAAAACGATTGGCAGACTTGGGAATTTCCCGCTTTCTTCCACAAATGTGATTGCATAGTCAAGGTCAATTACTCCCTGTGGAAGTCCTCCGACTCCCTCACCCTCGCTTTCATCATTTCCCGTAGCGTCATAGGAGAAAACATAATATCCATGACAGGCAAAATAATTCACGCAATCCATATAAGAATTATGTCCACCTCCACCAAAGCCATGTGCCATTACAACGATACCACGCTGGTTTTCTCCCGAACTATACATATATCCCGCCAGTTTCTGCCCCTCGTTGGAACTAAACTCATATTTCGTGCGGTGCAATCCGTCAAAGTCATCAACATAGAGCATAAGCGGCTCATAGCTCTCAAATCGCTGGTTAAAATTCTCGTTATATACCATTACAGTCAATATCCAATCGCCAGCAATTATTAGTGTGACCACAATAGATAATATAATAAAGAGAATCTTTTTCTTCTTAGATTTCGGTTTCGTATTTCTCATATCCATCTCCTTTTTGACTTATTGTTGAGTCGGAAAATTTCGATTTTTCATTTCAGGTAACATATACAGTAAACCACGCCATTCTATATAATTTAACTTTAGTTTCCATTACTGCTCTATCATAAATCCCTACTGTACACCAAATTCATCAATAAAGTTACCCGCCAATTTACTGTATGGCAACTCTGTAAAGGGGTCTATGATGATGCTTCCTTCTTTAAAACATTCATAACAAGCCAAAAGTTCTTCAACATTTGAGAATATAACGATTAAATGAACAGCGCAATTAAGAGATTTGTCCTTGTTGCCAAATCTATCATTCAAAAAAATTTTTTGTCCGTGAATGTACATAACCGCATGAGCGATGTTATTATCACCCTGACATTCATCAGGTGCATAATCACAGTTGTGTCCAACAAACGCAATCAACCCCTCGCTAACGCATCAATCAATTTCTGAATACTATTTTCAAGAGTGCTTTCACCCCAACCAAGATCCCATTCATCATTTGATCCACTGTCAGATATAACATATATCGCTGTTGCCTTACGAGAACGGAAATTTGCTATTGTAAATAGTCCTGCTCCTTCCATCTCAACGCATTTCGCCCCCATATCGTTTAAATAATACCGCCCTCTCCATTCAGGCTGAACATATCCGCCATCCGTTGTCCAATGATAACCGCGAGTACAGGATATCCCCTTTTTCTCCAACTCCATACAAAAAGAGTCTGTCAAATCCTTTGTGGATTCGATTCGTTCCCCCTTAAATCCATATAATCTGGTAATAGAGGTATCGTTATAAGCCCCATCGGTAAGAACATAATCTCCAATCTTATTCCCACCGGCAAATCCTACATGAATCAGTTCTTTCACTCCTGCTGCATATAAATCCTCTGCCTGAGTTGCAAGTCCCGGGGAACACATCTCCCCCTTTGCAAAACCTAAATTGCTGTTATGATTCATTACATATATACCTCCACCGACATCAAATGTAAGCGTACTAACGTTCTTGGCAAGCATTGTATCAAACAGACTATCCGCCAGCAAATAAACCCTATTTGGAACCTTTGTTTGATATTCATCAAAATCAAACCCCTGCAGTTCAATCTCTTTTCGGACAAGAACAGAAGGGGCATTATATAAAGCCGGGTCTATATCAAATTCTCTTTTTCGCATAATGGAATATGACAATAATTTACCATTTGCAACGGAATGCTCCGCTTGTTTTAATAACTCATATCCTCGTTTGCGATAAAATTCAGTAGCCGGCAACGATGCCTCTATATTTACATACGAATAATTCTTAATTATTTCTTTTTCCAAATAATCCATAAGCTTGGTTCCAATCCCCTCATGCTGATTATCCGGAGTTACATATACCCTTGAAATAGCGTTTTGATTCATTGTGCCTGTTCCGAGAATCAAAGCTCCACAACCAATCACATAGGTATTATCTTCCAAAATGTCATTATGGATATTATCACGATTATGTAATTCCATAAAGAAATCCACTACTTCATTCGAATAGTATTTTGGATATGTTTCTTTTATAGTTTTGCTTACGATTTCATTAATCTTGTCAGTTTGAACTAACCGAGCTTTTTTGATCACTAATTGATTCACTGCTCTTTTACCTTCCCCTCTTAATATCATCTTCCATATAACACCTCTCCTTCTCTCTCTATGTTTTTAAAATACGGATACCAAAGCATTTACCATCATTGTTTTCTTTGGGGATTTCCTACGCTATCTTCTATCTATAGTATACGAAGTGTCAAATAAAATAGCAATTCTTTTCTACCTCCAAAACTTTACACTCCTTTATAAAATAGAAATTGCATAATCCAAAATCACATTCCCACTCTCATCCGGTGTCGTGAACCTTGGACAATTATAGCGTTCCAGGCACCAATTGTCTTCATTACGCTTCAGATTCTGTATTTTCATTTCTTCCAGGCACATATCATGCGTATGTAACGTATAAAAATCGCTGCTGCTTTCCTTATCGTACAAATAGCATACCGCATATTCCAGCGGTTCTATATCGACAGCTTCAAATCCTTCCGGGACTTCTGTTCCCGCGGGAAAAAGCATACCAATCCACCGCTCCGGCATACCATCCACAATATGTACCGCCCCGATATACGCGTCGCCGTTGAAGGGAATGCGGGGAATCTCCTCCAATTTTTCAAACCAGTTATTTTCCCACCATTCATTCCAGTTTGGACTTCCAGCCTGCTTTTTACCGATCAGCCGCGCTGCCGGACAGCTTTCCTTTTTAATTTCCAAAAGTTTTATTGACATATCCAGTCCTCCTTATAGATTGCTAATTGATTGCGATATTCTCTTAAACAATACAGAAACACAATCCTTATTCAATCTCGCCTTTTGCCAACAAATTGTCTTTACCCATACCACAGACATATTGATTTGAATCATATTTATAGCAAACATCTAAAAAATCTGATCGTTGTTTTGAATCATTCATTATTTTTACAAGTAATTCATGCGGAACTGTTCTTGCATATGCTCCGGGACCTGCCATCTCGATATTTTTCACTCCAAAGTGGCGGAGTAAACCTTCTAATTCATTTGGCATAAAAGTATATGTTATACACCACGGAGCGCCTCCTTTTTCATATTCGGCTATTTCGTTTTCACCTCCCATAAGTCCGTCTGCCATCAGTTTTTCTATATCACTTTTTTTTAAATGAAATGAATCTATTGCATTTTGTCTGTTTGATATACACCACTGTACAAAAGGGTCATCAGAATGTTCATTCAGTATAAACTGATTCTTCTGTATCGGATTGGCAAGATACGGCAAACTACCCAAACGGCTTGTCACGCTTATTATAATACGTTTTTTTGCAATGCGCACAAGCTCGCCGATAACGCGTTCCTGATTTGGATAGGTATATGAAATCGGTGCATCAAAAGAAACAACCATATCATAGGATTTATTTGTATAATCATTCAGATCTTCCAGTGCGCCTTTTACAAAAGATATCCTGTCAATGACACCCGCTTGTTCTGCCAGTTCCTTCGCTTTGTCTATCATAGGCTGGGAAATATCAAAATGTGTAACTCGGCAGCCATGTTTTGCAAGAAGGATGGAAAATCGTCCACTACCTGCCCCAGCGTCAAAAACAGTATCTATACCCTCTAAATTTTCAAGAAGTTTTCTCTCTATATGACTTTTCTGGATAATATCATCAATATAAGTTTCCTCACGACGACTCTCAAGTTCACCTTTATCCGGCAGATTCCACATACGTTCAGATATTTTTCTGCTATAATCCTTAATGTAATTTTTATTCACTTAAAATTCCTCCTTGAAATTTAGAAGGTTCAACAAAATAGGAAATATTGGTTTTTACTCTTTACAGAAATCTCCTATTCTGCCAAGAAATTCACCTATGCTATGATACATTCCGGAATAAATGACAGGTTCTAAATCTGTGAGATTTATCCCAAAGGTGTCGCCGCAAACAAGTTTCTCATCCACCTGAACATTCTTTATCTTACAGAAAAAAGTGGTGGACTCCCCGGTCTCAACAGATTGAACAACTTCGCATTCATATATCCAGCGGCTAGCAGCAAGAACAGGAACATCTACAACTTCACCTCTGCACACATTGTATGCAATGCCATCCTTTGCTCCGTCTTTCGCATGATGGGTTCCAAAATAATCCATGAGTCCAAGCATATCCGCACTGACAAGATTAACGCTTAACTTTCCTGTTCTTATTACATTTTTCTTCGTCATCTTTGTACCAAACATGCTGATAACGATCAAATAATCGTCGTCCTTTTCACAGGTAATGCTGACCCATGTGATCGGGGCAAAATTATGTGTTCCGTCTTCATTATTTGTACCAATTATAAAAGCAGGCTGAACACACATTGAAAAATGAGTTCCTACCGATTTCCTTTTACACTTGTTCATATTGTTTCCTCCATCTCCATATTCTCTCGTACATAATCCCCTCAAAAAATCTCAACTGCACTTGTATTGGACTCTCCGCAAAATCAGAATTTTCTGCGTAAAATTATGGATATATTTCTTTTGCATTCGCTGATAGTTTCCTTACATGCTGCAAAAAACTCAAACTATTTTCCGCTTGCTCAAAATCGTATGTAAATTTCTGTTTTCTACTAAGTTCTACTGCTGTATTTTGAAATAAATCACACATTACAAAAACTGAATTCCATATTGATTCAATTTCTGCGATGGAGTATGTTGCAAGAAATTGTCTATACTTTTCTTCCGGTAAATATTTTTTGAAATATTTACCGGACTTACCTGCACTAACAGAAAAATTATTTTCTATACCAATTTCCCATTCTAATAGGCGTTTTAAATGCGGTCTTAAGACGAAATTTATCACATCCATAGCATAAGGAAGTTCATTACGCCATAACCCTTTCGCCACATTATTCAAGCACCACCAAAAATCCGAACAAGCACACTGAAATTCAATCTCTTTGGGCTCTTTGACCCAATATCTTTCGTCCGTAGTTTCTTGTGGATATGGCACAATGCCATCTTTATCCACTAATATTTGATACAATTCAAGATTTGCAAGAGCATTTTCTCTGGTACAAACATGTAAGTCCATCCTATTTCCATCTGCAAATTGTATCTGCCAGCCATAACAATTCTCTACATCCGATGGATAAAACACATTATCCTCAGGATAATGCATGTACAAAATTTTGCCAAAACGATTTATCCACTCCTTGTCTTCACGGAATGGTTTTGTAGTTGTTACAATATACACAATATCATAATCCTGAAAAATATCCTTTGGGGCATTAGGATTTGTGCGAGAGCCTTCCATATATGCAGCTCGAATTTTTTCTTCCTTAAAAGCAATATCTTTTATCAAAGATATCATCTCTGCCTCTGTGCGCATCTTCATTCCCCCTATATAATTTTTAGCCAAAACAAAGGCGGTGCCCGTTTCTGTTTTCCTAATCTTAACATACTCATCTCCCCCTGTCTAGTTATACCAGCGCCATTTTCCACATCATCTCACGCATAATACTGCGCCTGCGCGCTCCACATCTCATGATAAAGCCCTTCCTCATCCCCGACCAGTTCCTCGTGGCTTCCCTGCTGCACGATCCGGCCGCCGTCAAACACGAGAATCTGATTGCAGAAACGGCAGCTCGACATGCGGTGTGAAATGTAAATGGCAGTCTTGTCTCCCACCAGCTTATCAAAACTCTGGTAAATCTCATACTCCGACACCGGGTCCAGCGCGCTCGTCGGCTCGTCGAGGATGACGAGCGGCGAATCCTTGTACAGCGCGCGGGCGATCGCGATCTTCTGCGCCTCCCCACCGGAAATCTCGACTCCGTCCTCCTCCAGCTTATAAAGACTCGTATGGATGTCCTGATCCAGCGTGCCGAGCCTCTCAGAAAAACCAGCCTTTTCCAGGCAGCTTCTGACTTTCTTTTCATCAAATTCCTTCGACACCGCCACGTTTTCTGCGATCGAGAATGAAAACAGTTTGAAATCCTGAAATACCACCGAAAACAGCTGGATATACTCATTGTAATCATAGTATCGGATATCCACGCCATTCAGCAGGATCTGGCCCTCCGTCGGATCATACAGACGGCACAACAGCTTGATAAACGTTGACTTGCCTGCGCCGTTTGGACCGACGAGCGACATCTTCTTTCCGACTTTCAGTTTCATCGTAATATGCTTTAATACCGGCTCCTTACTGTTTGGATACGAAAATGACACATCCCGGAATTCAAACTCATATTCATTGTCATCTCGTTTCTCGATCGGCAGCGTACCGTTGTATTTTTCATTTTCTATTTCCATAAACTCTTCAAAATAGGCGAGGTAGCGGGCACAAATAGAAATTTCCATATAGGTTCTGACGACGCTTCCCAGCGCCACACTGAATTTCGTAAACGCACCCACATATCTTGCCACACTGCCGATGCTGACGAGGCCAAGTCCCGCTTTTACACCGACGTAAATATAACTGGCGATCGTATACGCCACACTGCCCCATTCGTTCAGGAAAGAATATTTTTCAATCCGCTTTCTCATTTCTACAAAGACATTCCACATATTGCCGATGTCATGACGAAACCTCCCGCTGAACGTGTCCGCAAAGTCATACATCCTGACATCCTTTCCTTTTCCATAATTGGACGCATCCATCATGAAGGACATATAGTAAAAAAAGTGTCTGTTCCCATCGATGTTGATGTCAAATTCCTCCTTTTGGAGCGCCCCGATCCGCCGCTGGCTCCACGCGAGAAGCAAAAGCTGTCCCACTAATATGAGATTCAGGGTAAGGCTGCCAAAATGCGACTGCACAAAGCCAAAAAACGATGTTACCGGCATATCTCCCACAGCAAAGAACACCGGGATAAACAATGCGGCCGCATAGATCAGATCGGACACGACCCCGATCATATTGGCAAGCCTGTCACAGAAAACAGTAATGTCTCCATTCGCATTCATTCCCTCCCTTGCCTTATGGATGCACTCCAGTGTTTCCTTCTTTTCCAGTATCTCGTAATCCAGCGTTAATCCTTTTTCGGAAATCATTTTCTGGATCTGTTCCGCCAGCAGATATTTCCTTATGTTGATGAGTTTGTCAATTCCCCAGCACAGCATGTTCAGTACAAAGTTCAGACCGATCATCCACAGCGCGTACTGAAAGATCTGATCAAACTCCTTCTTTTGAAACAGCGCGTCGATGATAATACTGCTGCCCACGATATTTACATATGGAATCGCCGCACCTGCCAATTTCATCAGTACAAGAAGCGGTAAAAAACTGGGACATAACCGGTGTACGATCTTCAGTACAAGCTGGATCGCTTTTCTGTTTTTCATAAAGCTCCTCCTCTCTCAAGCTCTGCCTGCCCTGCGTTCTCTTCTTTTGTGTAATAATGGCTCTGTATTTCAAACATTTCGGCATAGGCGCCTTTTTTTGCCAACAGTTCCTCATGCGTTCCGCGCTCTGCCACCGCTCCATTCTCCAAAAACAGGATTTCATCGCAGAAACGGGTACTTGCCAGCCGATGCGAGATAAATACGGAAGTCTTTTCTTTCGTCATTTCATTGTACATCTCGTAAATGCGGCTTTCCGCGATCGGGTCGAGCGCGCTCGTCGGCTCATCTAAGATCAGACATTTTCCATCTTTGTACAGCGCCCGGGCAATCAGAAGCTTCTGGATCTCCCCGCCCGAAAAATTGACACCGTCGCGCTCGAGCATCTGGGTGATGTACGTATCCTCTTTCTCATCCAGGGAACGGATCTTATCCCATATATCCGCTTCCCGCAGACAATGGCGCACCCTGTCCCCGTCGATGTCCGCTTCTTTTCCCCCCGCGACATTCATCGCCACGGTAAACGCGGACATAAAACCATCCTGAAATACCGGGGAGATCAGTTTGCCATACTCATCCATATCATAGTCTTTTGTACTGATCCCATTGACGAGCACCTCGCCCTCGGTCGGCAGATAAAATCCACACAATAATTTGACGATCGTCGTCTTTCCGGCTCCGTTGTTTCCCACGAGCGCCACCTTTTTCCCCGGCTCGATGAGGAAACTTAGATGGGATAAAATGTCTTTTCCGTCCTCTTCATAGCGGAAAGACACATCGCGAAACTCGATCGACATCCCGCAGGACAGATCAGGCATTTTTCCATTTCCGTGCCGGAACACATCGGGGGTCTCCATCGCTTCCGAATAATATTCTGTTTCTACATTTGTCTCCATCAGCTGCGACAAATGCGTGACCGTCTCATTCATCCACGCGGAAAAACTTGCCACGACACCGACGTAAAACATAAACTGTGCCACCGATATACTGCCATTTAGCACCATACGGATCAGGATCATATACATAACGAGATCCCGGATCAGATTTCCAACCTGCTCCCCCGCCGTCGAGAAGTACCAGTGCAGTTCCTGTTTCGCAATCACGCGTCTCATGATCCGAAGCTGCTCATCAAAAATATCCCGGAACCAGTGTTCCACATGATAAATCCTGATATCCTTCCCGTACTCCAGGGAGATCCCCTGGTGTTCGAGCATGGAATTGACGCGCCCCGCCTTATACCGGTCATCGGCCAGCCTGCGCCAGTAGAGGATCGCGTGCTTTTTCAGAAAATACGTGGCGACCGTCGTGACCGCTACGATGACCAGAACACTCCAGTGCATGGAAAACATGATCGTTCCGTATGATAACAGGCCGAAAATTCCGTAAAATAATTCAAACGAATAGCGGGTGAGACCCTCCACGCCCCGCCCACTGTTCGTGACACTGTACGTAGCGCGGAATATTTTTTTCTGCTGGCGCGCCGGCTCCAGATTGCAGAAATCCATCGTAAGGCATTTGCGCAGTAAACGGGCGCAGAATGTATGAAGGCGCGTTCCCATAATATTAAGGTCAAACCGGTTTCCCAGACAAATGCGTATGACAGTCAGCAGCGTACTGGCTGCCAGCAGCGCGCTGATGCCAAACACATATCTGCCCAGATCATCCTGCGTCAGCATCTCGATGGCGACGGCCGGTATCGCGCTGAGCAGCAGGGGCAGAATGATACAGACCAGTGCGTATAGCGGCAGCTGCCAAATACTCTGTCTGGCATACCGGAACAATTCCCGGTATACGACAGAGAGATTTTTGAACATCCGCTTCGTACTCATATAATCTTTGTTATCCATGTGATCCCTCCATTTTAAATCTTTTGCAAAAATCTTATCCTAAGTTTAACACGATGGAAAAAGAAAAAACGTTTTATGCACGAATGGTATGAATCCGTTCATAAAACGTTTTATCTTTTTTTCTACAATGGCAGCATGACCTCTGTAACAAACACGCCTGGTTCATTTTTGCGGTTGATAAATCCATGATTTTTTTCCACGATATTGTCGATCCGTTTTAACCCGTGTCCGTGATTTCCCCACTTCCGGCTCACAAACTCGTGGCTCTGTTTCCGTTCCTCCTCATTCGTAGAATTCATGACCGAGATGTAAAGCTGCTCCTTAAAAACACCGATGTAAACCCGAAGGAACTTCTTTTCGCCATCGCTCATCTTTTTGCAAGATTCCAGGCTGTTATCCACGAGGTTTCCGATGATCACGCAGAGATCCACATCACTGACTGAAAGCTCTTTTGGCACCTTCGCCTTGCAGTTGATCTCGATGTCCTTTTCCGACGCCGCGGTTAATTTGCTGTTCAAGATCGCGTCCACACTTACATTTCCCGACCGGTACGCCAAATCAATGGCATCCAGATCCTCTTCCAGCCGGTTTAGATACTCCGTAACTTCCTGAAACTGGCCGAGTGCCAGATGGGCCTTGATCTTCTGCATATGGTTATGGTAATCGTGGCGCCATCCGCGCATCGTCTTATAAATATTCTGCACTTCCTCGCGCTGGGTTTTCAGGATCTTATCCTGATACTCGCCAAAAGATTCTTCCTCCCGTCTTCTTACTACAAAAGTAGTGATAACCACCGCCAGCACAACTGTCAGAACCCAGACCGCAATTCCAACACCCATCTGCACGTTACATCATTCCCTCCGTATTTATTGTGGCAAAACCGTTTTATAATATTGGATGAACGCCTCACTGACCGCCTTATACTGGCTTCTGCTGATTGGTACCTCCTCACCGTTATCCAGAATACACCCCGTCTTTCCAACGCGCGAGATCCGTCCCACATTCACCAGCACTCCCCGCCGCGTCATTACAAAACCGTGCTGCTCAAAGGAATCCCGTACGTTTCCAAAACTCGATTTCCACTGCGCCTTCTGATCCCCGAAAGCCATTTGCAGATAATGTCCCTGCGATTCAACGTACCAGATATCACGAAACGGGATCTTCTGTACCGTCGTTCCCGTTTCCAGCAAAAAGCATTCTACACTCGTCTCCCTCTCCTTTTCCGCCACCTCGTCCATAATACGGAAAAACTCATCTTCCCTGACTGGCTTCAGTAAATAGCGGACAGCGCCGACTTCATACCCCTCGAGTGCGTAATCTTTTGCGCCGGTCAGAAAAAGGATGGCCGCCTTAGCATCCATCTCCCGGATTTTTCTGGCCAGTTCCATGCCGTTCATTTTCCCCATTTGGATATCGAGAATATAAATTTCATAGGGAAAATACCCGTCAAACGAAAACATCAGCTGCTCGGCACTGATATACCCGGACGTTTCACACGAGATTCCTTTCTTATTTGCCCACCCTGCCACCAGGGAAAGGATGTAATCCCGCTGCGTGTCATCATCCTCACAAACGGCAATCCTCAGACGCTCCTTCATCCTGCCTGCCCTCCGAAGTTTTTTTCTCCATCTTCCACGCTATATCCGTGTAGCATTGTTCAGTCTTTATATAACACGTAATAATCCGCTTCCATATTCGAAGCACTTCTCTCGTAAAATTTCTTCGCGTCATCTAACGCGCGGTTATAAATATATTTTGCCAGATTATCCTGAAAAAAATCAAAGATTGTTTCCCGGCCTATGATGCCGAGATCCAGTTCAAATTCCTCGTTGAAGAAATAGGCGATCTCATCCAGCATCTGGTCTTTTTGTTCCTTACTCAGTGAATCCATTAACATTTCCACAGTCCTCCCTGCATGTAAAATAGATGATCCGCAAGCGTACTTTTCCCCCAGCCGTTTTCCTCACAGAACAACTGGATCCCAGACGGATACGTAAAAGAATCTACTTCACCGGTCAGCCCGTGATCCGTTTTTTATCGAACAGTTCCCGTTTGCGTTCCCTCGCCTTTTCACTCGTAAGATTGGACGTCATATTCGAATCCAGGTGCAGATCCGCACAGTGTATGATCTTCATGTTCATTTCCCTTTGCTCTGCGTTCTTTAGAAATCAAATTCCTTGTGCACGGCGTTCATCGCCTTATCCGTCTCCGCGCGGTCGATCAGGACCGTAACGCGGATTTCCGACGTCGAGATCTGCTGGATATTGACATTCGCGTCATAAAGCGCCTCAAACATCCTGGCCGCTACGCCCGGGTTCGTCTGCATACCGGCGCCGACCACCGATACTTTTGCCACGTTCTTTTTCACCTTGACATCCTGGCATTTCAGGCTGCCGCTGCGGTGGCGCTCCACGGTTTCCACCGCCACATCCGCCATATCTTCCGTTACGGTAAAGCTGATATCCTTCGTATTGTCGCGTCCGATCGACTGAAGGATCATATCTACGTTTACGTTATGGTTCGCAAGATGACGGAACAGCTTAAAGGCCACTCCCGGCTGATCCTCCAATCCGACTACCGCGATCCTCACTACATTTTTATCACATGCCACTCCGCTTACAAGCATTTTTTCCATCTTAACTTCCTCCTTAACCATAGTACCTTCCGACGTGTTCAGGCTGGAGCGAACGACCAGCCGTACCCCGTATTTTTTCGCCATTTCCACCGAGCGGTTGTGCAGAACTCCCGCGCCGAGGCTCGCCAGTTCCAGCATCTCGTCATACGTGATCTCATCCAGTTTCTTTGCGTCTTTTACAATGCGCGGATCGGCCGTAAATACGCCGTCCACATCCGTGTAGATCTCACACGCATCCGCATGGAGGGAGGCTGCCAGCGCAACGGCTGTCGTGTCAGACCCGCCTCGTCCGAGCGTCGTGTAATCGTCGTAGCGGTTGATTCCCTGAAACCCTGTGACGATCACGATCTTTCGCTGCTCCAGTTCGTGTTCGATGCGCTCTTTGTCGATCTTTTTCAGCCTGGCGTTCCCGGAAACCGACGTCGTGTGCATCGCCACCTGAAACGCATTTAACGAGATCGCCGGAACACCGAGAGAGTGCATCGCCATCGCCATGAGCGCCACCGATGTCTGCTCCCCTGTCGTCAAAAGCATATCCAGTTCTCGTTTCGATGCGTTCGGGTTAATATCATTCGCCATATCCAAAAGAACATCTGTCTGTTTCCCCATCGCGGAAAGTACGACTACAACGTCATTCCCTTTTTTATAATCTTCAATACAGCGGTTCGCCACATTAAAAATACGCTCTTTGTTTGCGACCGACGTCCCGCCGAATTTTTTCACAACTAACATGTCTACCTCTCATTCCGGCGCCCCATCAGACGCCATCGTTTTATTTCAAAAATTCCCGGATCAGCGTATAACCTTCGTCAAGGTAATGCCCGCTCTCCTTCGCTTCCTTCTCATTATAATCCCATTCGTGATCCTGCTCTGCCGCGCTGTCGTACCGCATATAGGGAACCGGATCACTCGAATGCGTCCTCGTCCGGATCGGTGTGGGATGGTCCGGCATCACGAGCAGGCGGAAGTCCTCTCCACTCTTTTTCATCTGCTCATATACAGGGCCGATCACCCTGCCGTCAAGGTACTCGATCGCCTTTACTTTCCTCTCGACGCTTCCCTGATGACCCATTTCATCCGGCGCCTCGACGTGGATATAAACGAAATCACTGCCGTTTTCCATCACCGCTTTCACGGCCGCCGACGCCTTTCCTTCATAATTTGTCTCAAGCGTTCCGTCCGCGCCCTCGACTTCTATATTTGTCATAGCGGCTCCGACCGCGATTCCTTTCAAAAGGTCTACGGCGGAGATCATCGCGCCCTTCTTCCCGAATTTGCCCTCGAACGAGTCTAGCGCCGGTTTCGTCCCCGCGCCCCAGAACCAGATCGAATTTGCCTTGTTCAGTCCTTTTCTTGCCCGCTCCTCATTTAACGGATGATGGTTCAGTATGTCGTAACTGCGTTTCATCTTCTCACGAAGGATCTCATCATCTGGCAGATACTCTCCGATCACCTTCCCTAAAATATCGTGGGGCGGCGTCAGTTCCACCACGTCCCCCTCTTTCCAGATCGTACAATGGCGGTAGCTCGTTCCGAGATAGAACCGGTACACATCATCTTCCAGCACGTCCCTGACGGCGTCCAAAAGTACCGCCGCATCCTCAGTCGAGATCTCGCTGCTGCTGTGATCCACGATCGTCTTCTCTTCATACGGCAGGGAATCATCCGAAACCGTGACGAGATTACAGCGGATCGCAATATCTTTTTCCTCCATATCCACGCCGATGCTGAGCGCTTCGAGCGGGGATCGCCCCGTGTAGTACTGCTTCGGGTTGTAGCCGAGAACGGCGAGATTCGCCGTATCACTCCCCGGCTTCATGCCGTCCGGGATCGTCTTCGCCAGCCCGATCTCTGACTTTTTCGATATCTCATCCATCCAGGGCGTTTTCGCATAGGCAAGCGGCGTCTTTCCTCCCAGCTGTTCCAGCGGTTCATCCGCCATGCCATCGCCCAAAACAATGATATATTTCATCGGAACCAAATCCTTTCTTTTTTCCTATTCGTCTCCCATCACACGAATCCGCGTGATCAGCTGCGCGAACGCTTCCGCCTTCTTCGCAAATTCCTTCTCTTTCATACCAGACGTAATAAATCCGCACTCCCCGTCTACGCCGGCGTCGATCATCTGCACCTCGCCAAACACATCCTGAATCTTCTGTTTTTCGGACTCATCAACGCGGACAAAAAACCGGGTTTCCATCTCTTCGACAGACGAAATCTCCAGTTTCTCAGAACTCCATGTGATCGGCACATGATCCCCCTGATGTTTCACGGCTGCCACAACATCTGCCACGACAGCGCTCGCCGTCGGGAGTTTGCCAGCGCCGGCCCCGTAAAACATCACATCGCCGAGCATGTTGCCCTTCACGGAAATGCCATTGAACACGCCGTTCACGCTGTACAACGGATGTCCGCTCCCGATCATCTGCGGCGCAACCATCGCATACACGCTGCTTCCCACTTTTTTACTCATTCCAAATATCTTGATCGCCAGACCCGCTTGTTTCGCGTATTTAAAATCGCTGGCCGTTATTTTCGTGATCCCCTCGGTGTAAATATCCTCATAATCTACCTGTTTTCCGTACGCGAGGGATGTCAGGATCGCAATCTTACGGCAGGCGTCATATCCTTCGACATCCGCCGTCGGATCCTTCTCCGCATAGCCGAGTTGCTGCGCCTCTTTCAGTACATCCTCAAAATCGGCTCCCTCGTCTGCCATTTTCGAAAGGATAAAGTTCGTCGTTCCATTGAGGATCCCGTTGATCTGCTCGATCTCATCGGCCGTAATGCACTGGTTCAATGGCCGTATGATCGGGATGCCGCCGCCCACACTCGCCTCAAAGAAGAAATTGACCTGTTTGTCTTCTGCGATCTGGATCAGCTCGGCGCCGTGTGCCGCCACCAGTTCCTTGTTTGACGTGCAGACGCTTTTTCCATTCAGAAGAGCCGTCTTCACAAAATCATACGCCGGCTTCGTGCCGCCCATCGTCTCAACAATGACCCCGATCTCCTCATCTTCCGCGATCACGGAATAATCGTGGACTAATATATCCTGCACCGGATCGCCTGGAAATTCCCTTAAATCCAAAACATATTTTACTTCGATCTTTTCCCCGGCACGTTTTTCAATGCTGGCGGCATTTTTTTCCACCACCTCGACGACGCCGGAACCGATCGTTCCATAACCTAATACTGCAATTTTCATAAAACACCAAACCTTTCTATTCCTCTTCTTCCTCTTCCTGTTCTTCTTTTTCCTGCTTTTCCTTTTCCTGTTTTTCCTTTATTTCAGAAAAATTAATGGTCCTGAGCCACTCCTCCTGCTTCTTTGTCAAAAGCGCATCCGGCTTCACGACGACGATCAGTTCCTGATCCATCCGCACGACAAAATCCACAAAGTCGGTATCCTCTGATGTAGCGATCTTGGGGAATGACTGCACATTATCCCCCTCCGCCCGGAATACCTTGCCAACTCCGTCCACGACACAGGCGATGATGCCCGCCCCCGCGCGGAACAACAGTATCTTCTTGCGCTCTACCGATGCACCTGCTCCCAGTTTTGCGTGGATGTCCAAAACCGGAAAGATCTCTCCCCGGATCTCTACCGTCCCGAGTATCCCCTCCGGTGCCTCTGGAAGCGGACTCGCATCCTGATAACTTTCGAGACTCTGCATCCCGCTGATCTCCACTCCGTATTTCTTTCCGTTCAGAAAAAAGACAATGATCTCTTTCACTCGAAAACACCTCCGTACATCTATGCTGCGTTAGCTATTGATCCATTTCAGGTAGCCGTTGATAAATGTATCCAGTTCCCCGTCGAGCACCGCGCCTACATTTCCAGACTCCACATTCGTCCGATGGTCTTTCACCATCGTATACGGCTGCATGACATAAGACCGGATCTGATTGCCCCAGCCGATCTCCTTCTGCTCCCCACGTATGTCCGATTCCTTTTCCAGGTTTTCCTGCTGTTTGAGCAGGAACAGCTTGGCTTTTAACATCTGCATCGCCTTGTCTTTATTCATATGCTGGGAGCGCTCATTTTGACACTGGACGACGATGCCGGTCGGAAAATGGGTGATACGGATGGCCGAGGACGTTTTATTGATATGCTGTCCACCGGCGCCGCTCGAACGGTACGTATCGATACGGATGTCATCGTCGGCAATTTCGATATCCACATCCTGCTCGATGTCCGGCATGACGTCACACGACACAAACGATGTCTGCCGCTTACCCGCCGCGTTGAACGGCGAGATCCGCACGAGACGGTGTACGCCGTGCTCACTTTTCAGATAACCGTACGCGTTCAGGCCGTTGATCTGCAGCGTCACCGATTTGAGTCCCGCCTCATCGCCGTCAAGGAAGTCGAGCATCTCCACCGAGTACCCTTTTTTCTCGGCCCAGCGCTGGTACATGCGGCAGAGCATGCTCGCCCAGTCACAACTCTCTGTGCCGCCGGCTCCGGCGTGGAGCGTCAGGATGGCGTTACTGTCGTCATACTCTCCTTTGAGCATCGTCGTGATCCTGAGATCTTCGAATTCCTGTATAAATTCGCTTAATTCCTGCCCCGTTTCCGCGACAAGCTCCTCGTCTTCCTCCTCGTACGCCATCTCGATCAGCGTCATGATGTCTTCGTACTTGCCGCTCAATCCGTCCGCACGGCCCACGATGTCCTTCAGTTCCTTGACCTCTTTCATCGACTGGCTCGCCTTTTCCGCGTCATCCCAAAAATCAGGGGCCTCCATATTCTTTTCCAATTCTTCGATCCGGAACCGCTTATCCCCGAGGTTCAGGGAATCCCTCACTTCACGGAGCGGTTCCTCATACGAAGCAAGTTCCGTTTTATAATTATCCAGTTCAACCATGAGTTTCCTCCTGCTTCCAAACTTCCCGACAAACAATACTTGAATTAGTGGCGAATGTCTCCTACGGAGACAGTAGAATCCGCTTTGCGGATTCTACCAGTGTGAATAGGCGGCTTGCCGCCGTAGAGTTCCTTAGCTTTCGTTTTTTGAAAGCTTAGTAACTCTATTCACACTTTTCACACTCTTAGCGACCACAGCAATATTTGTATTTCTTCCCAGACCCGCACGGACAAAGCGCGTTCCTGCTCACTTTATCCGACTTCCTCACCACCGGGGCGTTTGCCGAATCGTCCTTATTCGTTCCGGTCTCTTTCGCCACCTGCTCGCGCTCTACCTTCTGCTCAATCCTTACGTGCATCAGCGCCTTTACGGTTTCTTCCCGGATGGACTCCGTCATTTCCGCGAACATATCATAACTCTGGAAGCGGTACTCCGTGACCGGATCCCTCTGTCCATACGCCTGCAGGCCGATTCCCTGACGCAGCTGGTCCATATCGTCGATATGGTTCATCCAGTGCTGGTCTGTCACTTTCAAGAGAATGACGCGCTCGATCTCGCGGATCTGTTCCGGTTCCGGAAACTCTGCCTCTTTCATCTCATATATGCGCAGCGCCTTTTCCTTGAGCTGCTGGATCAGCGCATTCTTGTTGATATCTTTATCCCGCTCCGGGTCGAACGTGATCGGCTCGAATGGGATGATCGGGAGCAGGTTCATATTCAGTTCGTCCAGTTCCCACTCTTCCGGGATCTGATCGTCCCCGATCGTCCGGTTCACATACTTTTCAATGACCTCATCCATCATGCCGTAGATCGTATCGCGCATGCTCTCGCCGTCCAGCACTTTCCGCCGCTCAGCGTAAATGATCTCACGCTGCTGGTTGTTGATGATGTCGTATTCCAACAAATTTTTACGAATACCGTAGTTATTGCCCTCGATCTTCATCTGCGCCCGCTCGATCGCCTTGTTCAGCATGCGGTGCTGGATCTGCTCGCCCTCCGGCATTCCCAGGGAGTTAAATATATTCATGAGGTTCTGCGAACCGAACAGTCTCATCAGGTCATCTTCGAGGGAGATATAAAATTTGGATTCACCCGGATCTCCCTGACGTCCGGCACGTCCGCGCAGCTGGTTGTCGATACGTCTCGACTCGTGGCGCTCCGTACCGATGATACGCAGTCCGCCCAGTTCCTGTACGCCCTCGCCGAGCTTGATGTCCGTACCACGTCCTGCCATGTTCGTCGCGATCGTGACCGCTCCCGCGATACCGGCATCGGCGATGATCTCGGCCTCCATCTCATGGTATTTGGCGTTCAGCACTTTATGTTTGATGCCTTTCTTGCGGAGCATCGCGCTCAGTTCTTCCGACGCCTCGATCGTGATCGTACCGACGAGTACCGGCTGTTTCTTCTCATAACACTCGGCGATATCCGCTACGATGGCGTTCAGTTTTTCCCGTCTCGTCTTGTACACCGAATCATTTTGGTCGATACGGGCCACCGGTTTATTTGTCGGTACTTCTACGACGTCCATGCCGTAAATCTCGCGGAACTCCTTCTCTTCCGTGAGAGCCGTACCTGTCATACCGCATTTTTTCGCGTATTTATTGAAAAAGTTCTGGAACGTGATCGTCGCCAGCGTCTTACTCTCTCTCTTTACTTTTACATGTTCCTTCGCCTCGATCGCCTGATGGAGCCCGTCGGAATAGCGGCGGCCCGGCATGATACGGCCGGTAAATTCATCGACGATCAGCACTTCGTCATCATTTACGACATAATCTTTATCGAGGAACATCAGGTTATGCGCGCGCAGCGCCAGTATGATACAGTGCTGAATCTCCAAATGTTCGGGATCCGCCAGATTCTCGATATGGAAAAACCGCTCGACCTTCGCGACGCCCTGCGCGGTCAGGTTCACTGTTTTTTCCTTTTCATCCACGACAAAATCGCCCGTCTCATCGTCATCTTCCTTCATGATCAGATCCATTTTCGAGAGTTCTTTCGCCGTTCCCCGTTTGAGCTGGCGCGCCAGGTTATCGCACGCCTCATATATTTTTGTCGATTTGCCGCTGCTTCCCGAAATGATGAGCGGCGTCCTCGCCTCGTCGATCAAAACGGAGTCAACCTCGTCTACGATCGCGTAGTGCAGCTCCCTCTGGACAAGCTGCTCTTTATAGATCACCATGTTGTCACGGAGGTAATCAAATCCCAATTCGTTGTTCGTCGCGTACGTGATGTCGCAGTTGTACGCTTCCCTTCTCTCGTCATTGTCCATGCTGTTCAGGATACAGCCGACCGTGAGTCCCAGAAACTCATGGATCTGTCCCATCCACTCCGCGTCACGTTTCGCCAGATAGTCATTGACCGTAACGATGTGTACGCCTTTGCCTTCCAGCGCATTCAGATACGCCGGCAGCGTGGAAACGAGCGTCTTACCCTCACCGGTACGCATCTCGGTAATACGCCCCTGATGGAGGATCACACCGCCGATGAGCTGCACACGGTAATGGCGCATGCCGATCGTTCTCTTGGACGCTTCGCGGACGACCGCGTACGCTTCCGGCAGGATGTCGTCGAGCGATTCTCCTTTTGACAGACGTTCTTTAAACTCCCGTGTCTTATCCTTTAATTCTTCATCGGATAATTTTTCAAACTCCGGCTCCATATTTTCAATCTTATCGACAATCGGGAGTACACGCTTTACTTCCCTCTCACTGTGAGTGCCGACAACTTTACTTAAAATTCCCATGTGTATTCACTCTCCATCAATCGTTTATCGTTATTTTACAATATACCCTTGACTATTTTATCACTAGACGCCGTGTCTTTCAATATTTATTTTTCGCAGCAGGGAGTTTTTACAAACCGTTCACAACTCATTCACAAAAATGTGACGGCCGGGACTGTGTTGTTCGCGGCTTTGTCTTATATAGACAACCATAAAAAGAAATATGCATCCCTACCACCTAAGTCTGGATGCTTATTCTTACGAAAGAGGGTGATGCCCGATGAGTATAATGGAAGTACTTACATTATTGCTTGTGTTGTTTACGGCTTTATCTTACATAGACAACCACAAAAAGAAATAGCATCCCTACCGCCTAAGTTTGGATGCTATTTCTTTTAATATTCTTCACTGAGGGCAATCGGAGATTCAATTCCGATCACTTCTAAGTAGATTATACACCAGAGCTGCTTGTTTTGCAAGTGGCTCTTTTCAACTTACTCATCTGCGTTCCCTGTCGTTTCTTGTCAATACTCCGGCTCGATCAGTCCGTATGTATTTCCTTTTCTCTTGTAAACAACGTTTACTTCCTCGGTTTCCGAGTTGCGGAATACAAAGAAATTGTGGCCGAGAAGTTCCATCTGCACGCATGCTTCTTCCGGATCCATCGGCTTCATCGCGAATTTCTTCGAGCGGATGATCTCGATCTCCTCGTCTTCATACGGCTCTTCGTCGATAAATTCCTGATTCAGATGTGCTGCGTTCTGCTCCTTATCGATCAATTTATTTTTATATTTCCGAAGCTGTCTCTCGATCACCTCTTCTACGAGATCGATCGACACGTACATATCCGAACTTACTTCCTCCGCACGGATGATGCTGCCCTTCATCGGGATCGTGATCTCGATCTTCTGACGGTTCTTTTCCGTGCTAAGTGTTACATGAACCTCCGTGCTGTCTGTGAAATACCGCTCCAGCTTGGCAATCTTTTCCTCGACCGCCGAACGTAATCCCTCCGTTATATCTAAATTTTTACCGCTAATTACCAAATTCATTTGAATCAGCTCCTTTGCCCATAATATTCGGTGACGAAAGCATGAAAATGCTTGTCCCGTAAATACATTATATACCAAATCGAGATATTGGGCAACTAAAATTTTGCTACAAAAGTCTACTATTTTTGTGGATAATGTGGATAACTCTGTGTATAACTGCTAACTCTCGCAAATCCGTTCCTTTGATTGTGGATAACTTTGTTCGTACATCGAACTACATTTGTCGGCTGAAGAGTCTACTCCTGACGGCTCCAACGACCGCTCGCGCCGCACGGGAGAACGAGTCCGTTCGCGCTAACCGGCAGTCCAACCTCATCTGCCTGTACATTCCCGCCAAACGTCGTTCCGACGGCCAGCGCCAGCATATACGAAAGCACAGCCGGCTGCAACCCGGTCGTATAGCTGTTGATGAGAAAAAACAGCGGATCTTTTGACAACAGGCGGCTACACCGCTCGATCAGCGGAAAGATCTTTTCTTCGATCTTCCATATTTCTCCCTTCGGCCCCCGGCCATAAGAGGGCGGATCCATAATGATGCCGTCATAGGTGTTGCCGCGCCGGATCTCCCGCTCGACAAATTTCACACAATCGTCCACGAGATAGCGGATCGGCGCGTCGGCTAACCCTGAGGCGGCCGCGTTTTCTTTTGCCCAGGTAACCATGCCTTTGGATGCGTCCACGTGCGTCACGGCCGCCCCGGCTCCCGCGCAGGCTACCGTCGCCCCTCCGGTGTAGGCAAACAGGTTCAGCACCTTGACCGGGCGGCCGGCGCGCCGGATGATGCCCGATGTCCAGTCCCAGTTTACGGCCTGCTCTGGAAACAGTCCGGTATGTTTAAAACTAAACGGTTTGAGGTGGAAGATAAGATCCTTGTACGAAAGCTCCCACTGTTCGGGCAGGTCAAAAAATTCCCACTGTCCGCCGCCCCGGCTGCTCCTATGGTAATGGGCGTTCGCCTTTTTCCACTGGGGAACACGCCGCGGCGTGTCCCAGATCACCTGTGGATCCGGACGCACGAGGATATAGTCCCCCCACCTCTCCAACTTTTCCCCACCCGATGTATCAATCACTTCATAATCCTTCCAGCCATCCGCCAGCCACATAATTTTCCTCCTTTTTCGCATAGGTTTGGGCATGCTTTTTTGCTGCGCCACACATAAAATGATGTTGGGGTCAAAAGGTGTTTTGCCCCCAACTGATGCCCCGGGTTGCTCCGTCGTTTCACAACTCCCGCAATCCTTCAAACAAATATTAAATCAGCTTTTGTCCGCAATTCGGACAGAAATTCCCCTCTCCGGTCTTCTGCCCGCAGTTTGGACAGAAATTTGGCTTCGTTCCGGATGCGGACGGCGTTGCCGCTGTTTCCTGCGTTATCTGTGCAGACGAGGGCGTCTGCGATGTTTGTTTCGGCATCTGCGGTGTCTGTGGCGTCGCCTGTGGGTTTTCTGGCGTCGCCTGCACTGGCGTCGCCTGTACTGGCGTCGCCTGCATTGGCGTCGCCCCCATCTGCTGCATCGTTTCATTCATATTTTTCATCATCTGCCCCGCCACATTCATTCCCATCATCATACCCATCATATCCGACGCCATACCGCCCCCGTTCATTTTACCGGACGCCATGCCGTCTGTCATCGACACCTGCTGGTACCTCCCGATGTCGCCTATCATGCTCTGGGACGCCGTTTTCGTTACCATATCCTGCACTTCCTTCGGATAATTGAAACTCATCACCTGGAAACCGGTGATCTCCATGCCCATATCCGAGATGTCATACGAAAGATCCTTCTGTATGCCGGCAGCGATCAGCGTCGCGTTCGCCTGAAGGTTAAACATATCCTTGCCTTCCGTAGTGATCCACTTCATGAGCAGCTGGTCGATAAACGGGTTGATACGGTTTCGCAGATCCGCCACCCCGTAACTGTTTTTGACGCCTGCCACATTCTCGATCAGCGACGTATAATCCGAAACCCGGAACGTATACGTCCCGTTCGCCCGGATCGGCATCCCGCCCGGCAGCTGCGGCGTCGGAATGAGGATCGGGTTCTGTGTCCCCCATTTCATCAGAAATTCTTTCGTATTGACAAACAATACTTCCGCCCGCATTCCACTATTAAACCCAAATTTAATCCCCTTCAACGTAGATAAAAAAGGGATGATCTCGGATTCAATATCATAATCCCCGTCCTCGGTAAATATCCCATCAATCTTACCATTGTGCAAAAATATGGCGTCCTGGCCCGGCCGGATGATCAGACGGCTTCCTTTTTTTATTTCGCGGTTCGTCCATTTCCAGAACACCATTTCCTCGTTCCATTCCTCCCATTCGACTACATTCGCAAACTGATTTGAAAACAACCCCATATTGATCCATCCTTTCTGTTGTTTCGTCAATAAAATTAAATAGACATTAATTTTTTCCGATTAAGTGAAACCGCATGATAATGAAAATGCCAAAACACCAACATTTCCAGTTAAAAACGACCGCCTCCGTGCGAGTGGCTGTGCCCTCCCCGGCTTCTCCCGCCTCCGCCGCTGCTATTGCTGCTGGACTTTTTCGTCCTCACATATGTCGTATGGGTATAAATATCCCGCCGCCCGATGAGACCAGAATTTGACTGATCCATATATGTCATCCCGTTCGTCGTCATCTTTCCCCCGACATTCCGCAAGAGCACGAGTATAACGATCAATCCCGCGACAGCGCCGAGCAGCAGATGGAACTGCCATGTCAGATAAAAAAACGGCTTTCGCATCTCGGCATCCGTCTCCGAGAGAAACGTATCCATCATTTCCACATAGAGGGAAAAATCCCCCGGACTGCCGCTCTGCTGGCGTTTTACATAGTCCTGAAGCTTTATGGCCAGTTCATCCGCATCGGAATCATCGATCTTCCTCTCCGCCGTTCCATAACCGAGCACATCCAGCGTGCGGTTCCGGGGGCAGATATTGAGCCACAGAACGACCGTACTCTTATGGGCATCCAAATCCAAATACCGCTCACTCACAAGCTCCGGCGCCGATGGCTCACTCGCGCTCCAATCGTCAGAATTGATGAGGAATGCCACGACGTTACAATCATATTCTTCCCGCATCGCCTGCATTTTCTGTTCAAACGCGGCAATCTGCTCCCCGGTATAAACGGCGGCGTAGTCATTGACCGCGCTCTCACTTTTGATTTCCGCCCCCGGGGGCAGGGACCCGGCTGATACCGGCTGTACCCGGAAAAGCAAGGCGCCAAACATGAAAAACAGTAAACATAAAACAAAGCCTTTAATCCGCTTTCTACTCGTCATCCGATCCCACCCCCTAAACATAATACCGTGATCAGGCGCAGGATAAGGAACAAAAGTCCTCCCGTTCCCAAAAACCAGGCCGCCACCTTCGCCTTACTTACCGGCGGTTTCCCCACGATCTTTCCCGTCTCCCCGTTCATCATAAACACATGCTCGCCGTTCTTATAATTGTAATTGATCATCCAGACTGGCAACAGGGCATAGTCCGCCCTCTTTTTCCGCACATGGTAATCCCGGCCCGTAATGTTAGCGGTCGTGTATTGTTTCATCGTCTGCCGGACGAAGGTGTCCATATAATCTCGCACCCGCTCCGATATACGCGGAAGAAGGTCCTCATCCGTGTAATTATATCCCTCCGCCACATAGCCTGGAAGGTACATGGCGGAAAAATCCTTCAGATCCTCAAAATGAAACGGCTCCAGTTTATCCATCGCCGTGTCGTCCATCCGCTCAGAAGCGTCCGCCGGAATGCGGTCGTAATCGAGATCAACCTTGCGCCACACTTTATAATGCTTCGTCGCCGTCACATTATAGTTTCCGCTGGAATAATGGGAAACCCTTGTACAGTCGGCACTCACCTCTCCCTGCCCCGCCACGTCAAACAGCCAAAACGGAACGTAAATACCGACAACATCCGCGATCCGGTCTGCCGTCATAAAATCATTCGGTGTGATCTTTCCATGCCGGCACCACTTTTTAAACCCGACCACCGCTTCTTCTTTACTTACCCGGAACGGGATCACCTTCGCCGGCGCCCGTTTTCCCTGCAACCGGTCTGCCAGTATCATCGGGGAGCCACAGAAACTACATTTCGCAGCCGTTGTATCCTCCGACACGGCGAGCTCTGCCCCGCAGTTTTCACAGTGGTACGATACGACCGAATCATCAAAACGGTTGTCTGTTCTCTCCTCTGTGACCTGCCGGTACTCCCCGGTCAGCTCATCGACATTTTCCTCTGCCGCCTCCTGCTCGTATGTACCTCCCTGCTGCTTTGCGTATTCCTGAATGTCGATGCGGTGACCGCACGCGTCGCACGCCAGCATCCCAGAACGGGAATCAAACATCATATTGGCCCCGCAGTTCGGGCATTTATATTGAACGACCATACTACCTCTCCTTGATAAAGTGAATCATTGTACCTTCAAAATCCCTTTGTGCACCATTTATCTCTATGCCCATATTCATCAGCATATTCCCGCTATAGATCCCATCCCGGTCACTCAGCCTGTATTCTGCCGCGGCATCCAGTCCTTTTGGCCAGATCCGCACGCCCCAGCTATTGATGCGGTGCATGACCCTCACAACCGAGAGCAGCGCCTCCGACTGATCTTTGGCCACTACCATGTAACAGTCATACGGCGTTTTCTCTGACGGTACCACAATGCGGTAATAATCGCCGGCGCGGATGAGGTCATTATACTTATGGTACATGTCCGTCTGCTCTTTGATCTTTTCCTTCTCTTCCGCGGTCAGCTTTGTCACGTCCAGTTCATAACCAAAAGTTCCGCAAAGTGCCACCTGTCCGCGCGTGTCAAACGGCGTCGTTCGGTGAGTTGCGTGATTCGGGCAGTCACTCACATGCGCGCCCATCGTGGAAAGTGGATATACCATCGCCGTACCGCGCTGGATCGACAGCCGCTCGATCGCGTCCGTATCGTCGGAGCACCAGATCTGCGGACTGTAATAAAGCATGCCCGCGTCAAACCGGCCGCCGCCGGAAGAACAGTTTTCAAACAGTAATTCCGGGAAATCTATCACCAGCCGCTCCTGCATCTCGTACACACCGAGCACATACCGGTGGTATACCATGCCCTGCTCGTCTGAAGGCGCCGTATGGCTCGCCACATTTGTGAGGCTGCGGTTCATATCCCACTTTACGTACTCGATCCCAGCCTCTTTGATCACGCGGCTGATCCGGCGGTAGATCTCATCGCGGACTTCTTTTCTTCCTATATCTAATACATACTGGTTTCTCGAACGGCTGACTTCCCGGTCGCGGTACTGTAAGATCCAGTCTGGATGCTCACGGTACAGGTCAGAATCCGGGTTTACCATCTCCGGCTCCACCCAGATCCCGAATTTCAGTCCCCGCTCCCTCACGCCGTCCGCCAGACGCTTCACCCCGCCGGGAAGCTTTTCCTCGTTGGCAAACCAGTCTCCGAGCGACGAATTATCGTCATTTCTTTTTCCAAACCATCCATCATCCATCACGAGCATTTCAATTCCCAGGCCAGCCGCCTCTTCGGCAATACTCCACAATTTCTCCGTATTAAAATCAAAATAGGTAGCTTCCCAGTTATTGATGAGAATGGGCCGTTTTCTGTCACGGTACATCCCCCGGATCAGATGCCCGCGGTACAGGTCGTGAAAATTCCTCGTCATCCCGCCGATTCCCTGCGAAGAATAGATGAGAACGGCTTCCGGCGCCGTAAATGACTCCCCGGCTCCTAATTTCCAGGAAAAATGATACGGATGGATGCCCATGACCGCCCTTACATGGCCGAACTGGTTCTTCTCCACCTGGGCCAGAAAGTTGCCGGAATACACAAAATTGATCCCGTACACACGCCCTGTATCCTCCGTCGCGCCAGGCTCAAGCAAGGCCATAAACGGATTTTCCTGATGGGAACTCACACCGCGTATCGAACCGATGCTCTGCTTTCCCTCCCCGACTTCCCGCCGGTATACGCTCCTCTCCCGCCCCCAGGCGCCGTGAAGCGTGATCAGATCCAGGCCGCCGTCCCGAAGATCCAGGCAAAGGGACATCACGCGTTCTAAATGGCAGCTTTTCCCACCATGATTTTCCACTACGACTGTGCGCGTGATCGCGTCTTCCTCTTCAAAAACCGAATAATATAATTTCAGTTCCAGCTTAAGATCCGACTCCGACAGATGGAGCACCAGCGTCTCACAGTCATCAGAGAACGTAGAAGGCAGGCCCTCTAAGGCGGGTTTTCCCTTTACCACCTCGTAACCTTTGTACAAAAACTCCAGCGCCTCCTCGCCGCTTCCGGCGTCTACCTCCAGGCATGGTTCTCGGAAGTCCCCGTATCCGGGCATCCCGTATTCCCACAAAAAGGTATCGTGAAGATTTACCTTCTCCCGCTGGCTGTCAGCCGGAATACTGTTTTTCTGATCCGCGCCCAAAAGCGACAGCATATTGCCGGTATCGGACATTTCCCCACCGTCAAATGTCAATCTGTCCCCATAGTACATATGTCCGGCATACCCATCCCTGTTCACTCCTAATACATACGAGGAATGGACGGTATCCAGTTTAAACACCCGATATGTCTCATTTACCTGAATCGCCATAATCTCTTCTCCTTCTCACCTTTGACAATTTTTTTATTTTCTGTTACACAAAAACGCCCCTCGCAACACGAGGGGCGCCTTTACGTGGGTTAGAGGATTCGAACCCCCGACCTTTTGGTCCGTAGCCAAACGCTCTATCCAGCTGAGCTAAACCCACATATTCATTTGCTTTTTCACACGCAAGACATATATTATCATAAATGACTGTTTTTGTCAAGAGATTTTCGAAGATTACGCAATATTTTCTTTTCCAGACGGCTGACCTGCACCTGGCTGACGCCAAGCTGTTCTGCCACCTCACGCTGGGTTTTATCCTCAAAATAGCGCAATTGTATCAGTTTTCCCTCTGTCTCGTCCAAAAGACAGAGCAGCTGTTCTACGAGCATCCGGTTTAATAACTGCTCGTTCCAGTCCGTTTTTTCCTGTATCCGATCTTCGAGCGATACTTCTTTTCCGTCCGCAAAAGAGACCTTCTTATTGATCGATTCCACTTCCGCATTCGCTTCCAGGGCGATGACGATATCTTCCGGCGCGATTTCCGTCGCCGCCGCCAGTTCCTCGATCGACGGCTCCCTGTCAAGTTTTTGCGACAGCTGGTCGGCTGCCCGCCGGATCTTCCAGCCGTTTTCCTTAATGCTCCTGCTGACCCGCACCATACCGTCATCGCGGAGAAAGCGCTTGATCTCGCCGCTGATGAGCGGAACCGCATACGTGGAAAATTTAACATCAAAACTCATATCAAACTTGTCCACCGCCTTGATCAGGCCGATAGCTCCAATCTGACTCAGCTCCTCGCTGTCGTACCCCCGCCCGGCATACCGGCCCACGATGCTGTACACCAGCCCCATATTGTCCTTTATCACCTGGTCTCTCGCCGCTTTATCCCCTTTCCGTGCCATCCTGATCAATTCCATGGTTTCCATTGATAATCTCCATTCTAAGAAATATTGATCGCACTATATATATTTTTTTTCATACGGATCCTCGTACCCTTTCCGGGCTCCGATTCGACCTGAAGATCATCCATAAATGCTTCCATAAAAGCAAACCCCATTCCCGAGCGGTCAAGCTCCGGCTTAGAGGTATACAGTGGTTCCATCGCCTTTTTGATATCGGGAATTCCCTCCCCTTCATCCGTGACTTCGAGAAAAAGCGTATTTTCCTCGATCTTTCCCCGGATCGTCACCATTCCCTGCTGCTTTTCATATCCGTGTATGATCGCATTGGTAACGGCTTCCGACACCGCCGTCTTAATATCTGAAAGTTCTTCGAGCGTCGGGTTCAGCTTCAGGACAAAAGCGCTGACCGCCGCCCTGGCAAAGCTTTCATTTTCCGAAATACTGATAAACTCCAGCTTCATTTCATTATATGTACTCATTCTTTCCCTCATTTCTGCACTTATTAGACTTTCTGTACGATTTTATACAGGCCGGACATGGAAAATATACGGTCGATCCCGCTCCCCACACCGGTCACGAAAACATTCCCGCCAAAATAATGTACTTTCCGATATCGTCCCATCACCATCCCGATACCGGAACTATCCATAAACGTCAGGCCCGAAAAGTCAAAGATGACGTTTTTTACATTTCCTTTTTCAATCAAGACATCGATCGTTTTGCTGATCTGGGCAGCCGCATGGTGGTCCAGATCTTCGCTTATGTGTAAAACAACATTTGCACCATTTCTCTCCAATGAAAAATTATCCATAATGATCCCCATTCCGATTGCTTATTTTTCCCACTTTTCCCATTTTAGCTACATCAATGTCAGGCACACAAAAAACGGAGAACCGCAAAAGAAGCGGACACTCAGTTCCTCGTTCTTCTGTAGTTCTCCATCCATTTCTCTCTGTTACAAATAAGTGCTAATTCCCGCTAATCTCAAGTTGCGAAGCAACTTGCAAATAAGTGCGCAGCACTTATTTAACCCAATTGCCGTATACGGCTCCGCGCCTCCGTGGCTCTTCCCGAATTGCCGTCTACCTCGATCACCTTGTCATAATACTCTTTTGCCTTTTTCTTCTTTCCCCTCTGGTGGTAAACCCGACCCATGAAATACAAAGCATCCTGGTTTTCCGGCTCGATGGATAATACCTGATTGAGCAGTTTCTCCGCCTCGTCATACTTTCCGGTATTAAACGCGGCCCTTCCATCCTCAAACAGCTTCTTCACATCCTCGGCCGACAGCTTCTTCGAGACCAGCTTAAATAACGCCTTCAGGTCGTCGGTATCAAAATCCGCTTCCTTATACCCGCTTACCGTCGTCGCCGCCAGCATCAGGTCGCCGTCGTTATAATATTTCAGGGCAAGCAGCAGATCCTCGTTCCGCTTGATCTTCTTTGTATTTTGCGTCTGTTCCTTATCGAGGCTCGCCTGCAGCTTGTCCGACTTTTCTTTCAGGGAATCGCGCTCCTTTTCCAGCGAAGAAATCTCCGCTTCCTTGACCGAAAGTACCTGATTATTTTCAGATATACTGGCCGAATTACTGCCGTTTCCTTTTTCCTGAAGCGTCGGCCTTATGAGAACAAAACTGACAACAAGTCCGATGATGACGCCGATGATCACATTGATGGCCGGCATCCAGTGACGTTTTTCTTCTCTATAAGAACCTACGGGTTGGACATTCGCCAGCGGATCTTTTTTCACCTGCTGTTTATAAGCCCTCGCCGCACTTTCTCTCGTTTTTTCCGCACCGCCAAACGTATCACCGATCTCCTGCATGTACCGGAGCGTGGTCGTATTGTTAAAATCTATCTTCCTCGCGCGTTTCAGGCATTTGGCAGCCTTCGCAAATTCCTTGTTCTTCATGTACAAAAGTGCCAAAAGCTGATGCGCCCGGACAAATCTGGGATTCAGGCTGACCACTTTCTTCAGCTGAATGACTGCAAGGTCTTCATTCCCGCCTTTCGCCGCCGCCAGCGCCGAATTATACTTCTTGATGGTCTGGTTCACCGCGTCCAATGCCGTCTGATTCTTTCGTATGATATCGATATAACGTCCGGCCCGGTTATTATCCGGCTGGAAATACCGGCTCAGTACCCATTCGCTCAGCGCGGCCACCGTTTCTCCCATCTCGTTATAGATCAACCCCAGAAGGTTTCTGGCGTTGGTGTTGTATTTATTAAACTGAAGGCTTTTGCGCAAGATCAGGACCGCTCCCGACAGATCGCGGACATGTGCCTTCTCAAGTGCCATGTTATAATACGCGTTCGAAACCCTGCGCACATAGTGGACAACTTCCAGATCCTGTCCACAAAAATCACAGGTACCCATCTCATCGCTTATCCTTGCATCACATCTTGGACATCTCATTCCCGTTCCTCCAACTATTTACTCGCACACACCTACAGAGAAACCGTCGCCCGTGCATCTGCGATAAGCTCTCTTACAATATCGGTCACATCGGTTAAATTATTGTTATTTACCACGTCCTCCACCTGTTCCACATCCGGACTTGGCTCGTACTTTTCCAGTTCTTCTTCAAAATTGATCATTTTGACCTCCTTTTTTATCCCTATGGAACATGATACCTACTTTCCAGAAAAAATGCAAGGGGGAAACCAGATTTTAAACAATAATTTTCGCAATATCTGACAATTTCCGCTACGCAAGCTGAGACAGCCGTTCTTTGACCTGCGCCATCATGCCCTCATATTTCTCAAGTTTTGCCTTTTCCTCTTCAATCTTGCTGGCAGGCGCCTTGTTTACAAAGTTCGGATTGCCGAGCATCCCCTCAGAACGCTTCAACTCTCCGGCAAGACGTTTTTCTTCTTTTCTCAGGCGCTCGATCTCTTTTGCCACATCGACCAGTTCGGCAAACGGCATATAGATCGTTCCCTTATCGATCACAACCGATACGGCATCCTGTTCAATACCCGTCTTGTCCTCCTGGATCACCACCTCACTGGCAAACCCGAGCGTCGCGAAAAATACGCGGTTTTTCTCAAAAGTCTCCCGTACAGACGCGTCCGCCGTTACCACGATGACTTTTGCCTTCTTGCTCGGCGGCACGTTCATCTCCCCGCGCACATTACGAATGCCTTTTACCGCCTCTTTGATCCGTTCTACCGCATCCAGATCAGCGTCAAACTCGTCGGCCGAACCCAACATGAAGCCGTCGGCCGCACCAGACGTGAGGCCGCCCCCCGTACCCGACATAATGCCGTCGGCCGTACCAGGCATGAGGCCGTCCCCCTCACCAGTCGGCCAGTCCGAAACCATAATGGATGCGTCCTCGTCTTCCATCAGCGTGCAGTAAATCTCTTCCGTGATGAACGGCATGTACGGATGGAGCAGCTTGAGCGCATTGATCAGCACGGCTTTCAGCGTATAGAGTGCCGCCGCTTTCGTCTCGTCCGCTTCATTATACAACCGCGGCTTTACCATTTCGATATACCAGTCACAGAACTCTTCCCAGATAAAATCATAAATCTTCTGCACGGCAATTCCGAGATCAAAGCTCTCCATCAATGCCGTCACATCCTTTGCCAGACGTCTGCATTTGGCGAGGATCCATTTATCTGCCTGCGTAAACTGGGACGGATCTGGCGCTTTGTGGGCGAGTTCTTCATTCTGAGCGAAATTCATCATGATAAACCGGGACGCGTTCCATACTTTGTTGGCAAAATTCCGGCTCGCCTCGACGCGTTCCCAGTAAAAACGCATATCGTTCCCCGGCGCATTTCCGGTGACGAGCGTCAGACGAAGCGCGTCCGCGCCATATTTGTCGATCACTTCGAGAGGATCGATTCCATTTCCCAGCGATTTACTCATCTTACGCCCCTGGGAATCCCGGACAAGTCCGTGGATCAGCACTGTATCAAACGGTACTTTTCCAGTATGCTCAATCCCGCTGAACATCATGCGCATAACCCAGAACGGAATGATATCATATCCGGTCACGAGCGTACTCGTCGGATAGAAATAATCCATCTCCTCGGTGTTCTCGGGCCATCCAAGCGTGGAAAACGGCCACAGCGCCGAACTGAACCACGTATCGAGCGTGTCGGGATCCTGGCGCATTTTTTTCCCGCATTTCGGGCAGACTGCCTCGTTTTCTTTCGTCACGACGAGTTCCCCGCACTCGTCACAGTAAAAGGCCGGAATCTGATGCCCCCACCAGAGCTGGCGGGAAATACACCAGTCACGGATATTTTCCAGCCAGTGATAATAAATCTTCTTAAAATGATCCGGTACAAAATTTGTCTCTCCCTTTTTTACCGCCTCGATCGCCGGACCCGCGAGCGGTTTCATTTTAACAAACCACTGCTTGCTCACCTTTGGCTCAACCGTCGTACCACACCGATAGCAGGTTCCTACATTGTGGTCGTGGTCTTCTACTTTTACAAGAGCGCCTTCTGCCTCCAGATCTTTTACGATGGCTTCCCTGGCCTCATAGCGGTCCATGCCCGCATATTTCTCATAATCCTCTACAATTTTCGCGTCATCCGTCATGACATTGATGACCGGAAGGTTATGGCGGAGACCTACCTCGAAGTCATTCGGGTCGTGTGCCGGCGTGATCTTTACGACGCCAGTTCCAAATTCCATATCAACATAATCATCGGCGATCAGCGGGATCTCCCTGTGTACGATCGGCAGCACGAGTTTTTTCCCGATCAGATCCCGGTATCTTTCGTCTTTCGGGTTTACCGCTACTGCTGTGTCCCCGAGAAGCGTTTCCGGCCTCGTCGTCGCCAGATTGATCTCGCCGCTCCCGTCGGCAAACTTATAACTCAGATGCCAGAAATGCCCTTTCTGGTCTTCGTATTCCACCTCTGCGTCGGAAATCGACGTGCGGCAGTGCGGACACCAGTTGATGATGCGCTCCCCGCGGTAAATAAGCCCTTTGTCATATAACTTGACAAACACCTCTTTGACAGCCCGGTTGCAGCCTTCATCCATCGTAAAGCGTTCCCTCTCCCAGTCACAGGAAGATCCCATTTTCTTTAGCTGGGATACGATCCGGCCGCCGTACTGTTTTTTCCAGTCCCACGCCCGTTCGAGGAACTTTTCCCTGCCGATTTCTTCTTTCGTCAGTCCCTCTTCCCGCATAGCCTCTACGATCTTTGCCTCGGTCGCGATCGAAGCATGATCGGTTCCCGGAAGCCAGAGCGCTTCATACCCCTGCATCCGCTTAAACCGGATCAGAATATCCTGGAGCGTATTATCCAGAGCGTGCCCCATATGAAGCTGCCCGGTAATATTGGGCGGCGGGATTACGATCGTATACGGTTTTTTATCCGGATTAACTTCCGCGTGGAAGTAACGCTTGCTGACCCATTTTGTATAGAGCCGGTCTTCGATGTCTTTGGGATCATAATTTTTTTCAAGTTCTTTTTTCATATTCTTTTTATTCCTCCTGTCTGCCGCGCAAGCGGCACTCTTTTTAAAGTTGAAAGTGATTTTCTTTCAACATATTCCTCCTCGTCTACTTTCTTTATTTCATTAAAAAAGCCTCGGGCTGGTATAGCCCGAAGCGTCTGATCTCGCGTTTGAGAAGCGTTTTTTCTCGCATAGTGTAAAACGCTTTATCTCGCATTGTGCGAAATACTCTATCTCGCATTGTGCGAAACGCTCTATCTCGCATTGTGCCGGTACGGTACCAACCCCATAAGGGCGAACATTTGTCGCGGTACCACCTTATTTTAAATAAAAGAGATCCTAATTCATATTTTTCAAACGGATTCCTTTATTCCTCATTATGCCGGTAACGGGGCAAACCGTCATTTCCTACTAAGTTTCCGTTCCGTCTGCCGACATATCATCTTCTGCAGCGGGACCTCGTTCCGTTCAGAAATACAACTCCGAAGCTACCTTCCACCATACACTTCCCAGATGTCTTTCAGCCGGTGAACATCCTCTCTGACGGGGTTTTATAATGTACTCCTCTTCCTCATCGTCTTTTCGTTTATAGTAAACATCTTAAACAAAGAATCGCCATTTGTCAAGAAAAAAGTTTTTTCTCAGCTTATTGCCCTTTCACCTAAAAAGTCGAAAAGATTTTTTCATCCTCTTCACATATAGTTTCCACTGGCTCCCCAGACAGTTCACTGATCTCTTCCAGCGACATACCTCTCTTTCGCATACCCGCAAGCAATCTCCTGCCCCAGGCGGCACCTTCTTCCCGCCCCTTTGCTAATCCTTCCGCTAACCCTTCCTCCCGTCCTTTCTCTAATCCCTCCGCTAATCCTTCTTCTCGCCCTTCTCCCCTCACCGTCGCCATATGTAATTCCTCATCATATTCAAATATACTCATTTGGACCACCTCCGCACGGTTGGCTACTAAAAATTCTTTCAGGATTCCCTCCCTGATACAGTCTGACACCGCCTTTTCTACGGCTTCCTCAAAGGCCATCTGGCTGCCATAACGGCGGATCCTGTCCACATACTGCATATAGTCATAAAGGGAACGGCACTTCCCCAACAGTTCTCCGTTATATCCCGGATTGATGTTCAACTGGAGCACCACCAGTTCCAAATTAACCTCATCCGTCCTGTGGTAAAAAGATTCCGAAAGCCGCAGGATCTTCCTCTCCGGCTGATCCTCTGTTCCGTTGTAGAATACAACAAATCGGGGTGACGGGATCCGGATCCTCTTACTCGAATACAGATCCAGATTGTCTTTCTGGACCATTTTTTCGTATTGTTTTGCCACATAAAACAGGTCACGCAGCGGCATGTTTGGATTTACCGTGGACTGATGCTCGTACAGGTTCAGCCGCAAATCCACCACACAGGATACGTCATTTTTCATTGACAGGTAGACAGCATTTTCCAGCGTTGCCACCTCAAGTTCTTCCGGGTCTGTGTAATGGGTATCATTTACTGCATTGTATAACTCTAAAAGTTCTGACTTATCCCGGTAAAGCATGCAGAATACGGTATCCTTATAATTTCTCCGCACACGTGTTTCCTGACACGTTTCTGTTTTCTGATCTGATTTTTTCCCCATAAGCCCTCCGTTCCGCAGAGAGCCCGCTCCTTGTATTTCAAACAACCTCTCTGCTTTTTCTGATTTTTTTGGAATAAAGCATTGACGTTCTTTGAAATAAAAGATTCATAAAGATAAAAGAATAGTAATGCTTTTTATTACAATAACATAGAAGTATGGTTTTGTCAACTAAATTGTTTAAATCTCTTTTCCATTCTCTGGCACTTTTTATTTACGAATCACTTTTCTCATCCCGGAACCGCAAAACTCATGAGGAATTATTTTAAATCCTCTACTCTCATAAAATAGTTCCTTCCCCTTCTCGGCAATCAACTGAATGCTGGAACGCCCGCCGACCGGTGTTTCCTTATCCACATATCCGATCAGCATATCCATGATCTTACTACCGATCCCCTCCTTTTGACGATCCGGCTGCACGACAAGATCAGCTATCATATAATGCATCCCGTCTCCGATCAAACGCCCCATTCCAACCACCTGATCATCCTCTTCTGCAACTACTGAGTACAAACAACGATCAACCGCCCTTTCTGTCTGCTCTTTTGAAAAAATCAACCAGCCAACACTTGCTCTCAGCCTGCAATAATCTTCATAACACAACGTATTTTCTTCAAACCGCATTATAAAAATGTCCTCCCAAATTTTCTATTTCAAATAAAATCATACCACACTCAAATTCATTTTTCTATCTACAACTTTACTAATTTACTATTTCAGCAAACGGTATCTGCACCAGACAGACAAAATAAAGCAACCAAAGACAGGAAAATCATTAAAAAAAAGAGTATTCTATCTATAACAGGAGGGTTATTTATGGAATGGACAAATGCGATAAACAATGCGATCAATTACATGGAAGATCATCTGACGGATGATATTTCACTTTCTGATATAGCACAAAGTGTTCATATCTCCCGTTTTCATTTTCAGCGTGCCTTTCATATTATGACAGGCATGACCCCATCAGATTATATGCGAAAGAGACGCCTTTCGATAGCAGGATCTGTTCTGGCAAAAGGAAACGCTAAAGTAATAGACATTTCCCTGAAATACGGGTATGATTCCCCGGAGAGTTTTTCCAAAGCTTTTTCGAGGTTTCATGGTATTACTCCGCAACAGGCAAAAAAAGGCGGTGCCCTAAAATTCTTCAATAAGCTGTCTCTAAAAATCATAATAGAAGGAGGAAGTACAATGAATTATGTCATCGAGACATGGGAGGAAATGGATCTACTTGTTTATACAAAGGAAATTCCCGTAGAAACAAGTGATGAGGAAATCCCAAAGTTCTGGAATGAGTATTTCACGAATGAAACATGTAAGGAAGTTCCCGGCTATCTGGGAGTATGCGCTCACCAAAAAACAGAAGGTGACACCTTTTTATACGGAATCGGATGCAAAGCAAGTGATGTGGACAAAATTCCGGAAGGGTTTGAACTTTTACACATTCCCGCATATTCCTGGGTCGTATTTTCGTGTGTCGGCCCTTCTCCCGAAGCAATTCAAAAAACGTGGGAAAAAATATACAGGGAATGGTTGCCAACGACAAGCTATGAAATCATACAGGATTACGACATCGAAAATTATCTGCCGGGAGATCCAAACTCCGCAGATTACGTAAGTGAAATATGCCTGCCCATCAAGCAGGGAAATTAACTAGTGTATTGTACCGTTCATATGTCCGGTCACAGAGATACGCAATATCCTGTTCATTGTGGGAGGCGAGCAGAATCGTCTTCCCTTTCTCCTTCTCCGCGGCCAGAACAGCCCGCATCTTCTCCACCATCGCCTTTTCCAGTCCGTTAAACGGCTCATCCACAATCAGAACCTCCGGATCTTCCACGAGCGCCTGCGCCAGTCCCAGGCGCTGCCGCATCCCGGGCGAATATTTCTTTACCGCTTTTTTCGAGGCCGGATCCAATCCGACCAGCTCCATATACCGTTTGATTTCCTCCCGCCCAGCCTTTTTCCGGATTGACGCCAGTATTTTAAGTTCTCATATCCGCCCATGTATGGCAGAAATCCGGGCGCCTCAATGTGTAGACTGTGATGTGGAAGAAGCATGGGAGGATGAGATGGTGTAGGCCGTGATGTGGGAGTGGAGGAGTGAAATGGTATGAGAAGGGATAGTGTGAGGAAAATAAATGGGCGGGGTATCCTGCTTGTGGCTGGCAGTGAGTATGTGCGCTGGGTTGTGAATCCAAAGATGTTTGTGTTTGCTGCTATTTTTCTGCCATTGAGGGATATGGTCGTGCTTCCGATGCTGCAGGCATCGGAACGGATGGGGAGTCCTCTGGGCATTCTGGAGTATGGTATCGCGACGATGAACTCGCTGCTCAGGGTGGTACTGCTGACATTGACTTATCTTCTTTTGATCTCATCGTTTCCGACTTTGGACGGGAATGTGCTGTTTTATATCACCAGGATGGGGCGGAGGAACTGGATCCTGAGGGAGATGCTTTTCCATGTGATCAGTGCTGTGACGTACAGTCTGCTCATTACAGTTGTGTCAGCGGCTCAGACAGCGGTACAGTCATTTTGGGCGAATGGATAGAGTCTAGTAGTGACAGATTATGATAGGATGTTCGGGCAGGAAGGGAGTGCGGAGACGATGAGAGGACTGATCCCGCCAAATCTGTATTTTCATCACGGCATAAAATACCGCAAATACAACCAGCATTACGAGCGGAACCCATAATTTACCCTCACATCTCCACGCCAACCGGATTCAGCGGGAACAGCATACATACAAACACCGCATAGGCAAACACGGCGGCGAACGCCATCAGCGCCCCGCTCACAGCTGCGCGGAGAAAACGCGAGTACACATACCGGTATCTTCCCCGGCGCAGTTCCAAAGCCATATAAAAGCGGCTTGTCAGTTCTCCGTGAAGATCTGACACCGACGGAACGGCGCAGACAAGCGGAATCAATGTATAGAACCACAGTGAAAACCCGGCATCAAAGGCATTTATCGACGACGACTGCCAAAGCACATCCTTCGGCAGGTGTACAATGCTCCATAAAACCGATACTTCTTTCTCCCGGTCTCCCACTACCCACAGCGGGCCAGACACCAGGATGATCAAAATCACCAGTGTGCCCAGCAAATAATATAGTATTTTCCTCCGAATCCTCATCTCCCCGCCTCCTTACATCCCCAAACGGCACACTCACTGATTTCCCAGCTCGGCGGTCAGTTCTCCCGTCACCATATCAACATAAATGAAATTATGGCAGCTATTACTCTTGACAACGCCTGTCAGCTGCGGTTTCTGCTCCTTTTCAATGAGAAACGCATAGACCTGCCTCGCCTCGATCTGCGTCCCCGGCCCCCTCCCGTTTCGCCAAGATAAGGTATATAGAGGGGGATGATCTTTGTAAAATGCAGGACGCCGAAACCAGACAGCTTTTCTTCCGCGAGCCGCACGGCACTCTCCAGGTCGACGATCTTTTCCACTGGTTCCGACGAAGTCAGATGAAACATCTCATTTCGAGAAAAGAAACAGGGGAGTTCATTATTTTCAAAATCAATAATCGCGAACAGATTCGCTGTTACCTGTTTTGTATTAAATTCCTCGTCCTCTTCCGTCCTTGACGACGTATGATTATTCAGCCGAATCCCCTTATAATCGTACTCGGCACACATAGAGAATGATCTTAGACGGATGTTTCCCCGCTTTTTTCCCTCCTGTCTTTTTTTGCCTTACATACGCATCCGAGACTTTGTAGTGGATACCGCCGCCCACGGCCATTTGCGTTTCAAGCCACTGCTCGGTATGCTGGCAAAACTGTGCCAGATTTACGCTGCCGTCAGCCAGCTGTACATTTACATCCGTTGCCTCCCCCCTGAGTTCTTCCTCTTGATACATGTGTTCCACTGTGTTTTTGACGGGATCATACCCAAACCCGGCTCCCTGAGCCATACCCCCGTCTTCGGATATGTTCATGTACTGGTCTTTCCCATTATCATACTCGATCAGTTTCGGTCCCCCGCTCTTTTGTTCCTGAAACTCACCGATCTCTGCCCCGAACAGCTTCGCATTCTGCTCTGCCTTTTCCAGAAAATCCTTTTCCACCGTCAGATGGAGTACCTCCGCCCCTTCAACAGCCGAGAAATCCACCCGTTCCGGAAAAGTTACCACACCTTCGCCAGTTTCCGGCATCTTCGCATTCCACAAATCATCCACCGTACCATATGTGATCTCCGATTACCCGGCCTGTTTGTTCTCCCCGTATTCCGCCATATTCAGCTTGACCTGCTCCGTCGTCTGCTGGCAGGCACACAGGCCGAGCGCCAGACCAAAAACGATGACTTCCGTATACACTAATTTCCAGTTCCGGCAGTCAGCTCCCCAGTCAGCATATCTACATACAGAAAATTTTGACAACACTTACTCTGGAAACCGTCTTTCAGTCCTGGTTCCTGCTCCTCCATGAGGAACGCATAAACCGGTCTCACCTCGATCCGCATCTTCTGATCCTCCCCCTTTTTGCCAAAATACGGCACATAGAGCGGTGTCACTTTCGTTATATGAAAAGAGCCGGATGAGCCGGACAGCTTTTCTTTTACGATTTGGAGAGCACTCGGCAGATCAACTATGTTCTCTACCGGTTCCGATGATTTCAGATAAAACCTGACATTTCTGGAAAAGAAACAGGGCTTTCCCTTCTTCTCATAGTCCATGACCGTAAACATCTGCGCCGTGATCGGATCCGCATTCCACGCCCCGCCCTCTTCGCGCAGCGGTATCGTGTGATTATTCAGCCGGATTCCCTTATAGTCGTACTCCGCACATAGAGAAAGAACCGAAAACCGCTTGTTCCCCACAATCTTTTTGCTTACGTACACATCCGAAACTTTGTAACAGATCCCCCCGCCCACAGGCTTCTCCTCCTCGAGCCACCGCTCGGCATCCTCGCAGAACTGTGCCAGAGTTACGGTTTCATCACCCAGCCGTATATCCACTCCTGCTGCGTCTCCCTTCCAATTCTCTTCATCCATATGGTACACATTTTCCACTTTAAGTCCTGCCGGAGCTTCCCCGCAGCGGTATTTCTGTGCCAATCCCCCGCTTTTTGACATATCCATCAGCGGATCTTTGGAATCAACATACCGGACCGTTTCTTCCCACGCATCCGTTTCTCCCTCCTCGACCCTATCCTCTCCAAAGAAATCTTTTTCTGCCAGCAAATGGAGTACACTCACTCCATACACATCGGAAAAATCCACTGTTTCAGGCAAGGCCACCGCACCCATGTCAACATCCGGCATCTTCGCATTCCTCAACTCTTCAACCGTACAATATGTGATCTCCGATTGCCCGACCTGTTTGTTCTCCCCGTATTCCGCCATATTCTGCTTGATCTGCTCCGGCGTCTTCTGGCAGGCACACAGGCCAAACGCCAGACCGAGAACGAGCAACATCCATTTCATCCCTTTACTTCTTTTCACAATAATCCCCCCGTTTCTTTTCGAAATGCCCCGTGTCGCGATACTTCTCTTACGATTGCTGCAAAACCATCTTACACAATAAATCTTTCCAAAAAGTCAATGGAATTCTTACATATTTCTTAATGAAAATGTTCCTTGAAATGAAGGAAAAATATGATAGAATGTTATAGGAATGATTTCACGATCGATACAGAAAGGGTTATGTACGATGAAGCTGCTATTTTATATCCGCCTCTACGGCGGTGTTATGATAAAAAATTTAAAAGTGTTCGTCCGCTGGGGGCTTTTTTCCATCTTTATCGGCCTGTTCGTCGGCGCTTTCAGCACGCTGTTTGCCTTCTGCCTGCAACAGGTAACGGAACTGCGCGCCGAAAATCCCTGGCTGATCTTTTTCCTGCCGGCCGCCGGTGTCATCATTGTCTTCTTATACCGGGTCTTCCACTACAGAAACGATAAGGGGACAAATCTCGTGCTGTCCACGCTCCACGCCAAATCCGAGATTCCCTTTAAAACGGCGCCGCTCATTTTCATCGCCACGATCGTCACCCATCTGTTCGGCGGCAGTGCCGGGCGCGAAGGCGCGGCGCTGCAGCTCGGCGGGAGCATCGGGCAGCAGCTGGGAAAGTGGTTCCGGTTTGACGAAAAAGACCAGCGCATGGTCGTCATGTGCGGCATGAGCGCGGCCTTTTCCGCAATTTTCGGCACACCGATCGCCGCCGCTATCTTTTCCCTGGAAGTCGGCAGTATCGGCATCATGTACTATGCCGCGCTCGTCCCGTGTGTCTTTTCGTCCCTCACGGCCTCACAGGTAGCTGTCCATATGGGAATCAGCCCCGACGTGTTCCATCTGACGGACATTCCGTCGTTCCATATCATACCGGGGCTGAAAGTCATTTTGCTGGCGCTGTTCTGCGCGGCGCTGAGCGCTCTGTTCTGTATCGCGCTACACTCGCTCGGCGATGTTTACCGAAAGCATTTGAAAAATCCCTATGTGCGCATCCTGTTTTCGAGCGCAGTCATCATCGGCCTCACGGTACTGCTTCAGACCGATGACTATATGGGAGCCGGCGTTCCGGTCATCGAACGCGCGATTGAGGGCACAGTGTCCCCGCCCGCTTTTTTCTGGAAGATCGTCTTTACCGCGCTGACGCTGGAAGCCGGATTCAAAGGCGGCGAGATCGTCCCGTCCTTTTTCGTCGGCGCCACGTTCGGCTGCCTGTTCGGACAGCTTCTCGGCCTCTCGCCCTCCCTCTGCGCGGCAGTCGGCATGATGGCAGTATTCTGCGGCGTGACAAACTGCCCCATCACGTCCATGCTCATTTCATTTGAACTGTTCGGTTATGAGGCCGTTCCCTATTTCCTGCTCGGTAACAGCATCAGTTTTCTGATGTCCGGTTATTATGGGCTCTATCACGACCAGACGATCGTGTATTCCAAATATAAGACTGAGTTTATAAACCGGAAGGCCAGGGAATAAGGAGATGAAACTATAGTTTTCGAGAATAATTACGCTCATTTTCGAAATCACAGCATTTTTCTAAAAGATAAAAAATATTTGCAATGAGAGGTGTTGATAAAGAATTTAACTGGTTCGCAAAAAAAGAGAACGCGTTACCGTATCTAAAAATGAATCATTATGGAACGTATCAGGTAGTTTATATTTCTTTTTTTTGTCTTCTACATGTAAAATAATAAAGCCCTTAAACAGTCAGTTCCCAACTACTCATAAAAGCCAACTACTCATTGACTCTGGACGCATTGGAAAGGGCATACCCGTCATCCGTTTCCATATTGCAGCTCAATAACCGTACTTTTATAATGGCGACCACCATGCAGGCGCATACCTTGTGACGATCAAGCAGCGCATCTGATTTACTGTACAGCAACTTCATCATCGTCTTTTGATTCAGATATTCTTCATACACGGAAGCAGCATTTTCGCAAAAAGTATATTCAGGATAATCCTCTGCAAACCGATTTCCCAATTGTTTTATTACCCTGTTATAAAAATCTAAAAATTCTGGTTTATTCATGTATCTGCACCCTTGACGTTTCTGACAATTCAATTTTAGCTGCCGCCTGACTGAATCCATAATCACTATTACCGTCATCACCAGTACCCGCCAGCACCAAATGATCCATCTCGCACAGATCGTATTCTGGTGTCAGCTTCTCAGTGCTTTCTGCCACTTTCTTTTTCTCATACTGCCGTACTACATGAATCCCCCATATCCTGCAGGCAATTAAACTCCCGTAAATGTATTTTCCTATTCCTATATACTTTATAAGTAGTTGTCATTATACCACTTTTATTTAATTTATGCAAGAAATTTCTGCCGGTTACAAGCGTTACCAGAAAGTGTAACAAGTATCGAGAAATTTGCTTTTGCGGGATGCAACAATGTCGAAAGCATTGTTATCCCGAAAAATGTAACCTCGATCGGGGAAGGCGCCTTTAATGAATGCAGCCGCCTTAAAAAGATCATTATCCCGGAAAGTGTGACTAAAATCGCTGAGAGTACAAGTCGTGAAGAGGGCGTCTTTTACGGCTGTCCTTCTGGTCTGGTAATTTGGACGACCAAAAATTCCTGTGCAGATAAATATGCCAAAAAAAAGGAATTAAAGTGAAATATATGAACACCTCAGCACAAGCTCACCCATCTTCCGCCAGCATGACGATCAAGGGCGGATTAAAGCTGACAGCCGGCAAAAAGAAACTGAAACTGACATGGAAGAAGGTATCAAAAGCTTCCGGCTATGAAATACAGATCAGCCAAAAGAAAAACTTTAAAGGAGCCAAAAAGCGCTTCCTAAAGAACTCAAAGAAAAGTTTTACGATCAAAAAACTGAAGAGCGGGACAATGTATTATGTGCGGATCCGAGCCTACGCAAAAGCCGACAGCAAAAAAGTGTATGGAAAATGGGTGACAGCAAAGAAGAAAGTGAAATAACTACCGGACTAGATAAAAGTCATTTCCTGCATATTGCTTAAAATATTCTTTTATGCTATTATTAGGAAAACGCATTAGAAAGGATGTGAATATATGGCTAATATCAGTCCGGTTTCAGACCTACGTAATTACAATACAGTTCTTGAAAAGGTATCTGTCGGCTCTCCTGTGTATTTGACGGTTAACGGAAGAGGCAAATACACAATCCGGGATATTGAAGAAGATGAAGAATTTGAAAAGACAAAAGCAATGCTTCATCTCATGTGTGAACTGAATGAGGGCAGACGCTCTGGAGAGGAAGAAGGTTATGTCGCTTCAGATGATGTGCAGGCATATTTCCACGGAAAAGACAATGAAATACGAAGTTAAATATTCAAAGGTCGCCATCCGCGACCTTGACAAGGTCTGGTCAGAAATACTAGAAGTTTCCAAGAGTTATGATATCACAACAAAGTATATCGATGGCTTGATAAATAAGGTGTCAGCAAAAGCAGATCATCCAAAATCCGGCTCTCCAGTATACTATGAGGACAGCTTTACCGGTTATTATTTTGTAGTATTCAAGTCTTATATGGTATTTTATCGTTTGAAAGATAATGTAATACTTGTTGACAGGGTTCTATACGGTAAAAGCGACTATATGAGGCATCTACATATCAATTCGGATGATGAAATCTAACTTTGCAAAAGAAAACTCCGAACAACTCGGAGTTTTCCCATGCTGGTAACCGGAATCGAACCGGTACGGGTGTCACCACCCACAGGATTTTAAGTCCTGGGCGTCTGCCAGTTCCGCCACACCAGCAAATATAATAGTCTCTGCCGCCGTACAACACAACTGCACGCGGCTAGCGACCCAGGAGGGACTCGAACCCTTGACCTCTGCCGTGACAGGGCAGCGCTCTAACCAACTGAGCTACTGGGCCAGATCCAAATGGACCCTCGGGGACTCGAACCCCGGACCGTCCGGTTATGAGCCGGATGCTCTAACCAACTGAGCTAAAGGTCCCCAACATGACTCCTACGGGAATCGAACCCGTGTTACCGCCGTGAAAGGGCGATGTCTTAACCGCTTGACCAAGGAGCCTAATGTCTTTTGCTTGCGCAAAAGACTAAACTGACAACATATATTTCAATGCTGCAACAAGAATTATATTATCACAATTTCTTCTATATTACAAGACTAAATTTTAAAAATTTGCCCTTTTTTTCCCAAACGCGATCTTTTATTTTTGAAAGAACGCGTCGACATTTTTCTTAATCTCTGCCGGATCCAAAAACTTTAACAGATAACCGGCTGGTTTTAATGCTTTTACCTTCTTTACACTCTCCGGATCATTTTTTCCGGTGAGGAAGATCACAGGAATGTCGGCATATTCCTTGTCGGAGCGGATCATCTCGAGCGTCTGCCTTCCATCGCAGACCGGCATTTCATAATCGAGGAGGATCAGGTCCGGCTTGTTAAACGCAATATTGCGGATTGCGGAAAGGCTCGATTCCGCTAATGTAACATCGTAATCCTCCGTCAGCAGTTCACTCATATGCTGGCGCACGGTCATCGAATCGTCCACCACTAATACGCGCGGCTTTCCATTGGCTGTTTCCTGCTTTTCCAGATATTCTTTCACTTCATCCATCGCGTGTTCTGCCTCAATGGAGATGCCGATGCCGCTCTCAAACAGACGGGTTGCATCCGAACAATAGGCAAAATAGCCGGCGCCCGTGTCTAACAAAAGGCTGAGGTTTGGCTGGTCTCTCTCGAACACCTTCTGGAACTGCTCAAAACTCAGGAGATTTTCCGATTTCAGTTCATACTCTTCATCAATCGGAAACTGCTCCATCACACACTTCACAAACTGCCTTGCCGTATATCTGGCGGCATGAAGTATCATATTGTCCAGTTTATTCGTCTTGATGCCCATGATCTTGCCGACCGTATTGATCAGAAGATTCTCCTCGAATACCAGAAAATACTCCTGTTTTTTTTCATTTCGCTTCGTTCCGTAGATCAGGCGGTAATATATGCCGTTTCCGAATTTTTCTCCGTTATACGAGTCACTGATCAGGTGGGACTCAAGCTGGAACATATCAAACAAAAGCTGGATTATGACTGTCTTCACCGCATCGAGATGTTCCGTCGGCAGAAGATTCATCTGCTTTTTCATCCGCTTTCCCGTGATCGCGACGTCTTCCGTCAGGGTATGTCCGATCAGCCAGCCGGCACAGACCCCCAGAAAATGCTCCACTGCATCCGGTGAATAATCCAACTCTTCCAGTTCCCGCTCCAGCGCAGGCAGCGTGTTCTCACGAAATCCCTTATGTAAACGCCTGTGCTGCTCCAGACCTTCATAGCCGATGGAAGTCATATAATCTTCCTCATCCGCAAAATGATTGGCCGCATGCTGTTTAAAAAATTTAATACCTTCCCGGCACGCCCACCGACGGGTCGCCTCATCCTCTTGAAATAAAAGAAGTTTGTTAATGATCCTGAAAAGCTTCTTATGCTCTTTATCTATCGTCTCTACACCAAGATTAAACTCTTCTTTCCATACAAACTGGGTATCCATTCCAAATCCTCCTGCTATATTGATATGTGTCCTGTTTCATTCACCAAATATGAATTTAGTATACCATAAAATAGCAGCATTGACAATGACTCTTTACAACCTTTCCCAAAATTCCTCCAGCGTCAGTTTGTTTTCATGCATATACGCAGCCGCCTGTTTTCCGACGTAGCGGAAATGCCAAGGTTCATACCGGACTCCCGTGATTTTTTCCTTATCCTCGGGATACCTCGGCACAAAACCATAGCGCCAGCTGTTTTTGCGCAGCCATACGTTCCCAGGTTCTTTTTTCTGCGACTGGTCCATTCTCATATTTCCCGAGCAGAGAATATCGAGCGCAAGACCCGTCTCGTGTTCGCTGTAACCAGCCGGCATCGTCTCTTTGTACGTTTCCTTCAGCGCCTGTTCGCGCGTCATCCCCTGATCCATAGTCCGGCGCACATCCTCATCTACGAGCTTCTGCTGTTTTTCCCTGCTGCGCCACGCCGAAGCGATCCAGTACTGGTGTCCCTCCTCTTCCGCGGCGGCAAGCAGATCTACGAGCGGGCGGTAAATCCGCTCAGATGCCTGAAGCCGTCCTCCGCAGATCGAACGCAGCGAAGCATCGTAATCCTCATCCAGTTCGTGCGACGCATTGACAAGTACCAGTATCTCTTTATGTGCTTCATATATATCTTTTACTTTCTTCTCCCTCTTTTTCGCTCCGGCATCCTCTTTCTGCCTGTTTGCCTGTCCATCGATTGGATCATCTGCCTGCTTCTCATTCTCTGCCCCACTCTCCGGCGAAACAACCCCGTCTCCGATCCGGTACTCCATCCCCCCGTAAACTTTATCAACCGGCAGGATAAAAAACAGCACGATCAGGATGATCCCCTCCAAAAATATAATTCCCGCCGCAGCCAAAAACCATTTTTTTACTCTCATAGCAGTTCCTCCTTATCACAATTATGTTCTACTGTGATAAGTATAACTGCCGATTGTATCAAACCACCTTCAAACCCGTATCAAAACTGTATCATTTTTTCCACAGGCAGGCCAAACCGGTATGTATACCCGTTCTCGCCATACACCGCGTCTTTGATAAAACCGATCTGGTATTTATAATCAAACTCCATCATCCAGACCGAACCTGACTGCATATACGAGGCGCACGGAACATCGACAAAAGAAGCCACATCATAATAATCCACCACGCCTTCCCCTTCCGTGAACGACTCTGCCCCATCCTGTCCTGTCATATCATATATATCATTGAAATCCCTCGCCCCTGCTGACCCGGCCGAAGTAACCGAGTGTTTACTGTCTTCTTTCCGGGGTGCGTATTCCGCGTAATAGATTTTGTGGTATTCCTCATCAAAAAAAATAGTTGTACTTTTTTTTGCGTTCTCAAACACGAGTTTCCAGCAGCTGATGCCTTTCATGTTGCTGCTGTCACTGGACGCGTAGATCGTATAGCGCTCACAACGAGTCAGATTTTTTGACCTCAGCTTCTGATCTGTGTTCATCAGTCCCAGATTCGTCAGTTTTTTCATTTCCTTTCTGGCGATCTTTGCCAGCTGGCCCTTATCCATCGATAGCTCAAGTTCATCCGTGCGCACCGCTGAGAGCGTCCCCTGATTCCAGGCTTTGGCGATGGCGTACAGCTTTCTCATGAAACAGTCATACGATGTCTCATACGTGCTCATATTGATATCCGTAAAAACCGCCTGATCCAGCGTCCGTTCATCGTATAAGCGGCTGTAATATCCGGGAAACCACATCGCCGCAGCAAACAGGACGAACACACACATTACACCAAATGCGGTATACCATTTCACCTTTCATCACCTTCCTTTTTCGCTTCCTGACAACGGGGAAACAGGATGATGATACTCGTTCCCCCGCCCTCAACACTCTCGATCTTCCACTCTGCCCGATGGATGAAAATGATCTTCTGGCACAGTGCCATGCCGATGCCGGCGCCCCCTTCCTTTCTCGCGCGCGACTTATCGATCATATAAAACGGCTCCGTGATCTTCTGGATCTCCTCCGCCGGCATACCGCACCCATTATCCATGAGAACAAATCGGTAACCCTCCTCCGCGTTTTCTCCTGAAAGACAGATCTCCCCGCCTTCCCCGCACGCTTTTCTCGCGTTATCTATGAGGTTCGCAAACAGCGACAGCAGAAGATCCAGATCTCCCCTGACCACTCCCGGTTCCACATGATCCGTCATCGTGATGCTCTTCTGCTCCAAAACGGCTCCTGTCATCGTCCGGATCTGTCTGACAAGATGGGGTACATCAATGCGCAAAAGCTCGGTTTCCTGTTTATCAATGTAGGACATTTCCAGCATTTTCAGCGACAGCCGTTCCAGACGCCGCCCCTGGTGGACGATATAATTCGCGCAGCGGCTCCTCTCCTCCTCCGTAAGCGTCCTCGCCCGTAAAATATCAGCGTACCCGATAATGGACGTCAGAGGCGTCTTCAATTCATGTGAAAAGGCCGATGTAAATTCCTCCTGCCGCCTGGCCTCTTCCTCTAAACGACCGATACTCTGCTCCAATTGATCCGCCATACGGTTAAAATCCCGGCTGAGCATCGTCACCTCATCATTCCCCCTCACCCTGACCCGTTTTTTATAATCCCCATCAGCAAACAGCCTCGTCGCCTGTGACAATTTGCGGATTGGACGTGCGAAGTGCAGGGAGAACAAAAGAAGTACCACGGCAAAAACGGCTGAAATGACACCGAGTAAAACCCGGTAGCGCTCATACAGCCGATCCCTGTCCCCGTATACATAGTCAATATTACGGTGGATTTCCAATATATAATTGCCCGCCGAACTATTGACCTCACAGAGGGATTCCAGATAATGATGCCCGTTCCACACCGTGATCTGCCATATGCCGCCGTGTCCCTGCCTGTCTTTATCTATGAGCGCGCTTTCGTACTCGTCGTCCCGATAGATCGCCTTGTGATCCTCGTCGTAAAGGACGATCCCCTCCTGTCCGCCGTACAGATTCTGCTGGATGGAGCGGACGATGCCCGCAGCCGCCTGGTCGACCGCCTGATAATCTTTCGGCAGTCCCTGCAGCGACGCCAGCATGGCGTACTGGAAAATCTTCATCTCTTCTATATTCTGTCCCGTCTCCCGGTTCATCGTCGTTTCAAACGCCGCGTGCACCAGCACATTTCCAAGTACCATAAACGATACGATCAGCACACACATCGCCGTAATAAACTGTTTGGCAAATATCCTCATAGAAACCTCAATTCTGGATGGAAAAGCGGTAACCCACCTTGTAGACCGCCTGAATCTGCCTCTCCAGTCCCGCTTTTTTGCGCAGCCGCTGCACATGGAGATCCACGGTCCTGCTGTCTCCCATATACGAACTCTCCCAAACCTGTTCGTAGATCACTTCCCGGTAAAGGGCCACACCGGGATTGCGCACAAAAAGCAGCAGCAGATCAAACTCCTTATAGGTAAGCCGAAGCGGAACCCCGTTTTTTGTCACGCTCCGGGACACGGTATCAATGTGGAGATCGAGTACGTCCATGCTCGTTTCCGTCTTTCCGTAACGCCTTAGAACACTCTCCACCCGGGCTAGAAGTTCCATCACGTCAAATGGCTTCGTCACATAGTCATCGGCGCCTGCCCGCAGTCCTTTTACTTTATCCTCCGTCTTCCCCTTCGCCGTCAGGAAGATTACGGGAAGTTCCATACATTTGGCATAGTCTAATAGTTCATATCCATCGACTTTCGGCAGCATGATATCCAGCAGACACAGATCAAAGTGCTCTCGCTGTATCTGATCCGCCCCCTCTTCGCCATCGTAACATACCTCGCACTGATACCCCGCGTTTTTCAGGCTCATACGTATCAGTTCGGCAATCGGTTCCTCGTCCTCCACCACCAGTATCCGGTTCATATTTCACTGTCGCTCCTTCCCCGTCCGGTGTTTTCCGCCATATTCCGCCTTTCTCAACCCCCGGACATTTCATCCTTTGGACAGCATAACACCACTTTGTATCATAATTGCATACTACGCTCTTTCGTTCCCTATAAAATTCCGACCTTACGCAGCAGAAATTCCGCATTCGTCGTTTTAGAAATCCCTTCCTTTATCTGGTAATCAAAATACATCTCATCGCCGCGGTACTCTTCGTAAAAACTATAGTTGACAATTCCCTTTTTATCGCCCAGCCGGCAGATCTCAAGATCATGCGTCGTAATGATCCCGCACGCGTTCAGGCTGTGCAGCTTTTCTATCACTCCCTCAGCACCCTTGATCCGGTCTGCCGAATTCGTGCCCCTGAAGATCTCATCTATGAAAAACAACAGACGATCCGATTCCGCCGCCGCATCAATGATCCTCCGTATGCGCAGCAGCTCGGCATAAAAAGAGGAAATACCCTCGGTCGTCCGGTCCGCGATACGCATGGAAGTCAGAATACGCATGCGCGGACAGCTCATCCGCTCCGCGCACACATAACTGCCGGCTCCCGCCAGCACGACATTGATCCCGACCGTCCGCATAAACGTACTCTTCCCCGACATATTCGATCCGGAGATCATGACGATCGAATCCTCCATACGGAAATCATTACAGACCCTCTCCTCATTTCCGAGCAGCGGATGTCCGATCTTCTGTGCCACGATCCTTCTCCCGCTCCCGGAGATCTGTGGCAGACAGACTGTGCTGCAGTTCCAGGCCAGACCGGAAAAACTCATCAGGCTCTCAGCCTCCCCGAGCAGCATAAACCACTGCCGCACCTGTTCGCCGTACTGCAGCTTCCATTCCTGAAAATCAAAAGCATTTTGAAAACTCCACAAAAGAAGTCCGTCCAGAATAAAACGGGAAACCGGATGAATCGTATATCTCATATGGGAAGAAATGCGGGACAGCTTCTGGATCCCCTCGGACGCCTCCGCCAGACGCGCCTGGATCATGCACAATCGTTCCGAACGAAACGATCTGTCCCCCCACGCGCGGATGATCTCACAATACGGAGCCATCTTCCCCGCGGCCGTCCTCGTATAGCCAAGATAATTTTTGATGTGGTAATCGCCGAGCATACCAAGTGCCAGCTGCAGAAGGAGCAGAATGCCCAAAAAGCAGATTATTTCATTCGTCTTGTAGATAAAGAGAAGCGCGATCGTGACACATGTCACACCGCGGAGCAGGCCCACGAATAAATCCGCATGACGAAACGGCAGGAACAGCCTGGGATTTTCCAGTTCCGCGATCAGCTCCGGAAAACGGCAGTCCACGCCAATTTTAGAAAAATAATATTCCAAGCGCGCCGCCCACTCGTAATCAGACGCCAGCTCTTCCACCGCCTCCTGCCGCCGGCGGATCTCATCGTCCGCATGCAAGACCTGTTCGTGCAACGTACGTTTATCCAACGGATGTTCGTCCGACGATTGTTCATCCAATGGATGTTCGTCCAGCGGCTGAAGCAGGGCGGCGGCCAGTTTTTCCCGGCCAAAATAGGTATGTGTGCGGTTTATGAACTGGAACAGCGAATTCTGTCCCACAATATCCAGATCCACGGCATATCCGTGCTCTTCATCCACATATTCTTCCCCGGTATCCGAAAATGCCGTCCACTCCCCTGACCGCCGCTTCTGGTCCGCCTTCACGATCTCACACAGCCCTTTCTTTTCCTCCAGAATGCGGATAATCTCCTCATGAAACACGCTGGCAGCCGCAAACAGCACAAAACTGATTCCTGCTGCCAGCCCGCACACCGCGGAGCGGGAAACGCCCCAGAACGTAACCTCAAGAAAAAGAAAGACAAAAAACAATGCCAGTTTCACGGCTCCCATCAAATTGGACTTGCGGTTCCACTTCGAGGCTTCCGTTTCGTATTGATCGATCAGTTCTCTGTATTTTGGCTCCATCGACTCTCCCATTCACTCAAAATCTCTTCACAGCTATCGACATCGACTTCATTGACCGCTTCTTTCAGGCGGTCGAACAGTTCTTCCTCCCATCCCTCGTATTTGTACTCACTCAGTTCCTCTATGACGTCTTCCATCAGGTCCATATCCAGTTCCTCGGCAGCCGATTTCATATCTTCCAGACACTCTCTCAGTATGTCGTCCGGTATCCGGGCCTTCTCTTCCGCGCTCTCTTCCTCTTCATCACAGAACGGCTTCAGTATTTCCACATATCCCAAATACTGCTCCAGCATTTCATCGGTCTTTTCGTGTATCAGTTTTTTGTTTCTGGCGTTACCCGCCATTTCCATCGCCGCCGCTTTGTCCGAGAGGGACATGGCGCCGATCTGTTTGGAAGCGCTTTTCAGCGCGTGTACTTCGATCGTATAACCGGTCCAGTCCTCATCCATTTCCAGCTGCTTTATGAGCTCCACCTTTTTTTCGATCACGCGGTAATATTCTTTCACAACTGACCAGAAAAGTTTCTCATTCCCCAGGATCTGAAGCGCGTAGGCGACATCCAGATCCCCGATGACGATCTCCTTATTTTCCTCCTGATGTTCGGGTACATTCTGTTTTCCGTACACGCGCTCGATCTTCTCCGGCGGGAGCCATTGTTTCACTTTTGAGATGAGCAGACGGAGTTCGATTGGTTTTGCCACAAAATCATTCATTCCCTCACGGCAGAACATCTCCCTCGTCCCGTCAACGGCATTCGCCGTCAGGGCGATGATCGGGACATCGTCGTACTCCTTATGGAAACGTCTGATGATGTGGGTCGTCTCCACGCCGTCAACTTCGGGCATCATATGATCCATAAATACAATGTCATAGTGATGGACCGAAATCTTCCCAATGGCCTCTTTTCCGCTTAACGCGGTATCTACTTTCATTTTAAGCGGTTCCAGAAGTCCTTCTGCCACCGTCAGGTTCACCGCATTGTCATCCACGATCAGTATTTCGGCATCGGGCGCAATAAATTCAAAATCCTTCTCACTCGTATCCTCATACTCCAGATGCAGTTCCTGCTGGTTAAAGATCATCGCCATATTTAACACGAAAACGGGTTTTTTCACAACTAACAGATTCGGAATATCGTAGCGGATATTGCTGTTAAAATCAATGAGAAGGATCGCTGTAATGTCAGGATTATTTTTAATAAATTCCTCCATCGGGAGCGTAAACATCGACTGCTCAAAAAAGCAGAACAGTCTCCTGTCTTTCGGCAGCGTGAACAGTTCAACGCCGGAGTGCATCACCCTGTACTCCACGCCAAGCGCATTTGCGTCGATCTCTAAATGTCTGGCCACATATGGATTGGAAACGAGGCCCGCTGCGAGGATCGATTCCGGCTCATTTACCTTGATGCTCGGCATCGGATCACAAACCTTCTGCGGAAGCCGGAACGAAAACTTACTTCCCTTTTCATATTCACTTTCCACCCAGATCTCCCCGTCCATCAGCGTGAGCAATTGTTTGGAGATCGCCAGTCCCAGGCCGGTACCTTCAATATTGCGGTTTCGCTTGCTGTCCACCTGGGAAAAGGATTGGAACAGCTTGCCAAGGTCCTGCTGCTTAATACCGATTCCCGTATCCTCCACCGATATATATAGTTCGACGACCTCATCCACCAGAGACTTTGCCTCCATTTTCACCACGATCTCGCCGGAACTCGTAAATTTAGCCGCGTTATTGGCGAGGTTCAGGATGATCTGTTTGATACGGATACTGTCTCCCACCAGTTTATACGGCAACTCGGGAGAAATATCGAGGATCAGCTCCACATCTTTTCCATCCAGTCTTGTCATAATAATGTTTGCCACATCATGGACAACCGAGATCGGCTCGTATTCCTCGGGGATGATATCCATCTTCCCCGATTCTATTTTCGAAAAATCCAATATGTCGTTGATGATCGCGAGCAGGGATTTTCCCGCCACTTTGATCTGATTGATATAGTCTCTGGCAATCGTCGGCAGATCCTCCCGGAGCGCCATTTCCGCCATACCGATCACCGCGTTCATTGGCGTCCGGATCTCATGGCTCATATTCGCGAGAAAGTCCGACTTCATGTTCACGGACTGCCCCAATTCAAGATTTGCCTGAAACAGAAGGTGCCGGCTGTATGTAATATCGGACAATATGTCTCCGAGTGAGTAAAGAAACTCAGCAGCACTGTCTATTTCCTCATGAGTCAGCACTTTTATCTGTTTCAGGGCAGCGACGTATTCATCCGGATCAATGCCCATTTCATCCGCGTATTTTTTCATCTCATCCAAATCCGGTTCTTCGAGCAGCACCTGCCCTCCGATAAAGCATCCGATCAACTCATCGTTCACGACGATCGGCGCCGCGAAATCGATCAATCCGGCATGACATGTATAGGCGATGGATCTTCCCTCGCGCAACGCCATTTCCGCCCCCTGTTTATTACATTGTTCACAGCGTGAACAGCCGACGGACGAAAACTTCATATATCTCATGCAAAATTCGGAAAGCATGGTACCCTCGATCAAGGCAACCCCGTTCGCATCCGTCGTCATGGAAGCGATACCCGTCATGTTCGAAAAAGCTTCCTGGATCTGCTGCAACGTCTTTGTCTCAATCAAATCTGTTAATTTGAATTCATATTCCATATAAATCCTCATTCCTGATATGTATTTGCCGCGCGGCAGCACAAATACTAATCAATATACTGCTTGATCGTATTGATCAGTTTCTCGTGATCGATCGGCTTGAGCAGATATCCATCCGGCTGCAGCATCAATGCCTTCTGGATCTTCTTGCGGTCAGATATTCCGGTGAGAAAAACAACCGGTACGTCCGCCGTCTGTTCATTAGCGCGGAGTTTTTTCAAAACAGCCGGGCCGTCTTCATCCGGCATCTCATAGTCCAACAGGATCAGATCCACCTGTCTGCGCTGCAGGAAACGAAGCGCCACCTGCCCGCTCGTCGCGGTTGCCAGATCGTAATCTTCATGCAGATGCTCCTTGATCACCTTCAGCATTAACGGATTATCATCGATCACCAGAATCCTTCCACGCCCTACCGTCCGACGCCGCCGTTTACGCCGCGGCGCAGCTGCTTTCTTCGCTGCAGGTGCCGGCTTAGCCGCCTCTTTGTCCGTTTTCTCCTGATCCGTCTTGGAAGCTTTGGCCGGCTGCGCGGAAGATGCTTTGACCGGCTGAGATGCAGCTGTCTTTGCCGGCTGCGGCACAGGCACAGAAGGCATCGGCTGCGGCATTGGCTGCATATACGGCATCTGTCCGGCCTGCATCGGCTGCATATATGGCACCTGTCCTGCTTGTCCCGGCTGCGGCACTGGCATCTGCCCGGCCTGTTCTGGCTGCGTTACCGGCATCTGCCCAACCTGCTCCGGCTGTGCGACTGCCTGATTTCCCGGCGGTGTTACTGCCTGATTTCCCGGCGGTATCACTGCCTGACTTCCCGCCGGCGTCGATGCCTGCTCTTCCGGCTTATTCAGGCCTTCCTTCTCCCTCCATTCGTTTAGGAATGTGGCTAGTTCCTGCTGAATGGCATCGTTCTCTGAAAGGTTGTTTATCGTAAAATCAGTTATATTCGCCGCAATCCGCTCAAACTCCGCACAATCTTCCTCCGAACCGACAACTACAAACGGAAGTTTATGTTTCGTAAGCAGATGTTTAATAGGAATGATCTTACTGTACCCTTCTTTTGTCTCCTTATAAATGCAGTACACAAAAATATCCGGTGAAAAATATTTGATATGCCTTGCGACATCACCGTACCGATTTGAAGTGGTCAACGTTTCGATCTGATGCATCTGCTGAAAAAACGCGTCTTTTACATCATGATTACTACCCGTTATCAATGCCTTAAATTCCATATCCATCACATCCCTTACATCATTTGTTAAAATTATACCATATAAAAATGTCCGGGTCAAAAAGTATTTGCTTCATTTTTCGCCTTTGTTTTGCTATAATGGTCTTTATAGAGCCAAATGATCCGAGCCGTAGGAAAAAAACAACTCATGCGGCAAAATGGGAGGGTATCATGATGAAAATTTCCGTGCGAAATCTCGTAGAATTTATTTTCCGGGAAGGCGATATCAATTCCGCCGGCCTAGGCGCGAAAAACACTGAGGCGATGGCACTGGGAAGTAAAATGCACCGAAAGATCCAAAAGCAGATGGGCGTCGGCTACGAAGCCGAAGTGCCCTTATCTACGTGTGTCTCTTTGAAAAGCAAAGAGACCGGCGAACCGTTCGATCTGACGATCGAGGGACGCGCTGACGGGATCATGCGGGACAACGACAATACTCAAGATTGCGACATCGCGCGGGACAACGGCACGCCGGACGCCCCCGGCATCATCGTAGATGAGATCAAGGGCGTATTTCTCGATATCCACCAGCTCAAACAGCCGATCCCCGTACATAAGGCTCAGGCGATGTGCTACGCCTACATGATCTGCGAAAACGAAAACCCGGCCTTTCTGACTGTCCAGGTCACCTACTGCCATTTGGAGACCGAGGAAATACGCCGTTTCCGGGAAACGTATACGAACCTCGAGATCCGGCAGTGGTTTGAAGACCTCATCCGGCGCTACGAGCCGTGGGCCATCTACGAATATGACTGGAAGCGCCGCCGGAACGCGTCCATCCGCGACCTCGTATTTCCTTTTCCCTACCGGGAAGGGCAGCGCGATCTCGCCGCCTGCGTTTACAAGACGATCGAACACAAAAAGAAAATATTCATCCAGGCGCCGACCGGCGTGGGAAAAACGATCTCCACCGTTTTCCCGAGTGTGAAAGCGATGGGGGAAGGACTTGCCGACCGCCTGTTTTACCTGACTGCCAAAACGATCACCCGCACCGTGGCCCAGGAGTGTTTTCAATTGTTAGCCGAACAGGATCTCTCGTTCAAATTCCTCACGATCACGGCGAAGGAAAAACTGTGCTTCCTCGAGGGAAAACCGAACTGCACGCCCGCGTCCTGCCCGTACGCCAAAGGGCACTACGACCGCGTAAACGCGTGCGTCTACGATATGCTGACGAACGAGACCGATCTGGACCGGGATACGATCCTCACCTACGCCGAAAAACATCAGGTCTGCCCGTTTGAAATGTGCCTGGACGCCGCCCTGTTCGCCGACGGCATCATCTGCGATTACAATTACGCGTTCGACCCCAATGTCTATCTGCGCCGCTTTTTTTCGGAGGGGAACAAAGATTCCTTTATCTTTCTCATCGATGAGGCCCACAACCTCGTGGAGCGCGCCCGTGAGATGTACAGCGCCGTTCTGGTGAAAGAGGATTTCCTCCACGTCAAACGCATCCTGCGCGCGGAGGAAAAACGCTCCCAGCCGCCCGAAGTAAATTATATTTTAAAAGTATTTGCCGCCTCTCTCGACCAGTGCAATAAAACGATGCTCGCATGGAAGCATGAATGTGATGAATTTGAACTGCTCACCGATATTTCCGCGTTCAGCTTCCAGCTCATGCGCGTCCGGAACCACTTTGAACTGCTGGCCAAGGAAGTCAAAGACCTGCCGGAGCGCGAGACGATACTGAATTTCTTCTTTGCCGTCCGCCATTTTCAGAACATGTATGATACAATGGATGAGCGCTACCGGATCGTCACCGATTACGACGGCGAGGGCAATTTCCGCATCAAACTCCAGTGCATGGACCCCTCGGCCCGCCTGGCCGACGCGCTCGCGTACGCGAGGGGAACCGCCTTTTTTTCCGCTACGCTGCTGCCCGTCCGCTATTACCGCGAACAGCTGTCAGCCGATGCGGACGATTACGCTGTTTACGCCAGGTCCGCATTCCAGACGAGCCAGCGCAAAGTGATCATCGCCAACGACGTCACGAGCAGGTACAAGCGGCGCGGTGAGCAGGAGTATCGGAAGATCGCCTCCTATATCGAGGATTTTATCGCCGCCAGACAGGGAAATTACATGGTCTTCTTTCCCTCGTACGCCTTTCTCGACAATGTATACCGCCTGATGAACGTTCCGGAACAGACGGAAATCCTCCGGCAGCACAATACGATGCGGGAAGCCGAAAAAGAACAGTTCCTGGCGGCGTTTGACCAGACGAACGCGCACACGCTCGTGGGGTTCTGTGTCATGGGCGGCATTTTCGGCGAGGGCATCGATCTGAAAGAAGACCGCCTGATCGGCACGGCCATCGTCGGTACCGGGCTGCCGCAGGTATGCCACGAGCGCGAATTATTTAAACAATATTATGACGCCATCAACGGCAGCGGCTTCTCGTACGCCTATCTGTATCCCGGTATCAACAAAGTGTTTCAGGCGGGCGGACGCGTCATCCGCACCGTGAATGACCGCGGCGTGATCCTGCTTTTGGACGAGCGCTTCGCCGAGCGCAGTTATCTCGAACTTTTTCCGAGGGAATGGATTCCCTATGACATCACAAATAAAAAAGGAATGAAAGAAATCCTCCATTCCTTTTGGGACGATCCTGACAAACCGCCCTTATCGTAACCGGATCCCGTCCGGCCGTATTTCAATTTTTTTCTCCTTCATCAACCTGCCGATCGCCCGCTTGAACGCGTTTTTACTCATCTGGAACTCGCGTTTGATGATCTCGGGCGACGTCTTGTCGTGGAACGGGAGAAATCCGCCGTCTGCCGTCAGCCGCTTCAGGATCGCCTCCGCGTCCATGCCCATCTGCACCGGGACATGTTCCTGCAGGCTCAGCGTCAGCTTGCCATCCTCCCGCACTTCCTTGATCCTCGCGTGAACGGCGTCACCGACGTGCAGTTCCCGGTTCATCTCGTTGTGGGGAATCAGCGCGGAGTACGTATCTTCCACCGCCACAAAAGCTCCGTAAGAGTCAAGGATCTCATACACCATGCCGTCGACATGGGCACCGGCCGCAAAGTCTCCATTTACTTTGAGATACTCGTAAACGTGCATCGTCGCGCACAAACGCCCGGACTTATCGATGTACAGGGCCGCCAGCACTTCCTCCCCCTTTCTCACCCGGTGCGTCTGTTCCTTGAACGGAAGGAACAGATCTTTCGCCAGTCCCCAGTCCAAAAACGCTCCGATATTCGTTACATCCGTCACGGTCAGCCGGGCAAATCCGCCGAGCTGCACGCGGGGTACCGTCGTCGTAGCGATCAGGCGGTCTTCCGAGTCCTTATACAAAAAGACAGACAGGATATCCCCCTTCTCGATGCCCTCCGGCACCTGATTGTTCGGCAGCAGCACCTGTAACCGCGGAAATTCATACGAACTGAGATAGACCCCGTTCTTCGTCTGCTTCGTCACATATAACCGCTGCACGCGCCCTAATATTTTTTCTTCAAATTCCATCTATGTTCTCCATTCTGTTTGTCCACCGTCCACCACGCTACACAGCGCGAAACCGTGTGATCGCGTACGGCGCCCCGTCCGCGTCCGACATGACTACGTAAAATCCATCTTCGTCCTGTTTCGTTTGGACCCGGATCTGATCTCCGAGTTTCGCCGCCAGCCGGTACTCCACCTGCAGATCGCCCACCGAAAACCCAGTCGGAAGAAAATTTGCCGCGATACGTATGTATTCGCCGTTATTCATGTGCGCGTTCGTGTCGAGGTGGTTTTCGCACACCCGGACGGTCCCGCGGTATTCCATCTGTTCGGGATACGTCAGCTTCCTCGGCGTATATTCCATGGGGTAAGGTTCCCCCATCCCGAACGGTTCCACGTCTTCCTGCTTCGCCCGGATCGGTTTTCCCGTGTTCTGGTCAAAGTAAAACCACTGGGAATCCGCGTAAACAAGCGCCTCTCCCTCCATACTCTCCATGAGGAAATTCCGCATGCCGAAAACGCCCTTAAATTTGTAGGGCCACGTTTTCACGAGAAATTCCTCTCCCATCGACGGACGCCTGCGAAAGACGATATGCCAGGAATTGACAAGCCAGGCATGGGCATCCTCTTTCAGTTCCATACAGGACCGGCCCACGTCCTCGCTGTGGAACAGGCAGCAGTCCTGCAATACATTGACGACCGCGTGTACTTTTATTTTCCCTTCTGTGTCGATCCGGCTGTAAGAAACTCTGTCTTTATACTGATACACGATTCCATCTCCTGTTCTCCGCCCCTCACGGGCGGCACATTTGCTCGTACGACCGTATTCGTCACGGCTGCAGCTGCAGCCGCGACTGCCTCCGCCTTGTCTGTGCCTACAGTTCTTGCGGTGGCTCCACTCCCGGCTATTGCTCCACCCCTGGCTGCGGCTGCGCCCGCGACCCGCTCCCACTGATCCATCTGGACATACCGGAACCGTGATTGCCAAACGGCCTTTTATGAAATCCCAGCTTGCCGTAAAATTCTTCTTTATTCATCGCGGACATGAGGTTGACCATGATCGTCTCCCCCTCGTCCACCTGGCCCTCCAGCCATCCGAGTACATGTTCGATGATCCTTCTGCCGAGTCCGCGCGACTGGTAGTGCGGATGCACGATCACATCGCAGATAAAATATACATAGCCGCCATCTCCGACCACTCTCGCCATCCCCACAGGGCGCTCCCCGTCATAGGCTATGATCTTGTACAGGGAATTTGCCAGCGCGCACGCCGCTCTTTTCGGTGTGATATGGATAAAATCCACGCTGCCCCGGAGCGCGTTGTAATCCTCCGTCGTGATCTCATGTCGAAACGTAATTTCTTCTATCTTCATTTGTTTTATATGAACTGATTTGTCACCTCATCATAATGATAATCCAAGCTGCCCAGATTCTCACACAACGTCTCCACGTCAATCTCGTTCGACTCGCAAAATTCCTCCAACGTCGCGTACTGGTCGCGGAGCTGTGTATTTGTATAACTAAGTAGTATAATGGGGTCACCCGGTATGCTCATAATATCCTCCTATCCGATGTTTGTTCACCGCTGTCAAAAAATGATGCAATTTTATTGTAAATGGCCCGGCTTCTTTTGTCAACCTCCATTCTTGTTTCCAGCTGAAGCGCATCCCATCGGAAAGCAAAATCTGAGGCGTTTGCCCCGGATGCATATAAATACTATTTTCCAAGCATTTTAGGACGTGTATCGCTGTGTAAGAAAAATGTCCTGTTGTTTGCCGCAGGACAACAAACATAATACAAACAAGGAGATACCTCAGGTATCCCCTTGTCATAAATCCATATTTCATATTTTAATTCGTCGGCTCAAATACCCATACCTGGTTTGAACCTTCCCAGTACGCGTTCTGCACTACGTTCGTATTGTCAGACACTCTCAGGTGAATACCACTCTTTCCATCCGTTACCTTTGTCAGGATACCAAACTGACCTGCCACGGATGTCGTCTTGCACATGAACTGCTGCGCGTCCCCGCTGTACGCGTGATATATGTGAATATTCGTGTTATCTGCCGTATCAGCGCCGCTTACGTCGAGCATAAAATCGCCAAGTGCGCTCGTCAGTGTAAAGTAACCGTTATCGAGTTTGTTCAGATACCATTTCTCGCCTCTGCCGCCTGTCTTCTCTCCTGCCTGTACGTTCTGTCCGGCTTCCCCTTTGTTATCTGATACCTGCAGGTACTTTCCGGATGCCGGATTCTTAATGCAGTACCAGCCATTTGCGATCGTCGCGCCCGTATTCGTACCTGGATTTGTGACAACCGACCCCTTCAGCGTGCAGACAAATGTGGAAACACTGTTTGCCGGAAGATATGCCCAGAATCCATTTCCATCAAGAGAGAGATCGGATGTCTTTGCCAGATTCTCACTTCCCGATGTGCGGTAGCGATCTACTTTTGAAATGTTCTGTCCATTAACCGCGAATTTCTGTGATATGTCGCTCGTTCCTTTATTGACTGCTACGATCACAGCCTTTCCGTCTCCGGTGTAGGCGGATACATAGACGCCGTTGTTCGGGTTCTCTGTAGCAGAAACCCTCTTATAACCCGGGCGGATGAACTTCGAGTACTGTGCCATACAGTAACCGCGTTTACTGATCGTGCCGTCCTCTTTCATCGGACTGTAGCTTCTGCGGATGTACCACCACACATATGTCTGCAGGTTATTGACCATCGCTTTATGTATATGTTCGGAAACGCCGAGTGCTTCCGGCCATCTGTCTGCCGAGTTCGAATCGCTGTTCGGATAATATACCTCAGTCATCCAGAGTTCTTTGTTCGATGCCTTCTGCTGGAACAATGGATAAGCGAAATCCTTCCACTGCGTTCCATATAAATGGGTTCCCATGATTTCTATATTGGCCAGTGCCTGAGAATCGTTGAGGATTGGATCCGACATCGTCTTATTGTAAGAGAATGACTCCGGTGCGATCAGACGGCAGTTGATCGATCCCGCATAGTACTTCAGGAATGTCACGATTTCGCTCGCTGTCCACCAGGTCCACTCATGTCCGTAATCCGGCTCGTTTGCCATAGAAATGGCATACAGGTTTACCCCATTGTTTTTCATAAATGATACAAAATTGTTCAGATGCTTTGCGTAATCTGCGTATCTGTCATGTTTTAAACGTTTTGCTTTCGTATCCCCGTTACGATTGAACGTCTCCGTCATGTCACTCGGCGGATTCCAGGGAGTTGCAAAAACAATAGCGCCTTTCGCTATCGCCGCTTTCGCAGTAGCGACTTCTTTGTACCAGTTCCGGCTGTCAGAATCGATCCAGATCCTGAGAACGGAAAATCCGAGCTGGTTGTCTCCATTGCCAAATGCTGTCTCTCTCTGCGATGCTGTGAGATCACCGATCCAAGTCGGATGGTTCATGCCGCCAAATCCCCGTATCTCCTGATACGTCTGTGATACATTGACCACCGCATCACTTGCTGCCTGCGCAGTCGGTGCATTCACTGGTAACACCCCAAGTACCAGTGCGAACAAAAGACAACCTGCCAATACTGCCCTCGCCGCTTTTTTCAATTGTAACCCCATAAGTAACTTACCTCCTTCAATTATGATAAATATAGTTTCTGGAAATAAATATAGCACAGAAAATCGTGGTTGACAATGAAATTTTCTGTCAGTTTATTGACATATCGTGCACTTTTTTATTTGCGTTCGAAGCCCTTTTGTTAATACTGCACAAAGGAAAAATATTCCATTTGTGCAACTGTGACAAACACTATTCCATGATCCGATTCGCCATATCCATAACCTCCTGAAATTTTTCAGCGATTTCGTTTAAATGTTTCATCTGCATATTTTTTCGTCTTGCGGCAATACTGTAAATAATTTGATGTAACGGCCTGACCTGCACCGGGCCGCACGAGGAGGGCAAAGCATGTCACAGACTTTTTCCACAGATTTTATGACAAATAAAAAATATATCGACGAGCTTTTTCAGGTTGAAAAAAGCTTTGATCTCATTTACAGGGTGGTGACGATCGGTGGTAGAACATCTTGTTTTTATTTTATTGATGGTTTCTGTAAAGATGAAGTTATGGAGAAGATCATAGAATACCTCTATAAACTTACACCGAAGCAGATGCCGGAGACGGCGCACGACTTTCTCAAAAACTGCCTCCCGTACGGCGAGATCGACCTGATCGCCGACGAACAGAAACTGATCCAGCGGATGCTGTCCGGCGTTCCCGTTCTCGTCATCGACGGCTATGACAAATTCCTCGCTATGGATTTCCGCACCTATCCGGCCAGAGGCGTAGATGAGCCGGAAAAAGACAAAGTCATGCGCGGTTCCAAAGACGGTTTTGTGGAAACCGTCGTCTACAACACAGCCCTGATCCGCCGGAGGATCCGCTCACCACAGCTTGTGATGGAAATGAACACCGTCGGCAGAAGTTCCCGCACAGACGTCGTCCTTGCGTATATGTCAGACCGCGTAGAACAAAAAATGCTGAAAAACATCAAGGAACGGCTGAAAAAAATAGATATCGACGCCCTCACGATGAATCAGGAAAGCCTGGCGGAATGCCTGTACCAGCATAAATGGTACAATCCCTTCCCCAAATTTAAGTTTACCGAGCGGCCGGATACGACAGCTGCCAGTATCTTAGAGGGAAGCATCGTGCTGCTCGTGGACACGTCCCCGTCCGCCATGATCCTCCCCACATCAGTGTTTGACATTATCGAAGACGCTGATGATTACTATTTCCCGCCTGTCACAGGTACGTATCTGCGTCTGTCCCGCATTGCCATCAACATCCTCGCCGTCCTGCTGACTCCTACCTTTTTACTTTTGTTCATGCATCCGGAGTGGATCCCCGACTGCCTCCGCTTTATCGAGATCACGGATCCTATTAACATTCCGATATTTATGCAGTTTCTGATCCTGGAATTTGCCATCGACGGTCTCCGGCTGGCATCGCTCAACACGCCAAGTATGTTCAGCACGCCGCTCAGCGTAGTGGCTGGTATCGTGCTCGGCGACTATACAGTCAGTTCCGGCTGGTTCAATTCCGAGATCATGCTCTATATGGCTTTTGTCGCCGTTGCCAATTACACCCAGGTCAGCTTTGAGCTCGGCTACGCGTTAAAGTTCATGCGCCTGATCCTCATCTGCCTGACGGCGGCGTTCGGCGTATACGGCTTTGCCGCGGGCATCCTGATCACGATCCTCTGCATTGTGTGCAATAAAACGATTTCCGGGAAAAGTTACATTTATCCCCTCCTGCCGTTTAACTACAGGCAGTTTATGAGACGGTTCTGCCGCGTCAGCCTGCCACGGTCGGAAAAGTAGCCGGATACACGGGAAATGACAACTTACCTATATTTCCCCTTGTCCCCCGCCTCGTTTTGTGCTACACTATAATTAAAGAAAAAACAGCAAAGGAGGGGACGAAAATGGAAATGTTCTTTTCAGACGATGACCTTTTCGATTTGCTGGAAGAATTAGATGAACAGGACGCGGAAATTGAAGTTCTGGAATCCCAGATGGAGATGGAGGCTTCCAACCGGCGGTTTGAAGAGATCATCCTCAAACACCGTAACAAATAGAAAAGCTGTCGCACCAGTGGGTGTTCCCACATTCACCGGTGTCGACAGCCTTTTTATTTGGGACGGCTTCGTTTATTCGCCAGCCGCCCCAACTGCATTTTTATATGCACAAAATATACATATAATACAATTTACCAATTCCTTTCACGCCTTCGTACACTTTGTGCCGGATGCTCCGGTACGACGTCTGGAATTCCGCGATCTGTTCCTTATCAAATTTTTCATAGCTGAAACTTGCGCAAAATACCATCGAAACAAATGGCTCCACCACCACTTTTTCCATACCGTACGCCTGCGCGATCTGCCCGGCGTATTCATCCACGCTCTGCCCGCGGTAACGGATGCCCTTGTGAACAAGCGCCTTTTCCATATGGCGGTAGTACGCGATGATCTGCCTTCGCAGCGTCTTCTTCCTCATACGTTTTTTCAGAAGAACGATACGGATCCGGCGCTGCGCTTCCGCGGCCACAACGAGTAAAACAAGTCCTATCGCGACCGCTGCCAGAATGTTCTTCCACGACGTGCCGCTTTTTCCGCCTTCTGTATCGTCCGGAGAGGCCTCATCCAGCCCGCCGCTCTCCACCTGCGGTTCCTCGTCCTCATACTGGTCCTCGCGATTATAATTATCACTCTCGATATTTTCAAAAGTCATATCGTCTTCCGGTTCCGGTGTCGCGGGCGCCTCATCTGGATGCGCGCTGTCACTGGAAGTTCCTTCTCCTCCAGTTCCTCCTTCGCCCCCATTTCCTCCCTGTTCACTTTCTTCGTCAGTTACCGGCGAGTGATCCGCATCCTCGTCCCCCATTCCCGGCGTAAATTCCAGCGGAAGGAAGCCGTAATTCTCCTGATATACCTCAACCCAGGCGTGGATATCCTTATCAGTCACCTTTACTTCCCGCCCCGGCTCCGATGCGTCCGCTAGTCTCTCCTTACTGATATACAGTCCTTCCACATAGCGCGCCGGCACTCCGATCCCCTGCAGCAGAACAGCCGCAGCCGTCGCGTAGTGGGAATTGTACCCTTTTTTGTTCTCTTTCAGGAAATAGACGACGGCGTCCTTATCTCTCGGCGTCTTTCCCGGAGACAGCGTATACTCAGTATCCTTCATGATAAAGTTCCGCGTCTCCTCCACCACTTCGTATAAAGAAGCCGAACCCTCGTTGAATTTATCCAGAAGTCCGTTCTGAGAGTTGAGGTACTCTTTGTATTCCTGTAGAACCTGTGACAGTTCTTCTGTCATGCCAGCACCCGATGAGTCCTTATTTTGTACGTCTCCCTGCGCACCCGTATAATATTTTTTCGCAAACACGGTCAACCGCTCCCGGTTTTCCTGACTGCCTGTCCAGTAGTCATTGTCAGCCAGATTATATTTGTCTGCGATCAGCCCTCTCCGCATCTCGTAGTACATGACAGGCAGGTACTCCACCTCGTACTGCACTCCCGGCACCGCCACCGTCGTCCGCCCGCCTTCCGAGGAAAAAGAAGTCGAGGGATAATAGGGAACGGCATAATTTCCAAAACCGAACGCCAGATTCTTTATCGATAATTTCCCGGTCTGCCACAGGCTGTTGTTTTCGGTGGTCTGGCTCTCCCCGATCTGATTTCGCAGCGTCACATGCCAGTTATCGAGCGACAGGCCGTCGACCGACAGATCCGACAACTCACTCTCATACTGCTCATCTTTCACCTGGTGCCAGCGGTTCTGTTCATATCTGGCGCCAGTATATCCTTTCAGGTACATGCCGTGGCTCGCGTCAAAATTACCATTGATCTTCATCAGCGTCCTGCCCGAACGGTTGATCTGGTTTTTCCTCCCTATTTTCCCGTACTCCAAAGCATCGCCGCTGAAATATTCCTTCATCCATGTAAGGAAATCCTCCCTGCTCCATGTCGTAAAAGCCAGTGCGGAATTTTTCACTTCCACGATGTCATTCAAATGGCTGTCATAGCGGCCCGGCGGAACGATCACATACGTCAGCGTACCTGCCACCAGACCGACGAAAAGAAGCACGAGTGACAATTTCTGGCGCATGCGCTTATCAGTCGTGTCAAACCGCAGAAAGCGGGTTCCGATGACGGCGATCGTCACGAACAGATACGTAACAACATTTGAGAAATATCCGATCTTACCTACGGTAAACGGGACAAGGAAAAAACAGATGGTAGCCGCCACGTAAACCGAGGATCTTCTCTTGCGGTAAAAGCAGCTGCTGATCAGAGCCGTCAGGTACGCCGCCAGCAAAATTACTACAAGCGTCGTGCAATACTCAACGCTCGCGGTCTCCTGCTCGAACCCTCTGTTACTGAGCAGCGTCAATTCGTTATCGGTGTAACTCATAAATTCTTTGAGATACGTATTGATGATCGTCACCGTTCCCTTTTGCACCACGCTGCGGAAACGGATGACAACGACGACCGCAAACCCGCTGATCCCCAGCAGGCCATAAAACTTTCCGTGACGGAACGTCTCTAAAACCGTGAACAGGCCGTAAAATAAAAAGGAAACTCCCAGTATGACAACCATCGTGATAAAACGGGCCACGGGCAGGGAAAGGCTCATTGCCGCGCACATGATCGCCGAATACACGCCGAGAAAAACCAGGAGCACCTGGCTGATCTCCAATATTACATTCGTGAATTTGCTGGTTTTCATCCGGGCACCTCCCTCACTGTTCATCACGCAGATCTATCATCAGTAATTCCGTTACTCCTAATGCGTTTAATTCCGATTCCGAGTGTTCCGCCACGGTCAGATAAAGCCCTGTCTCTTTCGGCCTTCCTTCCTCCCATTCGATATAGGCGCGGACCAGTTCTTCCGGATCGCTCGTCTTCTGGCACTTAAACAAATCCTCGAACATCCAGAACAGTTCCTCCTCGTGTTCGATCAGACACTCCTGTATGATGTCGTTTTTATTGTCATACCAGATATAATTCTGCGGCACGCCCTGTTCCATCAGCTGCATGGAGATCGAGTAGATCCCCTGGACGAGCAGGTCTGCTTCCTCACACGTTGCTGCGCACAGATCCACAAAGATATAGATCGCCTTTGCCAGTGGAAGGCTTCCATCCTTTACCATATAGTGCCCGGTCTTGCTGCTCAGCTTCCAGTGGATGCTCTGGATCCGGTCCCCATCCTTAAAATCCCGGATGTCAAAAATTTCCGAAGGGTCGTCGCCTTTTTTGTACAGCGAAAAGCGGTCGCTGTCCTCATTTGTCTCGTTGTACCAGCGGTCCCTCCCCAGATAGATCTCCTTGATCGGCGGCATGACAAGGACATCTTGTGTCTCAAAATCTTTGCCTACTGTCGTGGCAAATAAATTCAGGTAATCGTATATTTTCACTTTTTCCACTTTGATCGAAACATTTCCACAGTGCCGGATGACGACCGGGATGCGGCGCCCCCGCTTCTTTCCGGTATCGACCGAAAAGCGCACCTTCATTTTCCCCTTTTCCCCGGAAAATGTATTATTGTAGCGCACCCAAACAAGCCCTTTGGAGACCGGGAGCCATTTTCCCGTATTTTCTACCATAAGGGCGATCGTCACTCTCGCCGGCTTCTCCATCGAATCTTTTTCTGCCACCGGGTTTTTGCAGCCCACGTCCACATTCACCCGCAGTCGCATGATGATGAGGAACGCCAGCATAAAAAGCGGTACGATAATAAGCGCTCCCATGACAGCCACCGTGCCATAAGACAGGCAGATGACAGAAACGAGAATACCGGTTATCAGTATTAATATGTAAATCAATGTACCCATTGTCATATGTCCATCCCCCTAACCGCACGTTCTAAACAGGCTGACCTGCTCTCTGAGCGAATGTTACAATTTAGGTGTGGGGATCTTTTCGACAATTTCATCCACAATATCTTCCGCTGTCGTATGGCTCATCCTCGCCTTTCCGTTTAGCAGGAGACGGTGTGCCAGCACCGCTTTCGCCACCTTTTTTACGTCCTCAGGAAGCACATAATTCCTGCCCTGCATAAACGCGTGTCCTTTTGACATATCAACAAAGGCCAGCGTTCCCCTGGGACTCACGCCGAGCGCGAGCATCGAGTGGTTTCGTGTGGCGTCGATGATCTTGGACAGATATTTCAGCACTTTGTCGTCCACAAAAACAGAGTGCACCTGTTTCTGCATCTCCAAAAGTTCCCGTTTCGTAATGATCTCCTGTATGTAATCCAGCGGGTTGATCTCCTGGCGCTCCTTGATCAGACGCATCTCCTCTTCCATCGCCGGATACCCCATCGAAATGCGGATCATAAAACGGTCGAGCTGGGACTCGGGCAACATCTGCGTTCCCGCCGATCCCACCGGATTCTGCGTTGCCACGACGATGAACGGATTCGGCAGCTGTCTCGTCACACCGTCTACCGTCACCTGTCCTTCCTCCATGACTTCCAAAAGCGCCGACTGCGTTTTCGTCGATGTACGGTTGATCTCGTCAGCCAAAAGAAGGTTGCACAAGATCGCCCCCGGCTTGTACTGCATCTCACCGTCCGCATCGAGCATATTAAATCCTACGACATCGCTCGGCAGCACATCCGGCGTAAACTGGAGACGGCGCTCCGTCAGCTCCATCGCCCGGGAAAACGAGACCGCGAGCGTCGTCTTTCCGACCCCCGGTATATCCTCGATCAAAATGTGTCCTCTGGCAAGAATGGCCGTGAGCACAAGGCTGATCGCCTCATCCTTTCCACGGATCACCTTCCCTACTTCGTTCAATATTTCCTGTACTTTACCATCCATAGTATCCTCCATTCGCGCCCCGCGAAAATATGGCCCGGGCATCCTTCCCCGAACCATACCGTATGTCTTTATCCTACTTTCAGCCTGAACTTCTGCTGTGCCCTCTCATCATCGGCGTCCATTTTTTCTATGACGGCGCCGAGTCCACGCAGCTTTTCCTCAAAATTTTCATATCCCCGCTCAATGTAATGGATCTGCTCCACGACCGTAAATCCCTGCGCGGCGAGACCGGCAATGACGAGCGCGGCGCCCGCCCTCAGATCCGGGGCACTGACCGTCGCTCCGGTAAATTGTTCCACACCGGTTATGATGGCCGCGTTTCCTTCCACATTGATATTGGCTCCCATTCTGCGCAGTTCACTGATGTATTTAAGCCGGGATTCAAAAATCGTTTCCGTTACGATACTCACGCCTTCCGAAAGGGCGAGCAGCGTCGTCATCTGCGGCTGCATATCAGTGGGAAAACCGGGATACGGCATCGTTTTGACATTGGCATAGCCAAGCCTTCTATCTGAATAGACACGCACACAGTCATCGTATTCCTCTACTTTCGAGCCAATCTCGATCAGCTTCGCCGTGATCGCCTCCAAATGCTTGGGGATCACGTTTTTGATATACACGTCCCCGCCGGTCGCCGCGGCAGCGATCATATACGTACCCGCTTCGATCTGATCCGGGATGATGGAGTATTCGCTCCCGTGCAGGCTCTCCACTCCTTTGATCCGAATCGTATCCGTCCCGGCTCCTTTGATATTTGCCCCTATGCTGTTTAAAAAGTTTGCCACATCGACGATATGCGGCTCTTTCGCCGGGTTCTCAATGACCGTCTTCCCCTCGGCCATGCAGGAAGCCATCATGATATTGATGGTCGCCCCCACACTCGGACAGTCCAGATAAATATGGCTGCCCGTCAGCCGCTCCGCGAACGCGTCAATCTTACCATTGTGTATCGTCACCCTGGCTCCCAGCTGTTCAAATCCTTTTAAATGCTGATCGATCGGACGGCTTCCGATCTGGCATCCTCCTGGAAGGGCTACTATGGCTTTCTTATATTTGCCGAGCAGCGCCCCCACGAGATAATAGGAACCACGAATCTTCCGTATGAAATCATCATCCACATTCACATCATTGATGAGCGCGCCGTTGATACGCACCGTATGCCGGTCGAGCCGCTCTACGATCGCTCCGATCCCCTCGATCGCTTCCAACAACACTTTTACATCATCCACGTCCGGGAGATTTTCAATCGTAACCGGTTCATTTGCCATAATGGCTGCCACAATGATCCCCAGTGCCGCATTTTTGGCTCCCCCGATATTGACTTCTCCATACAGCGGATTTCCGCCTTTTATAATATATTGTTTCATAATCATAGTATCATTCTCCATCTTTACGATTTCATCAAAGTACGCAATACTTCTATAGTATATCACATATGGCGATTTTGTAAAATGATATTTTTATAACAGTTGTTACAAATATATTATGATTTTTTAACGGAATATCCAAACTTGCCAATTTTTTCCCCTAAAACAAAATATTCACCGTGGGAATACGCGACCAGATCCGTACTGTTCAGATCGAACTTCCCGCTTTCATCCATATAGTCCCCGCTCACCTGCACGCCGACCACTTCCGCGATAAACATATGGTGCGAGCCGAGTTCCTGGATGTCCCTGACCTTGCACTCCAGGTTTACCGGACTCTCCGCGATGATCGGGGCGTGATCGAGATGGCACGCCTTCTGCGCGGTAAGACCCATTTCATGGAATTTATCCACATCACGGCCGGACTTCACGCCGCACCAGTCGGTGGCTCTCGTAAGTTCACGCGTCGTCAGGTTGATCACAAACTCCCCTGTCTCTTTTATCATATCATACGAATAACGTTCTGGCCGTACCGATATTGAAACCATGGCCGGATCTGAACAAATCGTCCCCGTCCACGCCACTGTTACAATATTGGGCTTTTCCCCTTCCCTGCCGCAGCTCACCATAACGACCGGCACCGGATAGAGCATATTTCCCGGCTTCCATTCCTGTTTATCCATATTTGATCCTTCCTTTCCACACTAACTCTCTGTTACAATTTTACTTTATATGTAATCATCTGTTCAAATTCTTTGTGATAGTTCAGAAAACTATCCATTTCATCATAACTCCCCTCTAAAATGAGCACGATCTGCCTGCCGTACTTTTCTATGAGGGCGCTCAGGTTTTGTACGCTTTGATTCGACAGGGACGGCGCTTCCATGATATACATGCAGCCGCCGATAAATTTTTCCGCCCATTCTTCCAGATTGATGGCATCCAATTTATCCGCCGAGATCTTTCCGATATTTTTTGCCTCGAAATAATTTATTTTCCGTAGTTCCTTAAACAGTTTTTTGGCGACCGCCAGGGAAATACCGGGCGTCCCTCCGGTCAGCGCAAAATGGATCATCCGCTCTTCCCTGTGGATCCTGTAGATTGCGCCCTTCAGCGTATTATAGCGAATGCCGTTTTTCGAAACATCCTCTACGATATCTTCTGCCAGGGCAGATATGCCAAGCGGGTGGCTCTTCACAGACACATCTTCCAAAGGCTGCACTTCCTCGCGGTGCTCTTCCATCTCCTGAAGTTTTTCCTCCAGGGATTCAATCGGATGGCTGGCAGCTGCCGCTTCTTTGATCCCTGCTTCGAGGGAAACTGCTGCCGGCGCTCTCGGTTTCCTTCTTTCCGTTTTGGGTTCCCCTTTTATTTTATGCTCTTCCTGCGCAGGCGGTTCCGGTTTCAGCTTATCTTCGATTGCTTCCATATCTTCGTTGGAAACAACTTCGTCGTCAAACATATCAAGATCGACCTTAAAATAGTTGGCGATCCGATGAAAAAATCCCGTTCCTTTTTCTTCCGGCTCCGCTATCTCCCCTGGCTTTTCCGGCTTTTCGGGCTTCTCCACTGTAATTTCCGGTCTTCCCAGCTTCTCCACTGCACCTTTCGGCACTTCCGGCTTCTCCACTGACATTTCCGGTCTTCCCAGCTTCTCCTCTGGTTTCTCTGGCGTTCCCAGCTTCTCCATTGACATTTCCAGCCTTCCCGGCCTCTCCTCTGGTTTCTCTGGCGTTCCCAGCTTCTCCATTGACATTTCCGGCCTTCCCGGCTTCTCCACTGCAACTTCCGGCATTTTCAGCTTTTCCACCGGATTTCCCGGCGTTCCCAGCTTCTCCACTGCAACTTCCGGCATTCCCGGCTTCTCCATCGAAACTTCCGGCATTTCCGGTTTTTCCAGCATTTCCCTCACTCTCTTTGGCCGGAACGGTATGGTTTTCTCTGATACCTGCACCTGCTCCGGTTCCGTAACTGCCACTTCCTTTTGCAGTGCGGCCGGACTGTGCAAAATGGTTTCTTCCGCCTCTACCGGTATGTCCTCTTCTACCAGTATATCTTCCACCTGCGCCGGCGCATACGCAAAACGAACCCGTTTTTTTGAAAAAACTTCTTCCAAATCGGGTTCTTCCGGCTCAGGGATCTCATCATTCACAGGTTTTTGCCATAGCGGACTCAGGCAGCTTTCCCGCAGCTTCTCCGCCTTGTTCACGATCGTCCCCGAGCCGAACCAGCACTTAAGATCCTCGCACTCCCTGATACACTGTTCCCTCATGCCTTCCTGTTCATAAAGTCTCGCAAGCTGGTATCCCCACTCCTCTGTATATTCGTCCTTCTTTAACTGCTCGAGTATATCGATCAGTTTTTCTCTCGGTTCGCCGGACGCCTTCGCCAGACGATACCGCAGTTCATAAGTGTCCAGCGTGATCCCGGCAATAATCTCATACGTAAGGTACAGTTCCTTCGCCTCTTCAATGTCCCCCATCCGGATCGCAAGCATGAGCAGACGGTACAGGGCCGGCCTCGAAGCCGTCCTGTGGTACGCGATATAATACAATTCTTTCGCGGCGTCCATCTTCTCCGCTCTCAAAAAAACATCAGCAAATAGATACAGATCAGATATGGTAGGGATCTGTTCATAATCCATATCTTCGATTTCTTCCATGGCTTTTAAATACTGGTTTTCCTCCACCAGATTTCTTATCTGCGCACATCGCACCGCCGTATCATATCTGCCCATAACAACCTCAACTTCCGTAGAACTTCCTTACGTACTTTTTATTATCCTTTTAAATACTCCGATGTTTTTAATAACTCTACCGGTACATCGACTCCGTCACGCCCAAATTTGTGTATCACCATATCAATATTCTTTATGGCGGCACGATTGTCGATCAAATATTTCTTCGCCGCTTCCGCGTACACCGTCTGCCCTTCGATCGCCTTATAAACAGAGCCGGAAAACGGACAGTAGGTAAATAAGATCGTCCTCGCCACACGGCTCAGCTTCATCGCGCCTCTTGACTCACGCAAGATCCAGTCCGCGTAATCCTTCGAGAACACTTCTTTGTACTTATTATTACACTGCTGAAGCTGCGCGCGCACCTTCTGTTTTGCCTCCATCGAAAGATCGCTGTTTTTCCTGTAAAACTGCAGATAATCACAATAAGCGCTCGTGAGCGACGGCGTGAGAAAATCGTTCCAGCGGCTTCCCATATCCGTGCGGCATTTCTCCCAGCGGAACGCGGAAAGAAGGCGAACGATTTCCGGATCAAGTTCTTTCTCAAACAGTATCGGCATGAAGATCCTACCCTTGGAACTTCTCTTCTTGCCCTCGATATCCTGCCACATCTGGCAGTTTTTCCCGTACACAGGAAACAGAATGACATCCGGCGTGATCCTCTCGATAACCGTCGCTTTTATGCCTTCCGGCTTCTCGTATGTAACGAGTTTATCACGGTAAAAGATGGAGTAATCAATCTCTTCCACCTTCTCTACCGACTGATTTATCTTCTCTTCGGTCAGGTATGACTTGCTGATGCTGTTATAAATGCCGTCGGAACAAAGAATCGGCACAAACGCGCTTATATTACCGTTTATGATCTTATCCCCGTATCGCAGCATATTCTGGCACTCAAACTGCAGACGCTTATCCTTATCCGCCATCTCCGACGGAATATCTTTTTTATCCAGACGTTTCTCCTTCACCAGTTCACGGAGATGCCCTTCGTAATCAAGGTCAAATTCGTTTTTAGATGTCAGCTTTACTCCGTCGTACACAGCCTTTAACCATTTGCGCATCGTATAAACCCGGCACCCATCTTCCCCAGTAAACTTGACCGGGCGCAGGGAAATCAGTTCTTCCAGTTCTTTCTCCGTCAGGAGTTTTTCGCTGACAAAGCCAAAATCCAAAAACAGTTTCACTGCCAGCGGCAGATTTTTATCATCAAAGCTTTTCTTGATCACGGCCTCATAGATCTCAAAAAAACCGGACGCGATACTCTTGCGCAGTTTCATATGATCAGGCGTCTTATCAAACTTATCAGAAAGCTTCGTAAAGGTTTCTACATTTTCTATAAACTCGCTCTTCACTTTCACATGGATCGGCGCATAATCGGTGATCTGCTCCAGTGAATTGTACAGCACCTCGACGCCCGGCGTATCCAGTTCTTCCATCTCCTGTTCCGACACCGTCTCGCCTGATAGAAGCGCAAAATAAAGCCGCTCCATCCTCTCGCGGTCCAGATTGATCTCCATGCCGACTTTATCGACCAAAAAGACTTCCGTATCATTGATCTTCGAAACAATCTCATCGACGGCAACATCGATCAGTCCGTTTTTCACTCCTTTTTCCGCCATCGCAAGGGCCACCTTCGCCACCGTCTGGAACAAACTGTCCTCATCCAGAACAAGTCCCATGAAATGGCGGTACAGATGTTCTCCGTACAGTCCGCACGCCTTGACGAGCGATTCGATGACCTGACACTGTTCCCGGTAATGGCTGAACGCGATATAGGCGCTTCCGCTAAAGTATTTTTTCTGTACGTCGATCGGAATCGTCGCGCACTGCCGGTAATATTCTGTCTTTTCGGACAGATTCACCGACGTCTGCGAATATTTTTCCAATTTCTGCCGGGAAGAAGCTGTATCAATGTCAACTCCGCTGCTCTTGCCAACTTCTTCGCAAAGCAGGTATTTTTTATCTATAAATTCATTCAGGGAATCATTTTCTTTTTTAAACTGCGTCAGACGCTTCAGAAGCTCGACAGTCAGAAAATTCAGGGATGTCACTAAAAGTCCGCAGTATTCCGGCTTCGCCTTCAACAGCTGCTCGACGCTCTCCAGTCCTTTGACAGCAAGGACGTAAACTGTCACATCATCTTTCGCGATATAGGTAAACGTATGGCTTCCCTTTTCGACGTCGCATATCCCTAAAAAATTTCCCGAACCGAGAACCGCGCACATTCCATCCGAAACAGCCTCCACCCTGCCTTTTACCAAAAGACCGATCGAAGTTACCGCCTCTCCTTTTTCGTATAAAACATCCCCGCTGCTCAGGGAATTCATACTATTTATTGTAATCTGAACTCGATTTTCCATCTGCTACCCCTCTTTACATACATGTTACCTATCTGTCGTTGTCTGTATCCTGTTCCACACCTCGAATAAAAATCCGTGCATCCTGCTTCGAATCTTCCTCAACGGACGTTACCTCTACAGTTAGCTCGATCCAGGCTCCCTCACGGCACACAGAAAGGTTTGCTTAGTGCTGCTTCATTCCTGACCTGACACGGTTCACAAGTTCCTGTTGCGTAAGACCCAAATGTCAACGCCACTTATAAAGGGCAGCTCCCTTTCAGAAGACCCTAGGCAAGACAACACCCCTGCTATAGCGGATTGCAGGTACAGGGCACCGCTATCTCCCCGGCTGCACGGAAATCTTATCAAAATAAGTATAAAGGTTTTTCCTGTTTATGTCAAGATTTTCACACCCAAAAAACAATTGTCATATATTGTTGATAAGTCTTTCTATCCCGAGGGCAGCATATGCAATTACCTATCTCGATCCTTCCCGGTGACGCGCGCATGGAATACACCGCCGAAGCCATGGCGAAAAAGGGCGGGATCATTTGTTCTTCCTGGTCGGAAATCCCCGCATCCGGCTATGTGATCTGCGGGATTCCCTTCACCAAAGACGGGAAGATGGTAAATACTTCCATGCCAGATTCCATTTCTATCCGCAGTTTTTTGGGAATGCTTACCAGTTCACACATCATCATCGGCGGAAATTTGCCAAAAGGCGTCATTTCCTACTGCACCTATCACGGCATAAAATATTACGACGTCATGTCATCGGCTTCTTTTGTCGCCCAAAACGCCCGCCTGACTGCCGAGGGGCTTTTGATCCCGCTGTTGTCAAAAACTTCCTTTTCCATCTGCGACTGCCGCGTGCTCCTGACCGGTTACGGAAACTGCGGGCGGGAGATTGCTGACATCCTTCAGCTTTTTACAAATGAAATCTATATCTATGACACGGACCCCTCCGCTGTAAAAACCGCGAGATCAAACCATTTTAAGACTGTCTGCGAAAAGGAACTCCGTGACCGGAACCACAGGATACATCAGGTAAATACAATCATAAATACGTCTCCCGTCAACCCATTCCACAATCAGATATGGGAGAGTTTCCCGGATCGCTGCATGATCTTTAACATCGGCTCCTTTTCCCTGAAACTCCCGTTCCCTCTTTCCGACCGGGTCATCGACTGCCCCGGCATTCCCGGAAAGTACGCACCGAAGACAGCCGGCAATATCATCGCCAAACAAATCTGCAGTCATTTTAAATTATAATTTCATAAAGATCAAGAAAGGACGAACACTATGTCTATGGATTTTACAAACAAAAATATCGGCATCGCCATTACCGGTTCCTACTGCACGTACCAGAAAGTGTTCGAGGAATTAAAAAATCTGGCGACGACCGGGGCAAACCTGTATCCGATCTTTTCGGACCACGCGTCGACGACGGACAGCCGGTTCGGCAGCTGCAAGGATTTTCTAAAACGGGCGGAAGAGATCACCGGACGAAAACCGATCACCACCATACCGGACGCGGAACCGATCGGGCCGGGCGCATTGTTTGACATTCTCGTCATCGCCCCCTGCACCGGGAACACGCTGTCCAAACTGGCAAACGGAATATCCGACACGCCTGTTTTGATGGCTGCAAAGGCACATTTGCGGAATAACCGCCCGCTCGTCGTGGCCCTTTCCACAAACGACGCGCTCGGTATGAACCTGAAAAATATCGGTATCCTTTTAAATACTAAAAACATTTATTTCATTCCTTTTGGGCAGGATAATTACAAGACAAAACCAAATTCAATGATCGCCCACATGGAATTTCTGGGCGAAACGATAGAACACGCGCTGGCAGGGAAGCAGCTGCAGCCTGTCATCCAGGGTCCATGCCCCAAGTAAGCATGATTCACATCCCACTCGGCTGGTTTGCGCCTGCGCTGCGGCACAAACATTAGCTGAACCATTCAAGGCAGCGCAGAAATGGGGTTAATTATGTGTGGTATTGCTGGTTTTTATCAGAACAAATATGATCTCCTGTCACCGGTTTTTGGTGGCAAATCAAAGAATAACAAATGGTATGATAGATTGATCCGAATGAAAGAGTGCCTGAGACACCGCGGCCCCGATGACGAGAATGTCCGGCTGTACCACCATGCCGGCCTTGCTCACACGCGCCTTTCGATCCGAGACCTCCAGGGCGGCACGCAGCCTATGACAGCCTCCTATCAGGGAGTCACGGCTACGATCGTCTACAACGGGGAAATTTACAACACCGCGGAGTTGCGGGAAAAACTTTCCGCCTTTCCGCTCCGCTGGAACACGACCGGCGACACCGAAGTGATCCTGAACGGGTTCCTCGCTATGGGAGAACGTTTTTTTGAGGAATTGAACGGCATTTTTGCCTTTGCGATTTATGTGGAAAAAAACGATACCCTGCTGCTAGCCAGGGATCCCCTCGGGGTAAAGCCGCTGTTTTACCAAATCTGCGACGATACGCTCGTGTTTGGCTCCGAGCCAAAAGCGCTGTTCGCCTACGGCATACCGCCGGCAGCCGACAAAAACTGCTGGAATGAGGTGTTCAGCGTAGGGCCCGCCAGAACGCCGGGATGCGGGGGATTCGCAAACATGAAAGAGGTTCTGCCAGGGGAGGCCGTCATGTTCTCCCCGCGCACGTCCCCGCCATTTTTCCAGTGCCGGAACCACCTGTTCTGGCAGCTGGAGGCCAGGCCGCACACGGACTCCTACGAGCAGACTGTGGAAAAGGTAAACTGGCTCGTCGAGGACAGCATCAAACGGCAGATGGTATCTGACATCCCAATCTGCAGCTTCTTATCCGGCGGCCTCGACAGTTCCCTCGTCGCCGCCGTCTGCCAGAGCAAATTAAAAGAAAAGGGGCGCACCCTCAATACATTTTCCTTCGATTTCAAGGATAATTCGAAGAACTTTCAGGCAAATGCGTTCCAGTCCTCGCTCGACCGCCCGTTCGCGGAAGAAATGGCATCCTATATCGGCAGCAACCACACCTTTTTGGAATGCGACAACCGGACACAGGCCGATTACCTGTACAAAGCTGTAGATGCCAGAGATTTCCCGTGCATGGCAGACGTGGAATCCTCAATGCTGTATTTTTGCGAACTCGTATCCCAGACGAACCAGGTGGCGCTGACCGGGGAATGCGCCGACGAAATCTTCGGCGGCTATCCGTGGTTTCACAGAGAGGATCTGTGGCAGAGAAACGCCTTTCCCTGGTCATGGGATATGGAGGCGAGAAAAGCGCTCCTGACGGATGACTTTGCCGACGCCCTGCGGATGGATGATTACTCCCAAAACGCTTATCTCGACACGATCCGCAGCACCCCCCGCCTGACAGAGGACACCCCGCAGGAAGCGAGACGGCGGGAAATTGCCTGGCTGAACATCCGCTGGTTTATGATGGCGCTTCTCAACCGCATGGACCGGGCCAGTATGTACTCCGGCCTAGAGGCGCGCGTGCCATTTGCCGACCACCGCATACTGGATTATGTCTACAGTATCCCCTGGGAATTTAAGTGCCGGGACGGGCAGACGAAAAGCCTGCTCGTGGAAGCGGGAAAAGCGTTCCTGCCGGATTCAGTGCTGTACCGGAAAAAGAGTCCGTATCCGAAAACTTACGACCCCGGTTATGAATCGCTTCTGGCTGACCGCCTCCGCGAGATGGCCTACCGTACCAATTCTCCGCTGACCGGTATCCTTGACAAAAAGAAACTGGAACATTTCCTTTCGACCCCGAGCGACTACGGAAAACCATGGTACGGACAGCTCATGGCCGGACCGCAGATGCTGGCTTATTTCCTCCAGGTTGGCTACTGGGTTGAAACGTATTCCCTTTCTGTATAAATGGGAAGGGTAGTGGTTTGAAAAAAGGGGAAAAGTATCCAGTAAACAGCTATTAGTATCCAGTAAACGACTATTAGTATCCAGTAAGTATCCAGTAAACAGCTATTAGTATCCGTCTACTGGATACTATTTTTTTACTTCTATTGTCCTTCTGACATTTTATATTTCGTCGCCGGACCACTTCCAATTTTGATCAAAACACCATTTTGTATCATTTTTTCCAGTAACTTTCTAGCCCCTGCACGCGTCTTATATTCGCACAATATTGTTGCCGCCTGTGTCGTAATACTCCCATTATCCTTTAGGTACAAAAGTACTTTCTGTTCTTTCGACAGCTCACTGTATTGATCTGTACTCTTTTGTTCCTCCAGTCGCTCTTTTCGCAGATCTGCCGTCCCTGGAATATATACAACCTGGCCAATTTCTAATTTTAAAGACACCCGATCCGAACGCACTGAAAAGTCAAATTCCGGTTTCTTCCATTCCTGCTCTTTCCAGGCTGTCATGATCTTATCAATCCCGCTTCCGGCACGCTCGCCAACATTTGCAAAACCAAACATTTTCAATATATTAGGATTTCTCGGATCACTGTTTCCACCAGCATAAAATTCTTCTCTTGTTATTCGTATCGTACCCGGATTCGAGATCGTTATTTCTTTCCCTTTTTTCACAATGACCACGCCGCGCCTGCCATAGTAGTCGGCATGGGCCAGGGCATTGGCCACCGCCTCTCCTAAAGCCGCATGAACATCTACACGGTCCACCCGGTGTCCATCTTTACGATTGACAAAAGGAACCGCGATATCATCATCCATTCGATTGATCACCTTATAATAAAAATCATAAAGATTACCGCTCCAGTCCCCTTCATCCGAATGAGTGCGGAACAACCAGCGCACAGATCTGTCTTCACTCTCCTCTCGATAATCCAGAAAATAATGTGGAAACACTTCCGTAATCCGATATGCTTCACCAAAAAATAAGAGGCCGGAAACTGTCGGCGACAATCCTCCCGTCTTGTTCTTCGCGGCCGCACGGAGTTTCATTAAAAATTCATCATTCTCCAATAGATTCCACGGATGATCCCCGTGAAGCTGTTCAAAAACAACCCTGTAGCCTCTGATCGTATCACGGTTCAAAGCATCTAATCCCATTTCATCTAATATTTCGGTATCCGCTGCAACATCTCTCTGATCAGAAAACATCGCTCTGACCGCTTCCTCAGAACACAGAAAATCTCCCTCATAATCTCTGCGATAAGTTCCCGTCATTGGATCTACGCCAATATACACCGGCTTGTCATGGCGGTCCGCTGCCGGCACATCAATTCTTAACACCTTCTTGCCTTCTACCGTAATGGGACGCACATGATGATTCAGCAGAATATTCCTGGATACTTTCTCCTTATTATTTATGGTACTCCAAAAATCCTTCTGATATTTTATGATCTGCTTATCGGTTAAACCTTCAACAGTAAACGAATCCCTATGCTCCTTAACACCAAGAAAAATCGTACCTCCATTCGTATTTGCAAAGGAAGAATATGTCTCCCAAATACTTACCGGAATACCGTTTGCTGCTAATTTGCATTCAAGTTCATGATCCTCTTCCACTTCTAACTGTCTTAAAATATTGTGATCCACTATGTTCACCTCTTAAAATGGATGAGAAGCCAAAACCTCTCATCCATTTTCTTCTATCCCGATCCGGGTCAGCCCCGTTCCGGGTCAGTCCTCCTCGAACACTTCCACTTCCCATTCCAGGATCTTTCCGCTCACGGCGTCTATTTCAAAATCGTATTCCTTTCCCTCATAAAAGATCGAACCCTCGTAAATCTCTTTTCCGTCATCCCACTCACTGTGAATGCTGACATCGGATTCTTTTGCTCCCTTCACCCGCTCCAGAGCGATCTTTGCCGCTTTCTCTTTCGAAATCTTTTTGCTCGATGACGTGTCAGACGATCCATCCGATGGCTCGGAAGTATTGTCACCATCCGTCAGCTGTCCGTCATCCGCTGCGCCGGGTTTGGCCGAAGTTTCACCGGTGTTCGTGTCATCTCCATCGTCCAGTGTCCCGCCATTCATTCCATCATTTTCATCCGCATCCGTTGCCATCGGCGCCTCAGACACCTCGGCCGCTTCCGTCGCTGCTGGCGAAGCCGTAGCCACTGGCGTCTGATCCGACTGGCCGCTCCCGCATCCGACTGTCAGTACGGAAATCAAAAGTCCGATCCCACACAGTAATGCTGTATTCCTTTTCATCGTAGTCCTCCATTTCTAAACGTTATTGACTTCATGCCTCTCACCTTTTAGTATACCAGAAATCAGGCGTTTTATAACATAACGATCATTTAACCGCCACTTTCTTCGTATTTGACATTTTACTGTATACCGTAGTCGTCTTACCGCCTGTGTTTGTTTTCTGATACGCTTTTACATACAGATATGTCGTTGCGTGCTTCGTCAGTTTCAATGTGAGTTTACACGTCTTTTTCCCGACACTCTTTACTTTTTTAAATTTGATCTTCTTTGCCTTTTTCGCCTTCGTTCCCTTTTTCACTACTTTTTTATATATGACATATCCGCCTGCGTTTTTATTTTTTGTCCAGGAGAGCGTCACCTGGTTCCCCTTCTTATTCTTTTTCACCTTCGTCAGCTTCACGGGTGAAACGGTAAGGTCCGGGGCCGCGGTTACGTCCGGAGCCGGGGCGGGTGTTACAACTGCTGGTGCAGCGGGCGTCGGCGTCACACCAGCCAGCGCTTTTGCGCTTGCATTGTTCGTATTTGCCAGTGCCTGTAGCGTGGAGCCGCCGACATTCGCGAACGCGTTTGGCGCGATCGTCACTTTTTCATTGATGGTGATCTCTTTTATATTGCTCGCGTTCTTAAACGCGTCTTCTTCTATTTTCGTCAGCGTTTCCGGCAGTTTAACCGTTTCCAGGTTTCCGCAGCCCTCAAACGTCCCCTTCTCCACTTCCGACAATCCGTCAGAAAAGTTCACGCTGTGGATGCCGGCATTTTGAAAGGCAAATTCTCCCAGCGTATACGGCGTCGATGACTCCACCGTTACATCCAGTATATTTCCGCAGTTCGCGAACGCGCGGTCCCCGATCGAGGAAACCGTTCCCCGGATCGTGACATAGTGGATCCCGCTGTTCTCAAATACGCCGGATCCGACTTCATTGATATTTCCCTTCTCGTTCACGATAAACCCATTGATATTGCCTGTCCCCTGAAACGCATCCGCCCCCAGCTTTCCGATCGATCCGTCGACGGTAAAATTGTGGATGCCGCTGTTCTTAAACGCGCATTCACCGATCTCTGTGATGACCGCGCCTTCTTTTACTACGACTTCCAGCAGATTTCCCGTATTTTCAAAGGCATTAGCTCCAATGACAAGGTTCGCGCTGTCAAACGTGATATTTTTTACCGGAGAATTATAAAAGGCCCGGTATCCGATGCTCGTCAGGCAGGTCGGAAGCAACTCGGCCGCCACGGCCGATCCGGTTTCCACGGTCGGAACTTTTTCAAAGATCAGTTCCGCCCCGGCAGACTCCACCTCGGCAAATTCCCCCGTCGGCGTGTAGGTGTAACTCGCCACATTGTCCACCGCATACGAAGAAAAGGCTTCCTCACCGATGATCTCAAGCGTATCCGGCAGATACAGGTTGTGGATATTCGTTCCCGCGTTCGCGAACGCCCTCCTGCCGACCGCGCGCACCTTCTGCCCGCGGACAGCCGCTGGCACGACAATATCCGTCATATTCGGCCCGGACGCAGGCGGCCGGAAATCCGTGACCGTCAGAACGCCGTCTATGTATTCTGTTACAAAAAGAGTTTCGTCGCTGATAACAAGTGACGTTTTTTCGTCTGCGGATGCCTGCTTATCCTGAAACAGCATAGCTGCTGCCGCAAAAAGAATAAACAGCACCACAGGCATCATCATTTTTTTCGCTTGGCTTACCATATTTTTCCCTCCTGAGATCTATGATCTTGCTATGATCGTGTTCTTGCTGCCATTTCACTAACAATGATTTTACCATATCTTTCTTTTTCTGACAACTTGAATTGTTTTCGTTCTTCATTCTCAACTGTCCATTCTTAGTTTGTCGTCCAAAACAAAACCGCCTTTCACCATCCGGCGTAAACGCAAATGTATTACTGGTGCTCAGTGTATCAAACCAGGCTTGGCCTGCATTTGACGGAAGAACAACAAATTTATTTGCATCCGTATACGTCTCGTCGTCCGAGTTTGTCAGATAGACACGTATCCCAGGCGCCCCAGCGCTTGGATAAACGGTAACCGGCATGTTCGTGAGAATCTCAAATGATACGTTGCCGATATTCGCAACTGTCGGATAAATAAAATTCACGTTGTAGTTTCCCGTATTTGCCGTATGGGATACGCGGAATCCCTCAAAATCCGTTAAGTTCAGAAAACCACACCACATACAGCGGTGGGTATCCTTGCTAAAACTGTGCGCGACTGGATTCGCTCATATTTCTTTTGTTGTTTTCGGAAATAATATATGGTATACTAAAAATGCAGGAACGAGGAGGTAGTTGTCTGCGCAAGGATCGACGCCTCACACGCACTTTATGATACAACGTCACTGAAATCCGTTTTTTTAATTAAGAAATCTTTTCCGGCGATATAGATTGGTAGAAACTTAAGGATAAAAGAAATAAATTCAGGAAGGGGAATAACATGGAAGTATCTGCAAATAAAAAAAATTTACTGATCATAGAAAACGACGAAGTGCTCTGTCGGGAATTTCATTCTATCGTATCAGATATTTACCACTTGATTGAAATACCGGATATTGTTGAGGTAATTCCTTATTTATCAGAACATAAAGATGATATTTCAGCAGTTTTATATAACATCCATAATTTTTCCACTGAAGATGAGGGATTTCTGAATGAGATGAATGAAGATATCCGATTTTCCTCCATCCCGGTACTGCTGATCACAGGAGAGCAGGAGTCTGACGCGGAGACGAAAATGCTCACGCTGGGGGCGATGGACTGTATACATAAACCCTTTCACCGGGAAGCTGTGAAAAAACAGATTGAGAATGCGATCCGGCTGGCCGATTCCATGTCCTATCAGGATGTCGAACGGATGCTCAAGGATCTCCCATCCAATATTTATCTGAAAGACACAGAATGCCGCTATATATTCTGCACCCATTACTGGCATCATCTGGATAGAAGCGATGATCCGAATTGGACGATCCGCGGGAAAACAGACGTGGAAATCCGCAAGGATAAAGAAAATGCCGCCGAAGCGATGAAAGCCGATATGAATGTCATCAAAACAGGAAAAGGGACATCCTATACGATTGAAATCAACACGGACGGAGTGCAGGAATATTTTGAAGTAATAAAAGAACCTTATAGAAATGAACAGGGAAAAATAACAGGTATCATCGGCCTTATCAATCAAGTGACCGAATACGAACAAATGAAAAGAAAACTGCAGGAAATCGTAAGGACCGACGAACTGACAGGTCTCTTCAGCCGTTACTATTTTGACGAATACTTACATAACATCCAAAAGAAAGAATTATTTCCAATCTGCGTGATTTCCGCAGACTGTGACGGATTGAAAAAGATCAATGATACCTACGGACATTTGGTAGGAGACGAATATATCAGGATGACATCTCTCCTGTTCCGCATGGTTATTCCGGAAAATGGCGCGGTATTCCGCACTGGCGGCGATGAATTTATCATCCTGCTGCCGTCCACACCAGAGAAGACGGCACAGGGTTATATGGATCAGATGCGGGAAAAAGAAAAGTTATTCCAGATCAGAGGGCAAAAACTAAGCGTTTCCCTTGGCATGAGCAGTATTAAAAGCAGTGAGGATTCCGCTGCCGAGTGTATTGCGACATCCGATATGAATATGTATACGGAAAAAAGGAGAAAGAAGAAAAACAGACGGAGTTGAGTGGAATTAACAGAATGAACCTTTACAAATTCACGTAAACGTGTTATAGTATTAAAAAAGGAACAACCGCCCACAAGGGGTTTGACCAGTATAAGAAATAGCAAATGCCACCCTGAACCGACCAAAGTACAAGGGTGGTTTTGCTATGTAAAGCTACTTACAAAACGTAAACACGAATGTAAGCAATGCCAAAAGGAATAACCCAAAGGTCATTATATCCTTAAAATCAAAATGATTTTTCATAGGCATCACCCCCATTCTTTTGGAATGAGGTCAACGCACCCTGTAACACGATTGTTCCATGACAAGATTCTACCATATTCTTTTCGTTCTGACAACCCATATAACTTCTTTATATCCATAAAAATAAATATTTATATCAAACGAGCAACACTACACAGCTGTATAAAGAGTCACAAGGATCAATAAATTAAACAAAACCCTTGAAAGCACTAGACTCTCAAGGGTTTTATCATTTTCTCTATTCTTTTCAAAATTATCTCTTCGAGAACTGCGATGCCCTACGCGCCTTCTTCAAGCCGTATTTCTTACGCTCTTTCATACGCGGATCACGAGTAAGGAATCCAGCCTTCTTCAATGTCGGCCTGAGGTCAAGATCATACCGGTTCAGCGCCCTTGCGATGCCGTGACGGATCGCTCCCGCCTGGCCGGTAAAACCGCCGCCCTTTACATTGACAAGGATGTCGAATTTGTCAACCGTGTTTGTTGCTTCCAACGGCTGGCGAACGATGATCTTCAATGTCTCCAGACCAAAGTAATCGTCCATGTCCTTTTTATTTATCGTAATTTTACCGCTGCCCGGCATAAGATATACACGCGCAACGCTTGATTTTCTTCTTCCCGTTCCATAATATCTTTCACTAGCCAATGTCATTTTCTCCTTTCAAAGCTCTCTAAATTTCCAATGCTTCCGGCTTCTGTGCAGCATGTTTGTGTTCCGGTCCCGCGTACACAAACAACTTTTTCAGCATCTGTCTTCCCAGAGGTCCCTTGGGAAGCATGCCCTTTACTGCATGAGTAATAACATACTCCGGCTTCTTGTTCAACATTTCCTGTAACGTAGCTTCTTTCATGCCGCCGACATATTCTGAATGATGATAATAAATCTTCTGATTCAGCTTTTTACCTGTCGTAACGACCTTTTCTGCATTTACAACGATCACATAATCGCCTGTGTCAATGTGCGGTGTATAGATAGGCTTTTTTTTGCCTCTTAAAATGCTTGCAATCTCGGATGCCATACGACCAAGCGTCTTTCCTTCGGCATCAACGACATACCACTTTCTTTCCACATCGGATGGACTTGCCATATAACTTTTCATCCTGGAAACCTCCTAAAAATTATCATTTACTTTTTCCTTGCGAATTAAAAGAAATCTGTCTGCAATGTCCGGAACAGACGATTCCACAAAAAAATACCGTAACTCTGGCTGCCGGGGCAGGCAATCCAAAGAACTGTGTATTTTCACGTCACAGTATCATATTATATTACATGTTTTTCACCTTGTCAATATCAAAACGCGAAAGTTTTTATGTAATTCCATTGGCGGTAGAGCCTGATCTGTCCCACCCTACCCTAAATCAGGCTCAGACGTCACTTTGATACTAATAAGTTCCAAATACCGCTTACTAGCGGTATTTCGCTTTCCTGTGTCCCTCCTGCCCGGGATGATCCGGATACCCGTTTCCCTGCGCGTCTACCGCCGGATCTTTTGCGGATGCGTTCCTCGACCTGTTTTCTTTCTTTTCCGGTCGGCTTGCTTCCCATACACCGTCTGGAACCGTCCTCACCGGCCGTTCCAGTCTTGCTTCTCTCATCGACATCTTCCTTTCTTTTTGCTTTTTCTTTAGTGTAACCATTCGCGCAGGGATTATGTTTTTGCATATCATTTATTGAATTGGAAATCATAATACGAAATAAGAGACCGAATCAATCCACGACAAAACAGGAAAAAACAGGAGTGTTAAGCCCATGAATCATTTATCAAGCGAAAAATCACCTTATCTGCTGCAGCACAGAGAAAATCCCGTAGACTGGTTTCCCTGGGGAAATGAGGCATTTGAAAAAGCAAAAAAAGAAAATAAACCGGTTTTTCTCAGCATCGGATATTCGACGTGCCACTGGTGTCATGTCATGGCACATGAATCGTTTGAGGATAAAGAAATCGCCAAAATACTAAATAATTCGTTTGTGCCAGTCAAAGTGGACCGGGAGGAACGTCCAGATATAGACGCCGTTTATATGGCAGTCTGCCAGGCGATGACCGGTTCCGGCGGATGGCCGATGACCATTCTGATGACCCCGGATCAAGAGCCTTTCTTTGCCGGAACATATCTGCCGAAACATGCCCGTTATGGCTCACCAGGCCTGATGGAGCTGCTGGAACATACAGTTCTTTTGTGGAACAGGGACCGTGACCGTCTCATGCAGACCGGGCAGATGGTCGTAGCTGTGTTGAACCGGCAGGAGCAGACTTCACAGGCTGACGACCTCGAAACGCTTATCAACCGCGGAGTTCAGGAATTTAAGTTCCGTTTTGACAAACAGAACGGGGGATTTGGTACCGCGCCGAAATTCCCCGCCCCGCACAATCTCCTCTTTCTACTGGAATACAGTCAGACAAACGACGAAAACGAATGTCTGTACATGGCAGAAAAAACACTGGAAAGAATGGCGAGAGGAGGACTCTTTGACCAGATCGGAGGCGGCTTCTCCCGATATTCCACCGATGAATCATGGCTCGTTCCCCACTTTGAAAAAATGCTCTACGATAATGCCTGGCTCGTTCAGGCGTATACTCTGGCGTTTTGCATTACCAAAAAAGATTATTACCGGGAGATCATTTCCCGGACGCTTGCGTTTATAAGAAGGGAACTCACAAGTCCTGACGGCGGGTTTTACTGCGGCCAGGACGCCGACAGTGAGGGGGCGGAGGGAAAATATTATGTCTTCTCCAAACGTGAACTCTCTGATGTGTTAGGTGACGGGACAGAGCGGTTCTGCCACTGGTTTGGCATAACGGACGATGGAAACTTTGAGGGAAAAAACATTCCCAACCTGTTACAGAACAAAGACTATGCACAGACGCCGGAACAGATCGAACAGCTTCGCGAAGCGGTCTTCGTGTACCGGAAAAACCGGATGGCGCTCCATTTGGATGATAAAATACTGACATCCTGGAATGCCATGATGATTTCCTCCTGCGCAAAAGCAGGTTTTTTGCTCGACAACCACACGTATATCGAAATGGCGGAGCGCGCCATGCAATTTATCGAAACTCATTTATTCGATGAAAACGGCCGGCTTATGGTGAGGTACCGGGACGGCGAGCGCGCATTTCCCGGAAACCTGGAAGATTATGCGTTTTACTGTCTTGCGCTGATCGATTTATATCAGACGACATTTCGCGTACGCGATCTGAAACGGGCCTCTGAACTCGCCGAGTGCATGATGGAACTGTTCTGGGATGCTAAACACGGGGGTTTTTACTTCTATGGCAAGGATGACGAGACGCTTATCCACCGGCCAAAGGAAACTTACGATGGTGCCGTCCCTTCCGGAAATTCTGCCGCCGCCCATGTTCTCCACTGGCTGTTCCGTCTGACGGGCGAGACGAAATGGATGGAAGCAGCCAGACGCCAGGCCGATTTTTTGTCATCCCGCGCGGGCGAAGCCCCCTCCGGGTACAGTTATTCCCTGCTGGCATTTCTCCGGGTCCAGTCGCCGGCGGCAGAACTTGTCTGTGTATCGGCCAAAACAGAGATCCCCGGGGAACTGTCAGACATACTCCGTAGCTGTACAAAGACCCCGCCGGCCGTTCTTTTCAAACATCCTGAGAATGCCGCGTCTCTTTCGGAAGCCGCGCCTTTTACAGAAAATTATGCTCTCCCGGAATCAGGAACGATGTATTATTTTTGCGAAGGGCAGAACTGCTCCCAGCCATTTTCTGATGCGGCACTGCTCAAAAAGATAATTTGATCACTTCCGAAACAGTTATTCGTGTCACAATTTATACTTCAAAATGGTTGCTATTGATTTTAAATTTTGTTATAATTTGTAAAAAGGTGTACTTAAACGGTAGCGGTTCGTCTCTCACACGTATTTACATACGGAACTTCCTGCAATCTGGGGGTGTTGCCTATGGGAAAATACAGGAGAGGAAATAACTTTGAGATGTTAGAATTAATCTTGAAGATTGCCGGAATGATAATATCTGCACTGAATATTATTATGAAAGTGATCGACACGATAGATAAATTTAAACATCAAAAGAGCAACCGCCCCTCGCCAAAGTAGTGGTTGCTCTTTTGATATAGTAACTGCAAAATGAGGCGAACCGTTGCTATAGGTACACCTTTTTTCTATCAGTCATTATAACATACCTTCAAAAAAATGTTGCACAAATTTCAACTTTCGTATTTGTATAAATTGCACTAAAAGATACTCCCTTTGTCAGAAACATTAACTTGTGCTTTAGTAAATTCTTATTGCCGCATTTTTGACATTTACATTTTTACAAATCCATGATAAAATAAGTGCTGACGTTTTTTACTGAATACATATACTGAAAACGTCCACAAAAAATAAAATCGTTTGTACGAAACTTGGCAAGATATGAAAATATTACTACCAGGAGGAAGCAAGAGTGAAAAATAAATTTTTCACTCTGCAAGTTTGTACGCACGCCCAAACTTGGTAAGAACTTTTAGTTCTTTAGATGCGCAAAAGACGTGCGCATGAGGAAAATTTATGATCACGATGGAACACGTATGCAAATCGTATAAGATTGCAAAAAGAAATGCGGGCTTTCGTGCCGCATGCAAAGCTTTTTTTCACCGGGAATATGAAGTCATCCACGCGCTTCATGATGTCAGCTTTACCATCCGGGATGGGGAGATGGTCGGCTACATCGGCCCGAACGGAGCAGGGAAAAGCTCCACGATCAAAATTCTAAGCGGAATATTAACACCAGACAGCGGAACCGTTCTCGTGGACGGCATCACGCCGCACAGGAACAGGATCCGGCACGTACGGGAGATCGGAGTCGTGTTCGGACAGCGCTCGCAGCTTTGGTGGGATGTTCCGGTCATTGATTCCTTTGAACTCTTAAAAGATATTTATTCCATTCCGGACAATACATACCGGCAAAGTGTCGATGAATTGACCGAACTGCTGAATTTATCAGAATTACTGCGCTCTCCGACACGCCAGTTGTCGCTGGGACAGCGGATGCGCTGTGAGATCGCGGCCTCACTGTTACACCGCCCGCGCATCCTGTTTCTGGACGAACCGACCATCGGCCTTGATGCCGTTTCCAAGCTCGCTGTCCGGGATTTCATCTTGAAACAGAACGAGACACACGGGACAACGGTGATCCTCACCACCCATGATATGCAGGATATCGAGGCGCTCACGAAGCGGATCATCCTCATCGGAAAAGGGAAGATCCTGATGGACGGCACACTCGATGATATGAAGGCAGGAAATCAGAATATGGATGAGACGGTAGCCGAACTGTACCGCCAATACGATATTTAGCAGGAAAGGGGACGATTTCGATGAAAAAATACATATCCTTTTTCCGGCTGCGGTTTACGATGGGCCTGCAGTACCGGGCTGCCGCGCTGGCAGGCGTCGCCACCCAGTTTGTGTGGGGGTTCATGTATATCATGATGTACCACGCCTTTTATGAAGGCGATGCCGCTTCCTTTCCCATGAGTTTTTCCGCCACCGCCTCGTACATATGGTTACAGCAGTCGTTTTTTTCCATGTTTGCTACGTGGATGATGGAAAATGAAATTTTTGACGCCATCGTAAACGGAAATATTTCCTACGAACTTTGCCGGCCAGTCAACATTTATGATATGTGGTTTTCCAGAAGTGTGGCAAACCGGTTGTCGCGTGCGGCGCTGCGGTGCTTTCCAATCCTCGCGTTTTCACTTTTCCTGCCGCAACCGTACGGTCTGAGCGCCCCTGCCGGTTTTACGAATTTCTTTTTGTTTCTCCTGACGATGATGTTAGGACTGGGCGTGACAGTATCGTTTTGCACGCTTATTTATATCCTCGCCTTTTTCACGATTTCACCGCAGGGACTGCGTGTGCTGTTCCTTGCCGCTGTCGATTTGTTTGCGGGGGCCATTATCCCCCTCCCCTTTTTCCCGAAACAGCTTGAGGATCTTCTGGAGCTGCTTCCCTTTGCTTCGATGCAGAACGTACCGTTTCGCATTTACAGCGGGCATCTGTCCGGGGGCGCGATGCAAAAGGCCATCATTCTTCAGATATTCTGGCTCCTGATCGTCACATTGACCGGAAAATACCTGTACCGGCTGGCGGTAAAGAGAGTCACGCTGTTAGGAGGTTGATCACGATGAGGAAGATCAGGGGGGCCATACGACTGTATGTGCATTACACATCCATCAATGTACGCTGCGCGATGCAGTATAAAACATCCTTTTTCCTGTCTGTCGCAGGACAGTTTTTAGCGACATTCCAGATGTTTCTGGCGATATTTTTCATGTTCCGGCGCTTCTCGAGCGTAAAGGGATTTACATACAGCGAAGTTTTATTATGCTTTTCCATTATGCTGTTTGAATTTTCCCTCGCGGAAATGTTCGCCCGAGGGTTTGATTCCTTTTCCGGCATCGTGAGAAACGGAGAGTTTGACCGGATACTCGTGCGCCCGCAAAACGCGGTGATCCAAGTGCTTGGAAGTAAGTTTGAGATGAGCAGGATCGGAAGGATCACGCAGGCTGTCATCACGTTTGTCTATGGGATCATGGCGAGTGAGATTGAATGGAATTTCGCAAAAATAATTACCATTTTATTTATGCTCATTGGCGGAACGGTCGTTTTCACATCGCTGTTTCTCATTTACGCCGCCCTGTGCTTTTTTACACTGGACGGTCTGGAATTTATGAATGCGTTTACCGACGGGGCGCGTGAGTTCGGGGCTTATCCGCTCGGCATTTACGGCAGGAAGATGCTCCTTTTTACTACCTTTGTCATCCCGTATTCACTCATCCAGTATTACCCGCTGTTATATATATTAGGGCAGCGCACTTCCCTGTTTTATGTGGTACTGCCACTGCTCGCATGCTGGTTTTTTGTACCGGCACTGATGCTTTGGAAGCTGGGGGTGAGACATTATAAATCGAGCGGGTCGTGATCTGGTTTGGCGAACCATGAACTCATTCGACTATCTATGATCCGTTTCAGCTCGTGTATTGTACCGTCGTAGAATAAATTTTCATCTGCGCTGCAGACGGAATACATATTTCTATTTTTAGATCAGAATGGAGGTAAAAAATGATCATTTTAATTACAGGCGCATCACACACAGGAAAAACAGCTCTTTCACAGAAATTACTGGAACAGTATCATTATCCATATCTGTCGATCGACCACTTAAAAATGGGATTGATCCGCAGCGGAAATACTTCACTTACGCCTTTGAGTGACGAACATGACCTGACCGCATATTTATGGCCGATCGTCTGTGAAATGGTAAAAACGGCAGTTGAAAACGAGCAGAATCTTATCGTCGAAGGATGTTATATCCCGTTTGACTGGGCGGACCATTTTGAAAAGGAATACCTCGACCATATCCGGTATTACTGCCTGGTAATGAGCGAACGGTATATCCGGGCCCATTTTGATGATATAAAAAAGTATGCCAGCGTGATCGAAAATCGGTTAGACGACGAGTACTGTACGATGGAACGTGTGTTAGAGGAAAATGCTCAAATGTTTTCGTTGTGCGAGAAACATCATTTGGAGCCGGTATTGATCGATGATACCTACCGGATTGATATTCACTTATAAGAGTACGTACAGCTTTTCTACTGCGGCCGGGAAAGAATAGAAAGGGGAAGGGCATTCCGATCACCCTTCCCCGATTCTTCTTTTGAACACTAAATTTTTCTATTTGGATCAATAATTGTCCTCATGCACCTCGAAATAACTCTGTGGATGGTTACATGTCGGACAAACTTCCGGCGCCTTTGTGCCGACGATAATATGTCCACAGTTCCGGCATTCCCATACTTTAACTTCACTCTTTTCGAATACGGCAGCGGTCTCCACGTTGCTCAACAGCGCGCGGTATCGTTCTTCATGGTGCTTTTCGATCGCGCCAACAAGCCTGAATTTTGCTGCCAGTTCCGGGAACCCTTCCTCTTCTGCTGTTTTGGCAAACGCTTCATACATATCTGTCCACTCATAGTTTTCACCATCTGCGGCCGACGAAAGATTCTCTTTTGTATCACCGATCCCATTCAATTCCTTGAACCACATTTTCGCATGTTCTTTTTCATTGTCTGCCGTTTTCAAAAACAAGGCGGAAATCTGCTCATAGCCTTCTTTTTTCGCAACAGAAGCAAAATAGGTGTACTTATTTCTCGCCTGTGATTCCCCCGCAAATGCCGCCTCCAGATTTTTTTCCGTTTTTGTTCCCGCATACTTTGTCGTTTTTCCCATGTTTATTTCCTCCTTGTTAGCATGTAATGATACACCGCAGGATGGCACGGATGCTCCTCCTGCGTGCGCAATATTCGTTTGTTCCGATATTTCCCTGCTGACTGTGCAAAGATCATTCACTGACAAACCGTGGATATCGGCATTTCCCGTAATCTTCGCAAACGTCCTCAGTTCGTCGGCGCAGCAATTGAGATAATTCTCTACCCGCTTGGCGGCGGCATCGATATGTAATCTCGCGCGCAGCGCTTCATCCTGCGTCGCCACCCCTACCGGGCACATCCCGCTGCCGCAGATCCGGTACTGCTGACAGGCGGCTGCCACCATAGCGGCCGAAGCGATCGCCACCGCGTCTGCTCCCATCGCCAGCGCTTTGGCAAAATCAGACGAAACCCGGAGTCCTCCTGTGATGACAAGATCAATATCAGATCCGACGGCATCCAGATATTTTCTCGCGCGGTAGAGCGCATAGATCGTCGGAACACTGGTGGAATCCCTGATGATGGCGGGAGATGCTCCCGTGGCTCCGCCCCGTCCGTCTATCGTTATGAAATCCGGCCCGGCGTAGACACAGAACTCGAGATCTTTCTCAATGCGCCCGGCAGCGATCTTGATACCGATCGGTCTGCCCTCGCTGCGCGTACGAAGTTCGTTTACCAGATTTCTCAGATCATCCGCATTATTGATATCGGGAAATTTCGAGGGACTGATGACATCTTCCCCGAGCGGCTTGTTGCGGATCTTTGCAATTTCAGGCGTCACTTTACTGCCGGGTAAATGTCCGCCCATTCCCGGTTTCGTTCCCTGTCCGATCTTGATCTCGATGGCGTCCGACGTTTTCAGGTTCTCGTCGGTCACGCTGTAGCGATTCGGCACGTATTCGAATATGTATTTATAGGCCGCTTCTTTTTCTTCTGGTAAAATACCGCCCTCCCCGCTGCACATCGCCGTACCGGCCGCCGCGCTTCCTCTCGCCAACGCGATTTTAGTTTCTTTGGAGAGCGCGCCGAACGACATGTGTGAAATATAGACCGGCATATCGAGTACCATCGGTTTTTTGGCGTGTTTTCCGATCACGGTTTTCAGGGATACCTCCGCATGTTCATCCAGAGGCATCGGATTTAATTGCGCGCCGAGCACGAGTACATCGTCCCAGTTCGGCATGTCCATCCGTGTACCCATCGCCTCGATCGCGGATTTTCCGGTGACCGCCATTTCGTGTATTTCTTTCATGTAACGGTAATCGCTGTCCGTCTTCCGGGTTTCCTGCGGGTATGCGAGTTCCAGACCTTCGGCGTTTATGGAAGCGGGTCTGCTCACGGCTTCCGGGGCAACGGCCGCGTCCTTTGGCGCTTCCTCTGCCTCAAATTTCTCCGGCGGCTGTTTGCAGACAGGGCACTCCGTCAATTCGGAGAAGGGTTTTCCCTCTTTTTCCTCGTCATACACATAGCCGCAAATACTGCATTTGTAAACCATTGTGTATACCTCCTTTTCTTTTTGCTTTCTAGCTTTTCTCCTCGAGCGGAAATTTTAATGCCACTTTGATGATATGCGCAATATTCTGGTCTCCCGCAAACCGTCCTGCGTCTGCAAAATCTTCTGTAAGCGGCAGCCACTCGAGCGGATTTACTTCTTCCCGGAGCTGCACATCGTCATTCTGCAATTGTCCCATATATATTTCCAACACATAATCCTGTTCATAATAAGTGAGATCCATCAGGCGATACAGGCAGATTTTATCTTTTCCGATCCCCGTTTCCTCCAGCAGTTCCCTGTATGCTGCATCAAAAGAACATTCGCCTGGCTCTACTTTTCCACCCACAAAATTGTATAAACCTTTGAACGGTTCCTTTACACGCCGGCAGAACAGCACCTGATCTTTTTGTTTATTAAACACGACGGAACAGTTTAAATGCCGCAATCACACCGCCCTCCTTTCCCCTAACTAACATCATTTTATACGATACGCTTCATTTTATCAAGCTCTAAAAAAATATCCTGCCTCCTTCCTGACAAGACTGCGGACAACGTCATAAACACCCTATGCCGCTCCCTACGATGGTTCTTCCCTGACCGAACCGCTTTCCTGACGGAACGCCCGCGGAGAGATCCCATACTTCTTTTTAAACGCCTTGGAAAAATACAGTTCATCCTGATACCCCGTATAGAACGCGATTTCCTTAATCTTCATATCCGAATCCACCAGCATTTCCTTCGCTTTTTTCAATCGGTAATCTGTGATATATTCCTGAAGAGATAATTGAAAGACTTCTTTAAAGCAGAGTGATAGATATCCTCTCGTGATCCCTATACTATCGGCAATATCCTGCGCGCTGAAATTCCGGTAATAATTGTGCCGGATAAACTGCACTGCCTCATTGCTGTATTTTCTCGTATTGTTTTTCGCAGGAAAGTTCTGGTTCGCCTTCACCTGCACTCGGCGGAGGCATTCCTCCACGCCAAGAGACTGTTTCATGTTCTGCACCTGGCCGCCGCTGCTGATCTCCACCAGATATTCCTTATCCCACTCCAGATTCATTTTGTTCACCGCAGTTATGACCTGTGTCTCGATGTCCTTTCGCTCTTCTTTGCTTCTATTTTTCCCAACCATATAAAATTCGTTTTCCCCGACCCTCCCGATGATATGTTCTCCATGTTCCATCATGACGCTTCGGATCGCCGCCGCGACGCCGGAAATGACATAATCCTTTTCCGCCCAGCCGTATTGTTCTGTGATTTTCTGCAGATTGACGATCTGTATACAGAAAAAAGCGAGAGACTCTTTTTGTTCACAGGCAGCCCTCACCCATTCCGATACTTCTTCCAAAAAACCATACTGATTATAGATATCCGTTTCCCTCTCATACCGCAATAAATGAAACTTCTCTTCATTTAACTCCTGGATATGCTTTTGCAGCCAGATCGTCTGCAGTACACTGCTCAGATTGATGAGAAACGACTGGTAAAAATCCCCGCATTCACGAAACTGATGATGTTCAAATGCGATCAGGGCGTACCCAAATGAGTGTTCTTTGTAATGTATGGGATTGACATAGTAAATCTGCGGAGCAGTTCTTTGAAACGGCGCAGGAAGCAGCTGGCGCCGGTCAAACAATTCCCTCGGCATGTCCACCTCGATCACATGGGCATCGTTATAATGCGCGTGGATGGCCAGCATCATATCGCGCGTAAAAGGACACCCCTCTTCCTTCTGGTTTTCATAGCGGTTTCCCTCATTCAGGCAGATAAAAAAGTTCTCAACCCCCTCGTTGCCTTCGATAAACTTGCCAATCAGATCCGGAAGTTCCCCGTACTGGGTAATACTCTCCATGCGGAATACCATAAACGTATTCTGTTTGCCCAGATGAATCAGACGGCGGTTGTTTTCCAATAACTGCCGGAACATTGTGACAAGATTTTTCCCTGGCTGCCCGCAGCCACAAGAATCCCGGTACTCGTTCTGCGAACCGATCCAGTACACTTCATCCAGCATTTCGCCCCGGTCATACTGCCGGATCACCTCCATCGCACAGATGGCAAAATCTTCCGGCCGCACACGTACTGTCGTAATCTGCGGATAACTCTGCCTTGCCTCCACGACATCATCAAAACCAGTGATCCGTATATCTCCGGGCACGTCAATATGCCGTCTGTTCAGTTCCTCACAAACGGAAATCGCCATATAATCATTGGCACAGAGAATCGCATCCGGCAGTCTTCCCGACAGGGATAAGAAGTAATCCACTGCCCTCTCTCCCACATCATACCAGAGATTGCCCGGATAAATATAAGACTCATCAAAATCCAGCCCGCGCCGGACAACAGTTTCCCGGAAGCCTTCCTCCCGGGAAACAATGTCATACATATGCGCAGGGCCGGATAAATAGTAGATCTTTTCTGCCTGATGGAAATCAACCATATGATCCACCATACGGCTGATTTCCTCTTTGTCATGACTGAGAATATTGATGCAGCCCTCCTGCTTTTTGCGGATGCTGATCACCGGACAGGTAATACGCTCTTTCAACCGATGCAGGAGCTGCTCCACCATCTCGGGTATATCGAATGTATCCAATAGCAATACCACGGCGTCCAGTTTTTCATAACAGGGAATATCCAACATATTACACTCCCCTGTAATATACTCCCTGTTATGGTCGTATTCCCCAAACGTAGAGAATATGATCAGGTTATAATCCCATTGTTCAGCCTGTTCTGCCATCGCCTTACAGACGGTCCGCTGGAAATACTCCGTTGCTTTACAGACAAACATCCCAATCGTTTTTCTTCCATTCTCAAACATGCGGCGGTCTCCTCCGCTTTCTATCACTTAGTAAACTTGAGCCACTGGATCTGCACGCCAGCCTTATTGGCTGATACATATATTTTGTGCTGGCCGGCAGATGGCTTGGGCCAACAATTACCACTGGCCTGCACCCAGCCCCCACCCCCAAGATTGTATATACTACTTTTATTTGCTGTAGGACTGTCTATACTAACATATACCGTTCCACCATTACCTGGCTCCTTGACATAAACAACAGCATCCTTCACCTCATCTGGACCAAACTCAAAGTCAAACGCAATCCAGGAATCCGTACCGTTAAACGTGACGATCCCGTCCTGCACTGTCACATTTTTCGAGTCCGTAAATGCTGCCGCTGATGTCTGCTCAAAAGGTCCAGACGGCTCCGGTACAACGCCGGGAGTCGTATCCTTGATCTTCAGACTTAACACAGCCTTTCTGCCTGCGCTGAATACAAACGAAATTGCGACTGTACCTGTATCCAAAGAGGCAAGATAGTCTTTGGAAATCGTGACCACATCCCCTTCGATCGTATAATCCTTATTCGCTGCCAACGATTTTCCTGCACAGGTTATGTCTGTCAGCGTATTGCCATTTAATGTCATAGTCACTTTCACCGCAGCCTGTTTCGATTCCTCTTTGTCAAACTCATTCCGGTCTGCGGTGATCGTGGAGCTGACTGCCGGTTTCGTTCCATTTGGCAGATAGGCACGGAATTTTCCACTGCAGTGGAGCAGTCCCATCATATACAGACATCCATCGTAATAACGGTATTTTCCAGTTGTCGGTGAAATATTCCAGAAATTCTCCAGAAATGCCCACGCCTGCTTATTACTTGCTGCCAGGCCCGCTGTTGCATTCATCGCTACCAGTCCCGGCGAATGATCCTTATCCAGCATCTTCCCATCTAAGGACCACTGGTTTCCGTACTCTTCCACGCCCTGCTTTGCAAAGAAACTCTGGATGCGGTCGGCGTGTGTCGTCGCCCACGTATCCTTGCCCCACCACGCGTAATCACAGGCTATATTAGCCGCGATGCGCCATGCGTCAAACCGGAAATCTGCATGATTTCCGCCCGTGGCACTTCCATCGTAGTTCGCATAATCCGGGCCGAGTCCCGTCGTCTCATTGGTTGCATCCTTAAAGTGCTGACGGCTCGCCTCTGCTGCCTTGATCCAAAAATCAGAATGTTCTTCATCGCACAGCGCCCAAACTTCATAAAAAGCCGGCAGATGATATGATGTATCGGTGTGCTCCATAGCGCTTCCGACCGGACAGAATACCGGCATCATATATTCCGCTTTGAATATACTGTTTACCGTTACACTTCCGTTCGTATGATAACGCATGGCGTCCAGAAGCTTCTGGGCCTCCTCGCTGTAATTATAAATTCCCTCTCCATCTCCCCATCTGGCCGAGGCAAACAGGAGTGCCGTCGCAAAATATTCTTCCCCATCCGGCGCCGGCGTATTCGACATCTTACTTCCGCTCGAAGAACACTGCCATGCGAAATAGTCCTTAAACTCACCGCTGTCATGACGCATATAAGTCGTAGCCCATTTCCACAATCGGTTAAATTCGTCCTGCTTATCCATCTGCACGCAGATCATCATGCCATAAGACATACCTTCCGAACGAACATCATCGGTATCCGCGGTGTAAATGTACGCCATATCCGGCTCCACCGGATAATAAATCCGTTCCTCCTCCGTTCCATAAAAGAATTTTTGCCATGCTTCCTCTACTTTTGCATCTATTTCCCCTTCTGTGTGGCCGAGCTCCTGAAATAAATTGCGGTAGCTGTTCGTATACGCCGCCCCGCCTACCGGTTTCGGAGCTGCCGGCGGTTCAGGCAGATCACCGAGTAAGATCAGCTCAAAACTATGCAGATACGTATCGTTGGTGTTATTGTCTGTCTCCAGCTTAAAAAAGATTTCCAGTTCTCCCGTCTCCTCCTCCTGCATCTTAAAGTCGATCACCTGCTCCTGGAGCTCTGTACCGGTAAAGGATACCGCTCCTTTTTTCTTATCACCGATATACAGCGACACGCCGGCCGCAGTATCGTTAGTAGAGGCTCCTTTGATGATGATTCGGTATTTCTTATTTGTACCTTCAAAACGATAAGATGTCTTGATCCCATCATCATTTGCATACAGTCCGATACCCGCAAATGGTTCTCCTATGTTACCTGTGTACTTTCCGGTTTTTGTCATCGTCTCATCATTCACATTAAAATTCTTCTCAATCAGACTCACCGGTTCCGGGGTCGGTTTCGGAGTTCCGCCCGGTTTTATCGTCGGAACAGACGTTGGCTTTGTCGTCGGGTTTTCTCCCGGTTTGCTCGTCGACTGTCCGGCTGGTTTTGCCGTCGGATTTTCTCCCGGTTTGCTCGTCGACTGTCCGGCTGGTTTTGCCGTCGGATTTTCTCCCGGTTTGCTCGTCGACTGTCCGGCTGGCTTTGTCGTCGGGTTCTCTCCCGGTTTGCTCGTCGACTGTCCGGCTGGCTTTGCCGTCGGGTTCTCTCCCGGTTTGCTCGTCGACTGCCCGCCTGGCACCATCGGCTTCGCCGAATCCGTTGGATCTGCTGTACCCGTCGGTTTTTTTGAAACCTGCGGGTCCGACGGAACCGTTGGGTCCGACGGAACCGTTGGAATCGTCGAAGCCGTTGGATCTGACGAAACCGTTGGAATCGTCGAAGCCGTTGGATCCGTCGAAACCGTTGGATCCGTCGAAACCGTTGGATCTGCCGGAACCGTCGACGGCTGCTCTGGTGCCGCAGTCGAAGGTATTGATGTTTCAAACCCCGGATTTGCCGACCCAGACGGCGCTATGCCCGGAGTTTCTGATGTTCCCGGCGTATGCGCACTCCCTCCTGCTTTTCTCACAACAATCTGGCAAGAAGCCTTTTTCTTCGTCCCGTCAAGTGCAGCTGCCGTGATCGTAGCCGTTCCTTCTGTCACAGCACTCACTTTCCCCTCTGCTACCACAGCCACTGACGGATCACTGCTCAACCAGCGCAGTTTCTTATAAGAAGCTTTGTTTGGCGTTACGGCGGCTGAAAGCTGTACGGATCCTCCCACCAGTAGCTCCTGTGCAGCCGCGCTCATCCGCACGGACTGAACCTTCGTCCCAACGATTACCTTCAAGGTCGTCTTTGCCTTCCCTTTTTTCGCCCGGATCGTAATCTTGCTTTTCCCCTTTTTCCCGGCTGTCATTTTACCCTTCTTATTGATTTTGACAGCCTTCTTATTCTTTGAGTAAAACGACAGCTGTTTCCATGCCTTTTTGGAAACGGCTCCGTTGACGGCAAGTTTCAGTGTCCGCTGTTCCTTTTTCTTCATTACCAATACGCCTGAATCGGTTGTGCGTACTTCCACTTTTTTTACCTTTGCCGCTTTCTTTGCCTCCATGGATATACCCGAAAACAGAGAAAAAAGTAAAGATAAACAAAGGAGAAGCACGATGCTTTTCTGCTTTGTTTTTCTCATATTGCACCTCGTTTTCTGCACTGCTTTCCTCATACAATGAATTTGTGCCAAACAGCACAGAAACACAAATTCATTCTGCTACAAATTTAGTTACTTTTATTGTATAGAAATGCAGGGAAAATACCATGAACATATCGCATTAAAAAACATGGAAAATCGTAAACTTGACGGACGCCCTAAAAAACAGTGGCGCTTTAATTTCAGCCTCGTTTTTTCAATCGAACTTATGACTATTCTCAAATGTTAAAGATAGGATTGTTTAGAAAATATAAGAAAAAAAAATGTGAACAGGCGGCAGATCCGCTTATTCACAAATTGTTTGCGCGCATGGAAGAAAACATGAAAAATCATCATCCGGTGCCATGCAAAATAAAAAGCACCGGAAGGGTGGCATTTTTATCGACCGCCCCCTTCTTTCATTTCGTTTTACAAAGCCGGGGATGATCTGCTGACCGAACACGCGGATGAGGTGGCAGACCGAGTATCCATTCCCGCAGATCACAAAAAAATATTTAACAGATTCATACTGCTAATTTCCTGCACTCCTCCCTCACCGCCTCCAGTGCCTGCCCCGGATTATGAATCCCCTGCACCGCCCGCTCCATCGGGCAGAGTCCGTCACCTTTGCGGTTGATGATTTCCTTTGCCAATACGCCGCACCCGAACCGGATCCCATATGTTGAAAACACCTCTTGCGCTCCCTCACTCATCGCATCGGCATACACTTCTTTTGCTTCCAGCAGGACATACAGAAATGCAGCCGCCCTGCCAACCACTTTATCCACGGCAGAAAACCCTCTTACCCGATCTTCCCCGTCCAGCCATTGAAGGAGCGGCCTTACCCCGCGTTCCGTGCTGGTGAGTACCGACTCACCTCTGCACAGAACACAGGTATAATTACCAGATGCAAATATTTGTTTTGCCCTTTCCAGATCATCGTTCTTCATATGTCATACGCTCCACGAAATGCACGGCCACCGGCAGCAACGCCCATTGAAGCACAATACCGTAAACGCCCGTTCCAATGCTCATCCATATAGACGCAAGGGAAACGCTCTCACTGCCCAGTCCATATACAGCGGCTAATATTGCCGCGGACCGGATGACCCTTCCCGCGATCTGGGCAATCAGCACTTTCGCTACGACAGGCAGCTTTACATTCCGAAGCAGTCCTGCCGCCAGTCCATACACGCACAATTCCAGCATCATGAACGGCAGCATGGCAATCCCGGGCATCCCGGAAAGAGCAAAACTGACAAGCGGTCCAAACATTCCCGCCGCCGCACCGGCATAAGGTCCTGCCAGAAGCCCGACCAGAAGAATCGGCAGATGCATTGGCAGAAAAGCTTCACCCAGCGTCGTCCCTAATCCAAAAGCTGCCCCGAGCGCGTGAAAGATCTGCGGGACGGCAACGGCGCCTGCAACGGCAGCGATCGTTGCCAGCGTCTGCGCTTTTACGGACAGACGCGGTTTTTCCATTGTTTTCATAATCATTGTGTTTGTCATCATTCATCTCTCCTTTTTATAATATTATTTCGCCTAAATGGATAATTTCCATAAATGCTGTCACCGTTCCATTCATCAATGGAAAGAACATCAACCTGATCGATCAATTTGTTTCCATTTCCTATACGATCCTGAAGTGCAAAAGGCAGTTCTACTTTCAATCTGCCCCGTAGCCTTTTTCTGGTCGTTTTATCCCCATTAGGGTATTCAAGGATGTATATGTACTGAATTGGTTTATTTTTATCGAGCAATCTTAAATAGTGCAGAGAATCATAAAACTTTCGCGCTGCAACTAATATTTTCTTCTCTTCCAAAGGATGAAACGCATTAGGATTTTGTGCCCCCTCAATACAGGCATTTTTATACTCTACCATGAGGATATGCGTTTCGTTTTCAATCAGAAAATCAACATCGTTAATGTGTATCCCTGCACTATGATAATCATCATGAATGTTGTCCGTTGCCCATACAGCATTCGAACAATCAATACTATATACACCGTTCTCTTCTACAAATATATGTTTCATACGCGTTTCCTCACAGTTCATACACTTCATCAAGCAATTCATTATCCGCAATCATGATATGATTACACTTGATCTCATCCATTGTATATGCGGACTGGCTGTATACTGCTTCACTCTCATCATACATCCCCATAAAGTCTTTCTGCAATTCATCTGAAAGAGAATTACGGCTCTTGTACAAATTATGAAATACCACCTGTTCCTTGTCTGTACGGCGGATTTCTAAATATTTAGCGAAATTATAACTATGAGTCGCCACAAAAATCTGAATCCCGTTTTTTTGTAACTCCAACAAAATCTCAGCAACCAAAGGATATAATTCGGGATTTAAATTTGCTTCCGGTTCATCCCACAACAAAATCGTCCCTTTCTCCAAAAGACCGTTCCGTATTAGTTTCCAGATCAAACCTAATTTGCGTAATCCCTCTGCTTCCAATGAAAAAACTATTTTCCTGCCATCCTTTTTTAACACATAAAAAGAATCCTTCTCCAAAATTACCGTCCCGTCAATAACATCGCTGATCTTATCGAGTATCCCACTCATAACTGACGGAATTTCCCGCGTTTCCGGCAACGAAGCGTTTACAATAATATCAATCTGCGTTCCGTCAAAAGGCATGCTGTATTTCTGATTCATTGCCAGAAATCCCTCCGCATGTGACAGCATCTCTGTCGTGGGAATAAATACGGACTGCATGTCTAAACCGATCCAATCCTCAAAATGAAATATCCCCTCATGGGAAAGACTTTCATGAAAGCTATGTGTACCGTCCGATACCTTATAATAGCAATAGTCCTCGCTGTTTTTCACATTTTTTAAAGCATCGCTGTCTTTTAAACTGTTGGAGAAAAATTGTAACAATCTTTCTGTTTTTCCGGGATCCGTTTTCTTGATCGACCACTGTGTTGCCGCATAGATCATTTTCAATATAGTCGTCTTCCCTACTCCATTCTCACCGATCAGGACATTGATTCCATCGCAGAAATCCAGCATAAATGCTTCCTGAAATGAATCGCCCTTCTGAATTGATCTGAGATCAGCATTGTTTTTTCTCAGGTGACGCTGAAATACCATTACATTTAATATTTCTATTGATTTAATTGCCATAGTCAGCCCCCTCCATTTTGATTTTGTTCCTCAAACATTTCCTTCACCGCTGGCGCATTTTTCGTCAGTTTCTTAATGCTCAGGTCTTCCGCTTTATTATTCGCGAGCCGGAGATTGTTTTCGGATGCAAGAAGCGCATCTTTCGTTTTCTGAAGATGCTGGATCGTCTTGTCGATTTCATCGATAGCAGTCTTAAATTTTCTGCTTGCAAGATCATAATTCCGCGCAAATCCCTCTTTAAATTTATTCATGTTTTCCTCAAAATGGCGGATGTCCACCTGCTGGTTTCTTACGACCTCCAGTTCCCTCCGGTATTCCAGGGAGTTAAGTGCCGCATTCCGTAACAGGGTGATCATCGGAATAAAAAACTGGGGACGGATCACATACATCTTATCGTATTGGTAGGAAACATCGACAATGCCGTTATTATATAATTCGTTGTCCATTTCAAGCAGCGAAACCAGTACGGCATACTCGCACTTTTTTTCACGCCTGTCCTTATCAAGTTCTTTAAAAAAGTCCTCGTTTTTATGTTTGGTAGCTGTTTCATCCATTTCATTTTTCATTTCAAACATGATCGAAATAAACTCCACGCCGTCGACAGAATCCCTGAAAATAAAATCCCCTTTACTGCCTGTCCGTACATCATTATCCTTTTCGAAATAGGCAGTCGGGAATGCCGTCATCCGCAACGAATTAAACTGGTTCAAACAATGTTGTTCGAGACTTTCTCCCACCATTTTTGTAGATAACCGCGCCTTAAAATCTTTATAATATTCGATCTGCTCTTCTTTCAGTTTCAATTCATTTTCATGCTGTTTTTGTAACGTTTCTACCTGAAGTCTGTTTTCATTGTCCTTGCTTGATAATCGTCCTTCCAACTCTGTGATCTGATTTATTTTTTCGGAAATCTCCTGTTCTTTTTCGTGAAGCGCCCTGGAAACCGCCAACTCTTTCTCGGTATCACTATTTTTCAGTTTTCCCTTTAACTGCTCGATCATTTTATCCTTTTCTGATAATTCTAATTTCTGGTCAGAAAGTTTCCGGTTTAATTCTTCTTCCTGCTTCAAGCGGATGATCTCCAGATCACTCTCTTTTTTCTCCTCCAGGTCTTTCTCCCGGCGCTTTAGTTCTTTTTCAAATTCACTGTCCCGGATCTGCTGAACGATTTGTGCATAACCCGATTCATCCACTGCAAAAACTTCTCCGCATTTCGGACATTTAATCTCCTGCATCGTATGACCTCCATCCTCATTTATATTCTTTTGCCTTTTTTATGATACTATGTTATGATGCCCCAGATCGCCGCCTCCTTCTCCACGGTTTCTGCCAGATCAGGTACCCTGCCCCCAGAAGCAGCAGGCCCACAGCCCACCACTGTATGATCGTAATTCCCCATATCATCCCGCTTCCCTTCTGATCCATAAAGCATTCCGTCACAATGATATTAACAGCATATCCCGCCACCATCATGCCGAAAACATCATAGCCCTTCGCAATCAGTATCAGGAGCAGGACCAAAAGGACTGCTGAAATAGCCGCCTCCAGCAGTTGGGATGGAAATATGGGATATGGCACTTCCCCTCCAGGCATGCGTATTGCGCCGGGACCGCGGTAATATTTCCCATAACAGCAGCCACGGAAAAAGCATCCCAATCTGACAAAAATATGCTGCACCAGCAATCCGGCCGCCAGCGAATTAAGCACGGCACGCTGGCACTGTTCCTGCTCCTGCCTGCGGATACGGAGAATCCGTGAGAGGATCCAGGTAAACGGCAGGCACAATAGGGTACTGACAAGAACCGTTCCAAGGTAATGCCTGCCCTCCCCTGCCATTACACTGTCAAGCAGGTTTCCCCCCTGCAGCTTCCCATAAGATGTCTGGCGGATCAGGGATCCGGCATATATTCCGAGCAGGGAATACACGGCAAACAGGGTGGAAAACAGAATGCACCTTTTGGGGCCCGCCTTCCGGTACAACAGGATCATCTGCACAAGAACAGCCACAACAGCCCCGACGATCTGCATGACTTCATATAACTCCAGCCTGCCCCACGGCGTCTCTAAATACGGATACATGATTTCACCCCGCTTTTCTTACTTTTCACTGTTTTACCATCAAATATGCCAGATGCCGCCACCCGGTAATACATCTTCTTCCGACCGCATGTAACAGTTATTTTTTTCCTGCCCGTTTTCTTCCACAGTTTATATCCCCGGTCTTTTCGCGATGAACGGTAAATATACCACTGATCTACCTTCCTGCCTGGAAGTTTCCAGCTAAGTTTTGCTCTTCTTTTTTTCTTTTTATAACTGCGTTTGAGAATGACGCGGGAAGTTCGAAACTGCTTTTCGGCTTCCACCGCCTCCGATGGGGCAAGTGGACTTTCCGGGTCTACTTTGGCTGATGGGGCGGTCGGATTTTCCGTTTTCTCCTTCCCTGACGAAAACGACAGATTTTCCGGCTCTTTCGTCTCCGACAAAACAGGCGGATTTTCTGGTTTCGCTGACTCCACCGGCTCACCGGGATCTTCTGGCGGAAATATGCTTCCTCCCAACCAGAAATCAACCAACTCCAATAGATCCAGCCGTTTATAATGCAGCTTCACACCCTGCGATACCCGATGCTGTATCGTATGGGTCTGACTCTCAACGAAATGTTTCTGAAGCCAGGCAGCCGGATTTCTTTCCCGGTCCGGATACATGGATCGATATACCGCCATCGCTCCTGATACCATGGCCGCGGCGGGGGAGGTTCCGGAAATATTATCATATGTTCCAACGGGCAGTGTCGAATAGACAGCGCTTCCCGGTGCCGCCAGTTCATATTCAGCTCCCTCTCCGGGATCGGCATCCCAGTTCGAATAACTGCCGATTTTCTCCTGCATGTCCAACGCCATCACCCCGACCACTTCCGGATAAGCCGCCGGATAGACATTCCCTGCCTCCTGATCCAGATAATCGTTCTCTGTCGGCAGACCTTCATTCCCTGCGGCTGCGGCCAGCATACAGTGTTCCGACGCCTCCTGGATTGCAGTTCGCAGCAAAAGGGAATCATGATATGTACCAAACGACATATTAATCACATCTGCGCCATTGGCGGCTGCATAACGGATTCCCTCAACAGCCGCATCTGTTCCGAAATTCCGGTCTGTTCCAATTTTTACCGGCATGACCCGCGAGCCATAGGCAATCCCGACAGACCCGGCAGCGCCGGGCCCCAGTCCGATGATCCCCGCCATCTGGGTGCCATGTCCGCAGCTGTCCGTCATATCCGTAAAGGAATTCACCAAATTTACACCATAGATATCATCCACGTAGCCATTTCCATCATCATCGACGCCTTCTTCCCCTGCTGCCTCCGCCGCATTGTACCATAGGTTATCGAACAGTTCCGGATGCTGGAGTGACACTCCTGTATCGACTACTGCGACAACGGTTCCCTCCCCCGGACGGATCCCCCGGTCTTCCAGCTTCTTCCATGCCTCCGCCGCCCTGACTGCCCGGAGATGCCAGCGTTGTGCCACTACGGCATCGTCAAAAGGGTAAAAAACTTCCTGCGAAGACAGGCTGTAACAGAGATAATCCGGCTCTGCACATACGATCCCGTCTGCGTGCTCCAGTTCCCGGATCACCTGCTCCACATCTTTGCCCTTTTCCAGATAACCAGCGTAGAAATCAAGGATCTTCTCCCCCGATTTCGCCTCCTGAAGCCATTCCATACGGCAGATGCCATAACCATCCAGCTCCGGCGGGCGGTTCTCGCCCGCCCCCCGCTCTGCCGCCAGAATGACCCGGTCTTCCAGATAATTTTTTTGATGCTTTTTATGCTCTTCCTGCCCAGAACAGACCGGAACACCAGACTGAAATATAAAAACAGAAAGCACACAAAATATGGCAAGTATTCTTTTTCCCTGTTTCATCTGTTTCCTTTCCTGTTCTGCCCGTCATCTGAACCGCGTTACCACTTCATCATCTTTGATGTAATGCCGGTCCTCTTTGTCAGTTTCTCCTTATATTTTTTCCTTGATCCGAACCGCGTTACCACTTCATCATCTTTGATGTAATGCCGGTCCTCTTTGTCAGTTTCTTCTTATATTTTTTCCTTGATTTCTTAGGTACTTTCACAACCGCCTTTTTGTATATGCCGGAGAATGCACCTTTGCCGATTGCGGGCACGTTCTTTCTTTTGAACGTAATACTTTTCAGACTCTTACAGCCCTTAAAAGCATTCTTTCCGATGTTCGCCACGTTCCTGCCAAATACAACAGATTTCAGTTTTGTACAATTTTTAAACACGCCGGCATGGATCTTTGTAACCGGATACTTTTTACCGCCGATCGTCACCTTATCAGGAATTGTCAGTTTCTGAATGTTCTTCTTTGTCTTCGTGATCGTGACAGACTTGCCGGAAATCTTATAGGTGACTCCCGACTTCGTAACCGTCTTTTTATCCGCCGTTTTCTTCCCTGTATCTTTTGGCGTATCTGACGGTGATGGCGTCTTTCCAGCGTCGCCCGGAGTCTTTCCGGCATCGCCCGGCGCAGGTGTCTTTCCCGGATCATCCGGCGCCGGCGTCTCACCGGGATCGTCCGGCGCTGCCGCATGTTCCGTCACTGTTACCGTCGCCTCGTAGCTTTTCAGCACCTTATTGGGAATGGTGACAAAATCGTTGGCATGCGTGCCGAAGTTATACTCCGGCTCATCGCCTTCTGTCACGGATATCGTGGTCGTCTCATTTTTCGGATACACATAGGCGGTCAATTTCGCCGTACCACATTTCATTCCGGTAAGATTTCCGTCACTGCTCACACTGGCAATATTTTCATCGTCTGTCGTCCAGCGGATCTGCAGTCCCTCGGTTCCCGTCACCCCAGTCGTCTCATCTGCCAGAGAGGAAACGATATTTAATTTCTGTGGTAATGTCTCGCCGACGCCGACCTTGATCTCGTTGCCGCTGGCAAACTGGACACTTTGGATGCTGTCTGCCTGTTTCAACTGGGCATCGCTTACCGCGCGCACAACCGATGCCGTATCCCGGCTGTCTACGTGGTCGACATAGAAGGTTCCGGTTTCTGCCGCCTGTCCTTCCTCGTCTTTTCCTTCCACAAACTGTTTCGCGGAATCCACGGTAACTGTAGTCGTAATGGTTCTCTTACTGCCCTTTTCCATCGCGGGGATCGTGACATCTGCCAGCTTTTTGTCCCCGTCTGCTGTTACCACACCAACTGCCGCTTTTGTTTCCGGAGCGTTCTTCCAGATCCCATTCTCCACGTCAAAGCTAATGTCATATACATCCCGCTCATCCGTCTCCACAGCCGTCACTCCTGTGATGATCATTTCCTCTTTTATATTTCTTTCGTACCGATCCGTCAGCAGTTCCCGGCCGTCTTTGTCTGCCACCTTGATCTGGATCACGCCGTTTTCTGCATCATCCGGAAGGGTAAGAGCGCATGGAATATCGTACGTGCTTCCCCCCATCATCCGGTCGATCTGAACCGAGGCCGCCGCCTCTCCGTCGTCTCCCCGCAGAAGGCTGTTTCCGGCCGCATCCGTAACGGTAACACTTGCTTCTTTCACCGTATCAATGCCGTCATTGAGAAGTTCGATCGTTACACTGTTCGTTTCCCCGGCGATGAAATCACCTGCTGCCCATTCCTTTACCTTCAATACGCTGCAGGGCGTTATCGTCATGGCCACGAGTGCTTTGTTATCCTCGTCCACTGCCACGAATTCTGTAAAATCCTGTTCCGATACTTTGTCGTGCTTCTTGTCCGGATTATTGATATTTTCGTTGTAATCCTGCACCGTCTCATTGAACTCGGCAGCATCTACTACTTTTGTCCCTGTTTTTACCGCCAGGGCCGTCAGCGTGCTGTCCGGATTGACTACAAAGCTCAGGTCACTGTAGTTGTCGCCGCTTCCGCTCGTCACCTGCACGGCATCCGTCATGCGGCCTTCCGCAAAATCATAACGCGCCATGTAGATCTGCGTTTCAATGTTCTGGTTCTCCGCCTCTGTCGCCGCATCGGAGTCTTCCGCTACGCCTTTTTTCAGCGTCTGGCCGCTCTGCGTCCATGTCACATAGATATAGTCTTCGTTTGATTTTACGTCAAAACCTGTGATCTCACTGACAGCTCCTTCCTTCTCCGTGCCGTCATCTTCTTTGGCCACTTCGCCCTCCACCATCACCATCGGGGGCTCATAGCCGTTTTCCTCTTTCTTCGACTTATCTACCAAATAGTATTGCTGTCCATCTTCGCCTTTTTCCACGAGACAGTTGTTCACCACATTGGAAATGTTCAGGGCCATGATATCGCCGTCTGACAGCCAGGTCAGATAAGTATCTTTATTCTTGTCATTTTTCGCTTTCACAAAATGCAGGTCACTGTCCTCCTTGTTGTCACTGACAACGACGATCGGATCGGTGATGGCTCCTGTCTTAAAGTCGTAGATCTGGATAAAGATGTCTCTGTCCCCAGTCGTCTCCAGACTCTGGTCATAGTCACCGGTGAACGCAAAGATTCCCATGTCGTCATAACTGATGGCATCGCTGTCTATGATCTTAGGCGTCCAGTTCTCATCAATGTTCTCGCTTCCTCCGACGGTAACGTCGCCCTCGACGATCCCCGCCTGGTCCTCTCCGTTCTCACCGCCTGACGGGGAAGTATCCGTCACATTCGCACCGTTATAAATGTCCGGTTCTTCATTGTCCTTCCAGTAACCTTCACCATCTAGTTCTTCATCAATGTATACCGGAGGTGTGGTATCAAACATAACCTGCCCGTACCAGTCCCTGACATAATCCTGATAATAGGCATCGAAAGATTCATACGCCGCAAAATCCGGATCATTGTCCTCTTTCGCTTTGTTGTATCCTTCCTCCAGCGCCGGCTTTATTGTCTTGTCTTTCAGGCTGTCATATTCATTGATCCAGCTTCCCACCGTATCACCGGCGGATGGCTGATTTGTAAAATGATATTCGCGGTACGCCATATAACTGGAAGCCGGGTGAACCACGTCACCGACTACTTCTCCCTCCGCTTTCGGATCCGATACTTCATATTTATTTTTTGTATAATATACGAGCAGCGAATCGTCATTGAAAATCACGCTTGGCGAAAGATCCGCCTCATGGTCTTCGTCCGTCGTGTTCGTAATGTGCATTTTTTCTCCAAACGTCTTCGTATTTTTATTAAAAAACGAAGCGTGGATATCCATGGCATTTATCATATCGGTCCGGTTGTCGTCAGCGGCCAGTTTCCGATTGGCCGATGACCAGGTGACAATGATCCCTCTTTCTCCCAGATCAAAAGCGGATATATCCTGATCGGTCGTCTGGTCGTCCTCCAGCATGACAGGCGCCGACCACTCACCCGTGACATGGCTGTAAATGGAATAATAAACCTGCGCACCATTCAGGGCGTCCGCGCCATTTGGAGCGTTGGCTCCAGTCCCGGGATCATCCAGAAATACGCCGAGATAATCGCCTTCCTCGTTGATCTTCATCAATTCGATATCGGTTCCGGAATAAATTCCTGTCTGAATGGCGGCTTCCTTCACGCCCTTTTCGTTCTCATCCAGGCTCTTCGCGGACATGCCGCCGCCATTCCACCGGCCCCGGTTCTTTAAATATTCCCTGTCGGAAGCCTGCAGGAGGGAAGCGCTGTCGTGGAGATAATTCTCATTATCCAGCGAACGTCCTGCCGCGCTCGTGTTTCCGAATAGATTGACGTCTTTCGATACGAACGGCCAGCTCGCCTTGATAAAGAGAACCTTTACCCCGATTTTGGCACTGAGATTTACCGTGCCCGTATTTTCCTGTTCATCCGTGTAGAACTTCATTTTAAAGGCGGCTGTTCCAGATACCTCAACGTCTACCACGCCGCCGATCCCCGCTCCCGCCGTCAGCGTCAGCGCTGGGTTGACCTCAAATACCCCGCTCATTTTAAAGGGCTTCTCCACCCCGTTTCCTGTCTTGAACAGATTGATCTTTCCGGCATTGTCCATGATCGAATGCTCATTTTTTACCGATGTCAGATAATATTTGGGGTTCACTTCCTGGTCGGTCTTGCGGGCAATAATGAAACTTGCGATGGCGTTTCCTTTGATCTCAAAACCGAGGCTGATGGTGATGCCAACCGGGGTGGCAAACTTCACTTTCGCGCCGGCACCCCCGTCGGCTTCCACAGCGAGCACCATCTGTTCAAAATAATTGGCCTTATTTTTCGCATCATAGGCAAATGTCAGAGACAGGCGGAAATTCAGGCTCAGGCTCGCCTTGCCTGCTATGTCTGCCGATCGTTTCTTCCCGGACGGCGAACTGCTGTCCTTTACCTTTTTTTCATATTCCTCTGTTGCCTTCTGCGCTTTTTCCTCCAGTTTCTTTACTTTGTCCGCATCCGGTTTTGATTTTTTCTTTTCATTGATCAACGCCTGATCGGCATCGGCCTTGTCTACCGCCAAACTCTGCAGCGTCTTCTTGTTTGTCTTCTCCGTACTCACGACGTCTGGTTTTTCAAAACCGATGGTAAGCGTGATCGACTGGTCCTCGCCAAATGTTACATGTTCATCTTTATCCCTGGCATTCAGCGAGCCATTCCAGCCCAGATCGAACAGGGAATCGATCTTACCCACAAGTTTGATCGCGCAATTCAGTCCGCCGAACTCAAAACTGTTGATCATGTCGATGATACCGACGGACTCCCGGATGTCGATGCCGGTCTGTCTCTCATAATACATGTCGCCGTTCTGATCGTAAATGCGGAGCGCCGCTGTCGTACCGCTCGGAAGCTCCAGCTTCGATGGATTAAAATCAAAACAGAACTGACCCATATGTTCCGCATCGACCGTATCCTCGACTTTCGCCTTCTCGGATCCGCCGCTGTAAAAGACAAGTTCTGCCTTCCTCGGCTGGAGCGCTGTCTTCTGGCTCACCACATCAAATTCCATGCGGCAGTTGTAATCCCCGTTATCTACATTGTGATAATCCAGTTCTTTCCAGCTTTTTCCATCCTTATCCTTATACATCACTCTGGCGCCTTCTACTTCCATGATCGAATCCGTGCGGAGTTTTATTTCTTCGTAGGTTCCCGGCCGCATGACCTCCGAGCCGATCAGCGTCCCTCCATTGGACGACTGATACTGGATATTTACCAAATGATAATCGTTGACATAAAAGCTGCCATTTCCCGGAATTTCAAAATATCCATCCCCTGCCTTCGCATAGGGATTTTTCTTATCCAGCCTCTTTGTCAGCACCGAATAACGGTCATCCTCCTTACCCTCTATGACATCTTTGGCAGACTCTCCCACCGATACAGTAGCGCCATTTAGCTTCGTTATGGTCTCTTCCTCGGAAAAGATCTCGGTATCCACCAGGAAAACCCGGCCGACGATCGAGGTCTGCTGGCTCTTGTCTGCTACAGCCGGCACCTGAAAATCATAATAGATCTTACTGTACGGATCGGTCGGTATGTACGGGAGTACCTCGCCGTTGACGGAACTAAATGCCGTGTGATCGCTGTGCCGTTTCTGTTCTTCTTCCGATATGATCCCATCGTTGTCATCGTCTGCTGTCCCATCCGACCAGATCGCACGGTAACCGGGGGAAGCAAGACCGATGATATGATATGTACTGTTCAGTATAATATTATGGATCGTCATCAGCTGTCCATTTTTCCCTATTAATGAATTTTTAGGATTTTCGGAATCATAATAGAGCACCGAACCCTCATCCTTATTGCCGCCTCTCGGATGCACCGCCACATCGATGGACGCGTCCTCATAGGCCGCCGTCACGGTGATCTGGCCCGTCCCCGTCGGTGCGAATTTCACGATATCCTTCCGTTCCCCGTCTGTGATCTTCCGGGAGCCGGACACGGTGATCGCCTTCACCGCGTGGCCGGCTTTCGGCGACGCGGATACCTGGATCGTATCCAGCAGGCTCATGGAAGTAAATACTTCGCCATTATTGAATCCATTAAATTCACCGAACCTTGTATCCGTGACAAACCGGATGTTTGCCTTTTTCACATCAAATACCGGGCGCAGCCGGAACTTATGGTCATTGGTCGCATAACTGCGGTATGTGGTGAGAAGTGTCGCCGCATCGACCGATTTACTCCCCAGTGACTCCCATCTGCTCTTGCTATTGTTATATAGTTCTATATCCTTAAATTCCACACTGCCGGACGAAGGCGCGATCCCAGCGGAGTTTTTGGCGTTTGCGTTGAAAGAATAACTGATGCCCAGTGTACTATTACATTTGTAGATCTGGGTATTCGAAGATCCGTTTACCTTTAAGTTGCCCAGATTATAATAATTTCCCGTCTCTGTGAACTTTCCTTTTGCCGTATATGCTTTTTCCCTATAACAGTTCCCCTTGTTGAAAATTTTGTTATCATCATTCAGCGCGCTGTTCGCCACTTCCACCGTGTAATCCTGATAGGTAACCTGAATGCTGTTCACTTTCAGCATCGCATTATCATTATTGTTTGTCGGCTGAACAACTGCCTTGAAGGTCATATTCTTTTGCTGGTAATTACTAAGCTCTATATCCACTGATATATCCGCAAGGGAACTGCCCTGTCTATTGTATACCTGCCTGTTATCCAGATAAAAGGTGACGGAGCGGTCGCTGCTGCTTCTAGTATCACAGCCAGCCTTCCATGTACGTGATCCCTGTGTGCTCGTATAATTGATCCGCATACTCTTGGCATTCCTGAGATCGAGTCCACCCATGTTCCACTCCGCCGACCCCCAGTTTCGTGCCCAGATATCATAGCTGCTGCCATAGTTATCCGTCCTGTCCTTCGCGGACAGTTCGCCGGAACGGGTATGTCCCGCTTTGGACAGCGATCCTTCCGGCGCTTCGATCGTAACTCTCGTAGCTTTCGACGCCTCATCCACCACGCTGTCATTGTTCGAGGCGGCGCCCACATAGAAGGACACCTCCTCCTCCGTCTCAGAATCCATTATGAGTGGAATGGTAATCGTCTTTTCCTTCATCCCCGGAAGAAATACGAGCGTCTCCGTCACGGCCTCGTAATCCCTGCCTGCTTTGGCCGTATCCGCGATGGTACCGACTCCCATGACTGCCATCTGCTCGGTCCCCGAAGTCCGGCACACCGTCAGCGTTACCTGCTCCTGGCCGCGCGTCACATGGACCTGTGGATCCTGCATCCGGAATACGTTTACCTCTGATGATTCGTTGTCCTTAATATTGACATATCCGGTATAGCTTGCCGAAAGCTCGGAACCTTTGGCATCTGTCAGCAGCAACATGATCTGTTCGTCCGACTCCGCCATGTCATCGTCTATCGTCTCGAGATCAATGACCTTTTTATACTCGCCTTTCTCAAACGTCAGCGTATAGGTGACGCCGCTCATCGCCTCCAGCACGTCTTCCAGCGCGTCGCCGCCTTTTTTCGTAATCTCCTCTGCCTGTCCGTATTCACTGGTTTTCTGGTCCGATTTCTCAATCTCGCGCCAGGACTTCTGCCTGCTCACTTTTCCACTCTGCATAGCCTTGGCCTTTTCTGCCCCCGTGAGCTGTCCCAGTGATACCTTTCCATTTTCTTCACCCGCTGCCTGTGCTGCCGCGTTCCCGGCCTTCTCGTCCCCGGAATTCCAGCCGTCTTCTGCGGGCTGTTCATCTTCGGCGGCTTGGCCATTTTCGATGGTTTGTCCATCTTTGGCGGCCTGTCCAGTTTCGACGGTTTGTCCATCTTTGGCAGCCTGTCCGTCTTCTACGGTGATACTGTCACGGTACATGCTGAACAGGGATTTCTGGTCCTCGGCCGCGGCCAGGACAGTCGTATCCTTTCCTTCCGTCACAGAGAGCTGGTAATCTTTTCCATACTCAGCCGATACGTCCACCGCCTTAAATGTCACGGTAGCTTTCGTATCGGTTGCTCCCTGCCTCACAACCTCAATTTTTGTTCTGTCGCCTTCTGCCACCGAAATCTGGCTGGACATAAAGCCGATCGCCCCATTTGGGAACTCTTCCTTCGTTGCCGCCAGCTGTTGTTTCAGTACCGTTTCCTGACGCGCTCCCTGCTCCTTCCGGGCCGTTTTTGCCTGCGCCAGGCTCATGGAATACTGTGACAAGCTGCCAGCCGCCATTCCCATAACAAGCAGTATGGCGATGCTGCGTGATAGCCATTTTTTCATAAAATACCTCCATTCTAAACCCGACAATAACTACTTAGTAAAAGTTTACCAATGAACTACATCCCCTGTCAAGCCAAACTTATTCCGTCTGGCGGCTTTTGTCCGGCAATTTTGCCCGGGCATTCATGCTTTCGATAGCTATGCCTTCGGCAGCTACAGTCGCATATCAACGATTGAAAAAAAGTACGGAATATAATAAACTAGTGATAGATAATAGAAATGAGGATCTAACCATGGACAAAAATACATCCTACCCATTACACATTCCGCAGTCCTATCCCTTCCTGCTGATCGACCGGATCTTACAGGCATCCGAACATCATATCCTGACAGAACGGTCTGTGTCAGAAGGAGACCTTCTGACCGCATCCGGGAGTTATCTGCTGGAAAATATGGCACAGTCAGCGTCCGCCCTTCTCGGTTTCCGGTACCATGACGCTCCCCCAGACCTCCTGTACCTCGCCGAGATCCGATCAGCCCGGATCTGCTGCTGTCCATCGCCCGGGGACTCTGTCCGGACAGACGTTTCCATTTCGCTTGCTGTGGGAGGCTTCGCCCGAGTCTCCTGCCACAGCCTGATCCGCAAAACCTCCTGCGGGGACTGGTCACCCGTCGGAGACGCCGAACTTACCCTCGCCTTCCGTTACAGCGGGAAATAATTCTGTATCATGAAGAAACACGGCATAGTAATTGCCGCACATATCGTATCCTGTCACCATGATACTGGACGGTTTCCCACTGTCCACGCCGCACAATGACGAAGGGATCGTCCCCTCCTTCAGGCAGAGGGCAGCCGCTGCGATATTTACATAGAACCTGTCATATCCCAACCCGGGAAAAAACCGGTCCGCAGACAGACACTGGGACTGGGGAAAATGCTGCATAAATATTTGCCATTCCGCCATATGGATGAAATCCGGACCACCCATGGAAAATATAGCGTCCGGCACGGTCTCCGCCTGACGGCAGAACCTGTCTGCCAGTTTCAGAAATCTCTCCTTTTCCGCTTCATTCAGAGTCCCTGTCAAAATCCCGTCATCCATAGCGCCGGTTAGGATCTGCCCGATCCGGCAGTATGTTGTCGCCGACCGCCCGCTCTGCAAAAAAAGCTGGCAGCAGTGATCCCCGCCTCCAAAATAAGACAGTTGTCCTTCTGCCAGTTCTCCTGTCGGTTTATCTTTCAGTTTATCTTCCAGCTTTTCTGCCAGCATCTCATTGTACTCTTCTGCCACGCAGCAAAACACACGGTCACAGTCCCCGTTTTCCACAAACATCTGTGCCAGAAGAAGCGGGGAAGTCCCCTGCATACTCGTACTGTTTTTCCGGCAGTTCATTTTGATGCACAGGTGTCCCAGCGGCGCATTCGGCGAAGTATTGGCAAATAGCGTGGGGCTGCACAGATCCGGTTTTTCTTGCTCCACCATGTTGGCAAACCGGATCCTGTCCTTCCATGCACCATAGAGAGAAGAAAATACCGTACCTGTTCTTCTGGCATCCCACTCCGTATGATCGGCCCCGGCATCGCGCTCTGCCTGCTGGGCAGCTGACAGCACCATTTTTGAAAGTTTAGTCATACCGCGCAGTTTCTTGGCGGGAATTCCCGGTACCGACAAATCCGCCGCCTGACATTCCAGACCCGACCATTCCAACTTCCCGGCTCCCTTGCCCTCCTGCCAGAGCCTCTCCCTCACTTCATCAATACCGGAAATGCCCGGCATGATCATTCCAATGCCGCCGAGAAAGACCTCTCTCTTTTCGACCGCAGTTTCCCCAGCCTCCACATCCGCCCCGGCGAAGACCACGCTTGCCGTATTCCCGGCGAAAGCAAAGGAATTTGACATCGCGTAGCGGATCGGATGCCGTCGGTTCCCATAACTTCCGATCTCCTCTATCGGGCAGCCGACGCCGCACAGGGGAACATACTGCTGTTCTTTCAGACACAGCACCGTCAGCACCGCTTCCAGCGCCCCTGCCGCCCCCATACAATGCCCGGTCAGTGCCTTCAGGGATGACAGATATGGTCTTTTCGCCGCTCCGGCATATAATTTTTCCACCGCTGCCAGCTCTGCCTGGTCATTCACCCGCGTTCCCGTTCCATGAAGGTTAATATAATCCAACTCATCCGGGGGAAGGGCCGCCCCCTGCAGCGCCGTATGCATCGAATCAAAAAATCCCCCGCCATCCGGGCTAGGACTGGTGATATGAAACGCCTCATTCCCCATGGCGCAGCTGACACACTGCGCATAGATGCCAGCCTTCCTCTGCAGGGCATGTTCCCGGCTCTCCAGAACGAGCACGCCGCAGCCCTCGCCGATATTGATGCCATCCCTCCCCTGACCCAGCGGATGGCAAACGCCGCAGCTCAGTGCCTTCAGGCTGTGAAACCCGTACGCCACCATTTTGGATAGGGCATCCACGCCACACACCAATACGACATCACACCGTCCGGAACGAATGAGTTCCATCGCGGTTCCCACGGCCACCGTCCCCGAAGCACAGGCAGGGGACACTTGATAGCAGCCTCCCCTGACGCCGCAAAGTCTCCTGAGATAAATGGAAAGCGTTTCTTCTTTCACATAGGAAATATCTCCCCTGGCCGCTTCCAGAACTGCATAGTCATCATGACTGAGAGATCCTGTGATCAGGGCCGCGCGCTCACCGAGCGCCGATACCGCTTCTCTGGAAAGTCCGGCATCTGACAGTGCCTCCTCCAGCGCCTGCTTCGCCAGCGCCCGGCTGCGGTACACGACATTTCCTGCAAATTCTTCCCTATATCCGGGAATTTCATCAATCTGCCCCCAATACGCCGTCCGCAGCTTCTCTCTGCCCGCCAGTGGAACCTCCGGGATGTGGATGCCGGTTTTCCCACTTTGGCAGTTCTGAAAAAACTCCCTGGCATTCCGTCCATTGGGCGCCATTACCCCCAGCCCTGTTACCACAGGGATCCTCCCCTGCAAGCACAGTTTTTCTGTCGTTCTTTTCCTTCTCTCTCCCGTATTTCCCACCGTCTTTATACCCCGCCTGCTTTCTTTTCCGTCACAAATGCAGCGATCTTTTCTACCGAAACCAGTCTGGACATCTCCTCATCCTCAACCTCAATGCCGTATTTTTCCTGCAGCAGGACGACCAGTTCCAGCGAATCCACTGAATCCAGCGCGATCCCATCCGGATCCATCGACTCGAACAGCGGCGTATCAAAGGCAAGTTTCTCCGGGGGCAGTTCCGCGATCACCTCCGCCAGTTCCATCCGCTCCACGATAGCATCAAAAATTTCTTGTTCTAATGAGTGGTCATTCACAATCCGCTCCTCCTTCTCTATGTATCATTGTCCAACAGTATAACAAATCGTTCCCTCGATTTCAAGGCCGCCCTTTTGTACATAATATCCCAATGGACTTATCCAGTAGACATATTCCCTGCGTAATAATCCGATGGGGCAAAAATAAGGTGATTTACAAACCAATCTATGATAAAATAGAATAAAATTGCAGAACCGGTATACCCAAAAGAGAGGACGGACCAGAGATGAAACGACTGAAAATGCTGCCGCAGCAGGAAAATATCGAATCCCTCATGTACCACTATCCAGAGCGGGAACTGTGCAATATGGGTGGTTTTTTCGCTATTTCCCCCGGGGAAGACATTACATGTTATGAGCATATGCTGGCGCTCATGCCGGTTGCCCACGCCGCTTTATGCCTGTCCGTAGATGGTCCTGGAACGATGCGGGCTGCCGCACCGGCGGAGGCGGAAATACCGCGTTATGAAAGCGCGGAATGCACGGAGGAAGGCATCTGCCGGACTCTCACCGACTGGATCCTGTCCCCGTTCGAGGAAACTCAATCCCTGTTCAGCGCCTGCCTGTTCCACTTCGCCAATGGTGAATGGTATGGGTGCGAGAAATTCCACCACCTCATCATGGATCGGAAATCCATCGTCACCCTCATACACTGGCAGGAACAGCTTCTGCTGCGCCTGAAAAAAGAAGGTTATGCCAATATCCGCCGTACGATAAGGACGGATTACCGCTATCTCGAGCTTATGCAGAAAGGGGCAGGATACTATGCCAGTGAGGAACAAACACGGAACTGGCTTTCGAATACGTTCCCGCATACACCAGACGATGGAGCCGAACCGGGCACGGCCCTTTCTGCGGCCGCCGATTGTCTCGAATTTGCCATGCCGGATTCCCTGTTTCAACAGCTCCACGCATACGCGGAACAATATGATGTGTCAGCAGAATGCCTCTGGTATCTTACCCTTCTGGCCGAACACTGTAAGAGAACGGGCATCCGCCACACTGTCATCGGGCGCATGAGCGAATACCGCCAACGCCGCCAGCGCGATATCGTCGGCCTGTTCAGCCGGGTCCTGCCGATCTCCTTTCATGCCCGCGACACGGACACGCAGACATTGTGCTCCCAATTGGAAACAAATTTCCTCTCGGCGCTCCGATACGGCGCCTTTTCGCTTCGCGCGCTTCGAAAACTGGCCCCCGATGCCTATATCGATTTTGACACGCTGGTATCTTACCACCCGGAACATATGATGACCGCTCCTGCTCCCGGATACCGTGAGGCAGATATGAATTTCATCGATACGCCGCTCCGCATATGGATCCATGATTCGAAACACAGGCACAGCCTGCAGATCTTCTACCAGAAACAGACGTTCAGACCGGAACAGATCCGGCAGCTTGCCAGCCGTTATTTTCTGATTCTGGAACAGTTCACCGCCGGTATCTTCTGGGCAGACATCAGCCTTTTAACCCCTTCTGACAAATATGCCTATGACCTGCTGAATCACGCCTCTCCTGCCGTAGCTCCGACCAAAACCGTTCCCCAGTTATTTCTTCAATGGGCATGTTCCTCCGTATCCTCCCTGACAGACCAGACAATATTAAGAGATACCAGCCACACATGGACGTACCAGGAAGCGCTGGCATGGTTTTACCAGATCTCTGACTGGCTCCGGCAAAAAAAGATCGGGGAAGGGGATATAGTCGGCATCCAGCTTCACCGGTCGGTATTTATGCCCGTTCTGATGCTGGCCATCCTGCACCAAAACGCGGCCTTTCTTCCCATCCATCCGGAAGAAGGACCCCAGCGGCTCCGGTATCTCGCGAAAAACTGCCAGCTCGTCGTGTACGACCGCACACTGCAGACAGAAGTAATCGCTCCTGCTGAAAACGACTTGACAAAGGAATCTTTACAGGAAGGAACGTCCCGCTGGAAGCAGCTTTGCCGCCGCGCCGCGGAGGACTGTGACAGAACATATCCCCTTCACGCCCTGAAAAGCCAGCGCGCTTACTTATTGTACACATCTGGTTCTTCCGGACTGCCAAAAGCAGTACAGATCAGCCATTATTCCCTAATGTGCCGCCTGCAGTGGATGAACGATACCTATGGAAATGGCGGCGTCACGCTTCAAAAAACAGTCAATACGTTTGACGTGTCGGTCTGGGAACTTCTCTTAGCCCCCGCCTACGGAGGCTGCCTCTGCCTCATGCCGCAGGGAGAGGAAAAATACCCGGACCGGATCGCTGACCTGACGGATCGCTGGAAAATCCAGCGGATCCACTTCGTACCTGGTATGCTGGAAGCACTGGTAAGGGATCTGGAACAGAGCGGACGCACGCTGCCATCCCTCCGCGAGATCTTTTCCAGCGGGGAAGAGCTGAAACCCGAGCTGGCCGCCCGCGTCTGCCAGCTGTTTCCCTCGGTCCGTCTGGTCAACCTCTACGGGCCCACAGAATGCACCATCGATGTCTCTTTTCATGAATATGTGAACGGGGAAGATCCGGTTCCAATCGGGCGGGCCGTAGCCAATACCTGTCTCCTTGTATTACCGCCAGAAGAATCTTTTTCGACAGAAACATCCCTTCTGCCAGAAAAATCCTTTCCGTCAGAAAAAATGGATCTTTTGCCCGTCGATGTTCCAGGTGAACTATGTGTCACGGGAGATCTGGTTGGCATGGGGTATCTGGATCGTACGGGAAATCTGAATAATATGGGAAATCTGAATAGTACGGGAGATCTGGATGAAAACGCGGGCGGCTTCTTTATCTGGAACGGGGCGCCCGCCTACCGGACCGGAGATTTCGTATTGTTGTCTGCCCGCGGGGAGCTTCTCTATCTCGGCCGCAGGGACCGTCAGGAGAAGCTGCGCGGCATGCGTATTGATACCGGCGCGATCGAGAATATCCTCATGTCCGGCAGAAACATCCGTTCGGCCCATGTAGAAATACAAAACCATTGTCTGACTGCCTACTACGAGGCTGACACAGAACTGACTGTCCCCTCCGCCATCCTCGCGGGGAAATTTCCCGACTACAGCATTCCCCGCCAGTGGTTCTGGCTTCCAGAGTTTCCCCGGAAAGAAAATGGCAAGCTGGATCTTGTGAAATTGCATCAGAGAACCATGGGGAGTGGATCTGACTGCGGATCTGACTGCGGATCTGACTGCAAATCTGACTACGAATCTCGCGGCGGATCTGACAACAAACCCGACGCGAAAAAAGCTGCAACCGCTAATACGCCCTTAGAGGAACAGCTTCTTTCTTTGATAAAAACCTATTTTCCCGCCCCTATACAGGCGGATACCGACCTGATCGAAGAAGGACTGGATTCACTGACGGCCATCCAGATCATACAGCATATCCGCAGTTGTGGGTATGAGTGCTCGTATTCCCTGATCTTCCGCTATCCGTCCGTCGCTCTCCTTGCCGGTGCCCTGACAAAACGCCAGTATCCGGAACAAACGCAGTGGACGCAGGAACAACTGCCGGTTGTTCTGGACCATCTCCTGTCCCGGCGGGAACGAAATCTGTTTTTATGTGTCCCCTATGGCGGAGGAAACAGTGAGATCTTCGGCAGTCTTGCCAGGAAGCTTGCCGGTCTGCCGTGGGATATCGCTTGCGTCTCCACGGAACAACTAGGGACAAAAACCGTCGAAGAGGCAGCCGAAGATCTGCTTCCCGCCCTTGACCGCTATGATCAGATCGTCCTCACCGGATACTGTGTCGGCAGCGCTCTTGCCACCGAACTCGCCAGACGCCTTTCTTCCGCCGGAAAGACCGTTCCTCATGTGTTCCTGATTTCATCCCTGCCTGTCTCCTGGCTGTATGTCGGAAAGAAGAAATTTTCCCTATGGGATTTTTTATCTGACCGGCAGATCAGCAGGGTACTGAACCGCCTTTATCCCGGACAGCCAGAGGTAGCCGGCATTTCGAACAAGCCGGGGGATGATTTATTCTCTGATAGAATCCCCCAGTTCCGGCTTGATGCGGCGCGCTTTTTTTCCTATATGGAACATTACCGGCAAAAAGACCTGGGGATCGGTGCGCCGGTCACCTTGTTTTTTGGCGGAAAAGATCCTCTGTCCTTTCACTATGAGAAAAAGTATCAGAACTGGCGGCATTTTTATCGGTCGGAACTTTCTGTCATTTCCTTCCCCAAAGCCGGGCACTATCTGCTGACCGAACATGCGGACGAGGTGGGAGAGGTGATCTGTCGGTGCTTAAGACAGTGATGAATCAGAATGAAATTTAGAAACTGCTTTTATGTAAAGAAAACTGCATATTTTAAGTATTTCACTTCTTGTTTTTCCCCGTAACTGACCGGCAAATAATTCTACAATATAATGATTATACTCCATTTTGGAATAGTAACCATCATTATCAATAGTATCTTTTAAAAAAGCAATTAACTGTCTGGTTTTTTCCTGCTCTCCGTTCAACCGAAACCGCCTGATATGATCTTCAATAAATCCCCGCTCGCATTCGGAATATTTGTATTTATTACTCGCCTGAAATTTTGATCGTAATATATCATATTGCAGCTTGAGCGGATTTTCCGTTTCTTTTCCCCGTACTCCATGTGGTTGTAAAATGATATGTGCCGCTTCGTTATTCAGATACACAGATTTTAACTGATCATATTGACTGCAGGGTTGGGTACAATCCGCATGGCAGGTCCCACGTTCAAATATTCGTATTTCATCTTCAGAAATTCGTCTATGCTGCTGGTCCTCTTTTTTATAACTCAAGTTGCACGTACCACATGCAATTCCGATGTTTGGCACACATTCCACTAGCTTTTCCGAAAAATCTTTTTCGATTGCATGTTCCAAATGTCCCTGCCTGTTCCCATCTACTACGATTCTCTTATAACAGTACATGCAATACCCCTTACTTGCCCTTTCAAGCGCTTTCCTTAGATTTTCCCTTGCTTTTTTAGATGAATACCCGCATCTCATATTGCTTTCGTACTCAACCGAAAAATCCGGAATATCTATCAAAAGTAAATCTTCCATCCTTTCACCATTCCTCTATTTGCTGCACTAATAACTTTTGTGAATTTGTCAACGGCATCTCCTTCAATCTGCGAAGCTCCGCTTCATTGTCTTCGTACCAAATCCCGGATATCCGGTTATTCAATAAAATTCTCAGTATATCTTCAACCGCATCCTGTTCCATTTTATCGACAGGAAATACTTTCTCAAAGAGCGCTGTCACATCATACTCACTGCAAAAATCGTCGGCGTCAATAACCTCAAGATCTTCATCGTATAAAATAACGATATTGCATTTTTTTGAATTTTTTACCAGATCAATCGAATGTGTTGTCACAAGAAACTCCATATCAGGAAATTGCTCCATCAAATAACCCAGTATTTTACCGGCATTTGCCGGGGATAGAAATTCATCAATTTCATCAATCACAACACAAATATGGCCTTTCACTATGTCATTGACATACAGTAATTCCAAAAAAATACGTACAAGCGCCTGTAACCCACTTGATAACAATCCCTCTGTCCCGGAATCAAAGAAAACTTCTTTCTCTTTTATGTTTTTTATTTCAAAGGAAAATCCACCGAATTCTTTTAACATGTTCTGTAATTGCTTTTCGTATTGAAGATAAATCAACTCGATCTGATCATTTAGAGTTCCGAACAGGCAAAATGTATCTTTCAAATTAAAGTATTCCTGATCGATCCGCTTTTTTACTATATTTTGATAATTTGACTTATCAATCTCAGAATACGGCGTGGATACTTTCGAAATATCAAAGGAACGATTCACAGCGTCAATATAAAAAATACTTTTATCCTCTGATAACACTGCTTTTACATACTCTCTTAACACTTTTGATTTTCCACTGGCATTTTCCCCGATAAAAATAGTATGGACATGTTTCAATCTTCTGTGTAATAAAATATCTATTGCCTTACTTAATACGCTTTGACAAAATTTCATAAACGCCTTTCCACCTCTCTGTCATTTTCCTTTTTGCGAAAGTTCCCTGATCCGTGTTATTTTTATATGATTTTGACCTTTTAATCTCATCTAATAACTGATCTGTTATCACACCATTTATGTTGCACTTTTCACACACGATATATACACTAATCAATAACGTTACTTTCCGGTTCAATACTTTATCAACATTCATCTGTTTTATGAACCGTTCAATGCTTCTTTTATATTCCTCTATGATCTCCTCATCTTCTATGCGGGAAACATATTCTGAAAAACAGTCCAGAAAATTAGCCAGCTTTCCTGTATAATTTTCGATATAAAACTCTTTTCCATCAAAAGCCACATGTTTTCGATACGCGCATAATGCCAGCAGGGTTTCCATATCTTTTCCCTTCAGGCTTTCCTTTCCCCACAGCTTTCTCCATGCAGGATTATTGTCATTGATCTCGTGCAGCATATCATAAAATTTGCAGTCATATACGCCGTCTCTGATCTCCTGAGGTTCAAGATTGATACCGCCTTTATTCAGATTTTTAAAGATCTGTTGTATCGTCTCCCCCTTTTTTTCCTCGTTCACCCACCGGATTTCAATGACCGTAAGCGAAACATAATCCACCATACGCTTTACTTCAGGTGAAAGATTTTCATAGCTGATATCTATTTCTTTGTCATCTTCCGTCATCATTTTCATTTCCAGAGGAGATAAAATATACGCATCTTCCAAAGCTTCTTTGAAACTTCTTCCTGTCACGTTCAACTTTTTATAGTCAATTGAATTATTTTTTGATGCATCTATATATTTCCCAATATAATAGAAAAACAGACTAAATACCCGCTGCTGTCCGTCTAAAATTTCCAGTTGGTTCTTTTTGTTCCGGTATGTATAGATGGGCGGTATGGGAAAATCGCAAATGAGTGACTGCACTAGTGCTTCCAGCTGCTCTTTTTTCCATTTGTATTTCCGCTGGTACTTAGGGATGATATAAATATTATCATTTACCCCTTCCATCAATGTTTTAAATCCGATATCTGTTTTATATTGTTGAATTTTTATTTCATCTAAATATTCCTGAATAGATTTCGACACCACGATCCCTCCATTTCCTCCCCATCATCTTTATAAAACAAGGTTAGTATACCACAAAACTGAGGCAATTTCACTTAATATTTTGAATTTTTCAGAGATTTTCCTGCCGTGTGAACACTTTCCCCAAAAAAACGTATAATAATGAAAACAGAAGCGATAGGAGAACAAAATGGAACCTTTTCATTCTCCGACCACCCCCACCCCCCCGGACAACTCTGCCCCTCCGGTCAGACATTTCGACATCGCGCTCGTCCACGCCTCCGTCACATACAATCGTTACGGCTGGCACGATCCCCACGCGGCTTTTTTCGTCTTGCAGAAAGACCTCGAACGCCACGGCGGGCTGGATTCCTTTGTACAAAAAGCCGAATCCGGTGAAATCTGTGTCGAGCCGCTCGTGATCCGGGCCAATAGCGGGGAATCTATTGAATTAAGTCTCACCACGCATCCCCCCTTCTCCGTACATACGATCACAAAACAGATTTCTGCCTATTCAGAACCATGCACCATATTTTTTGACGACAACCTTTTTTATCCTTTGGAGCCTCCGCACACATTTTTCCCTGAACGCCCGCGCACATTCTTCCCCGAATGCCCCCGTGCGTTCTCCCCTGACTGTCCCCGCACATCCTGCCCGGAATGCCCCCGCGCGTTCGGCGCGCTCCTGATCGAAGAGGCCGGCACCACATTCCACGACCAATATACGGGAGAACCGCTTCCATCCGGCACGCAGGCAGTCATCCACCGCGCGGACGGAACCTGTTTCCGCGAATTTACACTGTTCGTACATGACACCGCCCTGCATCCGGATCCGAACAATCTGGCACCTGACAACCCAGACGCCCCCTTTCCGGGAATCAATTACCGCTCCGAACCAGCTTCCAAACGGCTCAGCCGCTGCGAAGATCCCGCGTACCTGTTCAGTTCCCTCGTCCATGAAGACCCTCCTACCCCCCTTCTGGAAACACATGCGGGCGACCCGCTCCTGCTGCGGCTCATCACCATCGGCCCCCGGCGTGCTCCGCGCCATCCCTTCCACGCGACCGGAATGAACTGGCGCCCGACATCATTTGAATGGATCGCCCCTTGTGCCTCCTGCCAGACGTTCACTCTGAATCAGCCTTACGAAGCGGGCGACCACCTATACACAATCGGCGGGCATTCGTGCGTAACAATGGGGCTGTGGGGCATCCTCCGTGTCTGCGGGAGAAATGACAAGCGTCTGAAACCGATCCAGAACGGCGTCCATCCTACGCTCCCCTCCATTTCCAACATTCCAAACGTTCCCGGTGAGAATGACGTGGTGCGCAAATACGAGATCGCGGTAATTGAAAAAAAGGCAATTCCCCGAAAGGATTGCCTTTCCCACCAACCACCCCGTTATTTTGTCTGGATGTCCGATGCCAAACGGGAAATGAAGCGCCGGCGCGCACCCGCCCCTCTCGTTCTAAGCGCCGATGCCGGAGACTGGATCGAAGTCACGCTGCACAACTGCCTTAACGCGCGGACAACAGCCGACGTACCGGCGTCCAGCCGGCGTGTCTCCCTCGTTGCGCAATTCCTGTGCTGTGATCCGGTCTATAATTCCGGACTCAATATCGGCCGCAACAAATGGGAGCAGACTGTCGCACCCGGCGAGAAAAAGAAATATCTCTGGCGCGCCGATCAGGAATACGGCTGCTGCCTCATCCGGTCGTTTGACAGCATCTGCTGCCCGCAGTCCGACCACCTGCTTGCCACGATCACGATCGATCCGGCGGTTTCTTTGGAATACAAAATACCAGCTCACACAAACCCCGGCGGCTGACAAGACCGCCGGGGCAGATGTTTGAATTTTTCGATATAGTGATTATGTAATACCTTTTCATCTAACCACCCACCACCTAATCTGCCCTCATATGTTCCGTTCCATCTATAAGCATTTTCATTTCTTCTTCATTGATCGGTTCTAACTTACTTTTAACAATACTTAATAATTCTCTCAAATCTGCTTCCGACCCCTTATTTACATAACCAGTAATCCCGAGATTAACTAATTTCTTAATATCTGCAAATTGAGAAGAGTTTGTATATACAATAATATCAATATATGGATTTATATTCCTTATCTTCACTACAAGTTCTTCTCCATTCATTCGCGGCATCTCTATATCCAATTTAACAAGATCATAGTTATTTTTCTGAAAATGCTCAAAACCATCCTCACCGTCAATCGCTACATCCACTATCATTTCTTGCAGTTCCAAACCTTTTTTCACTAAACCAGCTGTTTCCTTGTTATCTTCAACTAATAAAATTTTGTATATTTCCTTAATCCTTATTTCCACCATTGTTTTCAAAAACTATTTTATGTAATAGACATCTATCTCCTTCATCGTCTATTATTTCACCTACATTTTGAAATCCAGCATTCTGATAACATTTTATTGCACGTATATTACCAACTTCCGGGTCAATAAACAGTTCTTTTACAGACGGATGTTCCTGATGAATGATCTGCACCATTTGTTTTAACGCCTCAGTACCATAACCATTGTTTCTTTCTTTTAGAACTCCTATCCACATATCTAAACCAATAGACTTCTCATCGTGTATATAATACTGAATAAATCCAATTGGCTCATTGTCTCTTAAAATAAAATATGGGAAAACATCCGTCAAACTCTTCACTCTGGAACCATATTTTTCAATAATACGTTCAAGCGATGGTACTTCTCCCACTTCATCGCACCAGACCCACTCCTGTAGTTCGGGTTCTAAAAACCAGTTTCTCATTGCAATATAATCTTCCATGGTATCCTGCATTAATCTTAATGATATCATATTTCCCTCCACAAATTCAATTTTAGTTAATCAGTAATAAACAATGATTTCAAGGAAAGCCCGGCAGCTGACAAAACCGCCGGGTCCGACACCCCCTCCCATATTCAAAAATCAAGCCAACTCTACCGCCCCCGTATACAACTGGTAATACCTTCCCTTCATCGCGAGCAGCTGGTCGTGCGTCCCCCTCTCGATGATCTCGCCCTGCTCGAGCACCATGATACAATCCGCGTTGCGCACGGTGGAGAGTCGGTGGGCGATGACAAACGTCGTGCGGTTTTTCATCAGGCGCTCCATCCCGTGGTCGATGTGCATTTCGGTCCTCGTATCGACCGAACTCGTCGCCTCGTCGAGCACGAGGATCGGCGCCTTGGAGATGGCGGCGCGGGCAATATTTAACAGCTGGCGCTGCCCCTGGCTCAGGTTGATGCCGTCGCCCTCGAGCATCGTGTCATAACCGTCCTCCAGACGCATGATGAACGAGTGCGCGCTGGCCGTCTTCGCCGCCTGCTCCACTTCTTCATCGGTGGCGTCGGGACGCCCGTACCGGATGTTCTCGCGCACCGTCCCCGTGAACAGGTGCGTATCCTGCAGCACCATCGCGATATGGCTGCGCAGGCTCTTTCTCTCGTAATCTTTTATGTCAATACCATCAATCGTTATACTTCCCTCCTGAATGTCATAAAAACGGTTCAGCAGATTGGTGACCGTCGTCTTTCCGGCTCCCGTCGAGCCGACAAACGCTACCTTCTGTCCGGCGTGCGCATAGAGATCCATATGTTTCAGGATAACCTTATCCGGGTTATAGCCAAACGTCACATTTTTCATGATGACCTCTCCCTGAATCTCATCCATCGTGCGGGCATCGGCGGCATCTGGTTCCTCGGACGGCTCATCCATTACCTTAAATACGCGCTCCGCGCCGGCCAGTGCCGAAAACATCGTATTGACCTGCATCGAGAGTTCGTTGATCGGACGGCTGAACTGTCGGGAAAAATTGACGAACACGCTCAGGTTTCCGACGGTCAGCTTTCCGGCCAGACAGAACAGGCCGCCGACACATGCCGTGATCCCGTAACTAACCTGGCTCAGATTACCCATGACCGGACCCATGATCCCGCCAAAAAACTGCGCGCGGATCTGCTTTTCCTTCAGATCATCATTCAGGCCGATAAATTCCTCGATCGCCTTGTCCTCATGGCAGAACACCTTTACCACTTTTTGCCCTGTCACCGTCTCCTCGATATAACCGTTCAGTTTTCCGAGCGCCGACTGCTGGGCCCGGTAATATTTCGAGCTGCGCATCGCGATAAATCCACCGGCTTTGATCATCGCCGGCACCATGATGATCGTCAAAAGCGCCAGCCAGACATTCATGTAAAACATGACGGAAACCGTTCCGATGATGCTGATCGCGCCGGAGATAAACTGAATCACCGAGTTGTTCAGCAGCTCACCGACCGCGTCCACATCGTTCGTGAACCGGCTCATGATATCGCCTGTGGCGTTCGTATCAAAATACCGCACCGGCAGCGTCTGGATATGTTCAAACAAATCTTTCCGCAGCGTTTTCAGCGCCCGCTGGGACACGCCGATCATGATCCTCTGCTGCAAATACGTGGCAACCAGCCCCGTCAGATACACTCCCCCCATCAAAAGGATGCCGAACAGCAGCGCGCGCATCCCGTCCTGAATGACCGCATCGGCGTTAGCCGGATGCTGCACCGCCTCCTGCACGGTTTTCGTCAGTCCGTCAATGATCGGAGACAGCAGATAGGAACCGGCGATCATCGTCGCACTTGAGCAGATCGCGCAGATCAGAGCGACAATGATCTTCCCTTTGTCCCTTCCGAGGTAAGTAAGAAGGCGCCCGATCGTTTTTTTCGTTTCTTTCGGTTTTCCTCCTATCATACCCGGCCCACGCCCGTGCCCTCCTGGCCCATGCCCCGGTCCTCCTGGCCCCGGCCTTTGCCCGCCTTCTGTTCCATGCTGCTCGGACTCAGGTCCATGCCCTCCGGGCAATCCGCCCTGTGGTCTATTTTCCTCACTCATGCTGACACCTCCTCTTCTTTCCCTTTTTGCGAATAGTATATTTCCTTATATTCCTCGCAGCTTTTCAGCAGTTCCTCGTGCGTTCCCTGACCGACGATCTCACCCTCATCCATTACCAAAATACGGTCGGCGCTTTCCACGGATGAAATGCGCTGCGCGATGATGAGTTTCGTCGTATCTTTGAGGGACGTGGAAAAACTTTTGCGGATCTCGGTCTCGGTCGCCGTATCGACGGCACTCGTACTGTCATCCAAAATAAGTATTTTCGGTTTTTTCAATAGCGCCCGCGCGATACAGAGACGCTGCTTCTGGCCGCCCGAAACATTCACGCCGCCCTGGCCGAGTTCGGTGGCGTACCCTTCGGTGAACGACGTGACGAAACCGTCGGCCTGCGCGTAGCGCGCCATTTCGTACACCTGCTCATCCGTGGCGGTTTCATCCCCCCAGCGCAGGTTATCCATGATCGTACCGGAAAACAGCGTATTTTTTTGCAGCACCATCGCCACGCCGTCGCGCAGATGCCGCAGCGAATATTCCCTGACGTCCACGCCATCTACGAGCACCTGCCCCTCGTCGGCGTCATACAGCCTCGGGATCAGCTGCACGAGAGAACTCTTCCCCGATCCGGTCGAGCCGATGATCCCGATCGTCTCACCCGGATTCGCACGGAACGAAATATGTTTCAGTACATTGTTCTTATGTTTTTTATAATAACGGAAGCCGACATCCCGGAATTCGATCTCCCCTTTTTCCACGAGACGATCCTTCTGGGAGGACTCCTGATCGTGCAAATCCACCTTCGCCTGCAGCACTTCCTTGATACGCTTCGAGGAAGCGAGCGCTCGCGATCCCTGGATCATGATCATAGCGACAAACATCAGCGACATCAGTATCTGGACGATGTAAGTCGTAAACGCCGTGAGGTCGCCGACCTGCATCTCCCCGTACATCACCTGTTTTCCGCCAAACCAGACGACGGCCAGCGTCGCCACATTCATCGCCAGCGTCATAACCGGCATCATAAAGATCACGACCTTTAACGCGCGCAGGCTCTTTTCCTTCAGTTCCTCATTGGCCTCATCAAACGTCGCCTGCTCAAAATCATCGCGCACGAACGACTTCACCACCCGCACATTCGTAATATTTTCCTGAATGCGGGAATTTAGTTTGTCAATCCGCGTCTGCATCACGTCAAACCGCGGAAACGCCGTGCGTATCACGCACACGATCGCGATCAGCAGAAGCGGGATGACTACGCCGAGGACGACGGCCAGCCTCGGGTTCATCATGATCGCCATGATCAGGCCGCCGATCAGCATACCCGGCGCACGCAGGAGCATGCGCAGTCCCATCGCGATAACATTCTGCATGTTCGTAATATCGTTCGTCAGCCTCGTAACAAGCGAACCGGTCGAAAACTTTTCGATGTTCGCGAAAGAGAACTCCTGTACTTTCGTAAACACGTCTCTGCGCAGCGCCGCCGCAAAGTTCGCGGACGCTTTGACGGCAAAATACGCGCCCAGCGTTCCGCCGGCCATCATGCACAGCGCCAGCAGCACCATGATCAGTCCTTTTAAAATAATATAACCGTTTCCCGCACCGTTCCCGATGCCCTCGTTAATGATCATCGCCATCAGTTTCGGCATAAATACTTCGCCGAGCACCTCGACGATCATAAAGATCGGCCCGAGAATGAAAGCGGACAGATACGGCGTCACATATTTCTTATAGATACCCATAACGATTCTATCTTCCTTTCTTTATTCTTCGAGGCATGCCGACAGGTTGTCATACATGCGCCATAAATATTCCCGCAGCACATCCAGCTCTTTTTCGGAAAACCCTTTGACCGCCTGCCGGTCCATCCGGTCAAATATTTCCCGGCTGTTTTCGACAATGGCCTCTCCCTTTTCCGTGAGCTGCACAAAATTGACACGGGAATCGTCTTCTTTTACCGTTTTTCTTATGTAACCTTCCTTTTCCAGTTTCTTTAGCGAAACCGCGACCGTCGCTGCGGAAACCTCCAGGCGGTTTGCAAGTTCGGTCTGGGAACCGAACTCGTGCTCCGCCAGCGTCATCAGCATCCGGTGCTGCCCGCGGTGGAGTCCGGTCTCACCCACAAGCCGTTCCAGCGTCCTGCGGTGGAGCTGGCCGACAAAGATCATCACCTTCATCGGATTAGCAGCGGCGCGGAACTCGTCATCCGCCTCGCATTTCCATTTTTTTATCACTTTCGCCAAAGTATCACCTCCTTTTATTAGCTAGCTGATAATTAGCTTGCTAATCATTATACTCAAATTCTGCCATTTGTCAATACTTTTTTGCAAAATGATAACGGGCCGCCGTCGCAGCCCGTTATCTGAAAGAGGAGTTTTATGAAAAAATATCAAAAATAGGATAATTGCCAAAAGCTATTGTATAAGTTTTGTTTAACTTATGAATTCAGTATAAAACATAAATGTGAATAAATGATGTTCAAATTAACGAATTTTTGTGAACGTTCTGTTAAAGATCATTCATAATTCGGTCACTTTTCGGTCAATGTTTTTCCTGATCAGGTAGTTTTTTTCCTGCAGGGCTTGTTCGATCATATCAAGCGTTTCCTCCGAATCTGCCGACACCGTATGATAATGATAGTCGGAAGTTATATTTTTCAGCGGCGTCGATTTCCCGCTCCTGATCCTCTCGATAAATTCCTTTACATCCCTGTTCGTCCGTATATTCAGATCGACCTGGACTCTTCCGTACACTTTATGGTTCACAAAATCATTTTCCACTACCCCGCCGTAATAAACAATGGTGTTCAGTTCGTCCTCGGTCTGCTCATCGGTGTTGCACATTTTAAACACACGGCTGGCGCTTCCTCCCGCCCCGCCCCGCAGCATATACCCGCGGTTCGTCGAAACAATATCCATATGGGCCGCGCGGAGTATCGCAATATCCTGTACGATCACCTGGCGGCTGACATGAAATTCAGAAGCCAGCTTATTCCCCGTTACCGGTGTTTTCTTTTCGCGCAGTTCCCGCAAAATCGCGTCCCGTCGCTCATTACCGCACATAATTTTTGATCACCTCTTTCTTTGCGAAAGTTTTCCTGCAAAAGTTTTTACGGTGAAAACTTTCACGGTGAAAAGTTTCACTCTACCGGATGCAGGTTTTTCAGGGATATGTCAAGGATCGGCGCCGAATGTGTCAGCGCGCCGCTGGAAATGTAATCTACCCCGATCTCGATCAGCCGTTCCACATTGTCCCTCGTGACATTTCCCGAGCACTCCGTCTCGGCCCTTCCGTCAATCAGCTTCACAGCTTCACGCATATCCTCCGCTGTCATATTATCGAGCATGATAATATCCGCCCCGGCCTCGACCGCCTCGCGGACCATGTCCAGATCTTCCACTTCCACTTCGATCTTTCTCACAAATGGCGCGTATTCCTTCGCCATCCGAATGGCCTGGCTGACGCCCCCGGCCGCGCCGATATGGTTATCCTTGAGCAGCACCCCGTCTGAAAGATTGTACCGGTGGTTATAACCTCCGCCGACCTTGACGGCATATTTTTCAAATATACGCATATTCGGCGTCGTCTTCCTCGTGTCCAGAAGTTTCGTTCCCGACCCCTCGAGCAGCTTCGCGATCGCATTCGTATATGTGGCGATCCCGCTCATGCGCTGCAGATAATTTAACGCCACCCGCTCCCCGGAGAGCAGCACCCGTATATCCCCGCTCAGAACTGCCATGACCTGGCCGTTTGTGACAGCGTCCCCGTCCTTGCACCTGAAATCTATGGCGACCGTCTCATCGAGCAGCCGAAACACCCGCGCGAACACATCCAGTCCGGCGATGATCCCATCCTGTTTGCAGATGAGCTGCACCTCTCCTTTTTTTGCCTCCGGCATGACGGCATTGGTCGTAATATCTTCACTCGTAATATCTTCCTGCAGCGCCAGCCGGATCAAATGGTCCGCCTGCAGGTTCATTGTAATCCCGTTCATCATCTTCCTCCATTTATATTTTTCGAATCTTCCTCGCCTTCTCAATCTCCTGTAAGACGAGTTCCTTATACTGTTCCCTCCGTTTTTCCGTATCCGCGTACGCTGCCAGATCGACCCGCGGCTCGTGGGAAATATGGCCGTTTCCTGACGCGATCTTCTGCGCCGCCCTTTTCGCAAATACGAGGCTTTCAAGCAGGGAATTACTGGCGAGGCGGTTCGCCCCGTGTACCCCGTTGCAGCTCGTCTCCCCGATCGCGTATAGCCGCCGCATCGACGTTTTGCTGTCGGCATCAACCCAGATCCCGCCCATGAAATAGTGCTGCGCCGGCACGACCGGGATCGGCTCCTTCGTCACATCGTACCCCTCTTCCCGGCAGCGGCTGCATATATTGGGAAAATGTCCTTCGATCTCTTCTGTCGGGATTGGTGCCAAACTGAGCCACACATATGGCATGCCGTCTTTCTCCATCTGTTCGTACACCTTCTGCGTCAGTATATCCCGGGGTAAAAGCTCGTCCACAAACCGTTCTCCCGCCTTATTTAACAACACCGCGCCCTCTCCCCGCACCGACTCGGATATGAGGAAACGCCTGCCCGGTTTTTCCGAATAAAGCGTCGTCGGATGTATCTGGATATAATCAATATTTTCCAGCTCGATCTTATGCCGGATCGCGATGGCAAGCGCGTCTCCCGTCATATGCTGAAAATTGGTAGTATGCTCGAACAGGCCGCCCAGACCGCCGCAGGCCAGGACTGTGTAATCGGCCCGCACCGGAAATACCGTTCCGTCCCCGTCTACTGCAACAGCACCAAAACAGGTGTTGTTTTCCGCCATCAGATCGATCATTGTCGTGTGCTCGCAGATCGTCACATTCGGGAGCTGCTGCACGGCGCGCAAAAGCTTACTCGTGATCTCTTTCCCCGTGGCGTCTTCGTGAAACAGAATGCGCGGCGTCGAGTGACCTCCCTCCCTCGTAAATATAAGGGAACCATGGTCATTTTCGAAATCCACGCCATATAAGATCAGCTCATCAATGATCTTGCGTGAGGAGCGGATCATGATCTCCACCGACTCCTTCCGGTTTTCGTGATGGCCCGCTTTCATCGTGTCCTCAAAATAACTGGCGTAATCGTCCTCGGATTTCAATACGCAGATCCCACCCTGCGCCAGATATGAATCACTGTTTTTGGCATCGTCCTTTGAGATGATCAGTATTTTCTTATCCCTCGGGAGGTGGAGCGCGCAAAACAACCCCGCGGCCCCGCTTCCTACAATTAACACATCTGCTTTTTTCTTCATGCGGATACCTGTGCCTTTCTTAACTGACAGTACGACGGCTTCCAGTATGAATAGGCAGCTTATTGCCTATTCATACTTCTAAACATGCCGCCGCAGGCGGCACAAACAATACTTGAATCAGTGGCGAAGAATCCGCTTTGCGGATTCTTCCAGTATGAATAGGCAGCTTTGCTGCCTATTCATACTTTTCCGAGCGTGAGCATATTCGTTAATGGTTTGTTTGCCTGATCCCTCAGCTGTTCGCTGATCTGCACATCATTTGCATCCTCTTCGAGTACGTGGATGATCTTTTCCAATGTTATCTTTTTCATATCCGGACAGATCTGATCCTCCATCACCGGATGAAACGATTTTCCCGGACACTTCTTCAAAAGTTCGTAAAACACGCCGGTCTCCGTACAGACGATAAATTCCGTCCCGCTGCTGTCCCTGGCGTGATCGATGATACCCGATGTGCTTCCGATGTAATCGGCCAGTTCCAGTACCTCCGCGATACATTCCGGGTGCGCGAGCACTTCGGCCGACGGATACTTTTCCTTCGCCGTCCGTACCGCCTCAGCGGTCATCTGTGCATGCACCGGACAATATCCGTCATTGACGATCACATTTTTTTCGGGTACGTGCTGCGCCACGTAACGGCCTAAATTTCCGTCCGGGATAAAATATATATTCTCGTTGGGAAGCGCCTTTACGATCTTGACTGCATTAGAAGAAGTCACGCACACATCCGACCATTTTTTTAACTCCGCGGTGGAATTGATATAACATACCACGGCCAGATCTTTATATGTTTCCCGCATCGCCTGAATACGTTTTTCATCCGCCATATGCGCCATCGGGCAGTCCGCCGACAGATCCGGCATGCGCACATTTTTTCCGGGATTCAGTATTTTCGCGCTCTCCCCCATAAAAGAAACGCCGCAGAATATAATGGTCTTCGCTTCCACCTCCGTCGCCACCTGGCTCAGGTAAAACGAATCGCCAATGTAGTCCGCAACATCCTGAACGTCGTCATTTACATAATAATGGGCAAGTACAACCGCGTCTTTTTCCTTCTTCAAACGATGGATCCTATCTTTCAGTTCGTTCACTATTCCCCTCATTTCTGCTTTCCTGTGTATCAATGGCGCAGGAAGCTTCTGTTTCCATCTATCTTAACACAAAACTTTACAACTGACAAGACATAAAAAGGTGTAAAGCCTGAATCATCTGATAGACTTTACACCTTTCTTTTATATAAACCGCAGATTATTCCTAAATACTTTTTTCAAATTACAAATCACTCATACGACTGCTTCGCCGCCGCAAGAATACTGTCAAAACAAGGCTTCTGTTTATAATTTTCATCAAACAGCAGCGGATAACTCGTCTCTCCCTTGAATCCGGTGAGCCAGGAGACGTCATCGGTCAGTCCCCAGACAGTTACATTGGTGACATTCGCCTTCCCGGTCCGCTTTGCCTTCAGGATCGTTTCAAAAAATTCTTTGTAGCGCTCCGCCTGCTTCTGATAACCTTCCTCCGAATCGTCGGTATTGTGCATATCAATCTCGGTGAGCTGGATCTCAAGTCCGTCGAGCGTTCCGTACTCCTCGAGCGCCTGTTCCAGCATGCCGACCGACGGGTATTCCATATCCCAGTGGCTCTGCATTCCCATTCCGTCCACGAGTCCCTTCTCGTGCAGGCCCTTCAGAAGCTGCATGATGGTCTCCCGCTTTGCGGGCACATACTCATTATAGTCATTGTAAAACAGCTTCACATCCGGCGCCGCGTATTGCCTCGCAAACGTAAACGCATCGGTGATATAGCTCTCATCCCCGTAAATTTCATACCAGTTGCTCTTCGTGCGGTAATTATTATCATCACCGACCGCCTCATTGACGACATCCCAGGCGTAGACGACACCCGGATATTTCTCCTGGCAGTAGGTGAGCACTTTCTTAATATACGCTTCCATCCTCTTTTTCATCGTTTCTTTGTCCACAAAACCTTTGGACGGCTCGTAGTCTTTGGAGAAAAACCACTCCGGCGTCTGGTTGTGCCATACGAGACAGTGGCCGCGTACCTTGAGTCCCTGCTCCTGCGCGGCGGACAGCAGGCGGTCAAGTTCTTTTGTCTTGATCTCCGGCATGCCGTCCTTACTGTTCTCCGTCGCCTGACCATCCATCAGGCCCTCCGGCTTCATCGCGTTCTCCATCGTGATGCTGTTAAAATTCCTGGCGATAAATTCCATATCTTCCTTGTCATTGAGGCTGGCGGAATTGACTGCCACGCCCACGGTAAAGTCATGCTGGAACGCATCTTTCAGCACAGAAGCGTTTTTTACCTCGTCCGGAACCTGCGCCCCGTCTGCCGAATTGTGCCCATCCGTCGCCTGTGACGGAACTTCCGCCGTTTCCTGAACGGCGGCCGGGGAAACGGTCTGGCTCTCTTTCTCCGTGCCGCAGCCGACTGCCAGCGCCGAAGCCGCCGCCATCATACCCCCTAAAGTGATCATTTTTTTCATATTCATTCTTTTCCTCATTTCTGCAGATAGAACAAAGTCCTCTCCTGTTCCATCCTGCCCTTCCTTTTATTGTCTTTCTCCTGCCGGGACCTGCCCCCGCAGGCTTTTTGTCCCTGAATTATAGTTTAACATATTGGAACAAAAAAAGGAATAAAAATCTAACATCTTTATCCATTTTTATAAATCTGTGCTCTCAGAATCAGTTGACTTTTCCCCCAAAAAACTATAGAATTATGTTAGGATGTTGGGGTCAAAAGGTTTTTTGCCCCCAACTGATGCCGCGGATTGCTCCGTTGTTTCACAACTCCCGCAATCCTTCAAACGAAATCAAACATCATGCAGAAAGGATTTAAATAGAATGAAAAAAATCATATTGACCGGTGACCGGCCGACCGGAAAACTTCATGTCGGACACTATGTCGGTTCTCTGAAACAGCGTGTAGAACTGCAGAACTCAGGAGAATTTGGGGAAATTTATATTATGATTGCCGATGCCCAGGCGTTGACAGACAATTTTGACAATCCGGAAAAAGTCCGCAGCAATATTTCTGAGGTGGCTCTGGATTATATGTCATGCGGACTTGATCCCGAAAAGTCGAATCTATTCGTGCAGTCTTATATTTCCGAGCTGACCGAACTCACTTTTTATTATATGAACCTTGTGACCGTCTCCCGCCTGAAACGGAATCCTACCGTGAAGACGGAGATCAGCCTGCGCGGCTTCAACACGAGCATTCCCGTGGGATTCTTTACATACCCGATCAGCCAGGCTGCCGACATTACTGCTTTTAAGGCAACGACCGTGCCAGTCGGCGACGACCAGCTTCCGATGGTCGAGCAGGCGAGGGAAATCGTTCGCAGCTTCAATGCGACGTATGACGAGGTCCTGGTCGAGCCGAAAGCGCTGCTTCCTGACAATGAAGTTTGTATGCGCCTCCCCGGCACGGACGGGAAAGCGAAAATGAGCAAATCGCTGGGAAACTGCATCTATCTTTCCGATCATCCCGATGACATACGCAAAAAAGTGATGAGCATGTACACCGACCCCGACCACATCCGTCTCGAGGATCCGGGCAAGCTGGAGGGAAATACGGTGTTCACCTACCTCGACGCGTTCTGCCGGGATGAGCATTTTGAGCACCACCTCCCGGACTATGCGTGCCTCGACGAGTTAAAAGCACATTATACAAAAGGCGGTTTGGGCGACGTAAAGGTGAAAAAGTTCCTCTACGCCGTGCTGATGGAAGAACTCGAGCCGATTCAGGCAAAGCGGCACGAACTGGAACAGGATATTCCGGCCGTGATGGAGATTCTCCACAAAGGAAGTATCCGCGCCCGGGAAAAAGCGGCCGCTACGCTTGCCGAAGTAAAACACGCGATGAAGATCGATTATTTTGACTGATGCCGGAAATAAACAGCCGGAATGCCCTGCTATCTGCCGGCATATCGGGGATAGTCATAGGTATATCTCGCTTTTGTCGAATAGCAGCGGCTGAACAGCATCATCCGCTGCGCGATCTTTTCCGAATACCAGGGATCCGTTGCGTACTGGTGATTGGCATTACTTGGGTTAAATCTAAATTTAAAAATAGTATTCTGGCTCGGCACCGCGCGGAAATAACTGTTGCTGATAAATTTCGCGGCCCCGTAGATCGCCTTGTCCACCGTAGTCCATCCCCGGCGGTACGCATACGACGTAGCGCCGGTTACCGGATCGGAGTCATATGCGTTGATTCCGTATAAATTGTAGACTTTCACTTTCTTTTTGATCTTCTTTGTGATAAATTTCCCATTTGAGCGGGCGTTGGATGGCAGAGCCGCCCGGCTGATCGTATTTCCCCGCGCCAGTTTACTCGTACCGTAAGCTGACTCCAAAAAGGTCTGGGAGACGAAATACATCGGGTCGATCCTGTACTTCTTCGCGGCTGCGAGCATCACTTTTCCCTTGCCGTACAGAACGCTCCACTCCGGGCCGTGTCCTTTATTCTCACACGCATTTCTGATGTAATAATCATAGGTAGACAAAAACTTTTCCTCATCCACCTCCCGGTACTGGTCAAGGCGGAGGTACTGAAACCCGTAGGAGGTATCCTTTTTCGGATCGACCAGCCGCTTGTACTCGGCGACGCTCGCGCGTTTTGTGCGCTTCTGCTGAAGGGACGCGTACTGGCTGAGCGTCCAGCGGTAATCCGTATATGTGCTTTTGCCCACGAAATTCAGCACCGGTTTCGAGAGCTGGGCCACCGACATATCCGCGTCCCACAGATAATTGATACCCAGCGCTTTGACAACCTCCCGGAATGGCACGAGGATCACCTTCGTACCTGATTTTGTATAAGTCGCGGATAACGGCGCCACCGGAAGGGAAGTCGTCTGCTGGTTGACCGTGATCGAAGGGTCGTTCAGGTGCATGACGATAAATTTATCATTTTTTGAAATCGTGATCTTCTTCTGCTTTTTTATGTACTTGTATTCGGCCTTGATCCCCTGCTTGACAAACGTCTGCTTGATCGGCACCATCACCGTTCCGTTTATGATCACGGCCGGCGTCTTATCGAGATTGATCCGTTTGGACTCGTACACGACCTTGATCTTCTCCCCCTGATAACGGTACTCCTGCCCGTCGATCGTATAGGGAACCCCTTTGCCGGATGCTGTGCCGCCCCCCGCCGGCGAAGGCACCGCTGTCGGCTGGGCGTTTTGCTGCACATCATACAGGGAAACGGCGCGTATTTCAGCCGGAAACAACTGGAGCAGCAGGCAGAGGCACAAAAAAAGGCCTGTCATCGTCTTTGATTGCTTCATAATTAAAAACCTCCGTTTGCGTGTTCTTTTTCCTTTATATAACACATATATATGGTAAAAAAATGGTTGCCTGAAAAAATGAATATTATATCTCAAATTAACAATGTGATGTGGGGTGGTCCCCTTCTCGTTTTTCTCTTAGGATTACATATATATTTTACTATAAAGACAGGATTTGTCCAGCAAAATTTAGGCAAAGCGCTGAAATATTCGGTGGAAGGGGACTCTTCGGGCGGGATGAGCGCGTTCGGGACACTGACGACGACACTGGCTGCGACTCTCGGAACCGGGAACATCATCGGCGTATCCACCGCCGTCTATTTAGGCGGCCCGGGCGGCGTGTTCTGGTGCTGGGTCACCGGCCTGCTCGGTATGGCAACCACATACGCCGAAACCCGTCTTTCCTGCCTGTACCGCAGAAAAACAGCGGAAGGGGGCAATACGGGCGGTATGATGTACGTGCTCGAGCAGGCGCTCGGAAAACGATGGGTCGCCTTCCTGTACAGTTTCGTCATTTGCCTGTCCGCTTTTTGCGCCGGGTGTACCACACAGTCCAACGCGATCTCCGAAACGTGCCTGGACGTCTGGGGCATCCCCAAATGGGCGGCCGGGATCGCCGTAGCGCTCCCTGTCGGACTCGTTATCCTGCAGGGCGTCAAATGGATCGAGCAGGTCTGCATGACACTCGTACCCGGTATGGCTCTGCTGTTTTTGGGCGGCTGTGCCGCTTATATCCTTTTAAACGCCTCCCTGTTCCCGGAAGCCATGCGCACTATAATTAAATCAGCTTTTAGCACACGTTCCTTCCTCGGTGGAACTGTGGGGTTCACCGCCGGAATGGCCGTGCGCTACGGCGTGGCAAGAGGACTTTTTACAAACGAGGCCGGCCTCGGCACATCCGGGATCGCGGCGGCTTCGGGTTCCGAGCGGATCTCGCCCGAACGGCAGGGTCTGATCTCCATGACGGCTACCTTTTGGGATACGGTCGTTATGTGTGCCATCACGGGAATCGTCGTCGTCATGTTCGTACTGCAAAATGAACACGCTCTTACGGATCTGCCGGCCGGCCTGCTCGTAAAGGGCGCATTTGGGACACTTCCGCTGTTCGGGGAAGAACTGATCGCCATCGCCACGATATGTTTCGCTATTGCCACGCTGATCGGATGGTCGTATTTCGGCCAGGTCGCCGCGGAGTACATGGGCGGAGCGGATCTATTAAAAAAGTACCAGTACATCTACGTCATCATGATCTTTGCCGGAGCCGTGATGCCAATGGGCATTGTCTGGGAACTGACGGACTTCATCAACATTTTCATCCTCATCCCGTCTGCTTACGCCCTGATCCGATGCCGTAAAAAACTGTTGTGAAATATTGATTTTCATAGTACAATATAGAGGATGCGAGGATCAAACAACGTCGAAATGGAATGTTAATGGAGGACAAAATGAAAAAGAAAGCAGCAGTAATCTTCGGTGGAATCTCTTCCGAACATGAGATTTCCTGCCGATCGGTCATAAATATCGCAAATGGTTTTCAGAAAGAAAAATATGATCTCCGGTTCATCGGCATCACAAAAGACGGGAAATGGCTTCTCGTCGATGACATTTCTCAGATCGCCGACGACAGCTGGAGGAGCGGCGCCACCACCGCCATCCTCTCCCCGGACCGGCATAGACCCGGCATACTCATCCTAAGAGAGAATACATACGAGTATGAAAAAATAGACGTCATTTTTCCCGCGCTGCACGGCATATTCGGGGAGGACGGCACAGTTCAGGGGCTGTTTGAGCTATCCGGCATCCCTTACGTGGGAAGCGGCGTACTCGGCTCGGCCGTCGGGATGGATAAGATTTCCACAAAAGTATTTGTAGACCGGCTGGGCATCCGGCAGGCGCGCTACGTCGCTGACACCGCCAAAGACTGCGGGGAACTGGCAGAAACGATAAGGAAAACAGAAGAAACCCTATCCTATCCGGTCTTTGTCAAGCCATCCAACGCCGGCTCTTCGTGCGGCGTCAGCAAGGCGTGTGACCGGGCCGAACTGGAACTGGCCATCCGCCTGGCAAAACAGTTTGACAGCCGCGTCCTGATCGAAGAAATGATCGTCGGCCACGAGGTCGAATGCGGCGTACTCGGCGGGCGTGACATCGAGGCCTCCAAAGTCGGGGAAGTACTGGCAGCGGCAGACTTTTATGATTACGAAGCAAAATACAACAATCCGGAATCAAAAACGGTGATCGATCCGTCCGGCATCCCGGCCGCAGTCAAAGAGGAAGTCCGAACCGACGCCCTCGCGATCTTCCGCGCTGTCGGCGCTTACGGCCTGTCACGCGTGGATTTCTTCATCGAAGCGGACACGAACGAAGTCGTTTTCAACGAGATCAACACGCTTCCGGGATTTACAAATATCAGCATGTATCCGCTTTTGTGGGCCGACATGGGGCTGACGAACGAGGAATTGATCGACCGTCTGGTGGAAACAGCTCTGGAGCGAAAAGAATTAGAATGAATGTAAAAGAAAGAGAAGGGGAAAACTAATGAAAACGGAAGTGAAAATTTCCATCCGCGGCATTCAGGACAATGCGAGAGATGATTCCGTCGAAGTCGTTTCGCTCGGCGAAATGCAGGAAAAAGACGGCCAGATCTATATTTCGTATGAAGAGGGGGCCGAAGCGGCGTCCGGTATGGACTGCGACATCGTGACGAGCCTTTTGAAGATCCATCCAAAACAGGTGGAGATCATAAAAAAAGGCGCCGCGGAAACGCATATGGTCTTTGTCCAGGATAAAGATACGATTTCGTACTATTCCACCCCGTTTGGCGAGATGGAAGTGACGATCCATACGAACCAGCTGGAACAGACCGAAACCGAACAGGGATTTCAGATCCTTTTACAATATACGCTGGAAATCAATACCGCCCATGTCTCCGACTGCAGTGTGGAGATACGGGTGGAACGCATGAACAGAAAGGAAGCGTAACCGCTATGGCTCAACTTAAATTTACGAAAATGCACGGCACGGGTAACGACTATGTATACGTTGACCTGTTCCATCAGACGCTTGACCGCCCGTCGGAACTATCAGTAACGATCAGCGACCGCCATTTCGGCATCGGCTCTGACGGGTTGATCTGCATCGCCCCGTCTGAAATCGCGGACTGCCGCATGATCATGTTCAACGCGGACGGCTCCGAGGGCGCGATGTGCGGAAACGGCATCCGCTGCGTCGCCAAATACGCATACGAACACGGCCTCGCAACGAAGGACCAGATGTCGATCGAGACAAAGAGCGGCGTCAAACATCTGAAACTCACGGTGGAGGACGGGATCGTCACCTATGTGGAAGTCAATATGGGGCAGGCGATACTGAAACCGTGTGAGATCCCGGTCCGTGCCGAGGGGGATGATTTTATCGCCCGGACACTTCAGGTAGATGGCAAATCATACACCGCCACCTGTGTCTCCATGGGAAACCCGCACTGCGTCGTATTCATGGATCACATTGACGAACTCGATCTCACAAAGATCGGCCCGTCATTTGAGCATCATCCGTGGTTTCCCGACCAGATCAATACCGAATTTGTCGAAGTCATTGACCGCAAGGCCATCAAAATGCGCGTCTGGGAGCGCGGCTCCGGAGAGACGATCTCCTGCGGGACCGGCACCTGTGCCGCCACTGTCGCCTCCGTGCTGAACGGATACTGTGACCGGGGCGCCGAGATCGAGGTGCGCGTCCGGGGCGGCGCGCTCTACGATACATACCTGGAAAGCGGGGAAGTCCTGATGAAAGGACCGGCCTCCGAAGTTTTTCAGGGTGAGATCAGCATATAAAAGGAGGACAATCGCCATGATCCGATTAAACGAGGACAAGGCTGTCGTGGATCGCGTCAAAGAAGGCCTCCGCGCTAGAAATGGCTATTGTCCCTGCGTACTGCAGATGACCGAAGATACAAAATGCATGTGTAAGGAATTCCGGGAGCAGATCGCTGACCCGGACTTTGAAGGATACTGCCACTGCATGTTGTATTATAAAGAAAAAGGTGAAAACGAAACATCCAACACAGAACAGGCGGAGTAAGCGGTGTCCACTCCGCGGAAAAGAGGAAAAACTATGGCAGTCATTGAATTAAATGATAACAACTTTGAGGAAAAAGTCCTAAAATCCGACAAACCGGTACTGGTAGATTTCTGGGCTGTCTGGTGCGGCCCGTGCAGTATGATGTCGCCGCTGGTGGACGAGGTCGCCGAAGATCTGGAAGGCCGCCTCATCGTCGGAAAACTCAACTGCGACGAGAGTATGAAAACGGCGCAGAAGTACGGCATCACTGGTATTCCGGCATTTTTACTTTACAAGGACGGGGAAGTCGTGCAGAAAGTAATGGGTGCGATGCCCAAAGGCGAGTTGATCGCGGCGGTTGAGAAATATTTGTAAAATGATAAGGTTGCTCATTAAGAACACCGTGCATTTGAAAAAAGTTCAATTGGCATGATCAAAAAAGACAGCGTAACCACAAACTCATGTGATACACTGTCTTTTTTCATCTTTTCATTCCGTTCCTTTTCCTTCATTCGCGAAAAATCCCACCACCGCCTCTGCCGCCTTTTCATTCATCCCTGGCACCGCTTTCAGTTCTTCAACAGTCGCTTTCTTAATATCCTCGATCGACTGATAATATTTCATCAGCGCCTTCCGCCTCGCCGCCCCGATCATCGGGATATCGTCCAGGATCGAATGCACCTGTGCCTTCCCCCGGATCTGCCGGTGATACTCGATCGCGAACCGGTGGGTCTCATCCTGGATCCGCGTGATCAGACGGAATCCCTGGCCGTGCGTGTCGATCGGGATTTCCTCATTGTGAAAGAACAGCCCTCTCGTGCGGTGGTGGTCGTCTTTTACCATGCCGCACACCGGGATCGTGATGCCCAGCTCCGCCAGTACGCGCTCCGCCACATTGACCTGTCCTCTGCCACCATCCATAAAGATCACATCCGGGAACAGGCGGAACGAATCCATTTCTGCCAGATCCTCCCGCTGCCCGTGGGTAAAACGCCTCGTCAGCAGTTCCTCCATCGAGTGATAGTCGTCCGGCCCTGTCACCGAACGGATGCGGAACTTGCGGTAATCATTTTTCTTCGCGCGGCCGTTCTCAAATACGACCATTGACCCAACCGTCTCAAATCCATTGATATTCGAAATATCATACGACTCGACCCGGTTCAGTCCGGCCAGCCCTAACAGCCCCTCGATCTCTTCCATCGCGCCAAGCGTCCGCTCCCTCTCCCGCTTTAACTTCTCGATATCCTGCTCCAATACCATCTGGGCGTTCCGCTTTGCCAGGTCCAGCAGACGCACCTTCTCGCCCCGCTTCGGGTTGCGGAAAAACACTTTGTGCCCTCTCTTTTTGCCGAGCCACTCACGGATCGCCTCATCGTCCTCCGGCAGTACTTCCGTCCACAGTTCCCGCGGGATATAGGGCGTTCCCGCATACATCTGTTTGATGAACGCCCCCAGGATATGCGGTTCCTCCTCGCCGTTCACCCCGGTAAGATAATAGTGTTCCCGCCCGATCAGTTTCCCGCCGCGGATGAAAAAGACCTGCACGACCGCCTCATCGTTCAGCCTCGCCATCGCGATGATATCCCTGTCCTCCTGATCTTCACTCGTGATCTTCTGCCGCTCCGTCACCTGCTTCACGCTGTCGATCAGATCCCGGTAGACAGCCGCCTCCTCAAACTGCATCTGTTCCGCGTACTGCTTCATTTTCTGCTCCAGATCGCGCAGCACCTCTTTTGTATTTCCATTGAGGAACGAAAGCGCCTTCTGAAAATTTTCCCGGTACTCCTCTTTTGAAACCGTTCCCTGGCACGGAGCCGGGCACTGGCCCATCTGATGGTACAGACACGGACGCTCCTTTCCGATATCCCGCGGCAGCACCTTCCGGCAGCTGCGCAGATGAAAAAGCTTGTTCACAAGCTCGATCGTACTGCGGATCGCCGCGCCGCTCGTAAATGGACCGAAATACTTGGCCCCGTCGCGCTTCATCTGCCTGGCAAACACAAAGCGCGGAAAATCTTCGGAAACCGTTGCCTTCAAAAAAGGATAGCTCTTGCCATCCTTTAACATCGTATTATATTTGGGATTGTGCTCCTTGATCAGGTTGCATTCCAGCACGAGCGCCTCGAGTTCGCTGTCCGTCACGATATATTCAAACCAGGCGATGTGCTCGATCATACGGGCGATCTTCGGCGACACGTTGCGGCTCTTCTGAAAGTACTGCCGCACCCGGTTTTTTAAGATCACGGCCTTTCCCACATAAATAATGTGGTCGTCCTTATCGTGCATCAGGTATACTCCCGGCTTCTCCGGAAGTTTTTTCAGTTCTTCCTCCAGATTAAACATAGTTACCTCATTCCGCTTCTTCTTAAATTTATATTTGACAATGCGCCTTTGGCATTTTTATACGTCGATAAATCTGGATATAACATCCACCAGTCCATCATCGTCACAGTGCGGAGCCACATAATCCGCCGACTGCCTCACCTGCTCCCCTGCATTGGCCATCGCCACGCCCAGACCCGCGTACTGGATCATGGAAATATCGTTAAATCCATCCCCGCAGCAGATCATTTGGCTGCGCGAATAGCCGAGCCGCTGCAAAAGCTTGGCAAGTCCGTACGCCTTATCGATACCGAGCGGCATCATTTCCACATAAAAATCTTCTGAACGGTACACGCTGAGCCTGCCCTCAAATGCCTCCGCCGCGCGGCTCTCGACGCCCGCCATCCTGTCCGGATCGCCTGTCAGCAGGCACTTGTTCACCGGATACGTCACTTCTTTTCCAAAGTCCTCTACAACGTGGATGTCGATGCTGCACCCTTTGGCGTCGATCTGTATATACTGGTCCGCGTCATTCTCCGCGATAATATCATTGTCGTGGTACGTCATGATACCCGTCTTTTCCCGTTTGGAAAACTCATAGATCTCCTGCACGATGCCATCGGGAAGATTGATATTGTAAATGATCTCGCCCGTCTGGCAGTTACTGATACAGCCGCCGTTGTAAGAGACGATATATCCACCAAACTCATCGAGCCGGATCTGCCTCGCCGTCGGCAGGATGCCCGCCGTACACCGCCCCGAAGCGATCGCCACCTTAATACCTTCCTGCTGGATCCGGACGATCGCATCTATCGTCTTTCTCGAAATCGTCTTATCGGTCCGCATCAGCGTACCATCCACATCGAGAACCAAAAGTTCATACGCCATCACGCTTCCTCCGTTGGCTCAGTCGTTGGCTCCGCCGTTGAATCCGCCTTCAATCCTGCCTTCAATTCCGCTTCTCCGTCATCCTTCTTCTTTACAATGATCCCCGTCTCTTCCTCAAAGATCCTGACAAACTCTTTTCCGGTGATCGTCTCCTTCGCCACGAGATACGCGGCCAGCTTATGCAGGACCTCCTGGTGCTCCTCGATCAGCTTATACGCCTTGTCGTAGCACTCTTTGAGCAGCTTCATCACCTCGCGGTCCACTTCGCTCTCGGTCGCGTCGCCGCAGTTCATGATCGTCCTGCCGTCCAGATACTGGTTCTGGATCGACTCCAGCCCGATCATGCCGAACTTCTCACTCATACCGTACTGGGTGATCATCGCCCGGGCGATCGAAGTCGCGCGCTCGATATCATTTGAAGCGCCCGTTGTCACATCATCAAATATGATCTCCTCTGCCGCGCGGCCGCCTAAAAAGGTGACGATCTCGGAAAGCAGTTCATCCTTCTTGCGGAGGTATTTCTCTTCCTCCGGCACCTGCATCACATAGCCGAGCGCCCCCATCGTCCTCGGGACGATCGTGATCTTCTGTACCGGCTCCGCGTTTTTCAAAAGCGTCGTCACCAGCGCGTGGCCGACCTCGTGATAGGCCACGATCTTCTTCTCTTCCTTGCCGAGGATCCGGTCTTTTTTCTCCTTGCCGGCAAATACGACTTCCACAGCCTCGAACAGATCCTTCTGCGCCACGGCGGTCCGGCCCGCCTTTACGGCCATGATCGCCGCCTCATTTACCATATTGGCCAGATCCGCGCCGACCGCGCCCGACGTTGCCAGCGCGATTTCCTCGAGATCGACCGTATCATCCATGAGAACGTCGTGCGAATGTACCCGCAGCACATCAATACGCCCTTTCAGATCCGGTTTCTCCACAATGATCCGCCGGTCAAAGCGCCCCGGACGCAGCAGCGCCTTATCGAGCACCTCCGGCCGGTTCGTAGCGCCGAGGATCACGATCCCTTTGGACGAATCAAAACCGTCCATCTCCGAGAGAAGCTGGTTCAGCGTCTGCTCCCTCTCGTCATTTCCGCCGCCGTACTGGGTATCACGGCTCTTGCCGATCGCGTCGATCTCGTCGATGAAAATGATACACGGTGCCATCGACTGCGCCTGCTTGAACAGATCCCTCACACGGGAGGCCCCGACGCCGACAAACATCTCCACAAAGTCAGAACCAGACAGGGAGAAAAACGGAACGTTCGCCTCTCCCGCCAGCGCTTTGGCCAGCAGCGTCTTTCCCGTTCCCGGCGGGCCGACCAGCAGCGCGCCCTTTGGCAGCCTGGCCCCGATCTTGCGGTACTTACCCGGATTTTTCAAAAAATCCACCAGCTCGGTCAGCGATTCCTTCGCCTCCTCTTCTCCCGCCACATCTTTAAACGAAACGCCGGTCGCCTTCTCCACGTACATCTTCGCCGTGGATTTCCCCACGCCCATAATACCTCCGCCTCCGCCTTTTGTCATCATGCGCATCAGCAGCCACAGAACGACCCACATGCCGACAAACGGCAGTATATAGGCGAGGAAAAATTCGAGGATGCCCGAACTCCGGTCCTCGATCTCCGCCGTAAACTCTACATTATATTTATTCAGCATGTCCTGCACCAGCGCCGTGTCGTTCACGTAGCCGGTATAATAGGTGATCTTGAGCATCGCCACCTTTTCCGGGTCCTTCGGCTCGATGTGTATAACATTCGAACCAAACGTCACCTTTTCGACCTGCCCCTCTTTCAGCATATCGATAAACTTCGAGTACGTAATTTCCCTTTTCGTATTTTTCTGTATTTCCGCATTTAAAAACACGATCACCCCGAGCGCAAACAGCGCCGCCGCAACGCAGATGATTATATTCGATCTCGTCTTCTTCGGGTCACCGGGTAATTTTTTGTTTTTGTTTTCCATAAATTGGTTATCCTTTCCTAGTCTTCGACTTCTATAAGTATAATGGATTTTTTTCGATAAATCAATGCCATAGATGTGAAAGATTCGTGAAATTTCCTCTTTTACCTATTGAAACCCCTCCCTAAAAATAGTATAATAAATACGTATTTTTATTTTATATGCGCGCTGCCTGCAGAAACTATGATACGCAAAAAGCAGCGCAGAAACGAGGAAAAACATGGCTGTAAAATACGTATTTGTAACCGGCGGCGTCGTTTCCGGACTGGGTAAGGGAATCACGGCCGCTTCACTGGGACGTTTGCTGAAAATGAGAGGTTATCAGGTGACGATGCAGAAGTTCGACCCATACATCAATATCGATCCGGGCACGATGAACCCGATCCAGCACGGAGAGGTGTTCGTCACGGACGACGGCGCGGAAACCGATCTTGACCTCGGACACTATGAACGTTTTATTGATGAAAGCCTGACGAAACAGAGTAATGTAACGACCGGAAAAGTGTACTGGTCTGTTCTTTCCAAAGAGCGGCGCGGCGATTACGGCGGCGGGACCGTACAGGTCATTCCGCATATCACCAATGAACTAAAGAGCCGTTTTTACCGCAACGACGGCTGCAACGATACGCAGATCGCCATTATCGAAGTCGGCGGCACGGTCGGCGACATCGAGAGTCAGCCATTTTTAGAGGCGATCCGGCAGTTTCAGCTGGACGTCGGACGCGGAAACGCCATTCTGATCCATGTGACGCTCATCCCATACCTGAGAGCGTCGGATGAATTAAAAACGAAACCGACGCAGAGCAGCGTCAAGGAGCTGCAGGGAATGGGGATCCAGCCGGACATTATCGTATGCCGCACGGAAATCCCGCTGGAAAAATCGATCAAGGATAAAATTTCGCTGTTCTGTAATGTACCGAGCGACCAGGTCATCCAGAATCTGGACGTCGATACGCTGTACGAAGTGCCTCTGGCCATGGAGGAAGAGCACCTGGCGGATATCGCCTGCAAATGCCTGAATCTGGAATGCCCGAAACCGGAACTTGCCGAGTGGGAAAATATGGTCTATTCGATCAAAAACCTTTCCCGGGAAGTCACCGTGGCGCTCGTCGGAAAATATACCGCACTGCACGACGCCTATATCAGCGTCGTAGAAGCACTGAAACACGGGGGATTCGCCCATAATGCGCAAGTAAACATACAGTGGATCAATTCCGAGGAACTAACTCCCGAAAACGCCGGCGAAATGCTGAAAGGAGTAAGCGGCATCCTCGTCCCCGGCGGATTTGGCGACCGCGGCATCGACGGAAAAATCTATGCCATCCAGTATGCTCGAGAGCATAAGATCCCATTTCTCGGACTCTGTCTCGGCATGCAGCTGGCCATCGTCGAATTTGCGCGCGACGTCATCGGCTGGAACGATGCCCACAGCGCCGAACTCGACCCTGCCACGACACATCCGGTCATCCACCTGATGCCGGAGCAGGATGGCATCGAGGACATCGGCGGCACGCTGCGCCTCGGATCGTACCCGTGCTCGCTCGATCCGGACAGCAAGGCCTATGAACTGTACGGGGCGGAGACCATTCACGAGAGACACCGCCACCGCTACGAAGTAAACAATTATTACCGGGACGACCTGGTCAAACACGGCATGAAACTTTCCGGCCTCTCGCCGGACGGCAGGATCGTGGAAATGATGGAACTCCCCGATCATCCGTGGTTCATCGCCACACAGGCGCATCCGGAATTCAAAAGCCGCCCAAACCGCCCGCATCCTTTATTTAAAGGGTTTATCGGCGCGGCGTTGGAGAATGGAGGAAACGAATGAACAAATTACGATTTTTAACGACCAGCCTGCTCCTTCTCGGCGTTCTCATATTTGGCAGCATCTTTGCGAACGCGATCACGAGCAAGGCCGCGGACGACGCCGGATTATCGGTCCTCGTACCGACCGAACGCGCCGTTTACCAGAGAAACGAGAAAAACAAGGCCGACCTGCTCATCCGTGTCAGGTATGAAGCAGACAAACACGTAACCGCCGTACTTTTCGACGCGGACGACGCCGTATGTTCCGAAACGGTCAGCCTGTCGGCAACCGCAGACGATGCCGCTGTCTACGAGGGAACGATACCGAATGTGCCGGCTGGCGGCTGGTACAAACTGGACATCCAGGGAAAAGCTTCCGCGAACGGCGAAGCAGAAGTTTTACAGACTGTTGAAAAGATCGGCGTCGGGGAAGTATTTATCACGGCTGGACAGTCGAACTCCTGCAGTTTCGGTGAACCGCAGACTTACGCGCAGGAAGATATGGTTTCCGCCTTTGATCCAAAAAAAGACGTATGGCAGCACTGCGATGACCCACAGCCGTGCATCAGCGGTTTTTCCGAGGGAAACGGAAAAGGTTCTCCCTGGCCGAGCGCTGGCGACGCATTATTTGAAAAACTCCAGGTTCCGATCGGCTTTATCACGACCGGTTTCGGCGGTTCCACGATCGCAGAGCTGCTTGATAAGCATTACGCGGCCATTTTGGACGCGATCGAAACGCTGCGCCCTTACGGCTACCGGGCCATCTTACTCCACCAGGGAGAAGGCGATTCGGGCATCGGCACGAAACAGAAAGACTACGCTGAAGCCCTTATGAAACTGATCCAGCAGACGAGAACAGACGCCGGCTACGACCTGATCTGGATGGTGGCCAACGCCGCCTATAACCCGTGGACATCGACCGCGGCAAACAATGAGATCTTAAATGCACAAAAAGAAGTGTGCGACGAGGAAACGATCTTCCTCGGCCCGCTCACCGACGACATGGATAAAGATTCCGGATACCGCCGCAAACAGGATAACCTGCACTTTAATGAAGAGGGCCTGAAAGAACACGGCCGCCGCTGGGCAGAGTCGATCACTGCGAAGCTGATTCCGGATTACTCCAAACTTCCGCCGGATTCGACACCGGAACCGCCGGCCACATCCACACCGGAGCCGGCCCCGAGCCAGACCTCACCAACTCCTGTTCCACCGGTGATCACGAACACACCAGCGCCGGCGCCGACTGCCACGCCGTCCGAAGAGACAAAACCGGTATCACTCAAAGGAAAAACCTTTAAAAACGGCATATTCCAATATAAGATAACAGCGGATCAAAAAGGCAGCAAAACGGTGAAGATCGTTGCCATTAACGGCAAAACGAAAAAATCGATCACGATCCCGAAAAAGGTGAAATACAAAGGTTCCTCCTATCAGGTCAGCGCCATTGAGAAAAAGGCGCTGGGCAAGCTGAAAAAACTGAGGAAACTAAAAGCACCGTCAAAGATTTACAAAACGTGCAAGGCAGCGCTGAAACGCAAAAAAGTTGTCGTAAAAAAATATTAAAACTATAAAACAACAGACGAAAACACGCCCCGGCTCTTTGTTCCAGCCGGGGCGTGTTTTCCCTTTTTGTTTCACCCTGTTTTCATATGCGTTTTCATCTATATTTCCCATGACTTCACGATAAAATAAAACTACTGCTCAGTAAAATCCCCTCAATACCCCCATTACATAATCATAATCCTCTTTTGCCGGCTGCGCCGGGCAGAAACAGATCTCTTCCAGACAGCGGAGCACCCGCTCTTCGTCCACCGGCTCCGTCTCCCTGACGCCCCGTTTTCCCTCCTGTTTCCGGCGTCTGGCCTCAAACAGGTAAGCCAATTGCTCCGACGGCACAGACAATTTCCCAAACGCCGGATCCCTGCGCCCTCTCCGGCGGCACACCTCCCGGTAATACCACAGCATGTTCCGGCTCAAATCTGTTGTGTGCCAGTTCCTCCAGCGCGTTACCCTCCGCACCGCCAAAATGACGAAACATATGAAGGCGGCAAGCGCAAGTATTGATATTACGCTGATCCGCACCGCATCCGAGCGCAGGAACGAGAGATTGATCTCCGACAGGTCGCCCTCAAACTGCACATCCGGCGAATTCTGCAGGAAATTCGTGAGGGAACTCCAAAAATCCCCTCCTGTCTGCTCGTCCTCCGTCACGGCCGGCGTCGGATCGACTACGATCCATCCGCGGAGCGCGTCGTAGATTTCCACCCAGGCGTGGGCATTGGCATCCGTCACGTCCACTTCCATCACAGCCGTTCTCCCCAGTTGCGAATACCCGCTGTAATAATCGTCATAATTCAGATCTTCCCGGATCTTCCCCTCCAGCACCGTACTGTAACCAAAGGCGTATCCTTCCGCGTACCGCGCGGGAATCCCGAGACGCCGGAAGATAAGCACAGCCGCAGTCGCAAAATGATAGCACACTCCCTTTTTATTCTCATCCAGAAAATAATTGACCATATCGGTTCCCTGCGGAAGCCGTCCCGGATTATAGCTGTAAGAATAGTCCTCTTTCAGATGCGACACAACCTGATCCACGACATCGGGATCCCCTGCTTTAATCCCTGACGCCGCGATAAAACGATCCACTGCCGCCCGGTTTACTTCCGGTATCCGATAACTAAAAATAGAATACGGGGAGTAAGCTTTACTCTTTTCCTCTCCTTTTTTAAAGCGCAAAGAGTCCTTCAGTTCCGCCTTATAGCCAATATTCGGATAAAAAGTAAACCGCTGCTCCTTACCCAGACTGCTTCCGACAAACAAAGGCTCCCCTGCCTTCTCATACTTCCCATAATCGTCCAATCTTGTAAAGTATGGAAGATACACATACCGCACATCTGCCCCTTTGTTCACGATCTCCATGACCGCCTTTGCCTGCCCCTCCCGGCCTGCTTCATAGCACTCCGAAAGCGCATACGCCTCGTCTTCCATATTCTCCTCACCAAAAAAAGATTGATTTCCTGTACTCCCTCTCAGTTCATACGCATTCATCCACCCATTATTTTCATATATAAGTCCCGTATACCCCTTCAAATAAACCGGACTGCTGCTATAAGGCGCAAAACGCACGATGAGATCTGTCTCATTGTCAGGCCGTATCGCCGAAATATTTCCAAATTTGCCACCGCTCATCCCGCCTCGCGAATAGAGGTTGGGAAAAAAGCTGCGGAACCCGATCATGATAAAACCGGACACGCCCTCCCTCGTCGCTGTCTTATACGGATTTTCCACATAACTCCTGCGGAAATCATCCTCGCCATAAAAAAGAGTGCAAACGCCGAGGATCAGCACAAACGCCAGCGTCCACAAAAGAACGCCGCGGTATCCCTTATTATTCTGCGTATAGGAGAGCCTTATGTTCTTCCCCTTCTCCACCCGTTCGTAATCGCGCCGCCGGACGGGGCCGTCCTTAAAATGACCGCTGTTCTTATACACATAGATCCCCGCAAAACCGCCGACCATGCAGAGGGCAAAAAACAGATCCGGTTCCCGCTGCAGATAGAGCGGAAATACATAGAGTGCCAGTCCGACAAACAGCGCCAGTTTTAAACTCATATAATTAGAGAGAAAAATGTTCAGTAAAATGATCTCAAAGATACCGAAAAAAATAACCGTGATCGTGATCGTCAGGTAGCGGTCCTCGATCTTTTCCGCGAACTCCGTACCTGCCGCCAGATTAAAATACAGCTCCCCGCGCTGGCGCACGATATTGACGATCGCGGCAAACCCACTGTTTACATAGGATTGGAGAAGATAAACCGCCGCCACGTAAAACATAAAATAGATAATATACCCCAGATCCTTCCAGTATCCTTTGCGAAAGCCAAACAGACCGCTGAAATACATGGCAGACAAAAAAAGTACGACCGCCGGGATCACATAATTACACTCCATCTCAAACGCGGAAAGAAATCCCCCCAGCGACCCAAACACGACAAGAAAACTGAACAGTCCCTTCGGCACACAGCTCAGGAACGCATTTTGTTTCTCCCCGTTCCTCGGGTATTCCAGAAAAAGTCCCCCGGATATTTGCACCCGCTGCTCCGGCTCCTTCTTTTTTCGCCTGAATATCCCCATACCGTCACCTCTCTTTCCATACTGGACATGACTTTTAAACGAGCATTTTCTTTCCCGACGCCGCTTGTTTGCCTATTCCTTCACGAGCAGCCCCTCCTCACACGCCAATACATACCCCTGCCCGGGGTACAGGGAACGAAATTGCTGTTCTGCCATCTCATTTCCCGCTCTCGTGGAGAACACATGCAGCATCACATCCAGCCACTCCGCGGACGATTCCGCCGTCTCCTGCCGGATTTCCCGGAATTTATCACTCCACCAGCACAGCGTGAGCGGTACATGGTTCGTGATCAGAAACCCGCCAAAGGAATACAGCGTCTCGATCGTATGATCCGCCGCCTCTTCGCTTGATTTCTCGAGCCTCAGCACGACGAGCAGCTTCTGTGACGACATCTGCAGCCGCTCTTTCACCATCCACATATCCTTTTTGGCGGAAAGTTTCCAATGAATGTTTTTTATGGCGTCGCCGGGGATGTATTCCCGGATCTGGCTGACATCGGAAAAATCGCTGCCCTTCATCTGCGTCTCCTCGACCTCATTCATCCCCTTCTCAAACGCGTTCAGCGAAAATTCCTGCTCTGTCTCACCCCGGGGAACGATAAATACATGATCCTCCGCAAAAACGTCCCTCTCCGTCTCGAACAACCCGAGAAAATCCGTGAGAACGATCTTTTTCGTACGGATCTCCACGTCCCCGACACAAGCGGAGCACAGCGGGAGCTCGATCCCCGTCACATCAAGTGGTTTCAGCGGAACCTCGATGTCCTGTTCCACCGTCTCCCCCATAAACACATTTCCCATCCGGAGCCGGACCACACCGTTCGTCAGCGGGATCACACTATCGTTCCTCACGTTCACCCTGACGACAAACGTTATGTTTTTCGGCATCTGCTCCCCCGGCACCACAACAGATACCGACAGATAACGTTTCAGGATCAAAACGGAAATGATATCAAGCACAAGAAATAAGATCATCGCCGCCGCGATCAGCAGATTCAGATACCCCCGGAAATACCAGAGCATCAACCCATTCAGGCAGAATAAAAACACATATTCAAAAATATTTTTAAATTTTCTCATGTTCAAACACCTGCACCAGCACTTCTATGACCGTCATGCCCTCCGCCTTCGTCATCGTATCCAGCCTGACCCTATGGGCAAACACATCATAATACACTTCCTTGATATCCTCGGGAACGACATAATCCCTCCCGCGGAGTACGGCCATCGCTTTCGCCATGCGCAAAAGCGCGATGCTCGCGCGGGGACTCGCGCCCAGCGCCAGATAGCGGCTCTCCCTCGTCGCCTCTGTCAGCCGCACGACATAATCGTACAGCGCGTCGCTCACAAAACAATTTTCCGCGCTCTGTTTCAATCTCCCCCACTCTTCGATGGAAATGATCTCCCTCACATCCCGCAGCGGTTTCGCCCCGTCGTTTTTCAAAATGCTGACCGCATCCTCGTGTTCCGGATACCCCATCGACAGACATACCATAAACCGGTCGAGCTGCGATTCCGGCAGCATCTGCGTTCCCGAAGATCCCACGGGATTTTCGGTGGCAATTACGGTAAACGGCGCAGGCAGGCGGTGTTCCACACCGTCCACTGTCACTTTTTCCTCCTCCATCGCCTCCAGCAGAGCCGACTGCGTCTTCGGCGACGTCCGGTTGATCTCGTCCGCCAGAAACAGATTGGCAAAAATAGCGCCTTCCCGGTATTCAAATTCCTTCGTCTGGCTGTTGAACATCGAAAAGCCCACAATGTCGCTCGGCAGCACGTCGGGCGTGAACTGTACCCGCCGGTACGAAAGCGCCATCGCCTTCGCGATCGTCATCGCCAGCGTCGTCTTCCCCACTCCCGGAATATCTTCCAGCAAAATATGCCCGCCAGCCAGCATCGCGCACAGCACCTTATCGACTACATTACTTTTCCCTTTGATCACTTTATTGATCTCTTCCCGTAAAACCTCTGTCTGTTTTTCCATCCTAACCCTCATTTCTGCAAGGTATTCACATTTTGCGTGCGCATTGCTCATACCGCTCCTCCGGCCAGTCCGTCGAGGTATGAATGTTCAAAATGCTCTGCGTCTCATTCATCGCATTGTAATACCACATCGCGGCCTCTTCGTAGTCCCCGTTTTCAAAAAAATATTCGCCGAGTTCAAAACACATCTCGGAAGAACCTTCCGACAGCAGATCCTTGAGGCACATTTTCAGGATCGTATGGCTGTCCCCGCGCAGCCTGGCCGCGCGCGCCGCAATACAGGCCGCCTCCCTGACTTCATCGAGACTGCGGGAAGGATCCACCGCCGAAGCCGCGAAAAATTGCTCTGCCTCCAAAACATCCGCATCCGTCCCTGAGATTGAGAGTTCCATCGCATACATATGGTGCAGCCGCTTCGACAGCCGCCTCCCCTCCCGGATCTGTTTCTGGAACACCCGGAAATCCCTGCCGCTGTGCTGTTCTTCCGGCATATGTAAAATGTCGATCTCACTGTCGTAAACGACCGGATCAAGCCGCACCATCTCATGAACCGGTTCGATCCACACGAACTCCCGCTGCCGTTTGTACAGCTTCGGCCGGTATTCCGCGTCAAAATTATAGGCGGTCCCGTGCGAGAGCTGGTTGCAGTACCTCATCTGCACGATCTCAATCTCCGGGAGCATCGCTTCCTTTAGCTGGCGGAATTTCTCGCGGTTTTCCTCATCCAGCACCTCGTCCGCGTCAGCCGCGTAAATATAATCCTTTGTCGCCTTGGAAAAAGAAAAATTGCGAGCCGCCGAAAAATCATCGATCCATTGAAAATCATAGATCTGTTCGGTATATTTTTTCGCGATCTCCTTCGTCCGGTCGGTCGAACCCGTATCGACGATGATAATTTCATCCATCAGGTCCGCGATGCTGTCCAGACAGCGCCCCAGCACCTTTTCCTCATTTTTAACGATCATACAAAGACTTATCTCTATCATAATGATCCCTCTCTCTAACAAATCCGAATCCTGCAAAAACCTGTTATGATAATCCTTCCTTTTAACTAATCCGAATCCTGCAGAAATCCGTAATGATGATCTGCAGCGTCCGCCGTCCCCCGTATTCATCGACCGCAGGATAATACGCCAATCCGAGATCGATCTCATTTTCCCTTCCGGCATACAATTTTTCCAGTTCCCCCGCCCCCCACTCGTCGCGGATCAGCGCTTCCATTCCCTCAATATCGTCAAAACAGACCGCGTCCATCACCGTGCCGGACGCATTTGCCACTTTCAGGATCAGCACATTCTGGTTTTTTCCCCGCTTCACGGCGCGCAGCAGCCGAAAATGCTGCTCCGCAAAAACCGGCTTCGGATTTCCGTTGCCAAACGGCTCCATCACGGACAGATCCGTGATCAGGCGCTCCGAAATATGCCCGATGGGGAGCGCCACATCTATCTTTAGCTCCGGCACAAAATCTTCCTCACACAATCCCGCCTTTTCATTTAAGCGCCGCTCCAGCTCCGGCAGCCTGTCCTCCCGCAGCGTCATACCCGCCGCCATCTTATGTCCACCGAACCGCACCATCAGATCCTGACATTCCATGAGCCGGTCAAACATGTGATACGACTCGATCGACCGTCCGGACCCCTTCACCAGTCCGTCCCCCACCGCCGTAAATACGATGACGGGATGGTGATAGCGCTCTTTGATCCGGCCCGCCACGATGCCGACTAGACTCTCGTGGCAATCGGGCAGCAAGACGATCTGCACCGCATTCTTAGCCTTCCCGCTCTGTTCCAGCACCTCAAAAGCCCTCTCCGCCGCCTGCCGCGTCATTTCCTTCCGGGTATCATTGATCTCCTTCAATTCCTCCGCCAGCGCCAGCGCCTCCGCATAGTCCGGTTCTTCCAGCAGCGCAAACGCCTTCTCCACCGTATCGATGCGCCCCGCCGCATTGAAACAGGGCCCGATCACAAAGCCAATATGGTACGCATGGATTTCCTTTTCTTTTAATCCCTGCACCTCCAAAAGCGCTCTCAGTCCGGTATTATCCGTCGTTTTCAGCCTGCGCAGCCCCTCTTTCACCAAAATGCGGTTCTCCCCCTGCAGTTCCATCACATCGGCTACCGTAGCGATCGCCGCATACTCGAGCAGCTCCTCCCGCCTCGCAGCCGGGATGCCCAGCCGCTCATACAGCGCTCCTATAAACTGAAAGGCCACGCCCGCCCCGCACAATCCCTTGAACGGATATGGACAGTCCGCCTGCTTCTGGTCGATGACGGCATCCGCCTCCGGCGCCTCTCCCTGCACCTCATGGTGGTCGGTCACGATCACCGTCAACCCGCGCTCCTTCGCGTAGCGGATCTCCTCCTTCGCCGCGATGCCATTATCACACGTAATGAGAAATCCCACACCCGCCTCTACGGCCTCATCGACGATCCTCTGATTGAGCCCATACCCCTCGGCCACGCGGTCAGGCGTAAAAATGCGGCTTTCGATACCGCAGGCCGCAAATCCTCTTTTTAATATAAATGCTGAAAATATCCCATCGCAGTCAAAATCGGAGGCGATCGCCGCCATCCGGTCTTTGTTATGTACGACGATCTCTATCGCCCGTTCCATATCTTTCAAAAGCCACGGCGAACTCATACTGTCGTACGCCGCGTTCAGGTATTCGTCAAAATCCTTTTCCGTACTGACCCCGCGGTTCATCATACACCGGACCGCCACCGGAGAAATGCCGTATTTTTCGCCAATTCCACGAAAATTCCCGCGCTTTGTCTGTAATATCCATCGCTTTTTCACGTTGTTCCCTTTCTTCTCACATTTCCGGGTTTTCAACCATCACTTCACTCTTGTGTAATACACGCTGCTAATGCAATGTACATTAACGTATTGTGTACTAGATACCAAAAGAAGAATAACCGAAAAATGGCGCGAGATCCTTCCAGATCATCAGCGCTTCAATCACGAGAGTACCTACCATCCCCGCCAGCGCGACCAGCGCGACTCCGGTCCGCTCAGAATTTATTTCTTTCCAGTATATATAGAAACATATGATTGAAAAAATTAGTATCATGCTTCCTTCTCCTAATTAGGAATAAAACCTCTACTGCTATTATACTCCAGGGTACATCCGGAAATCAACTATTTTTTCAGTTCTGATCGCACCTTTGCACATTTCACTTACAATGATATGGCTATCTCGTATTTTTCCTTCAAATGGTTCAGCATGCTGTATTTTATCATTCCATCCATCTGCATCCTCCCAACAACGATCCCTGGTGCAATCCCCTGTTCCTTTGCAAAACGGATCACACTTTTCTCTGAATAGTCTCTGCCTTGTCTGAACCTCTCAAAATCCTCTACTGCAATAAGCGTATTTCCAGACCATTTATCCGCTGCTTTCTCGTCTTCATCCGATGTGCCGTCTGGCTGTCCTACATGGCCGAGAACGATATGCGCCAACTCGTGAAACAAGCTAAACCAAAATTTATCCGCATCTTTTCCTCTTGCGGTAAGTCCCAAAACAATTTTTTTTCCGCCCATGAATGATGCTCCTTGTAAGAATGACCCTTTCAAATGCGGAAGAAATACCAAGGCTATCCCGCAGTCTGCAAGGCACTTCTTTATCTGCGGGCAAAATTCCTTAGGCTTCAACACAGTCATCTTTCGAAGTTCCGGTATTGTTGCAATCAATCCTTTGATATTGATCGGTTCTGTTTGAATATCACGTGCTATGATCTTTGCTTTCTGAGCCCATGCCATCAGTGCCAGATCACTCTTCTCTGTCGTCGCCAGCCTTCTACAAGCAATCCTCGTGATCTGCTGATTTCCGAGAAGCGATAACTCAACCACTTCAAAATATTTTCTTAAATAAACAACTTTCTCCTTCGCGACCCTCGTCTCAGGAACCCATCCGAATTTTGCCATTTCACTATACGGAAATTGTTTTGCCATTTCGGCATCGGCATCCATCGCATTCTCAGCTTCTGCCTTTATCATCTTCTCCCTGTAAATGGCCTCAAGATTATTCCAGAACTTAGCCGGAACACCAAGAACCATCTCTAATCTGACAGCTGTCTCGGGCGTAAGCTGGACATCCCCATTAATAAGCCTGCTTATATGCTTCTCAGACATATCCATCCTGGCCGCAAACTCCTTCTGGCTCATTCCTCTGTCATTCAACTGCTCTTTCATCGTCGCCCCAGGTGGCGTTGCAATAAAACTGCGACTCATCACCATAGTGCTACCTCCTAATTATATTAACTTTGTCATATTACTTTAATGATAATCTACAATTTCCAAAATATTAGCTATTTGTATTTTTTCGCCATTCTTCTCGAATACCAGTCTGAATGGATGAACCAGATCCACCGCATATTGTCCTTTCCTGTTCTGCGATAATGGATGGCATCTTCCGATGTGAAACTGTATCATCATTTCCACATTATCTGCAGCAGTTATTTCATCTATACGCTGATGAATTTTTTCGGCCATTTCCCTGCCATAAGTTCTTTCTGCAGTTTTGGCATCCGTACAAACCTTTTCGATTTTCTTGTTTTTATACGTGATGTCCAACCCGTCACTCCTTTATCTAAATTTACCTTTAAGGTAAATCAATGATAGCATAGATATACAATTTCGTCAAGAAAATACTTTTAAGTAACCCGTTATTTTAACTCGATACATACCCCAACAAAACAAGTATACGGTTTGATCAGCGTTTCGTAATACCGTTTATCACCGATAGCGTATTCATGCCCCGTTGCAAACCACTCCTCCCAGGCCAGGTCAAAACATTCCATCTCCCACGTCGTAACTCTTTCCATTTTATCGTGGTTCCCAACAATTTCCCTCCACTCCGCCGGGCTTTTGAACATATACGCTTCATCCCCCAGCCAGTCAGAAAGAAGTTCCCCGGAGCGGCCGCCGTATTCATTTTTTATGCCGGGAATGCCAATTAATACTACCGCTTTCTCATTCAAAAACGGCAAGATCTTCTTCTCAAAAAATCCAGCTTCAGCAGCAAAATAATGATAAGAATCTATGCTAAACAAAGCGTCAAACTGTCCTTTATCAAAACTCAGATCATTTGCATCCTCATGAATGGCAGAAATCTGTTTCCCTACGCCCCAGTCTTCAAATCTCTTTTCATTATCTTCCGCGCGGATCCAAAGGTCATTTGCGTAAACTTTTGCCCCTGTTTCTTTCGCGATCATAAGGCTCGTTAATCCCGTCCCGCATCCCAGATCGAGAACTGTATTATCTTCATTTAGCTGCAACGGATACCTGTTTAATAATTCTTCCAAAATCCTTGCACTGTTTGGTCCCATCAACGTATCGGCTGATATATATTTTGTATAATCGCTAATATCCATAATTACCTCCATCCACTCACGTCCCTTGCGCATCAAAGAACTAAATGTTCTTACATCCCAATTTTAAAATCCGCACCTGAAAAACGCTTCCAGATTCCTCCTGAACAATTTGGCCGGCCGATGCCCCGCCCCCTCGATCATCTGCTCTGTCTCGACCACATAAGGCGCGATCTTCCTCCTGAAATTCGCCGCTGTCAATTTCTGATCCAGAATGGTTTCAAACGCCTTCTGAAGCTGCGTCAGCGTAAACGTCTCCGGCATAAGATCAAAAACGATCGCCCCATCCGTCTCCGCCAGACGGCGCAGCATGAGAAGCGCACACGTCATGATCTTAGCGTGGTCAAACGCGATTCCCCGATTTTCCACGATCTCATATTTCGTCGTCTCATGATAATCCACGCACTCCCTTCTCTCGCGAATGACGGCCGACAAGCTGACTGCCTCCCAGTCCGAACTGCCCTCACCCGAACTGCCCTCACCCGAACTGCCCTCACCCGAACTGCCCTCACCCGAACTGCCCTCACCCGAACCGTCCAAACCGGAACTTCCCAGATTCGTGGCCCCCTCATCCGTATTCACAAGCCGGAGGACATACTCATTTTCAACGAGCGCATTCGACTCCTTCACACTCCTGGCAATCTCCTTTTTCTCCAATTCCACATCAAACCACCGCGCTTCCCATGCGTCACTCCCCGCCCGCAGATCGCACTTTTCCCCGTCGAGCAGTGCCATGAATGTATGCGAGATGATCCACCCCCTTGGATCCCTGCCGACATCCCCATAAATACCGCACAGATTTATATAGGCGTCCTTCACATGCGTTTCCTCGTACAATTCCCGCCGCGCCGTCTCGTACACATCTTCGTTGCTCCGGCAGAATCCCCCCGGCAGTGCCCATTGATCCCGGTACGGATACCCCGCACGCTTCACCAGCAGGATCTTCAGCTTCCTCTCCGGCAGTTTACGGAAATTCTCCGCATCCCGAACCGGATTTGACACACACTTTTTTCCCATGATGGAAAACACCGCCACATCCGTAGCGATCGACGGACGATCAAACCGTGTTATGTTATATTGTTCCAAATACTCTTTTTCCTCTTTGCTCATGCGATACGCCTTTTTTTGCCCACTCACGCCATTTACCTCCTTTTTCCGTATTGCTTTATACTGCGATTTGTACCCATCCCAAATTTATCATAAAAGCCAGAAACGCGCTAGTGTGATGACACGTTTATATTCAGGACGCCACAAGCTGCCCCTTCCTTTCGGCCACCCGCACCGAGATCTCGCTCCCTGCGTGAAACGCGATCAGATCGTCCTCGATCCCATCCGAAAATAATACGCCGTCCGCCGGCATTTTGGAGACAATGCGGAAATCATCCCCCTCTTCTATTTTGCCGAATACGATGCCCGCCTGCGTCGCCCGGCTCGGGTACGGTTCCCTCACGACAAATGTCAGCCTGTTATCGTCCCAGGCTAACGGCGCCTCCTCGATCGCCCCGCAGGAAAAAATCTCCGCCATCCGCCTTGCCTGTGCCATCACGGATCTGAACCATCCCGTAGCGCCGAGTCCGGTGGAAACAATGATCCCGCTCGAAGACTGGTTCTCCCGCTGCCCGTTCCACATGAGATCATAACGCGCGGAGGCGTGCGTCCGGCAGCCGATGAACAGGTCGTTGACCGCCAGCATCTTCTGCCCGTCTTTCGTAACGGCCTCCGCCATCGTAACCTCGCGCACACGGTGGCGCCCCGCGATGACCTCCGGCAGTATCTCCGCCAGCTGCCCCGCCTCAAACGCCAGCAGCACGCCGTCCCATCTGGCGGCATCCGGATTTACGCCGATCAGCGGCTGTCCATGCAGATATTTCATCACATTGGCGACAAGTCCGTCCTGCCCCACCGCGATCACAATATCCCGCTCCCCAAACATCATATTCGGCAAAAAGCCGCGCTCGATCCTTTGCACCCTGGCAAACCGCTCCGCCACATCGCCCACCTGCTGCAACACCGCCTGATACTGCCGGTCTTCTGCGAGATAATCCGCAAAATCGGCTCCCATGTGCTCTATATAAAATTTCGCCTGCTCTACTGTGTTATATTTCATTACCAGTTCATTAAGCCTCGTTTTTCTGGTAACTATAACGATCTTATTCATTCCCCGTTCCATCGCTGCCACTCCTTTGCTTGCCGCTGACACTTTTATTTCTCCGCCAACGCCTCCAAAAGATCCGGCGACACGTTTAATACACCAATCTTATCTGCCTTGTCGCCAATTTCCACAAATGCCTTGGCGATCAGTGCCTTGCTGTCCATCCCGCTCGCGGCCAGCGCCTTCACCACCTCCGTGTCAATGCCGGCAAAGGTTTTTAAAAGAACTGCGGAATCATATGCTTTGGCATCGGATCTTTTCTTTGCGTTTTCCGTCTGCAGTTCCACCAGTTTTCGGTTTTCCTCTTCCAGCCGGATATCGTCCCGGAGTTTCCTGGCGTCTAACTCCGCCTGCTTTTCCAGAACGAGACGCTTTGTCTCCATCTCTTTTTCCTTCTTTTCTTTCTCCTTTTCGGCGATACTGATCTCCGTATTCAATTCATTTTCCGTGACGATGCGCTCCTGCTCGATCGCCGCGTTGCGCCGCTTGTAAATGGCGTCATCCTGCTGCCGCAGGATCTCCTCGCGCGTAGCCGCCTCCAGCGCCTTCTGCGTATCCGGTTTCGCGAGGATCCCCAGAATGGAAACGGAGATCAGCTCCAGACCAAACTCCCGCATCGTCATATCCTGCTTCAGGTTCTCACGCAGCGCCTCCGCCAGCGCGTCGCCGGAGATCATCGCCGTGCGCACATCCCTCGTACTCATAAATTTCGTGGCGTACACCTTCGCGAGGTTGATCATCCGCTTCGCCATCTTCTGCTTGGCCTCCGCCAGCACCGTCTGGTTTTCCTTTTTCGTATTCTTATAGGAAAAATCGACCATACGCGACGCTCTCTCGTAATCTGAAATCGTATAAGAAATGTCGCCCTGCACGCTGACATCCTGAAAATCCGAGGTCATGATCCCGTCAAAGGCAAACGGCGCGTCAAAAGCCGTCGCCGGCACCACGATCATGCTTGTGGTCAGGGTGTTGTAAAAAAACGATAACCCCAGTCCCTTCTGCACGACCTCTCCTCTTTTTACTTTGATCACATACTCCGTTGGCTCAAATTTCTTGTATCGGATACCCATAAAAATCTCCTCCTTTTCCTTTTTTTGTTAAAAGCAATTTGATATTATCACTTTAGTAATATGTTGTTGTGTTTCATCTTACTATCATTTTGATAATATGTCAAGAGGAAATTTCATCTTTTTTTGTTTTTCATCAAAATAAATTCAGGGCGAAGATTTTTCAGTATCTTCGCCCTTTGCCGTGCCTCATGGAACTATATCAAATTTTTCTGCATCAAAACGCTTTATGCGCCCATCTCCGCTATTAACGAAAACAAACTTACTAATGAAAACACGCCATAAATTATGGACAGCGAACCAATGATAATTCCAATGACCGCAAGCCCTTTTCCATTTTCATTTTTCTGCTTGCAATTTATAAGACCGATAACCGATACGACGGTTGCCGCGATCCCTACAATCCCCCAAAAATTGAGCACAAGCGAAATGCACGATAACACCAGTCCGACAATGCAGATCGTGTTGTACGGTGCTTTCTGTACGACAGACTGTCCGGCCGGCTTAACATAACCGTTCGCATTCGAAACAGGCGGCGGTGTCGTGCCTGGCTGCGCCGCTCCACACTCTGGACAGAATGCGGAATCATCCGGTATTTCTTTTCCACAATTTGTACAAAACATATTGATATCCTCCCTTATTTTACTTCAAGACTGCCCGTCAACCTGTTCCACTTCATATTCAGAGTGACATGACCGGTAACATTGATGTTTACGATTTTGTTGCGGATGCTGCACGAGAACGCTATATTATGTGCTCCTGCTGAAATAGGGATATCCAGTGTTTCTCCATTCTCAATTTTGTACTCTGCATTACCATCAATGATAATTTTGACCGCCGGATTTACCGCAAACCACTGTTTGGCCCTGTTGACCGTCAGCGTATAGCTGTTCCCTGTGGTTACGCCCCCGTTGGCAGCCTGACCTACCGGATGCCCGCATTTTGGACAGAATTTTGACGATGCCGCCATTTCGCTGCCGCATTTACTGCAAAACATATGTTATCCTCCCTTGTTCTTACTCTCCCATCCTGACGCACAACGCTTTCGTTCATAATATCGTCCGCTCCGCTTTCTGATGGGATTTACTACCGCTATTATATCAAAGGGATATATGATCCGCAATAGGAAAATATTTTTGACATTTTTTATCGCTCATTTCGCCGGACGACAATACAAAAACCGCCTTCCGCTGTCCAGATGATGCGTCTCGCACCATAGAAGAAATCTATGAGAAATTTGAGAACATACAATTATTTCTATTAAAAAAACACCTTGACATATATCAATGTCTTCTCTAACAAATCTTCTGGCATTTTCTCTACAAACTGAATATTTCTGCTAATCACATCCAAACATTTCATATGTTCCGTCAGTATCACACCTGTCGTTTTCGTTCTATTATCTAAAGGGATATGCAACGGAAATTTATTGCTTGTATTCGTAATCGGACGCACCACAGCAAATTTAGTCCTTATAAAAAACTGTTCATTACTGATGATCACTCCAAGTCTTCTTCCTGCCTGTTCATGTTCTGATTGTGGGCTAAAATCCAAAAATACAATATCCCCTTGCTTTGGATTATACATTACCACACTTCCTTCCCAACAGGAGAACCCCAGTCAAATTCCTCTGCTGCATATTCTCCGTCATAATCTTTAAATATATCTTCCAGCGTAAGTTCTTTTTGTTTTTTGACTTTCGAAATAACAATATTATTATCAACCCTGTTAAGTTCTACAACATCATTCTCCATCATTCCTACTGCTTCAAGAAATGCTTTCGGTATTCTTATCCCCTGTGAATTTCCCCATTTCTGAATCGTTGCTTGCATAAAATCATCTCCTTTCATATATCAAGTATATTTTAGGCGTTTGCGAAACGCCTAAATAATTTTATTATATCGAAAGGAGAGTGGGTCTCATTATTGATTATAGCCCTTTATGGAAAACAATGGAAAAAGCAAATATTTCGCAATATCGGCTACTGAAATCTGGCATCGACAACAGAACTCTCGATTCTCTAAAAAAGAATAAGAATATTACCATGCTTACTCTTGAAAAACTCTGTGTGATACTGAATTGCAGTCCAAATAGTTTTCCTAAATCTTGGCAAGTTGTAGTCTGCAAAGAAAAAGTGTGCCAATTGCTCAGCACACTGTAGTTACTACATAATAACTTCAAATTAGTTTTGTTATTGTATAGGATACGTATAGTTATCTGTACTCTTTAAGATATTTTCCCAATCCCGCTCATTTCGTAAAATGCGGAGAATATGTATTTCCCTCTCGATCTCTTTGACCACATAAAAGATAAGAGAGGGTGAAAAAACCTTTTTGTAAATATTATATCCTCGGTACAGAATATGTGTCTTGGTGTAAAGTTTCGCATTTGAGGCAATCTTTTTGAACTCCTCACGAATATTATCCTGAAATTTATCGGCATCATATTTCGAGAACCTGTCTTCAAGAAAATATTTATTAAACGGCTAACTATTATCTGAATACGTGGATACAATTTCTCATTTTCCAAAAAAAGGTGTGTCGTCGCCAACACACCTTTTTTGTACCTTACTATTTTATATTTTGAGAATTGTTTTCCAATCCTGTTTATCATATAAAACACGAATAATATGTACGATATCTTCAAATTCATCATAAATATAGAAAATATTGTAATTTTCATACCATGTCATACGAAATCCCAAACGTGCCAGAATAGAATCATTAACCAGTTGATGTTCTTTCGGGAACATACAAAGTTCCTCAGCCTTATCAACGATTCCGATATATAATTATCAATCCGGACCAGATCAAATTCTGCCGGTTCCGTAAAATTAACGATAGACACTCTGCTCTCTCCTTTGCTTGATTCGTTCTTTCACTTCCTCAATGGAGCTTTCCCTTCCCTCCTGCATCGCTTTATATCCCTGTCCCAACAATGAGTATAGTTCCAGTTTTGCCTCATCTTTTTTCTTAGTCTCCGTCATTTCCATACTATCACCACCATTCTAATATCAATATAACCTATTCACTATTTCACCCTGCTTGTTTTCTAATAGTATAACACAAATCATAGAAATTTCACTATTTTTATTGAAAGAATTTTTTCCTTTTTCTGTTGGTCATGTATATTTCACTTTTAACAAACTAAAAATGTTATTCCTACAAGTTAGCAGCAGACGATGCCTTAAGATTTAAATGCAAAGCGGGGCGAACACCAACAATATCATCGTCGACATACATCCACAGACAACAGCTGCATCAGTATCATTATACCTCTGCACATCAATGTTTTTATCCGCCAGCAGAAACACGTCATCTCCGTCCACCGACAACACCCGCCACTTGATCGGCTGCTTTTCGTCATTTTTATCCGCTTTACCATCTCCATTTGTATCCTCCTGCCAGTAATTACCGAACCAGATACTGTCCCAGGTGGTGATTCCTTTTTCTGTGGCTGGATTTCACCACATTCATAAATTTCACTAATGGTATTTTTTTTCAACCGGCAAACCTCTTTTTCATTATTATACTGATCTTTGAATATCTCTGAAAATGATTCATATAGATACTCTTCTTTTTCCGCATCATATTTTATGTCATAAGAGAACTTTCTTCCCAATACCATAAATGTTACGCCTAACTCACATACTTCACTCTTTGAAAATATATTAGGCATCAAACCATTTTTTTATTTAAAACCTTTCGGTTTTCTTCAAAAGCCGGATTAGATGCTATCTGTATCCGTTCTGGTATCGTAGTAGCGGCATTTGCTTTCGCTTTTGCATTTGCACCCATAAGACTCTCCCGACTCTCTGATTCCGTATATTCTTCGGGAAGTTCACTCCCAATATAAACACGCTCCGCATTTTCTTCAATCTCATAATAATCCCCAACATACCCTCTAAGATACTGCTTTACATCATCCCAGTCAATCTGGCGTTTGCCCTTGAAACGAATATCGTTGATCAAGACCAGTTTTTTACCGTCTGCACAGGTTATGATATCTATATTCCTGTTTTCTATCATTTCTTCTGTTTCCTTTCTTCTTTTCCACTGATTTGCAGACATTAAACCATTTTTTGCACTTCTAGTAGCAAAACTGATTTCCTTTTCCAGCTTGCGACAAATGCTTTTTACAGTGTTCTAATCTGTGAACATGATCTATCACACATCTTTTGCGTATTCCGTTTGGAAAGGTCATTTCATGAATAACTTATCTATAGAATTTACATTATTCTTATTGAATCTTATATACTGTTAATTCCCACTTCCGCAATTATGTACGCTATATCGTGCATTCTTATTTCCTCCTGAAATCAAGTATAATTCTTAATATAATAACATAATTTTTCATTGTGTCAAAAAAAAAATTTAGAATAAGTACTTATTTAATCGAGATGTAATGTCAAATCCGTTGACTATAATAAAAATAAATAATAAAATGGATGATAACGGAAATAGCAATTGATAATAATAGATGATACCATTTCAAAGCATTAAATAATAATAACGACAATGTTATTATTGATATGGTATTAACTACAATAATAATAAAACTTTTATTTACACGTTGTCTTTTCGAATTTTCATTATCAAGAAAAAGATTTCCTAAATCATATGTTTCCTTAAAAACACTGTTGTATTTTGTATCAAAATTTGCAATTAAATATTGTGTAATATAAGAGATTTTATTTAAATATCGCTGCGAAACTAAACTTTCAATAACGTACGTACTATAAATTATGATTCCAAGAACAGAAATAATACTTAAGAGCAAAAAAATTAAATATCTATAATTATTAAAAATATTTTTTATGTTTTCTATAAAGAATCCAATAATTGAAATTGGAATACCAACAAAAATCAAATAATTATTTAATATGTGATTTCTTTCATCCAATGTTTTTTTGTAATATTCCCAAAAAGTATCATAAGCATGTAATGCGTATTCTATTATATTTTTTTCGTTTGGCATTTAAAATATACCTCGCTCTGTTTAGATATTATTTCTATTTTATCAAAAATAAGCATAAAAAACAAATATTTTTCGACTTTTTTTGTGTCTTTTTTCGTCCAAACAGCAATACAAAAACCGCCTTCCACTGTCCGGATGTTTATACACCATACCGAAAGCAAAAGACGGTTCTTTTATAAATTTGGATTTCCTACTTCTTTATCTTTATTTTCCTCACCTTACTCCACGCCCCATATACTTTCTTCGCCCCATTCATCCGGTAAGCGCGGACACGGAAATAATAAGTTTTCTTCTTTTTCAGCTTCTTCACAATAAGCTTATTTTTCCGACTCAGCTTTTGTTTCTTGTTTTTCCACTTCTTTGATGTACCATAACAAACCTGATACCCGGCCGCTCCCGACACCTTTTTCCATGAAACTGTCACATTCTGCTTTTTCTGTTTCAGTTTAACGGCCGATACTTTTCTTATGCTGCCTGCATCCGGAGAAGCTGACGGCTGTATCCCCGGGGCAATGATCGGCGGCAGGTATCCCGGAGCAAAAGTCTCCTCTGCTCCCGGAGCAGCCGACGGTTTTACATCGGGTTTGCTGCTCGGTTCTGGTGTCACGCCAGCGTCAGGCTTCGCGCTCGGTTTCGCACCCGAACCATCATCCGGCTTCACGCTCGGCTTTGCCGTCGAATCACCATCCGGCTTCACGCTCGGTTTCGCACTCGAACCGTCATCTGGCTTCACACTCGGCTTTGCCGTCGAACCACCATCCGGCTTCACGCTCGGTTTCACACTCGGCTTGGGTATTAGACCGCCATCCGGCTTCACACTCGGCTTTGGTGTCTGGCCATCACCAGGACCTACACTCGGACCCGCACTTGTCTCCGGGGAAGGAGAAACCGTTGGCGTTGGCGGCAGCTGTCCTTCTTTCTTCTGGATCTGAATACTATTATTCCAAAGTGTATATTCATCCGCCTTCTGGGTTACTTCACAGTGAAGGTAACGTTCCTCCGTCTGCGCATTGACTGTTGACGACTTCCATGCTTCCGCTATCGAAATGTTTTTTCTCTCTCCCGCCGCCAAACTTTCTATATCTGCACTCTGGAGAACGATTCCTGTCTCATCCCCATCTTTTATTTCCAACGCGATTTCTTCCGCAGGAACATCCGAAAGATTCGCAACACAGACCGTATCCGCATCTACAGAAGTGATCTCGAGGTCCGCCGCATTTGTTTCCAGTTCCAGATTTTCTGTTATCCGGTCATTAGAGGCAAATGGCTCTTCGGCAGACACACTGGCACATATTCCACCCCCCGTCGGTGCTTCGGGAATAGTTACCGAAAGATGTTTTTCAAGAACCTCTCCCGGTTCCATACTGGCGGAAACAACTTCCTCATGAAGAACATTTCCATCAGCGTCCGATATCGTGACTTTTACCTCGGTCAATTCTGTTGTTCCCGTATTTACAACACTCACAGCGATATCATTGTCCTCTCCCGGAACAAAACTGAGAATGTCATAGGCGAGATCCGTCACCTCTGCCTGATTTCTGGACAAATCTTCCTTTGATTTGAGCACCGTCAGGCCAAAAGGACTTTCCCCTCCCGCTGCAGCATCCACAGATTGCAGCGTATAGGACAGCAGTAATTCACCATCCGCCTGCCGTAACAGGCTGAAGCCGCCGATATAGCCTCCCTCTGCCGTAACGGCCACCAGTCTTCCGGAAATCACCGTTTCCTTTTTATAAATCTCACTCTTAAAATTATCCTGCTCCGTCCAGTACACCGTATCATCCAACACTCTGTAAGTGGTTGTGCAGGCAGTTCCTAATGATACCGCGGATTCATTTTCCCAGCGGTACAGCATACCGTCCGAACGGAAATACATCTGACCGTCAAAAATCTTTACGCTGTCAACTTTTCCTGTCAAAGTATCACAGGAAGTCCCATCTATATATAATGTACCATTCTTTATGTAAGCAAGTCTGACCGTTCCATCCACTTCCCACATGCAGAACTCCTGAACCGTGCCTGTTACCGGGCGGACCTCACTCTTTTCCTCCCAGCCTGTACTGTCGAGGCTGCTCTTATAAAATGCGGTGTCCCCGCTGGTTAGCAACACATCTCCCCCGCTGTTTTCTGCCCAAACCGCCATGAGGGATGTCTCACCTGCCACAAAATCATATCCATATTTCCATGCTGACTCTTTTCCAGATACTTCCCCCAGACAGACCGGCGTCTCAAAGCAGTCAAGATCCGCGTCAAATGACGCCGCATACAGATCCATGCAGTTCAGGATCTCATCCTCTGCCATCTGTTCCGTCACTGGCTGCCGGCTGTTTTCGTAAAGTACATATGCCGTTCCGTCATAGACACATAATTTCCCGGCTGTGTCAAGATTTGTATTGGTATTTACCGGTTTTCCGCTGCTCCATGAGCCGTCTTCATACAGACGATACATCAATTTGGCCTGTCCCTCCGCCTGCAGCACGGTGTCGTCCAGATACGTCATCAGAATCCTGCCATCCGGAAGCTGCACCATCTCTGGTTTGGCATTTTCATAGACGAGAGACTGTTCTGTTCCGTCCACAGCACCGGAAGCATAGCGTTTGATCTCATCGACTTTCTGTATGGCTGGGGCATCGCTCCGCTCATACTCCATCGCAAGCTTTCGCTTTTCCACCTTTCCCAGTTCCGGATAGAGTTCTATTTTGGGGAAGTCAAAATCATATCCCCCGCTTAACCCCGGTATGACCGTATCCACTTTCACGAACAATTTTCCTGTCAGCCACGCACTGACGCTTTCTTCAAAAGATTTCCACGGAATCTGGACTTTCCCGCCGATTTCTCCTTCAATACCGCCTTTGACATCCACAACCACCGCATCTGCCCCCAGCGCAATGCTCGGTTTGATGGCAAGTCCTAATTCTCCCTGAACCTGGATCGTCTTTGTATTTTCAGTCGTGAGGGAAAGTTTCCCGTCGACGGAACCGCCCACGCCAAACTCCGAGTACACGATCCACCAAAGTGGCGTCTTCACCTTTCCGGAAGCTTCTAATCCCGCCATGATACCGCCCTCGATCAACCGGACCGGTTTGCCGTTCTCATCTAACTCCAGTTTGATATAACCGGCAGAGTTTCCGCTGACCTTAAACGCCGCCTCACCGTCGATCTTCTTTAATTTACCCCGGAGTTTTGAAAAACGGTTCCAGAGTTTCGTCGTGTCAACTTTTCCGCCGCAGGCTTTTACCAGCGACTTGACTTCCTGATAGGATTCCCGCCAGTAAGTATCGTCGGGGTCAGCTTTTACGGATGCATCCGCGCCTCCTTCTAGTCCCAGAAGCACCTCGGCGGTATGGTTTTTGTGGTCGATGTTGATCTGCGTATTGTTGAATACCGGAAGGGACATCCCGATTTTGGTCTGGAACAGATTGAAACTGTTTCCTGCAATATTTATTTCCGGTCCTTTTAATTCGGCACTTCCCAGATCATTAAAGTCCGGAAGGGCAGCGGTGATGTTTTCTGCCGCCTGAACTTCCGGTGATTTGGGCGTGGCCGTGGGACGCGGGCACCAGGAAAAAGTTGGCTCTTCCGAGATTCCGGGACGCGGGGTTGCCTCCTCGCTTGCTCCCCCTTCCGAGGTAACTGTACCGGCGTATGACCAGCTTGAGGTAGATGATAGATTCAAATGCAAAGCGGGGCGAACACCAACACTACTACCGTCGACACTGCTGCCACCCCGGCTCACGCTGCCAAGGTTACCCACGTTGGCGGCACTGTTACTACCGCGGCCCGGCGACCGCAGCCACCACAAGCCATTTCCTGCGTACTCTGTAGATGAATTTGTATATGCTCCCTGCGCTTTTGCATATCCCGTATTTTTTGCCCTTCGACTTTCATCATACTTACTGTAATCTGAGGAAAACCCATATACTGGATTCATCACCTCATCCAAAGACAATAAAAACACCATATCTGACGTATCATTACCGCCTTCTGTATCATAATAAGTATTATCATCATTCACTACATTTGTCGTCCGTATTGCCAACCTCTCTCCTGCTGAAAACGCATTAATAAGGAAGTTATTGCTACTACTATAATCCTTCCCCTCTTTATTTTCCCCAGCTCCATAACCATTCAGCCAGCTCCTCATCGTACAAGTCTCCCACGTAACACTTGTATATGTATCATTGTACTCTTGACAGTCCAGATTTTTATCCGCCACTAAAAACGCGTCATCCCCATTTACTGACAACACCCGCCATTTGATCGGCTTCTTGGCATCACTCTTATCAGCCTTCCCATCCCCATTCGTGTCCTCCTGCCAGTAATTCCCGAACCATACGCAGTCCCACGTCACAACTCCGTCACTGTCCGTCCTCGGGTTATTTAAGCTATACCCTGCCCGTGCCGTTTTTCCCGCTGAAACGGACGCCTCCGCTTTCCCTGTGATCGGACTTCCCATCGGCAGTATGCCAAACAGAAGTGCCGCGATGACTAATAACGCTACTTTTCGTTTCATCCTCTTTCCGGTTCCTTTCATATTAATCCTTTGCCTCCTTATTTTTCGAAACAAAATGTTAATCCTGTTTCTTCCTAATTAAAACAAATTGATTCCACACATTTTTTTGCAGCCGGTACGTATGCCCGTGCTTCAAATGCCCCTTAAAACTTGCCACGCTCTGCCCGATCGCCCCCAGTTCGATCTTGCCATCCGCGAACGCCCGCCGGTAATGCCGAAGTTTGCGCTTCAACCGTTTCTTCCCCGACTGGCGTAGCGTTCGGATCACCTTCCCCGTCTCCGTCAGGTAAAAATGAAACCCGAGGTAATCCACCCCCTGCCGGATCGCGTGGATCTGCGTCTTTTCATTAAACGCCAGCTTCAGCTCCCCTTCCAGATGCTCCCGCATCTGTGCCAGACATTCCTGCAGATACTCCTTGCTCGGATGGATCAGGATCATATCATCCATATATCTGGAATAATAGCGGATCCTCAGCTTTTCCTTCACCAGCCGGTCCAGACTGTCCAGATAATAAAGCGCGAACCACTGACTCGTCTGGTTCCCCATCGGCAGGCCTTTCCCCTCTTCGTATTCATAACTGCCGATGATCTTATCCAACAGCCACTTTACATCGTCAGGCAGATCCATACGCCGAACCTTCTGCCCGAGCACCTCGTGGTCGATCGAGTTAAAGTATTTCCTCACATCGCATTTGAGTATGTATCCATTGGAACCATTGCTCCTATAATATTTTCTCAAAAAACAGGTCAGTCTGTCAAGGGCAAAATGCGTTCCTTTTCCTTTCCGGCACGCACTATTGTCATAAATGAGATGTCGTTCCAAATACGGCCCGAGCACGTTATCACAGAGGCTGTGCTGCACGATGCGGTCGCCGTACGACAACGCCTGTATTTCCCTTTCTTTCGGATCAAAGATCCGGAACTTCCGGTATCCCCGGATCTGATAGGTATGCCGCTCCAGATGGAATCGCAGTTTTTCCAGATTTTCCGTGAGGCGCATCTCATACAGGATCACTTCCCTCGTCGCCTGTTTACCCAGTCTGGCCTTTTTATGCGCCTGATACAGACTCTCATAGTTGCTGATCTTCTCATATTCACTACTCATACGCGACAAACCTCGTTTCTTCCTGCGAATCTGCAAATCCGGTGATGTTCAAAAAACTCCAGCAAAACCGGATCAGAAGACTGTCAGGGGGAACGCTTTCTTACATCCGGATCAAAGATCCGGAATTTCCTGTCACATTCCCCAAAAGCACGGAAAAGAATTACATCCGTCCCCCACTTCTGACAGCATGTATTTTCCCAATCGCATTCTGGATCTTATCTAAAAAATATGTTCCAGAATTAAATTCTTTTGGGATGGAATCTGGTTCCTTTGCATGGAAGCACGGATCCGTTCTTCTTAGAACAGGATTTCAGGCTATGTTCGTTCATGCAGATCGGGGCGAACACCAACACTATTATTGTTGACATTGTTGCCATTCCGGTTCACGCTGCCATTGTTATTCACGTTGGCGGCATTGTTACTATTGTTGCCCGGCGACCGCAGCCACCACAACCAGATCCCAAGGATAAGATCCAAGGATAAAATCCCAGGATAAAACTCAGATGGATTTTATTTTCTTCTGTTTTCGTCGCTCTTCATCCACGCGTATAAAAGCCGCTGTGTCTCGACGATCTTCATGGAAATATGCGACTGCTGTTTCGGCAGGATGCACTGTGCTTCCCTGGCGATCATGCTCATGTAGGCGAGCAGGCGCAGTTCCGTCATCGCCTCCTGCTGGAGCGACAGCCGTACCGCAAACTGTTCCTCTGCCTTTTCCCCGCCGACAAACTGCTCGTTCGCTTTGAATAAATGCTCGATCACAGACAGAGAATAATTCTGGAGCCTGCTCACGAGGGTAAAACGAAATTTTTTGGGAGACTTGTCCGTGATGACTAATATATACTGGCATAGTTCCTTTGCCCTCGTAATAACCGTGAGTTCACTTTCTCCGTTCCGCGCCATCTTCCCCTCGCATTCTGCCGAATGAACGGCCTGCATCTGCCTTTTTTTCGGACTACCACTACATTATATCTGAAATACAGATATAAGTCAATATCTGTATTTCAGATGTTTTATAGTAATGCTCAAGACTCAAGTACTCAAGTACTCAAGTAATAAAATCTATTTACAAAGGAGGCACCTATGATATTACAAAATCTGAAAAATATTAGAGAAGACCATGACATCCGCCAGAAAACGCTCGCCGAATACCTCGGCGTATCCCAAAACACCTATTCCCAGTATGAAAACGGCGTTATTTCCATTTCCCCCGAAATGCTCATCAAACTCGGGGATTATTTTGATGTGTCAGTCGATTATCTGCTTGGGCGGACGAATAATAAGAAGAGGTACAGATAAAAGGTGTAAAGTTTTGATAATTCAATAAAGACTTTACACCTTTTTATTGGTTGCTATTTAGTTGTTACTCTTCTAATGCCTTTTCAATTCTTTCGTTATCTTTCTCAAGGTATTCGAGTGCTTTTTCAGTATTGCCATTTTTTAATTGCTCTATTACGAGGTCATTCAAAAACTTGTCTTTTCTGAGACTGTCTTTATATTGCATATCTGTGGGCATATCTGCCACCATCCTTTCACCGCCTTTCTGATTTTTTTGTATGTAAAAGGAAGTTTTTAGGCTAAATCAACCCAAAATGCTTAGCGATTTTATCGCATACCTCTTCTCTCATATCCACCCCATTATCTTCACGCACAACCGTGAAAAAACCACTGTTGGCCAATTCATCATAATGCTCCTGACTGTTAATAAGCGCAAGTCCTCGCTTATAATTTTCCATAACCGCTTCGGGATCGTCGCAGCGATCAATAACGCTGAGGATAAATTGCTTTTCGGGGTCGCTTCGGTCGAAGAAACGCTCCACACTCATAGACTGCGGCGAGAGCATAACGGCCACATGATCGTATTCGGAAATCTCCTTCAATACATCAACCGGAATATTCGTATCCACGATCACCTTCTTGTCTCTTGCCAGCGAAATAAGTTGGGCCACTTCAAACCCTGCGCCTTCCCTGCCCGAGTTATAGATCCAGCGCTCATATTCCTCCGGCGGCCGGGTGACAAAATCTTTCCAATCGGTAAGAGTTTTCCTATAGCAAAGATCAGGCTGTACATCAGGGGTCGCGACCGCATCGGATACTTCGATATGATAATTTTCTCCGCAAAAAAGCATTCCATATCGATCGGCAAGCATTTTCACCGTTGTCGATTTTCCCGCATAGGCCGTACCCGTAATGAAATATACATTTTTCAAATAATGCTTTATAATATTATTTTCGATGATCAATGCAACGCACCTCCATTTTCTGTTTCTCCTACAATCCCCCCAGCATCGCCATAAAATTCCTCTTTCTCTTATGCGTTTCCTTCAACTCCCCAAACTGCCTTTTCCACCCTTCCAGATCCCCCTTCTTTTTCATAAAGGACTTGATCCTCCGCAGTAATCCCACTGCCTGATCATAATTTCTTTTATTCGCCGTGCGCAGCAGAAAATGAACATCCCGCCAGTACAATGCCAGAACTTCTTCGGGATATTTTTTGAACAGCCTTTTGCTAAAATATCCCTCATAATCCAAATCCCAGAAATCATACCCGTACCGTTCCTTTTGCAATTCCTCTAAAACGACATTTTCTTTCCCTGTCTGCATACAGATATCCAGATAGAATTTCATATTCTTTTTTCTAACCTTGTCCAAAACCGGGTCGTAGTCCCGCGCCCAGTCCTCCTCCCGAAACTCCTGTTTGCACACTTCAAACCACTTTTCCACCTCACATTTTTCACAGGAATCCAGAATCAGCCACAGCATCTTTTTCCCGGAATCATAATCCCCCCTCTCTTTCGCATAGTGATATAACTGCTTCGCGATCGCGACAATATCAATGCTCCATTTCGTCTTCATCACAAACTCATACATCCTGCGAAGTTCGCCGTCATTTCCCTCCTTTATATATATGGGCGCGGCAAAATCGATCAATTCGTCCAGTCTCTTTATTTTCCGCGCCCTTTAACATGCTTCTCACCGTTTTTTGATCCATCTTTTTCTCCAGTCTTTACTATATTTTTCTATCTGGTTTCTTTAGCAGATTCTGATCAAGTATACAATTTCATTACACTTCAAAATATATGCTACTGCCAGTACTTCTGCACTTCCTCTTCCGCATCTTTCTCTGAAAGTCCAAATTTGGCAGCCAGCTTCTTCACCGCATCTGAAAATGTCACATCACAATCCTGACACATTTCAACCGCACTTTGTATTGCTGCCTCTGCACGCTGACTTCGAATATGATTTCGCATAATTGTTTCGTCATCAAATATTGTCATCATCATATCTAAAACCTCACTTTCCCTGCTTTCCAGATATTCTTTTAAAACATCTTCGTCCTTACAAATGCGGATAGTTTCTAAAATCGCCTCTTTTGTCCGCCCATAAAGTTTCCGCTGTTCGTTGTACACCTTTGTAAAAGTAACATACTGTCCTACAATATCATCACCATTGTCCCCATACAGCATTTTAACTTTTACCTCTAACGCCGTCTCCCGTCCACCAAAGAACTCATCCGATAGACTGACATATTGCGGCTTCTCCCTGCGTTCTCCAGTGTATATTACATAGATTTCCGGCTTTGGCAGGGATACTTTCTTACTGCCGTATATATCCTGCCCCTGTGTGTCCAGATAATCCTGATACGTCTGCGCAAGGTACAACAATGCCCTTACGATAATATTCATTGTCCAGCTTGACTGGCTTTCAACAAGTATAATGACACGTTCGCCAACCTGAAAACCAAGATCATTATACAACCCATTAACCAGAATGTTTTTGATCGTTATATTCTTCAGATCATCTTCCCTCGTTCCCCTGTCTTCTGGATGAAGCACCTGATACAGTTGGAGCAGGTATTTTTTCGTGCCAAAGATATCTGTGAAAACACTGTCCTTAACGGTATGCTTTATAAAATTTTCTTTTGTAGCTTTCCCCTGCCCAACTCTGTTCTTATTTTCTTCCGTCATAAAATCAATCCCTCCCTCGGATCCCCAACTGCTATTCATATATAGTATACCTCAACACCCGCCATCTGTAAAATTATTTTTATACATCGATCTCTTCTGGTCCTCCATCTCAGAGCCCAAAGCCTTTAACCTCCCCAAATTTTCCTAACAAATTTTCATCTTGACAGATAGTACCGTTAGCAGCATTAGTAATTTCATCAAAAATAAAATCCCCCAGCCATCTAACTGAGGGATTATATTCATTTGAGGGATTTGACAATGCATTTTCATCAAATTTTACTTTTAGTATGAGACTTTTTATCGCTATCTTCACTTGTATAATCTGCCGAAAAATGAGTCAGTGGCAATATTCGCATAACCATCAGACATAACTGCAGCTACACTTTCACGGCGGTAACCCGGCGTTCGAAGCCACCAGCCGCCGCTGCCGATGTTCCAGGTTGTAAATGGATCGCTTGATGTCGTCCCCTTTTTGCTCCAAGCTCCCTTCTGTTTTGCATATTCAGTTGGTTTACATGACCTTGTTTCAGTTAGTGTGAAATTTGTCCAAAATCCATAGCCAGAACTTATGGCTTCTGGCACCGATAGAAGAAATACTTTATCACTGGTATTATTTCCGCATCTATCAGCATCCAAATATGCAACATCATTTATTACTCCCGTTGTGCGTATAGCCTCTTGTTCCGTTAATGAAAACGCCGTATTTAAAAATGTATCATTCAACCATTTACGGAGAGTACAATTTTCCCATGTTACATCTTCATACGTTTCATTTTGTAACACACAGAGCACCCAAAAATTTTCCGTTTTTTCACTAATGTTAATGAGAATGCCCCCCCTGATGCGTTCTCCCGCAAAACATCTGTCCCCAGCTATCCTCAGTCCCTCTACCCGTTCACACAAACCGCCTCACTGGATGAAGTCTCCACCTCGATCTCCTTCATCCAGTAACCAAAATCACCAAGCCTCTCCTTTTTCCGCAGAATACTTTTAAATCTCCCAAACCCGAACATATCCGCCATATACTTATCCCGCCTGTGGTATTGGCCGGGAATCCCCACGTAAACCTTTTCCTTATCCCGCGCCAAAATAAGATGCCTGTAGTTATAATATCCCTGCAGCAAAAACGTATTGCTCCCCATCTGCCAATATTCTTTGGGGAAATCCGAAAAATCCCCGGGAGCGATCTGCACACATTTCTCCATCTCATCATCCTCAAACGGATACATATTCGGTTTCGCGGTGAACAATTTTCGGAATATATAAGCCTGGTCATGCTCTTCTTCTATTTCCACCTCGATCATCTCTTCCTCCTCTGGTATCTCTTCCCCCTGTACCACTTTTTCCGCCTCACTCGCCTTCTCTCTTTCCCTTCCGATCTCTTCTGTCACAACGTCCTTACTATCTCCGACTTCTGCCGCATCCACTTTCTCCCTTTCCTCTTGCAGATCTCCTTCTGCATTTTCCTTCCCCTTTTCTTCTCTGCCCCCTCCTGTTTCCCGCGGCCTTTCTTTCTCCACAGCTTCCGGCACTTTATGTACTCTTTCTACCATTTTACCCTCTGCCTCCACCGTCGCTTCACCCTTCTCCCTCTCTTCTCTTATCTTCCCTGCTGCATTTTCCTTCCCCTTTTCTCCTCTGATCCCCCCTGCTTCTTTGTCCTTCTCTCTTTCCTCCGTCTTCACATAATCCTCGACACGCACCGAATCATCATCTGTTCCCGCACAGACCACATAACCTTCTCCCCCGATCAGAACCCCCGCCAGCTCCCCTTTCAGCATTCCTGCCTCACTCGTCTGTTTCGTGATCGTAATTTCGTTTCCCTCTTCCGTGATCGTGCCAAAAAACACTTTATTCACTGCATTTTTATCCTTATCCAGCAAATAAACCTTTTCCCCCTTCAATGACCAGTCTCCCGATAAAGAAATCTCTATTTTGAACCTTGTCTGCTTTTTTGACAGCTTAACAAAGCCGATGTTTCCACGGCATTCCCCTCCGTTGTATTCACATAGATAAATGATTTTACGAAAATAATTCAAAATACCCCTCCGTTCCGACCGATATGTCCTGTTTTCTATCCAGCACGCGAAAGTTACCAGCTAACATCATTATATGAGGCCTGTTCAAAAAAAGAACCACTTCCTAACCAAATGCCACATCCAGTGTCATCATCAGCACGAAACCAACGGCAAAACCGATCGTCCCCTTTCCCGCGGCCTGGCGTCCCGACGACTCCGGAACAAGTTCCTCCACGATAACATACACCATCGCGCCCGCCGCAAACGCCAATAAAAATGCGAGCATCTGTTCGATCTGGCGCGTCAGCAAAATGGTGACAAACGCCCCCACAGGCTCGACCAGTCCCGAAAGCACACCGCAGGCAAACGCCCGTCTGCGGCTTTTTCCCGCGCCCGCCAGCGGCATGGAAATGATCGCTCCCTCCGGAATGTTCTGTATCGCGATCCCAAGTGAAAGCAAAAAGGCCTGTGCCACAAGCGGTGAAAACGGTACACCCGCCGAAGACAAAAACGGCGCCCCCCATTCCTCCGCACCGGACAGGCACCCTGAAAACACGACACCCACCGCCATTCCCTCCGGGATGTTATGGAGTGTGATCGCAAATATCATCATCAAAAGTTTCTGACGCCCTCCGCCGCCCTGTGCTGAGCGTTCTGCCCGGGAAAGGATACAGGGGATCAAACGGTCTAACACCAAAAGAAATGCCACGCCGGCCAGAAATCCTCCCGCGGCCGGAACAAAAGCCAGTCTGCCAAGATGCTCCGACCGATCAATCGAAGGCAGTAAAAGCGACCAGATCGCCGCAGCCATCATGACGCCCGATGTAATACCCATCAGAACAGGAGAGATCTGACCATCATATTTTTTTCTCATAAAAAACACAAAAGCCGAACCCAGGGAAGTGCCAAAAAACGGTATTAAAACACCCAAAAGCGATATCAAAACACCAAAAAACGGTATTCCGGCACCGAAAAGTTCATAAAAATCATCCATATTACCGGTTAAAAAGGACGATTGCCTTTCGACATCGTCCTTTTCCTGCTCTTCGTTATTTTATTCTATGTAGCTCGAAGTGATTCCGTGACTCACCTCTATATAGGGCGTACTCCACATGAACAACTCCGCTCCTGCCACAGTACTAATACCGCTTCTTCCCTTCCTTCCGCTCATACGCCGCAAAAAGTTCCTGACACTTTTCACGTCCCATTTCCCGGACTTCCAGTACCTCATCGTCTCCGTCAAGATACTCGTAAAACTTCTTATCCCGAAATCCGATGGCATCGGTATCCTCACGGCTGCAGCCATAATATATCACACGAATATTTGCCCACAAAGCGGCACCAAGGCACATCGGACACGGCTCAGCCGTCGTGTACAGGTCGCAGCCGGACAGATCAAATGTGTCCAGATTCCGGCAGGCGTCGCGGATCGCTTCCATTTCGCCGTGGCATGTGGGATCCTTTTTGTAGACGACACGGTTGTGCCCGCGCCCCACGATCGTTCCATTCTTTACGATAACGCTCCCAAACGGCCCGCCATGCCCGTGCTCAATTCCTTCATACGCCTCCTGTAAGGCTTCATCCATAAAGTCCATCTTTATTCTCCTCCAGAATCGGCCAGATCACATCTCGGATTCATTCCGTTACTCTGCCCGCTCGCAGGCTACACATGAATTTCCGCCGTCATTCCCAGCAGATCTTTATTCTCATCCAATATCGGCTGGATCACATCGCGGATAAATTCTGCCACCTGGCTCGGCGCCCGGCCGACATAACGGCTCGGATCCATCGTCTTCTGCAGTTCCTCCAGCGTCATCGGGAACTCGTCATCAGCAGCGATCAGTTCCAAAAGATTGTTATCCAGTCCCTTTTCCTTTACATTTTTACCTGCCTCGATTGAAAGGGTACGGATCTTTTCATGCAGCTGCTGGCGGTTCCCGCCGGCCTTAACCGCATCCATCATGATATTTTCCGTCGCCATAAACGGCAGTTCCGACATGAGGCGCTTCGTAATGACCTTCTCATATACGACCAGACCGTCCACGACATTGAGGAACAGATCCAGAATCCCGTCAATCGTCAAAAATGCTTCCGCCACGCTGAGCCGCTTATTCGCGGAATCATCGAGCGTCCGCTCAAACCACTGGGTAGCCGACGTGATCGCCGGGTTCAGCGCGTCGATCATCACATAGCGCGAAAGAGAGGCGATCCTCTCGCTCCGCATCGGATTCCGCTTATACGCCATCGCCGAAGAACCAATCTGACCTTTCTCAAACGGCTCCTCAATTTCCTTCAAATGCTGGAGCAGCCGGATATCATTGGAAAATTTGTGCGCGCTCGCCGCGATACCGGCAAGGACATTACAGACCCTCGTATCAAGTTTGCGCGAATACGTCTGCCCCGAAACGGGGAAACACGCCTCAAATCCCATTTTTTCCGCAATCATCTGATCCGCTTTTTTGCACACTTCCTCGTCGCCGTCGAACAATTCCAGAAAACTTGCCTGCGTTCCGGTCGTTCCTTTCGAGCCGAGCAGCTTCATATGAGAGAGCACATGCTCCAGATCCTCTAAATCCATCACGAGTTCCTGCATCCACAGCGTCGCCCTCTTTCCGACCGTCGTCGGCTGCGCAGGCTGAAAATGGGTAAACGCCAGCGTCGGCAGATCTTTATATTTGAGCGCGAAATCCGAAAGCTCTCGGATGACATTGACGAGTTTTTTCTTTACGAGCCGGAGACCTTCCGTCATAATGATCACGTCCGTATTATCTCCGACATAACACGATGTAGCGCCGAGGTGGATGATGCCTTCCGCCTTCGGACACTGCTGTCCATACGCGTACACATGGCTCATCACATCGTGGCGGACTTCTTTTTCGCGCGCCTTTGCCACATCATAATTGATGTCGTCGGCATGCGCCTTTAATTCCGCGATCTGTTCGTCCGTGATACGGGGATTTCCCTCGGCGTCTTTTAGGCCCAGTTCCTTCTCCGTCTCGGCGAGCGCGATCCACAGTTTCCTCCACGTCCGGAACTTCATGTCCGGGGAAAAGATGTACTGCATTTCCTTACTGGCATATCGCTCTGACAATGGGCTTACATAACAATCTGTACTCATTTCTCTACCTCATTTCTGATCAAATGATGTTTCCGCCGGATCATGCAGGCATGAGCGGCATTTTGACCCTGACAACATCACAATGCGTTCCGTATATCATCTTTTGGGGGATCCACCGGGTATTTCCCGGAAAAGCAGGCGTCGCAGTAATTCCGGTCGCCGCCGATCAGTTCGTGCAGCCTCTCCCCATCCAGATAGCCGAGCGAATCCGCTCCTATTTTTTTACACACTTCTTCCACCGTATTGTTATAAGCGATCAACTGGTCGCAGCTCGGCACATCCGTCCCAAAATAGCAGGGGTTCAGAAACGGCGGAGAACTGATGCGCACATGAACTTCCGTCGCGCCAGCCGCCTTGAGCATACGCACGATGCGCTCGCTCGTCGTACCGCGCACGATCGAGTCGTCCACCATGACAACGCGTTTACCGCGCACCACCTCTTTCAAGACGTTCAGCTTGATCTTCACGCTGCTCTCACGCGCCGACTGCTTCGGCTTGATGAACGTGCGGCCCACATAGCTGTTTTTGATAAATGCCGTGCCATACTGGATGCCGGATTCCAACGCGAACCCCATCGCCGCAACATTACCGGACTCCGGCACGCCGACCACGATGTCCGCCTCCGCCGGGTGCATCTGCGCCAAAATCTTTCCCGCCATGATGCGGCTGTTATACACACTGATCCCGTCCACATAGCTGTCGGGACGAGCGAAATAAATATATTCGAAAATACACCGCGCCGATTCCGCGCTGCACAATGTCTCATCGGACTGTATGCCGTCCGCGTCGAGCATCACGATCTCACCCGGCTTTACATCACGGACAAACTCGGCTCCCACGGCATCGAGCGCGCACGACTCAGACGCGAGGATATAGCCATTATCGCGCTTTCCGATGACAAGCGGACGGAATCCGTGCGGATCCCTGGCGCCAATCAGCTTGCGCGGACTGGATATAATGATGGAATACGCGCCGCGCAGCTTCATCATCGCGTTTTTCACAGCCTCTTCCGCCGTCGGAACATGAAGGCGCTCCCTGGCGATCAGGTAGGCGATCACTTCCGTGTCGATCGTCGTCTGGAAAATGGCCCCTGTGTACTCCATCTGCTCCCGGAGTTCCTTGGCATTTACCAGATTACCATTGTGGGCAAGCATCAGCGTACCCTTCACATAATTCAGTACCAAAGGCTGTACGTTTTGCGCATTACTGGCTCCCGCTGTCGAATACCTCACATGGCCGACCCCGATGTTTCCTTTCAGCTTCTCCAGTCCTTCGGCATCAAACACCTCATTTACCAATCCCATTCCTTTTTGGACCGATACTTGTCCTTTCGGCCCCTCGGTATCACTGACGGCGATCCCGCAGCTCTCCTGCCCGCGGTGCTGAAGTGCAAACAGACCATAATAGATGGTAGAAGCGACATCCTCCCCGTCCAGATCATACATGCCGAATACGCCGCACTCCTCATGGAGCCCATGTTCACTCATTTCCGAGTTCATACCCTTTGTTTTCCTTTCTCGATTATTGTGTCAGACCAATCCTCTTCGCCACCTCGTTGTAAGCGTCCTCGACGCCTCCCAGGTCTCGGCGGAAACGGTCTTTGTCCAGTTTTTCTCTTGTCTGTATATCCCAAAAACGGCACGTATCCGGTGAGATCTCATCCGCGAGGATGATCGTGCCATCCGCCGTTTTACCAAACTCTATTTTAAAGTCGATCAGCTCAATGCCGCAGTCCTTAAAAAATCCCACGAGAAAATCATTTACCATAAACGCGTATTTCGTAATGGTGTCAATGTCCTCCTGCGTCGCAATACCGATCGCCCGCGCAAAATAATCGTTGATCAGCGGATCGCCCAGATCATCGTCTTTATAACTGAACTCCAGCGTCGGACAGAGCAGCTTCTTTCCCTCTTCAATACCGAGCCGCTTCGAAAAACTTCCTGCCGCCGTATTGCGGATGATCACTTCAAGCGGCACGATGGACACTTTTTTTACCGCTGTCTCACGGTCGCTCAGTTCTTCTACGAAATGGGTGGGAACGCCTGCTTCCTCAAGCTTCTGGAACAAAAAGTTCGTCATCCGGTTGTTGATCACGCCTTTCCCGACGATCGTTCCCTTTTTCTCTCCGTTAAATGCGGTGGCGTCATCCTTGTAATCCACGATACATACGTCTTCCACATCGGTTGCATACACTTTTTTTGCTTTTCCTTCATAAAGCATCTCTTTTTTTTCCACTTTTTTCCTCATTTCTGCGCTGCTTTTCGTTGCTTATAAGTTTGTGACAAGCAGCGCGCAGACACAAACTTTTCCCGCCAGTTGCCTCGTTTCCTGCCTTCCTCATCGTCCGCCTCTATTCCCCGTCGTCTGCCGCCGGCGGATCCCATATTCCCCGCCGGATCTTATTGTACAAAATACGAAGAACGGCCTGATCTATCATTTCCTCCTCGATCTTCTGATCGAGCACCGCCTGCTGGACGGAGGAAAGAGCAGCCTGCAGGTCTTCCGGGTCGTACACCATATCCGCTCCGGAACTGATCGCCCTGACGACTGCCTGTTCGGTCGAATACGCATTAGTAATGACCGGAACATCCATCTGTTCTGTTACAATGATCCCTTCAAACCCCATCTCACTTCTGAGAAGATCTGTCATGATCGTCTCGGATAAAGACGCCGGGACATCCTGATCCACCTTGCTCAACGCCACATGTCCTACCATGATAAAATCCGTCCCCGCCTGTATTCCCGCGAGAAACGGCGACAGATTCGTCCGGCGCAGCCGGGACAGCCCCGTATCTATTTTCGTATTGACCAGCTTGTGGTATTTTGCTACTGGAGCGATCCCGGGAAACATTTTCAGCACCGTACAGATGCCGCGGTCCCCGACCGCATGCATGCCTTTGATCATGGCCGCGGCCGCTTCCCCGACCTGCTCCTCATCATCTCCAAAACAACTGCTGTTATAATCATCTTCCATCCACACATTCAGAAACGCGTCCCATTTCGCATTGTATTCCTGAAGCCGCTTCTGATACGCTTTTACTAGTTTTTTCTTTTTCTTTTTCGAAATTTTTTTTCTATTTATAACAGGATATTCCGGCCCTTCCCCGATGGCGGAAACAGTGCACTCGCTCACCGCCTGCCTGTCGGCCGGCACTTCCTCACCGATCAGGTCTGCTGTCGGCGCAAAGTTCAGGTTGAACCCCAGATCGATCAGTTCCCCGGCGATGACTTCGCCCGTATTCTCCAGCTGGCCCTCTGTCATATTTTTGCCCATCTCCGCCGGACTGACATATCCCGTAGAGGTGATCGTATCCGTAGCCGCAGCGATGGAATTCCGACCGCCGCCCTCTTCTTCCGTACCGATATATAATGGAATCTTCAACTCTTCCCCTGCCGCCACCGACTGGTTCAGATCCCGGATCAACGAAGTGATCTGGTCCGCCGTCTGTATATTCCGTTTGCCAAACACGACCCCGCCGATCTTATATTCTCCGATCGCCTGCAAAAGTTCCGGTGAAACAGCCGTCACTGTTTCCTCCCCTTTCACGAGCTTGTCCACGTCCACTAAAAACATCTGCCCGATCTTCTCTGACAGAGTCATTTGTTTCAAATATTCGCCGGCCTTCTGAAAGGCCTGTCTGTCCAGTTCTTCCTCGGACACTTTCTCCGGCCCCTGTATATCTTCCCCCTGACCCTCTTCACCACTTCCGCACCCCGCCAGACTCAGGCAAAGACAGAACACCAGAAAAATACAAGTAATCCTCTTCATCATTTCCACCATCCGCACACGCCTTCTGTGCATAAAGAAGTTTGGGCGCGCGCGAACAAACTTCCTGAGTAAAAAATTTATTTTTCAGTGAAAAATTCATTTTTCACTCTCTCCTCCATACGTCCGTTCCATAAATGTACGAAAGTATTATATCAAATAATGTCACATTATACAAATAAATATTTCACAAAAATATGAGAAACATTCAAATTTTTTTATCTTAATTGTAAACAGGGCAAGCTGTCTTACATAATATATCATTGTAAATTATTTTAGGAGGAACCTAACATGAGTGATTTATCAGCAACAAACTGCGGTGGCGGATGCTCCTGCAATGAAGGCGGAAGCGGATGCTCCTGCACTTGGATCATCATCATTATCCTGCTTTTGAGCTGCTGTGGAGGACACGGCGGCAGCTGGGGAGGATGCGGTGGCGGCGGCAGTGACTGCAGCTGCATCATCTGGATCTTACTCCTTCTGTGCTGCTGCGGCGGCGGAGACGGCTTCGGATTCGGCGGCTTCTGCTAATCCAGCCCTCTCGTTCTGTCCGAACAGGGGATGCCGGGCCATCGTGCCCGGCATCCCTTTTTGAATACTGTATCTTCACAGGCAGGCAAAACACACTGGAAATTTCTTCTGATGAAAAAGCACAATGAAATTATTGTATTTGGAGGACTGATCTTTCTCAAGAAAAAAGATAAAGAAAATTGCTCTAGAAAATATTTAGCTGCTGAAAACGCATAATGGGGAACGCACAGGGCAAGTTCTGCATCCTTAATCCACCCTGTGCACCATACGAATTTCCCCTCTCAGCGCGGCCTTTTCGAACAAAGGATAACCTCGCGCTCATCGTTTTTCTCACACTCTTTCCTATTTTTACACTCCTGACACTCAAGATCAATTTCATAAATCGTTGTGTCGTCCACAACGACTTTCGTCCTCTCCGCCTGGCTCATACAATCCTCCGGATTTCCTTTTACTTTTATACTATGTGTCACATCGCAAAAGGTATCCTGTGATTGTAATGATGAAAAATCCGTGATACGGATAGCCGACGTCAGTGCCCTGACGATATTTGTCCAGCTGCCACTGCCCCGGGATACCGTCTGTCCGATCACCTTTCCGACCATCTGTACCGTCTTCCCCGGAGCAGAAACCGACGTTTGTACCGGAATGACCAGTACTGTTCCGAGTAAACCGTCCACACTGTGAAACATGCTGGGAAACTGCCGTTCCAGTTCCTCAAAATTACCGCCAGCCGCATCAATGGCCGCGTAAAAACTCCTGCCGGCATCCTGCAGCCGTCTGACCTTGTTCTTATTATGTATCGTAAAATCGTTGATCTGATAGCGCTCTATACATCCCCAGTTGTCGTGTAACTCGATCTGGTTCAGGAGAGCAGCCGCCTCACCGATCGCCTCATTGGCTCCTCTCGCCTCCCCCGCCAGCTGCTTTAACAGCGCGGCATCCATCTCGATCATCCCATGTTCACTCCTCTCTCAAATGAACTGCAGCCCCCAAATGTTTATATTTCTCCACGATCTGGTTGATCGCCGTTACCTCATGCTGCAGATCAGCGATGAGATTTTCCAGATTCCGTATCAACTCCTCGCATCTGGCAACGATCATCTGCGCAGTTTTCCCTTTTATGGCACAGCTCTGCTGCATCAGTTCATTCACCGTCCGGCGCGCCTGTTCCAATTTTGCCGTCGCCGCCTTTATTTTCCGGACATCACTTTTTGCCACTGTCACATCAATCGTGATCCCGCCATTATAATCCCGATATGCCATACACTAACCCTCCGTATTTGCCAAACGCGATCCCTCTGGCAGAAGAACTCGTTCCGCTTCATCCAAAACCTGCCTTCTGTCCGCCGGAATGATTTCTTCTTTTTGATTCTCCGTGTAAAAATGGTTGTCACAGTGAAAAAATATTTTTACAGTGCTCCTGTCCCCGATCCAGACGTGCTTGAACACAAAAATGTAAGAAACCCTGTCTGGATCAAATCCACCAGCCATCTGCGCATCCTCCTCTGGCATCCGGCGTTCCAATTCCCCGAGCAACTCATGGGAACTGCAAGGACAGACCTTCCATCCACGGCCCTCACGGCTCACCATCCGCATCATCCCGTCGTCTGAGCCGTAGAATTTCACTGTTTCAACCTCTTCTCCACCTGTACTGCAATAATCCACACTGGATTCAAACGTCGCGAAAAAAACAGGTCTTAACAGTTCTTTTGCCCACTCGGACAGTTCTATATTTCCGCTGAAATCCTCCTCCAGCAGGCCCTTCGCAGCCAGTCCTGTTTTTACACGGCTTTCATAAAGCAGGGAATTCATCTGAATGTCCTCCATCGACGCTACATAATCATAATCCATATACAGGGCACCCATCTGCTCCCCGAGATAATACAATTCCTCTGGTGTTATCGTTATCCCCTGCTCCATTTCCCGCCTCCATCTGTTCTTTCTGCACTCTTTGAGCTAACTATGTAATAGTTTTATTTTACCATATAGTAGTCCTAGATTTTTTTCCGTTTTTTTCACGCAAAAGGAAGCTGCCAGAAAACACGCAAAAAACGGCACCCTCCTTTCTAAAGGAATCGTGCCGTTTTTTCACCTGGACAAAAAAATAAGCCCCCTCATTCAAGCCAGTTCCATTACATCCCCGTACCCGTACATTTCCTCCTCCTGAAAACACGCAAGCAGGATCATATCGTATACATAGCGCTCATCCAGCGGCGCCATATTACATGCGATCATCGTCGCGTTTGCCAGATCGGTAAACATCTTTCTGGCCGTCTCGCTGTGATAGGTGCCGCCTTCCTCCCGGATGCTTTTCATATATTTGTGCTGCGCCACATACAGGACCATCGGCAGAAGGTCGTCCCGCTTTACGATCAGACGGCGGCGGCGCGTCTCGCTGTCAAACTCCTCAAGCCACTCGAGCGCCTCCCCGACATCGCGGATCGTGATATCTCCTTTATCGTACTTTCGGATCAGATTGACTACATATTGCGGGCACGGCTCCGCTGCACCGCATTTTTTCAGTTCCTGGATCGCCTGTTTGGTATGGATGCGGATCTCATTCCTGTCGGGGATATGGAACAGATCCGACAGATATTTTCCGGAAACGGCGCGGACCGTATGTTCCGGAAGGTCAGACAAAAAAAACTGCTGCTTTTCCTGAATCTCAAACAATTCCGACATCAGTTTCGTGTTCAATCCACTCTCCGAATAAGCAAGCCTCGTCAATTCTAAAATATTTTTGCTAAAATGCTCTGGTATTTCCCGCTTTTTGCTCCTCGCGTCCCACCTCAGATATTTTTTGATCAATTCTCCCTCTTTTCCTTCCGGCGCGCGCAGGCGCCTCTTTTTCCACGCCGCATATCCCGTTTCGGACAAAAGGAGTTCCAGCTGTTTTTTCACATCGTTCTTCATATATTTGATGATCTCTTCGCGGTATTTCGTGAGATATTGCTGCACGGTCACGCTGTAGCCTTTGAACAAACTGGCGTGTTTCCACATCCAGTACATAAACTGCTCTTCCGGATAATTCTTGACAAATTCAAACTGGGAAAACAGCCATTTCGTGTTTGCTCCCTGTGAAATTTCCTGCTGCCGTCCAAGATTTGCCTCGTACTCCTCCACCATGTGCCGGTACGCGTCGTAATCCCGCCCGTTTTCCAGACAATACATCGCGATCATTTCCGAATGATCATTGATCTGAAACGACGGCTCCCGGATTCCCTCGGTCAGATATACTCTCGTTTCTTCAACTCCCAGTCCAAGCGAAAACGCGATCCGAAACAACTGCTCCCGGGAGGGAGGGCGAAAATCCCGGACGCCAAACCAGCGCCGTATCGTCGGGAGCGAAGCTGGCTTTCTGTCTGAGATCCGATCTAGAAAAGTCCGGTACGCTTTTTTCCGTATCTGCCTCCCGCCCTCTTCACCGCCGCCCATCTCATATCCCATACGCCGGATGATAAAAAGGTCAAACCGCACAAATGCGCCTTCTTTTAACTTTTGTTCTATGATATGGGAAAAACTCTGCTCTCCCAAAACATCGCTCTTTTTCATAACTCAGACCTGTCCTCCTTCATGGTTCCCCGGCCGGCATCCCCTCTCTTTTCATTGATGGCCTTCATTTCGTCGACAACCTTCTTTTCATTGATGACCTTCTTTTCGTCGATGGCCTTCATTTCGTCGATGGCCCCGCTCTCTTCCCACGGCAGCTTCTGCTGTTCCGGCACCAAATCCATTTCTTCCTCCGCCCCGGCCTCATGCCAGACAAAATACATGCTGCCGGCCGCGACTCCTGCCGCCGCCAGCAGAATGATAACAACTGCCGCTATTTTTATCTTCCGCTTCCACTTTGGCGCAACCCCCTTATTCCTCCTCCATGATTTACGCGGTACAACCTCCGGTTCAAACAGCGCCTCACGTAATTCCCGCATGCTCTGCCAGCGGTTTTTCGCCGTTACCGCCAGCCCTTTCATGATCGCTTTGCGCTGTCTGACCGAACAGCCTAACTCCTTCATCGGAACGAGCGACGGCATGTCATCCCCCAACGCCCGGATAACAGAATCGACCGGCGCCGTCCCCGTGATCATAAAATAGATCGTGGCGCAGATTGAGTACACGTCAATATAAGGGCCCCATTTTCCTTTACAGCGGTACTGTTCCTCAGGCGAAAATCCCCGCTTGAACATGACAGTCATCGTTTTCGTGTAATCCACATTCCGCATCCGGGCCGCGCCAAAATCAATGAGCACGAAACTGCCATCCTTTCTGATCATCAGGTTGTCCGGGCTGATGTCCCGGTGAATAATGCCTGTACTATGTACCTGCTCGAGCGCGAGCAGCACGGGCCGGATATGTTCAAGCACCTGGCCCGCCGGCAGCTTTCCGTTTTTAGTCACATATTCCTTTACACTGATCCCATCGATATACTGCATCACGAGATACGCCGTATTATTCTGGTAAAAAAAATCCAAAACCGAGACGATCCCCTCGACCTGGTTAAACCGTGACAAACATCTGGCCTCGCCGAGAAATTTTTCTAACAAAGATTCGTAATCCTGTTTCTTCTCATTCTCATACAGGTATACGCTGTCATCCGAACCACAGATCACGTCCCGGCTCACCATATCACTCGGGAAATATTCCTTCACCGCTACCGGTATATCGAGAAACAGATCCCATCCCATATACGTGATGCCAAAACTTCCTTCCCCCAGTACTTTCCCCGTCACATACCGGCCGGCCAGTTTCGTCCCCGGCATCAGACAGCGCGGGATCGGGTTATATTCTTCCTGTCTCAGACCGCAAAAAGAACAGGCACCCCCCGGATCCAGCGGCCGCATGCAGCCAATACATAAATTGTGGCCATTGATGTACATTTGGGCATCCCTCGTCTCACAAGTGTATTATATGGATCGATCCTCTCTTACTGTCTGATAAAATTGTTTGATGCGGTCGATCCGCGCCGTCATTCCCAAAAACAGCCGGTCAACGAGCGCCAGTGCCGTCATCGCCTCCACGACTGCCACCGCGCGCGGTACGATCACCGGATCGTGACGGCCTTTGATGCGCACGCCGATTTCCTCTCCGGCCCGATTGACTGTCTGCTGCTCGGAAAAAATGGAAGGCGTAGGTTTAAAGGCCGCCCGCAGTACGATCTGGTTTCCATCGCTCATCCCGCCCAAAATGCCCCCGGCATGGTTCGTCACCGTCTCCGGCTTCCCGGACTCCCCGATGTGGAACGCATCATTATTCCGGGATCCGCGCGTACCCGCCGCCGCAAAACCATCACCGATCTCCACGCCCTTCACCGCGCCGATCGACATCACGGCATGCGCCAGCGCCGCATCCAGTTTTCCGAACACCGGCTCACCGACCCCGGCCGGCATTCCGTTCACGACACACTCGATCACTCCCCCCGCCGAATCGTGTTCCTTCATACAGGCGTCCAAGTATTCCTCCGCCCGCTCCGAAGCGTCCAGATCCGGCATGCGCAGCGGGCTTTTCTCTATATTTTCACGCGACATCCGGCCGTAGTCGATTTGGATCTCCCCGATCGATTTCACATAGGCGCAGACCTCGATCCCCAGCTCCGCAAGTATCTTCATCGCCACGGCTCCGCCGGCAACGCGCCCGATCGTTTCCCGCCCGGAGCTTCTCCCGCCGCCCCGGTAATCGCGGAATCCGTACTTGGCATCAAATGTATAATCGGCATGTCCCGGCCGGTAGTAGGACGCGATCTCCGAGTAGTCCCCGGACCGCTGGGACGTATTGAAAACCGTCATTGAAATCGGCGTCCCCGTCGTTTTCCCCTCAAATACACCCGAGAGGATTTCCACCTGATCCCCCTCCTTGCGCGGCGTGGCGTATTTTGTCACACCGGGCCTTCGCCGGTCTAAAAACTGCTGCACATCCGCCTCGCACAGACTGATCCCGGCCGGGCAGCCGTCAACGACCACGCCGACCCCTTTTCCGTGAGATTCCCCCCATGTGGAAATCGTAAATACCTCTCCGTATACTGAACCTGCCATTTTTTTCGCCTCCATGCCGCTAAACTGAAAGAAAAATTTTTCAGCCTTCTCTTTCTTTTTTTCTTTTTCTATAGTATAATAAAATTAAGATTTTTACAATGTGAAATTTTATAATAATTAAAGGAGAATTACGTTTATGTTTAGTCAGTTTTTTGGGAATTACCTTCTTAAAAGAGGGGAAATTACCAAAGACCAATTTACGTCCTGTATGGAATACATGAGAGCAAATCGTGTCAAACTTGGTCTGATCGCTGAGTCGGAAGGGCTTCTCACCCGATCACAGGCGAACGAGCTCAACCAGCTTCAAATGCAGACTGACAAGCGTTTCGGTGATTTGGCGATCGAAAACGGATACCTGAGCGATACCGATGTTTCTTACCTCTTGAAACTTCAGGGAAGTCCCTATCTGATCTTCATACAGGCACTGGATGAAAACAGGATCATGGACCTGGAAACGATCAATCAACTCGTAGCGGAGTTTCAACGGGATACCGGCCTGTCCCATACCGCGCTCGAAGCGATCAAGTGCGGCGACTTTGACCGGCTGCTGCCCTCCTTCGTAACAGCGGAGAAGGATCAGTATTTCTCGCTCATGTCCCTCGTGCTCCGAAACATTGTCCGTTTTGTCAGTCCTTATATCCGCATTGAAACTGCCGAAAAAACGACAGGGTATTCTGCCAGATACATCGCTTACCAGAAAACCACGGGGGCGTACGAAGGGTTCCTCGGTTTTGCCAGTAATGATAGCGCCATCCTCACCATAGCGGACGGCTACGCCGGTGAATACTTTGAGCGGCCCAACGAAGATGCCCTGGATTCCGTAGGCGAATTTACAAACTGCATCAACGGACTCCATGCTGCCGAACTCAGTTACCAGGATACCGTGATCGACATGCTGCCGCCTGAGTTCCTTTTTGATTCGGGTATATCCGATACCGATGGTTTTTACATACTTCCCCTGTACATCACGGGGAAACGAGTAGACATGATCATCAAATGCTAAATTTTAATATTGGTCTAAGGGAGGTTGTTCTATGGCAACAGTATTGATTGTGGATGACTCGCGAACATCCCGCAGAATATTAAAAAACATACTGGTAGAGAATAATTATGAAATTGCCGGAGAAGCGGAGGACGGACAGAGCGGCTACGAAAAGTACATTGAACTGAGTCCGGATCTGGTCACTTTGGATATTACGATGCCTGTACTGGACGGACTCACCTGTCTGAAAAAGATCATGGCTTTTGACAAAAACGCCAAAGTCATCATGGTGACAGCCGCCGGACAGAAATCAAAAATGGTAGACGCCATTAAAAGCGGCGCCTCTGAATTTATCCAGAAACCATTTGAACCGGAACAGATCATTTCCATCATCCAGACAGTGGTCTGAGGCACAGACGAATCTGACAGTTCACAAAAGGGAGCGATTGCGCGGCAGGGCGCGTCGCTCCTTGTTCAGGAAGAAAAAAACATTGAACAATGTACTTATTTTTGGTATACTTACAATATAATAAACGAAAGGAGCATATCTAATGCGAAATAAAGTAAAAAAATCAGTTGCCCTTGCTTTGTCCGCGATGATGGCATTTACCGCAGTATACGCCGCACCGGATGCCGATGCCGCAGCCAAAGCAAAGAAGATTACATTGAGCGCAACGAAAAAAACGCTGACGGTAGGCGCTAAACTCACCTTAAAAGTGAAAAAAGTAAAACCTGCCAAAGCAAACAAAAAAGTCACCTGGAAATCGAACAAAAAAGCGGTTGCAACCGTGAGCAGCAAAGGTGTCGTGAAGGCAAAAAGCGCCGGCACCGCTAAAATTACCGCAACCTCGAAGAGCAACAAAAAAGCAAAAGCGACATGCACGATCAAAGTAAATGCAAAAAAGACACCGAATAACGTGCCAACACCGGCTCCGTCCGCTCCCGCAGCGACAACACCGGCAGCTCCTGGCAATACGCCGGCAGCAACACCGAATGTTCCGGCCACTCCGGTTCCGACACCGGTACCGACGCCAAGCATCACGCTTCCGGAAGATTCTCTGAAAGAACATGCCAGCTTCAACGTGGGAACGGTTGTCAATCCTTCCAAGGTCGCAGATGTGAACTTCTCTGCCCTGGCAAAACAGCAGTTTGACATCGTATCGTTTGAAAATGAGATGAAAGGCTACTCCCTGATGGACACCGAAGCTTCTATGGCAGGCGACGGAACTCCGGTCTGCAAATTTGAGCAGGCCGATCAGATGGTAGAGTGGGCGATCGCAAACGGCCTGAAGATCCGCGGCCACGTTCTGATCTGGGAAAACAGCATGTCCGAGTCGTTCTTCCACGTCGATTACGATAAGGATAAGGGACTGGTTGACAAAGATACACTGCTGAAACGTATGCAGAGTTACTGTATGCAGGTTGTCACCCACTTCGAGACAAAATATCCGGGAACGGTCATCGCCTGGGATGTCATCAACGAGGCGATCGATGCACAGGCTACGACAGAAGACCCGACTACAGGACTCCGCCTTTACACGACCGGTAAGTTCTATCAGATCATCGGCGGCGATTACATCAAATACGCGTTCCAGTACGCGAAAGAAGCAGTAAAGGCGACAGGGGCAGATATTAAACTGTACTATAATGACTTCAACTGCTTCCAGAGTCCGAAAACAGCTTATATCGTAAAACTGATCGAGTACTTAAATGCAGATCCGGCAAATCCGCTCCTCGACTGCATGGGAATGGAAGGTTATGTCCTGACTTACTGGCCGGAAGCAAAAGAAGTAAAGAGCGCCATGAACAAATTTGCTGACTGCGGTGTCCCGGTAGGGATCAACGAGCTGACTGTGCGCCTGAACCAGAAAGAATCGGCAAACCACAAAGAAGTTACGGAAAAAGATCTCGAAGCCCACGCAAAGAAATACAAAGATATTTTCAATGCTTACTGTGATTTCGCAAAAGAACGTCCTGGTATGCTGACAAACGTAAGTATCTGGGGACTTTTAGATCGTCCTGACCTGGAAGCTGAGTTCGAGAAACCGGAAAACGAACGCCACTATGACTACAACATCTATGGCACGCACTCCGGCCTGTTTACGGCAGACTTTGAGGCAAAACAGGCATTCTTCAATGTCATTGACGTATTGAAGGAAAAAGGCGGAAACTAAAGAGACGGCTCAACCTCGATTTTAGAATACTATGACAATGAACCGGTGTGACTCATAAAAGAGTTACACCGGTTCTATTATTTCTAACTCCATTCCTTTTTACTTAGTGGTTTCAAATTTGTCTTAATGCAAAAAGCGGGGAACTTCCCCGCCGTAGATGGACCTGGGTCTTTCGACCAGCCCGACTGAAATCATTGATTTCACTTAAAACCAAATTCAACAACTTCAACAAAATTCAACACGTCAATTTGACACGTCAATTCGACATGATCTCTTTCCACTTTTCATTGTACCGGTCGTCGACTTCCGCCCCCAGATAACTGAATGTCTCACAGTTAGTCAGCAAACCAAATTCCGGAAAAGCAATTTCGCTGTTGCGGTATTCCTCTTCCTCGATCAGATTCTGGCCCTCGCTATTGGGGATCGAATACGTGATGTAGTCAAAATTCATTTTCGCGATCTCCGGACGGCACGCGAAATCGAGAAACTTTTCCGCGTTCTCTTTATTTTTTGCTCCTTTGGGAATGACCCAGGAATCGATCCACAAATTGCTTCCCTCTTTCGGTATCACATATTCCAGATCCGGATTTTCCTTTTGGCATGTGAGCGCCTCTCCCGAATAAATGACGCCGATGGCCGCCTCATTCCCGATCATCTTATCCCGCACCTCATCCACGACATACGCCTGGACGACGCCGGATTTTTTTTGCTCGATCAGTTTCTGTTTCGCCTCTTCCAACTCGTTTTCATCCGTACTGTTCAGCGAATGACCGAGATATTTGAGCGTAATACCGAACGCGTCGCGCACGCTCTTCTGCATCAGGATATTGTCCTCGTATTTCGTATCCCAGAGAATGCCCCAGCTATCCACCGGCTCTGTCACCATCGACTTATTATAGAGGATACCTACCGTTCCCCAAAGATGAGGCACGCTGTAACGGTTTCCCTCATCAAAAGCCTGGCTCGCCTCCATATATTCTTTGTCGATATACTTGATATTCGGAATGTTGTCAAAATTGATCTCTTCCAAAAGATCTTCGGAAATCATCCGCTGTATCATATAATCCGACGGGCACACAAGATCATACTGAACCGCGCCGTTCGCGATGAGCGGATACATCACTTCATTTGTCTCATATTCATCATACGTCACCTGAATCCCCGTCTCTTCCTCGAACATCGCAAGGGCGTCCGGATCAAAATACTCTCCCCAGTTATAAATATAAAGCTCTCCCGCCGCGCCATCCCCGCCGCTCCCACATGCCGTCAGACTTCCGGTGAGCAGGCCGAGTGCGCACACAATGGCTATTATTTTTCTGATCTTCATGTTGTCCTCTCATTCCGCCGCGTAAGCAGCAATTTCAATCTGATTTTTTACATACTCCGTTATTGTAACACAGTGAGAGGCACTTTGTAAATAATGGATTTGTATAATGGTTATGCCAGTTTTGCTTTTATGTCTCTGATATCTGTTTCTAACATCCTGACTTTGATCGCTAGCATTTCAACCTCGTTACTTGGTTTCATTGCGTCATGCAAATTTCTTGACAAATCAAGATGCCCTTCTGCTACACGCTTGATATTTTCACGAATTTCATTTTCTAGAGTTAGTTTCATATCCCTAATATCTGTTTCAATATCATTTACTTTATCAAGTAACAAGTCTAACTTTTCACTATCTGTCATACTTTCACCGCCCTTTTTATGATTTATATTGTACTGATTTTAGTATATCACAGTTCAAACACAAAGTCTATTATCTCATCTGACTAATCGTTTGAATATCCTTATAATGGATATTTCCCTATTTGACGTTCAACTCAGATCATATGTGGTATATCCTATTTTCTCAATTTTAACTCTAAATCTTTGAAATAGTTTTTTGCTCTTTACGAAAATTCTTTTATCAAAATATATGACGACAGGGGAATCCAAATAAAATTCAAAATAAGGGCTTGCTGCCGTTATGTCGCGATCCGCAACGCAAGATGTTTTATCAGCTAAAATATTATGTTTTTTCGCCCAATTTGCCCTACTCAATTCGAAGTCTAAAAAAAGACCATCTTCAAACCAAATTCCTTCTTTGTTTATCTTTTGGATCGAACGATACTCGTACTCTCTTTTCATTATCACTTACTCCATTTAATACCATATCATAGAAACATCTAAATCTCTGGAGAAATCTACAAAGGTTTGCCGCACCATGGGCAAAAGTTGATCGCAATATAAGAATGACCGCCATCATGGACGATAATTCCAAATTCCTTCTCTTTTTTATTGTGGTATATTAGATGATCCGGACATTCAAACGGATCGTCATGACCGGCACATTTGTAGTTTATTTTCTCCTCCATATCGTTACAACAGAACTTTGTTTTCATCTCTTTTACCTCCTTGTTTAGCAGGGGAATCATATCACTCCCCAGTCGTGGGAAGTGGAGGATGGAGATTATTGATTGAAATGCCTTTACTATTCACTTTTGATGGGTTCATGGCAGAAAATGTTGATTCATCTCACAGCCAAGCTTTGTTTTTAGTTCTTTTCCCAATTTACGTTTTACCTTATTGAGTATTAGTATGGGTAATTACCAATTTCATCTACTGTTTCCTCTCTAGCCAATATTGGATAAATGGCAGATAGTATGAACCTATACAAAACGGGAGCAAATCTGCATATTAGCAACAAATCTACTCCGGTTTTAATTCGCTCCAATTTTATCGGATTTCAAGGCGCAGGGGAGTTGAAGTTGGGTGGGCATGGAGATAGGGTATCTAGAAAAGCAGGACGGATTTCCTATTTTCTACATATTGTTTTTCTTTACTAACGGGGTTAATTCCTTGTAACGGCTTCCACATTACTATACATGTAAACAATTCACACGGTAATCCGTAGAAAAGTGTCAATGCCCTACTTCGGGCTTCACCCATTTCTACTGATATTGCGGACTACGGTAATTATGTTGAGAAAGTGTGTCAATGCCCTACATCGGGCTTTACCCATTTCTACACGTAGCAAGACTCCAAAGACGGCCTATACTAAAAATGTGTCAATGCCCTACATCGGGCTTTACCCATTTCTACGCCGGAAGGGAGAATACTATGAATAAAAAATATTTTGGGTGTCAATGCCCTACATCGGGCTTTACCCATTTCTACGGTACCCCTCCAGAACCAACGATTTTTCGGCATGTTCCAACCCCAAATTTGCACATGTTTTTGAACTCGGCCCATTTTTTCTCTTTTTTAGGCTTATTTTTGGTTTTTTTGAAATTTTCCCAAAATACATTCCCAAACCCATATCTGTATTATACCTAACTTTCCACCCCTATGCAAGAAAAAATTTTTCGCCTTTTACTTTTGAACCCTATCATCGCTATACGATCTGCACCCCAAAAAAAGCATATTATACATCAAACTTAAAATACACTTCTTATACTTCAAATGGTTTATCAAGTACAGTAAAAAAATAATTTCAATCCTCCGGTTGCCCATGCTGGCATAATGGAGTTTCATTTTGCACTGCATTGTTTTGACTTTTCCACATCCACGCCCGTTACCGCCCCTTTTGCTGAAAAACGGATGGAACGAACTAATGCCCCAAATTGTCCTCTGCCGTATAGTTTGATGATCTATATCACTAATTGTAATTCTTCGCTCGTGTTGGTTACCCCTTTCTTTTTTGCACTAAAAAAACAGCTATGATTTTATCTACGCATAACTGCTTATCATATCCTTTTAAACCTTAGCATTATTTATAGCACTACTTTAAAAACTGTTGTACAACTGTCTCCCATAAGTATGTCGCCGCTATACTTGCCACTACACCCATCAAAAAACCAATAATTCCATTTAGTAAGGTAACTCTACGATATTTGAATTTCGCCTTTAAAATCAACTTCCTTTTATCATCAAGCAACCTAAATATCTGATCATACTTAATCGTTGATTCCTGTAGCATCTCACACGATTTGGCAATATTCTTTGATTCCACGCTCCTTGCCTCAGAAAAGATTCTCTCTCCCTAATCTTCTAAATCAAGTATCGTTTTCCAAAAATTCCCGTCATTTATATTCTGCAAATCATATTTGCTATATTTTTTCTTCCAACTTACAAATTCACGCTTTTTATAATCACTGACATATTTGTATGTATCTAACTTGATTCTGTTGAAATGGTTTTCTGCCTATAGAATATTTTCTTCTTTATACTGCTCCGTTGCATCTTTCTCATAGCATCTGGAAACATGGTCAAAAACATCACGAAATTCCTTTAATACCCCTTTGGGAAATCTATGAAATTTACGCTCAACATATAATGTCAAAGGCTTGATATCATTTTGATATTCTACATATAACGAATTTATCCGTTTTTCTTGTTTATCAGTGAGCATTTAATCTTATATATTACCTTTCTGTAAATATTTCTTAATCCTAGTACAGTCATTCCCATTTCTCTATATTCAGCAAGATTTATGTTACCACCAACAAGAAACATATCTTTAGGACGGAAAGCTTTTCCCCTTTTCCTGGGAATTTTGTCCAAATCGTCCCATGATGACGTTCTGATTTTTTTTATTGCAAGCCCTAAATCCCTTGAAATCATCTCTTCCATCGCTCTGTTCATAAAATCATCTCCATTTGACTTCTATGTTGCATTTTTAGCATTTCTTTCTCCTATCCAATATATTCATGAAAATGCAACAATAGCCTATCCACTCTAATATTCCGGGCAAGCTTGTCCTCCATATCAACGTAAATCATATGTTATTTTAACACTTTTCGTATCAATTCACAAGCATTTTTATTTTGAGTTATGATATGGGAATTAAAAGCAGAAAATTGTGCTGGCACATTCTCCACCTGAAGTGCTTTGTGAAATTATAATTCATTTTTTGCAATATTTACCGAACCAACTTTGAACAGAAAAAACTGGCGGGAATATAAATGCCCAAAAACCGGGATGGTATCAACACGATATCTTCGACGGAGTACAAACTGACATGGAATGGCTAATTGATGATGTGTCAATGCCCTACATCGGGCTTCCCTCATTTCTACGTTATTATTCAGCCCATTATTCCTGATGGCATGTACGTGTGTCAATGCCCTACATCGGGCTTCCCTCATTTCTACAAAGTGGAATGGTGAAAGTGAGACGGATGCTATTACTGTGTCAATGCCCTACATCGGGCTTCCCTCATTTCTACTATTACCCAGACTTCGATAAGAAGATGCTGGTACTTATGTGTCAATGCCCTACATCGGGCTTCCCTCATTTCTACTTATAACAGTTTCCCGAAAGGGAAAAAACGATGTTGTGTCAATGCCCTACATCGGGCTTCCCTCATTTCTACAACCACAAAACCGACTGATACACCGAAACCTACTGAGTGTCAATGCCCTACATCGGGCTTCCCTCATTTCTACGGTACCCCTCCAAAACCAACGATTTTTCGGCATGTTCCAACCCCAAATTTGCACATGTTTTTGAACTCAGCCCATTTTTTCTTTTTTTTAGGCTTATTTTTGGTTTTTTCGAATTTTTTTCGAAATTTTCCCCAAATCATTCCCCAAAACCCATATCTGTATTATACCTAACTTTCCGCCCCTATGCAAGAAAAAATTTTCAGCCTTTTATTTATAAACCCTTTGAAATCTGCTCCGCGCCTATAGCTGAAACGCTGTTCCTGCTCGTTTTATCCATGCTGGTAATGGAGTCCGCTGATTCCATCCGTTCCCTAGCATTTTTTGTCCGGCATTACAGGGACATCCCTGAATGTTTTTTACTATGCCTGTTCTTGTGTTCCCGTATGGCTGAACCGGAAGATCGTTTACCAGTCTGTACCCCTTGGATACCGCATGTGGCAGAAAACGAAACCCAAACTGAATCTTGCCTCTTCCAGGATCCGTCAGGTCATGCCTGAACTAATTTCCGAGAAAAACGCAATCATCTATCGTGACAGCTAGTATGCCAAAAAGAACCTTATCCGTATCGTGGATGAATATTCCAACCTGGATGTGGTCTGCAATACCAGATTGGATTCCGTCATGTATGATCTGCCCCCGGAACCAACTGGAAAGAGAGGCCGTCCGGCAAAACATGGCCGCCGTCTTTCTGCGAAAGATGATTTTGACCTTTCCGGCCAGAAAGCCAGGGGACTATCATACAGGTATCCGCCGTGTGCTCACAAATATTTTCGGTGGAAGGGAAATATTGGCATACTGTGATATGAAACTGCTCCGTACTTAGATGAAAAATCTTTAGGGTACCGCACAAAAAAGCGTACAGGAATTCCATTTTTGCACTTAGCGAACAGCTCAGGAAACAGATTTTTTATGCTACTACTTAATTTACACATATAAGCAAAAACTTTCCAGCAGGGGACAGTTCCAAACTATCCTGCCGTTCCCCTGCCAATAAAAATCATATCCACATCCTCACGGCTGTTTCACGGAATAATCCTTTCCATTCTTCAATAGTAAAATCTTTTTCCCTTTTTCATAAGGTATCGCCTGTAACTGATTCATCCCAATTGCAATTTCCTTTTCCTCCACCTGGACAACATTTAAGGATAAAAGTGTCAATGCCCTACATCGGGCTTCACTCATTTCTACCTACATGACGCCAAACAATTTCACTGCTGCAAGGGAGGGTGTCAATGCCCTACATCGGGCTTCCCTCATTTCTACTAGTTTCCTCCGATTCGGACGGAAACGAAGAGATTATTGTGTCAATGCCCTACATCGGGCTTCCCTCATTTCTACACCGTAAAAAACATAAGGAAGATTCATATTCTCCTTATTGTGTCAATGCCCTACATCGGGCTTCCCTCATTTCTACCCCTGACAGCAAATTTCTCTAGACAACCTTCGGAAAGTGTCAATGCCCTACATCGGGCTTCCCTCATTTCTACCAGATTTTCTTACTCCAATATGGAGGAAGCTTGCTGTGTCAATGCCCTACATCGGGCTTCCCTCATTTCTACTTGAACCTTGAAATCCACGCACAAAGAAAGGAGTGTAGCTGTGTCAATGCCCTACATCGGGCTTCCCTCATTTCTACTGGGATATGCTCACTTCGAGTTATGTGGCTCATAATCGTGTCAATGCCCTACATCGGGCTTCCCTCATTTCTACTTGCTGAGCTCTCTGTTTCTCCGAGGTTTATAGAAAGGTGTCAATGCCCTACATCGGGCTTCCCTCATTTCTACGGGTTCACAGCTAAAAGCCACCAAGTGATCCTCCGTGTGTCAATGCCCTACATCGGGCTTCCCTCATTTCTACGACTGGTCTTATACAGAGATCGAAAATTCGGGAAGTGTGTCAATGCCCTACATCGGGCTTCCCTCATTTCTACTACGTAATGAACGCAGCAAGGATCTGTTTAATGTTCGTGTCAATGCCCTACATCGGGCTTCCCTCATTTCTACGGTACCCCTCCAGAACCAACGATTTTTCGGTATGTTCCAACCCCAAATTTGCACATGTTTTTGAACTCGGCCCATTTTTTCTCTTTTTTAGGCTTATTTTTGGTTTTTTCGAATTTTTTTCGAAATTCCCCCCAAATCATTCCCCAAAACCCATATCTGTATTATACCTAACTTTCCACCCCTACGCAAGAAAAAATTTTCCGCCTTTTACTTCCTTTTCCTCCCTTTCACCCCCCTCAAAATCCCACCCCACACTTACTCATCATACCTCAGCCTCCGCAAACTCCCCCTCGCAAACGTATACTCCGGCGTTTCAAACGGATATTCCACCTCTTCCTCATAATACCATGGATCCTCTTCATGCCGGGGATTCTTCAACACATGAAACTCCTGCGCCGGCATATACCCCTGCCCCAAAAGAAACGCCTTCGCGCCATCCTCCCGCTCGCACACATCCACGACCATCACGACATGGCCGGGACTTCCGCCCTTGAGAAAAACATCCCCCACCCGGATATCCTCCCGCGCGATCTTTTTCGTCTCCCCTTCCATCGTCGCCGTCCCAGAATAGGCAAACACGAGCCGCAGATATTTTTTCAACGACTGATAAGAACCATCGGATGACGAAGACGGCACCCACCGCGCCGTATCACCGCTCACACTGATCGTATATCCCTGCCTCCATTTACTGTAATCCGCCTGAAAACCTCCCCCCAGCGAAAACGAAATCTTCTCAAACTGCTTCGTCCGCCAGAAATATTCCGCATACACCCGCATGATCGAATCCGCACACTGCTGAAGATCCTCATTCTCAATCGGAAGCTTTAAAACCGCCGCATGCGCCGACTGGTTCCCCTTCCGGCTCCCATCATATAAAAGAACCGGCTTACCCGCCTTTTTCAGCGGGTACTCCCGCAAAAAAGCAGTCAACGTACCCTGTTCCCGTTTCTTCCGCCCATACCCATCCGGAACGAGAAACCGCTCCTCGAGCGTCTCCCCCTGCTCACAGATCAAACTCGCATCCGTCGGCTCGGAAATCCTGCCCGCATCCGTCGGCTCCTGCAACACCCCGGAATCACCATCGCCATCCCGCCGTCCTTCCGCCGCTCCCCCCTTCTCCCGGTCTGACACATCCTCCGAGCCTCCCCGCCACTCATCCATGCCATCCTGCGTCCCTTTCCCGCAGCCGCCACCCGCCAGACAGACCGCCAAAAGCAACACAAAACAAACACCCAGCCGTCTCCTATTTCCTCTCATCCGCTTCCCTCTCTTCCAACTGCAGCGGCTGCGTCCCGCGCCCCGCCTTCCGGTCCGCCCTCCGGTTTACCAAAATGAGCATCACAAACACAACGACAAACAGGATCGTCGAAAGCGCATAAATCTCCGGCTTGATCCCCTTCCGCACCTCCGCATAGATCTTCGTCGAAAGCGTATCGATCCCGACCCCCTTCGTAAAATGCGTAATGACAAAATCATCCAGCGACATCGTAAACGACAGCAGAAACCCAGTCAAAATCCCCGGAAGTATATCCGGAAAGATCACTTTCACAAACGCATACTGCCGCGAAGCCCCGAGATCGAGCGCCGCCTCATACACACTCTTATTCATCTGCTTTAACTTCGGCAGCACACTCAAAACAACATAAGGAAGGTTAAATGTAATGTGGGCGATCAGCACGCTGCTGAGCCCGAGCCGGTAATTCAGTGCAAGGAACAAGAGCATGAGCGAGATCCCCGTGACAATATCCGCATTGAGCATCGGGATGTTCGTCACCGTCATCAGCACGACGCGGGGCAGCCGCTTCATCCGGTTCATCGCAAACGCAGCCGCCGTCCCGAGCAGCGTAGCGACTAGCGCCGACACAAACGCGATCAGCAACGTCGTCCACAGCGCATCCATGATCTCACGCGAAGAAAACAGGCTCTCATACCACTTCAGGCTGAAACCGCCCCATTTCCCCCGGAATTTCGACTCATTAAACGAAAGTACGATCAGCGTGGCGATCGGGCCGTACAAAAAGATAAAAATAACGAATAAATATACTTTCCCGAGGATGCCGGAAATTCTCTTTCCTACCATATCGCCGCCCCCTCCCCGTCTTTGTCATAATGGGACATCACTGCCATACTGCCGAGCACGAGTACCATCAAAACAAGCGAAAGCCCGGCACCCTCGTACCAGTTGTTCGCCGTCGTAAAGTCCTGTTCGATGATGTTTCCGATCAGGTTGATCTTTGCCCCGCCCAAAAGGTTCGAGATGACAAACGTCGTCATCGCCGGCACGAAAACCATCGTGATCCCGCTGACGATCCCCGGAAAGATCTGCGGCAGCGTAATGTGCCACAGCGTCTGGAACCAGTTGGCCCCGAGATCCTTCGCCGCGTCAAACGTGTGCTGGGGGATCTTCACGAGCGAATTGTAGATCGGAAGCACCATAAACGGCAGGTAATTGTACACCATACCGAGTATGATCGCCCCTTCCGTATTGATCATATTCTGCCCCGGCAGGCCGACCGCATGCAGCATCATATTGATGATCCCCGTTTTCTCCAGCAGCGACTGCCAGGCGATCGTGCGGAGAAGAAAATTCATCCACATCGGAAGGATAAAAATAAAAATGATAAATCCATTACTGCTCACTTTTAAGCTGCGGATCACCATGGACAGCGGCAGCGCAAGGACAAAACAGAGCACGGTACTGATCAGTGAAAGCTTGATCGATAACAGAAGCGCTTTTCCGTGGGCCGGCGAAGCGATGCTTTTCACATGCTCCCATGTAAAGCCGCCGTCCCGGTCGGTAAACGCGTAGAAACATACGATAAAAAGCGGCACAACGACAAAAATCGCCATCCACACCGTATACGGATAGGAGAGGCGGCGGATATGCTTAGATCCGTTCACGGGCAAACACCTCCTCCGCCTTGTTCTCCGGTTTTTTCATGATCTGGATATTAAACGGGTCCACCCACAGGCCCACCTCTTTCCCCACTTCCGCAAGCCGGGTACTCTGAACGAGCCACGTGTAACCGTCATCTTCGATCTCCATCTCATAGTGCACTCCTTTGAACACGAGGGAAATGACGCGTCCCCGGATCAATCCCTTTTCCGGCGGCACCAAAATAAGATCCTCCGGACGTATGACAACATCCACAGGACGATTCTCGCCAAAGCCCACATCCACGCACACAAACTCTTTCCCCAGAATATTGACCAGCTTATCACGCACCATCGTCGCTGGGATGATATTGCTCTCGCCGATAAAATCAGCGACAAACGCGTTCTGGGGTTCGTTGTAAATATCCTCCGGCGAACCGATCTGCTGGATATATCCCTGGTTCATCACGACGATCGTATCCGACATCGTAAGAGCCTCTTCCTGATCGTGTGTCACATAGACAAATGTGATGCCCAGTTCCTCCTTCAGCCGGATCAGCTCATACTGCATATCCTGCCGGAGTTTGAGATCGAGCGCGCCGAGCGGCTCGTCGAGCAGCAATATTTTCGGCTCATTCACGATCGCCCTCGCAATGGCGATCCGCTGCTGCTGCCCGCCGCTGAGTGAATCCGGGGAGCGCTTTTCGTATCCCTCGAGATTCACAAGCTTTAACGCATATTTTATCTTATCCTTTATATATTGCTTCGACTTCTTTTTGATCTTCAATCCAAACGCAATATTTTCCTCAATATTCATATGGGAAAACAGCGCATATTTTTGAAATACGGTATTGATCGGCCGCTTATTCGCAGGCACTCTGGCAATATCCTCTCCATTCAAAAGCACCTGACCCTCATCCGCGGTCTCAAATCCACCCATAATACGAAGGGTCGTTGTCTTGCCGCAGCCGCTCGGCCCCAGCAAGGTAACAAACTCATTCTCATGAATAGTAAGATTCATTTTATCAAGAACGATTTGTCCGTCAAATGATTTGGTGATGCCTTTTAGCTCAATACATTTTTCAGCCATAACAAATCCTCCTGTAATTCCGTCAGGCGTCAGACTGTCCTACGCCCGCGGACTTTCATCCGGCCCGAGGTACGAGTCGGGAAGCTCGCCCCGGTACAGAACAAGCCTCTGCAGCGCAAGTCCGGCCTCCACGCCATAAAAGCGGATCTCATTGACACCGGCCTCCAGCCTGTGTTTCGTGATCCCGTAATGGCAGTTATCCAAAACGCCCTCCGTCCACGTGTGCGGACGGTTCGGGCCGCCGCCGATCCGGTAATCCTCGGCCAGTATCGTATCACCTGTCACGAGCTCACCACCCGACGCAGACACCGCGTAGCGCATCGTCCTGCCGTGCTCGAGGTTGTTGCCCGGTGACGTGACCACGCGGAGGGAATAATCCCCCGCCTCTTTGACATAAACCGAATAGGTGAGGCACGGCGCCTTACCTATCTCATCAAAATTCGCCGTCGTCGGATAAATCTTCATCGAAGCATCCGTTTTGCCGTAAGCGGACAATTTCGTAAACGCGTACTCCCCGTACGGGATATTGTGCGCAAAATGCCCGGCCTCGATCGCCACAATGCCATCCCGTTCCACAAACGTTCCCGCCGGAACACCGTCCGGCACCGCGGTGTAGACAACGGATACCTCTACCCGGTTACTGCCCTCCGCCGCTTTCGAACCGCCCGCGGCTTTTATGACTGTCACCGTGCCCGAAAAACTGTCCTTGCAACCCGGGTCGATTGAAATTTCCACCGTCACGACCTCATCCGCTGCCGTCCCCGCCGTCTGGCTGACGATTATGCCATCCGACGCCTGGATCTCGTAATCAAACGGCTCCACGCCGGCATTGGCGATCTCGATCGCATATTTTTCTTTCCCCAGCGCGGTAAACTCCGGCAGACAAATCGTCCCCTCCGCGGCAAACGCGTCCGCGCCTTCCGCGTGCACGAGCATCCGGCTCCCGCTCTCCGGTTCGATCCGCTCTGTCTCCGGATAATGCCAGCCCTCGTCGTTCCAGGTGACAAAACATGCGTGGGCCGACATCATCATGCCCTTCCATTTGCCTTCCGCCATTTCCTCGTTATAATACGCCGTCAACCGCTCGTCACGGCGGATCGCCTGTTCCACCCTCTCGGCATAACCGTTCGCCGCCGCAAGCCCCATCTTCGCGTACCAGTTGTTCAGCGCGGCATACAGGCTCATAAGCTGTAAGTTCATGCCCGCAACTGCCGGATAATAGACGACACTGTAAAACGTCGCCGCGCACTCCTCCGGAATGCAGTCTTTCACGCCGTCCACTTTGGCGATCAACGCCTCGCAGCGGGCGATCATCTTCTTCGTCTCATTAAAATGGGATACGTGGTACACGCCCGGATTCATCGCCTCCGGACGGCGCAGTCCGTGGATCCGCGTATATTCGCGCAAAATATCACCGATCGTCTGTTTGACCGCTTCATCTGCCACATAAGCGCCAAACTGCTCCTCCACCCAGGAGGCGAGAAATTCATCGGTCTGGTTCGGGTGCTCCGTCCCCATATGTTCAAAATCATACGCCAGTTCCATAAAATACGATAATGGCAGCTCATTCGGCCGCACGTCCCCGACATTGACGATCCACAGATCGCGGATGCCGTAATCATAGGCCATCGACACCTGTTCCCACACTTTCGGCAGCGTCGTGGAATTGACCCACTCATAGGAAATCGGCGCGCCGTGGTAATCGAAATGATAGTACAGCCCCCAGCCCGCCTCGCGGCCGCGTATGTCCTCGGTCGGAAGCGTCCGCACATTCCCGAAATTATCATCGGAAAGAAGCAGCGTAACGTCATCGAGCCCGTCCCACGAACGGAGACCCTCGACGCCGTCGCCGCCATAGTAAAAGCCCTCGACCTCTTTATAAAGAGCCAGCATCTTCGGCATGTGATCGCAGCCCTTTTCCCGTATGATCCGCTTCTGGTCGGTAATGATCTGGCGCAGAAGTTCCACATTTTCCTGGATTGTCGAATCCGGCCCGAGCATCATCGTATCGCGCTCCCCGCGCATGCCGATGGTGATCATGTGCTTAAAATCCTTATCCCTCTCCACGCCGTCTTCCCAGTAACGGTACAGGCCTTCCCCGTTCGTGTAATAATTCCAGTCCTTCCCGTACCCCACATTATTTTCGTCGGTTTTGACCTTGTCCCACTCCTCGCTGGCGCGCATGAGCGGCTCATGGTGCGACTGCCCGATCGTGATGCCGAGATCGGTCGCCAGCTTGATGATCGCCAGCGGGTCTTCCGAGCCGTCGAGCGGAAGCGAAGCCGACCACATCGCCGGCCAGAAATAATTTCCCTTCAAACGGAGCAAAAGGTCAAACACCTTTTCATAAAAAAACTCATTGAAATCCCCAAATGTATTCATGACAAAGTTCCCGAGTGACGGCCACTCATCATTCATAAAAAATCCGCGGAATTTCACGGACGGTTCCTTCGAAACGAAATCCACGCTTTCATCCAGAACGAGTTCCTTCCGCTTCGCCGGCTTTACGTCCGCCCAGTACACCCAGGGCGACACCCCAATGCTGCGTGAAATGTGGTAGATGCCGAACAGCGTGGCGATCGTCTCCGTCCCGCAGATCACGAGTTTTTCCGTTCCCTGATAGGATACGAGCCGGACGAGGAATGACTCCCTCTTTCCCCTCAGCCCCGATACGTCCAATACGCCCTCTTCCTCCAGCCGGCTCATGAGCGGCGAAGCGCCAAGAGTCCCCACGAGCACCTGCGGCTCTCCCGTCACGTCCTCATCGAGCGCCACCGCGGCGTCGGAAACGAGTTCCACGTCTTTACTGAAAATGCGTGCCACATGCACGAGTCCCCTGCGATCAGCCGCTTCTTTATCCACATAAATACCGGCCGCTTTTTCTTTTACCAAATAAAATTTCATACTTTTTCCCCCATGTGCGCACGCCTTTTGCGCATCAAAGAACTAGAAGTTCTTACCAAGTTTGGGCGTGCGCGCACAAACTTGCCGAGTGAAAAATTTATTTTTCACTCTCTCCTCCATTTATGTACTGATCAAACATCAAATCCAAAATAAGCAACCGCGTTCCCATACGATATATCTTTTACAAGACCGCCCAACAGATCATAATCCTCCGGATATTCCCCATTCTCCACAAGCTTCCCGATAAAATCGCATAAGATACGGCGGAAATACTCGTGTCTGGGATAAGATACAAAACTCCGCGAATCGGTCAGCATGCCGATAAAGTTCCCGAGAAGCCCGAGGCTCGCCAGTGAGGTGATCTGCTCGGTCATCCCCGGCTTATGGTCATTGAACCACCACGCCGATCCCTGCTGGATCTTACCGCGGATGCCATCCCCCTGAAAACAGCCGAGGATCGTGCCGATCACCGCGTTATCCGTGGGATTCAGCGAGTAGAGGATCGTCTTCGGCAGCTCGCCGGTGCGGCACAGCGCATTCAGAAAATCCGCCACTTCCGCCGTAAACCCTTTTTCGTTGATACAATCGATTCCGGCATTGGCTCCCGCGGCCTTGAACACCCGCTCATTATTTTCCCTTTTCGCGCCGTAGTGAAGCTGCATCGCCAAATCCCTCGCCGCGTACTCACGGCCGAAAAAGAGCATCATCATCGTCTTAAACTGTAAAACCTCTTCGTGCGTCAGCGTCTCTCCCGCCAGGCTTCGCGTTACCAAAAGTTCCATTTCCTCGTCAGACACCGGACGGTACTCGGCATTGTCCAGTCCGTGGTCGGTGATCCGGCACCCATTCTCCACAAAATAGTCGAGCCGTTTGACCAGCGCCTGTTTCATCGAACCGAAATCCGTGATCGCGACGCCGCTCACTTCGGTCAGCTTTTTCACATAGTCACAAAATCCTTCCTTTTCCGGACACATGACGAGATCCGGCCGCCATGCCGGAAGTACCTGGACGTCAAACGTCTCGTCATCCCGGATCTGCTTATGATAACGCAGGTCGTCCACCGGATCGTCCGTCGTGCAGACCAGCGTGACATTCGACATACGGATCAGATTTCTCGCTGACATATCTGGTGACTGCAGCTTTTCATTACAGGCGTCATAAATCGCCTTCCAGTTTTTCCCACTTAATGGCTCATAAATACCAAAATACCGCTGGAGCTCTAAATGGCACCAGTGGTACATCGGATTCCCTATCGCCCGTGGCAGCGCTTCCGCGAACGCATGAAATTTTTCTTCGTCCGGCGCATCGCCGGTGATATACCTCTCATCCACACCATTCGACCGCATGATACGCCATTTGTAATGATCCCCGCCGAGCCACAGTTCCGTCATATTCCGAAACCGCCTGTCCTCCGCGATCTCCTTCGGTTCCAAATGACAATGATAGTCAAGAACCGGCGTCGGTTCGGCATACTCATGAAATAACTTCCTGGCCGTCCCCGTCGTCAATAAAAAATCCTCATCCATAAACCCTTTCATTTCACACTCCATTCCTGCGTATACTGTACGCGTAAATTAAACACTTATGCACTCCTCAAGTTGCGAAGCAACTTGCCAACAAGCGCCTGGGCGCTTGTTTTAGCACTTATTTATTTATTGCCATCTAGATAAGCCTTCCCCGCCTGCAGTTTCTTTCCGTTCCTCTCGGCCAGTTCGCTCACCGTCAGGATATCGTACCCCTGTTCCTGCAGCCAGGGCACCACCTGCTTGATCGACTCCGCCGTCTCCGGGTGTATGTCGTGCATCAGTATGATATCTCCGTCTTTTACCTCTTTTTTTACCTTTTTAAATATCTTCTTCGCATTTCTCGTTTTCCAGTCGAGTGTATCCAGACTCCACAGTATCATCGGCTTATCGAGGCGCTTTCTCATCGTATCGCTGATCGCTCCGTATGGCGGCCGGAGATACTGGATCTGATACCCGCCTGTCATTTTCTTCACCGTCTTATCTGTCTTGTTCATCTGGTCCTTCACCTTTGACCAGGGAAGTTTGTTTAACTGCGGGTGATCCCACGAATGGCTCGCAATCTCGCATCCCGCTTCCAGTTCCATCTTGAGTATATCACCATCCACTTTCGCCCGGCTTCCCAAAACAAAAAATGTCGCATGGGCGCCACAGCTTTTCAGAACGTCTAAGATCTTTCCTGTGTTTTCCCGCGACGGGCCGTCATCAAACGTGAGCGCTACTGCCTTTTCCCTTGTTGCCGCCGTCGGTGCCGGTGCCGGTGTATCCGCCGGGAGCGCTGCTGCCTGCACGGCTTCCGCTGAAACCGCTTGCTCGGAAACGGCCGCTGAGACATTGTCGTTCTTTCCCTGACCTGCCCCGCCCGGCTGATTATCCTTTACGATCGAGTAAATCTTAAACCCGGTGATGCCCAGCACGATCACGATCACCGCTGCCAACGCGATCTGCAGGAGCATGATCCGCCTCTGTAAATTTCTCCGCCTGGATCTCCTGTGTAAATACTCATACCTGCTCATATTAACCTCCCTATAATTCACTATCACTTACAGCTGACAGACCAATTGTACCACTAATTTCCCGGTTTTTCAATGACAATTTTCCCATCTACCATTTCCAATTTTACCTTATTTCCCTCCATTCCCATTTCCTGGAGAAGCTCTGCCGGTATCTGGATGCGCCCGGCGCGGTCGAGAACGACAAATTCCTCCTGTACCTGTTCCTCCTGCCAGTCAATGCTTATATCTTCCAGCCGTTTCTTATATTCGCTCCTCATCACGCGCTCGCTGCTCGTCTTGCCGTCACGGATCGATATGACGCGGTTTACTTTCGAAGCCAGTTCCTTATCGTGCGTTACGATCACGATCGTGATGCCCAGTTCCTCGTTCAGTTTGCGGAACATATCGAGTATGTCATCCGCCGTCCGGCGGTCAACGGCTCCCGTCGGCTCGTCTGCCAGAAGAAGCTTCGGATTGTTCGCCAGTGCGATGGCGATCGCCACACGCTGCTGCTCCCCGCCGGAGAGCTGGCTCAGCTTATTGTCTTTCCGCTTTGCTAATCCGACCAGTTCCAGCAGTTCAAGTGCCCGTTTCTGCTTTTCGTGCTCCGACAGCGAATCCTTGCGAAAGAGCATCGGCGTCATCACGTTTTCCCATGCCGTCAGGTAGGGCAGGAGATTCCTCGCGTTGTTCTGCCAGACAAATCCCACCGTGCTCCGCTTATACTCCACCAGTTCGTCTTCTGTCATCTGGAACAGGTTTTTGCCGTCCACGTACAGTTTTCCCGCAGACGGGCGGTCGAGTCCACCGATCATGTTGAGAAACGTGGACTTGCCGCTCCCGCTGTTTCCGATGATCGCCATCAGTTCGCCCCGCTTCACGGTCAGGTCGAGTCCCTGGAGCGCTAACACCTCGATATCTTTTGTTTTATATATTTTTACCAGTCCGTCGCACTCGATCATCACGTCCTGCGGCACGTTCAGTTCCTCGACCGAACTGACGCTCCCCGAAGCCTGTCTGCCCGCGTGGCGGAACTCCCCGATCTTCTGTACGAACTTATTATTCCCCCATACTTTATTCTTCATCGACAATCTCACCGTCCTCCAAGTGATATATGCAGTCCGCTATATCCAGCAATCCCATATCGTGGGTCGTCATCACGATCGTAACTCCCTCCTTACTGATGAGTTCCTTGAAAATCTTCATCACCTGGAGCCCGGTCGCCGTATCCAGTTCCGCCGTCGGTTCGTCCGCAAATATGATCTTCGGCTTGTGGGCGATCGCGCGCGCGATCGCCACACGCTGCTGCTCTCCGCCGGAAAGTTCCTGCGGCATATGGTGCATACGCTGGCCGAGCCCCACGAGTTTCAGGCATTCCTCAGCCCGCTTCTTCTTGCTCCCCCCATATTTTGCCAGTCGGAGCAGAAATTCCACATTTTCGTAGGCGGTCATCATTGGAATGAGGGCCACCGACTGAAAGACGAAACCGACATTTGTCTTGCGGAATTCCTCCCGTTTCACCTCGCTCAGCTTCTCGAGGTTCTGTCCCTCAAATACAACGCTCCCCGCTTTCGGATAATCGAGCGCGCTCAGTATGTTCATCAGGGTCGTCTTACCCGAACCAGAGCGCCCCCGCAGGATCGTCAGCTTTCCCGCCGGGATTTGGATATTGATGTCGTGGAGCGCCACAAATTCCCCACCGCCTCCGTTTAACGGAAAACTCTGTTTTACTCCTTCGGTAACTAAAATATCTTCCATAGCTATACCCCTTCCTAATCCTCACCAAGCTTCAGCGCCTGCGAAATATTGATCTTCGAGATCAGCTTTCCGAGGACGACCATACATACGATGATCACGATACCGATAATGCTGAACAGCCGGATCATATCTAACGGCCTGTTCACCACCTCGAGCGGGATCGCCTGATCAGTGGACGCATAGAAGATCTGCACGAGCGGCACAAACATCTTCGACGCCAAAAGTCCGATCACCGTTCCGATCACGATCGACACCCCGGAACTGAAAATCTGCTCGTTGATGAGCATCTGTATCACTTCGCGCCGCGTCATACCCATCGCCCGGAACACGCCGAACAAAAGCTCTCTCTGCCGGATCGACAGGATCCAGTAGATGAGAAATCCCGTACAGCACAGGATCAGTATGACGATAAAACTCATCGTCAGGATACCGTTTGTCCCCTGGAACAGCGCGTCGTTGCGGACTTCGACAAGCTTCGCTGACACGTCCTCAAACGTCGTATATGTAATATTGTTTTCCTTCGCGTAATCATAAATAAACCGGGAAGAACCGTCCGTTTTCAGCCACACCTGATACGGCCGCAGGTTGAAATTCTGCTGCACCTGGGCCAGATTTGCCACGATCAGATAATTGTCCGTCGTGACGAGCGTTTCCTCTTCGTTCAGCGAGTGCGTCTGCGCCACATATCCCGGGAAATAATCGACAAAGCCAAATACGACACCCTTTGCCTCCACACCCTCGTCGTTCGTATACGTGATCGGATCCCCGATCTTCATGCCGTACTGCGTATGGTAATTACTGCTCAAAAGCACGGCGTCCGACCGTCTGGCGATCGCGTTCAGGTAACGGTTGAGATGTACCGGGAGCAGGTCTGTCTGAAAATCCGAGACCGTCTTGCCGAAACTTTTCGTGTCAATGGCCATCAGCGTCGTCTTCACATTACTATTTCCATCTTTTTTCGTATACGATGTCACGATGTCACTGTTTTTGTAAACCTTCGTGGCCGCCGTCACGCCCTCCATGCTCTCATACACTCCGAAATCCGGCTCTGTATAAGTAAGTTCGAGATCGGGATAATACGTCAGCAGCAGTGAATTATCCTCCCACGGCTGCTGCAGAACGAGATCGGCGCCCGTGCTGTAGCGGATGCCCTTCTCCGAATTGGAAAGGATCGTCCGCGCCACAGTCGCGTTGAAAATACCGAGCGACACGGTGAACATCAAAAATACCATCATAAATCCCTGTTTCTTGCGCGTCCGTATGATCTGCAGGAACGAAGCGAAAAATGCCGGTTTCCAGTGTTTCCTTCCGATATAGTAGACGAGCTTGATCATGAGCGGCTGCAGGCGCAGGCCGACGAGGCTCGCACTGATGATGAACAGCGACGAGCAGATGAACAGGAACGGATCGATCGAATCGCCCTCGAGCATGCTCTTCATCAGCTCTTCCCTTCTCGCCGTAAAAGAATAGAGGCCGTAGAGGGAGACGATAAGCATGATCACGTCCAGATATACCCGGCTGAAAATGCTTTTCGCGTTGCGGTTTTTCTTGTGCTTGACATTGACGATCGAGACGTTCGCGTCCCGGATCACCGGCAGCACCATGAACGCGACAGAAATGACAATGGCCCCCAGCGTGTAAACGAGTACGCCGCTGCCCATTCTGACGTGCAGTGCTTTTCTCTGGATAAATTCGAGGAACCCGTTTGTCGAACCGAGCGCTTTCGTCATAAAGTAGCCGAGCGGCACGCCGACGACGCAACTCGCCACCGACAGGATCAACGACTGCAGGAAATAGATCAAAAGGATCTGCAGCTTACTGCTCCCCCGGCTCTTTAACAGCGCGATCTCATTCTGTTCGAGGTCGAGCATCTGCCTGGAGATCATAAATATAAAAGCAAGGAGTAATGACAGCACCGGAATCTGTAAAATAAGGAGTGTCATCGTCACCTTCTTTGCCGCCGTCTGGTATTCACGGTATACCGCGAGGTACTGCGGCTCATCCACCGCGGAAAAGCGGCCGGTATTTGAAGTCTCACGCAGTTTTTCCGTGCGGTCCACGATGCCGTCCACCTGTGACGGGCGCACGCTTTCATAATCAAAGACAAGACTGATGTCCGTCGATACATTAAACCGCTGGTTTTCCAGGTCGATAAACGTGCTCTGGAACAACTCCGGGTTCATAAACACCTCGACATAATATTCATTCGGACTTTTTACCCAGAATGGATCCTCGTAATCTTTGGCGTCAAATACACCCACGACCTTGATCTTCATATTGGAGCCGTCGCCGTTTTTCAGCTTGGCAAACTCGATCTCATCACCAAGTACGACGTCGAGCTTCGACATCGCGCGCTGGCTCAGGATGACGGGAATCATCCCGTTTTCGAGTTTTTCGCTGCCGTAAGCTTCGCCCGCCAGTATGTTTACATGATCGGCGAGTTCCGTCATCGCCGCGATACGCATTGATTTCGTGGCCGATTTATTGCCGCGGGACTGCAGGAAATTACCTCTGACTTTGGATACCCCCGACGTGTTGATGAGAAAATCCTGTTTGACTTCCAGTTCATCCGCCGACCGGGCAGCGATGTCCAGCATGCGCTTATACTCCGCTTCCTGCCCCTTTCCCTCGCTCATGGATGCGCGGAACGTCAGGATGCCTGGGGAAGTGTTCGTTTCCTCAATAAATTTGGAATATTTTGATTTCAATGTCTTCTCCAATGCCGCGTCCTGGTACATCGGGTTAGAACTGGCGATCGCCGCAAGAAGGATATTTCCGATCAACAGACATACGACCATCCATTTTTTATGTATCAGTTTCTGTTTGATAAAACGTATCATTTGTCTGAACACACCTCCCTCTTTATTCTAAGATCGCCAGCGTCTGTCCCTCGAAGACACCCTGCTCGATCAAGACTTCCTTTTCATTCCGGTAATTGGTAACGACAAACCGTTTGTGAAGTTTGCCGTTTTCCACGACATACACAAACGAGCGGTTCCTGATATCTACCGTTTCCTGCTGGATGGCCTCCACATCGACGACGAGCGCATCTTTTACTAAAAACGATACCGCATAAATATAAATATTTGTGTTATCAAAATCATACTTTTTCTTGTCTTCTTTGCTGACATCAATGTAAACGATACTGTCGCCCTCTTCGTTCTCTGTCTGCTGGCCGGTCAGGTTTCCGGACGTAATGACTTTACCCTTGATCTCGTGATCATACTGCTTCGCGCTCTTTCCGAGCCGGACGGTCACCTCCATATTGTAGCGGAGATTTTCCGTATCCGAACCGCCGACCATGAGAAGCCACTTTCCATTAGTTCCGCGCATCTTAATGATCTCCGTGGACGCGTCGATTTCCTCCCCCACCGAAGCTTTTCCTTCAGTCTCCAGAATGACTCCGTCTTTCTTCGCTTTCAGCAGCGTCTTCTTCTGCTTCCTCAGAAGCTCAGCGTAATCCTTTTCCTGATCGATGATTTCCTTTTCGCCCTTTTTATAAGCCGAGATCTGTTTTTGCATTTTCTTGATCTCCAGGCTCTTTACTTTCTTTTCCGTCTTTGACGTCAGGCTGCCCAGCGCTTTCTGCGCATGTGACAACTGCTGGTACAGGCCGCTCAGGCCGACCTCGTAATCGGCGCGCGCCTGATCGATCAAAAGCTTCTGCTTTTCCAGCTTCGTCTTAGACGTCTCCACATGATAGACCGCCAGCACATCGCCCTTTTTTACTTTCTGGTATTTTTTTACCTTAACTGCGTCGAGCACGGCGTCCTCATCGTCTATGATCAGCGTTTCAGTGTCCGTATATTCGAGTTCCGCCGTACAGCTGACCTCTTCTTTGTAAGTCGTTTTCCGCACGACGGTCGTATCAAATTTCACGTCATCCGCACCGATGGCGCTTCCAGATACAGCCGAAGAAGATACCGCTCCGTCCTCCTCCCCGGTCCCCTCATATAAAAGCAGTTCCGACTGTCCGGACTGCCCTCCGCCACAGGCACTCAGAAGTAAAGCCGGTATGAGCAGCAAGGACACACCTGCCAGCCGCCGCATCTTAGTCTTCCACATATACCACATCCCCCTCCTTTACTCCATTTGTGATCTGCACATAGGCATCGGTTTCCGTTCCGGTCGTCACCGCCGTTTTGATCTTTGCGTCCCCTTCTACGATATACACATATTTTTCCTTCCCGCTGCCGAACACGGCATTGTACGGCACGACGAGCGCCCCCTCCACCGCGTCGGTGTAAAGATCGATCGTCGCCGAGCCGCCGACCTCCACAGACACATTTTTGTCAACAAAGTCAAACCACGTATTGCTCGGGTAAAAACCGCGCTCTACGTCCTCCCGGTCAAGCTCCTGTTCTTCGACTTCGACCTTGTATTCTTTCCCCTCGACGAGCGCCACATAACGGCTGGCCTTCGCCAGTTTAGTTCCGGAAACATAAGCTGTCTTGATCCTCGGCGCCTGCATGTTCGCCACCTGCACTGCCGTGTTTCCTCCCTGTACCATATAGCCGCTGCCCCCCGACGTGGCCACGACCTCGCCCTGGATGGGGGAATATAATCTGCTGTTTTTCGTAGATGTTTTCGCCTCCGCCAGTTCTGCTTCTTTCTGCCGGAGTTCCAGCTGCTGCAGCTCTTTCTGCTGTTTCAGCCGCTCTTTGCCTAATTTAATATCTTCCTCCGCTTCCGCGATCTGCTGTTTTAACCCTTTTTTCATACGGGAATCTTTGGCTCCGCGAAGCTGCTTTTGCAGTGATTTCTTACTTTCCTGCAGCATATCGAGGTCATACTGGCTCTGCTTGTTGATATCATCGTTTTCCGCTTTCAGATTTTTAATCTCTTCCTGCAGCGACTTTGCCTTGCCCGACGTGCCGGAAAGCGTGGCCAAAAGCTGCCCTTTTTTCACATGATCCCCGACCGTAACTTTCAGGTCTTCAATCGTTCCCGAGGACAGAAACGCTATTTCCTCGATCCGCGGCACGATCTGCCCCGGATAAGAAACGACGCCTTTCAGATCCATACGGATCACCTCTGCCGTATCCATGTCTACCCCGACGGCCTCGATCAGTTCCGGAACCTCCTGTACGGCCGCCTGTTTTGCACATCCGGTCAGTGTCACCGCGCCGACCACCGGCAATGCCGCCAGTATCGTGCATACCCCCAAAAACGTTTTTCGCATAACTCGTTCCTCCATACAAATCCGCGATCACGCTAATTCGCGATCACCTGCTCATTTTCCTCCACCCCTCCGGTAATTTCGGTAAAGTTATTGATCACCTCTCCCACGGTCACTTCCTTCATCGCTTTCAGACCATTTTCGTCCTCGTAGTAGACGACGTGTTTGTCTCCCATCGCGTATACGATCGCGGACGGGAGATAGAGGACATTTTTCTTTTCCTTCAGCGCCACCTTATACGTGCAGATCACATCGTCCTCCAGATTCAGTTTGCCGGTCGGGTAAAAATATACGGCATCCGAGGAATCCTTTTCTTTGCGGATCGTCGCCTTATATTCCTGCGCGTTGACTTCGATCGTCACGACTTCGCCGTCCCTGCACTTCGAAGCGTATTCGCTGTTCGCCTCAAACCGGTTCTTCGTTTTTCCCTCGATCTTCACGACCGGTTTTTCGCTTTTGCCAAACGTGCCCTCCACTTCTTCATCGACAAACGTTACCACGCCGTCCACAGTCGCCGTCACCTCTTCCTCCTTGATCTCCTCTTTGGCGATCTTCTCATCCATTTTCAGAAGCTTCAGGCTGGACTCATACGATTTGATCTGCTGCTCGTACTGATTTCTGGCGCTGTTGATGTCCTTCTGGCTTCCGCCCAGCTTTTTCTGCTTCGCAGTCTCCAACTCCATCAGTTTTCTCGCGTGCCTGATCTGCATGTTCAGCTTCTCGATCTCATTCTGCGCCTTCCGCAGCGCGCTCTCGCTTCCCGGAATGTAATACTGCATGATGCGGTCGCCGGCATGCACTTTCATTCCCTTTTTAACATATATTTTTTTGATCACACTTACACCGTCCGGTTCGATCTCCTCCCGCACGGTCCCCTTGTATTTTCCGATTATATCCTCGGAACGGACGAGGTCTCCGCGAACGACCGTCGTCTTATTAAACTTCGTTCCCTCATATTTTTTTACGACCGGGGCCGCGTCAAACTCTTCCTCCGTCGGAAGGACTCCGCAGGAAGTAAGGCTGACACAAGCGATAAGCCCCAGACATGCAAATACCTTTCTCTTCAACTTTATCCTCCATAACTGCGACTGTTTTTTTCCGTGGAGGATGCGCAGCTATCCTCCCTCTGGTTCCACCCCATCACCTTAACTCTTTTATTATATCACATGGTCAAAATATGCGCTATTACTTTTTTTACAAAAACGTTCCCTGGCAAAAACGATCTCCTGAAGCGATGACTCACTGGATAACCGCCGCATCGTTTTTCGCGTAATGACATATTTTGAACGCCTTAGATGAGTCCGCCCCCGCGTCAGCCTCGTCGTTGCACAGATAGAGCAAATAGTCGTCCTGTTCTCCCTTACCGATAAAATCCATGACAAAATATCCCTCTGACGGCAGATAATACAGATTGTCCTTTTCCGCATTTACGATGCTCGTAAAGGCACTGTCTTCCGGTTCCGCCTCAAAGATCCCCTCTCCGGACGCCATCATGATCTCATTTTCCTTCGCGCAGATCGCCGGGCCCATTCCTCCCTCTTCCATTTCGGCTTTGAAGTCCACCGGAATGGCGTTCATATATTTTCCGTCCTCTCCCACTACCCTGACTTCCATCTTCCCGCTCTGCTGATCAACCGATGTAAAGGCAAAAAATCCATCTCCGGCTACGGGATCTGCCCAGCGGTTTCCCAGACCAGCTTCCGGATCGATGTCCGCCAGTTTTTCCCCGGTCACACCGCTGTAAATCCCGTTTATCTTTCCCTGATACGACAGGATCAGCAAATTTCCGTCAGCAAACACACTGAAATCACACCCGACAAAACCCGCCATTTTACTGAGTCCTTCTTCCCCGTCTTCCTCTTCCGCGCGCTCTTTTGGGATCGGGATCTCCGTCACCGTATTCTCCTTCTCATCGATGCGGAAAAGATGAACACCGACGTTGTAGTAGTCCTCTAGATATTTTTCCCGGTCTGACCAGAATTTCGTGTGCGGCATCGACTCTTCCGTACACATCATATACAGTTTTCCGTCCTCTCCATACTGGCAGTCCTCGACCATATAATTTTTGCCCGCCGTATCCTCGTTCCATTTTTCCAGCCACGCCTCTTCCTTTACGGACCACGCCGAACCTTCATACAGCACTTTTGCATATTTGTATTTGATCTCATCGGACTTATCATACAGTTCCACGATCATCATCGGCGTTCCATCCGGCGTGATCGCCATGACTCCGCCCTGTGCCGCCGAATAGCCTTCGATCTGTATATTAGGGGACGCATCATACGGAATGGCCCGTTCCGCATAGACCGCCCCTGCCTGCTGCTCCACTGGCAGTTTCGGCACCGGCGTACTCTCGGGTTCCGAAGCTACGCCGCAGCTGCAGAAAACGACTGCTGCCGTTACCAATACCGTTACCATTCCTGTCATTTTTTTACCTCTCATCACACTCACGATCCTTTCTTTTACAATCCCGCTGCTAAAGGCTGGATTCTGATGCAGCAGACCCCGTCCGCCGCCTGCCATCGAAAGAAGCAGATAGGAATACCGCCTCTTCTCTTCCTCCGAAAAATTTTTCACCGCCATTTCATCACAGGATACTTCCATATCCTTCATCATCAGTATGTACGCCGCCCAGACGAGCGGATGAAACCAATAGAGGGCAAAAATACAAAACGCCGCCGGTTTCAGCAAATAATCCCGGCGTCGGACATGAACCCGCTCGTGGCATAAAATATAGCCCCTGTCCGCCTCGGATAACTGCTCGGACACATAGATCCTAGGCGAAAGGATTCCACCGACAAAGGAACTGTCTATGAGCGGATGCGTGTAAACATTATCAAAACAGTGCCTGGCATCCTTATACTTCCAGGCCGTCCTCCCCAGCGATCCGACCATGATGCCAAAACATGCCAGCACTCCGGATAACCAGACGAACACGAGCAGACGCGCCATCTGTTCCTCTGTGATGGGAAAGTCCTTCTCCGTCTGATTTTGCCCCGTCTGGCGCGTTTTACCTTCCGTTTCTTTATCTGCCTGCGTCCGGTCCGTCCCTCCTGAACCTGCCGAAGCACCATCCGTTTCGCGATACAACCGGAAATGGTTTCTCTCCCCGCCGATCTCCGACCGCCGTTTCACTTGCAGACGCTGTGCCACATTCTCTACCTTACGGCCATCGTTAATGTCCGCGGCCACCTGTTCTACCTGTCTGGGCAGCATGTGGTACACGCCGCGGACTGAAACCGGGCAGACGATCCGGAACAGCAGCGCGATCCAAAGCACATACATGCCAATACGCGGCAGTTTTTTCATAAAAGGACGGATCAACAGAAAAAACAGTATGATCACCGTCACCGTGAGGCACATATCCGCCAGAAACACGAGTAACGGATGTCTGGCGAGCACTCCCACCCAGTTCTCCCACGCATGCTGTACCATGGTTATTCCTCCTTTTTCGTATAGTGGAACATTTCCTCAGTCACCCACGGCTCCTGCTTTCCATAGTCAGATTCGAACTCTTCATCATTAAATTCCTGTGTCTGACGCATTCCTACATAGTAATCATCCCGGTTTCCTTTATAGATATTGCTCAGTTCCAGACCGGTGTATTCCGGCCACAGGCAGAAGAAATGATCCGTTTTATGCCCGGCTACAAAGCGGAATTTCTTTTCATTAAATTTTGCTTCATAGATTCCCTCCCAGCTGACCATTAAGATTTCGTCTTCCTTTGTCCCCAACGCCATTTTCAGATACCGGGATCCGTCGTCTTCCACCTCGGTCCGCATCGTGTACAAAAGGTCGCCGTCCTCGTCCAGAACGTTTACGTCCATCTTTTTCGTGGCCTGGTTTTTCGAAACATACGCCCAGAACCCCCTCCCGCTGTACACATCCGATACCCGGTTTTCCAGTTTCACCTCAGATAATTTTTGACCGAAAGCATCGTAAATGGCTCCTGTATCCTGTCCTTCTTCCATCACTAAAACATTGCCTTCCGATGAAACCGCAAACTCCAGCCGCCGGACACCGGGCATCGCGCCAGCCGCCGTTCCGCTGCCTTCCACCTGCCGTTTTTCCTGTTCCGGTAGCACGATCTCCGTCATCTCCCCAGTCGCTTCATCTATCTTTAACAGATGATTTTTCACTCTCTCAAACGGGGTATTCGGCTTTTCTACACATTCCTGCCAATAAGTGAGCCTGCTTGACGAATACTCCGCCACGTACAAATACAAAAAACCATCCGCTCCATATTTGTAGCGCTCCGGCCAGTATTTTGCATCCGGAAACCGCCTCTCATATTCTTTTTCCCATAGGGGCTGTTTGAATTCCGGATTCTGAAACTCCGATTCCTGATATTCCTCTTCTGCACCGATACATTGTTCGAACCAGAGATCTTTTCCCTTTTTATCCGAGAGACTGTGCATCGTCCGGAAACAGACAAATCTTCCCTGCGGATCCAGGACAAATTCTCCATTTGAATAGGAAGTATATTTCGAATGAAACGGACTTTTATAATGATCGGGCAGCAGCATATCCTGTTCGCTGTACCCGGTCCTCTGGGCTACCTCTACTGGCTGCTTTGTCTGCTGCGGCGCCGATACTACCCCGCAGCTGCACAGTATGACAGACACCACCGCGAACGCCGTCACAAAACGGGTCGGTTTTCTATAGCGTGAAACATTGAGGATCCGCTCCCGTACCTCCCCGGCACAAAATGCCGGAATCTGGCTGGGAAGAGTCCCCCCGCCCGACAGCGAGAGCAGGAGGTACGAATATTGTTTTCTTTCCTCTGCCGGCAGATCCCGGATGACACACTCATCACAGGAAATTTCCATATCACGCATCATAAAATAGTACGCGCCCCACACGAGTGGATTGAACCACAGCAGCGAAAACAGCGAAAAGGCCAGCGGCTTCCATAAATAATCCCGGCGCCGGATATGCACCCTCTCGTGCCGGAGTACATACTCCCGCTCTTCCCCCTCCAGCCGCTCCGGAACGTAGATCCTGGGTGAAAAGATCCCGGCCGCAAACGAGCCGTATAGGAGCGGATGCGTATAAACATTTCTCTCTAACCGCTTTGCGTCCCGGAAACGCAAACGCGTCCGCAGCATTGACACAGCCTCAAAACAAAGACACGCGGACACCCCCGCCCCCCAAAGCACTAGCAGCCATACGGCCGTCTCCTGCGGAACATCGGACGTCGCATCAGTTTTTTCTCCCCCGGACATACCGGTTACGGTTTCCGGCGGCAGTGCCATATCCTCCCGCTTTTTTGCTTCCGCGAGAGCGGTTTCCCCTGTATCTTCCCCCTCACTCTTTGAGGTACCCGCGAAAGCTGCCGCTTCCAGCTCACCTTCTAACTGGAACACTTGTCCTTCCGTCGCATCCGACAGGCGGAATCCACTTACGCTGCCGTCGCCAGCTCCATCAGGGACGGCACGATCCAAGCAGGAAGCATCCCAGCCAGCCGTCTGTCCTACCGTCCGGCTCACCGTCCACCCTTGCGTGATCCGCGCAGCCATCTTCTCCACTCCATTTGGAAGCACAGCGTAAACACCGTGGATCGAGAACGGACACACCATGCGCAGCAAAACCAAAAACCAAAGCACATACATACCTGCACGCGGCAGTCTTTTCATAAGCAGGCCCCGGATCAGGAGTAAACATACGATGATAACCGATATCGAAACACTTGTATTAACCAGGTAGAGCAACACATCGTTTCCGGTGACCGCGTTCCAAATATTCTCCCCCAAAAAAGTTATTCCCTTCTGCATCGCAACCCCTCCATTTCATCCCATTACTCCACCTGATCCGCTTCCGGCCCAGGCGACGCCCCATCTTCCACTCTCGTATAGTGGTACATCCACTCGGTATCCCAGGAATCCGGCTCATCTCCCGGTGCATACTCCCCGTCCCTGGATTCCCACGTCGTACGCATGCCGACGTAGTAATCCTCCTGATCTCCTTTGTAAATACTTGTCACCGTCTTTCCGTAAAACTCTGGCCAAAGTTCATAAAACTGATCCGTTTTGTGCCCGGCTATATAGCGGAATTTCTTTTCATTTAACTTTGCCTCATAAATCCCTTCCCCGCAAACCATCAAAATCACATCTCCACTCGTTCCCAATGCCATATACAGGAAACCGGATCCATCGTCTTCGACCTCGGTTGGAAGCGAGTACAGGGCATCCCCGTCTTCATCGATTACCTTTATTTCCATCCGGCCCGACGAATGGTTTTTCGACACATAGGTCCAAAACCCGTCGCCGCTGTACACATCGGATCTCCGGTTTTCCCATGTGATCTCCGAGATTTTTTGGCCGGAAGCATCGTAAATGGCGCCCTCACTCTCGCCCTCTTCGGTCAGGCATATGCTCCCATCCGCTGAAACCGCAAATTCCAGCCGCCTGACGCCCGCTATGAAATTTGACGCCGTTCCACTGCCTTCTACCACCCGTTTTTCCTGCTCCGGCAGGGTGATCTCCGTCATTTCCCCCGTCTGCTCATCCACCTTTAACAGATAATTTTTCACCCGTTCGAATGGACGGTCCGGGTTCTGAAAATATTCATTCCAGTATTTAAATCTATCCATCGAATACTCTGCCACGTACAGGTACAAGTAACCGTCTGCCCCATATTTGTAGCGTTCCAGCCAGTATTTCGTTTCCGGAAATTTCTTCTTGTAATTTTTGCTCCAGGAAGGCTCCTGATATCCCTTGTCCTCGCCAAAACATTTGATAAAACGAATTTCTTTTTCCTTTTTATCCGAGCGGGTATACAGTGTCCGGAAGCAGACAAACTCCCCCTGTGGATCCGTAATAAATTCATCATTCGGATACGCGTAATACTTTGAATTCCAGATTCCTTTGAAGTTTTTCTGCAGCTGCATGTCCTGTTCCACGTACAGTGTCTTTTTCTCCGGTACCGCTGCCGGCTGCCCCGTCACACCTGACGTTGCCTCCGGTATGACTTCCGGCGTCGATACGACCCCGCAGCTGCACAGTATGACCGCCGCCGCTGCCAGTACCGTCACCAATCTGGTCGGCTTTTTGTATCCCGACACATGACGGATCCTTTCCCGCACCTCTCCGGCACTAAAAGCCGCAATCTGGCTGAGCGCGCTCGAACCACCCGACAACGCCAGGAGAAGGTAAGAGTATTTTTTCCTCTCCTCCGCCGGCAGATCCCGGATGACACTCTCATCACAGGAAACCTCCATATCGCGCATCATAACATAGTACGCAATCCACACGAGCGGATTGAACCACAACAGCGAGAACAGCGAAAAGGCCAGTGGTTTCAGCAGATAATCCCTCCGACGGATATGCACCCGTTCATGCCGCAGTATGTAATCCCGCTCCGCTCCGGACTCCATGTACTCCGGAATATATATTTTCGGAACAATGATTCCAGCAACAAACGAACTGTGAACGAGCGGATGTGTATAAACCTTCCCGCAGCTTCCGCGCCCGCTTCTGCCATCACCTCTTCGACGGCTCTTCCCACAAACCTGATCCGCTTTTTCCCCTACCGGCTTCGCGTCCCGAAGCTTCCAGAGTGTCCGTGATATGGACAGCACTTCGTAACACAGGCAGAGGAGCACGCCCGCGCCCCACAGCACCAGCAGCCATACGGCTGCACGGTGCGGAGCATTTATATTCTCTTCTTCCTCCCGCCCGACGCCGCGCAAACCTTCCGCCTGTTCTGCACTCCCCTTTTTCTCCGATCCCTCCGCTTTTTCCGTTTTTTCTGCTTCCACCACAGCCGAGGGATCCATTTTCCCGATCATTCCCTCTTCATCTTTTGCCGCTTCCCGCGCTGCCGCAGTATCCGTTTTCCCGATCATTCCCTCTTCATCTTTTGCCGTTTCCCGCACTGCCGCGGGATCCGTTTTCCCGATCATTCCCTCATTATCTTTTGCCGCTTCCCGCGCTGCCGCCGCGGCCAGTTCGCCTTTTTCCTGTGATGAACCAAATGTGAGTTTATACGGCAGACGGAATCCATTGTTGACTCCGCCGTAAAATTCCATCCCCTGATCCGTTCCTGACCCGCGTTTCTCCGAGCGGAGCACCGCCTGCTCCACCGTCCATCCCAGTCCGGCGCTCGCCGTCATTTTCTCCACCCAGTCCGGCATGACACTGTAAATACCGCGAACCGTAAACGGACACATGATGCGCAGAAGCACCGCAAACCATAATACATACATCCCTATGCGTGGCAGTTTCTTCATGAACAGCCCTCTGATCAAAAGCAAAAACACGATGACAGCCGACACCGATACACACGTATTGGCTATGTAATGCAGCACCGCATTTCCGGCGATCACCTCTAACCATCCCCTCATGGCCATCCCTCCATTTCATATCCCTGTTTCATCAATCCCCTTTTGGATACAACCGCAGCCAGAAAAATCAGGATTCGCAATCTTCAATGATCTTCTTTAATTCCTCGATCTGTTTCTCGCTCAGCTTTTTCCGTTTCGCGAATGCGGTCACAAATTTGGAAATAGACCCGTCAAAGCGGTTATTCACGATCTGCGTGCTCTCCTGCTCCAGATACTGCTCCTGACTGATCTTTGATACGACAACCGCGTTCTCGTTTTGAAAGATCCCCTCGTTGCACAGATTTTTCAGCACCGTATAAGTCGTAGACTTCTTCCACCCGAATGTTTCATTACAGATCCGCACCAGTTCCCCTGACCGGATCGGCTCGTTCTCCCATATAATACGGGCAAACGCCATCTCGCTCTCTGATAACATACTATTTCTCATGATCCACCTCATTTCTGTGTCAAAGTTTTAGCTTCCACGAAGTTTCAACTTCGTCAGAGTTTTAACTACATTGGAGTTTTAACCCTGTCCGGTCTATCTTTTATAGACTATCTATAGTCTATCATCCATAGACCATTTTGTCAAGCACCTTTTATTACCTGCAAAAATGCCTCCCCGTACTTCTCTAACTTACTGGCTCCCACGCCGGACACTTCCAGCATTTCCTCCTTCGTCTGAGGACGTTTGAGGCACATATCGACCAGCGTTTTATCCGAAAATACGATATAAGGCGGCACCCGCTCCTCTTTCGCCAGCGCGAGCCTTTTCTGCCGCAGCTTTTCAAACAGGGCGAACCCGGCGTCATCGAGTGCCCCTTTCCCAAGCGCCCCTTTGATCTTCCCTTTGGCGCCGGCCCGCTCTCCGTTTCCGGCCGTCTCTCCGCTCTCCGCGCTCTTGCGCACCTCTGTCTTGATCGTCAGCTGAAACTGCTCGTCCTTTAATTTCTCATAACTTTTCCCCAGACAGAGCACCGGATACCGGTCGGCCGTCTGGATCAGCATATCTTCCTGGAGCAGGGCGTCGATCACCTGGCGGAGCGTGGACTCTGCATAATCGGCAAGCTTCCCATATGTTTTCAGGCTCTCGAATCCGTAGCGTACGATCTTCGCGTTTTTGCTCCCGCGCAGAACGCCGACGATAATATTGATGCCAAAACGCTGCCGCATCTCATATACACAGTTTACCACCTGCCTGCCGAGTTCCGTGACGTCGTGCTTTTCAAAATCCGCGTCGCAGTTGCCGCAGTTGTGGCAGTCCATGTGCGTCGTCTCGCCAAAATAATTGAGGATGTATTTTCGCAGGCATTCCTTTGTCGTACTGTAAAATGTCATGACTTTCAGGCGCTGCAAGTCCCTCTCGAGTATTTCCTTCCGCTCATCCTCCGTCATCTCCTTTTTGGACTCCTTATTTTCCAGAAGGAAGCGGTTGGTTGCCGGATCCTTCGGCGCATACAGGAGCAGGCACTGAGCGGCGCCACCGTCCCGTCCGGCCCTTCCGGCCTCCTGATAGTAGTTTTCCATGCTCTGGGGCATGTTGAAATGAAGGACATAGCGGACATTGGATTTGTCGATGCCCATGCCGAACGCGTTTGTCGCCACGATCACCGGTTTGCGATCGAAAATAAAGTCGTCCTGATTTTCCATGCGCTCCTCGTTACTCATGCCGGCGTGGTATCTGGCCGCCGGGATGCCGTGCTCCACCAGCATGTCGCACACCTCTTCCACACCGGCGCGCGTGTTGCAGTAGACGATGCCGCTCTCCCCCGCATGACTCATGACATAGCCAAGCGCCGCTTTCATTTTGTCCTTCGGCCGCTGCACCGCGAAATACAGGTTCTCGCGGTCAAATCCGGTCACGAGGACATTCGGATCCTTTAAGCCGAGCATACAGACCATGTCATCTTTCACCTCTTTCGTCGCGGTCGCGGTAAACGCGCACAGCACCGGGCGCCTTCCCTTTTCGTCGAGCCTCGCCACAAATGCTGCCACATTCAGGTAACCCGGCCGGAAATCCTGCCCCCACTGGGAGACGCAGTGCGCCTCATCGACGGCAACGAGCGCGATGTCTGCCATCTCGGAATACTCGTAAAACTGCGGGGTGTCCAGCCGCTCCGGAGCTATGTAAATGATCTTGTACCTGCCCTGTCTGGCGTTGGCAAAGGCCAGGCTGATCTGGTTTTCCGTCAGCGAACTATTGATATACGCCGCATGGATCCCCGCCTGGTTTAAGGCAGTCACCTGGTCCTTCATCAGGGAAATGAGGGGAGAGACGACGATCGCCGTCCCGTCCATGGCCAGCGCGGGAATCTGGTAACAGATCGACTTTCCGGCCCCAGTCGGCATAATACCCAACACATCCCGCCCCGCCATAATGCTGTCGATCAGCTTTTTCTGGCCCGGCCGGAAATCGTCATAGCCAAAGTACTTTTTTAATAACTGTTTCATGAGTTCTTCCTTTCCTTTTCAACACGGTATATATAAAAATATCATAAGGCAATCCCCGGGGATTGTCAAAATTTATGCTTCTAATAAGAACAAAAATGTGTTATACTTGTTATCAGATGATACCAAGGTCAAATGCCTTATCATGCGATCATGAACGGCATTTTGACCTTTTGACTCTGGCATCATCAGATTAACGCGCGGAAGATATGCGCAAATGGAGGAGAATCACTATGGCATGGTATGATGAAGCAGTATTTTATCACATTTACCCGCTGGGACTCTGCGGGGCACCAAAGGAAAATCCGTACGGGGAGCCGGTCCACCGCTTGAACCAGCTGGTCCCATGGATCGACCACATAAAAGAAATCGGGTGTAACGCCATATATATCGGCCCGCTTTTTGAATCCGTGGGGCACGGATATGAAACGACGGACTACAAAAAACTGGACAGCCGTCTCGGGGACAATACGGATCTGGCAAACTTCGTCGCAGATTGCCACGAAAAGGGGATCCGCGTCATATTGGACGGCGTATTCAACCACACGGGAAGGGACTTTTTTGCCTTCGAGGACATTAAGAAAAACAGGGAAAATTCCGCGTACAGGGACTGGTACTGTCAGGTCAATTTCGGCGGAAACAACGAATACAATGACGGATTTTCATACGAGAACTGGGGCGGCTACAATCTTCTTGCCAAGCTGAACCAGCACAATCCCGCCGTCCGCGATTACATCTGCGACGTGATCCGTTTCTGGGTGAAAGAATTTGACATTGACGGGATCCGCCTGGACGCCGCCGACGTGCTCGATTTTGAGTACATGAAAGCGCTGCGCCACGTGGCAAACGAAGTAAAACCGGATTTCTGGCTGATGGGCGAGGTCATTCACGGGGATTATACGAGATGGGTCAATGAGGGGACGCTGCATTCAGTGACAAATTACCACCTGCACAAAGCCCTTTACTCCGGCCACAACGACCATAACTATTTTGAGATCGCCCACACGGTGAAACGTCTGTATGAAATGGGAGGAAACCGGCCGGACGGACTGAAACTGTACAATTTTGTCGATAACCACGACGTGGAACGGATCTATACGAAATTAACGAATAAAGCGCATTTTGCGCCGGTTCACGTTTTATTATACACGCTTCCCGGCGTTCCGTCAATCTATTACGGCTCGGAATTTGGCATCGAGGGAAAGAAGGAGCAGTATTCCGATGCCTCGCTACGGCCCGCCCTCGCGCTGGACGATTTCAAAGGGGCGCTGGAAGATAATGCGTGTACGAAACTGATCGCAAAGCTCGGCGACGTGCGGCAGCGCGTTCCGGCCCTTTCCTACGGCGACTATAAAGAACTTCTTCTCACGAACCGGCAGTACGCGTTTTCGCGTACGATGGACGGACAGACCGCCATTGTCACAGTAAACAACGATGACAGCGATTATGTCATGACCGTTCCGACGGGCGGGGGGAGCGAATTTATCGGCGCGCTGTCCGGGCAGAAAGTCACAGTGTCGAACGAGAACATCGCCGTCAATGTGCCTGCGTGCTCCGGGGAGATCTGGATTCCGTACGAGGGTTCCGGGGATGGACGCGAAGAAGTTTCTTCTCACGACAATTTACCGGCCACGGATAACACTCCGACAGCGGACGTTTCAACGAAGAACTCTCTAACGGGTAACACTCCGACGGAGAACCTTCCAACGGAGAACCTTCCGACGGAGAACGCTTCAACGACGGCATCCTCCCAAGTTGAAACCTCTTTAAAAGAAGATAAATCTTCTCAGGAGAAAATCCCGGCTGAAAAAAGTGGTTCCTACGAAGAAGGAAAGATCGCGGGACTTCAGGAGGCCGTTCTGGCGATCATGGAGAAAAACGGACCCGTCACGGAGCAGATGCGCCGCGACGTCCAAAACCAGACCGACCACGATTCGCTGGTCAACTGGATCAAAAGTTTTCATTAAATATTCATAAGCGGGGAGTTTGAAGCTAATGGAAATCATAAAAGTAAAATTTATCAATGGCATAACCTGGATCACAAACAGAAGAAATCCTCTGTTCCTTATTGCGTGCCTGCTTATACATGCCGTATATGCGGTTGTTTTTCATATGATCGGAATCGGCTTTCTGACGGCGCTCAATATTTGCAGTTGCTGCTTTTACTTTTTTTACCTGTTTATCCTGCAGGATGCTTCGGAAAAGAGTATGCTTTCCGCTTACTTTGAAATACTCTCTTTTTCTGTTCTAAATGAGCTGGCGCTGGGGCCGGAATATGGCTTTTTCCTCTATATTTTTGGCATGTCGGCCACCATTTATTACATGCTTCCTTCCTATATGAACAAGCGGTTTTTTTACCAGTCGTTCGGCATCGCCCTGGTCATGTGTCTGGAAGCGGTCGTTAAACTGGCAGGGGTTCCGTTCCCATGGATCGGGGAGATGGCAGCCGCGTATCAGCCAGCTATTTTTCTGGCGAATATCGGCATTACCGCTTCCGTCATGCTGGCGTCCGCTTTTTTGTACTCCCAGGAAATCGAAACCGTATGGGATTCCCTGAATTACAAGATCAACCACGATACGCTGACAGGCCTTTACAACCGCCGCTATTTGGAACATAAGATCCGGCACATGGATCATTTGCAGGACGAATTTACCATTACCATGGTGGACATTGACTTTTTTAAAAAAGTCAACGACACGTACGGACACGACGCCGGAGATGAAGTCCTCGTAAAAGTGGCCGCCTGCCTGATGGAAGCCGCCACAGATGACCGGCTCGCCGTCCGCTGGGGCGGCGAGGAATTCATCCTCTTCTTCCCCAATACGAAATGCGAGCAGGCCTATACTACCGTGGAAAACCTGAGAAAACAGGTTGAAAATATGATCATATCGACAGAAGGCCAGGAGATCCGTGTCACGATCACCGGCGGGATCGCAGAAGGGTTTCCCGGCGGCAATTATGAGAACGTAGTCAAGAGTGCAGACGATAACCTTTATATCGGAAAACAAAACGGGAGGAACCAAATTGTCATGTAATGAAATGATTATTTTGCAAAGCGAGATTTATGAAGTAGTCAATCACCAGAAAGCATTTCATTTCATCCAATTATGCATTTCCCAGGGAAAACCTCTGGACGAAACGATCACAAAGGATATTCACGCCCTGCTGATGGAAAATATACTGCCCGGTGGCATTTACCGCACGACAGAAGTCCGCATTTCCGGTGCGAAACACAAACCGCCCGCTCCCAGCGACATGTATCAGCAGATCAAAAACTTTTACGCGGATATGGCCGGACGTGCAAAACAGCACGCAGTGGAACTTGCCGCATGGACGCACGCCGAGTTTGTACGGATCCATCCTTACGTGGACGGAAACGGCCGGACTTCCCGTCTCCTTATGAATTACCAGTTGATGGCAGACGGATTCCTTCCGGTATCCATCACGAAGGAACATCGGCTGGAATATTTTGAGGCGCTGGAGACCTATGCGTTGGAGGGGAATCTGCAGCCTTTTACTGAGATGATCGCCGCGTTAGAGGATGAGCGATTGGATGAATATCTCGAGATGGAACATCTTAGATGAAACACATCTTGGGATGGAACACCTTAGATGAAACACATCTTAGGGTGGAACAAGGGGAATGTTTTTGAACGAAGTCACCTTCTCACAAAACTATCACTATCGTCCCCGCCCCGATCAGCACACACCCGATCAGTGCCTTCACCGTAAACTGCTCATGCAGGAACACAAACGCCAGCACCAGCGTAAAGACAACACTTAATTTATCGATCGGCACTACTTTTGACACCTCTCCCGACTGGATCGCCCTGTAATAACAAAGCCAGGACGCCCCGGTCGCAAGCCCCGATAAGATCAGAAACAGCCAGCTTTTACCGGAAATATGTAAAACCCCGCTCTGCGTGTTGGTAAGGAACACCATCCCCCACGCCATAAAAACGACCACGACCGTCCGGATCGCCGTCGCCAGATGCGAGTTTACCTCTTCGATGCCCACCTTTGCCAGAATAGAAGTTAATGCTGCAAAAACAGCGGACAACAGTGCAAATATAAGCCACATATTGTCTCCTTTTTGATTCATAGCGCAAATTTCTCCTTGATCTTCGCCGCCACGTCCGCCGGTTCCATCTGCGAATTATCGATCCGCATATAATTTTCAAACGGGACCTCTCCGTCCACACTTTCTATACGGTGCTTTCGATCGGCATCCAGCAGGGTATTTCTCGAAAATTCCAGATCCCGTTTCGAGGCCTTGTGTTTTAACCGGTTCTCTGTCACATTTCTCTCCAGACGGATCTCCTGCGGCGCAACAAGCTCCACACAATAAATTTCCGCCCCTTTTTCCTCAAACAGCTGCGCCACATGCAGCATATAATCCCTGTCACTCTGCATATCAAACGCCCACATGAAGGTAAAGATCAGCCCCGCATTTTCACTGGCGGCAAATTCCTCAAAAATAACCTCCCGCAGCCTCTTCACGACTTTTCCATCATAATAGCCGAAGATCTCGATCACCGGCTCGATCGTCATGTGGTTGTGGAACAAACGCAGATCCGTTATTTTCATGAGCTCCTGTCCGACCGTCATTTTACCGACCGCCGCATTTCCTATGATAAAGACAAGTTTCACCGTCATTCCTCCTTCTCAAACATGCCGCTCCGCTTATAATTGTTCGTTTCCTTTGGCAGTCCCTTTTTCTCCAGACGCTTCCTGCTCCAGTTCTTCACCGTCTTATACAGCACGGCAAAGATCGGCACGGCACAGATCATGCCCAGGATACCAAACAGCGATCCAAATACGAGGATTGCAAACAGGATCCAAAAACTTCCGAGTCCGATCGACTCCCCGATGATCTTCGGGCCGATGATGTTTCCGTCCACCTGTAAGATCACGATTGCCAGTACGACAAAAATAACTCCTTTCACCGGACTGACCAGAAAGACGAGCAACGCGCTGGGAATCACACCGATATACTGTCCGAAAAACGGGATGATATTGGTGACGCCGATCAGTACACTAATCAGCGCCGTATACGGAATGTTCGCGATGCTGAGCGCGATAAACGTCAGGATAGCTACAATGATCGAATCAATGATCTTTCCGCTGAAAAATTTAGCGAATGACCAGTTCACATCTTTCCCGATACTCAATACGCGGTCGGCATACCGCACCGGCAGGATCGAATACACCATGCGCTTCGCCTGCGCGCAGAACGTTTCCTTCCCCGCCATTAAATAGATGGATATGATAATACCAATGACGAAGTTGAACAAAACACCCATGATATTCATCAGTCCGTCCGAAATCACACTGACGAGTTCCGTGCTCGTCGGAACCAGTTCATTTTGAAGCCAGCCGATCAACTGGTCATAAATGGCTTTCGCGACTTCCGTCACCTGTTTTGCCGCTTCCGGATGTTTCCCGCTCATTTCGTTCACTTTATTTACGATATTCTGATAATACCCCGGCAGGCTGTTTGTCAGCGTGATAATGCTCTCCACCACCTCTGGCACGACTAACATCACCAACCAGCCCAATACTAACAGCGCCAGTATGAGTACGACGGCGACGGACACCGCCCGGCTGATCCCCCGCACCGCCCGTTTCTTCCTCACTACTTTATGAAACAGCGGCACGAATATATTCCGCTCGACTTTGTTGACCAGCGGACTGAGCAGGTAAGCGATCGCCAGTCCGATATAAATCGGCATTAAGGCGGAATTCAGCCTGCCAAACCACTCAAACACGGTATCAATATGGATAAATAGAAACGTACATATAAGAAGCGCCGCTAACACACAAAAACCTGTAATCCCCGCGTATATGTACTTATTGTCAAATTTCTTCTGCATGGCCTTCCTCATTTCTTTTTCATTTTCTACTATTATAAACCTTGCGGCGTATATTTTCAATCATACGCTTTGCTATTCGCCCGCCTTTTTTCTATTTTCTAAGAAAAATTTCCTATTTGACAGCCAGTCCCCCGCGCCTTATAATTAAAATCAGAAACGAAATAGACGCAGACTTCCAGGTCCGCGCCCTTTCATCTATCAAATAAAAAGTGAGGAAAATAGCATGAAGAAAAACATCATTCGTTTTACTGCCTGTCTTTTAGCAGCATCCATCGCTGTCGGCAGCACCGGCATGCCGAGCAGTGCCGCTAAAAAAGCGACATTAAAAACGAAAAAAGTGACGATGCAGATCGGTAAAAAGAAAACGATCTCCATTAAAAACAAAAAGAAAAAAGCAGTTTACACATTCAAGTCCAAAAACGCAAAAATCGTAAAAGTATCCAAAAAAGGAGTGATGACTGCGCGCAAAACCGGAAAAGCCAAAATATCGGTAAAAGAAAAACTGGGGAAAAAGACAAAGAACATAGGAACCGTATCGGTGACTGTAAAAGACACATCAGCGAACCAAAAGCAAAAGAAACCTCAGGCGACCGAGGCGGCCGTACAGCCCACCACTCCGCCGGCCACTCAGACCGCAGCAGCCACCCCGGCAGCTCCCACGGCACCGGCACCTACGGACGCACCGGCAGCAACTACCGCTCCGCTGTCTCCGATCTATCCTGTGATCAAAGATACACCGGAAAAATTAAACCGCCGGCTGGACGGCGTGGAATACGGGGAACAGATCACGACAACCTATTACTCTAAGACGACCGGAAAAGACCGGAACGCCATTATCATACTGCCGCCCGGTTACACCACAGAGAAGAAATATCCGGTCCTCTATCTGTTCCACGGCGGAATGGGTGACGAAAACGACTGGACGGGAGGCGGCATCCGCTACATGATCGGAAATATGATCGCGGACGGCGAAGCCGAGGAAATGATCGTCGTGCTCCCAAACTGCCGCTGCCGCGAAGATGACTCCGCCGCGAACGCGGATGGCTTTGCCGCCGGCCACGTAACATCTTTTGACAAATTCCTCGATGATTTCCGGGACAACCTCATGCCGTTTATGGAAGCAAACTACTCCGTTGCAACAGGGCGTGAAAATACCGCCGTTGCCGGTTTATCAATGGGCGGACGCGTCTCGCTGAACATCGGGATCAAACTGGCCGACCGCGTCGGTTACACCGGTGCCTTCAGTCCGGCGTACGGAATCTTCCCATATACCGCGAACGGACTTACCGAAGAAGGACTGTTTACCGAAGAGACATTCACGCTGCCAGAAGAGTACAATTACCGCACCTTCCTGATGATCAACACCGGAAATCAGGACAATATGGTAAAAGAAGAACCGAACCGATATCACCAGGCGCTGGAAAAGAACGGCATCCACCACACTTATTTTACGTTGGACGGCAGCCATGACTGGCCGGTATGGAGAAATGGATTTTATAATTTCACGCGTTACCTGTTCCACACGCAGACCGAAAACACCCCGTCCGCTCCGGGCGAGCTGGACCCAAACGCACCGGTCGAACTGAAGGAAATCGTTGCCGACGTACCTGCGACATTTGACCGCTCCCAGGACGACGTTACCTATGGAGAAGTGGAAAAGATCGAGTACTATTCCACTACGACCGGCAAGAAGAGAAAAGCAAACATCATCCTGCCTGCCGGTTACAGTACGGATAAACGGTATCCTGTGCTCTATCTGCTGCACGGGATCAGCGGCGACGAAAACGAGTGGCTCGACCAGGGTCGTCCGAAGTACATCATCGGTAACCTGATCGCGCAGGGACTTGCCAAAGAAATGATCGTCGTCATCCCGAACTGCCGCGCCCGCGCGAACGACCAGGCATCGAGTGAATTTTCCCTCGAGCACTACGCGGCGTTTGATAATTTCATCAATGACCTGAAGATCAATCTGATGCCTTACATGAAGGAGAATTACTCGATCGCGGAGGGACGTAAAAATACGGCGATCGCCGGCTTATCAATGGGAGCAAGAGAATCACTGAACATCGGCCTGCACATGCCGGAAACTTTCGGTTACATCGCGGCGTTCAGCTGTGGATACGGCGTATTCGCCTACTCCGCAAACGGCGTGACCGAGCCGGGACTGTTTACCGAAGAGACGATGCGTCTGCCGGATGCCTACAAAGACAACACGCTGCTCATGCTGAACAACGGAATTTCTGAGGGCGGCGAAAACGCGATCGGCGGCACATGCCACAAGGCGCTGGAAAAGAACGGGACTCCGCATATCTTCTACGTGACAGAGGGCGGACACGACTTTAAGGTGTGGAAGCACGGGTTATATAATTTCGCATTACAAATTTTTAATTAGTTCCATTTCCAAATGCAGAGAAACTGCCGGGAATCCATTTGTTTCCCGGCAGTTTCTCTTATTTTTCCTTCTTTTTTGCTTTGTATTTTTCTTTAGCGTTTCCTTTTTATTTTACTTTTACTTTCACCGTCTTGCTCCACGTGCCGTACACTTTCTTTGAGCCGCTCTTATTGAAAGCCCGCAAGCGTACATAATACGTTTTCTTTGATTTCAATTTCTTGATCGTCACCGAAGAAGAAGCTGCTTTCAGTACTTTCGTCTTCGCCTTCTTAAACTTCTTACTCGTACTGTAGCTTAACTGGTAACCGCCTGCCTTGGACAGCTTTTTAAATTTAACTACCATACTGCCCTTCTTCTTACTCTTCACCGAAGTTATTGCTGCCTTTTTCGGTTTGGATACCTTCCCATCCGGTGAGGGCGACGGAGCCTGCGGCGTATTCGTCGGATCTACCGGTGCCGCTGTTGCCGGTGTTCCCCCCGGATTCGTGCTCGGGCCCGGCGCCGGCTCATTGGAACGGATTTCGTACTGTTTTGTCACTTTTCCGCCAAATTCACCGATACCTACCACCGTCACGGTCGCCGTCCCTGCCTTTACGCAGTTGGAATAGTACACGTTGTAATCTTTTCCGGCTTTCAGTGTTTCGCCTTTTCTCGTTACCGTTACGGACGGCGTATTTCTTTGTCCGTTATACTCATATTCCTGCTGCCCTAACACGACCTCTGCATCCGAAATATCAGACTTTGAAACGGCAATACGGTCGATTCCCGGCGCTGCCGCCGAATCGTTATAGAGGCAGATCGTATTTTCCCCTGCTTTCATGTTTATGGTAACGGATTTGGAAGATACCGCGTTTCCATCCCGCAGTACGCCGACCAGTTCCTCCATCTTGACCGGCTCTTCGTCATTGACTTTTACATACAGGTCACGCGCTCCGGCAGATACCACGTAAACTTTCAATTCATGTTCTCCGGCTTCCTTTACGTTTACTTTCTCAAACGTAATGTTTTTCCCAGCTTTTCCTACATTATCGACGAACTTCTTGCCAGATACATAATCTGTCGTCTTTACCGTCGTTCCCTCGCCCAGCACGGCGTCCTCTGCTTCATAGTAGTCGTAGTTATCGTAAATGGTAGCGCCGATCGGATCGTTTTTACTTAATTTGATCCCGCAGCCGCCCGCTTCTTTGAGCGGAATCTCCAGGACATCTCTCGAGGTAACCTCGCGGGTTTCCGTTTTGATGCCGGTCCCCGTCTCATTGTCCGTATAAATATAGGCATAATAGAATTCATCCGCATCGAGGAAATCAAGCGGTATGCTGCATGTCTGCTCATCCTTTGTCATCGCGCCCACATACCAGTTTTCTCCTGATCTTCTCGCACGCACGACAGATTCTCCGGGATATCCCGCGAGTAACCGGCTCTCATCCCATGTACTCGGGATATTGGTAAAGAGGGAGGAACCAGCGTATCCCTGATACACATAAGCGGAATGCGCGAGCGTCTGGATCGCCGACTCATAGACAATCGGCATCGCAAGCATGAACCCGTCCGTCGCTGATACATTCCGGCAACTCATTCCCACCGGCGTAAACTCCATCGAACCGATAACGTTTCTTGCATATGGCAGCGTCAGGAGCGACTGCACCGGCGAACCGCTTCCCCACTTGAAGTACTCTGATCCCATCACAGCCTCGCTCGAGAGGATATTCGGGAATGTACGGTTCTCTCCATTTGGATCCGTACATCCGTGGTAATTCAGGATCAATTTATGTTTCGCGGCGATCGAGGCCAGATCGTACATGACTTTCATCGCAAACTGGCTGTCACTGTTCAGGTAATCGACTTTTACGCCTTTGACGCCCATCTTCTCGCACCAGGCAAACTGCTCCTCGATCGTCTGCTCATTGTCCAGATCAAAAATGTGCGCCTGGTCAAACTTGTTCACGCCATACCAGAGGATCAGATCGACTCCTTTCGGCTCGGCATATGCGACTAGTTCCTGAATCTTTGCTTCGTAATCACTCCACAACTCCCAGCCAAAATCCACGAGGCAATAGCGCTGGCCTGTTTCTTTTGCGTAGTCGATATAATCAAACATCGTATCAAAGTCGATCGCATCCGACGAGGTAGACCACCAGGACCAGGAAGAAGTTCCCGGTTTTACCCAGCTGAAATCGCCTTCCGCCGGCGGGTTCAGATCCGACACGAGCGAACTGTTTACCACGCCCTCCAGATCATCGGACAGGATTGCCAGACGCCATGGCGTATGGAACACATCTGTCATGGAAACGCTTGAAATCTGTCCGTAAGAAGCGGAATACGTTTTTCCATTATAGGAATCATCCTCTTCCTGTTTGAGATAACCGCCAAACTTCACCTGAATTGCCTTATTTCCTGATTTCGTCTCAAAAACCGATGCGCAGTACGGCTCTTTCTCATTGTAGACATTGGCCTCTGATAGGAGCAGCCATGAATCCCCGTCTGCCGTCGGGATCTTGCCGAGGATCGGCGTTGCAAGGCTGCTGCTCAGCGTTTTCATTTTACTCATCTGACGCGAGCTGTATGTGCTGGCTTCGTATGTCGCGCTCGTTCCCATCGTCCATATCGTACCGGAATCCGGGAGCACAAACGAGCTGTTCTCCGCAGTGATCTCTGTCACCTCATCGCTGCTGCCCGTATCCCCGTCTACTTCATAGCGGTAACCGATCCCGTCGTCAAACACGCGGAAGATCATGGTAATCTTGCTGTCGCCTTTTGTCATCGTAAAAGAGGTCTGTGCGTATGGTTTGGAAACATGGCTCGAACTTCCCTGTACCCAGTCATACTCCTCTTTCCCTTCGGTCTTCTGTACCTGCGCCTCATCGAACGCGAGTCCCTGTGACAGATCTTCTGCTTTCGTCACCAGACCGATCGGCGAACACTGGATCATGACGGTGCCATTTCGGTACGCCGAATAGTAATACCGGTCAGAAGCATCTTTCCAAATACGAAGCGTAATGCTGTTGTCTTTGGACACCGTTTTCAACGCCTCGATCTCTGTCAATCCATCCGAACCGTCGTCGTCCGATACCTCCGCTGACACCGGTGGTTTCACCTGCTGCGTCGTATCCAGTCCGTACCCTTCGGCAATCTCTTTTACCTGTGCAGCCGTAAGCGCCGTTTTATACACACTCACATCATCGAGACTGACTGCGCAGTCATTATCGGTCCAGGTCGAGCACGTCTTGCCAAGCGCATGATTGACAAGACTCCCGAGGTTATCCAGTCTCTCTTTCAGTACATTGGCACTCCCGGAACCGCAATTCGATTCCGTGAGCACGCCGTTTTTATAAAATTTCACATCCTGTGCCGAAACCGTTACCGTAATCAGATTCCAGGTCCCCTTCTCCGGCTCTTCATTGAAAACCTGCTTATAATCGGAACCGCTGTCAAAAATCAGGTTCCATACGCTGTCGTTCGCAAATGGCGCGAAGGCAAATTCCTGTCCATTCGCGGAATCGGCTGAACTAAACAGCCTTGAATAACTCGCAACATCCGTCGCCGCCTTCATCCAGAACGACCAGGTCACTCCTGTCTGTGAACTGATGCCGTCATACAAATCCGCCGGCAGTTCAGCATACGAAGTCCCTTTCGCTCCGCCAGACAGCATAAGAACATGGTTGGACGCGCCTGAATATGTCTTATCCGCGATCTTCAACTGTTCTTCCTGTATTTTCGCCGTTCCTTTTAACGAAGCAACGCCTCCTGATACACTCCCGCTATTGGCGGCCTCCGTTCCTGTGGCGTCTTCAAACGTCCATTTATAAGCCGCTTCCGGAATCGAAGCCGCTTTCACGGAAACTCCCCCGCCCGGGAACACTTCCCCCGCAGAGACGGTGAGGGCCAGCGCCAGCGCCGCTGCGAGAACTTTTTTTCCTAATCTCCGTTTCAACATGATCCTTCCTCCTCGTATAAATTGATAAGGTAATTGTAACAAATAGCACCGCCAAAGGAAATGGTTTTTTCAGTACAACACATGTAAAAATGTAAACTATTCCTTTGAAATGCCTTGAATTTCCCATATTCTTTCATTATAATAATACCATGGTTTTATCTACCAAAACAGAAATGGAGGGAGCCGTATGAGCCATACATTATTTTACCAGGACTTTAACCATTACCGCTGTCTGGAATCGGTCGAAAAGAACTCACATGAACTGTACCTCTGCTACTGCGGAAAACAGGACTGCCCTCCGTCGCATGAATTTGGCCCGGCCACCCGCACCGAATTTCTGCTGCACGTCGTACTGGAAGGCAAAGGGACATTTTCCACGCCGGATCGCACGTACGTGTTGGAAAAAAATAATATTTTCCTTATTTACCCGAACCAGACGACTTACTATCAGGCGGATGCCGATGACCCCTGGACCTATATCTGGGTCGGATTCAACGGCCCGAAAGCGGAAACCCTTGTGCGTTACGCCGGTTTTACGCCCGAGTGCCAGACTGCGGTACTGCCGGACACGAAACCATACGAAACAGCAATCCAGGGAATCCTGACCTCATGCCAGTTAAATCTCGCCAGCGAACTGCGCCGCTCGGAATATCTCTATTCTTTCCTGGCACAGCTTGCTCAGGACCTGCACCCGACGCAGCATGGCGATTCCGATCTCTCCTATCCCGGCAGCACCTATGTCAGATACGCACTGGACTACATTGAACACCACTACGGACAGCATATCAAAGTTTCCGATATCGCAAATTATGTAGGGATCAGCCGGGCACACCTGACAAACTGCTTTAATAAAGAACTAAAGCTCTCACCGCGTGAATACCTGATCGATTACCGGATGAACAAGGCTAAAGATCTTCTGACGACCACCGTCCTCCCGATCAATCAGATTGCTTCTTCCGTCGGGTATGAGGATCCGCTGTCGTTTTCCAAAGCATTTAAACTCGTTACCGGCGTATCGCCGAGCTCTTACCGCGAAATTTAGCCGATTAGCCGAAAAGAATGAATGGATTGCCTATTAGTCGCCCATTATAAATCAAAACTGCAAGAGAAATCGAAACTACAAGACGCATAATACCGACACAGCCAGTCCTCTGCCGTGCCGGTACCTCATCCTGAATTCGAGCAAAACATTTTCATGACATTTTCGGTTTGAATACGAGCGCCGCCAGAAAACTGATGATCAGCGCCCCCGAAATCCCAACGGCGGCCTGTTCCAAACCACCGTAAAAGATTCCGATGAACCCCTGGCTATCTACCGCCTCTTTCACTCCTTTAAACAGCAGATGCCCGAAACCGATCAGGGGCACCGTCGCCCCGGCTTTTGCCCACTCGGCGAACGGCTCGTATAAACGCACAGCACTCAACACAGCACCCGTACATACGAGCATCACCATGATCCGCCCCGGCAGCAGTTTCGTATTATCCATAATGATCTGCACGACCGCGCAGATCGCGCCGCCGATCAAAAATGTGATCAGATAATCCATCGCCTTAGTTCCCTCCTCTCATCTAATCCTTTTTTATCTCTAACATAATGCCGTGCGCAATACCTGGCACAGAATTTCCCTCGTTAAAGCTGACCGTGGAGAGCAGTGCCCCCGTCGGCACAAACAGCACCCGGCGCCAGTCGCGCTTCCGCATCTTGTGCAGGATGTATCCAGTCAGCGTGATCGCGCTGCACCCGCAGCCGCTCCCGCCGGCATTTGTATCCTGCTCTTCGTTATAATAGATCTCCGTTCCGCAGTCCATATGCTGTTTGTCGATGTCATACCCGTAACCCAGCAGCATATCCTTTAAGATCCGCTGCCCGATCGTGCCCAGATCCCCGGTAATGATCTTATCGTAGTAATCCGGCTGAATCCCGAAATCCTTAAAATTATTGAGAATACAGTCACAGGCAGCCGGCGCCATACACGCCCCCATATTCATGCTGTCCTTAATGCCGTAATCCGTAATGATCCCGGTGGTGATCCCTTTGATCTCCACATAACTCGTCTCTTTCCGTTTCCAGTTGCCGTTCCCTCTGCCCAAAACGACGGCGCCGCTCCCTGTCACTGTCCATGTCGAGGAATATGGCCGCTGGTTTCCGTAGGCCAGTGGAAAACGGAACTGCTTTTCCGCACTCGCAAAGTGGCTGGAAGTCAGCGCCACGACATATTCCGCGAAACCGCCCTCTACGAGCATTGAGCCAATCCCCATCGATTCACCCATCGTTGAACAGGCGCCATACACACCAAACATCGGTATATTAAAGTTCATGATACCAAAAGAGGTGGCGATCAGCTGACCGAGCAGGTCGCCCGCGATGATGTAACGGATATCCTCCGGCTCGAGCCCCGCATTCCGGATCGCGATATCTGCCGCGATATGCTGCATCTTACTCTCCGCCTCTTCCCATGTGTTCCCGCCAAAAAGAGGATCCGTCTCCACAATGTCAAAATATTTGCCAAACGCTCCGTTCCCCTCCTTTTCGCCCGCCACGGACGCAGCGCCGACGATACAGGGCGGGATTTCAAACTGGACGCTCCTTCTTCCAACTGTTTTATCCATAACTTCCCTCTTTTCCTACCTTTCCTTGCGGCACCTGCGCCTTCCCCGGACATGCCCGTGTACAAAATATTCCGAATAAACTATTTCTGGACAATTATTCTAAAACAAATCTTTCTATACAAAAAGAAGGTGCACATACCATTTTGACTTAGTATGTGCACCTTACCGCAATTATATTCGATGAATCATAATACTATTTTTTTGTTTTTTTACTTATCTTATTAAGGAAGAACCAGATCGTACCCGCCAGGCATACGGAAGAATAACATCCGGAAACGATACCGGCAATAAGCGGGATCGCGAACTGGCGAACTGAATCCACTCCGAGTACCGCGAGCACAACGACCATGAGCAGCGTCGTAATGGACGTGTTGATACTCCTGCTCAGCGTCTGCGTGATACTGTCATTTACGACACTGGCAATATCCGCGCGGCTTCCCGCCGTCTTCCTGTTTTCACGCACACGGTCAAATACGACGATCGTTGCGTTGATCGAATAACCGACGATCGTAAGCATACAGGCGATAAACGTACTTCCGACTGAGATAAACGCACTTCCTACCGCATAAACCATCAATACCACGATGACATCATGGATCAGGGCGATAACAGAACTTGCTCCAAACGCAAGATTCTTAAAGCGGATCCAGATGTAGATCAGCATACAGATCGCCGCGATCACAACGGCAATGACCGCATCGCTCTTCATCTCATTACTTACCGAAGCCGAAATCGTTTCGATCTCGATGTTTTCCTTCGCCACATTGTATTTCGTACCGAGGTCAGCCACTACCTGTTTCTGCTGATCCTCTGTCAGATCCGTCGTGCGGACAATGAGTGTCCTCTCACCGGCAACATCCGAAATTTCGGCGTCTGCCAATCCCGCAGACTGCTTTACTGCCTCTGTCACTTCATTTTTAAAGTCATTACTTGCATTTCCACTACCGTCAAAGCCATTCGCCCCTTCATCAAAGGTGATCGACGTCGAAGAACCGCCCATGAAATCAAGGCTGTAATTCAAAATCTGACCGCTCTGGACTTTATTAAAAATCAGTCCTCCGATGCAGAGCGCAAACAGAATTCCCGAGATCACGATATACTTTTTGAAATTGCCGACAAAGTTGATCGTTTTTCTTTCCTTCTGCGTTCCGAACCATTTTGCGTCATCCAGACCCACGGATACAAAACCGTACAACAGCCATCTCGTAATAAAGATCGCCGTAAACATCGAAAGGATGATACCGATCGCCAATGTCTGGGCAAATCCCATCACTGTACCGGAACCTTTTATATAGAGCACAACGGCCGCGATCAACGTCGTCACATTACCGTCAATGATCGCCGACAATGCTTTCTCAAATCCAATTTTAATCGAAGACCGCACGGTTTTTCCCGTCGCGATCTCTTCCCTGATTCTCGTAAAGATGATACAGTTCGCGTCCACCGCCATACCGATCGCCAGAATAACACCGGCAATACCCGGCAACGTAAGCGTCACATTCAGTCCGTTCAGCGCAAGCAGTGTCGCCGCCACATAAAGAACCAGCGCCAAAGATGCTGCCACACCCGGAATGCGGTACATCACGATCATAAATATGATAACCAGGATCAGACCGATCACACCCGCGATCAAACTCGTTTCCAATGAAGTAATACCCAGTTTCGCTCCGACGATATTGGAACGGATATTTTTCAACTCCAGCGGAAGCGCACCGATACGGAGCGTGGCTGCCATATCCTCTGCATCCGAGAATTTTTCAAAACTTCCGGAAACGATGGCGACACCGTCCGTGATCGCCGTCTGGATCGTCGGGGAAGACACTTCCTTCCCATCATAAATGATGGACAGATTCGCGCCAACATTTTCTGACGTCACTTCTCCAAACTTTTTCGCGCCTTTGCCCGTAAACGTAATCTTGACCACATTTTCGTTCGCCCCTGAACTCTGCTGCTGCGTCGTCGCCTCCGCATCAGAGATCATGGAACCGTCCAAAAGAACCTTATCCTTATCATAGGTAGCTTCTTTTGTTTTTTCGTCAATCGTGCAGTCGCTCAACATGACAAATTCCAAAGACCCGGCTTTTCCGAGCTTGTCCAGCACTGCCTGCGGATCGTCCACATCCGGAACGTCTACCGTCACACGGTTACTTCCCTCCTGATATACCGATGCTTCCGTGCTCTCATTTTCCACACGCTTCTGCATCTTATAAACAGTATCGTTCATTTCCCGCGCTGTTGGATTCTCTTTCGTCGCTTCATACGTAACGCTGACACCACCGGCAAGATCCAAACCAAGACGGATGTTTTTCGCGCTCAACGCATGGCCCTGTCCGATACCAACATACGCAACCACTCCCATTGCGGCGGTCACAAGAAGTATGAGTAATATCTGAAGAAAGCCTTTTACCTTACTATTCATTACGAAAATCTCCTTTTCTAAAAATGTACCTAAAAATTATAGCACAAACAGGCGCTTACATCAAGCAGAAAATAAATTTTCTAGCGCTGGCGCTTCTTCACTTCTTCCCTCACTTCCTCTCTATTCATTTCCCTATCCATTTGCATTTTCGAATTTCCATTGAAAGTATGCCTCCTGGAACTCTTTGTATCGTTTTCTGCTGACGGGAATCGTTTTCCCGTCACTCATGTGGATATCCCTTGTGCTAAAGTCTATGACATGGTCCAGATTTACCAAAAAGGAGCGGTGGGTCTGGAAAAATCCCAATCCTTCTAATTTTGAAGCAAATACTTCCAACTTATCCCGAAGCACAAACAGATCGGCTACGGTTTGGATCTTCAGGTTGTGGTTCACGGACTCCAAATACAAAATGTCCCGGCACCTCACTTTAACTTCACCATGTCTGGGAACGGAAAACGATAGCGGCTTCCACTGCCTCTGTTTCTTTTCCGCACTTTGAAGCGCCTCTTCCATTTCCTCTGGATGGAATTTATCCACGTAGCGGAACGCATTGACCAGATACCCCTTCCGGCTCATTTCCGTGTGGGTTGTCATGATAATCAGGATCACATCACCGTGACGCCCAGTATACTTTTCCGAAATGGCAAAGCCATCCTCCCCTGGCAGCTCAATATCCATGAACAATATGTCATATTTGCGATCTGCCTGCAGGAATGCTTCTCCGGTTTGGAAACAGTCGATTTCAGGTCGTTCTTTATCTCTGTAGTATGTTTGTATTTCACGAATTGCAAACTGCTGCCATGTTTCTTCATCTTCTATTATTGCTATGCGTAACATATGTTTCTCCCTGTCACTTCGAACTCGGATCACTTTCCTCCTATCATGCGCTTGATCCAGTCAAACCAGTTTGGAATAAATAAAACCATCCTTCCTCCTCCTTTCGAATTTCGTATTTTGTTTGTTTCACAGCATTACGGACTCAGAACTCAATTTTGAATGACTATGGGATTGCTCCACGGCGAAACCGAACTTTCATCTTTCGTCCGAAATTGCACGTAATACTTTTTACCCTTTTTCAAACCTTTTAACGTGACATTCCCACGCCACAAGTTTTCCTCCCATATTAATTTTGACTTTTTCATTTTCTTATTATCGGCATAACGGATCTGGGCCGTACGACAGTAAAAATATTCATATTTTTTACTGATTTCGTAACTGAACTTTCGCTTATTGCCGTTTATTTTTGTCAAATGATACCTGACCCAGATCGGGCGGAGCGTCAGATCCCCTCGAATATCACACAAATCATTGAGCCAGAGTTCATCCACGCTCCATCCATAGAAAAAGTATCCTTTTCGCTTTCCTTTGGTCGGAAGTGCTTTTTCCTCCGTATACCGATAGCTTTTCGGAAGTTTTCCCTGGAACTTTCCCTGTAAGTCTTTATACTTGACCCGGAAGAGACGGCCCTTGCTCCTTGCCATCTTTCCCGGTGACACGCTTGTGACTTTTTTTCCGTCCTGATACCAGAACAGGTCTTTATCCAGATTTTGAATCGGGATGCTTGCATTTGAATGGTTGACGATCGTCTTCATAAAGCGATCGTCCTTGAACGCCGACTTTGCGATTTTCGGTGCACCACCGCGGAATTCGATTTCTTTCAGATTAAGACAATCCGCAAAGGCTTCTTTGGAAATACTTTTGAGGTTTTGTCCAATAACAACTTTCTCAAGCGATCTACATTTCACAAATGCCCATTTCCCAATTTCCTCCACATTCATTAGATCAATACTTTTCAAGCGGGTTTCTGAAAAAGCACTCTCTCCTATTTGTTTTACTGCTTCTGAAAAAATCACTTTAGTGGTATTTGTGCCAAAAAAAGCTCCTGCTCCTATCTTAACCACATCCGGCCCAACAATTACCTCCTTTACATCCATAACAGAAAAAGCATCATCAACTACAGATGTTACTCCTTTTTCAATAACCACTTTCAATTCATAATCATAGAAACTAACGTTTCCATATTGAGAATTATCCGCATCTTTCCACGGGGCAGAAGTCATCGCCCCGTTTCCACTTATCTTGAACACTTCTGTTTCTGTGTCGTAGTTCCAGTATACATCCTCACCACATTTTCCACCGTATGTCTCGGCCTGAACCGTTTCTGCCACTCCGAACAGGGCAGCACTGACAAGCAGTATAAAACAAATCGTCGTTATCCGGATATAGCTATACATTTGGTCGGCCTCTTTCTTGTTTAGCTTTTTTCAGAACTCAATTTTGAATGACAATTGGATTACTCCACGGAGTTTCATAGTCTTCCTCCACTGTACGAAACTGCACGTAGTACTTCTTCCCTTTTTTCAAACCTTTCAGCGAAATACTTCCTTTCCACGAACTAGAGTCAACTTCTTTCTTCGATTTTTTCATATTTCGATGCTCCGAGTAACGGATCTGTCCCATACTGCCGTCAAAATACTGGTATTTTTTGCTGATTTCAAAATGAAACACCCTTTTTTTGTCATTAAGTTTTGAAATATTATATTTTATCCAGATCGGACGGAGCGTCAGGTTTCCCCTGAGGTTATCCAGAGCACTGAGCCACATTCCATCCATACTCCATCCATAGAAAAAATATCCTTTTCGCTTTCCTTTGGTCGGAAGTGCTTTTTCTTCCGTATATCGGTAGCTTTTGGGTAGTTTCCCCTGAATTTTTCCCTGTAGGTCTTTGTATTTGACCCGGAAGAGACGGCCTTTGCTCTTTGCCGTCTTTCCCGGTGACACGCTTGTGACTTTTTTTCCGTCCTGATACCAGAACAGGTCTTTATCCAGGTTTTGAATCGGGATGCTAACATTTGAATGATTGATGATCTTTTTTAAAAATCGGTCGTCTTTGAACGCCGACTTTGCAACTTTCGGGGCCCCGCCGCGGAATTCGATTTCTTTCAGATTAAGACAATCTACAAAGGCTTCTTTGGAAATACTTTTGAGATTTTGTCCAAAGACGACTTTTTCAAGATAACCACATTCCTCAAATGCTCGTTCCCCGACCTCCTCAACGTTTTTCAAGTCGATGCTTTTAATATAAGTACTCCTAAATGCACATTTACCAATCTTTTTGACTGAATCCGAAAAAGACACTTTCTTGAGATTAGTTGCTGAAAATGCACTCTCGCCTATTTCAACCACATCTGGCCCCAAAATCACCTCTTTTACATCTAGAAAGTAAAAGGCATCATCAACCACAGAGGTTATTCCTTTTTCAATAACCACTTTCAATTCATAATCATAGAAACTAACGTTTCCATATTGAGAATTATCTGCATCTTTCCACGGGGCAGAAGTCATCGCCCCGTTTCCACTTATCTTGAACTCTTCCGTTTCTGTGTCGTAGTTCCAGTATACATCCTCACCGCATTCCCCTCCGTATGTCTCGGCCTGAACCGTTTTTACCACTCCGAACAGGATACCACAAACTAGCATCATTAAACACATCGTCGTTATTCGGATATGATTGTTCATTTTCCTGACCTCCTGCCTACTTGTTGCTTACACAGATATATTGACGTTTCATAGTCACTTTCTTTTCCTTCTTTCCATCCTGTACCTTTACTTTAACCGGCTTGGAATCCGCTATCACAAATTGAAGCTGGTCTCCTTTACTGTGCATCCCCTCAATCTCCTTTTTACCTTGAATCGGAAAATAAGTCTTTTCCTTAATCGTCTTTTTCGTTTTCTTCTTAAATTTAAACGTATATTTTTTCCGATATACTCCCTTATCCGCACTGCATTCCGCTATACACAATTCACTATCACCCTGTTTCCCGGATGCTATATAGATCGTATTATCCCCGCCCTGATCAATGGATTGCATGGATTTAGGAAGTATATAGTTGGAGGTATCTTTCTTCATCGTAAAAGATGTCTTATATTTCAGTAATTTAGATTTCGCGAACGAGATCTTTTTCTTTTGTACCAGTTTTTCTTTTATATTCGAACCAAACGAATATGTACCTACCTGAACTGCCTGATCCTCCTTCCGGCGCTTCCAGATAACAATCCTGTCCTCGCCCTTCAGACCGACATCCACACGATTAAGTCTGCCAAATCTCTGCTTTTTCTTGTTGGAGTATGTCACTCCCACCAGTTTTCCACAGTCTTTTTCTTTAATTTTCGCATCCTTTTTAAACTCAACACAAACCACCTGTGTACAGAAATTCTTTAAAATCTGACTCAATTTTTTCTTCTTTTTCTTGGCCTCCTGCTGTGCCTTCTTTTTTTCCTCCTTTGTTAGTACATACGTTTTTCCTGTCAGAAGAAAATATTCTTTTTCCTTTTCCCCGTCTTTATACACAAAAGACTCCAGACTTTGCGTATGTCCAAAATTCTTTAATGTCATCCATCCTTTAATCCTTGCTACCTTCCTTTTTCCCTTCTCTTCTTCCAACTGCATTTTCATCAAGACTGCATTCTTCCCACAATGTACTACCCCGTACGCGTACTTTTCCCCTTTCTTCCCTTTCACTTTCCCCATACAAAAGTTCTGAAAAGCCTTCTTCCTATAAGGAGTTTTTTCACCTTTCACCTCATAAACCGCGGACACCTTTCGCGGAATCGTCTTCTTCGGCACCGCCTCCGTCTTCTTCGCCGCCTTCGCTCTGGACCGCAGCATATTACCGCCGCCCTGCGACTCTAGATAATCCAGATAATCCGAATACTCTAAAAAGTCGTCTTCTGTCAATCCCTCTACTGCCTCCGGCGTCTCCCAATCCTCTTCATCCTCACCCGGCTCGGCCGTACTTACCGAAAAGAGATCCTGCGCCTCCACTTTAACATCGCCCGGCGATTTTTTGGCGATAAAACCAAATGAACAGGTCTGCTTTGCTGCTATGTTCTGATTATACCCCATATTTTTAAATAAGTACACCTTTTCATTATCATCATTCGTATATTCGCTCTCTATCGAGGCGTTCCAGATCTGCTGGATATCGAGATTTGTCGCAATTTCCAGTTTCCAGTCTTCGATCCGGAGGTCGGATTTATTCCCTACCCGGATCTCTCCCGAAACATATCCCGGCCATGCCGAAGACTCATGATATGTCACAGAATAATTATCCTCATTGATCTCAACGGTATCATTGATCAGGTATTCATTTAAAATATCCCCGGCTTCCCCGGCAAATTTCGCCGTGATCCCAAACGATACGCTGCCATTGGCCGGAATATCCTGATTCCAGTCAAGGCACTTTATCGTATAGGAATTTTCCTCATGTGCGGTGATCTGGGCATTCCAGATATGCTCGATCTCATCCCCGTAGTCAAACGCTACCGCCCAGTTATCAATCGTCTCATCTGTCAGGTTCGTAACCGTAACTTCCGCGTTATAGTGGTTCTCCCAGCGCTCTTTGATATCCATGTTCACGCTGATCGTGTCATCGATATAATAGTCATCCTCATCGTCGTCTCCTTCGTCATCGTCCTCCTCTTCCTCGTCATACACATCATCATCGTCCCATGCCTCTTCTTCCTCTTCCCAGGAATCCAGCACATCTTCGTCCACTTCGATCGGCTCTTCTTCCTCTACCCAGTCGATATACTCGTCATCACTTCCCGCCTTTGCTTTTACCGGTCTTCCTCCTGATTCACAGATCAATACCGAAAACGCCAGCAACAACATGATTACCTTTTTTACATGTTTCATATCCTTCCACGTTCTCCCTTCTTAAATCGTATGATGTTAAATTTCCTCCATAGCATAACATCACATCTCCCCTATTACAATACCATTGTCGTCAATGGTTGGTTTCTGTCGTAGAAGGTTTGTTTTTTTGATCATAAAGTATGATGCACAGCCGAAACTTTCCTTTTGGCTGTTCATAACTAAACTTTCCGCTATATCGTCGTACCGATTGTATCACATTCTGAATTCCATAACCATGCCCTTTCGCATCCTCCTTCGTTGTCACCAGATTTCCTCCCCGGATATTCAATGTATGACAACAGGTATTTTCTTCCTGGATCATGATCATTTGCTGCTCATATCGAATATGTACCTCGATGTTCCGGTTTTCTTCCCCGCATTGTCCAGCCGCCTCCTCGGCATTTTTAAGAATATTATAAAAAATGGTGCAGAGATCAAATGGTTCCACAAAACAATCCGCTGGAAGGCGGCCCCCGACGCAAAGCCGGATTTTCTTCTCGCTGCACCGCTCGATAAACTGGTTTAAAATTGCATCGACAACCCCATTCCCGACAACGATACTTTCCTTCTTCTTCTCAAGTATTTGAAAAATCCTCTCCATGTACCTGACAATCTCTTCACTTTTTCCCCGCTCTGCCATCCGGCCGATCGTCCGCATATGATCGCGCATATCGTGGCGGAACCGCTTTGTATCCTCCTCTTTTTTCTCTAAATACTGATAATGCTGTTCCTGTGCGGCCAAAAACTTCTGATTCAGCACTAAATGTTCCTGATACAAATAGTTATCGGATGCCAATAGCAAAACCAGCGCCATCTGAACCAACACCCCAAGTGCCAATAAGAGAAAAACAAAATAGAGAGAAGTTTTTTCCCTAGCGAATTTTTCCCAGACCAGAGTAAGTGAAATCTGCTGCATAAAAACCATCGCAGAAAAAAACACAAAATACCGTATCGGCATTCCCCGCAGTCCCTGTGCATTTCTTCGATTTAACATGCAAACACTGACACTCAGAAAGAGAATCGTCACAATAGACGCGCAGACGCCCTCCATCGCCACATGCATCACACCGAACGTCCCAAAAATGATCTGAACGATCGTGCTGTTGATCCCGTCGATCAACCCCAGCGTAATAGCGGCCCAACATGTAAGTCCTATGATGCGATACCCTTTTTCTTTATAAGTAACCAGAGATGTGAATAATACAAAAAACAAATATGGCACCATCGGATTGACCCACTGCTGTGTCCATACGATCATATAGGAAAAAACAACTGTCGCGAGAAGATCAACCGCCAATACCGTACTTCTTTTTCTTACATTCAAATGAAAACCGCGACAAAAGAGGATAAAAATTTTTAACAATTCCAAAAGCAATTCCTGAAACATTTCCAAATTATCCCACATGTAATCCTCACTCGTCCTCCCCGGCACCCTGCCTGTCCTTTTTTCTCATCCGGAGTTCACGGAAAAATCCGCTCATCATCTGACTGCATTCCTCTCTCAGTACTCCGGTCTGCACCTCGACCTTATGATTAAATCCCTCCATTTGGAGCAGATTGACGACGGATCCGGCACAACCCGCCTTTGCATTCATACTCCCGATCACGACCCGGGGAATCCTCGCCTGCACGATCGCACCGGCACACATGGGGCACGGTTCGAGCGAAACATACATCGTACAGTCTTCCAGCCGCCAGTCGCCAACAATGCGGCTTGCCTTATGGATCGCTATGATTTCTGCATGCGCCAGCGTATTTTTCTTTTCATTTCGTTTATTATACCCCCGGGCGATAACACGGCCGTCACGTACGATCACGCAGCCGATCGGCGTTTCGTTTTTCGCATATGCTTTCTTTGCCTGCCGGATAGCCTCCCGCATATATTTTTCATCACTGCTCATTTCTTTTCCTTTCATTTCGATGGCTAGTGTATTGTACCGTTCATGCCTCAGTCTTTCACAAAAAGGGGGTCTTTCACTTAAAGGTTGCAGATCCCATACTCCTCCATCAGTCTTCGTTGATACTTATCATCCTGTATGGAGCGAAATAAATCCTCCGTTCTTCCATCCTGTACCAGCCTGCGGTTAAGTTCATTCATTAGATGGCCACCCTTTTTCACTCCAGTGGCAAGACCCTCTTTTCTCCCCTCTTTTCGTCCTTCCCTTCTCGCATCTTCCTCCAGTTCCCTTAATGCTGTACACATATCCAGTCCCTCCTTTACTCGGTAAGCTTCCTTATGCAGCTTCAGTTTTACATTGTCTGCATAAATGCTCAGCACATCAAACGCATCTTCCGACAGACTACGGAACGCCTCATTTTCCTCTACATACCGGATCAACTCCGCTTTATTCCCCTGCAATTTCAGAAATCCGAATACTTCCCGCAGATCCGTCCGAAACACATCCACAGACTTCAAACTGTGGATATCCAGAAGATTCACCTGAAAATTATTCCAAAATGCTTCTATCTGCCAGCGTATCTTCGGCGGTATCTCCGCCATCGCCGTCAAGTCACCCATCCTGGCAGAACCATGCCACGTTTTCTCACCAAGGTAAATTCCGATCGTGACCACCGGCATCAGCCGGTCCGTCCCCGCAACACCTGAAATATACTGATCTGTCGTAAGATCACGCTGATCCCTGTGCCTCCTTACGATCTCCTTATACTGCCTGTCATATTCCAGAGACTCATAATTCATATACTTAACCGGCAGGGCAAGGTGTGGCGATTCCTCCGGTTCCAGACCGAAGAGATATTTCCTTCCCTGATAGTCCCAGATCTTTACCATATCACGGATGAACTCGTGGTAACTGTCCTTCTTTCTCTCTTTCCGCCACAGTTTCGTGTCCAGTGCCGTCAGTGCCTCCGGACGAACCAGCTGCTCCCCGTGGAATACCACCCCGTTGATAAAATCGGCAAACCTTTCATTATCTGATATGTAATCATTCCACACAATATTTTTCTTTCCCAACTTCCTACTCCTTATCACCATTATACTATTTGATTTATAATTGTCAAGTATTATCACAGTTTTCGCCTGCATAACAGTCTGTGCTTTTATAATTTTCAAAATCCAAACAAGAAATCAATCATCTATACTTGTGACAATAACATATTTTTTGACAACCGGCAACAATCATTTTTCGGGCTTTTCGTCCGTAATCGGGACAAATAGCGAAAATACGCCCCTCAAAGTCCTCCGATCCCAAGCACAAACTTTACGCTGTCACTGTTCACAACTCTCTTGACAATCAACTTCCCGAGAAGTACTATAGAATCAAAGTATTTTCCGAAACATATCAAACAGAAATGAGGAATCATATGAAATGGATCAAATTTACACTGGACACACATACAGACGCCGTAGACCTGCTGAGTTATATGCTGGATGAAATCGGCGTGGAGGGCATTGAGATCGAGGATCATGTACCACTGAGCGAGGCAGAAAAAAAACAGATGTATGTCGATATCCTTCCTGACCCGGAAGAAAACGACGGATCTGCCAAAGTACATTTTTATATGGAACCGGAACACTGTAACCCGGAACAGATCATGCTGGAGGTCCAGCACATTTTTCAGGAGATCAAATCCTATACAAATATCGGTAAAGGCACAGTCAGTCTTTCCGAAACCGAGGACAAAGACTGGATCAATAACTGGAAAACCTTTTTCCAGCCATTCCGCGCGGCCGAGCGCGTCATCGTCAAGCCAACATGGGAAACCTGTTCCCTGCCGGACTACTCGCCGGAACACGATATTGTTGTTGACATTGACCCCGGGATCGCGTTTGGCACCGGAACACACGAAACGACAAAACTGTGCATTCAGGCACTTTCGAAATACGGCTGTGAGAAAAAACGGATATTAGATATCGGATGCGGAAGCGGCATCCTCGCGATCGCCGCCCTGAAACTCGGAGCAGCTTTTGCCGTTGCCACGGATATTGATGACGTAGCTGTCGGAGTTGCCAGAGAAAACATGCACGTAAACCAGATTCCCGACGACCGTTTCCATCTGTTTACCGGTGATCTGCTAAAAAATGCAGCGGATGACGATCCAGATTCCCATACAGACCATTCGTATACTTACACCGCTCCTACTCCCGCGGCGGGAGTAAACGGGACCGCCCTGAGCAGCCAGCTCGGAAACGATTTTGACATCGTGACCGCAAACATCCTCGCCGATATCATCATACCACTTTCCGGCGTCATCCGACCACACCTGGCAGACGGGGGATTGTATATCTCATCGGGTATCATCGACACACGGGCAGAGGAAGTAGCGGATGCGCTGCGGGAAAATGGATTCACGATCCTGGCGAAAGAAACGCTCGGGGAGTGGGTTTGTTTTGTATGCAGGTGAGGGGAGAAAATCTTTTCTTAACTTCTAGTCTGTTATACTAATATACCAACGGCTCTCACCGTTGGTATATTGTTCGCTCTTCATTTTTCTACAAAACACACTGTTTCCCGTTACGCAAGCGCCGCCGTCACGATCGCCATCGAGTACACCTCACTGGCGTTACACCCTCTCGACAGATCGTTGATCGGCGCATTCAGCCCGAGAAGGATCGGGCCATAGGCCTCAAATCCACCGAGACGCTGCGCAATCTTATAACCGATATTCCCCGAACTGATATCCGGGAAAATAAATGTATTCGCGTACCCGGCCACTTCGGAATCCGGGCATTTCGTCCTCGCCACACGCGGAGACACGGCAGCGTCAAACTGCACTTCGCCCTCGATCGGAAGATCCGGCGCTGCCAGTTTCGTCTTCTCAGCAGCATTCCGCATCTTATCCACATCTTCACCAGCCCCCGAACCATGCGTCGAATAACTGAGAAAAGCAAGCTTCGGATCCACGCCGAAAATCCTCGCGCAGTCCGCCAGCTCAAGTGCTATCTCCACCAGCTCATCCTCCGTCGGCTTGATATTGATGGCGCAGTCGCCCATCGCCAGCACCGCATTCTCTCCGGTAGCAGACGCACGCACCAAAATAAAGCAGGAAGACACGATTGAATTTTCCGGTTTTGTCTTAATGATCTGCAACGCCGGACGCACGGTATCCGCGGTGGAATATGTAGCGCCGCCGAGAAGGGAGTCCGCTTTTCCCATTTTCACAAGCATCGTACCAAAATAATTGGCCTGGGACAACAATTCCCTTGCCTTCTCCTGTGTCATTCCCTTATTTTTACGGATTTCGCAAAAACAATCCACCATCTCGTCAAATTCGTCGTAATGCAGAGGATCGATGATCTCGGCACCGCGGATATTGAAACCGCTGTCCTCTGCTGCCACCGCGATCTCCTCCGGATTCCCTACAAGGATCGGGGAGAGGAACGTACTCGCGAGAAGACGGGAAGAAGCCTCGAGAATACGAGGATCACTGCCCTCTGTAAATACAATCTTCTTTGGATTCTTTTTTAAGATACTGATTAACTGACCAAACATATTTACCCTCATTTCTGCAAAGCCGTCTTTCGGCTTTCGCTATTTTATTTCCTATATTTATCATAACAATTTTTCCACAAAAAACAAGTACAAATTTCTATCCGTTACGAATTATTTTCTTTCGTCCGCAGTCCTTTGAGCGCCTTCGTCAGCTGGATCGGATTTCCATAGCGGAGCGTGGAGTTGCGGAACATTTTCGCCGCCACAAATCCCATCGCCACAACGGACGCGTACAGGATCACCGCGGAAACAATGATCTCCCATGTCTCCACTTTTCCCATCGCGATGCGGATAAACATGGCGCTATAGGAACTCACCGGAAGATAAGACAGCACTTTCATCAGTATGCCGTCCGGCTCCTGCATCTGGAACAGCACGAGAAAATAAACGATCATTACGAACATCTGCGCTGTTCCCGCGCTCTTGTTCAGATCTTCGATCTTCGAGACGAGGCCTCCGAGCGCGCCGTACATAAAGGCATAGATCAGAAAACCGCCGAGGCCGAACACCGCAAACGTCACCAGCACGTTTGCCGGAATGTCAAATACCACGTCGAGCATACCGCCCAGACTCTCCTTATTCAATTGATATGCGCCGAGGATGCTGGAAAAGATCAGTCCCAGTTGGAACAGGATCGCCGTCGCCCCGGCAAACACCTTGCCGAATAGAAGGCTCGAGGAAGAAGTACTTGTCACAAGGATCTCCACCGTGCGGTTACTCTTCTCATTCGCCACACTCGTCGCGATCATCATACCGTACATGACGATCACCATAAATACGAGGATCACGAGCGCATAACTGTACCAGTAATTGTCCTCGGAATCCTTGCCCAGTATGTTCTCGTTGCACACGATCTTATCGGCATTCAGTTTTTCTATTTCCTCGAAATCCACATTATGTTCAGTACAAAATTTCATCGTCGAAGCCGTGCTCATCAGTGTACGGAACATTTCCTCAGCTTTATCAAACATGGAGCGGTTAAACACATAGTAATCAAACTCACTCGATGAGCGGACGACAAATCCCGCCGACACATCTTCCGCGCCGACAGATTCCTTCACCTGTTCCTCGCTGTCCTTCCGCTGAATCTCCGTCTTTCCAAACGAAAGGACCATATCATCGCTGATGATCCCTTCTGGATCATAGAGAGCGATCGACTCGCCAAACACGCTGTCCGCTTTGTCCGGGCCGTCCCCTCCATCGGAATCCTCGCCTTTGACTGCCGAAATAATGGCCGGCATACTGATCGCGATGATCGCGAGCACGCAGATCAGTATCGTGGAGATCATATAAGATTTGCTTTTAAAATAGTTGCCAAGTTCAAAACTGTATACATGCATTAATTTTTTCATCTTACTCTCCCCCCTCCTCTTCTGTATGATTCTCGTCTCCCACACAGGCGACAAAAATGTCATTGAGCGATGGTTCGTAACAGCCATACGTATCAATATCGATTCCCTCTTCCCGCAACCGGTTCAGCGCGTCCCACTGTTCGACGCCGTCCTTCAAGCGGAAGATCAAACTGTGCTTGTTCCTTCCCTCTATAACCAGTACATCGCTTAATTTATCCTCACAGCGCTGCTGCAGTTCATCCAGTGATACATTCTGCGCAGACAAGATCTTGCGGCCGCTGCCATATTCTTCCTTGATCGCATCCAGACTTCCCGAAAGAACAACTTCGCCGTGATCAATGATCGCGATATCCTCGCAGAATTCTTCTACGTAACTCATCTGATGGCTGGAAAAAATAACGATCTTTCCCACCGCGATCAATTCCTGGATCACATCTTTTAAGATTTGGGAATTTACCGGATCCAGACCGGAAAACGGCTCGTCCAGTACGACAATATCCGGATCGCAGACGAGCGTCGCCGCCAACTGTACCTTTTGCTGGTTACCTTTCGACAAAGTATCCATTTTGCGCTTCTCGTATTCAATCACCTGCAGGCGCCTCAGCCACTTTTTCGCATTCTCGACCGCCCTCTTTTTATCAAATCCCCGCAATTTCGCAAAATAGATCATCTGCTCCAAAACCGTCTTCTTCGGATACATCCCCCGCTCCTCCGGCAGATATCCCACCTGGTTTTTCGAGGGGGAAAACGGTTTGCCGTCCAGCAGTACCTCACCCTCATCCGCATGGAAAATATCCATAATGATCCTGATCGAAGTCGTCTTTCCAGCGCCGTTTCTGCCAAGCAGTCCCAGCGCCCTTCCACTCTCCACGGAAAAGCGGACACCTTTAAGCACCTCTTTCCCGTCAAAACTCTTATGTAAATCTTTTACCTCCAGTTTCACCTGTTGTCTCCTTTCCGGCGTTTCATCCCGCGGAGCATCTCCTTATCTTCCTCACTCACCCGAAATGACTCCGTCATTTTCTGTATACTCTTATTATACGTGAAATCATCCAAATTGCAAGACAAAAGATAGTCGAGTGTCATGTCCCTGTTATGGATGAAACAAAGGGAAACGCCCCAGGCCACGGCCATTTTCACATAATAGCCCTCGTGACGGATCCCGTCGTAGATCGACAAAACTTCCCGGATGTATTCCTCAGTCAGAAAATACTGCATCAGGATCACCACCGCGAACCGCACCTCGTATTCCCCAGGGGAACACAGATATGGCTTGATAAATGTAAACATCCGCTCCCTGTTTTTCTTCACATCTTTCATGTCCCCGCACACGATGTCGCACACGGCCCAGTTATCAATGCCCGGGAGAAATTGTTCTACATAGGAGAGTTTTTCCTCAAAATCGCACTTCGCAAGTCCGATCACCATGCCGCACAACATCTTCCATTCATAGATATCCGCGTCTTTCGTCAATGCCACGAATCCCCGCCAGTCCTCTTTGATGAGGCGTTTCGCGGTCTTTCGCAACAGCGGGACCCTCACGCCGTAAAAGACCGTATCGACATTGGGAATGAGGCCGCTGTGGAATTTGCGGTATTTCTCATCGGCTAGTTCTTTTAGTTCCTGGTCCAGTGATTCTAAATCTTTTGATGTATATGCCATGATCAGCCCTCCCATTTTTGCGGTTTAACCCATATTATAAGGTTTTACCGTTATTTTGGCAAGGACATTTTTTCAGGCAGATCCTTTGTTACAAGTTTACAAATTCTTTGTCTCACTTTTTTTTTACAGTTACTTGCATTTTGCCCGCATCTCTGTTATAATTACTTTGTGACTACTAAGGAAGTCACAAGAGCAGGTAAACTACATAGAAGGGAAATTTGAAACAAAAAACTTGTCGCAAACCCACTAAAAAAAGCGATGGACTTAAAATTCCGCGCAGAAATGAGGTAGAATATGAAAATGAAAAAATACGCACCACTACTCCTGCTTTTTCTGCTCACCTGCCTGTTGTTAAACACAGCCAGCGCAGACGCGGCAAAAAGTGTATACCGTGTCGATCGTTACGGAGAATTGTACGATTATTCGGGCAGTCCGGTCGTTCCGATCCGCAGTAATGTATCCGCCATCGGTCCATACACCTTTTACGGAGTAAAAACAACAAAATTCACAACCGCCGGAAATCCCTATTTCAAGACGATCAACGGCGCGCTCTACAGCAAGGACGGAACCCTGCTCATCAAATGTCCCTCGGAAAAATCGGGATCCTTCACCGTGCCGTCTTCGGTAAAAAAGATTGCACATTCCGCTTTCATGGATTGTACCAAATTGACCAGCGTAACGATCCCTGACTCCGTCACCGTGATGGATGATCGGACCTTTAAGAACTGTTCGCTGTTGAAACGGGTCCGGCTGTCCCGCTATCTCTCTTCTATTCCGAGTGAAGCCTTTTCCGGGTGCAGCAGTCTGACTGACATCACGATCCCATCCTCGGTCAGCTCCATCAGTTCCAAGGCGTTCTATAACTGCCAGAGTCTGCGCGGCATTTCACTCCCGGACTCCGTGTCGAAAGTGGGTTCTTCCTGCTTTGCCAACTGTATCAACCTGGGAAAAGTCCGCCTGTCTTCCAAAATGGACGCGGTGGAATACAGTCTTTTCAATAACTGTACGGAATTAAAAACGGTGGAGAACACCGGACACATCGAAGAGATCGAAGGAAACGCGTTCCGAAACTGCATCCACCTGAAAACCTTTTCCTATTCCAACAAACTGGATTCGATCGGCTCCGCCGCTTTCCTCAACTGTCTGGAACTCGGCACGGTCACGATCATGAAAGGAACGAGACACATCGGCTTCAACGCGTTCAACGGGGCTGCCAGCAAATTTATCGTTGACTCCTCCAATCCCAACTATTCCAGCCGGAACGGAATGCTTCTCAATGAAAAGGGAGAAACGCTCATTCAGGCGCCGATCAACATGGATGGCGACCTCGACATACCAAAAGGCGTCGTCCGTATTGCTTCCAACGCACTGACCGGCGGACATTTCTCGAGCATCACGATACCCGAAGGCGTAACATGGATGCGCATGAACCAGTTTCAGGATTGCGACAATTTAAAATCCATTCATTTCCCGGCATCTCTCAAAACGTTTGTCTATTATTTTGGTGAAGCCCTGAACCTGAAACACCTGGAGCGGATCGTCGTAGCCAAAGGCAATCCAAACTTCTATTCTCAGGACGGTGTCATGTACTCGTCGGACGGCGTTTATGTCATCTTTTTCCCGTCCGGAAAAAAAGGAGCCTTTCGTCTACCGCAGACTTGCAAAACCATCGGAGACCGCATGCGGTATAACCGCCTGTCCTCGATCTCCGTCTCGTCAAACAGTAAATATTTTTCCTCCACCGGCGGCGTTTTGTATGACAGTAAAGGCAGACAGATCGTCTGTTTCCCGATGTCAAAAAGATCGTATCAGATACCGGCAGGCGTAAAAAATATCAACTATTTGAAGAAGGTAAAAGAAGACCTGAAATGCAAAGCAATTAAAGTATCCTCAAAAAACAAATGGTTCTCGTCTAAAGCAGGCGTCGTGTTTGACTCCGACGAAGAGACCCTGGTGTTCTACCCGACCAAAAAGAAGGGCAGCTATAAAATCCCGACGTCCACTCAGTATATCGCCGGCGACGCATTTGACGACGCCCACGAACTGACTTCACTGACGATTACGAAAAATGTAAGGCGGAGCCGGTTCAGCACCTTTTATTTCAGGGATTGTAAAAAGCTGAAATCCATCTCCGTCAATCAGGGAGAGTTGAACTATATCAGCATGAACTTTACGGGATGCGACAAATTGGCCAAACTGACCTTCCCGTCCACCATCATGACGACAAACCTGAAAAACCTGCCCACCGGCGTCACGATCCACGGCTGGAAAAATACATATGCCAAAGAAGCCGCGGAAAACGCACAGGGCAAATTTGTGAGCCGCGGCACGATTCCAAACGTCGTAACCGGCGCGAGGATCAAGAAGATCATTGACAAGTACCAGCTGTCGTGGAATGCTTCAAGCGAGGCAAGCGGCTATCAGGTCTACACCTCCTACAGCACCATTAAGGATTTAAAAGGTTCGGGAAGTACTTCCTGCTTCATTCCGGAGAAGTACAGCGAGAGTACCATTTATATCCGGGCGTATAAAATTGAGAATAAAAAGAAGGTTTATGGGAAGGCGAGATCGCTGGATATAAGTTGATGAGGTAAATTAAACCTCCGATTGCCCTCAGAAATTAAAACTATAAAGAATAGCATCCCCACTTTAGGTAGGGATGCTATTTCTTTTTGTGAATGTCTATGTAAGACAGTGCCGCAAATAACACAAGTAATAATGTAAGAACTTCCATATATACTCAATAAAAGAGCGCCCCCATCTGCGAGGCACTCCCTGCTTCCATTTTACACCAACACCTTAGACAAAAACTCCCTCAACCGCGGATTCTTCGGATTGCCAAAAAACTCCTCCGGCGGCTCTTCCTCCAAAATCATACCCTCGTCGATAAACAAAACTTTATTCGCCACCTCCCTGGCAAATCCCATTTCGTGTGTGACAATGATCATCGTCATCCCCTCTTCGGCGAGCGATTTCATCAGATCGAGCACCTCTCCGACCATCTCCGGGTCTAGCGCACTCGTCGGCTCGTCAAACAGGATCACATCGGGATTCATCGCCAGCGAGCGCACAATGGCCACGCGCTGCTTCTGGCCGCCGGACAGCGTGGACGGGTAAACATCCGCCTTATCTTCCATGCCGATGCGGCGCAGGAGCGCCATCGCCTGCTCCCTCGCCTCTTTCACGATTTGCGCCTTACTCGTCTCCGCGGACGCCTGCCCCTGCCCTTCACGGGCGCGCACCTTGCCAACCCCAAAGTGTTTTCTCCACTTACTCCTCCGCAGTTCCTGACAGCGGACGTAAACAGGCGCCAGCATAATGTTCTGCAGCACGGTCTTGTTTTGGAAGAGATTAAAGTGCTGGAACACCATTCCCATGTGGCGGCGGTGGATGTTAATGTCCACGTTCACATCGGCGATATCGACGCCGTTAAAAATGATCTGCCCTCCCGTGGGATCTTCCATGCAGTTCAGACAGCGGAGAAACGTGCTCTTACCGGAACCGGACGGCCCCACGACCACGACGATGTCGCCTTTGTTGATCGTCACGTTAATTCCCTTTAACACCTGATTGTCTCCGAAATGTTTTTCCAGATCAATTACGTCTATCACTTTTCCGCAGGCTCCTTTCCATGAGTTTCACCGCAAGGCTGATGAGCATTACGATCACAATGTAAATAACGGCCATGACCAAATAAGGAACCATAAATTCATAACTGTTGCTGCCGATGTAATTAAACGCGACATAAAGATCCGCCGCCCCTACAAAACTTACGACCGACGTTTCTTTTACGAGAGTAATGAATTCATTTCCCAGTGTAGGAAGGATATTTTTCACTGCCTGCGGGATCACGATCTTCACCATCGTCGTGGCAAAACTCAGGCCGACGGCCCGGCCGGCCTCCATCTGTCCCTGATCGACGGACTGGATCCCGCTGCGCATGATCTCCGAAATGTAAGCTCCGCTGTTCATGCCGAAGACGAGCACAGATACCTGAACGCCCGTCAGCTTCAACCCCAATATGGGGAGAAGCACGTAATAGCAGACCAAAAGCTGTACGACCATCGGCGTTCCCCGGAACAGTCCGACATAAAACGAACAGATCCCGTTGAGGATCCGGGGCAGCCGCTTGTATTTGGGAATAACGCGGACCGTGGCGATCAGCGTGCCGATCAGGATGCCAATGATCAGACCGACAACCGCGATGATCAGTGTGTTTTTCAAACCCTCCACCACGCGCTGGTACCCGTTCTGATCAATAAATACCTTGATAAACTGATCTACTTTTGCACCAAAATTATCCATAAGTCCCTCTCTTATCAACTATTTTACTGCATCTTATTGATTGCTTCCGTAATACATTTGGCCGGAGCGGAATCAATGATCACATAGTCAATATTTCCATTCAAAAGATCCTGGACAGCGAGTGAACCATTTTTATATCCGGTCGTTGTCACATCAAACCCTTCGAACTCCCATTCTTCATCACCTTCGCAGTAACGCTGCCCGGTCGTTCCGTTCTGGACGCCGATCTTCACACTCTCATCCTTTTTCTTCAGTATTTCCTCCACGCCGGCCGCATCTTCGCACGAGTCAAACTCCGTATCGTCCGCCTTTACGATCAGGCTTTGGGAAGCATTGTAATAAGATTCTGAAAAATTCACGTATTCTTTCCGATCTTCCTTCACCGTAAGTCCGGCCATCGCGATATCGCTCTTGTGCTGGCCGACCGAAAGGCAGACAGCATCAAAATCCATGTTCTGGATCACCAGTTCTTTGCCCAGTCTCTCCGCCAGCGCAGCGGCAATCTCCATATCAATGCCGTAATAGCTGTCGCCGATCATATATTCAAATGGTTCAAACGAAGCGTTTGTTGCGACTACAAGCTGGTCTTTCGATGAGTCCAGCGCGGCGGACGTAACCGCTGTCGGTTCCCCGTCGCCAAAATATTTGTTGCAGATCTCATCCAATTTACCGCTACCTTTAAGTTCCTTAATAAAATCGTTCGCTTTCTCGAGCAGGTCGTTCTGGTCTTTGTCCACGCCGAACGCATACTCCTCCTGTGTGAGTTCCACATCGATCACTTTTGCCTCTTTGGCAGACTCCCCGCATCCGCAGGCCAGCATCGCTGACAGAATGACGACAAGTCCCATCGCTACTAATTTTTTCACCTTACCATTCCTCCTGATTTGCAAATTTGAGTACCATTATAGCACGTAAAAAGGAATATAGCAAGGTTTTGAGATCAAATCCGGTAAATATCCACTCCGCCAAACCTCACGTTTCCATTGAGAACAAGCGTCGGCCCCTCTCCAGCGTCCCGGCCGCGCCGGTGCTCATCCACACTGCCAAACATGCAGTCCATGTGATTGGCGATCTGCCAGGACTGCGGCACATAAAGCTCCACACCGCCAAAATTTACATCCAGCTCTACATATGCCGTTCCATTCTGGATGACCGCATCTTCAAAGCTGACTTCCATTCCTCCGAATTTACAAAATAATTTCGCTTTCGTAAAACCATCGGAAGAAATGCTCTTTTTCGTGCCGTTAAACAGGCAGCGCACGACGATCTCATCCCCGCTTATAAATTCACCGCTGCCATCCAGTACCGCGTCCCGCTTTCCCCGGCGGAATTTCCTGGCCTGGCTTCCGAAGATCATGTCGAGCCCGATCGTTCCAAGCAGCGCCGCCACGAGCACCGGCCAGGGCGTGATCACTGTGAGGTTCCATTCCCGGCTGAACAAGATCGCGAGTATTGCCAGCGAAAACAATATGCCGCCAAACTCGATCCGTACGAGAGAGCGCACGAAAACGACCACGCACACGACTGCGACCGCCAGTCTGACGATATTGACATCCGGCAGAAAACCAAGACGGTGGATGATGATATAAACGCCCGCCAACAATAGGATTACACCCCAAAAGACATTATTATTTTTTTTCATCGTTACCTCCATTCATCAGATCATAAAACGCTATTTGTCAGAAATTTCAATATTACCCAGGTCAACCTCTACCGTCATCGTGCACTTCTCCGGCACCGGGACAGTCTCTTCATCTGTCTGCGTCAATTGCCGGGACTGCGCCTGTACCTGATAGGAACTTCCCTGCTTTTTATCGTTCACTTCTACCTCACCCAGATCTACGTCAAGATCCATATCATAGCAGTCAAGCGGAATCCTGGACTGCAGGTTGGAAAAGTTTCCGGCATTCACATCCGCCTTCAGGCCGTAAAACGAACTCTTCCTGAATTCAATATTCCCCGCGTCCACATCGATCTCATTTTGGGCGCCAAACACACAGTCGTCCCCTTCCACATTCCCGGCATTGACGTCCAGCATCAGACTTTCGGAATAAAGCCCGTTCATTATCACATTCCCGGCGTCCACGTCCAGTACCAGATTGTTGGAATAAAGCCCGTTCAACATCACATTCCCGGCATTGACATCCACGGAAAAGCACAGTTCTTCTCCATTCTGTTCCACACACAGTTCTTCCGGAATGCGTATCGTTACGGATCGTTTGTACGCCCCGCGCCCCCATCCAAACAGATGAAAATGGACGCCGAACCAGCCATCTCTCGGCTCACTGATCTCAAGTATCCCATCCGCCAATTTCACCTGCGGAATATCGCGCTTATCCCTGCCGGCATAAGAAAATTCAATCTGATCCACTGCTGCTCGTTCGATATGAAGGTCACACAGATCCAAATCGACCATAACCTCGTCCACGTCTGCCACCTCATACCGTTCTTCCACGTTCGCATTGTCACCGTCTCCGGAAACAGGAATGAGAAATCCTATCAACAGGCTTATTCCCGTTAAAATGGCACACACGACGATAATGATAACGGCCATCGGCAGCCACATCCTGCTCCGCCCGCTCCCGCGGCCGCTCATCCATGCCTGTTTCTCCCCGCCGCTGTTTTTTACCGCTTTCATAAGCTCCGTATAACGATTTCCCACACTGGCCGACAGCACGATCAGGCACACTCCGGTGCCCACGATCATCAGGACGCTGGCGTCCATGATCTCCCGCAGGAACAGGTTGCTGAAACGGTTTACGCTGGATGGCACAACGCTCACGATACAGAGAACGATCCCCGTTACGCGCAGCCAGAATCTTCTCTGCTCATCCTTGTCTCTTTTCTGCTCCACAAGGTTCTGTGCTTTTTCATCCAATGAGATCCCGTACTTCGCCACATTTCCGTAAGGTTTCCGCAGATGCGACGCCGTACAGAACAGAACGACCGCGATCGCCACGAAAAAGAACAGGATGCTGCTGCCGCACGCGTCAGCCACACCAGCCGACACATAGTTCTCCGCCGCCGCTCCTTCCATGACGCTGCTCACATAGGGCGACCAGATGCAGAGGGCCACACCAAACGCGACACAGAGCGCGTGCTTCCAGGCATATTTTAGATAATCCTTCGCCTCGCTGAACGTCCACTCGTACTGCTGTTTCGGCGGAGCCTGATACCTTGGCCTGCTCTCGCGGTTTCTGGCCGCTCCGCCTCCTGCAGCAGAGGAACGCCCTTCCGCCCCGTGTGCACTGTATCCCTGCTCTTCCTCCTTTCTCAGATAGTCCTTGATCCCCAGCTCCTCTGCCAGTTCTTCCAAATTTCCAAATTCGGATATGACGATTCCTACCGCTTCTTTCTCTGATTTCCCCTCAGAAACCAGTTCATCGTACTTATCCTCCATCATTTCCAAAAGCGCTGCCTTCGCCCGCAGTACTTCCGGGGTTTCCGGCAGGCTTATAAACAAGTTATGCAGATACTCTCTAATCGCTTCCATCAAAATTCCCTCCTTCACACTACAAATCGGTCAATGACATCCTTCGTTACGTCCCATTCCTCGCACTTTTGCCGGTAATACTCCTCACCGGCGTCGGTGATCTTGTAATAAGTCCTCCGCTTCCCGCCCGTCTCATCTCCATAAAACGATTCAATGTAGCCGTTCTTCTCCATCCTCGAAAAAGCGGAGTACAGCGTCGTCTCTTTTATGATATACTTTTCCTCTGAAATCTGCCGGATCTCTTTTGAAATCTCGTAACCATAAGAAGGCGCATTTCGCAACAGATACAGGATAATGGTGTCATTATATCCGCGTATTACGTCACTGCTTATCATACATTTTCCTCCTTTCCCGGAAAAAACAGGGTTTTCGACGTATTACGTCAGTCGTAGTACTTCTGTCGTAGTAATAATATATCACAATTACTACGACAGGTCAAGTAGTTTCTACAAAACTTGAGTCTCCGAAAAAGTTGGGTTTCCGCGAAACTTGTAATCTTCTGCTACTTAGAGTATAATGGGATTTCAGGAAGATAAGGAGAACTACGATTGCTATGGACCAAAATATACTTGTCGTTGATGACGAACAGGAGATCGCCGACCTACTTGAAGTGTATCTCAAAAATGACGGCTACCGCGTATTCAAATTTTACAATGGCACCGATGCCCTGTCTTGTATCAAAACCACCCGGATCGATCTCGCTATTTTAGACGTTATGCTTCCGGATCTCGACGGCTTTCATCTCTGCCAGAAGATCCGCGAAAAATACTTTTACCCGATCATCATGCTCACCGCCAAAGTGGAAGATGGAGATAAGATCATGGGACTGACGCTCGGAGCGGACGATTATATTACCAAACCATTTAATCCACTGGAAGTAACGGCCCGGGTAAAAACACAGCTGCGGCGCTATACCCGCTACAACCACGCCGCCGACGCGGCTGGCACCGCCGCAAGCGACGCGGAATATGACATCCGGGGCCTCACCATTAACAGGGATACCCACAAATGTACGCTGTTCGGAGAGGAAATCAGCCTGACTCCGATCGAGTTTTCCATCTTATGGTATCTATGTGAAAACAGGGGAAAAGTCATTCCGTCCGAACAATTATTTGAACATGTATGGGAAGAAAAATTTCTCGACAATAACAATACCGTGATGGCGCACATCGGCAGACTGCGGGAAAAATTGAAAGAACCCGCGCGCAAACCAAAATTTATAAAAACCGTATGGGGGGTTGGCTATACTATTGAATAATTATAAAAGCAGGATCACACGGCGCATTCTGGCACAATACATATTATCATTGGCGGCATTCGTGATCGGAACCGTGCTGTTCGTTTTGCTGTCCCACTCGTTCCTGCGCGGTTTTCTGTGGGATCCGACAAATCCGCTCTATATTGTGTTACATTTCATAAAAGAATATATCCTATTGTTTTTAGTTATCATACTGTTTGGAGGATGGGCTCTGATCACCTATTATTTTATGGGGCGCCCGCTTCATTATCTCGATGAGGTGATCGCCGCCGCGGAAAAGCTGGTCCGCCCGACCGAGGAACAGATCATCCTCTCCGACGCATTAAAAAGCATTCAGGACGAATTAAACCGCGTGCGGGAAACTGCACTTTTGAACGCGAATCTGACAAAGGAAGCGGAACAGCGGAAAAACGACCTAGTCGTCTATCTGGCCCACGACCTGAAAACGCCGCTCACCTCAGTGATCGGCTATCTCACATTACTCCGTGACGAGCGGCAGATCTCGGAGGAACTGCGGCAGAAATATGTAACGATTTCGTTAGGTAAGGCAGAGCGGCTGGAAGATCTTATCAACGAATTTTTCGAGATCACGAGATTTAACCTCTCCCATTTCACCCTCCAGTACAGCAAAGTCAACCTGACCCGGCTATTGGAACAACTGATCTTTGAATTTCGGCCAATGTTCGAGGAAAAACAGTTACAATGTGCCCTTCAGGCGCCCGCGGACACGATGCTCCGATGCGACGCCGACCGGATGCAGCGCGTATTTGATAACCTTCTGCGAAACGCCGTTTTCTACAGTTTCGAAAACAGCACGATCGAAATCGCCGTCAGCCAGAAAGACAGGCAGACGTCAATCTCATTTACAAACAGCGGAAATACCATTCCGCCTGAAAAACTATCGCGCATCTTTGAACAGTTTTACCGCCTGGATACGTCGAGGAACTCACAAAATGGCGGTGCCGGACTCGGACTGGCGATCGCAAAGGAGATCGTCGAACTTCACGGCGGCACGATAAGCGCGTCGAGCGGGGACGACGTGATCCAGTTTGACATTACGATTCCCTGAGCTGATACGACCAAAGATTTTTTATCTGCGGCATCAGCTGGTCCAATTCCCATGTCCTTTCGCTCCGCTCCTGGCTGTTCGGGTCATGGACCGTCACCAACCCCTCATCATCCATGCCGCACAGTACGATATAATGCCCTGTCGTCGTAAAATCACCGGGCCCCACCACGCAGATGATCGGCTTCCCCTGCCGCAGTTCATTGCGGATGTTCCTCTCGTTAAACGCGACCTCCTGCGCGTCCAATCCCAGTTTACGCGCGCCCTCTGACATGAGCGACCAGGCAGAACCGGCTCCGTCCGCATAGTAACCCCAGTCATCGGCCAGCCTCGCCACCGTGAGCGGATCATATTTCGTCTCTCCGGAGAGCCCGCACAGGACCATCGACAGGCAGGTCGGCCCGCATCCGTTAAATTCCATCGTGCCGTCCCCGTAAATTTTATACCGCCAGCGTTCATCGAACTGGAAATAGGAAGGAATCGTCCCCGGAATGATGTCATCCAACGCTTCCATTGTCCTGCCTTCGGTCAGAACGGTCTCATTCTTCTGTGCGTGGTACATTTTTCCGACGATGAGCAAACCGATCAGCAGGATCGCCAGGATTGTTGCCCATTTGACAATATAAATCCGTATCTGCCGCCTTCTCCGCGCTTCTCTTTTTACGACCAGTACATTTCCCATGAAAAAAACCTCCAAACTCCTACGTATTCTGAAAGATATTCCTCTGTTAAAAAGTATATCTTATAGCAACTTATAGTATTTGAAGATTTTCTGAATAAATTCCTATGAAAATATTAATTTTTTCTATTTTATCGAATTCAAAAGAAACTTCTTCACCTGATATAGCAGAAGCATCAAATCATTCATGGTTAGAATAGTGTCAAAAATAGCAAGGCAATTATTAGTGCAATATGCACAAATAGTCACAACTAATTTTATGCAACATTTCTTTGGTAGTATGTTATAATGGTTATTAGAAAAAGGTGCACCTATAATAACGGTTCGCCTCAGTTAATAGCAGCAAATCAAATCAGCAACCTAACTTTGGTCGGGGCGGTTGCTTTTTTGATGTCTAAATTTATCTATTAAGTCAATTGCCTTCACGATAGTACCCATTACAGATACTATCATTCCGGCAATCTTCAAGACTAATTCTAACACCTCGAAGATATTTCCTCCCCTGTATTTTCCACATTGGCAACACCTCCAAATTGCAGGAAGTTCCGTATGTAAATACGTGTGAGAGACGAACCGCTACCGTTTAAGTACACCTTTCGCACATTATAACAAAATTTGAAATGAAAATCAACCAACTAACGCCGATTCCCGATGCGTTCTTCAATCCACTTTATGAAAAGCTGAAGATGTACTATGTCACCGGTGGTATGCCGGAACCTGTGCTGATGTGGACAGAGGCACGCGATGTTCTAGCTATGCAGGAAGCCATGTCCGGGATCATCGGCGCCTATGAGCAGGACTTTGCCAAACATCCCAATATCCATGAATTTCCGAAAATCTCCATGATCTGGAAATCCATACCGTCCCAACTGGCAAGGGAAAATAAAAAGTTTCTCTACAAGGTCGTCACAGTTTGAGGTAGTCCCCCGGTACTGGAGCCAGAATAATCCGCCCTATGAGGTCGATTTCCTTATTCAGCGGGAGAATGATCTGTTCCCTGTAGAAGTCAAATCCGAGACCAATACCACCAGCAAGAGCCTGAAAAAATTTAAGGATCTGTTCCCCGATCAGATCTGACGACATCAGGAAAGGGGAAATTTACACCCCCTCCCCTTCCACCTGCCCCACACCGGCCGGCACACCTTCCAGATACTCCCGCCAAAATGTTTCCCGACAGGCGGTCGACAGATCATCACTGGCGGCGAGCTCACTCATCATGGTCTTCACACTTCCCCACTGACTCTCATCCGAGAACTTGATCGACCACTCATACTGCCCGGTCGTTTTGTTCAGGCAGCGGATCCCCTGCGAATCATAAATGATCATATACACATCATCTTCCTTCTCGGGATCATCCGCCTGATATGTACACGTCACATACTGCGCCAGAAGCAGATCCGCGCCATCTTCCTCCTCGTCATCCTCTCCCCCATCCTTCACATCGTTTTTGACACGATATACGAGGTAGTCCATGACATCGTCGGCCTCTTCGTCCGTCACTTCGTCTTTGGAACTGTCCTTTGATCTGCCTTTCTTCTCATCCGTTTCCAGACCCGCCGCCTCACGCAACGCTTCCTGCACGGCGTCGAAACGTTTTAAGATCTTATCCCACTCCTTCTCGGTATACGTCCCCGCCCCGATCGGAATGCTCGGCTCCATCGTGCCATTCTTGACCTTGACGTAAAATTCCTCCTTTCTGTCCTGGATCATTTTCGAAAATGTTTCCGTCAGGCGCTTCCTGACCGCATGTGTTTCTTTCCCGCCTGCGCCCGGCCGCTTATCTGGCCGCACACCTGCCTGCAGCACATCGTCTCCCACATCCGCGCCGCCTCCTGTCACTCCTGATATACCCATATCTCTCCTTTCCGCAGTCCTTCTTTATACAGAACCAAGCTGTACTGGCTGTCCGGACCGCCCGCTCTCCTCCAAAGGTCCAAGCGGCTGTTTTTTTTTGCCAATAGAAAAACGACTGTTTCCAAAGCATTTCCATCCTTTGAAAACAGCCGCCATCCTTAGCTGTTTATTATATCGTCACATTACACGCTTTTATTAACGTCAATCGATCACTTTTACCGACTCGATCTTCGGCTGGTCTTCCGGTTTCACTGTTCCGTTGTCATCCGTGACCGGCGTATCCTCGCAGATCTTGTCAACGATCTCCATTCCCTCCGTCACCTTGCCGAACGCGGCATACTGGCCATCTAAACTCGGCGCGTCCGCGTGCATGATAAAGAACTGGGAACTGGCGCTGTCATAATCCTGAGAACGCGCCATCGAGATCACGCCCCGGACATGAGAAATGCCGTTTTCTACTCCGTTCGCGGTGAACTCTCCTTTGATCGTCTCATCCGAACCGCCGGTCCCGTTCCCCGACGGATCGCCGCCCTGGATCATAAAACCGGAGATGATCCGGTGGAATGTCAAACCGTCATAAAAACCGTCCTTTGCCAGTTTAATAAAATTGGAAACCGAAATAGGTGCCGTATCGGCATCCAGTTCCACCTTGATGGTTCCGTAATCTTTGACCTGGATCTCCACATGATGCTTGCCGCTGTCAGTCGAACCGCTGGAAGTTCCGCCGCAGCCAGCCAGAACAAACACCATCATGACAGCTACAACTAGAATACTTAGTTTCTTTCTCATGAATACAATCCTCCGTCAATCATCCATATCAAATTCGAGAATCTTTCCCGTCTTCGCATCAATCTTTACTTCATACTCATACCCGTCTTTTACGAGTTCTACTTCATACACCTGGATTCCGTCATCCGTGTCCCGTTTCGCTTTCACGATCGTGGCGCCCGGCACCTTTTTCTGCGCGATCGACTTCGCCTTTTCTAATCCGATGTCCTTGCCGCCTGCTCCCGACGATCCGGAGCCGGAAGCCAAAAGCTTCCACTCGTACTCCAGTAACTTGCCGGATTTGGCATCATAAATCAATTTATAACTCTTATTCTTCTTACTCAGTTTTACTTTGTACTCCGATCTTCCATCATCATACATCAATGCCGTGCTGAGTACCGTCGCCTTCTTCACTTTACCACGTGCCTTTTTCTGAATGGCTTTTTTGGACAAATTTTTCCTGTTCTGATTCTGAACTGGCGGATTCTGAATTTCCCAGTCGTATTGGAGCAATTTTCCGTCTGACGCGCGGTATTCAAAATTGTGCTCTTTGCCAGCCTTCAAAAGTTCTATCTCGTAGACCAGAACCCCATCATCATGATCTGATTCCATTTTGATCACCGTAGCCGAAGGAATCTTTTTCAGCGCAGCGTTTTTCGCCTGTTCTGCACTTGTCATCTTTTTCGCTTCCACTGTATCCGTGCCGCACAAAATAGAAAAACCAAAAAAGAACATGCAGCAAATCATGATATTACGAATCATCTTTTTCATCATTCCTCATCCTTTCTCCATCTCGCATAAAATTTTACTTTTTCGATAATTAAGTTTAATACTCCTTTTTGTCAATCATTTGTCAAATTTTTTAGCATTTTTCACAAACAATTTTTCACATATGATCTTCCAAAAAAGATTCCGGTCAGGAAACCGGATTGATCTCCCCCCTGCCCGGATCACGCGGAATGCGGAATCCCGCATATGGCGAAAACGCCTGCATTTCCCGCAGATCGCTGCGGTTTCCATAACAGAGATAGCACTCGCACACCTTCCTCGTGCAGACCTTCCGCGCCAGACCCGATAAGCCGTCCGTGTACAGATTTCCCATCGCCGCATGGCAATTGATACAGGGGCGGACCGTCCCGTCTCCCTGCACCAGAAGTGCATCCCCGCAGGCAGCTGCATCCGCCGGGATATGGCGCAGTTCCAGCGAAAAAAAGGGATCCAGTTCCAAACATGCCTGTCTCTCCTCCGCCGTATACGGCCTGCCGAGGCCATCCATCTTATTGATCCAAAAATAGACCGAACGGTCAAGCCGCGACCGCAGCTCGCGAAGCAGTTCCAACTGCACCGGCACGCCAACTGCCCCGACGCAAAACGACACACCTGCGTCCCGCAGCCGGTCGCATTGTAGCAAAAATGCCTCCACCGACGTCATCTCCGGATGGAAAGTTCCCCAGAGACGCAGCTTTTTCATATTTCCGCCGCATTCCAGAAACCGCTCCAGCATATCTGCCACCGGAAAACTGAAATTACTCTGGGCTCCCACGGCTTGTATACCAGACAGCGCGCTCAGTTCCGCCATGCCCTGCCAGTAATGCGCATGGATGAGCGCTTCCCCGTACGGCACGATCTGAACCGCCCCATGAAACCGCTCCTGCGCCATCTTCCGGACAAAGCGGGACAACTGCTGCCCGTCACGCTCTCTCTGCCGCAAACTCTCCCTGTTTTTCGAAAACGGACAGTAGGAGCAGTCATAATTGCAAAATGCCAGACTCCCCCGGTAATAAATGTGCTTCATCCCCCGCCTCCCAGGCGTTCGCCTCCCACACGCGGCACCGTATTTCTCCCAAAGGGCGCGCTTTTCTCAGAAGGCACGGTACTTTCAGAGGGGGCAGTTTTCTCAGCGAGCGTATTTCCGGAAATCGTATTTCTCCCATATGATTCGGAAACGAGCAGCGGCCCCAGATGATCTGACAGAGAAAAACCTTCTTCCGTCAGCCGGATCACCCTCTCCGTCTCAAGGGCATAATCCCTCGCGATCCATTCACGCAAAACCGGAAAATCCGCTTCCACATCCCGCGAAAAAGCAGCCGCGTAATCATCTTTAGAAAGTCCGCAGTCAAACAATACGTTCTTGATCACAAACCGCCGCCGCTGTTCCTCTTCCGAAAGAAGGTAGCCGTGCCGGATCTCCCGGTAATCATCCTCATCAATGTACTGCCGCAGATTCGCCATGCACTCACTGTGCCGCACCGCATACGGCGTGCAGAAATGTAGATGGTCGATATAACTCCGCCCGCCGCAGCCGATGGAAACCGTATTGCCAAACCCGCAGCTAGTAGAGCTTTTTCCCCCGTTCTCGCAAGCACTATCAGCAACACCTGCTCCTCCGATACTTATAGCGTTACCAGCTTCCCCACCTGCACAGTCCGCTCTCACAAACCGTCTCATCGAATAGGGAATATAACCGTGCTCCCGCAAATACCGGCGGATCTTCCGATACATCTCATACGTGTCCGCCGGGCGCCTTACCCCTTTTTGAAATAAATAAGTATCCGGCTTGATATACAGCGGATACACGAACAATTCCTCCGCTCCGAACGAGATCGCCCGGTCCACCGATTCGCGCAGGCTCTCCCACGTCTGTCCCGGAATACCGTAGATCAGATCGAGATTGACACACGCAAATCCCACGTTCCGGATCCGTTCCAACGCGCGTTCAACCTGTTCCGGCGAGTGGTTCCGGTGGATCGCGCTCAGCTCCTCCGCATGAAAACTCTGCACGCCCATACTGATCCTCGTCACACGATGCTCTTTTAATAGAAGCAATTTTTCCTCCGTCGTCTGTCCCGGCGACGTCTCAACAATGACAGGATGTCCCTGTTCCTCAAATCCCATCGCGTCCGAAGCGATGCGAAACACCCGTTCCAACAGCCTCTCCGGCAGGAGAAGCGGCGTACCGCCCCCGAGCGTCAGATCGGCAAAAAACGTCCGCGGATCTAAGGCCGCCGACCACTGGGCCGCCTGCCGCTCCATCGCTTCCACATATTGCTCCATCAAGTCCTCCCCCTGCCCGGCGACGGAAAACAAATTGCAGTAACCGCATTTACTGTGGCAGAAGGGAATATGAATATATAAACTATTTTCGCGGCCGGACAGCCGCCCAGCGTAATCTTCCCATCGGATCCCCGTTAGCGGCCCATATGCCGTTTTATGGGGATAACTGTACATATATTGTATGTAAGGATCCATTTCAGCCCTCATTTCCATTCCTTGCAGGCGCCGTCACTCCGTTTGGGCCCGGGGACTTTTCATTTTACCCGGACATTTACCCGGACATCGTCATACTTGCCTTTGACGCCGTCATAAGAAAAAATGTTTATACGGAACCGTATTAACGAGCGGATGATTAAAACCGTGATACCAGTACCCATCCTCCCCATAACACGTCCCGTGGTCGGAACAGCAGATGACAAACACGTCCCCCTTTTTCCGGAACGCCTCAAATAACCGCCCGAGCTGGCGATCCACATAGCGCAGCGCCGCCCGGTGCGTTTCTACATCATCCCGCCGCTTCCCCTCTTGATAAAAGTAATTCGGATAATGAAGGGCGGAAATGTTCAGATACAGAAAAATAAGCGGTTCCGCTGACAGTGTTTCCAGCTTGCGCACCGCAAAATCGATCTGATTTTTTGCCGACTCCTTCACCTTGCAGCCGAAAGAAGGGTTCCAGTAACTGTGCTGGAAATAGGCCGGCATCACTTTTCCCACATCCGTGCGCTTATCAAAAAAACTGAGACCGCCGATACAATACGTCTCGTACCCAGCCCGCCCGAGTCCCTCCACAAACGTCGCTCCCTCAAACGAATAGGCTCCCTCGGGCGCTTTGCGCCCCATGCCGATATCTTCAGAGAAAAACAATTTTTCCCGCTTCTTCATATCGCGCACGCCGTCATCGATCGGTAAAAATCCCGCAAACATCGCCTGATGGGACGGATAGGTAAAGTTGCCCGGCGCCTGGCATTTGCGCCATTTGCCATAGCGGTTCAGCACCGGCGTCCCCCCGCGCTCCTGTTCCTCGAGCGCCGCGTCGTACCGCAGGGAATCCAGACAGACAAATAAAATATGGCATTTGCCAACGATCTCATTCATATCGACCTGTTCCATAATTTCCACCATTCGCACAAACTTCGTGTGTTAATCATTTATTTTTCCCATTTTCCACATTCTCTCAACCTGCTGCTTATAGATCGTATTTTCCGCGTAAATATCCTGATAGATCAGGTCTCCCTGTCCATTGATCTCAATGATGCGCGGCCGCAGCGTCCCTTTCTCCAAAAGAATATCGATCCCCGCCGACATAAGGCCCGGAAACAGCTTCATGGCATCCCGGCAGAGACAGCGGATTTCCGAAACGACCTGTTCAGCGAGGCCCAGTTTCCGCCAATCCAGGGGCGCATTGTTCAGATGGAGGTTGGTGATCGGCCCGCCTGACTGTCTGGCGACGATAAACGCGATTTCCCCGAACTGCCATACGACACGCAGGTCAAAACTTTTTCCCTGATACGACGCTTTCGGGTGCCACCGCTCGACGATCACGCCGAGGGACAAAACCGAGCGCAGAAGGGCCGCGATCTCCTCCCTCTCATCCAGCCGGTAGATCTTTTTCGTATTAACAAGCTCACCGCCAAGCACCCGGCACGATGTATACGCCGCTTCCCGCCCGCTTCCCGGGAACTTCCGGTAGGCGACGACGCCGGCCGCGCCGGAACTGTACGCTGGCTTAATAAAAACAGAGGACGCCCGACAGCGGCGCATCATGTCCTCCAGACGTTCGACTGCGCCATCTGCCCTTTCCGGCTCCTCTGCCCTCAAAACCTGTTCCGAAATCATTTCTGTCACGGCGATTCCATGTTCCATCAGTTTCTTTTTGCAGGAAAACTTGTCCAACACGCTCTCGATGCCCGAAGGTGTGTTTAAAAAAGCACACCCCCGGTTTTCCAGTACGCGGAGCCGGGAACGGTAGGCCGACACCTGTCCATTCATCTGCCAGAGATCTGACGTCGAATAAGCAGGCGGGTCGATCTTCACAGTTCCGCCGCTCAGGCTGGCATGCTCCGCCTCCGCCCAGTCGATAAACTCCACCGGCACCCGGCACTCGGCAGCCGCCTTTTCAAAAAAATCCTTCCGTCTGGAACCTTTTGTTCCTATCAGATACAACTTCCCTGTCATTTCCACTATTCCGTCAGCATCGGATAACGATAGATCTCTCCGTCGTACTCGTCGTCTTCCTGCTGGTCGTCCACATCCACTTCCGCTTCCAGTGCCTCCAGTTTTTCCATCATCTCATCCGACATATAATGATAACTCAGGTCCACTTCCTTTATGTTCTCGTATTTCGGGAGTTCATCGAGGAGGCATTGGCCGCCCTTATCGGTCATCGTTCCGCACGAGAGATCGAGCGTATGTATCTGTTTCATATAGCGGCTCTTCACCACCGCCTCCGCGACCTCATCCTGAATCTCGCTGTCCAGGATGCCGAGTTCTTCCAGCTGTGGAAAATCAGACTTTTCAAGCATGGACGCAATATCTTCGATCCCGCCGTCAAAACCGTAATCTTCCACTCCCATATAAAGCGACAGCCGCTTTAACGCCGGCAGTTTTGCCGCCCCGATACTAGCCATTACCTCTTTGGGAAGTCCGCCGCAGATGATCTCCAGGCCTTTCAGATTTTCATGCTCGATACTGCCCAAAGAAAGATTCGTACTGCCTTTGATCGTAAGCTCCTCGAGCTGCGGCATCGCCGCCCACAATTTGCTGTAATCGGCCTGCTCGATCCACGATACCTCGCACTCCTCAAAATCCATATCCCCGACAAACAGACTCTTGATCCCGGCAAACTGGTCAGCATGTTCCACGATACCGTCAATGATCGGCTGCGCGCTATTGTCCCATGATTCCCCCCAGCAGCCGATCACGAGCTGATCAAGCTGCGGAAGTTCCGGATCCGCAAGAATGTCGTCGATCATCGTTTCTGAATTTTTGCTGTTCTCACTATAATCTTCCCATGTGTAAAAATACTTTTTGCTTTTCATCCTTACCTCCTATTTTTTCACTTTCTTTTCTACTACCTTGCGCGGCACCATGACCTGGCGCCCGCACCCCATGCACCGCAGCCGGAAATCCATGCCGACGCGCAGGATCTCCCAGCGGTTTTCGCCGCATGGGTGAGGTTTTTTCATCTCCACGAACTGCCCAACTTCAAAATCCATCGCTCTTTTCCCTTTTCCTTATCAGAGGAACATTTTCAATATCATCACAACCCAGAACCCGAGTCCGAACAACAGCAGGCAGAACTGAAAAATATGGTCCGCCTTGTCAATATTCCCCTGCATACTTTCCTTTCTCTTCCTGTCCGCATCTACCGTGCCGTCTATGATATCCCGGATCCTGTCTTTTATACTGTATTCTGCCGCCATCGTACCATTCCTTTCCTGCTGCTTTTCCTTCCATAATAGTAACACAGATCAGCCGGCAATACAAGAAAATTTCCCGCTGGATCTTACATTTGCAGATCCTTTTTTACAGAGCCGGTCTTACAAATGCAGCACCCGGTCTTTGATCTCCTGCGTGCGCCCCTGGTTCCAGAACTGCGTACCGATATACCCGCATGTACGGCGGGCGACAAACAGTTTTGACTGATCCGTGTTTCCACAGTTCGGACACTCCCACACAAGCTTGCCGTACTCATCCTCTTTGATCACGACTTCGCCGGAATATCCACATTGTTCACAAAAATCACTCTTCGTATTCAGTTCGGCGTACATGATATTTTCGTAAATATGCCGCATCACTGAGAGAACGGCGGGAATGTTGTCCTGCATGTTCGGAACTTCGACATAGCTGATCGCGCCGCCGGGCGACAGCTTTTGAAACTCCGATTCAAAACTGAGCTTGCTGAACGCGTCGATCTCCTCGGTCACATGGATATGATAACTATTGGTAATGTAGTTTTTATCCGTCACGCCCTGAATCACTCCAAACCGTCTCTGCAGGCATTTGGCAAACTTATATGTCGTGGACTCCATCGGTGTCCCGTATACCGAGTAACTGATGCGTTCGGCCGCTTTCCACTCGGCGCATTTATCATTCAGGCGTTTCATGACTGCCAGCGCAAACTCCCGACCTTCCGGGTCCGTATGCGACTTCCCCGTCATACGCATACACATCTCATACAAGCCGGCATAGCCGAGCGAGATCGTAGAATATCCGTCGTAGAGGAGCTTATCAATCTTCTCTCCTTTTTTCAGCCTCGCCAGTGCCCCGTGCTGCCACAGGATCGGCGCCACATCCGAAGTCGTTCCGAGAAGACGCTCATGACGGCAGCGCAGCGCGCGGTGGCACAATTCCAGCCGCTCGTCGAGAATCTTCCAGAATTTATCCCCATCACCATAAGAGGAACACGCCACATCCACCAGGTTGATCGTCACGACGCCCTGATTGAACCGGCCGTAATATTTATGGCTTCCGTCCGCGTTCCGCTGCCCGTCTTCCACGGTCAAAAACGAGCGGCATCCCATGCACGTATACACATCCCCCTGTTTCAGTTCACGCATGACTTTGGCGGAAATGTAGTCCGGCACCATGCGTTTGGCGGTACAGGCGGCCGCCAGTTCCGTCAGGTAGTAAAACTCCGAGCCTTCCTCTATATTGTCCTCGTCGAGTACGTAGATGAGCTTCGGAAACGCCGGCGTGATCCACACGCCTTTTTCATTCTTCACGCCCTCGATCCGCTGGCGGAGCACCTCTTCGATCAAAAGCGCCAGATCGTGCCGGGTCTGCCCCTCCACCTCGTCCAGATAAAGGAACATCGTGACAAACGGAGCCTGTCCGTTACAGGTCATCAGCGTGATGAGCTGGTACTGGATCGTCTGGATCCCTCTTTTGATCTCATCGGCCAGCCGTTTTTTCACGATCTTCTCCAGCCTGTCATCTTCGTCGACAAGCCCGAGCCCGACGTACTCCTCGCGGACTTCCTCCCGGATCTTCTTTCTGCTTATGTCCACGAACGGCGCCAGATGCGCCAGGGAAAATGACTGGCCGCCGTACTGGTTACTGGCTACCTGTGCCACGATCTGGGTCGTCACGTTGCACGCCGTATAGAATGAATGCGGCTTTTCGATCAGCGTATCACTGATGACCGTACCATTCTGCAGCATGTCCTCCAGATTCACCAGATCGCAGTTGTGCTCCTTCTGCGCGTAATAATCCGAATCATGAAAATGTATGATCCCCTCTTTGTGGGCGTCCACCACCTCTTTCGGCAGAAGCAGGCGCATGGACAGATCCTTGCTGACCTGGCCCGCCATATAGTCGCGCTGCGTCGAGTTGATCCCGGCGTCCTTATTGGAATTTTCCTGATGGATCTCCTCATTACTGCACTCGATGAGGGAAAGGATCTCACTGTCCGTCGTGTTCGCTTTCCGGGCGATCTCCCGCTGATACCGGTATCTCACATACTTTTGGGCGATCTCATAACCGCCCTCTTTCATGATCCCGATCTCTACCATATCCTGTATATTTTCCACATTTACCGAAAACGGAGACGCCTCGATCTGCGCGCTCACCTGGTTCGTAATGTCTGCCACCTGCAGCAACGTCAGTCTTTTGTGCTCCTCAACTTCCAGATTTGCCTTTTGGATCGCGTTACTTATTTTTTCCGGATCAAATTCAACCTCTTCCCCGTTCCGCTTGATCACCCTTGTCTTCACCATGTCTCACATACTCTCCTTACCTGATATAGTGCGCTTTATTTATAATCGGTACTATATATTGTGTTCTAATCATATCACTTGTCCTGTCGTATGTAAAGAATAATTTCTAAAAAAATTTTTAAACAGGTTTTCACCATTTTTTTCTTGCATTCTTCCGCCTGCCGTGCTATAATGTAACTCCGTGATGTAAAAAATCATATTCCTTGTTCTCCCCTGAGCAGAGTCTTTCCAAAGTCTTTTAAGGGAGAGCCAGAGACCAAAAGGAGGTGCAGGCAACTATGAATAAGTATGAATTAGCTTTAGTTGTTAGTGCAAAAGTTGATGACGAAGTAAGAAATGCCACGGTCGAAAAAGCCAAAGAGTATATCACAACATTTGGCGGTACGATTACAAACGTCGATGAATGGGGCAAAAAAAGACTTGCCTATGAAATTCAGAAGATGAACGAAGGCTTTTATTACTTTATTCAATTCGATTCCGAGCCGACTACGCCGGGCGAGATTGAACAGCGGCTTCGCATTATGGACAACGTGATTCGATACTTATGCGTAAAACAGGAAGCATAAGAAAAGGAGGAATCCTTCCATGAATAAAGTAATTTTTATGGGTAATTTGACAAGAGATCCCGAGATCCGGTATTCTCAGGGAGAAAATTCGTTGGCAATTGCTCGGTTTAGTATCGCTGTAAACCGCCGGTTCACCCGCCAGGGGGAAACGGACGTCGATTTCTTCAACTGTACCGCGTTCGGCAAACAGGCTGAATTTGTTGAGAAATATTTCAAACAGGGTTCGCGCATGCTGCTCACCGGCCGCGTGCAGAACGATAACTATACGAATAAGAATGGTGAAAAAGTATATAGTGTGCAGATCATCGCCGATGAGATCGAATTTGCCGAGAGAAAGAGTACGGCGGACGCCAATGCGGCCGCTTCCCGTGGAAACGGCGGATTCGGCGGCGGAGCACCGGAACCTGCCTTAGCGGCAGACGACGATTTCATGAACATTCCAGACGGCATAGAGGACGGTTTACCATTTAACTAAATCCGAATGATTGCATCAATCAAAAGGAGGCAATTCAAATGGCTTATAACAAGGGAAACGGCTCAGATTCTCCGGCGAGAAGAAGAGGCCCTCGCAGAAGGAAAAAAGTTTGCGCGTTTTGTTCTGACAAAGAACATGATTATATTGACTACAAAGACACGAACAAGCTGAAACGCTACATGTCTGAGAGAGGTAAGATCCTTCCGAGAAGGATTACCGGCACATGCGCGAAACATCAGCGCGCGCTCACGGCAGCGATCAAACGTGCCCGCCACGTTGCATTGATGCCGTACACACTTGACTGATAAATCATAAAAACAAATGCTGCGGACTGGCCGGCGGACATCTTATTGTCTGCCAGCCAGTCTTTTTTTCGCTTCCCTTTTCATCCTATTCGTGGTATACTGTTGGTATATATCGCATTTTACCTGATCACGGATACAGGATAGGAGGAAACCTTTGAACGAAAAAAAAATCCAGGAGACGATGCGTTCCTATCTGCGATGGCCGCTTCTGCTCTCCTTACTCCTGATCGCCGTAAATCTTCACATGTATACGTTAGATGTAAAGATCGGCGCTCTGATGACCATATACGTCATCCTATATATTGCTATTGCCCTTCTCTTATTTTTCTACAAGAGAAAGGCTCTTTTGGGCGACCTCGTACAGTACGCGATCCGCTTCAACCGTACGGTAAACCGTCTGGCAAGCAATCTGGATCTGCCGCTCGCCATTACCGACTGGACGGGAAGCTGCCTGTGGTGCAACTGGCAGTTTACCAAACTGTTCTGCACCGGGTCGACCAGGCGGAAATTCACGATCGATTCCGTCATTCCGAACCTTTCCGTCAAGACGTATCCACAGACGACGGACGAAAATTCGGAAATCCATTTCCACACGGAAGAACACTACTACAAAGCAGTGATCCAGAAAATAAACATGGTGGAAAATGAGCCGGAATCCGGGGCACAGACGGCAACCCCGTTCATCCTCGGCGAAAATTTTTACGTCTTTTACCTGTATGACGAAACGGAGATCGTTCGTTACATTAAGGAAAATAACGAACAGCGGCTCGACGTGGGCTTACTGTACATCGACAACTACGATGAATCGCTCGAACCGGTCGACGAGGTGCGCCGTGCCCTCTTATCGGCCCTGATCGACCGGAAGATCAACAAATACATGCTGAAGATCGACGCCATTACAAAAAAACTGGAGAAGGACAAATACATTTTCCTCTTCAAGCACAAATATCTGTCCGAACTGCAGAACAATAAATTTTCCCTTTTGGACGAAATACGGAATGTCAACGTCGGGGAAGATGTCAGCATCACGATCAGTATGGGGATCGGCACACAGGCGGAAACGTTCAATAAGCGCCAGGAATACGCACGGAGCGCGATCGACCTCGCGCTTGCCAGGGGCGGCGACCAGGTCGTGATCAAAAACAGGGACAATATTTTGTACTACGGCGGAAAGAGCATCCAGCAGGAGAAAAACACGCGGGTGAAAGCGCGTGTCAAAGCACACGCTCTCCGCGAGTCGATCATCGCCGCCGAACAGATCATCATCATGGGGCACCAGCTTCCCGATGTGGACGCGATCGGAAGCGCCATCGGCATTTACCACATCGCCGCCGCGCTCGGAAAGACAGCGCATATCGTCGTGAACAAAGTGACGTCGTCGCTGCGGCCCCTGCTCACGATGTTGAAAACACATGAGGAATACCGGTCGGACTTATTCATCACCGGCGAGACGGCGCGCTCCCTGATGACGGACAATACACTGCTCGTCATCGTTGACGTGAACCACCCGTCTTACACGGATGAACCGGCTCTCGTAGAACTCGCTTCGTCCCTCGTCGTTCTCGACCACCACCGCCAGGCAGGCGAGTCGTTCCAGAACCCTACCCTCTCCTACGTGGAGCCTTTTGCTTCCTCCACGTGTGAAATGGTAGCAGAAATCCTGCAGTACGTCGGCGAAGAAGTCAAACTGAAATCTTATGAGGCCGACGCGCTGTACTCCGGCATTATGGTCGATACGAATAACTTTATGAACAAACCCGGCGTGCGCACGTTTGAAGCCGTCGCGTTCCTGCGGCGTTCCGGCGCGGACATTACCCGCATCCGCAAGTTATTCCGCGCCGACCTCAATGAATATAAGGTGAAGGCAGAGGCCATCCAAAATACCGATATTTTCCTGGATCATTACGCAATTTCCCTCTGCGACGCCAACGACTGCGAATCGCCGACGATCGTGGGGGCAAAGATTGCCAACGAACTGCTGGACATTAAAGGCATTAAGGCCACGTTTGTGCTCACGGAATTTGAAGGAAAAATATACATCAGCGCCCGCTCCATCGATGAGCTGAACGTTCAGGTCGTGATGGAAAAACTGGGCGGCGGCGGGCACATCACGAGCGCCGGCGCCCAGCTCCACGACTGTTCGCTCAAAGAGGGCGGTGATGTGATACGGAAAACATTATTAACTATGAAAGAAGAAGGTGACTTATAAATGAAAGTAATACTGTTAGAAGATGTAAAATCATTGGGAAAAAAGGGCGAAGTTGTATCGGTCAATGACGGTTACGCGAGAAACTTCATTCTGAAAAAAAATCTCGGCGTCGAGGCCACGTCGAAAAGCATGAACGACCTGAAACTCCAGAAACAGAACGAGGAAAAGATCGCCGCCGAAAATCTGGAAAAGGCAAAAAAACTGGGTGAAGAGCTTGAGGGCAAATCCGTAACCCTTTCCATCAAAGCGGGTTCCGGCGGCAGGGCGTTCGGTTCGGTTTCCACAAAAGAGATCTCCGCCGCCGCCAAAGAACAGCTCGGTTACGACCTCGACAAAAAGAAGATGCACCTGAACGAGCCGATCAAGAGCATCGGAACCTTTCATGTGCCGATCAAGCTTCATCCTAAAGTAACGGCTGAACTTAAAGTGATCGTCAAAGAGCAGCCTTAAACGATGCACGAACTTGTGTGATGCGCAGAAAGCAGCCTTAAACGACGCACGAACTTGTGTGATGCGCAGAAAGCAGCGCAGAAATGAGAGAAATCATGGAAGAACAGATCATAAAACGAATCCTCCCCCACAGCGCGGAAGCGGAACAATCAGTGATCGGCGCGATCCTGCTCGATGCGGACGCCATCATTACGGTTTCCGAACTTCTGCTGCCGGAGGATTTTTATACGCTTCAATTTAAAACCCTATATAACGGAATGCTGTCCCTGTATCAGGAGGGAAAACCGATCGATCCCGTCACGCTGCAGAACAAGCTGCGTGAACAGGAAGTACCGGAAGAACTGTGCAGCGTGGAATTTATCAGCAACATCCTCTCCTCGGTGCCGACGTCTGCCAATGTCAAATACTACGCGGAGATCGTAAAGGATAAGGCCGTCTTGCGAAGACTGATCCGTGTCTCCGAATCGATCGCCAATGACTGCTATCAGGACGCCGAGGATCTGAACGTCCTGTTGGACAACACCGAGCGGCAGATTTTTGACGTCGTGCAGAACCGGACCACAAGTGATTTTGTCCCCATCAAGCAGATCGCGCTCGAGACGCTGGAAAGTATCCAGAACGCGGCAAAAACAGTCGGCGCCGTCACCGGGATCTCCACAGGCTTTTATGACCTGGATTCCCGCACGGCAGGACTTCAGAAATCCGACCTCATTTTGATCGCCGCCCGCCCCTCGATGGGAAAGACGGCGTTTGTGTTAAACATCGCGGAAACCGTTGCCATGCGCCATAACACGTCAACTGCCATTTTCAGTCTGGAAATGTCCCGCATCCAGCTGGCCAAACGACTGATCTCGATGAACTCCAAAGTGGACTCCCAGAACATGCGCGTCGGCAACCTGGCAGATGAGGACTGGGGAAAGATCACCGAAAGCACGATCCTTCTCGGGGAATCCTCGCTGATGATCGATGACACGCCCGGCATTACCGTGGCGGAACTGCGCTCCAAATGCCGGAAAATGAAAATAGAAAACGATCTCGGACTCGTCATCATCGACTATCTGCAGCTGATGTCGGGAAGCGGCGGCCGGCGCAACGAATCGCGCCAGCAGGAGATTTCCGATATTTCGCGCTCCCTGAAAGCACTCGCCAGGGAAATCGACTGTCCGGTCATCGCCCTGTCCCAGCTCAGCCGCGCCGTCGAGGGGCGCGAAGACAAGCGCCCGATGCTCTCGGACCTGCGTGAATCCGGGGCGATCGAACAGGACGCCGATGTCGTGATGTTCATTTACCGGGATGAATATTATCATAAAGATTCCGAAGACAAGGGAATTGCGGAAATCATCATCGGCAAACAGCGAAACGGCCCCACTTGTACCGTCAAGCTGAAATGGCTCTCGCAGTTTACGAAATTTGCAAATTTGGAAACCAATTAGGCGTTTTACCATTTTTTATGTCGCAAAAATAGAAAAGCTGTCAACCACTTTTTCAAAAAAAGCGGACAGGCTACTTGAACTCCGTTCCCCTTTTGTTATACTTAAGTCAACTTTAGCTTCATGAAAGCATTAAGGCTTTAACGAAGCGTCAGGCTTCAAGGAAGCGTTAGGAAAGGACGGAATAAAAATATGAAAGAACCTGTACAGCTTTGCTACACGATTTCAGAGGCAGCCAAATTGATGAATGTCGAACCTCATGTGCTGCGCTACTGGGAAGACGAACTTAACCTGAATATCGCCCGCAATTCGATGGGCCACCGCATATACACGGACGACGACTTAAAAACATTTAAATCGATCCAGCACCTGAAGGCAAGCCACATATCACTGAAAGATATACGGGAACAGCTGCCGTCCGCGCCTTCCTCGGCGGTCTCCCCTGCCGGAAACACTTCGGTGAAATCTTCCGGTCCAAACGGAAATGCCGATAAAATGACACAATTTAAGTCTATACTTACTAACATCATAAAAGACGCCATGAATGAAAATTCCAAAGAAATGAGCGATACGATCAGTTCAAAGGTTTCGGACAATGTCCGCAAGGAGATTGATTTCCTCGTCAGGCAAAGGGATGAAGAGGAAGAGGCCCGTTTCAAACAGTTGGACGAGACGATACGAACATTCCAGAAGGCGCGCCAGGAGGCCGCCAGCGCAAAGGTGAGCGAAAAAAAGGAAAAGAAAAGGAATCTTTTTCCTCGACGTAAACAAAAAGAAACGTAAAAATTCCCATATTATTTTTCGCTTAGGACTTGCATTCCCTTTATGGAAATGTTATAATGTCTTCATAATATCGCTATACATATTTGTGGATTTTCACAAACATGGCAGCAAAAATAAAAGGAGGAAGAATGTTTATGTTCTCAAAAATTTCCAAAAAAATTGTTGCAGTAACATTGGCCTCAGCTGTAGTCGTAACTTCCGCAGCAGTTGTAGCGCCATCTGACGCATCGGCTGCTAAGAAAGCGAAACTGAACAAAAAATCAGTTACTCTCGTAGCAGGAAAGACGGTTACATTGAAAGCAAACGCAAAAGCAAAATGGTCTACGAGCAATAAAGCGATTGCTTCCATTAAGGCAAAAGGCAAAAAATGTACAGTAACAGGTGTTGCAAAGGGATCCGCTACGATCACTGCTAAAGTAGGCAGCACGTCCGCTAAGTGCAAAGTAAAGGTAAACCCGCCGAAGTCCGGTACGGTTATTTATGACCTTGCAAAAGAAACAGGATCCGATTCTGGTACAGGTGAATCTTTCGCTGCACCGGTAAAATGTCCTTACAGCGATTTTAAGTACAATTCATTCAGAATGTGGCTGTGCCGTGCCGTTTTCTTTGATCCGGCAAACGGCGGTGTTGACTACAGAGGAAAGAAGATCAACATCTCGATCACACTGAAAAACTCCGGTAAAAACGACCTTGCTGAGTTAGGCTTCTGCTTTAACTACACAAAGGGCGGCAGCGACGGAAGCTATCCATTCGTATACCATGTAATCGACTCCAAGCTTCGTGCTTCGATCGCTAAAAAAGCTGGTAAGAAATGGAGCCTTGCATCTGTGAAGAAAGATTCTTCTCACAAACGTGCAAAAGTAGTAGAAGGTAAGATCAAAAAAGGTAAGACCTATACGTACAACTTCTCCTACACCATTCCGACGGATGCTATGAACGGTGACAAAGATCCGGATACGAACATCAACTATCCGATCATGTTCTACATCCCGAACCTGAAAGATAACTGCCCGTACAAAGACGGTGACCAGATCACTGTTTTGAAAGCTAAGTTTACACTTGCTTAATCCGGCCGGTATCTTGACTATCAGATGAAATTTATTGAGTGCCCCACGAGCGATTCCAATTGCTCGTGCAGGCACTCTTTTTTGTCCCTATATTATGGTTGCATTATTTTTTCTTATGTCTTTTACCTTCTTTATCAGTAAAGCTGTCTTCTAACTGTTGTAGCAGCTTCTTCTGTTCTTTACTGATCGTCGTAGGAACATCGACCACGAGATCCACATAGTGATTTCCGCGAAGCTTCTTATTCCGCAGGGAGGGAACACCTTTGCTGCGAAGCCTTACCCTCGTTCCAGTCTGGGTGCCCGGCTTCACGGTATAAGCCACATCGCCGTCAATCGTGCGGACAACGATCTCTCCACCAAGTACTGCTTTCGGGTAAGATATTTTTACCGTCGAATAAATATCATAATTCTGTCTCTCAAACATCGCATTCGGCTCTACATACACCTCGACCAAAAGATCTCCCCTGGCCCCGCCATTTGTCCCTGGTTCGCCTTTGCCGCGAATACGAACGCTCTGTCCGTGATCGATACCGGCAGGAATCGATACCTGGATCTTCTTTCTGCTCGATTGATAGCCGCTACCGCCACAGTCACTGCACCGCTCTTTAATGACTTTACCTGTTCCGTGACAGTTTGAACATGCCACGACGTTCTGAACCATACCAAAAAGAGATTTCTGGGTATGAACGACCTGGCCTTTTCCCCCACAGACCGTACATGTTTCCGGCGTCGTACCGGGTTTTGCCCCCGTTCCGTGGCAGGTCGCGCATTCATCTTTCAGATTCAGATCTAGCTCCTTATCCACGCCAAAACATGCCTCTTCCAAAGTAATCCTTACCTGGGCCCGGATATTGGCACCTCTCGTCGGCGCATTGGGATCCCTTCTGCGGCTCCCACCGCCAAACAGGTCACCAAAAATATCTCCGAAAATATCTCCCATATCCATACCCGAAAAATCAAAGCCGCCGGCGCCGCCGCCACCGTTTTCAAAGGCCGCATGGCCAAACTGATCATACTGTCTCCTCTTATCCGCATCACTCAATACGGCATATGCCTCAGAGGCCTCCTTAAACTTCTTTTCCGCCTCTTTATCTCCCGGATTCGTATCCGGATGATATTTCTTTGCCAGTTTTCGATATGCTTTTTTTAATTCAGCGTCACTCGCGCCTTTACTTACGCCCAGAACCTCATAATAATCACGCTTGTCAGCCATCTTCTCTCCTCCTCATGCAAGTCACTTTGCACCTGATCCTCCTGTTTGATAAAGCGACATTGACTCGTACCATGACAGTACGAGTCGCTTACGAATGTCTCCTGGCCAACCGGCCTGTATTTGAATGTCGCTCTACACCTTATTTTCGCGCACGGATCACAGTTCGCGGAAATCCCCGTCTACCACGTCTTCCCCGCTGTTATCCGGTTCCGCGCCCGCGCCGCCAGCTGCCGCTCCCATGTCAGGGCCTGCTCCCTGCGCGCCGCCGGCTGCCTGCTGCGCCTGCTCATATACTTTCGCGAATACCTGCTGAGCGCTTGTCATCAGCGCCTCTTTCGCCGCTTTCAGTTCATCAATATCCGCATCGGACATGGATTCTGCCTGCGTTCTCTCAAGGATCGCTTTCACCTTGTCGATCTCTGCCTGCACTTTTTCCTTCTCCGCAGCGTCCACACCTTCACCGACATCCGTCAGTGCCTTCTCCGTCTGGAACACCATGCTGTCCGCCTCGTTGCGGACATCAATGCCCTCTTTCCGTTTCTTATCCTGTGCCTCGAATTCAGCCGCTTCTTTTACCGCCTTATCGATCTCATCATCCGACAGGTTCGAGCCGGCCGTAATCGTAATGTGCTGTTCTTTTCCTGTTCCCAAGTCCTTTGCCGATACATTTACGATACCGTTCGCATCAATATCAAATGTAACTTCGATCTGAGGCACGCCGCGCATAGCCGGTGGTATACCGTCCAAACGGAACTGTCCCAGAGATTTATTGTCGCGGGCAAACTGTCTCTCACCCTGTACGACGTTAATATCTACGGCCGTCTGGTTATCCGCTGCCGTAGAGAAGATCTGGCTCTTCTTCGTAGGGATCGTCGTATTTCTCTCGATCAGCTTCGTCGCTACGCCGCCCATCGTCTCGATCGCGAGGGAAAGCGGAGTGACATCGAGAAGAAGGATGTCTCCGGCTCCGGTATCTCCGGCGAGTTTTCCTCCCTGGATCGAAGCGCCGAGTGCAACACACTCATCCGGGTTCAGCGATTTGTTCGGATCGTGTCCAGTCAGCTGTTTTACTTTGTCCTGCACGGCCGGAATACGTGTGGATCCGCCGACGAGGAGTACTTTACCCAGTTCGGAAGCCGTAATTCCGGCATCTTTCAGCGCATTCGTTACCGGCATCGCCGTTCTCTCCACAAGATCTGCCGTCAACTCATCAAATTTCGCTCTTGTCAGGTTCATATCAAAATGCTTCGGCCCTTCTGCCGTAGCTGTGATGAACGGAAGGTTAATATTCGTCGTCGTCGCTGACGAGAGTTCCTTTTTCGCCTTCTCTGCCGCCTCTTTCAGACGCTGCATCGCCATCTTATCCGTGGAAAGGTCGATTCCCTCCGTATTCTTGAACTCACTCACCATGTAATCACACAGTTTATTATCAAAATCATCTCCGCCGAGCCTGTTATCTCCCGAAGTCGCAAGCACTTCGATAACGCCGTCGCCGATCTCGATGATCGATACGTCGAATGTTCCGCCTCCGAGGTCATAAACCATGATTTTCTGCTCGCCGTCATTATCAAGGCCATACGCAAGCGCTGCCGCCGTCGGCTCGTTGATGATACGTTTCACGTCAAGACCTGCGATCTTTCCGGCATCTTTTGTCGCCTGACGCTGCGCATCGTTAAAATACGCGGGAACCGTGATGACAGCTTCTGTCACTGTCTCTCCCCCGAGATAATTCTCTGCGTCGCCTTTCAGCTTTTGAAGGATCATCGCTGAAATTTCCTGCGGGGAATATTTCTTATCATCGACCGCAGCACGGTAATCCGAACCCATATGCCTCTTGATCGAGGAAATCGTATTGTCTGCATTCGTAACTGCCTGGCGTTTTGCCGGTTCACCGATCAGACGCTCCCCGTTTTTTGTAAATGCAACGACAGAAGGCGTCGTTCTAGCTCCCTCCGCATTTGCGATCACAACAGGCTTACCGCCTTCCATAACTGCCACACAACTGTTTGTCGTACCCAAGTCGATACCAATGATCTTACTCATAACTATCTCTCCTTCTTTAAATGAATTAATCTATATAAAGTTTACAAACTTACCACTTGAAGATCCCCGGATGGTCCGCTCTAATTCACTACCTTCACCATACTGTGCCGGACCACGCTTTCCTTGTACATGTATCCCTTCTGCAGTTCCTCAGAGACCATGTTTGCCTCCATCGAGTCGTCTTCCTCGTGCATTACCGCATTGTGCAGGTTGGGATCAAATTCCTTTCCGACCGCCTCGATCGGCACGACACCCATTTCTTCCAGAACGGTACAAAACTGTTTGTATACAGCTTCCATCCCTTTGACAAAGGCGTTTTCTTTTTCCTCCTCGGAAACCGCAGCCAGTCCCCTCTCAAAATTGTCAACGACCGGAAGGATTTTTTCTACCACCGATTTTGCTCCGATCTCAAACATCGCTGTCTTTTCTTTCTCCGAACGGTTGCGGAAATTTTCGAACTCCGCCATATTTCTGAGAAGGCGGTCGTTCAGTTCTTCGATCTTCTCGTCTTTTTTATCTTTCTTCGCCCGGCCCGACAGTTTCTTATTCTTTTTACCGGACTCTTTCTTTTCGTCCGCTTTTTCCTCTTTTTCTTCTTCGCTGCCTTCTGAACCTTCTGTTTCTCTGTTCTCTTCGTCCTGTTCTTTCAAAGCTTCATTGTCCGCATCCGCCTGTTCTTCCTGCGGCGCCTGTGCGTCCGCAGCGGCGTCTTCCGCCTGTTTTGCCTCGTTTTCTGCCTCTCTGGCTGATGCTATTTCTTTTTCTTCTGCCACCTTTTAAACCACCTTTCAATATTTTACCATCACGGCTTATAACATCTCACGTCTTTGACTTAAAAATGTCATCCAGCTGCTGCATGCAGTTTTCCAGCGTCCCCACTACTTTTTCATAATCCATGCGCTTCGGGCCGACGATACCGATCTTTCCATACACGCCTTCCTTGATCTGGTACGTCGCTGTCACGACGGAGCAGTTCTTCATGGCCTCAACCGGGGATTCATCCCCGATGTACACCTGGATACCGTGTTCTTCGGAATCCGCCTCATCATTTACCCACGCCTCCAGCCGCTGTTTTTCCTCAAATGTCGTAAGCAGTTCCGCCATCTTCTCCTTGTCGCTGAGCTCCGGGTATTTCAAAATATTCGTGGCACCCGACGTGAAAATCTGCGATGTATCTTCATCGCTCATAGCTTCGGCGATACAGTCGAGTATACTCGAGGCGAGATCGCCATACTCACCGGCCTTTTCCTTGATCTCCTGCATGATCGCCATATTGATCTCTGTCACATCCAGGCCATTCAGCGCCGCGTTGATAATGAAATTCAGCTGTGAAACGACGTTATCGTCAATCGGAGCTGCCAGATTGATAAACTTATTATTGACGTGGTTGTTGTCCAAAACAACGATCACCAGTATCTGCATTTCCGAAATCGGATTCAGCTGGATAAACTTGATCTTTTTGTGCGCGTATTTCGGTTTGGAAACCATCGTCGTGTAATTCGTATTCTCCGCCAACAGCTTTGCCACCTGCTGCAGGAGCAGATCGATCTTATCCGCTTTCTCGATCAGGACACCTTTCATATCTTCTACTTCTTTTTCCTTATTCCCCAGCACAGTGTCCACATACAATCGATACGCCTTATCCGAAGGAATCCTCCCCGCAGATGTGTGTGGCTGCAGGATATACCCCATCTCTTCCAGATCCGCCATCTCGTTGCGGATCGTCGCGGAACTGAGGTTCAGATCCGTGTACTTTGAAACGGTGCGCGAACCGACAGGTTCTCCGCTCTCCATATAATTATGGATGATCGCTTCTAAAATTTTCTGCTTTCGTTCATCAAGCTGCATTTCACCACTTCCTTTGTTAGCACTCCATTACAATGAGTGCTAATTCTTGGCTAAATTAAAGATAACACCCTTGCTTCAGTTTGTCAAGGGTGTTTTTCATATTTATTATATATTTTTCCAATTTTCTTATTCTAGAGAACGTTAAATCCTATACTTTTCATCACGGCCGGAAGCGGACTGCATGACTGGAACCACATCACGACCCGATCTTCTTTTGCCGACTGCACGATTTCTTTGCACCATTCATATTCCTGAAGGCTTCCCAGCACCGCCAGGATCGACCAGGCGATACAGAATCCGACGACCAGGCCGGCGACCGCTCCGCCAAACCGGTCAAGACCTCCGAGCAGCGGGACATCCCGGACTCCTTTGATAAAACTTCCGATGACATTAAATACGATAATACTGACGACAAACGCAATAGCATAGCCAACGCCTTCTTTTACTGCCACCGAACTGGGGAGCTGTCTTGCGATAACCGGAGCGAATCCGATCGCTGCCGCGATGATCACAACATTTTTCACTACACTGTAAATTCCAAAGATCAACCCCCTCCCTGCTCCGATAAATACACATCCGACAACCGCGGCAACTAAAATAAGTGCCAGCATCTGTCCCTGTAACGCACTAGACATAAATATCCTCCTTTTTCATAAGCAAAATAGAATATTCAACCTGATATTTTTATCTGCTGAATGGACGCTTCATCGATATAGTAGTAACGATCGTCCCCAGCCGCAGGTAATAAATAGTCAAACCCTTTTCCGAAGTCGAACGCAAATTTATCACTTCCATTCTTTCTTATTATATGACAGCTCTGCGCATCGGTGAATACGATTTCTCCTCCGGACATGACAAGATCCGAATACCGGCAGGAGATTTTTTCTGCCAGTACTTCTTTTCCCCGCAAATTGTAGAGATACATCTTCTGATCATCCGTACTTCCCGCCGTACCGGTAATGACTAATATATTTTCATCGTCATGATCCGCGCTCTTGATCTCTTCGTCAAAAATCTTCTCAAAAACCTGCTCTGGTTTCTTCATATTTTCAAACAGCGCAAATCCGTCTTCAAAAAAAATAGCTGCCTTGTCATCCGACACAAAGCCAATGCGGGAGATCATTTTTGTCTCATAAGATTTCCCTCCCACAAGCGTATTCTGATCCTGGCCTACCTCCGTAAAATTGTAAAAACAGACTTTATTCTCCATCGTCCCGTTTTGCACTACGATATAGGCGATCACCAGGCTGTTTCCGTCGGGCGATATGTCAAAGTCGAGTGGAAAGCCGTCATCCAGCACATTTGTCGGGATCTCTACCTCCAGCTGCTCTGCCGTGCTGTATGGATCATAGATACTGATCACGTCGGAGTCTTCATCCTGAAGCAGTACGGCCGCCTTCCCGTCCTCGCAGATCTTCGCTTTCCCGATCGGCAAAGTCGTCTCAATGCCGACACCCTGATCTTCTCCATTATATACGTAAAACATCTTAGCGCCGACGTCAGCGACCAGAACATAATTTCCGCGGATATCCACTACCGGTTGTTCCATCTCATACCCGCCGTTCCACAGCGTCTCGCCAGAATCATCGATCAGAGAAATACCATCCCGGCTGTATTTGAGCAGATCTCCGTGAAACGGCAGGTAAGATACGCCGTTGCTGTCCTTCCTCGCCTGCTCATTCACGACATCATAGCCGGAAAAAGAACGATGCGTATAATAATAAGAGAAGCAGACGATCACGACGATCCCGATCAAAACGCCTGCGCCGACCAGACTAAAAAATAGGATCATCTTATTTCTTTTCTTTCTGCGTCTCCTGTTCTCCTCTTCTACGCTGTTCTCAAATATGCTGCCCAACTTTGTTCACCCCGGTTCCAGACATCTGCCATTTTCGTCAGTATATCATAAAGCGACATTTTTTTCAAGCACCCATAAATGTTCACTCATGAGTGTGCGTTCTCACTTCGCCGACACGCCTCCCCCCGACACCGCATTTGTCATCGCTGAAACGCCTCCCTGGCTAACATTTTCAAGCGCCTGACTATTCCCGTCTGCAGAAGCGTTTTCCTCGCTGGCTCCGTCCGCGGCCGCGTTCTCCTGGCTGGCTCCGTCCGCGCTCTGCCCGCTCACGGCTCCTTTTGATACGACACCGCCGCCGAGTGTCTCGACATCGGTCTTATTCCCTTCTTTTCCGCCCTTCATCGCTTCCTGCAGTCCAGCCTGAAGTCCGGAGATCTGATCCCGCAGTTCCGAAAATCCATTACGGTTGTTCAGCGCGACAGCGCCCAGCACGAGACCCAGCACGAGTACGAGGCTCGCAAGTCCGAATGTCATCTTCCCCTCCGCCTCTTTTTCTTTTTTCTTCTCTTCATTTTCTTTGATCACGCCGCGGATATTGCGGATCACACGGTCGTCTTCCTGCTCAACGATATGTACAAAACGGTTTGTCTCCTCCATCATATAATTTCTCATCTCGACATTTTTTTCATAGTAAATATAGTAGCCGCCCTGTTTTAGAAAACCTGAATTTTCATACAAATAGAAATCATCCTGGCTGCCGTCCTCTTCATATACATATAAAAGCCTGTCCCCTTCCGAGAAATTCCTGCGGTGGATCTCCAGCAGGCTGTCCGGGATACTGTCTTTGGCTTTTTCGTTGGAATAGAACCATCCCACCACATCGAGATCCGTAAAATTTTCCTTAATATCCGTATAAATGCCTGTCCACATCTCCTGTGAAAAGGTATCGCTGTTCCTCATATGAAAATCTTTGACCGACACCATGCCGGAAACGAGAAATACTTTTTCCCGCGCGTGGTAAAAACGGTGTCCCAAAAGCACGCCGCCGATCTCCGTATCCTTTCGCTCCCTCACGAGCCTTCTCGCGAAAGACATCACATAATCTTCGACGTAAATCTTCGTTTTTCCTTTTGTATCGCCTATCTGCCGTACGCTTTTCGGTGCACTCCAGTCCATACTCTAACCTCTTTTCTAATCAATTTTGACGTCTGAGCCACTATTTTCATTATAAGGCATGGAAAAGAAAATTTTTGTCAGTTTATGCCGCCTCCGGCATAAAACGTTCGCCCGATCCAGACGCAAATCGACACCTTCACCGTCCACAAATATTTTATTTTGCATGAGTATTTTTCGCTGAACTGCCAATACTTTTCTTAGAACAAAAAGAAATGAAATGAGGTAGAACATGATACATTATTTCAATCCCACTGATGAATGCGCGTTGCGTGACTTTTCCAAAACGCTGACAATATTAATGCGAAAACATGATATATCAAATAGAGAAACTGTAATCGTCTGCATTGGCTCCGACCGCGCTACGGGGGACTCCCTCGGACCGATCGTCGGGCATCTTCTTGCCATGCATCAAAAAAACTTCCATCTTTATGGCACACTGGAAAATCCTGTCCATGCCAAAAATTTGGAAGATGCTTTGGATTTTATACGTTCTCATCATAAAAACCCGATCATTATCGCCGTGGACGCCTCATTGGGCATCGCCGAACACGTCGGATACATCACCGTCGGAGAGGGGTCTCTTTCCCCAGGCGTCGGCGTTTCCAAAAAACTGCCGTCCGTTGGCGACCTATTTATTACCGGTATCGTAAACCTCTCCGGTTTTGGCGGACAAATGCTTTTGCAGACGACGAGACTCAATCTCGTAATGCACCTGGCCGACTTCATTTACAAAGGACTGGGGCGCTGCCTGGCTTCCGAATGCCGGCCTTCCTATAAAGAAACCGCGTCAGAGCTCCGTCCGGCCCTTTAGCGCCCGGTAAAGAGTCACTTCGTCGATGTATTCCAAGTCCCCGCCCACGGGAACACCGCTCGCGATCCGGGTCACTTTAATGCCCGCCGGTTTTAACAGCTTGCTTATATACATGGCTGTTGCCTCCCCCTCCAGCGAAGAATTAGTGGCAATGATCACCTCGTCTACTTCCCCCTGGAGCCGCTGCATCAGTTCCTTGAGCCTGATGTCAGACGGGGTTATGCCAAGGCTCGGATTGATCGCGCCGTGAAGGACGTGATACACGCCCTCATACTGCCCCGTCTTCTCATACGCGATCAGATCCCTCGTATCTTCCACGACCATGATCGTCTTCTTATCCCGTTTGGGATTCCCGCAAATCGAACAGATCTCGCTGTCTGTCAGTGTAAAACACTCCTTGCAGTACGTGACATTCTTTCTCGCCGTTAAGATCACGGAAGAAAGTCTCTCTACGCGCTCTTTCGGCATGTTTAATATATGAAACGCCAAACGCTGTGCCGACTTGGCCCCGATGCTCGGCAGCTGTGACAACTCCTCGATGAGATTTTGGATGGATTCAGCATAATAATTCATTAGAACGGGAATCCTCCACCCAGATTGAGGCCGCCCGTCAGTGCCTCCATCGCTTTGGCATTGTCTTCTTCCATCTTGCGAAGGGCTTCATTGGTCGCTGCTACGATCAAATCCTCGAGCATCTCGATGTCATCCGGATCCACTACTTCCTCAGAGAGTTTCACGGAAAGAACTTCTTTTCGTCCCGATACTTTGACAGTTACCGCACCGCCGCCGGCCGTCGCCTCAAATTCTTTCTCCTCCATCTCTTTCTGCTGCTCTTCCATCTGACGCTGCATCCTCTGTGCCTGTTTCATCAGATTGTTCATATTCCCAGGCATTCCGCCCTGAAATCCTCCACGTTTCGCCATTTCTACCTTTCCTTTCTATTCCATCAACTCAATTTCAATATCGCTGTCACCGAACATTCCCCGGAGTTCCGGGAGCGAGTCGTATTCCTGCCGGTCTTTGATAAACCGGTACTCGATGTCCACCTGCTTGCCAGTCACCTGCTCTGCTGCCCTCGTCAGTGCCGCCTTCCGCGCTTCCTTCCCCGCAAAATACGAATAACACGTATCCTGCGCAAATGCGATGACAAGGCTGCCGTTATCATCGACCGTCAGCGTCGCCTGCGCGAGCATCGTCTTATCCTCACGGCTCAGCTGATTGATTACCTGATACCAGTTTGCGGCCAGTTCTTTCACCTCTTCCGGCACAGCTTTTGGCAGCCGCTTTTCCGTTTCCCCGGTTCCTCCCGGCGAACTTCCACCACTGCCACTGTCGGGAAGGCGCGCGGAATCACCCCCGGCTACACCGCCCTCGGCGGCCGGCGCCGCTATCCCGCGGCGGATCTGCTCTTCGATGTTATGCAGCCGGTTGACGACAGACTCGTAATCTCTCTCCATCTGCGGCCGGCAGAGTTTGATCAGTGCCACCTCAAAAAGCACCCTCTTCTGCGTCGCGTATTTCATCTGGTTCTGGACTTCGGACAACACGCGGATGTAGCGGAACACCATCTCCATCTCCATGCTCTCACCGATGTCCGTGAGCGTTTTCAGGTTTTCCTCCGACATATCTATGATATGGCCCGGCTGTTCCGTACTCTTTACAATCAGTATATTTCGCAGATACCAAATAAATTCATCACAAAATCTCGTGAGGTCTTTTCCCTCCGCGATGATCCCGTCGATCATCTCCATCATGGCGGCCACATTATTTTCTGCCAGTTTCCCCGCAAACGCGGCGTAGACATCATTATCCACGGCTCCCAGAACACTCAGTACCTTTTCATACGTCAGTTTTTCGCCAAAATAAAAAGAAATGCACTGCTCCAACAGGCTGAGACCATCTCGCAGCGCGCCGTCCGCCAGTTTCGCGATGTACTGCAGCGCCCTCTCCTCCGCCTGAATGCCCTCCCTGTCCAACAATTCCTGCAATCTAGCTGCGATCGTATCTACCGAGATACGCTTAAAATCATACCTTTGGCAACGGGACATGATGGTCAGCGGTATTTTATGCACCTCGGTCGTCGCCAGGATAAAGATCAGATAGGACGGCGGCTCCTCCAATGTTTTCAGGAGCGCGTTAAACGCGCTGGTGGAGAGCATGTGCACCTCATCAATGATATAGACCTTATATTTCCCCTGCGGCGGCGAGTACTGCACCTCTTCGATCACCTGACGGATGTCGTCCACCTTATTATTGGAAGCGGCGTCCATCTCCACGACGTTCATGGACGCCCCGGACGCGATCGAACGGCACATCTCACACTCGCCACAGGGGCCTTTTTCACCTGGATTCTCACAATTTACGGCTCTGGCAAATATTTTCGCCACCGTCGTCTTCCCTGTTCCCCTCGTTCCGCAAAAAAGATAGGCATGTCCGATATGATCCGCCTTTATTTGGTTTTTCAACGTCGTCACAATGTGTTCCTGACCTTTGACATCATCAAAATCCTCCGGCCTGAACTTCCGGTATAACGCCTGATAGGACATGCCGCTCCTCCTTAATCCCCGAAACAGATGCCGAGGTTTTTCGCTTCTTTTATGATAGAAGAATTCGGGTCAACCATTTTCAGTTTACCGGCAACCTCACTCAGTGGGACCGGTACGATCTCATCCCCTTTGAATCCTACCATATATCCATATTTCTCTTTCTTGATGAGCCGCGCAGCCGCAGCACCCAGACGACTGGAGATCACGCGGTCATACGCGCAGGGACTTCCGCCGCGCTGCGTGTGCCCCGGCACAGTGATACGGATCTCCTGTCCGGTCCTCTCCTGGATCTCCGCGCCAATCTTGTAAGAGACACTGGGATACGGATTGTTTTTCAGCTTCTCCTTCAGTTCTTTTTTGGATAATGCCGCATCTTCTTTCGAAATCGCTCCCTCAGCCACCGCCAGGATCGAAAATCGCTTGCCGGCCTCCGTCCTCCGCTCGATCGCCCCGATCACCGAATCAATGTCATACGGGATTTCCGGAAGCAGAATCACATCCGCGCCGCCTGCGATCCCCGCATGAAGCGTGAGCCAGCCGACTTTATGCCCCATAACTTCTACGATAAAGACGCGTCCGTGCGAATACGCCGTCGTATGGATGCGGTCGATGCAGTCGGTCGCGATATCCACCGCGCTCTGGAAACCGAATGTCATATCGGTTCCCCAGATGTCATTGTCGATCGTCTTCGGAAGGCCCACGACGTTCAGTCCCTCTTCACTGAGCAGGTTCGCCGTCTTCTGCGTGCCGTTTCCGCCCAGAATAACAAGACAGTCCAGTTTCAGTTTCTGATAGGTGTTCTTCATCGCCAGAACCTTGTCCATGCCGTTTTCGTCCGGCTTTCTCATCTGCTTGAACGGCTGTCTGGAAGATCCGAGGATCGTACCGCCTTCTGTGAGTATGCCCGAAAAATCAGACGGTTTCATCTTTACATACTTTTCATACATCAATCCTTTGTATCCTTCCAGAATACCGATGATCTCTACATCCTCATCTGTCTCGTACAGCGTCTTTGCCACGCCGCGCATCGTCGCGTTCAGCGCCTGGCAGTCTCCTCCGCTCGTCAAAAAAGCTACTCGTTTCATATGCACCTTCCTTTCTAATGTTTGTATACGACTTTGTCGCGCCCCGTTTCTTTTCCCTCATAAAGCGCCTGGTCTGCCTTCTTTATGACATCATCAATATTCTCCTGGGCGTCGCCGTCTGTCACACCAAATGTCATTGTTACTTTCAGCACCCGGTCCTCATAAACAGATTCCATCGTTTTTATGTCTTCCGCAATCCGTTTGACAAAGCCTTCGGCATCCTCTATTTTTTTACCGGACAGGACGAGAAGGAATTCCTCGCCGCCCCACCGGGCCGCATACCCGTTATCCCCAACCCCTTTCTTTAATGTACGTGAAACCTCGCGGAGTACCATATCACCGCAATCATGCCCATAGCTGTCATTAAATTTCTTAAAGAAATCAATGTCGCCGATCGACACATAATAAGGACAACCGGACTCTCTCGCTTCCTTCCTCGCTTCTCTCAGCCAGATTTCCCCATAATGGCGGTTATACAGTCCCGTCAGGGAATCCCTTTCGATCAGCTCGCGGAGCGCCGACTGCATCTGGACCGCTGATTTTCCGATCCGCCCGAGTTCATCTTTTCTTTTCATTACCTCAGGACCGAGTTCCGTCGTCAGATCGCCGCCCTCCACTTTCACAAAAAAGTCCCCGAGCTGCCACATGCTCTTGATCAGCTTATTTGCATAGGCCCATATGACAAATACGACAATAGCCACACAAACAAACATCGCAATAAGCACAGGCATAACACCTACCAGCACGCTGCTCCTTACATATCGAACTTCTTTTCCTGCAAACAGCATACCAGTACAATTCCCCTGTGTATCGTACAGCGGCCGGTAATAGGAAAAATACCGGTTATTATTGATATTGGTATTTTCATAGAACATTTCCGCGCGTCCGTGGAACACGTCCTCCGTCACGTCCTCATTGGCTTTTGTGCCGACGATCGGATTTCCTGAATCAGACCGGATCGTCGTGGCAACCCGCTCATCACAGTAAAATATCGTGACATCCACATCGAACATTCTCTTATAGCCTTCCAGTATTTCCTCTGCATCCTCGACTTGCTTCAGTCCTTTATACAGATTTCCATCGTCGCCTTTGCGATAATCTCCTGGATATTCCCTCTCATACGTGTACACGGCTGAACGGGCTACATCTTTTAACTGCGTTTTTACTTCCTGATGCACCCGCGCGGTCAAGTGATATGAGCTATAGGCTATAATTATGATTCCGAGCAGAGTAAGAGGCAGTACCGTAATCCGGAGAAGCGACGTGCGTAATCCTGATTTCGATTTCACCTTCATTAATATTATATCCCCATTTATCTGTTACTTTCCTTGAATATACTCATCAATTGCTTTCGCTGCCGACTTTCCTGCACCCATCGCAAGGATTACGGTAGCCGCTCCTGTCACGGCGTCTCCGCCGGCGTAAACGCCTTCCCTGGTCGTCTCGCCTTTTTCGTCCTTCGTGATCAGACAGCCGTGGTTATTGGCATCCAGTCCCGGCGTCGTGGAACGGATCAGCGGGTTCGGGCTCGTACCGATCGACATGATGACTGAATCCACATCGAGGACAAATTCGCTTCCCTCTTTGACGATCGGACGGCGGCGGCCGCTCTCATCCGGCTCACCGAGCTCCATCTCGACGCATGTCATGCCGCACACCATTCCCTCTTCGTCACCAAGTATTTCCACTGGATTGTGCAGCGTTTTGAAAATGATCCCTTCTTCTTCCGCATGTTCCACTTCTTCTTTTCTTGCCGGGAGTTCTTCCATACCACGGCGGTAAACGATGTACACTTCCTCAGCCCCCAGGCGTTTGGCGCTCCTTGCGGCATCCATCGCCACATTTCCGCCGCCGACGACAGCCACCTTCTTCGCGTGCTGGATCGGCGTTTTGCTGTCATCTTTGTACGCCTTCATCAAGTTGATACGGGTGAGGAATTCATTGGCCGAATAGACCCCTTTCAGGCTCTCTCCCGGTATGTTCATGAATCTCGGGAGTCCTGCGCCGGAGCCTACGAAAACAGCCTCATTTCCCAGTTCAAACAGTTCATCGATCGTCAGCACTTTGCCGATGACCATATTCGTCTCCACATCGACCCCGATTGCCTTCAGGTTATCGATCTCCTTCTGTACGATAGCCTTCGGAAGACGGAATTCCGGTATCCCGTATACAAGAACGCCGCCGGCAAGGTGAAGTGCTTCATAAATCGTCACTTTATATCCCATCTTAGCCAAATCGCCTGCCACAGTCAGTCCGCTCGGCCCCGCGCCGATGACTGCTACTTTATGTCCATTCTGCTCCGGCATCACCGGCTTGTCGTCACAGTGCTCCCTGTGATAGTCCGCCACGAAGCGCTCCAGACGGCCGATGCCGACCGGCTCTCCTTTGATACCGCGGACACACTGTCCCTCACACTGGCTCTCCTGCGGACAGACACGGCCGCACACAGCAGGGAGCGAAGTTGATTTCGAAAGGATCTCAAATGCGCCATCCATATCCTCATTTGCCACCCGCTCTATAAACGCCGGAATGTCAATCTGTACCGGACAGGCGCCCACACATGGCTTCTTCGGACAGTTCAGGCACCGTCTCGCCTCATTGACTGCCATATCATACGTGTACCCCAAAGCCACTTCTTCAAAATTCTTATTTCTCACGTCCGGATCCTGTACCGGCATCGGACATTTTTTCATATCCATATTACGTTCCGCCATTTTACTTAGCCTCCTTTAATAAATTGCAGGCCGCTTCGCGGGCATGTGTCTCAAATTCTTTATACATCGTACCCCGGTGCATCGCCTCATCAAAATCCACCTGATGGCCGTCAAAATCCGGCCCGTCCACGCAGGCAAATTTCGTCTCCCCGCCTACCGTCAGACGGCAGCCTCCGCACATGCCTGTTCCATCTATCATGATCGGATTCATGCTCACCATCGTTTTTATATCATATTTTTTCGTCGTCAGGCACACAAACTTCATCATAATGAGCGGCCCGATCGCGATAACTTCATCGTACTCATTCCCCTCCTGGATCAGCTTCTCGAGCGCGTCGGTCACAAGACCTTTTTCGCCATAGCTGCCGTCGTCCGTCATCATAACAAACCTATCACTAGCATTCTTGAACTCATCCTCGAGGATGACGAGATCCTGATTCCGGAATCCTACGATAGAATGAACTTCAGCCCCCATCTCATGCAGCTTTTTTGCCACTGGGTAAGCGATCGCGCAGCCGACACCTCCGCCGACAACTGCCACTTTTTTCAAACCATCCGTATGCGTCGGAACCCCGAGCGGACCGACAAAGTCATGAATGCTTTCCCCCTCGTTCAGCGTATCCAGTTCCATCGTGGAACCTCCGACGATCTGGTAAATGATCGTCACCGTACCAGCTTCCCTGTCAAAATCAGAAATCGTCAGCGGGATCCTCTCGCTGTCTTCTTTCGCCCGGAAAATAATAAACTGCCCCGGCTCGGCCTTTTTTGCAATCAGAGGCGCCTCAACGACCATTTTCGTAACAGTCGGGTTCAGGGACTTCTTTTCTACTATTCGAAACATAATTTACCTCATTTCTGCGCATAATGATATTGCGCCCCATGTACAGGGACACAAAATCCGCGTCTTTTTTCTGTTGAAACGTGTCAGAATTTCATGACAAAATTCCATCTTTTTTCTCACTCATCATATCACATTTTCCACTCTTATTCAAGAAGTTCATGTAAGGTATTTTCTAATATGTCGCAAGCCTCGCCTACCAGGCTCACACATGGTCTTTTCCTGTAGTACTCTTCTGTCCGCGGCTCCGGGGCGGCGCCGCTGATGTACCCGTCTCCCACCGACGGCTTTTCCCTGTCCAGTCCCAAAAGTTCCCGGCAGATAATGCTCCCGTTCCGTTTCTCAAATTCTTCTGCCAGCTTTTGGACCACTTCATAATTTTCCTTTTTTTTGTTCACATCTTTCGGATCGGATGAACCGGTCAGTATCCCTGCCACGATCGACATCCCGGATACGGTGCCGCACACATGACGGAGCCTCCCCAGTCCCCCGCCAAACGAAGCCGAGCACTTGGCCGCCTGTTCCCAGTCCAGTCCGAGCACGTCCGCATAGGCAAGCACGACCGCCTGCGAACAGTTATATCCCTGTTTAAATAATTCCATCGCTTTCTCTTTTCTCGATTCCATCATCAGTCTCTTTTCCTTCTTTCACTTTTTTGCGCGCACGGTCTGTCCATCATTTCTCTGTTCGCGCGTTCTGTACACATAATTGTAGCACACGCCCCCTCCCGGTGTCAAAAACTATTGACAAATGGATGTATTCGCAATAAACTTAAATGAGAGCGCATTTATAATAATTAGAAAGTGAGGAACAGACACGATGAGTGATTGTAACCACGATTGTTCAAACTGCAGTTCAGTCTGCGACGGGGCACAGGCTCCGGATCCAAAATCTTTTATCGAAAAACCACATCCGGATAGTAATATAAAGAGCGTCATCGGTATCATAAGCGGCAAGGGGGGCGTCGGCAAATCAATGGTGACCGATTTAATGGCCGTGGCGTACAGCCGGAAGGGTTACCGATGCGGCATTATGGACGCCGATATTACCGGCCCTTCCATTCCGAAGGCGTTTGGCGTGACTGAAAAGGCGACCGGCAACGCCACCACGATTTTTCCGGTAAAATCAAAAACCGGCATTGACATCATTTCCATCAATCTGCTGCTGGAAAATGAGACGGACCCGGTCATCTGGCGCGGCCCGGTGATCGCCGGCACCGTCAAACAATTTTGGACCGACGTTTTATGGGAGGATATTGACTGTCTGTTCGTCGATATGCCGCCGGGAACCGGCGATGTCCCGCTGACTGTATTCCAGTCGCTGCCGCTTGACGGCATCATCGTCGTGACAACTCCGCAGGACCTGGTGTCCATGATCGTCGGTAAAGCCGTGAAAATGGCGGAAATGATGGATATTCCGGTGCTGGGTATCGTTGAGAACATGAGCTATGTACAGTGTCCGGACTGCGGTAAAAAATTATCCGTGTTTGGTGAAAGCCGCGTCAAGGAGACCGCCGCCAAATACGAACTCCCGATCCTCAGCCAGCTTCCGATCGATCCGAAACTGACCGAAGCGATCGATGCCGGCGCGATCGAAGATTTCACCTTTGACTACATGGACGACGCGGTTGCCATCATTGAAAATATGAACCCGTCCGCGTCCCGGCACGGAGGCTGAAAATGGATACTCCAACCTGCTACATTTTCGGCGCTGGGGAGTTTTCCCCCTGCGAGATCACTCTGACGGACGACGACCTTGTCATCGCCGCTGACGGCGGATATGACCATCTGATCCAGCTTGGCCTGCGTGCAGACGTAGCTCTGGGCGATTTTGACTCCGTGACTTCACATGAGATCTGGGAAGACACGATCTGCGAGAAAAAAACATACCCGCCTGAAAAAGATGATACCGATATGATGCTTGCCATCCGTTTCGGGCTTACGAAAGGCTATGATCAGTTCGCTATTTTCGGCGGACTGGGCGGGCGGCTCGACCACACGGTCGCGAACATCCAGGCGCTGTCTTTTCTTGCCGCCAGCCACGCGCAGGGCATCTTGTACCACGAGGACTATGCGCTGACAGTCATTCAAAACAGCAGTTTTACGCTGGCCAAAGATCTGTCCGGCTATGTTTCCATTTTCTCGCTGAGCGACACGAGTGAGAACGTAACGATCAAGGGATTAAAATACGAAGTGGAAGGCGCGACCCTGTCGAACACCTTTCCGCTTGGCGTGAGCAATGAAGCCGTGGGAAAGAAAGGGATCATCAGCGTTGAACGCGGACTCCTTCTGATCCTATGGCACTCAAATATATAAAAGAGAGAGGTATTAATATGCAGTACGAAATCAAAGGAACACCACTTCCCGTGGTAGAATGCACACTGGATGCAGGTGAAAGTATCATTTGTGAATCCGGGGCAATGAGCTGGATGACCGACAACATGCAGATGGAAACGTCCGGCGGCGGCATCGGAAAGATGTTTTCCAAGGCGCTGTCCGGCGAAAGCATGTTCCAGAACCGCTACACCGCACAGGGCAGACCGGGCTCGATCGCTTTTGCCTCGAGTTTTCCGGGAGACATTATCGCCGTGGACATCCGTCCGGGGCAGGAAATCATCTGTCAGAAATCCGCTTTCCTGGCGTCTACTTCCGGCGTTGAACTTTCAATCTTTTTCCAGAAAAAGATTGGATCCGGCTTTTTCGGCGGTGAGGGCTTTATCATGCAGAAGCTTTCCGGAAACGGCACGGCTTTCCTCGAAATCGACGGCTCCGTTGTCACAAAGGAACTGGCTGCCGGCGAAAAGATTACGATCGACACCGGATATCTTGCGATGATGGATGGCACCTGTTCGATGGACATTGTAACCGTAAAAGGTATCAAAAATAAACTCCTCGGCGGAGAAGGCTTTTTCAATACAGTTGTGACCGGCCCCGGCAGGGTATCCCTCCAGACGATGCCTGCCGTTCAGGTAGCGTCTGTATTGAGTCCGTTTATTTCCACCGGGAACTAACAAACATTCCTGAATTTTCGAATATTATTTCTCTTTCCGGCCACACTATTGTTATCAGTTTCTGGTGAGACAAAAAATATGATAACGCATTCTGTGCAGAAATGAGGATATGATGGAAAAAAAGGATTTTTTTACCAACTGCCACCGTACAAAGGGCAGTCAGAGGCAGACAAACAACATTCCCGGCGCTTCGGATGATTCCGATCAGGATTCCTCCACTTCAAAGTATGTTGTGAAAGAGGATCAGAGGGAACGAAAAGACGGACCAGGCGGTGAGTGATCACCGCCTGGTTTCTTTTTACCATATACGTCCGCCGTAAATCAGACTACAGTTCTATCCTTGTCTTCCCAAAGTAAACAGCCTTCACATGCTCGACATCGATCAGTTTCTGGAACAGCAGATAGTCTTTATATTTCCCATCTATGCCAATTCCGTATCCGCCTCTGCCGCCCTCCTGTTCCAGCCATGAATCCAATGTCTGATAACCGACCCGCGTACCATCATCCATTTCCAGATAGACCTGATCCCATGTCATTGTCGATTTATCTATCGCATCGCGGGAAAACGTTCTCTCGTACTGAATAAAATATGGTGTAACGATGACGCGGTCAAGCGTTCCAGACGAGATATATTTTTTCATGCTGTTAAGTTTTGGCAGTTTGATCTTCTTTCCGGGTTCGATCACCTTTTTAGGGCAGTCGCCGTAATCCAGCACAAATTCCACCTCGGTAGTGCCTTTTATACACATACTCTCTTCTCCCTCTTTTCCATCGGTGCCGCCGCAGAGTCCACGCAGCTTCAACAGGCACTTTTCTCCTTTGTGGAAACTGCTCACCCCATCCTGCTTCCGCTCGTATCCATAAACGACCGCAAGATAGATTTCATTCGTGCCCTGATTTTCAATCATGATCCCCTGATCTATCACACATCGCTGCTCCATACCATCGGTCTGCATTTCGCCTCCGTTTCCTTTTATGGAAATGGTATAATCACCTTCCGCTCCGGCTCCACCTGCAGCTCCACTCCCGGCTCCTTCCTCTGCTCCGTCTTCCCTGCCGCTGCCAGGCTGCTCATCGTACAAGTCATTTTCCCCTCTCATGGCAACCTGTTTGAAATAATAATCCATATCCTTATCAAACGTTTTGCCATCTGTTCGCTTTACCTTTAGCACGATATAGCTGATTTCTTCCGTTCCCAGCACCTGCTCCACCGACACATCCAGATCCTTGAATGTACTTTTATTTGAGGACACTTTCGGCGTCTCCGAAGACGATTGGATCTGGCTGACGTCACCGCCGCCAAACAATCGCGAAAGTTTTTGAAAACCTCCGCTAGCCGCCGCCTGCACCGTAGTCGTTACCATCAGCGCAAACAGGATAAAGGATGCCGCTTTTACGTAGCGCGTTCCCCTCCTGCCTATATATTTTTGATAAGATGTCTTTTCAATCTTATCCATATCTGCTCCCATCTGCCGGTACGCCTCGTGCATTTTTTCCTGCACCACATCCGGAATTTCCAATTCCCGTTCAAACATCTGTCTCACTCGATCATCCCGCATAATATTTTCCCATCCTTTCCTGAAACATTGGATCTACTGCTCCATTACTGCTTCCTCCCGTTCCCTTCCGCTTTCCCATCTGCTTTTCATACACCTGGCACAGATTCTCCCGCCCGCGTCTGAGCCTCGTGCGGACGGTCGCGTCCTTCATCCCCAGCACCTCTGCAATTTCTTTTGACTTGAATCCTTTGACATAATGCAGTACGAGAATGTCCCGGTACTGCTCCTCGACTGCCTGGATCAGTTCCTCATACAGCAAATTGTCGAGCGCAGTGTCACTGTATGCCGTTTCCGGCAATTCACCAAACGCAACTTCCCAGCTCCGCTTATCCAGAAAATCCTTGCATTTATTCATCAGAATCCGCGTCAGCCACGTCTTGAAATATCTCGGTTGTTTCAGGTCACGTATTTTCTCAAACGCGGTCAGGACCGTATCCTGTATGATGTCCGCGGCATCTTCCGGATTGTTCACGTAACAGATTGCCACCTTGTACATGTTCTGCCTGTTCTGCTCCATGAGTTGTACGAAAGCATCCGCATCTCCGTTTTTTGCCTGTTTAACTAGCCTGTTCACGAATGATCACCTCCTGTATCTTATTGAACGTTCATATATTAGACGGTTATTTTGGGGAAAACGTTTCAGGAAAATGAAAAAATCCGAGACTTATGCCCCGGATTCTTAATAAATACTATTCAAGTTCAAGCCACCCTTTAACCGTTTCCACTTCATATCCCAACCCTTGTGCTATTTTATCAACTTCAAGTCCGAGATTGTAAAAGTTTTTAGCTGCTTCTTGAGCTTTTTTCAATTCGCCTTTTTGTACTCCTATCTGTTCGCCTATCTTTTCTCCTTCTCTGCGCATTTCCTGTATTGCCTGGCACACGTCAACCGCCTCCTCTTCCTCATCATATTTTATTCCCGAATTTGTAATTGCTTCAATCACATCTACTGCCCTGCGTTCCAATTTCCGGAAACGCTCTTCGTTTGTCTCCAGTATACTGCTCAAGTTATCCCAGTCTTTTGAGTATTTAATAAAGAACAGAACTTCCCGCAGGCTTGACTGAAATTTCATAATCTCGTCATCAGTCATCTGGGCCGGAGCGATCAGGTGCACACGGTAATCATTCAGGCAGGTGAGCACATCTGGGTCTGAAACATCCATCATCTCTAACAGACTGATTGGCCCATCCCATTTTTCCGAACTGAAAAATATAGTGACAGTAATGGATGGGATCAGCCGATCCCCTTTCCAGAAGCCGCTTAAAAATTCACCTGCACCGGGAGTCTTTTTCCCATCTTCCTCATCCGCGCTGCCCTGCTCCTTTCGCCGCCTGATCTCCTTCCGGTGTGATCTTGCCGCTTCTTCCACCTGTCCCGCATATTCCAGCGCATCATACAGATTATTTCTCACTGCCATAGCGTAGTGGATCTCCGACTGGTTCTCCGCGCCATAAAGCACATATTCCATCTTCCCGTCCGTCATCGCGGCGTATAGCTTCTGCACATCACGGAACTTCTGCACCGGAACGACGGCGCCGTCGGCACCGTATGGCAGCGCAATTTTCGCAGAGTCACGCTCGGTAAGCTGCTCTGGCCGGATAACCTGTCTGCCGCCGTAAATATAGTAATTGAAAATATCGGCAAATATACCTGTATCTTTTACATAATCCTTTGTGATCGTATCTGTTTTCACGACCCCCACCGCCCTTCTTTATAACATGCGCAGCGGGCATTCATTTCTTATAATTATTTGACTCCCGCCCGTAATCTTATTATCATTATACGAAAGAAATTACTATTTTTCAAGCATTTCAGGGAGGTTACCCAATGTAATATTTGACTTCAAAACAATTCATCCAACAAAATATAATACCGTATCTTCTCCCAATCCGGCTCAACCCCCAGTTCCCGAAAGAGCTGCCGATCATCATACTCCGAACACACCGCATCGAAACGCTTCCCATATCTCCCGCTGTAATTATGCGATAAACTCCTGTAGCAGATCGCAATATCGCACCACTTGTCGGCAATCCCCGTTTTTCCTAAATCAATAAAACCTGTGACCTCATCCTTGTGGCCAAAAATATTAGGCAGGCAATAATCCCCATGTGATAACGCCAGCTCCTCCTCCGGCCTGTTTTCATATAGCCATGCCAGCAATTCCTCCGGATCCCGAAAACCATCCTCGCCAAACGTATCCGGCTCCACATTTTCCATATCAACCAGTCCGTGTTCGATATTATATCGCGCCATTTCCAGTTTTCGCATCAGCGTTTGATCCGAGGGGCAATCGGAAATATCCACACTCCACAACCTCTTCAGCCCCTCTGCCAGAAGCTTACATAAAACAGTCGGATGACTCATATACTCGCGGGCACATGCCATCTGCCCCTCACATTTACTCATTAACAGATACGACTTCCCCTCGTAACCCTCGCAGGCACGGATGCGCGGAACCGGCAGCTTCCCCTGGAGAAACCGCATCATCCGGACCTCATTCTCCGCTTCCTCCGCATCTTCCTGTACTTTCAAAACCTGATCGCCAAAGAGGAAAATGGACGCTCCGGACATTCCGATCTCGTCCCGCTCATACGGCTCGTCTGTAACCATACTACGTATTTTTTCCGGTAAGATCATTTCTTTCTCTCCATTTCCTTTCATATGTTCTGTCCCACCAATAACTAATGACCCGCCGGCACACGCTCCAGCATTCCCTTTTCCTTCGTCAGATCCGCATGAAGCAGATCGATAAATACGATAAAGAGCAGGATGGATGCTCCCCAGATCGCCCTGCCCGCAAAGCGGTTACACAACACAGTGCCCAAAACCGCTCCGACAACGAACGCCAAAAGCATCCCGCTATGACGGAGGGCCTTGCGGAAATATGCCGCATCGCCTTTTCGCAGCCAATTTACCAGGCTGATCCCTGTCTGACGCACATGATTGGTACAAAATGTGGTCGCCATGGGAATCCCCTCCGCCTGACGAAACGTATTGTACTGCATGGAACAGATAAAGTTGATCGCCACCTGCGAAACCTGAAACGGTACGCTTTCCGGCAGTAATCCCAACAGTAATGTTACCAGCATCTCAATACCGACCAGAAGCGTATCCCATCGCACAAGCCCCGCTTTTTTCACTGAGCCAGGCAATACTTCTGATACTGCGGCACCAACCCCATATGCCGTGATCGGAATGATAAAATACGCGGCGCCTTTCCAGTCCCCATTTCCAACCGCCATCCCAAGCAGTACGATATTACCCGTTTGCGCGTTGCAGAAAACGCCGCCCCGGATACAATAGGTAAAAGCTCCGAGCAATCCTCCGCTCATCATCAGAAGATGAAACACCCTGCTTCTTTCGCATTCTAAAAAAGACTGTTTTTCATGCAAATGTAATCTCCCCTTTCCTCTTTCTTAAACTTAGCATAATTAAATGGAAACTGCAAGAGGTACGCCCTTATTTTTCAGGTAATGGCAGATCAAAGTTTGACACTATGGCATTTTCATATTATAATATATATTACATTCGTAAGAAACAGGAGGTGTCAACGTGAAATCCCTGCCGCAAATTTCCGAAGCCGAATTTGAAGTTATGAAGATCATATGGAAACACGCTCCCATCAACACAAATGAAATTACCGAGATGTTGAGCAAAACCACCGCATGGAACCCAAAAACGATACACACGTTAATAAAGCGTCTTGTCAATAAAGGCGCCATTTCTTACGAAAAAGATGGCCGGGTATTCGTCTACACGCCCCGGATCAAAGAAGACGAATACATCGAAAATGAAAGCAGTCATTTTCTAAAACGTTTTTACAACGGGGACATTACCCGTATGCTATCTTCCTTTATGGAAAACAATAAATTGTCAAAAGCCGAAATCAAGATTTTGCGCACGATGCTTTCATCTGACAAAAAAGACAGGGGGGATACACATGACTGAATTCATCGTTCGTTTTCTTATCTGTAACATGGCGATATGTCTCATCATCGCCATTCTTCTTTTAGGTAGAACCGTGTGTAAATGTGTGCTGACCAAACGGGCGCAGTATCATTTGTGGTTTCTATTCCTCGGCCTGCTGCTGATTCCTTTTTTACCGGTTCCGCTTTTCGGTTTTTGCCCGTCCTTTTCATGGATACGTTATCTGCAGTCCACATTTTCTCTCTGCGGATTTATGCAGACCGGGTTCCTTGCATCCGGATCTGACACTGGTACCGCCATCTCTCCAGACACTTCAGCCCTGACGACGAAAGAGTCAACGGACTGGATAAATGATTTTGCCCTGTCTGTCCACAGGGAAATGCCCGCTCCCCTCTTTCTGATCCTTTGCGGGATCTGGCTGCTCGGAATTTTGGCTATGCTGCTCCTGACAGCAAAATCCTGGCTGCGCCTGAACGTTATACGGAACTCGGCCCTCCCTGTGCAGCATGAGAAAACCCGTAAACTTTATGCCAAGTGCCTGGCGGAAATGAAGATCCAAAAAAATATCCCTGTTTTCAGCACCGCTTTTTTGAAATCCCCTGTGATCGTCGGCTGGCGAAAACCACAAATCTATCTGCCCATTCATCTGATCTCGGACTACGACGAAGCACAGCTGCGCTATATGTTGTATCATGAACTACAGCACTACAAGCACCAGGACGCACTGATCAATCACTTCATTAACCTTGCAGCCGTGTTCTACTGGTTTAATCCTCTCGTCTGGTACGCGCTGAAAAAAATGCGCGAAGACCGGGAACTCGCATGTGACAGTTCGGTGCTCACCTTGTTAAAAGAAAATGAATACAAAGAATATGGTAATACCCTGATACATTTTGCGGAAAAACTATCGCTTCCCTCATTCCCGTTTGCCACCGGGATCAGCGGGACGATGAAACAGATGGAACAACGCATCTCCAATATCTGCTCTTACCGGAAACCTTCTTTTCGAAAAAAACTGGCCAGCGCGGCATCCTTTCTTGTAATTTTCGCGCTGTCGTCCAGCCTGGCCCCGGCTCTTTCTACCTATGCGGCAAATGGTGATCACTATAACTGGAACACCGCTTCCCAACATGTTACCACCCTGGACTTATCCTCCTATTTTGACGGATACGAGGGAAGCTTTGTTTTGTATACGGCAGAAACCGGCAGGTGGGACATATATGATCTGGAACAGGCGACATACCGTTCATCGCCGGATTCCACTTACAAGATATATGACGCGCTGTTCGGACTGGATGCGCGCATCATCACGCCGGCCGCCACGCAGATCAAATGGAACGGGGAGCGCTACCCCTTTGAACAATGGAACGCTGACCAGACACTTACTTCCGCGATGCAGGCTTCTGTCAACTGGTATTTCCAGTCCATCGACCGACAGTTGGGCACCGCCAGGATTGACAACTACTTGAAAAAAATCAAATACGGAAATGAAAATACAGCCGGAGGCCTGTCCTCTTACTGGATCGAATCCTCCCTCACGATCTCACCGGTCGAACAGGTTGAACTGCTGACAAAACTATTCCAAAACGGTTTTGACTTTGCGCCTGAACATATGAATACCGTGAAGGACTCCATCCTCCTCTCCTCCTGCGAACACGGGAATATTTACGGAAAAACCGGGACGGGACGCGTAGATGAAAAGGATATGAACGGATGGTTTGTCGGAGCAGTCGAAGCATCCGGAAAAACCTGCTTTTTTGCCACAAATATCCGCGCCGCCCATGATGCCGCCGGAAGCAGGGCAAGGGAGATCACGATGTCAGTCCTGTCCGATCTGGGCATCTGGGATCATCCTTTCCTGTGACCCGCTTTTCCGCGACCCATTTTCCCACGACCTTCTTTCCCGCGACCCGCTTTCGTGCGACCCGTTTCGTGCGACCCACGCGGTACTGGTAGGCTGGCAGATCACGGAGCACCTCCTCCTGTATCCGATTCCCGAGATACTTGAAACTCCCATCCTCTCCCAGCTTTATTTTTAATTTGTGGGTTATGAGCACATCATCATTTAACACCATTTCGCATACTGCCGCTACAGTCAGCGTGTATGTCCCATCTTTATTTTTCTTCGTTTTTATTACCTCCGGAACCGAAGTGCCGAAAAAGCTAAGCGTATAATTATAATATCCCAGCCGGACCCAGTCATACGTTTTGCTTTTCTTATCATAACTTGCGTACTCCCGTATTTGTTCCGCTTTTATGGGGAGATATTCCATGATAAGTGTTTCAAACAGGTCTCTCGGTATTCCATCCGCGTACTTTTTTTCATTAAATTTTTTTTTATATTTCATCTCATACAAATATTCATACAGCCCGTTATAATCCAAGTCTTTCATATGGTTCCTGTCCCAATTTGAACTCAGCAGATTATTGCCCTGATATCCCAGGCCGGCCACGACTTTTCTCGTCATACTGCGGTTTTCACGGCTCATCGGTTTTACCCGGATCAGATGGCTTCCATCGACCATTTCCGATACTTCCGGATACTCGGGCACACATAGTTCGTAGCAAAACCAGCCATGTTCTGTATAATTCCACTGTTTTATCCTGGTGAGGGACATGGATTCCATTTCCGGCTGATCATGTTCATCCCACACGGCCCCTGTAGCAAACTGGTACATATCCTTACCGTCAAACATATATTTACTTCTTCCTATCCCACCGTCGGAACGGATCGTATAGAGGATCACGGTACTCTGTTTTCCGTTCTTACAATTTTTCAGAAATCGCTCCACCTGTTTATGATTTTTCATGCCTGAGTACGATACATTCGCGCAGACCGCATCACCTGCCTGCTTTATCCTGTCCCGCATGACAAGAAGTGTCTGATCTGGCAGGATCACATTCGTCGCTTCTCCCTTGTCGGCAGATTTGTATATGTCAGAAATAAGATCCATGATCTTGATACATTCGTCTGCCGCTTCCGTTTTCTCATCATCTCCAATCGGAAGGTCATACCCTTTTTTCCATTGTTCTTCCGCCTTCCGTTCACCCGATTTGTCTCGTTCAGATCCCAGCCCTGGCAGCCTGTTTTCCTCCACCTCGTCCCGCGGCGTAACGCCCTTCCGCATCACTGTCAGCCCCACCACAACTCCGATCACAATAATACCGGCTAATAACGCCCGAAATGTGATTCCTGTTTTCCTTTTTCGCCGTTTCAAAGACCTCACCTTCCTTTTTCCCCTGTCACACTCCTGATACAACTTCCGACATAGCTCCTGACAGAAGTTTGCACATTATCGCTGTGAAACTTTCAGCCAGCTTTCTAACACCTCGCAATCCCGTGCCACCACGTATCCACTTCCGCCCCTTCCCTTTACATCCTCCACCATACTGACCAGCAGGAACGGCCTTTTTGCTTCTTTGTCCGCGGTAAAAATAGCAAACCAGCCCAACTCTGTACCGGAAGTGTCTTTCTTATCTGCTTTAATTTCCGCTGTTCCGGTCTTACCTGCCAATACGATATCCTTTCTATGAGCCGCATACCCGGTTCCGTGTGGATCGTTTACCACTTTTTTCAGCCCGCTCAGCACAGTATCTGCCGTCGTTTCCGAAAAAGCCTGCAGCTTCCAGTATTTCGGTCTGGATTCTTCTTCCTGCACGATATGCGGTTTGATCACGCTGCCCCGATTGCAAAATGCGGAATAAATCGCTGCCAGGTGCACGGGATTGACCAAGACCTGCCCCTGCCCGTACCCGCTGTCTGCCAGCTGAATTTCTGTCTCAATCGTTTCCGTATTCGAATACCTGGAGTCAGCCATTGTGATATCAAACGGTAAATTTTCCCCGAACCCTAATTCCAATAACGATTTCTCCATCTGTTCCGCCCCGATTTTCAGGGCAGCCTTTGCAAAATAAATATTGTCTGAGTAGATCAGGGCATTTTGTAAAATGACAGGTTTATACGTATGCAGCGTTGTGATCCGATACGCTCCCCATGAACTGTCCTTCCTCCAGCTCCGACCCTCGTCTCCAAAATCTTCTTCCGGATCTAACGCCCCGCTGTCCAGACCGATTGCTGCCGTGACCGGCTTAAACGAAGAACCCGGACACCATGTTTGGCGGAACCGGTTATAGAGCGGCTTTTTCTTATCTTTGCTTAATTTCGTCCATTTTTTCGTTGATATTCCTATGATAAAGTCATTGTTATCATAAGACGGCGTACTCACAAGTGCCAGTACTTCCCCTGTGAACGGATCCATGGCCACCGAACAGCTCTTATCTTTCCTGAACTGCTCATACAGGACCGTTTGGAGTTCGGAATCCAGCGTTACTTTTATATCATCTCCGTGTTTCACTTTCCTTTGCGCGATGACTTCCTTTTTCTCTCCGTCCGCATCCATAATGTAGATCCCACACCCGTCTTCTCCTTTTAATTCACGTTCAAATACATGTTCCAGACCGCTTTTTCCCATGACGCTGTTTGCCGTATATCCTTCGCCTCTATGCTCTTCCAGATCCTCTGCCGTGACGTTCTGCACATAGCCGATTACGTGCGCAGCCGCTTTGCCGAGCGGGTATTTGCGGATTTCGGTATCTGAGATCATCACTCCGGGAATCGCCAGTAATTTTTGCTGTCGTTCGTATTCTTTTTGGACCTCCTGATGGACTTCCTGATTGGACGTTTGCGAACGCAATTGTATCTCTTCTACATTTCGCAATATTTTTATTGGTACGAGCGAATCCTCTTTGACCCACTTTGCTCTCAATTTCTTTTCTATTTCTTCCGGTTTCACTTCCAGAAGATCTGCTATTTTTTTCACGGCATGGTTCCTGTTTTCTAATTTGCCGGGGACGATCCCCACGGAAGATGCTTTGCCAAATCCTGCGAGCATCCGGTTATTGCGATCCACGATATTGCCTCTTTTCGCCGGTACTGTCTGAATGCGCACTTTATCTGCTGAGGCCAGGCCGGGAAGGATCAGGGAGTCTTTCCATAGCAGTTTATACCCTTCGTCACCTTTTACAAACCATGCCTCATTATCAAAACTGACGCTGCCTGCGAGGGTGTCGAAAGAATTGTTATATTTTATACTGTTTCGTTCTTTATCGCAGGAAAGGATCGTAATTTTCATATTTTGAGTATCCATTCCTTCATAGATGGCAGAATTTCGTTTTATGAAATCTTCTCTGCTGATATGGGACGCGGCTTCTTCCGCCAGCATGGCATACATCGCTTCGTAATTGTGGTTTTGAACATACTCCATATAGGTGATGAGCAGCTCTTCCGGCTTTGTCCATGTTTGTTCTTGTCTGGGCAAAAAAATCAGAACCGCGGCGGCGGCACATATGGATAGAGACATGAAAATGAATGCCGCTAATAAATGATTATGTTTTTTCTTTTTAAGTTCCTTGTTCTTTTTTCTCATCAGGTTATTCCTCCCTCGTCTTTTGTTCTAACATATTCCATGAGTTTTAAATCTTACAAATGTAAGAATTTGTTGTAAAAAAATATTTTCCCAGCCCTGATATAATATTACAACTGTAATAGATAAAAGTCAAGAAAAATTTCCTAAAATCTTTAACTCTTCTCCATTCAAATAGCACTTTTTTGAGGGGCGGGATCATCGCCCCTTTTTCACTTACATTTCCACCAGTTGACAATCATGCTTTTTAAAGAAATCTACTTTCGGTTCCAGATATTTCAGTTTATGGCTGTCCACATCTGTAATATAAAAAGACACCGGCTCAAATATATGACTCCAGTCCCACAATTCTTCTCCCAAATTTAGATATTCCCTAAACATTTCGCATCCTTCCGGCGCGATTGGATGGATTAGGATCGCCATAACCTTACAAGCATAAAAACAATCGATAATAAGCTGTTTTCTGGAGTCCGCATCATACCACCAACTGGATAAGTCGGCTTCTTTTCCCTGCTCTTTTAAATACGCGAAAGTAAAGGAAATCGGCGCCCAAAGCGATTCCGGCCATACCCAGAAAGTGAGGTCTTTTAATCCTTCACACTCAGGGAACGGTATTCCCCATTCTACATTACCGGACAGCCGAAAGGGAACCAGTGTCTTTCCGGAAGTATAATGAATGCTGCCGGCTTCCAATACATTTTTAGCCTTGTCACGGTCATCCAGATTATCAAATTCAAACACAACAGACGGTTTCTTTTCTTCATTGATACATTTATGAGGGGGCAGTTTTGCTGCCAATTTTCCCAGGTCATCGATATACTTTTTTGGTACATATAGTAAAGGTTTTTTCAAAAATTCTTCTACGGTTTTCAACTGATACTTACGCGTATTTGTATTTTTTCTTAAAAAATCATTATATTCCTTTACTGCATTCATACAATATTCCAAATCAAAATACCAGTTTTCCACGTCTCTGAGGACAGGCGTTTTATTTGATAACAGGCTGACAGGATCGATCAGTTCCGCAGGCAAAAACTGATGTCCTAATGAACATTCATCGGCATACGCTTTTTCAGAAGTGCATCCCGGTATTGGACATTTTCCTGTTACTTGTCTTCCGTTTAAGAAGATCTTTTTTTCTTCATCATAAAACTGAGGCATGGACATTTTCTTTATATATCCATTTTTGTACAACGTATGAAACACTTCCGCTGATACCTGTTTGTGAATCGAACCTGCTTCTCCCAGAGCCGAGGCGCCAAAGAAATCTAAACTGATTCCATAGTTTTCCAGGGTCTTTCTCTGATTTTCGTGATTAACACGCACATATTCTTCCAGCGTACCTTCATACCCTGCTTCCCGCTGCTTGCGATAGCTTTCCATGATCGGAGAACCATAACAATCTGTTCCTGAAAGAAAGATGACGTTGTCTTTACCGATCCGATCTCTTAAAAACCGCGCAAAAATGTCTGCATGTATAAACATACCACCTATATGTCCAAAATGTAAATTTTTATTTCCATAAGGCATACCTGCCGTAATAATTGCCCGCTTGGGAAATATCGGGCGTTCATTTGAAGCTAACCGCTTACATATCATATTATTTTATTCCTTTCAGTTATTTTTTTAGTTATCACCCGCTTCCCTTTTTACTGGGGATACCATCAAAAAAATGTCAACATTTCCCACAAGGCCGCCTTTTGTTCCAATCCAAACTGCAGGATACTCCATAAAGAATCAACCGCATCGGGGCCATATGACTGCATATATGAGATGTGCATAAATACAGCACCCTGCCACAAGAGATCGTATTCTTTTGGGGAAATACGCGCTGTTTCATAATACCCCCGCAAAAAAGCCTTTGCCAGATCAAAGCGGTAAGACAGATGCATCTGCTCCGTGTGTTCTACGAACTGCATGATAAAAGGCCACCCCAGATCCAAATAGCGGCTTCCGATCCCGGAATCATCCAGATCGATCAGCACCGCCTCCCCATCCGGCGTAACGATCGTATTGTGCGGCCCTAAATCAGTATGAATGAGACATCTGTCATGCTGATGAAAATCGGGAATCCCATCGAGCAGCTGATCAAACGCAGGCTTAAAAGGTTTGTCGCCAAACCATCCATAAAATCGCTGTTTGTCTTCATTCAGCGCCGACGGGCACGAATATCCTTCTAACGTATGTAATTTGCAGGCCAGCCTGCCAAGCAGACATTCATCCTCCGGCGTATCCTGCATGGAACGTCCTTCCACCCATTCCAACAGATAAAACCAATAGCCGTCTTTTTTTACATAATATATTGAATCCCCGCCTTTGATGGGAAAAATTCGCGGAGCGATCCCTTTCTGATTTCCCAGAAAACAATGCGCGGTTGTGTTTCCGCGTATCGTCTGTTCTCCCCTGGATTCCCCGTTACGATCATCCGGGATTCCTTTAAGGATAAAATCTCTGTCACCCGCGCTCACTTTAGCCACGATCCGTGGAGAATCAGGATGGAAGCGTTTTACCGTCCGGACTTCCGAAAATCCCCAGTACGTCATAATTTCCTGTATATTAGTATGTTTCATATCACCCATTTCCTCTCTGTTATAACCATTTCCCAGTTATAAGCGCACAACTTGTTTTTATCTTATCACACAGGCTGGCGTACAATAAAATCATGCACGAATTGTAATAATCCGTGCATGAATGGTAAAAGTAGATCTCCAACCGTTCTCCTTACCGGCATATAAAAAAACCGCCCTCAGTACTCAACGCTCCCTCTCGTCAGCGGCATCGCCATACACTTCCCGGGTATCCTGCTTTGCGATGACCACCAGACGCCCATTTTCAGAAGAATATTCACAGGTAGAAAGCATCAGGATCTGGTCCCCCGCTTCCATCGTCACATCCGTTTGGTACAACTCTTTCTGGGCAATCTTCCGCGCCATGTCCTCAAATGTGCCGGGATCGCTGAGGTCAATGTAATTATCGCAGTAAAACGCATCTGGATTCTCTTTCGAAATATCTGTGAGGACCACCGCGGCGATCTGATACCGGTAATAACATTCCGGCGTATACAGGTAAAGGTACGGATGTTTTTCATAATACTTTTTCTGCTTAAACTCCATCAAACCGGCAAACATCGAACCATCTTTCATATGGTGCCCGTACACTAGCAGGGAAACATCTTTTTGCACAGGAATACACCCCTCTGCAAAAAAAAGAGACCCATATACACTATTTTTCCGATAAAGATCTCTGTGCAGATAGAATTCCGCATCGCCCTCGTGATAGAGAACGGGATAGTCTATTTCTGTGTCCGGAATGTTTAACCACGCGCAGATGTCCTGATTGATCTCAGACAACAGCTTGAAATCAATCACGGATTTTGCGCTCCGTCCCGTTTTTTTATTTCCCTCTCCTTCCGGGACCCCAGCCGCTTCTGCCCCCGGGAGATACACCATCTCCCGGAGATTTTCTATCGTTCCTTCATATTGTTTTTGTTCAATATAATAAAACAACACATAAGCGGTCGCCGCAAACATGCACAAGAAGCTGGCAGCCAAAATGATCCAGCTGGCCAGAACCCTTTTTCTTTTCATTCTTCCGGCTCCTTACCTGCAGCTTGATTCTTTTCTTCTCAAAACAAACGCAGCCACCGTTCCGGCAATCGCAAGCAGGAACAAAATAACTGGCACCCTCGCATCGAATCTATCGCCGGTTTCCGGCTGCGAAGTTTCTTCCGCAGAAGCGACCGCAGTATCCTGTTTTTTGCCACCTGACGTACTTCCGTCGCTTCCCGTCTGTTTAGTCGTCGTTTTTCCCTTTACTTTTGTGCGGATCCGTATCTCTTCCTTCGTCGTGGCGTTTGGTTTCACCACAGAAGTGAACGCCGTCCGATCCGCCTGATATCCTGAGGGAACTCTGGTCACCGCCGCCGTATACTCTCCCGCGGCAGTATTTTCTAATTTGATCTGTCCATTTTTATCTGTGGTATACTTCTGTTTCTCCCCATCCGGTTTTGTGACTTCTACCTCCGCATCCGGAACGACACCACCTGTTTCAGAATCCATCACCGTAATGATCAGGGTTCCCCTCTCCTCCGTGTTCCCGCTTACCGATTCATCCGGTTTCACACTTGAAACCGGCCCTGCCGATACATTTGTTCCCGCCGGCTTTGCCGTTGGCTCTGCCGCATCACCTGGATTTGCCGTTTCACCTGGCTGATCCATCCCATCTGGCTTTTGTGTCTCACCTGGTTTATATGTCCCGCCCGGCTGATCTATCCCATCTGGCTTCTGTGTCTCACCTGGTTTATATGTCTCGCCCGGCCGATCTATCCCATCTGGCTTTTGTGTCTCTCCTGGTTTAGCTGTCCCGCCCGGCCGATCCACCCCACCTGGTTTTTGTGTCGCGCCTGGTTTATATGTCTCGCCCGGCCGATCTAACCCACCCGGCTCTTCTGTCTCACCTGGATTATATGTCTCGCCCGGTCGATCCACCCCATCTGGTTTTTGTGTCTCACCTGGTTTATATGTCTCGCCCGGTCGATCCACCCCACCCGGCTCTTCTGTCTCACCTGGTTTAGCTGTCCCACCTGGCCGATCCACCCCGCCCGGCTCTTCTGTCTCACCCGGCTCAAACACTGGTGCTTTCGTCGGCTTTGTCGTCTCGTCAGGAGATTCGCTGATGTTTACGTCCGGACTTTTTCCCAGAAAGTCCGCGCGGTGTGACTGGCTGTTTATCTTGATGGCCTTTCCGATCAGCGTCCCATTCGTATTCACCCCACAGGAAATCTCGGCATCTGGTGCCAGATAACAGCCGTTCACCACTTTCTGCGGCTCGACGATTCCTGAAAAAATCTTATCTGCTTTGGAACTATCATAAAAATTCCAGATAATCATACTCCCGGAATAATAATTACCTTCCCCATGCCCATGAGGCCATTTGTCCGAGCAGTCACAGACGAACTCCGTCTCTAATCCCGGAGCCGCTTTCTCCTGTCCCCTGCAATCCACATTGATGATCAATGACTGCGTTCCCGTGACTCTGTGCTCTTTATCGCTTTTCTTATTGCATTTTATATTTCGGATCGTCACCCGGCCGGCGACATTCAGGTCTGGCGCGGCGCAGTTCAATACATTAACTCCGTCCTTCAGTTGGATATAGGCATTATTTCTATCCGCCAGGTTATATGTACCATCTCTGGCTTTATCCCCGTTCTCAGTTATAATTTCGCCTCTTTTTAATGTGGTTTCCATTTCAGAAAGCGCCCGTGATACTTTCCGTAAATACCCGAACTCTTTGCCAAAATCAATAAAGTCGTCTGGAACACAGCATATCGTCTGTCCGCTCGAAAGATTAAGGAGTGTGCCAGCAATCCGAACCTGGTTTTCTTTGATCGGACCAGGGGACAGAACATTTCCATCTCTGTCTGTGATCCTGACGTGCTTTTTACCAAACGCGATATCCGACGATGCCATACTGCCATCTACACGCGTCACCCTGTCCGCATAGATCATTTCACATTCCCTATCCCCACGCGCCTGGTCGTTCCCACACATAGTCTGGATGTCTGCCTCAGGCGCAGCAAAATTCCCATTACAATGGGCACTCAGCGTGATCTTTTCTGATGCAAAAAGATGAAAATGTGCGGCTGCTTTGAACAAATGGTCTCTGTCATAAAAGCTCGTATCGTAATAAGTTTTCTTTTCAGGAGTCGTGTAATCTTCCATCCTTGTTTCGTTATTCGCATACACTGTATAATCCATTTTCCTGCTAAGACAATATAACAAGGGCAGGATTGTCACTCCCGCTATGACAGCTGCAGCTAAGTACTTCATGTTTCTTTTTTTTACTTTTTTAAACATTTTCGCTCCCCCTGTCTAACTCATTATAAATAATAAATAGTTATTTTTATCATACCAGAAAAATACCAAAAAGGCAATCTTCTTTTGGGGTTGCGATGACTAAATGAAGTTCATTTATCTTAGCTTTTACAGTTCCCTGTATTTCTCATCCTGCCAGATATCCAGTCCTATGAAAATTCCATCAACAGTGGAAAACCAATAGAAAAATACATAAATTTCCTCTTGCAATCCCCGGCGACTTGTGGTAAAATGTGCGTAATTTGAAACAAAAAAGGCTATGAAGGAAACGATTGCTTATGCAGTAACCTTTCGACAGGAAAAGATGTCACCGACTGAGAGCATCTTGCGGGAGCGGTAAGCAGGAGAACATTCCGGAGCTTGTATTCTGAACACGCCGTTCACTGGCAAGTAGGTTTACACGGACGCACCGTTACAGGCATTTTGAGGGGAAGATCAGGACAGTTCGTGACACGATCGCCACACCAGATCTTCAACGCGGGTGGTACCGCGGGTTTTGAATCCTATAAAAATTCAGGCTCGTCCCAGACGAAACAATCGTTTTGTCGGGATGAGCTTTTTTGCTTGCGATATTGGGCTTTTTTGCTTGCGATATTGGGCTTTTTTGCTTGCGAAATTAGGCTTTTTTGCTCGCACTAATCGACTTTTTGCTTGCGATGATCCCGACACAGAGAAAGGAAGGATTTTATGGACTATGTATCAGGAAAAACACACAAAGCAGCATTGGAAATCTCAGACATTCTCGCTGGCGGCTATGAGGGCAAAGACATTACCATGAATGGAGCCATACACACCATCCGGGATATGGGGGACGTGGCATTTATCATCCTCCGCAAACGCGAAGGGCTCGTGCAGGCCGTATATGAACGGAACGGCGAACATGACCAGCACCTTCCGGACCTGAAAAATCTAAAAGAAGCTTCGGCGGTAGAAGTGAGCGGAACCGTCAAAAATGAGGAGCGGGTTCCCAACGGATTCGAAATCCGCCTGAAAGAAATGAAGATCCTCTCCGAACCAAAAGCGCCGATGCCCATTCCGATCAACAAATGGAAGCTGGACACGACACTTGAAACAAAACTGAACCTCCGGCCGATCTCCCTGCGAAACGTAAAAGAGCGTGCCAAATTCAAAATACAGGAGGGCCTCGTGCGGGGATTCCGCGACTATCTGTTCCAACAGGGATTTACAGAAATCCACACGCCGAAAATCGGTGCGAAAGGCGCCGAGGGCGGCGCCAATATATTTAAACTGGATTATTTCCACCGGCCTGCCATTCTCGAGCAGAGTCCGCAGTTTTATAAACAGATGATGGTCGGCGTGTTCGACCGCGTATTTGAAGCGGCGCCGGTGTTCCGCGCTGAAAAGCATAACACGAAACGGCACCTGAACGAGTACACATCCCTCGATTTCGAGATGGGCTACATCGACAGTTTTCAGGACATCATGGAAATGGAAACCGGATTCCTTCAATATACAATGGATCTTTTACAGAAAGAATACGAGCGGGAACTGAATATTCTGGACATCACGCTCCCGCGGACCGAACAGATCCCACAAGTCCGCTTTGACGAAGCCAAACGCCTCGTCTCGGAAAAATACGACCGGAGCATACGAAACCCGTACGATCTGGAACCGGAAGAGGAAGCGCTGATCGGGCAGTATTTCAAGGAAGAGTACGATGCGGATTTCGTATTTGTCACCCACTACCCTTCGAAAAAGCGCCCGTTTTACGCGATGGACGATCCAGCCGATCCCACATTTACGCTGAGCTTTGACCTTCTTTTCGGCGGACTGGAAGTGACGACCGGCGGCCAGCGCATCCACGATCTCGACATGCTGGAGAAAAAGATCGAAGCGCGGGGAATGACCGACGAGGGAATGGAGCATTACCTCATGATATTTAAGCACGGCATGCCTCCGCACGGCGGCCTCGGCATCGGTCTGGAACGGTTGACGATGAAACTCCTGGGCGAAGAAAACGTACGGGAAACGACTCTGTTCCCGCGTGACCTGGGACGACTGGAACCTTAAAAAGAAATGGAGGAATCGTGATGGCAAATATCATATCAGATGAAACGATCGAATACGTAGGCATTCTTGCCAAACTGGAACTTTCGGACGAAGAAAAGGAACAGGCAAAAAAAGATATGGGCAGGATGCTCGATTATATTGATAAACTGAACGAACTGGATACCGAGGGCATCGAGCCGATGTCACACGTCTTCCCGGTGGACAACGTATTCCGCGAGGATGTCGTGACAAATGGCGATGACCGGGAACAGATGTTAGCAAACGCCCCGCAGAAAAAAGACGGAACGTACATGGTTCCGAGGACATTTGACTAAGGAACGAATCGGAAAGGAGCAGTCTGTTATGAATGTAATGAGTTTAACGGCCGTAGAACTGGGTAAAAAGATCCAGGCCGGCGAAGTGACAGTCAGGGAAGCTGCGCTTGCCTCACTGGACCAGATAAAAAAATCAGAACCTACCCTGAACAGCTTTGTCACCGTACTGAACGAGGACGCCGTCCTTGCCCGGGCAGATGAAGTACAGAAAAAAATAGATAACGGTGAACTGGCCGGCCCTTTGGCGGGCGTCCCGGTCGCCATCAAAGACAATATGTGTACGAAAGACATCCTGACCACCTGCAGTTCTAAAATTTTGGCGGATTTCACACCGACCTACACGGCAGAAGCCGTAAAAAATCTCGATCGGGCAGGCGCCATCATGATCGGGAAAACGAATATGGATGAATTTGCGATGGGCAGTACAACAGAGACCTCTGCCTATGGCATTACGAGAAACCCTCACAACACCGACCATGTTCCCGGCGGTTCTTCCGGCGGTTCCTGCGCCGCGGTCGCCGCATCGGAGTGTTCGTTCGCGCTCGGTTCCGACACCGGCGGCTCGATCCGCCAGCCCAGTTCTTTCTGTGGCGTCACGGGCATCAAGCCGACTTACGGAACCGTGTCGCGCTATGGCCTGATCGCCTATGGCTCGTCCCTCGATCAGATCGGCCCCATCGCCAAAGATGTCACCGACTGTGCCACGATATTAGAGATCATTTCTTCCTATGATAAGAAGGACAGCACCTCGATCAAGCGGGACGATCTCGACTTCACGTCAGCACTCGTCAACGACGTGGCCGGCATGAAGATCGGCATACCAAAAGAATACATCGGCGAGGGACTGGATCCAGATGTCAGAAACGCGATCTTACAAGCCGCGGATGTGCTGCGGGCAAACGGCGCTGTCGTGGAAGAATTTGACTTAAACCTCGTGGAATACGCGATCCCGGCCTACTATGTCATCGCTTCCGCGGAGGCGAGTTCCAACCTCTCACGCTTTGACGGCGTCAAATACGGATACCGCTCCGAGGACTATGAGGGGCTTCACAATATGTACAAAAAGACCCGCTCCGAAGGCTTTGGCCCCGAAGTCAAACGCCGGATCATGTTAGGTTCCTTCGTATTGAGCAGCGGCTACTACGACGCGTATTATCTGAAAGCGCTGCGGACGAAAGCACTTATTAAAAAAGAATTTGACCAGGCATTTTCCAAATACGACGTCATCCTCGGCCCGGCCGCTCCGACCACCGCGCCGAAGATCGGTGACAGTTTAACGGATCCCATCCAGATGTATCTGGGCGACATTTACACGATTTCTGTCAACCTCGCCGGACTTCCGGGCATCAGTCTCCCGTGCGGCACAGATTCGAGCGGACTTCCGATCGGTCTGCAGCTCATCGGCGACTGTTTTCAGGAGAAACAGATCATCCGGGCCGCCTATACATTTGAAAGCAACCGACCATCCGGGCCATCCATACCCGAATTTGCGTGAATGGAGGACAGAGTGAAAAATAAATTTTTCACTCGGCAAGTTTGTGCGCGCACGCCCAAACTTGTGTGATGCGCAAAAAACGTGCGCGAATAGGAGGTAAATTATGTCTAAACAATACGAAACCGTCATCGGACTTGAAGTCCATGTGGAACTTGCCACTAAAACGAAAATATTCTGCGGCTGCAGCACGGCATTCGGTGGTGCGCCAAATACACATACATGTCCGGTCTGTACCGGAATGCCGGGTTCCCTTCCCGTGCTGAACAAACAGGTCGTCGAATACGCGATGGCCGTCGGCCTGGCAACGAACTGCACCATCACGCAGTACTGCAAGTTTGACCGGAAAAACTATTTCTACCCGGACAACCCGCAAAACTACCAGATTTCACAGCTGTATCTTCCGATCTGCCGCAACGGGCACGTAGACATCGAGACGTCTGCCGGCAGAAAATCAATTGGCATCCATGAGATCCACATGGAGGAAGACGCCGGCAAACTCGTACATGACGAATGGGAGGACTGCTCCCTCGTGGACTATAACCGTTCGGGCGTCCCGTTGATCGAGATCGTGTCGGAGCCGGATATGCGGAGCGCGGAAGAAGTCATCGCCTATCTGGAAAAACTCCGTCTGACGATCCAGTACCTCGGCGCTTCCGACTGCAAGCTGAACGAGGGTTCCATGCGCGCCGACGTCAACCTTTCGGTACGCGAAGTGGGCGCCTCCGAATTCGGCACGCGGACGGAGATGAAAAACCTGAACTCCTTCAAAGCCATTTCGCGGGCGATCGAGGGCGAGCGCGCCAGGCAGATCGAACTTCTCGAGGACGGCAAATCCGTCATCCAGGAAACGAGACGATGGGACGACAACAAAGAATATTCGTACGCGATGCGCTCCAAAGAGGACGCGCAGGATTACCGCTATTTTCCCGATCCCGACCTCGTTCCGCTATCGATCAGTGACGAGTGGATCGCCGCGGTGAAATCCCGCCAGCCGGAACTTCAGGAAGAAAAAGCGGCGCGCTATAAAAAAGAATTTGATATTCCAGATTATGACATCGGCATCATTACCAGTTCAAAAAAACTGGCCGACCTGTTTGAAGCGACTACCGCCCTCTGCCACAATCCGAAAAAGGTGTCAAATTGGCTCATGGTCGAGACAATGCGCCTGCTCAAAGAAAAAGAAATGGATGCGGAAGACATTACCTTTTCTCCCGAAAACCTCGCCGCTCTCATCAAGCTGACCGATGACAACTCGATCAACTCCACGGTCGCCAAAGAAGTTTTTGAAAAAATGTTTTCAGAAGATATTGACGTAGAGAAGTTTGTAGAGGATAATGGACTTAAGACAATTAGCGATGAAGGCGCTCTGCGCCAGACCATTGAACAGGTGATCGCTGACAACCCGCAGTCTGCCGCGGATTACCGGGCCGGAAAGACAAAAGCCATTGGTTTCCTTGTCGGCCAGACGATGAAGGCGATGAAGGGGAAAGCGGATCCTGGCATGGTTAATACAATCCTAAAAGAACTACTATGAAGAGAACGGAAGGAGGAACCCTGTATGATCGAGATGAGAAAAGAAAAAAGATGGCCGGCCAAGCTGGAACTTGAAATATCTTCCTTATTTAAACAGGATAACATTAAGGTAGAACATATCAACGCCCCCATCGAAGTATTTGACGTATCCAAAGCCGGTATCGGCTTTAAGAGCAAAAGCATACTTCCCATCGGATACTATTTCAATGCCCGGCTTGTACTGGGCAAATCGGATGCCCTGTACTGCGTCGTGCGCATCATCCGCCAGCAGAACGACCCGCAGGCGGATGGACAAGACTCCTATATTTACGGCTGTGAGCTTGTCGGGACGGCATCCATCATGGATTATGTATTCAATGACTATGCCGCGGGAATTAGTTGATGATCTCTGAAAGAAACAAAAAAGATTTCCTGTAGCTTTTTTTTCATTTTCAGTATATAATAATGGTATTAACGCAGAAACGAGGAACCTACATATGAACATGGAAAAGCTGAAAGATACTTTCATACAAATCTTTGGGGCCGGCGCGGAACCAGATGTATTCTTTGCGCCGGGGCGCGTCAATCTCATTGGCGACCATACCGACTACAATGGCGGGCATGTATTTCCCTGCGCGCTTACGCTCGGAACCTATGGACTTGTCCGCAAACGGGACGATGACACCCTGCGCCTGTATTCCGAAAATTTCAGCTCGGACGGCGTGCTCGCTTCGTCCATCCGGGACCTGTCTCCTTCCGGAAATGGCCTCTGGACGGATTATCCGCGGGGCGTGATCTGGGCGTTCGCAAAAAAAGGGTATACGATCGACAGCGGGATGGACATACTATTCTATGGGGATATCCCCGGTGGCGCCGGACTTTCCTCCTCTGCTTCGCTGGAAGTTTTAATGGGAACGATCCTCCGGGATACCTTTGGCTTCCATGACCTTCCCATTACGCGAATCGCCCTGCTCGGCCAATATGCCGAAAACCATTATATTGGCACGAAGTGCGGTATCATGGATCAATTCGCTTCCGCGGTCGGAAAAGCAGACCATGCCATTTTCCTCGATACGTATACACTGGAATATGATCTCGTGCCGATCAACCTCGGCGATATATGCCTGATCATTACGAACAGCGGCGTCACCCACAACCTCGTATCTTCTGCCTACAACGACCGCCGCCGGGAGTGCGAGCGCGGGCTTGATATGCTGCAGAAAGTTATCGACATCAATAGTCTGGGCGACCTGAACAATGAACAATTTGAAAGGTATCAGTTCCTGATCCCCGACGAAACGATCCGCAAGCGTGTCAAACACGCCGTTTCCGAGAACCGCCGTACGGTTCACGCGCTGAACGCGCTGAAAGATAACGATATTCTAGAATTTGGCCGTCTGATGAACAAATCCCACCTCTCACTGCGGGACGACTATGAAGTTTCCTGTGAAGAGATCGATTTTCTCGTCAAAACCGCGTGGGATGTGCCCGGCGTGATCGGAAGCCGCATCACGGGCGGCGGATTCGGTGGCTGTACCGTGAGCCTTGTCAAAAAAAGGAACCGCAACCTCTTTAAAAATAAATTAGCTGCGTGCTACCGGGAAGCATACGATAAGACGCCAGAATTTTATGAGGTGAGCATCGGAAACGGGGCCGGACGCCTCTGACACGTCCCTGCCACCGTATATTACCCGGGTATTGATACAAAAATACCCTGTACTCTATTTGGGAAAGGAAATCTTATCATGAAAATATTAGTTACCGGCGGCGCCGGTTACATCGGATCGCATACGTGCGTGGAACTTTTGGAGAACGGTTACGAAGTCGTGGTCGTGGACAATCTGTACAATGCCAGCCGCGAAGCCGTGAGCCGCGTGGAAGAGATCACGGGTAAAAACATCGCCTTTTATCAGGTAGATCTGCTCGATCAGGAAGCATTGAACCGCGTATTTGATGAGGAAAATATCGACGCCGTCATTCACTTTGCGGGATTGAAGGCCGTTGGCGAATCCGTCTCCAAACCGATCGAATACTACCACAACAACCTGACGGGAACGCTGCACCTCGTTGACTGCATGCGCGCTCACAACGTAAAGAACATCATTTTCAGTTCTTCCGCTACCGTGTACGGGGAGCCGGCCTTTGTTCCCATCACGGAAGAGTGCCCAAAAGGTTCACCGACAAATCCCTACGGCTGGACGAAATGGATGCTGGAGCAGATTCTGACCGACCTCCACACCGCTGATCCGGAATGGAACGTCATCCTGCTGCGCTATTTCAATCCAATCGGCGCACACGAGAGCGGCCGCATCGGAGAAGATCCGAAAGGGATCCCAAACAATCTCGTTCCCTACGTCGCTCAGGTGGCCGTCGGAAAACGGGAATGTCTCGGTGTGTTCGGAAATGACTACAAAACGCACGACGGCACGGGTGTCCGCGATTACATCCATGTGATGGATCTCGCCTCCGGCCACGTAAAAGCCATCACAAAGTTTTCCGACGCCCCGGATGTGCGGATCTACAATCTCGGAACCGGGAACGGCTACAGTGTTCTCGACGTCGTACAAGCCTATGAAAAAGCGTGCGGACATGAGATCAAATATGAGATCAAGCCCCGGCGCCCCGGCGATACCGATGAAGTTTTCTCCGACAGCGCAAAAGCATACGAAGAACTGGGCTGGAAAGCCAGGTACAACATCGACGACATGTGCGCGAGTTCCTGGAAATGGCAGAGTCAGAATCCGGACGGATATGAAAAATAAAAAGAGAACGATCAGACATGCAGACAGCCGCCTGAACCGATGTAAGATCCAAATCGGTTCAGGCGGCTGCATTACGTTCAACCTGTTCAGCTGCAACCTCGCTACTTCAGAAAATAATTACATTTTCTCAGCATTTTCCTGTATTGCGCCGCCTTTGATTTCGGCAGCGATATTTTCAATTTCCGGCTCAGTCCATTCCATGATTTTTTCGTCACCTTTTTTAAGCCAGTCGTTTTAATACTCAGCTTCTTTACCTTTTTACAGCCTTTAAACGCATTGGCCTGAATAGATGTGATCGTAAAGGTAATACCACTTTTCTTTACATTTTTCGGGATGACAAGGGACTTTGCCTTTTTTGATTTTACGCTAATGACGGACAATTCCCCTTTTGTCCCCTTTATTTTTGTCACTTTATATTTCAGGTTTCCCGCGATAAAGGTATTGCCCTTTTTGATGTTCTGCTCTTTCCGCTCAGTATCCTGTCCCGTCTCATCTTCATTCCCACCAGTGTTTGCACTCGGTGTTTCTGACGGTTTCACAGTAGATAACGCATCCGGAACCGTCGTCGGCTTCACATCCGGGCCCGCCGTCGAAGTTACTCCCGGCTTAGTCGTCGAAACAGCGCCCGGGTCCTTCGTCGGTGTAGCGCCTGGCCCTTCTGTCGGCGTTACTCCCGGTCCCTCCGTCGGGGTTGCGCCCGGATCGATCGTTGGTTTCACACCCGGGTCTTTGGTCGGGATTACGCCCGGATCAGCCGTTGATATTGCACCCGGCTCTTTCGTCGCCCTTACATCTGGATCCGTAGTCGGTGTCGACCCCGGATTTTTCGTTGGTCTCACACCCGGATCGCCGGTTGCGGTCGCTTCTGGAATTCTCGTCGGTCTCACACCCGGATTGCCAGTCGGGGTCGCTTCCGGATTTCTCGTCGGTTTCACATCCGGCTTTTCCGTCGAACTTACTCCCGGCTCTGCTGTCGGCTTTTCTTCCGGATTTTTTGTTGGTTTCACGCCTGGCTCTTCCGTCGAAGTCACTCCCGGCTCTGTCGTCGGTTTCACGCCCGGCTCTTCCGTCGGCGTTACTCCCGGGGTTTTCGTCGGCGTCACCCCCGGAGCAGCCGTCGGCTCTGCTGTCGGTTCCGCGCTTCCCCCAACGGTGATTTCACAGGATGCCTTGGTTTTTCCGGCAGATGATTTCGCGTAGATCGTCGCCGCTCCTGTCCCGCGTATGACGATGTGTATCTCTTCACCCTGCTCTGCCTTTACATAAGGTGTAATGACATCCGCCACCCTCTCATTCGAGGAATAAAAGGTAATATAATCATCACTGCCTGTGGTAACGGTCGAGATCGTAATGATCTGCTCCCCGGCATCCGCATCACCAACTGCCAACTCCGTCTTTGATAGGGAAATTGCAGTTGCCGGAACCTTTGCTTCAAACGAATCCGCCGTATCCTGCAAGACAGGCATACCATAATCCTCTGCCATCGAATACGAATATCCGCCAAGTTCAAGTGCCTCCGCCACTTTTCCCATAACCTCTATATTGGTCAATAACATCCTGCACTTCTCATCCGGCGCCAGAACCTTTGCCCGCTTCACGAATGCCCTTGCCGCGTCCACATCGCCTATTGCTTCTGCCGTGCCATACGCGGCATACCTGACAAAATACGTATAGTCCATGGTGTCCCCGAGCGTCGGCATCGCGTATTGCCAGTCAAATCCATTTCCGGTCGTTGGATCCGGCGTATGGCGTTTTTCGAAATTCGTCTTCGGCATCGCAAAAAAGATGTACTGATTTCCATTAGTAGAATTCTTAGGATCATCCCAGGTCGCGTCCATACAGTAATAAATATCCCCACCGTCAAAAGAAACCGCATTCCATGCGTGTCCTCCGCCTGCCTGCCCTACGATATATACATTCGGTACATTCAGGATATTCAATATAAAAGACAGCGCTTTTGCATATCCTTCACAAACTGACTTGTTGTGGGCAGGATCGAATACACCAACCACACTGTGCGCCCAATCCGCAGACTCCGGCGTTGAACCATCGGCTTTGTACGCGTAATCGATCGACTCGATCAGATGATTATAAACGACCCTTACCTTTTCATATGTGCCATCTACCTGATCCGCCTCGTCCAGATACGCCGAAACAGCACCCTCGATCGTCGTATACATCTCCCTCACGCCGTGGAGATCGGCTTCATAAGTACTCTCTACAACTGGCATCAATTCCGAATTGGAATACGCGATACTGCCGAGCCAGAACAGCCAGGGGTGATCCGCCCGGAAAGCTACCCAAGTCCGCTTCGCCTGCTCGAGATCGATGCCGGCCTCTATATAATTCACCTTAAACGGAGTATATTGTACCGTCCCGTCTTGATACTGAATCGGTTGGAATTCCGCTTCCGTCAAGTCCGTGCGGTCAAAATTCGCCAGTGACGTTTCCAGTGACTGGTAAAATTCCTGCTGGCCTTCGGAAAGACCTGAAAAACCATACGTTCCCGTTCCTTGTTGAAAGACCGTCTGGGAACGTCTGGCGCGATACAGCGATACCCCTTCGTAAGAAGGTACTTTTGCCGCCTGCTCGTCATCCACCCGGAAAGCATCCGGCGTGCTTAGTCCTCCTGACGGTAATTCTGGCTCCGCCGCATCTGCCACCTGGATGCCGCCGGATAATACCCCATCCGATAATCGTCTATCCGCTAACGATACACTGGCCGCTGCCATACAGTCCTGTTCGAAATAAACGGTATTTCCTATCAGGACCGCGCAAAGCACGAGTGCCAGTATGGATCTTATCCTTTTTCTATTCATCTCATTCCTCTCCTTTCAGGGCATGGCCCTCACTATTACAAAACCTCTGAAACGCCGGTGTTGTCATGAGCTGACGGCAGATATTGGCTGCATTCCTCTGCAGCTCGCCCCGCGTAACAACGCCCGCCTGCAGCTCTTCCAGCGTATTATCCCCAGTCGCGTTTTGATCGGCATGTTCACACACCATATACAGGTCATTCTGCGCCATGGCCATCGCCGCAAAATCATTTTTATCCGCTTTTTCACTTTGTCCCTGGCGGCTGATCTTCGCCCACCAGTCCGTCATGACGATTCCCTCAAATCCCCACTCGTTTCGTAAGATTTCTGTATTTAACTCAAACCGCCCGGCTGTCCAGACGCCATTGAGCGAACCGTACGTTGTCATAATGGAATCCGCTCCGCCCTCTTTGACGGCAATTTCAAATCCCTTGAGATAGATTTCCCTCAGCGCCCGCTCGGAAACGACACTGTCGATCTCCATTCGCTTCGTCTCCTGGTTGTTGGCGGCAAAGTGCTTGAGCGTTCCCGTCACACCTGCGCTTTTCAAACCGCGGAGCACGGCGGCGGCCATTTTCCCTGTCAAAAATGGGTCTTCCGAAAAATATTCAAAATTGCGTCCATTCAACGGATGTCTGTGTATGTTTACACCCGGCCCCAGCAGATTATCTACTTGATGGTTCACCATTTCCGCCCCGGTAAACGAATAGAGTTTCTGTATCAATGGCAGATCAAATGTGCACGCCATCAATGTCCCGTTCGGCAGGCTGAACGCCTTCTCCCCGCTGTCCCTCCGTATGCCGGACGGACCGTCCGAACAGCAGCCGCACGGAATACCGAGCGCTTTCAAATGCTCGGAAATGCCGCCATAGGCCGCGGCCGTCCCCGGTGCGACTTTTGGACTGTTCATCCCCTCGCCGCGGATGATGCAGCACAGATCATCGTCGCTGAACTGGGCGATAAACTGTTCCATCGAAACGGTTCCCTCGCGCACATCGCTCAGACGGCAGCCTTTGTCGCCAGTATACGCGATTTCTGGCGGAATCTGGCGCTTTCTCTTTGCTTCCTCCTGCTCGCCGCCTGACGGAACCGGTTCATACGCGATTTCCATATCTCCGGCACAGCCGTCTTCCGTCCCTCCCGCACCGGGCACCTGTGGCCGCATCCGCTCAAACGACGCGGAGGGCGCGAGATTTTGTGTCAATTGCTGCACAATATGTAAGCTGTCAAGTGAAAACTGACCGGCATATCTGGCATCTCTCACATTCTTTCCCATATATACGCGGTATGTGCCCGGTTCGAGCACATAGCAAAACGGCCGGCCCGTGGCGCCGGAATCATCATACGACGCATAATCATAGCGGGAAATATAAAACGGCAGGGACGCCGTCTCCCCCGGTTCCAGCTCATTGGTTTTGGCAAATGCCGCCAGCACGCGGGACGGTTTGCCCAAAGCCCCCTGCGGCGCCTCCACATAAACCTGTACCACCTGCTTTCCCGACACGGATCCGGTATTTGTTACATGAACGGAAAACGACAGATCGCCACGATCTTCTTTCCACCCGCTCACCGTCTCCTCGAACTCCGTGTACGAGAGTCCGTAACCAAACGGATATAGAACGGCGCGTTTTGCCATTGTCTCAAAATAGCGGTATCCCACATAAATATCCTCTTGATAATAATTTCTTACCTCATCGCCGAAATTGCGCGTGGACGGGTAATCCCCGATCCGGCCCGCGATCGTATCCGCCAGCCTACCCGACGGATTTACGGCCCCGGTCAGCACATCCGCCACGCCGTAACCGCCGGTCATTCCCCCCTGCCACACGTAGAGCAGGGCATCGCAGGCCTGCAGGCACGGGTGTCCCGTTTCGATGATATTTCCCACATTAAATAATACGATCACGCGCTCGAAATGAGCACGTACCCGCTCCAGCATTTCCACCTCCGCATCGGCGAGGCGGTAGGAACCTTTCTCATCCGCGTGATCCCGGTCTTCCCCCGCGGTCCTGCCGATAATGACAAGCGCCGCATCGTTTCGGCGGCCGGCCGTTTCTAACAGTTCTTCCTCCAACGGCATTTCGACCTGCGACCACGGCTCTTTCGCCCAGCCCTCACCCTCATCAAATTCATTTTCTACTTCCCACTCGTCATACGCCGCCAGCACATCCGCATCCACGATGACATCCGGCGTCTCGAGCAAGGCGTCCAAAATACCCGTGACGTGTGAAACATTGACCAGTCCCCCCGAACCCGTACCGCTCTTATAATAATGGCGCTGTATTCTCCCAAACACAGCTACCCTGCCGCCTTTTACAAGCGGCAGGGCAGCATGTTCGTTCTTTAATAGCACGCATCCTTCCGCGGCGGCAAGCCTTGCCGCCGACAGGTATTCGTTCCAGTCCAATACCATGCGTTATCCTCCATCAAACATGACTATCAATAATTGATCTTGTGTATCATAACGACCTTCCCTCCCCGGATATACACATACAGACGCGTATAGCCGCTCTCGAAAACCCACTGGAGCGCTCCGGTCCCCCAGTCATTTCTCCTGACCGGCGGCCCCCATGTCGTATTCACGACATCTTTGGCCGACATTCCGAGCGAGATCGTGTTACCGTGGTATGCCGACGTTCTGTCCGAGTATTTCTTCTTCCCGAACCGGTCCTTTAACACAACGGAAATATTCGCGCCCGTTGCCAGTTTTTTCTTTAATTTTATGACGATCTTTTTCTTTGACCCGTTTATTTTGATCTTTTTCGTATAGGTCTTTCCCGCGGCTTTTACGATTACCTTATCGCCTTCCCGCGGTTTCCGCACGGTTATGGCAACGGACGAACTGGTCCGGAACACGTCGCTGCTGATCTCCACCGTACTGTCGCTCGGCTTCGTGCGAGATGTTTTGGTATTCGTATATCCCTGAGGGGAAACGACCGAAACTTTTATCTTTGTCCCTTTCGGCTGTGCTTTCACTCTGGCCGAAAATTTACCGTACTTGCTGGATTTCGTTTTATACGTTTTCTTTCCATATTTAATGGAAACTGCGCAGCCGGGCCACGTTTTACCTGAAATTTTGTTATCCCCGGAATAGAGCGTATCAATGCGGATACTGGGTTTGAAGTTCTCAAGTTTGATATCCTCTACCCTCTCATACCCATCCGCATCCTCAAAATGCAGCTGTATCGTCTTTCCAATCTTCTGCAGCGGATAGGAACCCGTAAAACGGAAAATGATCTTTTCCTCTTCATCCGGATCTTTCTCCCTTTCCACCTCGTCATCCTCATCGTCATAAACAGGCGCGGGCAGTTTGCTAAACGTACATGGATACGTCGTTCCATCGATCACGACATAGACTGACTTCACATTGTTCTGCACTTTCTGACCGATAGATCCCCCTAAGTGGATATCCCCGACGATCCGGTTCGTTTCGGCTATATAATTATAATAATACTCTTTATCTTGTATTGTCAAGATGGTTTTCTCATCGGAAACGGCTGTCGTCGCATCGTCCTGCAGCCAGGCCGTGATCTGCGTGCCCGGTTTCTGTCTGGGATACCGCACCGTTACGACGCCGCCATTCGCTTTGGTCGCCACTTCGCTCGTATACTCCTGTCCGTCGATGCTTACATAGACTTTCGCACCCTCCGGCACGCTCTCTGCCACCATATATTCGATCAGCGTCATCTGATGCGACACTTTCAGGTGAAACAGATTATTAATGACCCCTTTTTCCACCTGAACAGGGCATCCGTGCGCGTCCCGGAAAATCAATTTTAACCGGTCTATCTGTTTTTGGTACGGATATTCCAGCGTGAAACTTCCGTCCTGCGCAATTTCCGCTGAGTACTCCCTGTCACCTAAGACGATGGAGACGGAAACCGGCAGCTGTCCCAGTTCATCCGCGCTCACCGTTCCGACCGCCTTTTTTGCGTAAGCAACATAGTCGATCTTACATGCAGATAGATCACACGCCTGAATTTCGTATTCTTTCTTTTCCGTTCTGCTGCCCGTCGAACTTTCGAGCCAGACCGGTACCGTTTTGATCTCCTCCGGTATGGCCGGATATGTAACGATCGAACAGTTCTGCTTACTGGGATCACCGGCACCATACTCGCTGCGGTATTCTTTCCCGTTTATGTCGATGCAGACGCGCTCATCGCTGTTCAGCTTGCGCAGATCCATGACGATCCGTTCCCGGCACACCTTCACCTGAGGCATGTTCATGACCTTATTTTCAACGGCATATTCCTGAACCTTCTGGCAGCCGTAGTCATCTTCCAGATATAAGTTAATTTTCGTTCCGGGTTCCTGCACCGGATAGGTAATGACAAATTTCCCTTCCTCTCCCCCTTCTTTTTCCGCCTCATATGTCTCCGATCCCAATTTAACGTAAATACGTGGGATTTTATCGCCCGCATCGTATCCGATCAGCGAACCCGGATAGGCGTTTACTTTACTCGGGAAAAAGGGATGCTGCGGTATCGCCTTTGACTGCGGATTAGTAGACGCGCCTTCCTGGTTCACGATCCAGATTTTGTAATCACCGGCAGGCAGGGAAATCCCATCCGGATATTCCAGATGATAGGACGAGCCGCTCCCGATCGAAAAAGGACAGCGGACAAGTACCTCTCCCTCTTTACTGCCGATGTAAAACGTCGCCTCCTGAGCCGTACTGACGCCATCCAGTGAAAACGATAACGACGTATGTTCAAGGACGAGACCAGAAATACTCCAGTACAATTTCTGCGTACTTTCTGCTGAGGCAGTAACTCCGCCAAACAGGCTGAAGATCATAGCCGCGCTCAACATTAAACTTAAAATTCGTTTCATCAATAAATCCCCCTTTTTTCTTGTAATACTTTATAATAAATGATTCTCATTTGCAGACACCTTTATTTTCGTTCCCGCCCTTTGACTTTTCACCTTTACGGAAAACCGGCCGCTTTTGTTTGCTTTGGTTCGATATGTTTTCTTTCCGTACCGGATCGTTACCGCACAGTCTGACCACGTCTTTCCCGAAATTTTCCGATCACTGGAATACACCGTATCCAAATCAATGTACGGATCCAGATTCTCAAGCTTTATATTGCGTGAAAAAACATAACCATCTGCATCTTCTATGCGCAACTGAATTTTTTTTCCTACTTTCTGTTTTGGATATCTGCATGAAAACTGGAACGCGCTCTTGTCCGCATCTTCCAGACCCTTTTTTTCCAAATCGTCATATGAATAAGCAGATAAATCCATTTTACTTAGTTCACACGGATAGATCTTTCCATCTATCACTACGGAAGCCGATGTAACATTACTATCCAGCCGCAGATTCTCATCTCTGTCATCCAGATAGACCGTTCCGTTGATCCGATCCGTCTCTGCCAGATACTGGCAATCATACTGCTTATCAGCTATTTTCAGTACAGCCGGTTTTTCAGTCATCTCTGACGTTCTATCATCCTGAATCCATGCAGTTAACGCAGTTCCCGGTTTCTGTCTGGGATAACTAACCGTAACACGGCCATCATTCTCTTTTGTCGAAACTTCACTCGCATATTCTTTTCCATCAATACTTACATAAACCCTGGCCCCCATTGGTACACGGTAAGCCTCCAGCCGCTGCAAAAGTGCTCTAAGGATATTCACGCTGCTGTATTTATGATTGTTACTCACATACGCTGTATATTCAAAATGGCATCCATGCACATCACGAAAAACAAGTTGAAACGAATCATCTTCTTTTCTGAGCGGATAGGACAGCGAAAAACTTCCATCCTCAGATATTTCTGTGGAATACTCCTTTCCTTCTATCGTGGCAGACACCAGCGTAGGTTTTTGACCACAATCATTTGCGCTCACGTTACCGATCACTTTCTTCGGATAGGCATATGAGGTGACATTGTGCTGGGACAGCTCACAATCTTTCACCTTAAAAGATTCTTTTTCTGAACGACTTCCCACGGTACTTTCCATCCAAACAGAGACTTCGTTGATCTCCCGCGGGATCGGTGGATATGTAACGACCATTTTTCTACGCATATCCGTTTCTCTTGCACCGTATTCGCTATAATAAACTGTTCCGTTTATTTCCACACAGATCCTTTCATCACGGTTCAGCGACTAATACATAAAAGAAATCCCGTCCCGCCATACTTCAATACGAGGCAGACTCATGTCTTTATCCCGGATACTCGTGAACTTCCATTGTGATTTTTCTGCCTCCTCATTTGCCGAGGCCGTAACTCCGCCAAACAAGCTGAATATTATAGCCGCGCTCAACACTAAACTTAAAATTCGCTTCATTGATCAAAAACCCCTTCCTGCTTTTCTTTGAATTATATCGACGTTACTTTAACGAAAATAATATTTGTTACATATATTACACATTGTACCTGCTGCGTACAGCGTTGTCAATATTGTTTCCCGCCGTCATTATTTTCCATCTATGTTTAAACTATGATTTTCATGACGTTTTGCGTCTTATTACATTTCGCCTATTGGCAGACCCTGTCGCACGCACGGGAAAAAATGCGGGAAATAATTGATTTTTCTTTTGACATCTTGGATATTTGTGGTAGAATGTGTTATAAAGCATCATGCAATAAAATCACGCGCTGTTTCTCACATTACGATGCTGGGACAAAACGGCGCAGAAACGAGGGGAATCATGTCAAAACCATATTACATTACGACACCTATTTACTATCCATCCGGAAATCCGCATATCGGGCACTGCTATACGACCACGGCCTGCGATTCGATCGCGAGGTACCGCCGAATGCAGGGTTATAATGTGATGTTTTTGACTGGCACGGACGAGCACGGCTTAAAGATCGAGCAGAAAGCGGCGGAGGCCGGCGTCACCCCGAAAGCATACGTGGACGACATCGTCGCGAAATTTAAAGAGCTGTGGTCCTACATGAACATCGATTATGACCGCTATATCCGCACGACGGATCCATACCATATCGAAACCGTTCAGAAAATATTTAAGGATCTGTATGACCGCGGCTATATCTATAAAGGGGAATACGAGGGAAAATACTGTACGCCCTGCGAGAGTTTCTGGACGCCGACGCAGTTAGTGGACGGCAAATGCCCGGATTGCGGGCGGGAAGTCGTGGACGCGAAGGAAGAGGCTTACTTCTTTAAACTGTCCGAATTTTCCGACCGTCTCGAGAAACTCCTTTTGGAAACGGATTACCTGCAGCCGAAAAACCGGGCGACCGAACTCGTCAATAACTTTATCAAACCGGGACTGGAAGACCTCTGCGTCTCCCGAACGACGTTCAGTTGGGGAATCCCGGTATCGTTCGACGAAAAACACATTGTATATGTGTGGATCGACGCGCTGTCAAACTACATCAGCGCGCTCGGCTATGACAACGGCCAGTACAGCGATTATGAGACATTCTGGCCCGCCGATCTGCACATGGTAGCGAAGGATATCATGCGGTTCCACGCGATCATTTGGCCAGCTATCCTGATGGCGCTCGAACTCCCGCTCCCGAAACATTTGGCCGTACACGGCTGGATCACTTTCAACGGGCAGAAGATGAGCAAATCGCTGGGAAATGTCGTAGACCCGTATATTCTGGGCAAACGCTACGGCGCGGATTCCATCCGCTACCACATTTTGCGCGAGATGGCTCTCGGTTCCGACAGTTCGTTCTCGAACGAAGTCATGATCAACCGCATCAATTCCGATCTGGCAAACGGGCTGGGAAATCTCGTGTCCCGTACGGTGGCTATGGCGGAAAAATATTTTGGCGGCACGCTGCCGGCAGAACGGGAAGAAGAACCGATTGACCGCGAGCTGATCGATCTGGCGCTCTCGCTGCGCGGCAAAGTCGATGAATACATTGACAAGACACAGTTGAATCTCGCATTGGCCGAGATCTTCACGCTGGTCGACCGTGCCAATAAATACATCGACGAAACGACGCCGTGGATCCTCGGCAAGCAGGAGGACAAAAAGGCGAGGCTCGCCAGCGTTTTATACAACCTGCTGGAAAGCATCCGCATCGCCTCCGCCCTGCTGAGTCCGTTCATGCCGACGTCAATGCCGAAAGTCTGGGAACAGATCGGGGCTGCCGCCGAAGATGTCTGCTATGAAAACATCGCCAAATGGAACGTACTGAAAACGGATGTCACCGTTCACCGCGGAGAGGCGCTGTTCCCGCGGATCGACCTGGACAAAGAGATCGAGGAGTTGAACCAGATCCTCGACAGCGCGAAAGCTTCCGACGATTTGGACGACAATGCGGACACGGCAAGTGCCAACGCACCTGCCAGCGAAGAAGCGTTCGACGCGCCGCCGTTCGCAGATGTGATCGATATTGATACGTTTGATCAGGTGGATCTGCGCGTGGCTAAGGTGACGGCTTGTGAAAAAGTGAAAAAATCAAAGAAACTGTTGTGCCTGCAGGTCGATGACGGGCACGGACAGCGCCAGATCCTCTCCGGCATCTCCAAATGGTATGATCCGGAAGCTCTGATCGGCAGAAAAGTTTTGATCATCGCCAATTTAAAACCAGTAAAAATGTGCGGCCTGGAAAGTAACGGGATGATACTGGCCACCGATCTGGCTGACGGAAATGTACAGGTCTGCTTCATGCCGGACCAGTGCCCGTGCGGAGCAAGGCTGAACTAGTGCATTGTACTTTTCACTAGACAGACCATAGATGACAGATTCGAAAGGCTGCCAAAATCCGACCGACGAACCAAGCAAATATAAAAAACAGGAGGTACGGGATGATTATAAAATAATGTATAACTCGGAAAAACAAACAGGCTTTACTATCCGCTTTTGTTTTGATGCGGTCTGTTTCGTTGCGAATTGTAGATTATTTATCGTCATCCGATCCCCATTGTGCAATACTTATTCCTACACGCACCATCGCGGGAAAAGTAATGAGTACAGATGTATGTGTATACAATCTTGTACGCGATCTACCGGGGCTTCCTCTCATTCACAACGGACATGTCTGCATTTCGCGGGCACGTCCGTTTTTTCATGTCCCGTCAAACGTGAGCGGTAAGTTTCGCTAAGACCAGAAGGGTGCCTGCGCACTTATGTGTGAGTTTACCCTCGGGATCGACTGACTGCGCACAATGCACGCAAGAATATAGAATGGAGGAATGTTATGCTGCAGATCAAACATGTCACATTAACGTATAAAAAAGATTTGAGGGAACTCGTTTCGGAACTTTCCTTTGTTTTAAACGACGGAGATAAAGCCGCCCTTATCGGAGAAGAGGGAAATGGAAAATCCACTCTGCTCAAATGGATCTACAATCGCGAACTGGTGGACAGCTACATCGACTCGTCCGGGGAGGTCATTGTAAATGACTGCATTCCCGGCTATCTGCCCCAGGAATTGTCCCCGGAGGAAAAGGGAAAGAGCATCTATGAATTTCTCTGTGAGGAACCAGCGTTCTGGGAATGCCCGCCGGGAGAACTGGCACAGCTTGCCGCCAGACTCCGCCTTCCGGTATCGCTGCTGTACGATGAACAGAAAATGGACACCCTCTCCGGCGGCGAGAAAGTGAAGATCAGTATGCTGCGCCTTCTCTGCCGCAAACCGGACGTACTGCTTTTGGATGAGCCGTCGAATGACATCGACATCCGCACGCTCCAGTGGCTCGAACAGCTGATCCTCGAATGGAGCGGCCCCGTCCTCTTCATCTCCCACGACGAGACGCTGTTAGAACACACGGCAAACCGGATCATCCATCTGGAGCAGATCCGGAAACGCCATCAAAGCCGGCACACCGTGGCCAATACGGATTACCGCACCTACGTGGAAGAGCGCACAGGCGGACTTCGCAAACAGGAACAGCTCGCCCGCAAGGAGCGGAGCGACTACAAAAAACAGCAGGAAAAACTGCGCCGCATCGAGCAGACGGTAGCGCACCAGCAAAACACGATCACCAGACAGGATCCACACGGGGCCAGACTGCTGAAAAAGAAAATGCACACGGTAAAAGCGATGGAACGGCGGTTTGAAAAAGATCATGAGTCCATGACCGAAATGCCGGATGTGGAGGAAGCCATTTTTATGAAATTCCAGCAGATGAGTCCCCTGCCGCACGGCAAAACGGTACTCGACCTTAATCTCCCGCAGCTGTGCATCGGCGAACGGCTGCTCGTACAGGACATCCGGCTGCGCGTCGTCGGCAGCGAGAAGATCTGCCTCATCGGGGACAATGGGGTGGGAAAGACAACGTTATTAAAAAAGATTGCCGAGCAGCTATGCGTGCGGACGGACATCAAAGCTGCCTATATGCCGCAAAATTATGACGACCTGCTTCTCAGTGGCACATCCGGCGAAATGACGCCGGCCGAATTTCTGACACAGACAGGGACAAAGGACGAGATCACTCAGATCCGAACATTTCTTGGCAGTCTGAAATATACGGCCGAAGAGATGAGCCATTCCGTCCGGGAACTGTCGGGCGGGCAGAAAGCAAAGCTTTTGCTGCTGAAAATCTGCATGAGCGACGCCAACGTACTCATCCTCGATGAACCGACCCGGAATTTCTCACCGCTGTCAAATCCTGTGATACGAACGATGTTGAAAGGGTACAAAGGCGCTATTATCAGTGCTTCGCATGACAGAAAATATATCGAAGAGGTGTGTGACAGGGTGTATGAACTGCGCCGTTGATTCTGAATATTTATTTTACCGTTGACGCACGTATTAAATACGTGTATAATATTATTAATAAGATTAAAAAGGAGAAAAACTGTGGCAAAATATATTTATCCAGCAATCTTTACACCAGAAGTAAACGGCCAGTTTTCCATCTGTTTTCCAGACATTGAAAATTGTTTCACCTGTGGGGACAATCTCGAAGATGGAATCAGAATGGCCGAAGATGTCCTTTCCCTCACATTGACACAGCTTGAGGACAAAGGACACAAAATTCCAAATGCCTCAGCAATTAACGACCTAACCACGGAAAACGGTGCATTTGCGACTTATATTTCCTGTGATACTACTGCGTACCGACGTCTTATGAACAATATGGCCGTGAAAAAAACCCTTACGATCCCTTCGTGGCTGAATGAATCCGCTATGGCCGCCGGACTAAATTTCTCGCAAGTCCTCCAGGACGCATTAAAACAGCAGTTGAATGTCACCTAACCACAAAAATACTGGCCGGCGTCTGCAAACACCGGCCAGCGATCCAATACCACATAAAGAAAATTTTTTTAGATAGAAGCGATAGAAGCAGCAAGCAAAGACATAGCAGAAAATGGAACAATTCCGCATGAGGCCATCAATTGGGATTGACCTAACAGAAAGGGAACGGAACATGAGTGAAAACATACTGATCGTAGACGATGAACGGGAGATCGCAGACCTTGTCGCCGTGTACCTGCAAAACGAAAATTACAACGTTTTCAAATTCTACAACGGAACCGATGCTCTCGACTGTATCGAACATGAAAAACTGGATCTGGCCATTCTGGATGTGATGCTGCCCGACGTGAACGGCCTGAAGATCTGTCAGGCGATCCGCCGGAAATTCAACTACCCTGTCATCATGCTGACCGCGAAAAGCGAGGAGATCGACAAGATCAACGGACTGACTCTCGGCGCGGATGATTACATGACCAAACCGTTCCTGCCGCTCGAACTGGTGGCCCGCGTGAAGGCACAACTGCGGCGGTATAAGCGCTACAACACCGGCATTTCGCCCGAAGATCATGACATCCTCGTGCACTCCGGCCTCGTCCTGAACATCAAAACACATGAGTGCACGCTGAATGAAAAACCGCTTTCCCTGACGCCAACCGAGTTTAATATCCTACGCATCCTCTGTCAGGAAAAGGGAAACGTCGTCAGTTCAGAAGAGTTATTTCACCAGATCTGGGGCGACGAGTATTACAGCAAAAATAATAATACTATCACCGTCCACATCCGGCATCTGCGCGAAAAGATGGGGGACTCTTTTGATGAACCAAAATATATAAAAACCGTATGGGGGGTAGGATATAAAATTGAAAAATAGAACAAAAAAGATCGGCATTGTATTAGCGGCGTTAGCGATCGCGATTCTGCTATGCATGGGAATCGTGTATCTGTTCGACGTCGTATTGAACGGCATATTTATCGAATGGTTTGATTCCCATTACATCACACATCTTGAATATTATAATCCGGAGGCCGGTATCACGGAAAGCATACCTTACATGAGCCGGGGTTCTGTAAAAAAACTTCTGATGCAGCTTTTGATATTCGGCGTTATCCTCTTTATCCTGCTCGCTCTCATTGTCGCGCATTTTTACGGCAGGCATGTGCGGACGACCATCGCCCGGAGCAAACAGCTCCTCCAGGCGGAGACCGAGCGCAAAAATGACATGATCGCCTATCTCGCGCACGACTTAAAGACGCCGCTCACATCGGTCGTCGGCTATCTGAGCCTGTTGGACGAGGCATCCGACATGCCCGCCGCGCAGCGGGCCAAATACATCCATATCTCGTTGGAAAAAGCGCTGCGGCTCGAAAAACTGATCAACGAATTTTTCGAGATCACCCGCTACAACTTCAATGAAATCGTACTTGAAAAGGAGACAACTGACCTCCACTATATGCTCGTTCAAATGTCCGATGAATTTTATCCGGTACTGAAAGAACACGGAAACACGATCCAGCTAAACTGCGACGAAAACGTAACGGTGTACGCCGACGCGGCAAAGCTGGCGCGCGTGTTTAATAACATTTTGAAAAACGCGATCGCCTACAGTGACCCCGGCACTCCCATCCTCATAAAAGCAGAACAGACCGGGCGCGACATCCGTCTCTCGTTTCAGAACAGCGGAAAGACCATCCCTCAGCAGAAACTCGAGCACATCTTTGAAAAGTTCTTCCGGCTGGACGACGCCCGCGCTTCCAACACAGGCGGCGCCGGACTTGGTCTGGCGATCGCAAAAGAAATCGTGACACAGCACGGCGGAACTATCTCGGCAGAGAGCGAGAACGGCCTCACCACATTTTATGTAACACTGCCGCAGCCATAACGATTTGTAAAACGAGAATGGCGGGCATTCCCCACACAAAATACCAGTGTTTCGTCTTATGGCGGAACACGCGCATCCCCACGATGCTACCGATACTCCCGCCGAGGAGCGCCACCAGAAACAACCGCGCCTCGGGGACACGCCATTCCTGCCGTCTCGCCCGCCGCTTATCCATCCCCATCAGACAGAAGCCGCCAAGATTCATAAGCACGATATAAAACAAGATCCACTCCACTTCATTCTCCTTTCCAGACAGCCTCCTCATACCAGGTCCTGCCCAATCGTAAACGTTCCTTCGTTTTATCCCACACAATGTCCTGCTTCAGCATTCCCACCTCGTCTCCCGCATTGTTCGCGTAAATATGGAAAACAACCGTCAATTTGGAGCCCGTCCATTCCATCGACACATAAGACAGATCCATGATCGCATGTTTCCCCAGCTTTGCAAAATAGTCGGAAAGTTTCGGTTGATCTGAAAAGTCCAGCTTTTTCTGAAAACCGGTAGAAGGCACCTTTAAGAGAGCCGTCTGGTCGTCGTTGACCTTGATCTTGAAAAATTGACCTTCACTCAAGCGTCTCATACCTTTGGGCTGGGCCAGTACGCTCCACTTCCCCTTGCTGTCCCGTTTCAGAATGCGAAACTCCGCCAGTGTCCGGTATTCATTGAGCAAGACAAGTATTTCCTTCGTCCCGTCTCCGTCAAAATCCGGTTCGGCAACCAGTTTACTGTGTGCCAGATCATGATACCACAAATCTTTGGAATTTCCCAGACTTATTTTTTTCACGAGTTTCTTTTCATTAATAATAACATACGGTTTTGAGGCGTCCATTCGGGAGCATAACAGAGCAATACATGTCTGACCATTCCCCAGTTTCAGTGTCGGCTGCAACCAGCACGTAACCTCCTTATCCTCCTCACCATCTGTCGTGGTCGTTATGCTCAGCTCCTCATCATCCAGATTCCACTCTACGGAATTACTTGTGATGACATTATCATCCCCTGATGAATTTTCCTCTGCTTTTTTTCCTCCCGCTCCTTTTCCCTGTTCCTTTTTCCCGCCTTTTTCTCCTTGATCGACCCCTTCCACCGGCTTGCTGCTGTCAGATACAGTCCCTGTTGCTTCCGCCAGCCTGCGCATTTCTTCCTGCACATCTTCGGGTATTTTTACACACACATCCGGCACGCCCGCATACTTCACATACCCGCCGCGCATGAAATAGAGCGGGACGACAACACGGTTATTCAGATGAAAGTATAACACGTATTCCGTATCTTCCGAAACCTGCATCGTAACTGACGTACTATCGTAAAGCATGATCTCCCCGTTACAGAGTGAATCGATCAGTTCGGATACTTTATTTTCAGTAGAAGCATCCAGCAGTTTCTTTTTCTCCGCTCCCTCTGTCATGTCATCCCCGTCCTGGTATTCTACCGATACATAGTTTTCCTTCAAATGAAGCCTATCCTCGTACAGATCAGAAGCATCCTCTAACGTGATCCCAGTATTTTTGACAAGAAGTTCTGTGCGGCTCTCATCATAGTCGTACTTAAGCGCAACGGCAAAGGAATCATCCAATCCCTCCACGGAGTACAGCTTGCCCGTCGAACTGCCGGCAAAATCAACATATCCGTCATCTTCCGTCCACCCATTGATCCATCCTGTCGCCTCACCCAGATAGGTGTCAAGACGCAAATCCTCCTGAACGACACTGGCACATACATCCCCTAAATAAACACCGCCCTTGTAAATGACAAACGGAATCACAAGGCAATCTGAATCACTGCTATTTAAGTCAACTTCTAATTCGGGTATGGATACTCCTCTTTGCGGCGGGTCCGTTTCTTGTACTGCCACCTTACCCCCGCCACTTCGTCCTCCGTCTTCCGTAAAAAACCGCAGATCCCATAAAAACAATATCACGGTAATCAAGCACAGACATGCGGCAGCAACGGCGATCCAGCGCTTTCTTTGCACGAGGCCGGCGAGGCCGGCACGTTTTCGTTCCAACCCGATAACGGATTCTTCTATATACTCATCGCTGATCTCTCCCAGTATTTCCGCGATCAGTTCCTTCTTTTCTTCTTTCATATCGAAAACCCCTCCTCTCCCAGATACGTTTTCAATTTCTCCCTGATTCGGAACAGCTTTACGGATACATTATTTTCACTCATGTGAAGATCATTCGCGATCAGGGTGACCGGATGCGAAAACCAGTACCGGCGCAAAAACAAAACGCGCTCCTCATGTTCCAATGCCCTGACAAAATCATTTACCACCCTTCCCATTTCCCTGGCAAACCACTCTGTTTCTGCCGACGAAACAGAAAAACAGTCGTCAAGTTCTTCCATCGCTTTGTCAAAACTGCTGTCCCGTTTTTTGGCTCTGTTAAACCGGCGCTTGTTGAGGGAAATATTGCGGGCGATCTTACAGACATAGGCGGCAAATGGGTTTGGCTTTTTCGGGGGAACCGTATTCCACACGCCCAGATATGTATCATTTTCACATTCGCGCGCATCTTCGTTGTCGTTTAAAATATGATGGGAGATATGAAATATCAGTTTCCCGTATTTTTCTGACAACTCCTTGACCGCCTGTTCCGAACGCTCAAAAAATAAGTTGATTATCTTTTCATCGTCCATCTCCTGCACCTCCTTCTACCTATTATCTAACGAAGTCTACTCTAATCTTACTAAATTTTTTTATTTTTTGCAAAATTTTTGCAAGGATTGCCGGCAGCCAGTCGTATTATATATAAAAGGCAGTCTAAAAGAACAGGAGGAGAAATCCTCCGAAAGAACAGGAGGATTATTATGTTTAGAAATTGGAAAAAAACTGCTGTTGCCGCGTTGGCAGCTATCACACTGACAGGAAGCATCGCCGTTCCCGCTCTGGCACACGGCCACGGATATGGATACGGACACCACAACTCATCCAACCGGACACAATGCTATAACGGGAACTGCGAATATCCCGGACAGAACTGCGACCGGAACTGCGAATACCCCGGTCAGAACTGTGATCGGAACTGCGAATACCCCGGACAGAACTGCGATGGGACTTGTGAATATCACGGTCAGAACTGCGACGGAAACTGCAACTACCGTAATCAAAACAACAGCCAGACGAAAGCCACCAAGAAAATAAACGTCAAAAAGAACGGCTATTACTGCGAGTACCACGACAAAACCCATAAGAAAAAGAGCAGTTGCAAGAATTATTGTAAAAAACATAAGACGATACACGCAAATGGGAAAAGGCACAGCGTATCAAAAAGCAAAGTGTCCAAACAGAAACCGTCCAAACAGAAATCATCGACACAAAGAACAGCTACACACCACGCAGCCACACATCATTCGTCTACACATCACTAAAATAGAAATCCAGGGAATGACGGTGCCATGTTTTTCATCATTTCCTGGATTTTTTTCTGATATTAGCTTCTGATCAAAAAACGATAAAAAAGAAAAATAGTTGTGATATAAACAGGTTTATATGTTACAATGAGTTAAGAGACGAGGCTTTTACAGGTACCAGAACACTGGCAGGAGGTGATGTGCGCATGCGGAGTGAGGAAAATATGATCCACGCCGTCGAACAATACGCTGACATGGTGCGGCGCATTTGCTATTATTATCTAAAAAATGACGCCGATACGGAGGATATATTTCAAAACGTTTTTCTGAAATATATGCTGCACGATAAGCCGTTTTACAATGAAGAACACGAAAAAGCGTGGCTGCTCCGTGTTGCGATCAATGCCTGCAAAGACTATCTGAAAAGTTTCTTCCGGCGCAGCACCGTTCCGTTAGAGGTACTGAATGAAGTGGCGGCCGAAGTTCCCGACGAACACAGAGAGGTAATGGAAGCTGTGCTCTCCCTGCCGCAAAAGTACAAAGATCCCATCTACCTGCACTATTATGAGGGCTACTCGGCAGCCGAGATCGGATCGATCCTGGGCAAAAAAGAAAACACCGTGTATTCCCTGTTAGCAAGAGGAAGAAAACAATTAAAGGAAAAGCTTGGAGGTGAAGGATTTGACGAATCAGATACATAATGCGTTTGACAGCATCAAAGCGGATGACAAACTGAAGCGATCGACAAAACAGTTTATCTCCGCGAAACACGAAGAAAAAACGCAGTTTTTCCGCAAGCCGGCATTTCGGCGGGCGGCTGCGGCCGTTTGCATGATCTTTGTGCTGGCGCTTGGCCTCGAAGGCTATTTCTGGATCCAGACGCCGGTTTCCTATATAAGCATTGACGTGAATCCTTCGATCGAACTTGCCCTCAATCGTTTTAACCGCGTCGTATCAGCGGAAGCATACAATGAAGAGGCAGCAGAAATCCTGAAAGGCTTGTCCCTGAAATGGAAAAATTATACACAAGCTATGGAAGAGATCGTGGATGGCAAGGAAATGAACGTCTATCTGACGGATGAAGCCGAACTCGTTTTTACGGTGGCGACAGACAGCGGGCGAAACGATGAATTGACATCCGGAATAGAAGCATATTGTGGTAATACCGGGCGCAAATGCCACAGCTACAGCGCGGACACCGACATCGTGGATGAGGCTCACGGGAATGGACTTTCCGTGGGGAAATATTACGCGTATCTGCAGTTGTATCAATATGATGATACGGTGACGGTCAATGAGTGCAAGGGGATGAGCGTGTCACATATTCACGGATTGGCGGAGGAACATGCGCATTGTGGGGGGAATGGCGGCGGACAGAGCGATGAGGGTAATGTACAGGATCAGTCATCGACGGATATGAGCAGTTCGGCGACTGGGCACGGGCAGCACCACCACAGGAATCGAAGGCATGGGGGGTGAGAGGGAATCGACAGCAGAAAAAATAGTGGATCATGTTAAGTTTCCCTTTTCTCCCTCTCCCCCTTCTCCCTACTCCGTCCGGATCGCCGCCAACGGACTCAGCTTCATCGCCCGTCTTGCCGGGAAATATCCCGCCAGCATACCCATCAGGGTGGAAAACGCGATCGCCGTCAGCGCCAGCCACCAGGGAATAACGGAAATATTCCCGTTGATGCCCTCGGCCGAACCCGCAAACGAATTCAGCACCGTGGACACGATAAACGTAAAGCCAAGTCCGACGACGCCGCCGATAAACCCGATCCCTGCTGCCTCCATCAGAAACAGCTTTCTGATATCCTTCATATTGCAGCCAAGTACTTTCATCACACCGATCTCTTTCGTCCGCTCATACGTCGACATCATCATCGTATTGGCAATTCCGATCGCTGCCACCAGAAAGGCCACCATACCAATGCCGCCCAGTGTCAGTTCTACGATCTGCAGGCTCTGCTGAATGGATTCCAGCAGTTCCTTATTACTCTCTGCCTCAAATCCCATATCCTGAATGGCCTGCGTAACTTCCTCCACATGGTCGGTATCATCCACATCAACGACAAACTCCGTATACACCCAGTCTTTCAACGGCCTTCCTTTGATCTTCGGCTGTCCCGGGATGTTTGCCTTGCCAAAATTTTTGATCAGGTAACTTTTCAGGGCGTCAATATCGACTAACAGGTTCTGGCTGTTCTCGGCGTAATCATCCGGGCCTCCTTCGAGGATTCCAGTGATTTTTACACGGAACATCGCGGTATTGTCAACTTCCGGATCCGACACGCCACTCATACCCGTATCTGCGTCCGTGCCCGTATCCGCGCCAGCATCCATCCCTGCGTCCGCGCCAGCATCCGTCTCAGCGCCATCTCCCGACGCGTCGCCGCCATCGCCGTATCCTGTATCCTGACCGGCGTCCGCAGTTTCATCATCTGTCGTCTGATCTTCCGCGCTATAGTCATAAAATTTCACCTGACGGATCTGCCTCATGAGATCAATATCCGGCAGTTCCCCGGTCGAATAGTAATCGTAGTACTCATCCCCCAGCGAATAGCCGAAACTGGTGAGTATCGTGTTTCCCGCCAAAAGCTGGAGGCTCCCTCCACCGGCCGCCGGGAGTTCACCTTTTCCCAGCGTCTGGCTTTCCATGACCTCCCTGCTCACTCCGACAAGCATCGCATAGCCGCTGTATTTTCCCTGCTCGAGGTTCACATCAAACGACAGCGAAGGAGAAACACTTTGGACATATTCCATCTGCTCAAACATGGAGAGATTCGAATCGGTGAGCAACGTATTGGCATCCGTTTTTTCGCTCTCTGACATCATGTCAGCCGAGGACCGGACGCGGATCTGTGTGGCGGACCCCATGCGGGAATATTCCTCCATCATCATCTGTTTCATACCGACCGCAAGAGAGATCATCGCCACTACCGACGCCGTTCCGATGAGCACGCCCAGAACGGTTAAAAACGTACGTAGTTTCCGCCGCCACAAATTTCCGAAACTCATCGCCATTACATCATAGAAGCTCATCGTCGATCAACTCCTCTTCCTTCTTCAAACGTTTCTTTTTCAATATGTGATGTACGACTGCTGCCGCTATGATCAAGACGACAACGAACGGGATCACTATGAACAGTGGGGAGATTCCCCCGCCCTCTTCCTCACCTTCCATGAATTCCATGTCCTCATCCGAATCCATCATTTCATCCATGTCATCCTCAACTAAAATGGTCACTTTCTCCTCATACGTATTGCTCTCACCAGCCGAATTTTCATACGAGATCACGATAGCGCACTCCCCGTCACCGTCTTCCGGCGTCGCCTCCACGCCTGTCAACGGCACATTGGCGTAACCGCTCGCGCCGGCCGCGATATTTCCCACAAAGGTTTCCTCGCTGTCAACGCCGTCCCCCTTGCACTGGACCGTAACATTATTTAACTTCCCGGCGCCCAAATTGTTGATGGAAAATGCCAGATCGCCCTCGCCGCCTACGGACAGCACATCCGGCGGCGTCATTTCGGTCAGGCTGATGCGGTCTTTGAGCGTCACCGGAATGGACACATTGTCCTGCGAATCAAAGGCGTTCGCCTTTCCATCCTCGTATTCCGCCTTGATGGTCATCGGATAGGAACGGGAGCCCAGACTGGCTGCCGCTTTCATTTTAAAGGAAATCGTCACAGTTCCCTTCGCGCCGATGCGTTCCACATAAGCGGTGCTGGCGCCGCTGACAGGCAGAAATTCGCCATTTGCTGTAGACAGCGTGAATTTGACATTCTTAACCGCCTGGCTGGCGTTATTTTTTATATGAAGCTTTAAATTAAATTTGCTGTTCGGGGTAATCTTTTTTACGTCCGTGTCATAGCCCGTAACCATCACGCGGGGCGTGGACTTTTTGTCATTCGCGCCGGCAGCCGCCTCTTTCGGCTTCTTTCCCTTCAGCCGCACATTGACCGTCTTATCAGCCGTTACCGGTGTCTTCCCTTTCAGGTATGTAATCTTAAACGTGATCGCCTGATAGCCGTCAGCCACGTCCTTTTTCACGCGGAACGTATAGCGGCACTTTAACTTTTTCGTCCCCTTGGAATGTGTCACCCGGTACGCATCGCTCGTGCTCTCAAACGGGAAACCTTCCCCGATCGCCGGCACCACATCGGTAATCTTATACTTAGAACTGTACGCGGTAAAGGCCACGCTGCACTTCCCGCCGTAGCTCCCGTGCGGCGTACCGCTCATTTTCAGGGAAATATCCCCGTCGGACGCCGGATCTTCCTGTGCCGCATCGTCCGAGGAAGCCCCGCTGCTCTTCTTTCCCTTCAGTTTTACGCTGACATCTTTATTCACATAATATTCGCTGTCATACACCGTCGTATTTCCATCTGTGCCGCGCCTGCTGTAGACCACGGTAAAACCGGCCAGGTAATAACCTGTCTCCAACGTATCTTTTGCCCGGAACCGGTAAGAACAGTGAACTGAATTTCCGCTGCCAGCCGTCACCCGGTACGCCTCATCTTCCATGGCAAACGGAAAACCCTCATTCAGGACCGGGTAGATCCGCTCGATCCGCTCGACTTCATATTTCTTTTTCCTGTTTTTATTTCCAGTGGCCGTAAATGAAATCTCCACGTTCCCACCGGCTTTGGTGCCGCTCACTTTCAAGCCGGATACGGTTATATCAGAGGATACGCCGGACAACATTTCCCCGTTCAACTCCCCCAGATCTGAACTGCCGTTTCCCGGCCCAATATCATCCCCGGAAACGGTGCCGGATCCATTCCCTTCTTCTCGTTCCGGCGCCGCGATCACATTCTGGCACATTCCGAGAACAGTCAGAACACATAATGCCAGCACCACTGTTTTTTTCCATTTTTTTACTCTTGTACTCATACTGCGAGCCTCCTTCTAAACTTCTAAGCTTCTATTATCTTTCCATCCCTTATCCGGATCTGCCGGTCCGCCAGCGCCGCCAGTTCCGGATCGTGCGTCACCATCACCAGCGTTTTCTTCCGCTCGCTCAGCACCCGGCGCATCAGGTCCATCATCTCGGCTGACGTGGCGGAATCCAGATTTCCCGTCGGTTCATCGGCAAATACGATACTGGGGTTCAATACGAGCGCCCTCGCCACGCCGACGCGCTGCTGCTGCCCGCCCGACATCTGATTTGGTTTGTGCCTGCGGAATTTTTTCAGTCCCACGAGCTCGATCATTTTTTCCGCCCGCTTCATCCGGAGCTTCTTGGGAATTCCCCGGAACATGAGCGGCAGCGCGACGTTTTCCACCGCGTTCATCGTGCCGATCAAATTAAAGGACTGAAAGATAAAACCGACCTTTTCCCTGCGGAAACGCACAAGGCGGTTTTCATTATAGGTATCGATCCGCTCCCCCGCCACGGTAATGATCCCTTTCGTCGGTTTCTCCAGACCGGCCAGCATATTCAAAAGGGTCGATTTTCCGGAACCGGACGCGCCGACGATCGCACAAAACTCCCCCTCGAAGATCTGGAAGCTGACGCCGTCCAGCGCGCGCACGCGGTTTTTTCCGATCGGATAGATTTTGTACAGATTTTTGACATCGATCACGCACTTTGGCCGTTTATTCTGAGCCGTCATCCCTTCGTCCACCTGTGTCCACTCCTCTCCGTGTAATCTTCTACAATCATCTCAAATCCTTATAGGAACAATTTATGAGGCTCATTTATCATATCATACATTCCCATCAATTTTGTTACTATTTTCTTACATTTTTCATACAATGCCCCAATGGCATCAACCGAGGCGATAAAGTGCAACATATATCAAGACTTTGTTTTTACTCATATGTTACAATGTTCCAGAAGGAGGAAAAAGATTTGTTTGAGTGGAATGAGACCGTACAGGACCGGAAAGATCCTGTCCCCATCGCTCTCCCCACCCCAAAGGTTGTTCTCTTCCCGGAGCATTACATGAATAAAGGAGGTACTACCATGAGCCAGACAATACTGACAGATGCCCATATCCGTATGGAGCATATTCCCGCCCATAAATACATCGGGATCTGGGATATTGACGCCACCGACTACTGTAGTTTCTGGAACCGGCACGATTGTGACGCGGTCTGCGGGACGATCGACAGCATGAGCCACGTCTCCCACCCGGTCGTAACCTGCCACACAGCCGGATGGTTTTACGAAAATGGAAGAAAGGGCTACTTCTACGGCTTTGGCGTGCCAGTTGATTATCAGGGGGTGGTTCCGGACGGGTTCGAGATCCGGGAACTGCCCGCGAGCGATTATTTCGTTTTCTATCACCCGACGTTTGACTATTTAAAGGACTGCGGCGAGGTGATGAAACGAGTGGAGCAGCTGGCGTGGAATTTCGATCCCAAAACGCGGGGTTACGAGTGGAACGAGGATATTTGCAACGACTACCAGCGTCATTTCCCGGAAGAACTCGGTTATCAGGTGCTGCGGCCGGCACGGAAATTAAAGCCTTAACGGTAGAAAAGTTCGGACAGATATGATATAATCAGCACAGAAGCGCAGTTTCCAAGACAATAAAAGGAGAAAAGCGAATGTCCGATACTATTTTTTACAAAGGCGTATTAAAAAGAGGAAAGGATCCCTTAGCCGTATTTGAAAAGATCACAAAGGGAATCGGGAAAAGGGGGCCTTCTAAAAACTGGACCTATACGATCGATGAGGAACAGTCGTCTTTACTTATTGATTTTCAGGACGATAAGAGCGAAACCTTCTTTTTGCAATTTAAAGAAAAAGGCGAATTTGACGACTGCTGCAAGGTAGCGTTTCCGCTGGAAGGGGAATTATTCGAGGATGGAAAAAGCGAGTTTAAGGCACTTCTCGATGCATTATATAAAGCAAGAACCTCGTTCCGCTCGATCGAGGTCACGGACGATTTCGGACTGGCGGAAAGCTACTGGGACAGCAAACGCTTTAAGTTTCATTTCAGGGACCTGACTGCGGAGGAAGACGAGCGGGTACGGCGGTTATACGCCCAGGGCAGCACCACGCCGGAACAGCTTCTCCGCTCGATCATGGCGGAGGATATGGAAATGCCCGTCGAGGAACTGCGGGATTACGTAAACATTAACACAAATTACACACAGGAATGGCTTTCGCCCGTTCATCTCACGCTCGACGCGTATTTGTATGAAACAGCAGAATTTCGGAATGAGGGACGGTTGTGTGAAATACCTGACTGGAATTATTATAACCTGGGAAACGTTTACTTCTCCGAATTTGCTTTTATAGAGGGGTTGTCCTGGGTCTTTCTCGATGGCACCGGCCAGGACACCGCTATCTCTTTGGAAAAAAAACGTGCATTCAGCCAGAAGGACGCACAGGTCGGTCTTCTGTTCCGGGAAAAATTTGCCCCTGTTTTCATCGCCGAAACCGACCCGTTGGAAAAATGCATCCTGGCATACCGCTATTTCGTTTCCATATACGGTGGTCTCGGTTTCCGCTTTGTGGGAAGGACGAAAAACAGAAAGATGGTTATGGAGAAAATTTTAGAAGAATACGGCGAGGAAAAAGGCACTATTTATCTGACGTGTTACTGTACAACAGAACGGTATGTTTTTCACAACTACAATCCAGAAACCAAAAAACAGTATAGCGACTGTCTCATAAAGAATATGACCGACCGTTATGGAGAGGATTTCTTTTCTGAATATCTGGCATTCAAGCGAAAATACGAGAACGATTCGAAATTCCGACGGGAGACAGAGTATGTAGCTGACCGGAAGCTAAAGTACATTGATGATTCGCTTGTTTTATGAAGTGAAGACACAATTTTTTATAAAGATATTGCGCATCCTGCCATTCCATGTTATACTCTATGATAAATATAGAAAATACGTGCTCTTTGCCACCGGGTAAAAAGATTCCACGTCAGACTTTCCATCGTCAGGTCCAGACGGAAGTACCAGAACGCTTCCGCCAGAAGATGGGAAGGCTGGCGTTTTTTCATATTATGATTTTTGTGCATAATTCCGCAGGAACTGGAAAAAAGGAGGATACCATGAAAAAACAATCTCTGTTCAAACAATTTTTCACCTATATCTCACTGAATATTTGCGGCATGATCGGCCTGTCATGCTACATCCTTGCCGATACGTTTTTTGTCTCCAACGGACTGGGCACTAGCGGACTGACGGCGCTTAACCTCGCCATTCCGGTGTACAGCATCGTACACGGCTGCGGGCTGATGCTCGGCATGGGAGGCGCGACGAAATATTCGATCTTTCGCGGACAGGCAGACAGCGAGAACGCCAGCCGGACATTTTCAGCCGTTCTCATTTTTACCAGCGTGCTCGCCTTCCTATTCGTTCTGGCCGGACTTTTCCTTTCCCGTCCGCTCACCGTACTGCTCGGCGCTGACAATGACGTATTTTTGATGACCCATACTTACCTGATGGTCATTTTGCTCTTTGCCCCGGCATTCATGCTGAACGACGTTTTCATTTGTTTTGTCAGAAATGACGGAAATCCGGCGCTCTCGATGGCCGCCATGCTGATCGGCAGTTTTTCGAACATCATTCTCGACTACATTTTTATCTTTCCACTGAACATGGGAATCCTTGGTGCTGTGCTCGCGACCGGAATCGCCCCTTTGATCAGCATGTCCATTTTATCCGTACACGGCATCCGGAAGAAACATCATTTTCACTGGATGCAGCAACGTATTTCCGTGAGGCTGATGGCAAATATACTCTCGCTCGGCATTCCGTCACTCGTGACGGAAATCGCTTCCGCCATCGTCATGATCGCCTTTAATTCGATCCTCCTCTCCCTGTGCGGCAATACCGGAGTGGCGGCCTACGGCGTCATCGCCAATCTGTCACTCGTTGTGACTTCCATCTATACAGGCATCGCGCAGGGAACGCAGCCGATCACGAGCTGCGCCTATGGCCGCGGTGACAGAAACACGATGAAACGGGCGCTGCAATACGCCGTCTGCTGTTCACTCGCCATTTCCGCCCTAGTCTATCTGCTGTTTTTCTTCGGCGCGGAGGCGATCACATCCGTCTTTAACAGCGAACAGGATGTATCGCTGCAGCATATCGCGGTGTCTGGTCTTAAAATTTACTTTACCGCCATTCCATTTGCCGGGTTCAATATTATCCTCTCCACCTATTTTACCACAATCGAAAAAGCGCTCCCGGCACAGGGTATTTCCCTGGCGAGAGCACTCTTTGTCATCCTTCCGGCGGCATTTCTTTTATCGTCCGCTTTCGGTGTGACAGGGGTGTTGCTGTCATATCCGGTAACGGAGGCGGTTGTCTGTGTGGCCGGGGTTTGGTTGCAGAAAAAAGAACATGATCGATCACGTCAGCTGCATGATTTCGGCTTCCATCTTTTTTAATTCATCATAGGTTACTGTCGGAACACAACCCGCAATATCTTCCAAGGACATTTTACCCTTTTTTATCATTCGTTCGGCTGTTGCCCTGTCTGCTTCATAAGCAGCAGTATTTGCGGCATCTTTCAAATAAGTCTTCATAATTGTTACTACCTCCACTTCTCTGTTAATCAGATATTCTTTTAAAATATTCTTATCTTTACACTGACGAGCCCGGCTGCTAGCCTAGTTTTGCCGATGAACCCGGATCTGCCGACGGGGTGCTGACCGGACCCTCGCTCGCCGACGGAGCAGCTGACGGACTCGGCGACGGACTTACTACTCCTGCCTCCTCCTTGCCGCTGCTCACCGTTCCTGCCAGACGGATCGTTTCCCCGGTAAGCGCTGTGAGATCCACATTCAATGCCGGGCGAACGCAGACACCAAGGAGTGTTACCTGCATATTTCTGCTTTCGGTCTGTCCATAATATACCCATCGCCTTGGCTGCCGAAGTACACACTGTCCCATGTGACGTTTTGACCGGACGCCATCCTGTCATTTTTCACAATTTTCGGACCAGACACAGCTACGGCCGGACTGACCGCCTTCTTGACCTGTGGGGAAGGGGCGGCGGATTTTGGCGGGTTTGCCGTTTCCGTGCTCGCCGGGGAAGGATTCTTTCGCCCCCCGCTCTCTGCCTGCGCAGATCCCGCAGCAGTTCCTACCGGAACAATTCCGGCTATAAGGGCGCAAATGAGTATGAGCGCCCAGCGTTTCCTTGCTTTTCTCATGCTTTTCGTTCCTCCTGTCTTCCAAACTAATATGATGTCAACTAGTGCATTGTAGCACATTTCCCCAGCTGTTTTTCGATTTGGTGTGAACTGCGCGTATACGGTGCGAATGTCAAATGGACCCCAAGCCTCAAGAAAATGTATATCATTTACCATTCACACCCTATAAGCGCCATTCACGCTCTTATAGTGAAAACGCTGGAAAACAATGATATAATGATAAAAATCAAATAATAAAAAGAAAGTGAGGAACAAGTAAGATGAAAAAAACATTGAAAATTATGATGGTTACAGTCATAATGGTTCTGTGCATGACAGGTTGTGGAAAGGAGCAGGATGAATTTGTAGACTATATGAATGGCACTGCCAAAAAAGAGATAGCAGAACTGGAATCAAAGGCAAAGGATAGTTATGCAAGCGTGACCGGCGATAACTACAAGGATGACGAGACAATGCTTCAGGAACTCCAGACTAACACCGCGGTTTTTGCAAAGCAGACGGTCGACAAAGCTACCGCCCTCGGAGAGACTTTGGAGGGAGAGCAGTTGAAAAAGGCACATGAAATATGCGTTAATTCACTCAAAGAATTCCAAAGCGGAGTTGACCAGCTTATTCAGGCACTGGAGAGCGGGAATGCTGAACAGTTGGATCAAATAAATGATGCTTTGGATAAGGCAAATCAAGAAGGTGCCCGGTATCAGGAAGAATTAAAAAAACTGGCGGAAGAACTTGATGTAGAGATGGAGACAAAGTAGTAGAAGAAATGGGGATGAAAATGAAAAAATATCATTTTAAAAAATTAGCGGTTCTGCTATTGGCAGCGCTGCTGCTTTCTGAGCCGGGTATGCCCGTCCCGGGAAAATCACTGTAAAAGGAAGCAGCATCCGCGCAGTTGGCAAAAAGGCGTTTAAGGGCATCCCGAAAAAGGCAAAGATCAAAGTACCAAAATCCGAAACGCCTATCAAAGACTTTTTACAAAGGCCGGTCTAGCGAGAAAAGCCAAACTGAAAATCTTTTCCCTTGTTTTTGCCTTCATAAGACCGAAACAGGGGAAAATTTTTTCGAAGATACCAGCCGCCACAAACCATAAAGTCCCTACCGCCCGGTTATACCGCCCTGTCTCTTCGACTTCGGGCGGTTTTACAAATGTAAAAAAACCTACGGCCTCCTTCACTTAAAACCATTTGGAAGGAATCGTGAGAAAATAATCTGTATTTTCTTTGAAACCAATTTTCTCATAAAATCCCTTCGCCTGATCTGTCTGCACTAACCATTCGGACCCCTGGCAGGCATCCAGACATCTCTGTACCAGTTCCCTGCCAATCCCTTTCTTTTGAAATTCAGGCAGCACAGCCAGATCTAAAATGACAGAGCGAAAATGCCGATCGCTCAAAACCCGCACGCACCCTACCAGTTTAGCATTGATCCAGGCAGAAAAAACAAATGTCGAGTCAAGAAAGCCCACGTTAAACCGTTCGAGCTGCTCCCTTGTCGTTGTCTCCTCTGTGGCCCAACCTACCGCCAAAAACAGTTGGTACAACTGATCACAAGGTAATTCTTTGTTCGTTCTATATTCCACATCCATCTCCATGTCTCCTTCCTATTCGTATGCTTCCCGCAAAGTTATTCCTCATCGCGATCACTTCACCGTGATCCGCATAAATTTTTTCTTCCCCCGCTTCAAAACGATCCCATCCGCTCCGATCTGCTCCTTCGCGATCTGCATTCTGGCGTCATCCACCTTTTCACCATCGATCGACACGCCGCCCTGCTGCACATTCCGCCTCGCCTCTCCATTTGACGGCGCCAGCCCTGCTTTTACGAGAAGATTGAGGATTCCGATGCTGCCATCCTCGAAATCGGCGTCCTCCAGACATACCTCCGGCATCTGCGCGGCACTTCCGCCCGCGAACAGCGCGCGCGCGCCCTCCTGCGCTTTCTCTGCCTCTTCATCGCCGTGAACCATTTTCGTCAGTTCAAATGCGAGGATTTCCTTCGCCTGATTGAGCTGGCTGCCCTCCCACTGATCCATCTCCTCGATCTGTTCCAGCGGCAAAAACGTCAGCATACGCAGACACTTGAGCACGTCGTCATCGGCCACATTCCGCCAGTACTGGTAAAAGTCGAAAGGACTCGTTTTTTCCGGATCGAGCCAGACGGCGCCGGACTGCGTTTTTCCCATTTTCTTTCCCTCGGAATTCAGCAGAAGATTGATGGTCATCGCGTACGCGTCCTTTCCGAGTTTCCGGCGGATCAGTTCGGTGCCGCCGAGCATGTTGCTCCACTGGTCATCACCGCCAAACTGCATATTGCAGCCATATTTTTGGAACAGGGAGTAAAAATCAAAACTCTGCATGATCATGTAATTAAATTCCAAAAACGTAAGTCCCTTTTCCATACGCTGTTTATAGCATTCGGCCGCCAGCATCCGGTTGACCGAAAAGTGCGGGCCGATCTCCCGCAGGACATCCATGTAATTCAAGTCCATCAGCCAATCCGCGTTGTTTACCACGATTGCCTTTTCATCCGAAAAATCAATAAAGCGGCTCATCTGCTTTTTGAAACACTCCACATTGTGGTCGATCATTTCCTTCGTCATCATCTGACGCATATCCGTCCGACCGGAAGGATCCCCGACCATCGCCGTCCCACCCCCGATCAGGGCAATCGGCTTATTACCCGCCATCTGCAGCCGCTTCATCAGGCAGAGCGCCATGAAATGCCCGACATGAAGGCTGTCCGCCGTCGGGTCAAACCCGATGTAAAACACCGCTTTTCCTTCGTTTACCAGTTCCCTGATTTCCTTTTCATCTGTCACCTGCGCGATCAGTCCGCGGGCAACTAATTCTTCATATACCTTCACACTCATCCTCCATTCTGCGAACTTTTCCTATCCTTCTGTTAATTTACGTGTGGAATTTGTCCGCTTGCACATGATCTTGTCCTGGGAAGAAAACAAAAAAGTCCTTCTGCAAATGATCTTCTCTCACTTGCAAAAGGACGAAATCTCTTCGTGTTACCACCTTTTTTCCCCGGCGACTCACATCGATCCGGGCTCAGCAGGATACTACCATATCCCTGTACGATAACGGGTACACCACCGTCCAGTCCTACCAAAACACGGGTCCGTTTTTTCCCTGTTCCTTCAGCTGGATACTCCAAGATGTATTCATGACAGGTTTCCCTTGCGCCTCTCAGCAGCCGGCCGCTCTCTGTAAGTTTCCTCTGCCACTACTTCTTCTTTTCTTCGCATTTGACTTTTTCATCATAGCAGACCGCTTGTATTTTGTCAACAAATATTTTATTCTTAACTGGCGTGCTTTGCCACTATAAAAAGAAGAATCCACAAACTTCAATCATAAGTTCTGCCATCTTAAATGAATACTTTAAAATTTCCGTCCGGCTTCTTACCGCTTATGAACATTGATAGCATGACAGTGATAATAGCGCTTCTCTACCTTTTGAACTGCTATTTATGTGTTTGACATAGTTTGTTTTAACCGTTATAATATACGGTGTGTAGCGAGAGCAAAGTCATTTACAGTTTGCGATTGAAAGAAAAAATGGGATAGCATTCAGACCAATTTCACTTTTCGCAATTTGTCATTTTAGATTTCAAATAAAAGATTAGATACGGAGTAAAAATGATAAATTTATCAGAATTTCACAATTATGTTGCAGATAACCAGCCAAACATCTGTCAAGTGATAGTTATTCAAAATGGTAAGACAATTATTAACGATATATGGAATGACTACAAAGCAGATGATACAGTACATACAATGTCCGTTACGAAAAGCATTGTTTCTTTATTGGTAGGCATTGCCATTGAACAGGGATTGATTGGCAGCGTAGATGATTATGTGTTAGATTATTTTCCTGATTACAGAATCAAACGGGGAGAAAAGACAATTCAAAAAGTTAGATTGAAAAATCTTCTGACAATGACTGCACCCTATAAGTATAAATCAGAGCCTTGGTCAAAAATATGTGTGCAGGAAGATTGGAGCATTGCCGCTTTGGATTTTTTGGGCGGCAGGCGTGGTATGACAGGAGATTTTCAATACACTACATTGGGCATTCATATTCTCACAGGTATTATTGCAACGGTAAGCAAAATGACAACAGTAGATTTTGCAAATAAGTATCTGTTTGAGCCGTTGACGATTGCGCCACGAAAAATATATGTTGCACCCGATGCTGAAGCGCACAAGGCTTTTACCGTAGGAAAGACCCCCAAAGGAAATATCTGGTTTTCAGATGATAAGGGCGTTGGGGCTGCTGGGTATGGTCTTTGTTTGTCTGCTGATGAAATGTCAAAGATAGGATTGCTCTGTCTGAAAAAGGGCGTTTTTAACAATAGGCGTATTGTTTCCGAAAAATGGATAGAAGACAGTACCGCTGTCAGGCTGCATTGCGGCGAAAAATTTCGTAATATGAAGTATGGCTATTTGTGGTGGATTATTGATGAGAATGAGGGAAGCTATGCGGCTATCGGCAATAGCGGAAATGTTATTTATGTCAATCCCGAAAAGGAATTGGTAGTAGCTGTTTCTGGCTATTTCAAACCGACAGTGTTTGACCGAGTTGATTTTATCAAAGAACAAATAGAGGGAAAAATAGAAGTATAGATACAATTTATCACGAACTTAATAAAAGCATTGAACTGTTGAGAAATCTCATCTTTATTCCACCTTTACCTTTACTTTTTTCGAGAAACCGTTCCGGGCAATACAGTATACCGTACAGCTACCTCGTTTTCTTCCTGTGATAACTCCCTCTTTTGATACGCTTGCAACAGACGAATCCAGGGAAACATATCGTATCTTTTTGCCCGTTTTTTTCATCTTTCTACCTGTCACTTTTACAAGAAGCCGGACTTTCTTACCCTGTTTTACTTTCACAAGTGGCCGCTTTACCCGTATCTTCAGAGGATTCCCATATTTCCCGCCTTTTGTCATGCTATAAACAGGCAGTGACCGGGACAGGATCACACGTTTTCCATTTATGTTTTTATAAGCTGTTACATAATATTTATACTGTCTTCCCTTTATTAATTTTTTATGCTTCCATCTAGATGACTTCTTGCTGACTGTCCGGAGACGTTTAAACGTTCCCTTATCTGTTGCCCCATATATTTCATATCCATCTGCTGATTTCACCGGATTCCAACGGATCGTCTGCGATTTTTTGGCAGAAGACACCCTGCAGAGAAGCAATTGGGGGACCGTTTTTATATCGCCGGTCGCCGGAGCATCTTCCTTGTCCGATCCATTATCCGGTGTTGGGTCTGCTGTAGGCTCCGGCTCTGTCGTCGGCTCTGCTGTCGGTACTGGCTCTGGTGTCGGCTCTGCTGTCGGTACTGGCTCTAGCGTCGGCTCTGCTGTCGGTACTAGCTCCGGTGTCGGCTCTGGCGGATTCTCTCCAGCACCATAAATGGATTCCTTAAAGTCCTTTGTCTGATATAAATATGCTTTAAATATCTCCTGTTTCAGACGCTCAACTTCTGTCGCCTGTGCACGGATATTATTATGACCATCCGGCAGGGCATTAACATTTACCAGATCAGTCTCCACAGCTTCTTTCATCATCTGGCGCAGTTTTTCGAAATTCCCAATCGAGACGGACTGGTTTTTCCACATGATCGTGACAGGCTTTAATTCATCCACTCTGTCAATCCTTCTCTGGAACATCGCTTTCTTAAAATCAGCCATCGTCCTATAGGCGCCGTTAAATATTTTCTCCAGAATATATTGGTCGGAAAGGATCGTCTGCTCCGATTTGGCAGATTGTTTATACTGGTTGGATATATAAGGAACCATACCATTGTAATATCCATATTCAGCAAGCAGTTCAAATGCCTGCCGGCGGATCATGATATCTCCGCTGACACCGTATTCATTTTGCACCCCGGCATAGTTGGCGCTGAAAAGCGGTACAACATAATAACCGTTTCTCGCCATCGTCCCTGTTGTCTTCGTTCCATTTACCTCATAACGGGATACGAGGATACTTTCACGGATCAGATCATCCAGGGTATTCAGCTTGTCTGCTTCATCCAGGGTCAGTTCCCGTACCGAATCCAGATTATGCCTGGAACCTTCTTCTCCCTGATTGTATCTTGTATCCGGATCCTCGGGCTGCTCGAGTTTATGAAACCATTTCTTCTTCTCTTCCGCGCTTTTCGAAACCATAATATCCGCTTCTGCGTAATCCAGTGTATAAATAACATCCAGAATACCTCTCATATAGTTCTTCAGATCTGTTTCATCCTCAAACCGCTCAGGCAGACCGTTATGATAGCGGTCACTGACTGTCAGGCGGTCATAGATCAGATTGAGATTAAAAACAGGAGGATCATTCAGCTCATATGGTTCAAACATTCCTCTCGTATAGACTTCTGACATCATACCGTCCCGTGAACCATACCCGTTCAGCAGCAACTCGGAAACAAGCAGATGCGTCAGTTCATGGGCATACGTTGCCAGTCCCCGCTCTGTCAGTGCCTTTGAAGCGTAGTAACGGATTCCTGTACCTTCTGCCACACCATCGGCAAACATATAGGTACCATACAGATTCAGCGGAGCAAAAAATTCCCTGACGCCCAGTGCGGCATCCGGTCCAAATTTATCCGACCATTGAATTGTCGTATCGGGATCGATCCGCAGACTGTCTAACACAACGCGGCTGGATGAGAGCAGTCCCCTCTTTTCCGGTTTTGCCACCCGGTACCAGAGATTGATAAAGGAACTCTGCTGTTTTGCAGTCTGTTCCATCTGCTGCCGGAACGTTTCACGCAGTTCCGCATAACGTACCGGATCCGTTTTCTTTAAATTTCTGTCAATATAACAATCCACGATTCCATATGTGATCGTTGCAGAGTTCGCGATCACATAAACGCTATCTTCTGACACAGTAAGAAGAGGCAGAATATAAGCACGAAAAATCGAATCCCCGTACAGTCTTTTATATAAATTGGTATGACTGCTGTCCCAGTCAGAGGATCGGTCCAGTATATACGCACGGCTCTCCTGCTGGAACCACTCGTTCATCGATGTATCCGGTATCCATTTCTGCCTGTTCTCTTCCAAAAAAGCATCCAGCGTCATAGAGGTAGTAACATAGGAAAACAGTTTCCCCGAGCCAAAAACATTGACATTATTTGAAATTTTTAACGTATCGCCCCCGGCGCCTCCGATCGTGATCAGCCAGTCCAGAACATCATAGGAAACACCGTATGGTTCTTGCCCATAAAAAAGAACGTCCCTGATATTATGTTCTCCCATATCAAAATCATACAATCTCTCAATATAGGTAAGTCCCAACAGCAGCTTTTCCTTATTCTGATTTATCTTTTCAATAAAGAAAGCTGCTCCCTTGCCTTCTGCACCAGCGGTACTGTCGACCACTCTCTGGATGATCTCCCCGATTTCCGCCTGCACTTTTGCAAATGCGTCTTCAAAAGACATCACCTTTACATTGTCCTGATTCAGTTCGCTGATCACCTGTTCATCACTGATCTCCGCCGGACTCTTTCCCTCCCTCCTGGCAATCTCCGTCTTTTTATTTAATTTATCTGCCATCGAATACCGGGAAGGTGCCAGCAGCTGCGCTATCGTCGCATTATTTCCGTAGTCGATCATCTGCAGGGCTGCTGTCGTATTCTGGCTCACCGTCCCGCCACAGCTCACTGCAGAAGTAGTAACCGATGGAGCAAGAAATATCATCATAATACATATCACAACCGCCATTCTGATATGATTCATCCGCCATACTCCTCTCACTGGTTTTTTATCTTCATTATAAAATCCGAAAGGTGCACTGTCAAATCATATTTCACAAATAGATATTGCTATTTTACCCACTTAAAACCCGAAACCGAAAAATATAAAAAGGAAAAAGAGGCAAAAACCGTACTGATTCCTTTCCGTGCCGACCGGCAGTTTGACTACGGGGTTCAGAAATTTTACCGGGACGGCTACCTGTTCCCGCAGTCCGTCTATTACGGGATGCAGATGCAAAAAATCTGCAGGAAGCTGAAAGCAAAATATAAATTCAAATATGACATCAATGCCATCCTGTCGGATCTGGTTTATGCAAGAATACTGGAACCTGCAAGCAGGCGTTCGTCTTATAAGACCGCAATCCCTGAAACCTCTGGTGTCACATACTCCCCCAAATATTCACGGTACCAGAAAGCCATCCGGGAAAAACAGGTGGAACGTGCTGAAAAAATGCTTGCGTCCGGGAACACAAAAAAGACCCGGAAGAACCCGAATGAAAATACTATACCTTAAAACAGAATACAAAACCGCTGTAACACCCATAAATACTGGCCTACAGCGGTTTTTGTACTTAACAAACTGTCAAAGATGGGATCATAGCAGACCGCTTGTATTTTGTCAACAAATATTTTGTTCTTAACAGGCGTGCTTTGCCACTATAAAAAGAAGAATCCACAAATTTCAATCATAAGTTCTGCCATCTTGAATGAATACTTTAAAATTTCTATCCGGCTTCTTACCGCTTATGAACATTGATAGCCGCACAGAAACAGGGGCGCCTCTCCAGAGGTATCTCCTCATCTGGACAATAGTAACCATAAACCACATCCACAATATCCCCCACCCGGATATCTGAATGATTCATATTTTCTCCAATTGCAGCATAATCCACAAATCTGTCACAACTGTTGAATGGTACTTCTCCTCCATCGGTCAGTATACCATCATAAACAATATTTTTATTATCTTTCGGCCAATAAAAACCGCGTATAACCTCACCGTCCGCATCAGATATCTCAAACCACCCCTCCTCATCTATAGACGATATGCGGCAATCCATACAGGCAGCATATTCTGTAGAAATGGGATAAGTAATTTCATTACCAGAGTTATCCGGTGTCGGCACAGGCGCCGGTTCAGAAGGTGCTGGTGTTGGCTGCTGCGATCCGGTGGCCGGCTGATCCGGCTTGGATGTCGGCTGACCTGCCGTGGCTGTCGGATTATCCTGTATCACTGCCGGTTCATGTGGTCTGGGCATTGCCATGTTCACCTTTCCCTTATTTTTCTTATCTTTTACCGTCACAACACATTTGTACAACTTCTTTCCTGCCTTTGCTGTTATGGCGGCCTTTCCTTTCCTCAACGCGGTGACCTTCCCCTTTTTATTTACTTTGGCAACCCCCGGTTTAGAGGATTTCCAGATAATTTTCCCTTTAACCCCTTTTATTTTTAACGTATGTGTCGTTGACACTTTCATGGTAAGTTTTTTCCTGCTCATCCGTACCTTTGCCTCCGTATCCACGCATATGGTGAATACCATGGCTGTCATTGTAACAAATGCCGTAACTGCAAATATGTTTTTCTTCATATCGTCACCTCCGAATCAATTTGGGTATCATATAACCTTATTAGTCAATATATGAAATTACAACACATATAACACAAACATTAATAAGCCAATCTATAAATATATTCAGTATCACTACGTTTAATTTTGAAATCTTTATTATTTCTCAAAATTACATTCATATATGCTCCACAATCTTGATTAACACCATAAAAAGCATGCGAACCGATACCAATTATATCAATCTGATTTGGATCAAAAAATATTCTAACAATTTTAGGGCAATCATTAAAACAATATTCCGAAATCTCTACTCCTTTAGGTAATTTGACTTCTTTTACAGCTGTATTTTCGAAATTATGTCCCCAGCCCGGCCAGAATGTCGAAACACCTGTCAGATCAAAGGTTCCTTGTTCCTTTTTGCCTCCATCCTTGTATACAGTGGACAAACTTGAACAATTTGGAAATGAACTAGAAACCCCAATTGATGTCGAGGGCAGTTTCACAGTTGTTAATTTTAAACAGCCATCAAATGCCTGTGTATTGATCGCCAATCCTCCAGTGAGATCCGTCAGATCTATTTCATTCCAGATTTTGGGGGATTTATTGCCTTCCATGATCGTGGTCAGTTTTCTGCAGTTCATAAAACAGTGTGCCGGAATATCCGAGAGCCCGGAATTCCTGATAACCGTTTCCAGATTTACACAATTGCGAAAAGCATATGTTCCAAGGCTGCCCGTATACGAAGACATATCAACAACTTTAAGGTTGCTCAATATTCTCGCCGATCCAGTACTGCCCGAGTCTCCCATATTCGCATCGCCTAATATCACAAGATAATTTACCAGGTGGGCGCTTAAAGATTCTTCTTCCAGATAATAACTAATAGTCTCATTTATTTTTTCGTTCTCGACAGGCCAGACAAGTAAAGAATTGACCACTTTAGGAATCTCTTCCGTTGCCGATCTGTGAAATTTGTACGATGATTTGCGGAAAGCCTGGTTCATATAAGCTTTACATTGTTGGTTCACATTGTAAAAGGAATTATCATACACACTGATCTGATCGATCTGCTGCGGATGCACCTGGATTCGTACTAATTTAGCACAATTTTCAAAAGCTTCCCGTCCGACACTGACATCTTTCGCAAGTTTTACAGTCGATATCCCCGTTCCCCTGAACATACACGGGGTCAGTTCTGTTATCCCAGTTAGATCAGCCTCTCCTGTAACCGGTGTCTGGGTATCTATATACACGGTATCCAGATTAGTACAGCCGTCGAATACATTATTGGAAAACCTGAGATCTTTTGAATTTGGCATTCTTACCGTTTTTAAACCGGTACAACCCCAAAAACACTGTGTCTGTGCCGCAAATCCTCCTGTGGAACGGCCAGCCAGTCCCGATAGATCCGCCTCATTCATTTTCCTGCTGTCACTATTCATCCTATGTACCATACTGAGTTTCGTACAGTTCATAAAGCAGTATGCCGGCAGTTTCACACCATCCTCAGGGAGAACAACTGTTGTAAGATTTTTACATCCATAAAAGGAATATTTTTTCAGGTCATTTTTATAATTTGAAACATCCACATATTGAAGATTTGGCAGTACGGCGCTCGCTGAATCCCTTGAACTGCTGCCATCCGCCATTGTATTTGATCCTGTAAGTCCCATCATTTTTATATCAGAAGCAGATCTTGAACCCAGACATCTTTTTATGGCTGCTGCCATTGTTTCACCAGCGTTGGGAGTGACACGCAAATAAGTACCCAGACTTCTTTTTGCATTCAGCCGTCCACCTGATGATACCTGCCCTTGAAGTTGTGGAACAGGATCTGAACAATTGATTATCACCTGCCTCATCTCATACGGTGTCATATCAGGATTTATGCCCTTCATAAGAGATACCACTCCGGTTACATGCGGCGCCGCCATGGATGATCCAGTATCTAATTTGTATCCGCTGGCATCTCTTGAAGTTGGAACAGTACTCCATATACCTTTACCCGGTGCCGCCACATGCACAAGATTCCCGTAATTCCAGTGATGATTCTCATCATTATCATCTGAAGCTGTAACTATGATTACATTATCAAGTTCTGCGAAAGACTTATACTCCGGCATATCATCAATACATTTGTCCCTATTGCCGGTCGCTACTATAAACGTACCTCCGTTTTGACCATATTTTTTTACAGCATCGCGGAAAACATTGCTGTTTGGTATTTCATAACTCATGTTGCAAACAGGTATCTTATTTTTTGTGGCATGTAGTATTCCCTCAGTCATTAATTCCACATTGGAAGAACTGTCAGTGTTGCTAATACATATTTTTATCGGAACCAGTTTTGCCAATGGATTAACGCCTACAACTCCGATCGAATTATTCCCTTCTGCACCGATTGTCCCTGCAACATGTGTTCCATGTTTATTATAATCCATTGTATCGGTATTGCTCTTACGCGCACAATTCCAGCCAAGGGATGTAACAACATTGTTCTTAAGATCCGGATGGTTAGCG
>CAJTXO010000002.1:0-32905 GCA_910583555.1 uncultured Eubacterium sp.
GATCATTCAGGAACAGAAGGGAACACACCCGGGGTTGGCCGATATAAAACTGTATTATAACGATTTCTCTACGTTCTATCCGACGAAGAGGGATGCGATCTGTGAACTGGTAAAATCCATTAACCAGACGCTTTCAAATAGTGAAGGCGGATACGTGAAATTGTGCGACGGCGTTGGTATGCAGAGTTACATCGGCGGTTTTGGCCAGCAGGCTGGATGTATGAATGATAATGACATTGGCCTGGTAAAGACGGCGATCGAGAAATTCGCTGACTGCGGAGTAGAAGTACAGGTGACGGAACTCGCCGTGCGGAACTATCAGGGCGATGAGACGACGTTGGAGACACACGGGGAATTTTACAACAAACTGTTCCAGACATACATTAACATCAATAAAGAGAGAGAAGATAAACCGTTGAAGGCTGTGTCCATATGGGGAATCGTGGACAGACCGGATATGGAGGAAAGTGATTACAGTTACCGGATGAACGGGACGTATTGCGGTCTGTTTAATGAAAAGCTGGGAGTGAAACCTTCGTTTGTTAAGGTACATGATCTGATGAAAGGTACGGCAGAGTAAAAGACTGATGGTGCGCAGATTGGATTTCACTAAAGAAGAATATAAAGATACCGGGAAGAACCGTCAGGTTTTTCCCGGTTTTTTCGATAGGTTTGGAGTAGAATAACCTTTGTGGTCATTTTGTCGTTTCCCTGCGCATCAGGATCGGGGTGACCTTTTTGTGGATCAGGCCGTCCTGGGGTTTGGGGCGGCGTTTTTTCCGTTCGTTCATCTGTTCCACTAAAAGAGATACCGCTTCATAGGCGATCTTGTCGATCTGCTGGCCAACGGTACTGATCGGAATGATCGCTTCCTCGGCGATGGGGGAATCATCAAAGCCGATGATCCGGTATTCATCCGGCAGCGTCCCGTATTCGCGAAAAATCATATTCAACATGATATTGGCGTGGGTATCGTTTGCCATAAACAGTCCTTTCTTTTTCCCGGGATATTTTTGCTGGATATACTGCCAGATATGCTGCAGGCAGTTTACCGTTTCGCGATAGGTATCTCCGAGATCCCGGAGGATCAGTTCGTGTTCGATCTGGTATTCGCTGCAAATATCCTGAAAACCTGAAATTCGTCCATAGGATGGCGTCGTTTCCGGAACATCGGAATTGATATGAAGCAGGACGTCGCAATCGCTTTTGGCCAGAAGGCTTGTGGCCTGTACAGCTCCCATATAGTTGTCCGTATTTACGCTGTTTACATACTGGTCTTCCCTCTCGATCGTAACGATGGGGATATTGCTGGCGGCAAGTTCCTTTGATGGGATCGTATGGCTTAAGATGATCATGCCCTCGATCTTGTATGCCAGCAGTTCCTGAATGTATTTGCGCTCTGTTTCCTCGCGCTCCGTACTGACAAAAACGAGAAATTTGTAACCGAAAGTCTCATACGTTTTTAAGATCTGGTTTAACATCTCGGCGTAGTAATGGAGAAAGAGGTTGGGAATGATCACGCCGATAAACTCGCTTTTCCCATTAGCCAGTACCTTTGCCAGTTTGTTTTCCTGATAATCCAGATCGACAAGCGCCTGGGCGATGATCTCCTGATTTTTGACCGTCAGGGAGTCGGGGTTATTAAAATACCGGGAAATCGTGGTCTTGGAAAAATTCGTATATTTCGCGATATCATCAAATGTCACCTTTTTTTTGCTCATCGGGCAGTTACCTCCATTTATTTCCTGATCATTAGTTTAGCAGAATTTAGAGAAAAAATCAATCACAAAATAACCGGTTACGTAACCGATAACTTTTTTTGCTTTTCTGCAAAAAAGTATTGACAGATGAAATGGCAGGTGGTAAGATTATCACATAAAGTAACCGGTTACTTAACCAATTACGTAACCGGTAATAGTGACACGTATGCGCATGCGTGAAATGTCAGGTTTAGAGCAAAATGATTTTTGTGAGGAAGGTGAAGTGAGGATGAGAAGAAAAAGACTACCGTTGGTCATGCTGGCAGCCGTTCTGCTGGTCGGTTCGCTGACTGGCTGCCAGGGGAAGAAACCGTCGCCGGGAGACATGGCCGGCTACGATGAGGGGGAACAGTATCTATCCATCTGGGTACATTCGATCGAGGATACCGACGAGGGGAGATGCTACCGGGAGTCTGTGGAAGCGTTTAACGAGAAATATAACGGCAAATATTTTGCGGATATCGAGTTTATCCCGAGAAATGACAGCGGCGGCGGTTATTCCGATAAGATCAACGCCTCGGTCATGTCCGGGGACCTGCCGGATGTGCTGACTGTGGACGGCCCGAATATCGCGGCGTACGCGGTTAACGGCATTATCCAGCCGTTAGCGGAACTGACGGAGGAAGAAAGGGGCGTTTATCTGGAATCTATCATCGAGCAGGGAACGTATGATGAAAAATTGTACGCCCTGGGAGCGATGGAGTCGAGCGTAGGCCTGTATTACAATAAAGAAATCCTGAAAGAGGCCGGCGTAGAAATTCCGGATGCGGGGCATCCGTGGACGTTTTCGCAGTTTCTCGATGTTCTGGAGCAGGTAAAGCCGGTGGTGGAGGCGAGGAATGGGTACGCCCTCGATATGACATTTCCGGTAGGAGAGGCGACGATTTACTACTACGCGCCGTTTTTCTGGTCCAATGGAGGAAATCTCGTCGATGACAGCGGATTGAATGTGGATGGCGTGTTCAATGCAAAAGAGAACGCGGAAACGATTACGTATTTCAAGCAGCTTTTGGATCGGGGTTATATGTCAAAGGTCCCGGTTGAAAACCTGTTTGAGAGCGGGCGCGCTGCTTTTAAATTTGACGGGGCCTGGGAAGTGAACACTATTTATAACAGTTATCCCGATATTTCATTAGGCGTCGCGCCTTATGTGACGGGCGACGGCTGGGATGGCGGGCGCTATACGCCGACCGGTTCGTGGGCCTATGCGGCGTCTGCCAAAACGGAGCATATCGAGGGAGCGACCGAACTGGTAAAATGGATGAGCGGCGTGGAGAGCGGGAAGAAGCTGTGGGAGCAGGCAAAGTGTTTTCCTTCCACCTATCAGGCGTTTGAGTCGATCGATGTGTTCAAGACGGATGAGAATTACCGGGCGCTGTATAACCAGCTCAGCAATTATGGGCATCCGCGGCCGAAAACGCCGGTTTATCCGCAGGTCAGCACCTCGTTCCAGCAGGTATTGGAAAACTGTGTACTGACCGGAGAAGAACCGGAAAATGAACTGAATAAAGCAATAGAAAGGATTAACGCCAAGTTAAAGCGTTATAAGGTGAATGAATGATGAGAAAAAAATCACAATCTCTTTTGGGCATGGCATTCTTTGGTCCGGCGTTAGTGCTGCTTACGATATTTTTGTTCCTGCCCATGATACTGACACTGATATTCAGCTTTACTGACTTCTTTGCCCTGAATCCGAGCCTGACTCATTTTGTGGGACTGGACAATTTCTTTCAGATCTTCCGGGATGAGGAATTCAGGAGGGCGTTTATCAATACCGTGTGTTTTGTCCTTATTATCGTGCCCTTGCAGGGGCTTGGCTCACTGGGCCTCGCGCTGTTGATCAATAAGGTCACGCACTGCAAAAAATATTTTAAGGTGGCATTTTTTCTGCCGGTCGTCATGTCTCTGGCAGTCGTATCTACTCTGTGGATACAGATCTATAGTCCGGAGGGCATCCTCAATTCGATCCTCGGAAATCTGGGAATCTCGGCGCAGCCGTTTATCAACAGCGCGTCACAGGCGCTGCCCTCCATCGCGATCATGAGCGCATGGCAGGGCGTGGGGTACCAGATGATCATTTTCTTAGGGGGCCTGCAGGCCATTAACCCGGCGCTGTATGAGGCGGCGGATATGGATCACGCCACTCCCTGGCAGAAGTTTAAAGATATTACGCTGCCGGAACTGAAACCGCTCTGCATTTTCGTATTTATCACGATAACGATCGGAGCGTTCCGGATGTTAGTGCAGCCAATGGTAATGACAGGCGGCGGGCCGTCCCATTCCACGTATACGATGGTTTACGACATTTATGAGACGGGTACGGTCAACTGGGAAATCGGACTGGCATCGACAATGGCCATCGTATTTGCGGTATTTGTGATGATACTTACCGTGATCCAGACCATTGCGACCAGAGATAAGGAGGAAAAAGATGTTGACAAAAAAGCAAAGAAGAAATAACTGGATCCTGGTCATTGTACTGATCGTGGCATCCCTGTTTTTCCTGTTCCCGGTCATCTGGATGCTCGCGAATTCGTTTAAGCCGGACGCGGCGATCACCAGTGACATGAACTCCTTCCGGGCGTTTGTACCGCCGGCCCTGAATGGAAACTTTCTCGACAATTATTTGAAGATACTGACGGACACCTCGTTTGTCAGGTATATGCTAAATACATTGTTTTATGCGGCGGTACTTATCGTACTCGGCGTGATCGTAAACGGACTGGCCGGATACGCGCTGGCAAAGATCAAGTTTCCGTTTCGCGAGCGCTGGCTGATGATCATCATGCTTTTGATGATCGTGCCGATGGAAACGATCATTACGATCCATTTCCTGTTTATCGCGAAGCTGGGACTGCTGAATACGGTGATCGGCTACATTCTTCCGATGATCGTAAATCCGTTTAATATCTTTTTGTTCCGGCAGGTGTTTGTCAGTCTTCCGGATGATGTGTACGAGGCGGCGCAGCTGGACCACTGCAGGCCGATCAAGTATTTCTTTACGATGGTGCTGCCGATGTCAAAAAGCGTGGTGGCCACAGTCAGCGTATTTACATTTTTAAATGTCTGGAATGATTATCTCTGGCCGTCGCTCGTATTTACATCGGGAGATCTGCTGACCGCGCAGATCGGACTCAATGCGATCACGTCAAATGACAATACGACGATGGGGCAGAAGCTGGCGGTGATCACGATGATCACGATACCAGTCATTATCATATATTCACTGTTTTCCAAGCAGATTGTAGAAGGCGTTGTGTCAACCGGTTCAAAGGAGGGTTAAAGCTATGAGTTTTATTGAATTAAAAAATGTATGCAAGAAATACGATAAGACGGATAAAAACGCGGTGACGGATTTCAATTTAGCGATCGAGGAGAAAGAGTTTATCGCTTTTGTCGGGCCGTCCGGCTGCGGGAAATCGACAACGCTGCGGATGATCGCCGGATTTGAGGAGATCAGCAGCGGGGAACTGTTTATCGATGGAAAAAAGATGAATGAAGTGGCGCCGATGGACCGGGGAATTTCCATGGTATTTCAGAATTATGCGCTGTATCCCCATATGACGGTGGAGAAAAATATTTCTTACGGGCTGAAAAATATGAAGGTGCCGGCGGGCGAGATCCGGAAAAAGGTAGACTGGGCCATTGAGATCCTGGGCCTGGAAGAATACCGCAGCCGCAAACCAAAAAATCTGTCCGGCGGGCAGAGACAGAGGGTGGCTCTCGGACGGGCGATCGTGAAAAACCAGAAAGTGTTTTTGATGGATGAGCCGTTGTCGAATCTGGATGCCAAACTCCGTGTCAGTATGCGAAATGAGATCAGCAAGCTGCACCGCGAACTGGGGAGCACGACCATTTACGTGACACACGACCAGGTGGAAGCGATGACGATGGCGGACCGGATCGTGATCATGAGGGACGGCGTTGTGCAGCAGACCGGAGAGCCGATGGAACTGTATGAACATCCGTGTAATAAATTTGTGGCAGGCTTTATTGGTTCCCCGCAGATGAATTTCTATGATGTCCGCGTGGAGGAAAACGGCATTGTCTGCTCCGGCGGGGAGAGGATCGCGCTGCCGGATACCGTGATGGAAAAATTGCGCGGGTTTGATCATGTGATCATGGGGATCCGCGGCGAGGATATCAAATTTGACGACCAGAATCTGGATGTATATAAGGAGACAAGGCAGCAGGCACTCATAGAGAATACGGAGATCATGGGGAATGAAAATAATCTGTATTTCAAATTTGGCGGGATCACGTCTGTGGCAAGGGTTTCAAAATATGAGGTCAGCAGGGTCGGTGACCGTGTGGATTTTGTGATGATGCCGCATAAGATGCACTTCTTTGATCCGGAAACGGAACAGGCGATCGGAGAGCAGGGATAAGGAGGTTTATGATGACGGAATTAGAAAAGGCGAACCAGTATCGGGAGCAAAACCGGGTGGATGAAGGCGAGAAACCGGTATTTCATGTGACCCCGCCGGTGGGCTGGATGAACGATCCAAACGGTTTTTCCGTTTTTCAGGGAACCGTCCATCTGTTTTACCAGCATCATCCGTACAGTGAGGAGTGGGGGCCGATGCACTGGGGACATTGTACGACGAAAGATTTTGTGAAATGGAAGGAGCTGCCGGCTGTTTTGGCGCCGGATCAGAGGTATGACGCTGCCGGATGTTTTTCCGGCAGTGCCATCGAGACGGAAGAGGGCCATGCCCTTCTTTATACCGGGGTGATGGAACGGGAGAGGGAGGATGGTTCGAAAGAGGTGGTCCAGCATCAGTGTCTGGCGGTCGGAGACGGCGTTCATTACAAAAAGGTGAGCGAAAATCCGGTCATTCCGGCCGGACAGCTTCCACAGGGGTTTTCCACAGAGGATTTCCGGGATCCGAAAATCTGGCGGGAACAGGGCACGTATTATCTGGCGGCAGGCAATAAAAATGAGAAACAGAATGGCCAGGTTGTTTTGTTTGCGTCAGAGGATCTGAGGAATTGGCGGTATGTGTCTGTGTTGGCAGATAACCGGGGAAAATATGGCAGTATGTGGGAATGTCCGGACTTCTTTCCCTTGGGAAATAAGTATGTGTTAGTTGTTTCCCCGCAGGATATGCAGTCGGACGGGGCGGAGTTCCACAACGGGAATCAGGCAGCCGCCCTGATCGGGGAATACGACAGGGAGCATGGTCATCTGCTCGAAGAACAGGTGATCTCCCTCGACTATGGAACGGATTTTTACGCGCCGCAGACAATGGAAACAGAAGATGGACGGCGGATCATGATCGCCTGGATGCAGTCATGGGATATGAACATTAAGCCGGCCGGGCAGAGATGGAATGGAATGATGACGATTCCGAGAGAACTCACGCTGCGGGACGGCAGGCTGTACCAGCAGCCGGTCAGGGAGATCGAACATTACCGCACGGAACCGGTGGCCTATGTGGACAGGGAAATCTCGGGCAGATGTGAACTACCGGGAATCCGGGGACGGGTGCTCGATCTGACGATCGAATTACAGGAGGGGGACTACCGGGAATTTATCGTTTCTTTTGCGGGGAACGAGAGGTATCATACCAGTTTCCGCTATGTCCGCGATACGCAGACGATCGAATTTGACCGGACATATTCCGGTATAACCCGGGATGTGGTGTGCCAGCGGAGCATGAGGATAAAAAAAGCGGAGAAAACGTTGAAACTTCGACTCATCTTCGACCGATTTTCCGTGGAACTGTTCGTCAATGACGGCGTACAGACATTTACTTCCACGTTTTACACGCCTCTGGAGGCGGAGGATATCGTATTAGAGTGTGATAAAAAAGCAATAATAAATGTAGAAAAATACAGCATTTCCGTGGAGGATGACCGCTGTGGATGAGACATGTCATAGCGGAATGATTCCTGACGGAATAATTTCTGGCGAAATAATTCCGTCAGGAATAGAAAGAAAGAGGGTGATCTTTTGGATCGATTTGATGTAGTCGCGCTGGGAGAACTGCTGGTGGACTTTACGGAACATGGGGTGAGCACCCGGAACAATCCGGTATTTGAGGCAAATCCGGGCGGCGCGCCCTGCAACGTTCTGGCCATGCTGCAAAAGCTTGGCGCGAAAACCGCATTTATCGGAAAAGTGGGGAACGATTCTTTTGGGAAGCAGCTGCGGGAAGTGGTGGCAGCGCAGGGCATTGATACGCGGAATCTGATGACCGATGACAAAGTGCCGACGACGCTGGCTTTCGTACAGACGGCGCCGGATGGGGAACGGGATTTTTCTTTTTACCGGAATCCGGGGGCAGATCTGATGTTGACAGAATCGGATGTGGATCGTTCCCTATTGCAGCATACCCGGCTGTTTCATTTCGGAAGCCTGTCGATGACCGCGCAGGGGGCGGAGGCGGCAACGAAACTGGCGGTCGAGACAGCGAAGAGCGCCGGAGCGTTGATTTCTTTTGATCCCAATCTGCGTCCGCCCCTTTGGGAAAGTCTGGATGTGGCAAGAGAGAAGATCGCGTACGGGATCAGCCAGTGCCACATTTTAAAAATTTCGGATGAGGAAATTTCATTTTTTACCGGAAGTGAGGATGTGGATGAGGGCGTTTCCGTGATCCGGGAACAGTACCATACGATGCTCGTGTTTGCCACAATGGGGAAAAAGGGGAGCCGGGTGTATTATGATGGGAGCCGGGTGGAGTGCGGGCCGTTTTTGAATGAACGTACGATAGAGACAACGGGCGCCGGGGATACGTTTATGGCTTGTGTGCTGCACGGGGTTTTGGAACACGGGCTGGATCATCTGGATGAAAAGAAATTGTACGCGATGCTGGAGTTTGCCAATGCGGCTTCTTCGATCATCACAACGAGAAAAGGCGCGCTGAAAGTTATGCCGGAGGAGCGCGAGGTATGGGATTTTATCCGGGAAAGGAAGGGATGAGAAATGGAGAAAGTGAATGTGTTTTTAGGAAGTATCGAGCGGGTAAAGGATTTTGTATCCCATGTGACGCCGTTTGATGCGGATATGGATCTCGTCTGCGGCCGGTATGTGGTGGACGCCAAATCAATTTTGGGAATCTTTAGTATGGATCTGTCAAAGCCATTAGAGCTGCAGATCCATGCGGAGAGGGAAGAGGCGGAGAAGATTTTGGCATCGCTGGAGCCGTATACAAAATAAGCATGGTCAGAATATCTCCTGAAACTCTGTGCTTTATAGTACAGGAGCTTCAGGGGAATATTTTTGATGATTTTTTACAGGCTTCTAAGTAAATAAATGATGTACTCCACCTCGGCGGAATACCCGCCCGGCTTTCCCAGCAGAAAATCTGCCCCGACGCCCAGCATCCCCGCTATTTTTTCAATTTCATCGGTACGGATATCCATGAGGTTTTCCATACGGATGTCCTGCCCGTTTCGGAGCGGGATCTCCCCGGCGATCCGTTCCGGAGAAATCCCGCGAATCTGACATAAATACAAGATCCGGTTACACAAAGCAGTGAGAAACTGCTCATTCTGCTCAGTCATTCTATTCCTCCATACGATTAAAATTTACTTCAGTATAGAAAAACTTTGTTGCAATTCTTCGTCAGATTTCGCTTTTTAACAAATAAACCATTTTCCGGTGGCGATGTATTCCCCCTCATACTGTAAGTGGATCTCATACCTGCCGGCGGGTAATCCGTCCACGGGAACTGACACCGCATATACCATCTTAGCAAATTTCTCTCCTACCTGGTACGTATTCGTAAAATCTTTTTCCCATACCATATCCTGATCTACCAGAAATACTTTGTCTATTTTATGATCCTTTGCCTGTACCAGGATCAGATCGTCTGTCACGGAGATCCGGAACTTTTGGGAGGAGCGCTGCTTCCACTCGATGGTTCCTTCGTGTTCCGACCGGACGGGCGGCGTCAGCTTACCTTTGTGCAGATCCAGCGGCCGGCTTCGCTTTTTGTCTGTGATATAGTCTGTCAGACGGATCGGAACGGCCCGGAAGAACCCTTCTGTTATGGAATATTTGCTCAGCAGCTTCCCGGTTTCGACATTCCATTCACTGATGTAGGCATGATCATGCAGATCGGAAGAATTCGCGGATCCCGCCATAGTAAAAAGACTGTTCTGGCTGCGGTCGAAATAGACATTTGACCTCGTAGGCGACAGTTCACAGGGGATGGCAAAGACGGTTCGGATTTTCTTTTCCTTCTCATCGATCTGGTAGAGACACCCGTAGGATTGCTGCCTGCCGTCATAATACCGGCTCTTTCGCTTTGTGATACAGTGATTATCAAACAGCAGTATCGACATCGTCCCTTTTTGACGATCCATGTGCAGGATTTCTACGGCATGCTGTTGGAAAAAATAGTGAAATTCTTCTCCGGCCGGCGCCAGCATTTTACTCTCCAGTTTCGTGCCCTCATACAGATCCGGGGGCGCGGCCACCCACAGCAGTTCGTTGGCGGAAAGATCCAGTTTGGCGATGGTGTGGAGGTTCCGCAGGGAGATCAGGACATGATCCCTGTCACAACAATACACGGCGTTCAGATGTGCCCAGTCCTTTCGTTTCAGGTATTTCCGGGGAAACAGCGGCCCCAGATCCCATTTTTCCACAATCTCTCCGTTCGCCGTATCATAACAGAGGATCGCATCTTCCAATCGGGAGCGAAGGGAACTGGCGGCCGCCAGAATTTCCCGACCCTGACCGGACCCGGCTTTCGGGCGGGGCGTCAGACAGTGGTGGATGCCTCCGCTCACATGAAAGACTTCGTGCACGCGCCCGGCAAAATCCATTTCATACATGACATTGGAATGGGGATTAATATACGTAGGGGAATTTAATTTCCGATCGGGAAACATAAAGTGTCCGCCTTCATATAAATAGATGCCATATTGTCTGGGGAGGGTCGCCAGATACCACCGGATCATACCGTCGCTGTCAAACGCGTAAGTATAGCCTTTGAGTCCGCCGGTGACAAGGATCAGTTCGTCGTTCCGGTTTTTCATTTTCTCACAGGGGCAGATGACATTCTGTAATTTTTCCGGTAATGGCCTGGTTACGATCGTCAGGTTACGCTTCGCGACCGGTTTCATTTTCACGGAAAACAGCGTTACCTCAATGATGTTTTTTTCCGCGGCGTACAGTCCCAGTACCGGGATCATATGCTGTCGGGTAAATGCCTTCGTACAATAGGAAATACTTTTTTCCGCTGTCTTTCCCCGCACGCTATACTGGACGAGGCATTTTTCATCGGTTTCAAAGATGAGCATGCTGCTGAGCGGCACTTTACCGTAAGGATTCTGGATGATCAGCATATGATCAAACGTAAAATGGAATTTTTGTAAAAGCCACTCCATCGCTTTTTCCTGTTTCCAGCTGTCCAAAGATGGGTTTTTCTCCCTTGGCGCATTCGTTTTTTTGACCACATCATCCATGCCGGCGTCAATGTAGGAGTGAAATTTCTTTATCCGGGCCCCGTTCCGGCATATATCCCGTTTCCATTTCCTTTTTACGGCAATTTTGATGGTGTCCGGCGCGATGGATAAAAAGCGAAAAATAGAATGGCTCATATGGTTCCTCCTGTGTGTTGGTTATCTTTATATAGATTATATATTATCATTATAAAGATTGTTTCATTTTTTTGTGGCACTTTTGTGGCAGAAAAAAGTTCTTTTTAGAGATATGTTGTCATCTATATAAATATAATCTTGCCCGACTGAATTTGTTATACTATGATAGATGTAAGAAAGGAGTTAGATCATGACGGTAGGTGAAAAAATAACGTATTTTAGAAATATGAAACATTATTCGGTGAATAAGCTGGCCAATCTGGCCGGGATTTCGCAAAGCTATCTGCGGGATATAGAACTTTTGAATAGAAATCCTACGATTGAGATCCTTACTTATATTTGTGATGCGCTTGAAATATCACTGGAAACTTTTTTTTCAGAAACAGAGACTCCGGATCCTTTTGACGATGCGCTATATCAAAAGATTTCCTTGCTGACGCCCAGTCAAAAAGCGTCTTTAACAAATTTTCTCGATACGATGATCAATCAGGAAAAGAGATAGGGACAGTAAATCGCGCAGATGGATCCAGATAAAAAAACCTGCCGCCATTTTTAAGCGGCAGGTTTTTTTATCAAATTTTTATCAAAGGACAACGTCCGCCTTATTTCAGCGTATAAGATGCGCTCTGTCCCTGAGACTTAAACGTCAGTTTGAGTTCTTTTTTTGCCTTTGCCACTTCTTTTGGCACTTCGAAAGCGATGACTCCCTTCTCGGTCGTGAGCGGCTGGATCTTTTTCGCGGTCATATCCTTGTCATAGGCGAGCAGGGACGACGGTTTGTACTCGTAGCCGTCTTTGTAAAACAGCGTCGCACTCGTCATTTTGTCTTCATATCCGACGCGTGGAAGGAAATCTGCGACTTGTTTCCCCTCGTTGCGGACGGAAAGATTTACGACGATAAAGGTGTTTCCTTTTCCCGGTTTGAAATACTGATATTTGCCGTTTTGAATTTTCTTTTCAACAGAAGCTTTTTTTACTGTGATCGTCCAATCGGCGAGCGGCATTTTGTCCCCCAGAGCGATAAGAGTTTCCTCGGGCGCTGCTGTGCTTTCCTCCGGCGCGGCAGTTGCGGCAGCGGAAGCAGAATCGTCCTGAGAAGACTGTGAGTCTGAGGACTGGGTTGTTGTCTGCGGTGTACCTGTTGATGGTTCAGTAGCTGAACAGCCTGCCAGAACGAGCGCGCAGCAGGTTGTAAGTAGTAATGCTGTTTTTTTCATGATTATCCTCCATTTCGTAGCATCATATATCCAAGGGGTTTTTTTGCCCCTTAGGCAACAAAAAAGTACGTCGTTCCAACGTACTTTTTCATCGGGGTAACAGGATTCGAACCTGCGGCCTCATCGTCCCGAACGATGCGCTCTAGCCAAACTGAGCCATACCCCGTTTTTCCTCTCGATTACTAATAATAGCACAATTGGACAAAGAAATCAAGTAAAAAATAAAAAAGTTTTTTGTCATGTTTTCTGGCGAATGTTTTACCTACATCTCCCCGTCTTCTTTCAGAGAGTCTTTCACCCCGGCGATCACTGCCGTAACAGCGGCAACGACGACGATCACTGCGATGATCACGACCGCGCCCGCTCCTGCGATAATACCCATATGCTGCACCTGCTTTCTTTCAAATCAATAGATTTTTGTGCTCGCGCACCATCTGAATACCAGTATACAACATTCTAACTGAAAATTCAACTCAAAATCCTTTTTCTTTTAGTTCGTGTACGAGCTGCACGTAAAACTCCCGCACGTCGAAACTGTCGAAATTTTCCCGGTTCAGGTCGATCATGTCGCCGTGGGATACGCCGCGACTGCCGCCCGGGTTGATAAATTCGTAGCGTTCTCCCCAGGAAAATGATTTTTCGCCGACGAGGCCGTCGTTATAGCCGTCAAAAAAGCGGATGGGGGCGCATGTCATGTTGAGCGGGAAGCGGCCGCCGGACGGGACGCTCAGACGGGAACCGGTGCTTTGGTAATAGACGTGCGGACTGTCTGCCAGCTGCTCGTTGAATTTCGCGCACTGTTCAGCTGTCAGCGAACTGACGGCGGCGAGAAAGTCCGCGTCCTCTTCTCCGATTTTCCGGAGTGTGGCGTTGTAGGCGGCGGCAATTTTGTTCTTTTGGCTTTCCGGTATTTTTTTTAACAGGAAATCGGCAAACTCGCACCCGCGGTGGGGCGTGTTGATCGTCGTCAGCGATGCCACGTAGGCATCGGTTCCGAGTGCCGAGAGGGCGTAACGGCAGTCGAGGCCCCCTTTCGAATGGGCGATGATATTTACTTTTTCGCAATTGGTCTCGGAGACGATCTGGCGGATGCGCGCGTCCAGTTCTCTGGCGCTGTCCTCTACGGAGGCGGCTGACGGGTGGTTCCCGTAATAGATGGCGGCACCGTTTGCCTCTAGTTCCTTCGGGATGCGTCCCCAGTAATTAAAATAGTCCGAGTCGCGGAAAAATACGCCGTGAACGAGCAGGAGTGGATATTTGGTGTGGCAGATCTGCTCCTCTTTCCGGTCTTCGTTTTGCAGGATCTTTTCATTTTCACAGACCACTTCCTTTCTGACAATGCGGATCATTTTTGAGAGCACGATCAGGTTGGCAACCGGCACAAAACCGCATAATGCGCCGATCAAGCGCCATTTGACGCCGAGCTGTGAAGAGGATAGATAGATGCGTATCATGCCGTTCCAGAAAACGATTGCTTCTATTATAATGACAAACAGTGTATTCAGGAGCCACAGCCAGGGATCGGCCGCAAGGGAGCTGGCGCCAGAGAGGCATCCGGTCCAGCCGAGCACGGAATATACGAACGAGAACGCCGTGGAAAGCAAAAACAAGATCAAAAGTTCGCAGCCGTCGGCGTTGTTTCGCAGCTTTTTTGTGCGGAGCCGCCGGCTGGATACGCAGGGGTGGAAATTGATGACCGCGAACAGGGGAACGCACAGAAATATGAAAACAGCGGGGCGTACGCCGAGGGAGTAAAAATTTGCGGTCAGGGAAATGATGAGTGATGACAGGAGGCGGATCAGATAAATCATAGCGGTTTCTTCCTTTTCTTTTTGCTTGTGTTATAATTTGGTTTGGTGTACAATATAAATCGACAGAATCAAGGGAAAGGTTAATGGAGAAAATGAGAAAAGGAAAAGACATGGCAAAATTTGTGACGACAGCGGCGGTGTTCCTGGCGGCAGCGCTCGTCATCGGTTTCCGTCCGTGCCTGGCGAAGTCATCCACGGCTAAGCCCGGTGTAAATAAGCCATCTGCGGATAAGCCGGATCCGGCTAGTGAGAAGGTACACGTTTACAAGAGCGGGTTTACGTATCAGAAACTCACGGATGAGATCGTCGAGCGGATCGAGGGGAAATCCTATCAGGAAGATGCAAAGATCAAGCTTGACAGCCTGCGCTATCTGCGCATCCAGTATGTGGATTTTAAAGGAAACGTCAGGAGCGGGGAGATGATCGTGAATAAGAAAATTGCCCGCAGGACGCTGAAAGTATTTTACCGTCTGTACCAGATCGGTTATCCGATCCAGCGCATGCGGCTGGTCGATGAATACGGGGCCGACGATGAAGCGTCGATGGCGGCCAACAATACATCGGCCTTTAATTACCGCAAGATCGCCGGTACGGATAAGCTTTCAAACCACAGCAGAGGACTTGCGATCGACATCAACCCGAAGATCAATCCCTATATCACGTCGAAAGGCGTCGCTCCGTCAAATGGCAGGCGCTACAAAGAGCGGGAAGTATCGAAGTGCCGCGGCAAGCACAGGGATTACATGATCCACAAGGGAGACGAGGTCTACAAAATATTTAAAAAATACGGGTTTTCGTGGGGTGGGAACTGGAAACACGCCAAAGATTATCAACATTTTGAATATGTGTAAAGGAATCAGGAAAGGAGAATGAGAGACATGACAAAAATTGATATTGTATCCGGTTTTTTGGGAGCCGGGAAGACGACGCTGATCAAGAAACTGATCGAGGAGGCGTTTCAGGGAGAGAAACTGGTGCTGATCGAAAATGAATTTGGTGAGATCGGGATCGACGGCGGATTTTTGAAAGATGCGGGGATCAATATTACGGAAATGAACTCCGGCTGTATCTGCTGTTCCCTCGTCGGGGACTTTGGAACGGCGCTCGGTGAAGTGCTGGAGAAATATTCGCCCGACCGCATTATCATTGAGCCGTCCGGCGTGGGGAAACTTTCTGATGTGATCAAGGCCGTGCGCGGCGTGCAGGAAGGGCTTCCACAGGATACGGTCAGGCTGAACAGTTTTGTGACGGTAGCGGACGCCACAAAATGTAAGATGTATATGAAAAATTTCGGCGAATTTTACAACAACCAGATTGAACACGCGGGTACGATCGTCCTGAGCCGCACGGGAAAGATAACCGAAGACAAACTCCGGGCCTGTCTGGATCTCATCCGGGCGCAAAATGCGGAGGCGGCTGTTATTACGACCCCATGGGAAGAGATGGACGGGGCGCAGATGCTGCGCACGATGGAAAAAGAGGCCGACTGGCAGAAGGAACTGCTGGAGAATGTGGGACGGGAGCAGGAGCATCATGGGCATGACCATGAGCATGGAGAGGGATGCTGCCACGGGCATCATGACCACGAGCATGGAGAAGGGCACGGAGAGGGATGCTGCCACGGGCATCATGACCACGACCACGAGCATGGAGAAGGACATGGGCACGGGGAAGGGTGCCGCCATGGGCATCATGACCACGAGCACGGAGAAGGGCACGGAGAGGGATGCTGCCACGGGCATCATGACCACGAGCATGGAGAAGGGCATGGAGAGGGATGCTGCCACGGGCATCACCACGATCACGACCATCATCACGCTGACGATGTATTCACGAGTATTGGCATCGAGACGGCTCACAAGTATACAGAGCCGGAACTGACGGAGATTTTGCAGAAGATAACCGGCGAAGGCGCGCCTTTTGGCACGATCCTCCGCGCGAAAGGGATCGTGCCGTCGGATGAGGGTCAATGGTTCCACTTTGACATGGTGCCGGGTGAATACGAAGTCCGCCGCGGGAACGCGGATTACACGGGGCGGATCTGTGTGATCGGTGCTGAACTCAATGAGACGGGGCTGAAAAATCTGTTCACTGGCAGGTAAAGGAGACAGTTATGTTTAGAAATAAAGAAATACCGGTATATTTGTTCACCGGCCTTTTAGAGAGTGGAAAATCCACCTGTATTCAGGAAGTGATCGAAGAGGGGAATTTTTCCGACGGGGCCAAAACACTGATGATCCTGTGCGAAGAGGGCGAGCATGAAATTGATGAGCAGCTCCTGATGTCAAACCGCATTTCCTGCGTTTCTCTGGAGGATGAGGACGACTTTACCGAAGAGGCGTGCATGGGGTTTCAGGAAAAATACAAGCCGGACCGCGTTGTCATCGAGTATAACGGCATGTGGGACATGGAGGAATTGTATAAAGTAGTTTTGCCGGAGCACTGGATCGTGGTGCAGACGTTCGCCACGGTAAACGCGCTCACGTATCAGGTCTACAGCAGTAATATGAAGCCGCTTCTCATGGCGCATTTCCAGATGGCTGACCTCGTGATCTTTAACCGCTGTACCGAGGCATTCGATAAGCCGGCGGCGAGAAGGAGCGTGAAGGCCATCAACCGCAGGGCACAGGTGCTGTTTGAAGCGGAGGACGGTTCGGTGGAGACAAATGTAGACGAGGAACTGCCGTACGATGTCAATGCGCCCTCGATCACGCTGGAGGACGATGATTTCGGACTGTGGTATCTGGACATCAGCGAGCATCCGGAAAAATATGCCGGAAAGACGGTGACATTTAAGGGACAGGTTTACCGCAACCTGACGTTTCCGAAAGATGTATTCGTGCCGTCACGGGCGGCGATGACTTGCTGTGAGGACGATATAGCGAAGATCGGGTTTATGTGCCACCACGAGGGGGCATCGAAACTAAAGATCGATTCTTGGGTGACGGTAACAGTCACGGTCCGGGTGCAGAAAAGCCGCAAACACGAGGGCAATTTCCCGGTCCTGTACGCGGAGTGCGTTGAGCCGGCCGAGCCGCCGGAAGAGGAGGTCGTTTACTTTGGATAAACGGGCAAAATCTGTCCTGCTGCTTTTGGTAATGGCCGCTGCCCTCTGGCTGTACGCGGCGCCGCCGTGCAGCGCTGCCCGGAACCCGCGAGCGGAGAACAAGGCGGAGGAAGACGTTACTGCCGTCACAGTCAGTGCCGCAGGCGACTGCACATTTGGATCGGATCAGAAATCGCCGGCTTCCGCGAATTTCTACGCGGTATATAAAAAACAGGAGGATCCGGCTTATTTTTTTAAAAATGTCAGGCCGTATTTCAAGGGAGATGATCTGACACTGGTCAATTTCGAGGGCGTGCTGACAAAACGGACGACGAGGGCGGATAAAAAGTATGCGTTTAAAGGGAGTCCCGGCTATGTGAACATTTTGCGGAAGGGATCTGTCGAGGCCGTCGCGTTTGCGAATAACCACTGCCGCGATTTCGGCGAAGGCAGTTATACCGATACGAAGGAGTGTTTCAAGGAGGCGGGTGTTACATATTCTTCCTATGAAAAAGTGGGGATCTATGAGACTAAGGGTAAAAAGATCGGCATGATCTCCGTAAACGGGCTGGAGGGTACGGACGCGTCTAAGTCACTCGTTCAGAAGGGGCTGAAAAAGCTGAAAAAAAAGGGAGCCGATCTGCGGATCGTCAGCATACACGCCGGCATCGAGTACGAGAAGGCGCCATCGGCGGAACAGAAGAGCCTGGCGCGGTACGCGGTTGATCAGGGAGCGGATCTCGTCCTCGGCCACCACCCGCACATCCTGCAGGGCGTCGAAAAATACAGGGGACGTTATATCGTCTACAGCCTCGGGAATTTCTGCTTTGGCGGAAATACGAACCCGGCAGACAAGGACACGATGATCTTTCAGCAGACCTTTATGTTTCGCGAGGGAAAACTGAAGAGGAAAGAAAGCAAGGTGAAGCTCATCCCCTGCTCGCTTTCGTCTGCCAGCGGAGTCAATAATTACCAGCCGGCGCCGGCTTCGGGAAAAAAGAAAAAACAGATCCTGAAAAAACTAGATAATCTGTGCCGGCCGCTCGGAACGACGCTTCAGAACAAGAAGGGAAAGTTTACGCAGACGTTGTATCAGGTGGAAGGCTGACTTGCTATTTTGGGAAGAGCATGGTAAAATGAGTATCAGTGGGAGAACAAATGGAAAGGAAGGATTTTTATTATGAAGATGGGAAAACAGAAATTGCTCAGTGCCGCTTTGGTAATGGCGCTGGCCGTTGGCAGCATTTCCGGGGAAGGGGTTGCCGATGCTGCAAAGAAAGCGTCGTTAAAAACAAAGAAAATGACGCTGCAGGTCAAAGGATCAAAGAAGATCGCTATTAAGAATAAGTCGGCGAAGATGAAGTACACCTTTCAAGAGCAGCAAAAAATCTGTGGCAAAGGTGAGTAAGACAGGAAAGGTCACCGGCGTAAAGGCGGGGAACGCTAAGATCATCGTCTTTGAGGCGAAGAAAAAGGCAAAGAAGAAAAAGAAGATCGGAACGTGTTCGGTTTTGGTAAAGCCTCAAAAGAGCAATACACAGAAAAAGACGACAGCCGCACCGGGAACATCAGCTCCAGCTGCAACAGCACCGGGAGCAACAGTTCCAGCCGCAACGGCGCCAGTGCAGACGGAACCAGTCCAGACGCCAGCAGCGACAGGTCCGGCAGCGCCGGCAAAGCCGACGATCGTACCAGCCTACAATACGACAACAGTAGACTTCGATGGCAGTACGAGCAAAGTAGTAGAATCTGAAATTACTGTGCCTTTGGCCGAGGCGATGTTGTATGGTGGGATCTGTAAAATTTCAGCAGATTTTACACAGGAGACGGGAAGTGAGCAGGAGTTATCGGTCGGCTACGAAGGAGAATACCTGAACTTCACGCTGAACGGGGCTTACATAAAGGATAAGTCGGTCGATCCGATGTCGGATTCCACGGCGTTTAGCTGTCCGAGCGGAGAGACGGTACACCAGGAGTTTTCGTTTGAGGTGCCGAAATATTCCTATGATTTCAATTTGAAGCTGAGCGGCCCGGCGGGAGTGAGCTTTAAAGTGGACAATGTTACGGTCGAGGCGATGCCGTTTGAAGATGCGGATTACGCCTACATGGTAGAAAACTCGACACGTTCGACCGGAAATAACGCGAGGATCAAAAAAGCGATCGAGAAGGCGAGAGTCGGAGAAGACGTTACGATCGCTTATCTCGGCGGATCGATCACCGAGGGATTTGCCGCGTCAGAGACGGACAACGGCGACTGCTACGCGGAAGAGTCTTACAATCAGTTTAAATACAACTACGGCGCAGGCGATGGGAGCAACGTTCATTTTATCAATGCGGGCATGAGCGGAACGCCGTCCAGACTCGGCATCGTCCGCTATGAGCGCGACGTGCTGGCGCAGATGAAGCACGGGCAGTATCCGGACATTCTCTTTATTGATTTTGCCGTAAACGACGGCGGCGACTGCGCGGAGCAGTATGAGAGCATCATCCGTACGGCGCTCGAGCAGGGTTCAGCCGTGGTACTCATGTTTGTGCTGTACAATAACGGAAACGGGCATGAAGGGGATTACAAAGAAATTGGCGACCGTTATGAACTGGCGATGGTAAGTCCGGGCAAAGGAATGGAATCCGCTAAAAAGTCTGCATTCGATCACTGGTTCTACTGGTCGGACGGACATCCGGACGTAGGCGGCCACAGATATATGGCGGACTGTATTTCCAGAATGTTCCGCGCGGTGGATGAAGAAGAGACAAAGACGGATAATAATACGGTGACAAAGGAGCCGATGTACGGTAAAAACTTCGTCGGCATGAAGACGCTCGAGTCCTCCACGGACATCTCGAAGATCGACGCGGTAAAATCAATAGAAGTGGGCGGATTTTCGGTACTCAAGGACAGTGCCCAGCCGACACTCCAGTATATAAAGAACGGCGTGGAGAAGCTGCCATGGTTCCCGGATGTGTGGGCGCATACGTCGTCTTCGGGCAGCGACAGCTTCAAAGCCGAGATCAAATGTAACAGTATACTCATTGCTTATAAACAGGCTGGTTCCGGTTTTGGTAAGGCGGAGTGCTATGTCGATGGCAAGTATGTCGGGGATCTTGCCACGAGCAACGGCGGATGGAACAATGCGATGGTATTTACCGCGCTTTCCGAGGATACGGTTAAAGATCACACCCTTGAGATCAAGATGAAAGAGGGCGACGAGAAAAAACCGTTTACGATTTATGCGATCGGCTATGCCGACAGCGGTCAAAAAGCGGAATATCCGGACTAGTGATAAAACGAAATCATGATTCGTTCATACAGGCGGCCTTGGCCTACCAGGGCCGCCTTTGTGTAAGGAAGAGGCATATCAACATTTTGGAATGGAGGTATTTATGGTCAAAAACAAATTTCAGGAGTTACAATTATCCGCCCTCGGTATGGGCGGCATGCGTCTTCCGGTGATGGAAGGCGATGATGCAAAGATCGATGAGGCGCGCACGGCAGAAATGGTCGCCTATGCGATGGAGCACGGCGTCAATTACTACGATACGGCGTGGGGGTATCACAATGGAAATTCGGAAATCGTATTGGGGAAAGTGCTTCGTGCATATGCTCGTGACAGTTATTGTCTCGCTTCTAAATTTCCAGGATATGATCTGTCCAATATGGACAAGGTGGAAGAAATTTTTGAGAAGCAGTTGGAGAAGTGCGGTGTGGATTATTTTGATTTTTATTTGTTCCACAACGTATGCGAGATGAACATTGACGCCTATCTTGATGAGAAATACGGCATTTTTGATTACCTGTGCAAACAGAAGGAAAACGGCCGTATCCGGCATCTCGGCTTTTCCGCCCACGGTGAGTATGATATCATGAAGCGTTTTCTGGAAGCGTATGGGAAGCAGATGGAGTTCTGCCAGATCCAGCTCAATTACATTGACTGGACGTTCCAGGACGCGAAGGGAAAAGTGGAGCTTTTGCATGAATGGGATATCCCGATCTGGGTGATGGAGCCGCTGCGGGGTGGCAAACTGGCGAAGCTTCCGGACGAGTCCGAGGAGAAGCTGAAGAAACTGCGTCCCAGCGAGGGGATCCCGGCATGGGCCTTCCGGTTTTTGCAGGCGATCCCCGGCGTGACAGTCATTCTGTCCGGCATGTCAAATTTTGAGCAGGTGGCGGATAATGTGAAAACATTCGAGACGAATGAGCCGCTGAGCGGAGAAGAGATGGATACGCTTCTGGAGGCGGCAAAGGATCTTCTCGGCAAGACGCTTCCGTGTACGGCCTGCCGTTACTGCGTCGATCATTGTCCGCAGGGACTCGATATTCCGTCGCTTTTAAAATTGTATAACGAGCACTGTTTCACAGGAGGCGGTTTTTTTGCGCCGATGGCGCTGCAAGCCATGCCGAAGGAAAAACACCCAACGGCCTGTGTCGGCTGCAGGAGTTGTGAAGCCGTATGCCCTCAGCAGATCAAAATCTCGGAGGCGATGGCGGATTTCACAGCGAAACTGAGAGAGAACTGACCTGTTTGGCGGAGTTAGTTTTGTAAGATCATTTTGCGGTACTGGGTGGGAGATAATCCTGTGTTTTTCTTAAACACATTGGAAAAATAGTAAATGTCCTCGTAACCGACGCGCTGCGCGACGGACGTGATGGGCAGATTTCCGGTAGCTAACAGCGTTTTTGCCTGCGATATGCGGACGTCTGTGAGATACGAAAAAATCGTCTGCCCAGTCTCTTTTTTGAAAATGCGGTTGATGTAGTCAAAATTGCAGGAAAACTGGTCTTCGATGCGTTCGCTCGTAAACTTCTTCATATAATTGTAATTGATCTCCCGCAGCAGGTCGTAAACGACGAATGTAGAACGTTTTATGCTTTTATCACGTTCCGTCAGCATCTGGCTGGAAAACAGGTGGGAGAGATGGATGAAAAGATCGAGTAGCAGGCAGGCGGCCTGCAAATCGGAGTACTCCTTATAACTGTTATAATAGCGGTCCCCCCGGTTTAAAAGCTGCAGGATCGTTTCATATGCCATATGCGATGCGGAATGGTACTTCTCTGGAAGAAGGATGTCACTGGTAAGCTCCCTGCCCTGCAGGGCGTCCATTTTATTGCGGTTCAAAATGCCGTGAAGCGTCTGTTCGTCTATTTCCTCCCTCGTCAGTGATTCCAGATCAAAGTGGATGTAGAAATAGGTACAGTGCTCGCTGATCTTATATCCCTCGTGCTCTTCCCCGGGTTTCAAAAGGATCCAGTCTCCCTCTGTTAAGTGGTGGTAGGTCGTTTCTTCTCTTAAATACATATCCCCTTTTACGATAAAAAAAGCGATATATTCATCCGGCGTCCGGCGGAAATGGATGCACTTGTCTACGGCGACGTAGTGGAACAGGTTTATTTTGGGAAAGCTGTATCGTTTTATCCTGCTAATATACATAGTGGTGTCCTCCTTGTGTGATCTGACATTTCTGTATTTTTCTATCATTTCTGCGCACGTTTTTTGCGCATCTCAATTTAGTATCATGCTAATAAGTTCGTCAACACTTATTTTATCATAAAAAAACGTACAGAACATAAAAAAGTCGCTATTTTATAAAAAAACTACTTATTTTGCTATTGTGCCGCTGCGGCGCATTTTATATACTTAAATCAGCAGGCTTTTGTCAAAGGCGAATTTTACCTAGAGCAGACTTTGTCAGAGATAAAAAGTCAAAAGCGGGTCGCAGTGAGTGCTGCGCCGGCGCGCATGAGGCACAGCACTCGTATTGTAAATGGTACATGCGCAGAAGTGGAGATGGTTATGAGAAGAAGGATTACAGCAGGAGTACTTTGTGCCGTGCTATGTATCACGTCACTCTGGGGGATGACTCCCATGACTCCCGAACGACAGGTGAGTGCCAAAGAAAATGAGGCGTCGGACGTGGTTCCCTGGAACGGTTCCCCGATGCCGGCGCTGCAGCCGGTGGCGGACGCCAGCGTGCAGCAGGAAGTGAAGTTTACCCACAAGGAGTGGACGGGCGAGCAGGGTTATGAGGACGTGAACGGGGAGACCGTGAACGGCGCGGACGTGTACCGCATTAATGTGGAGGATGCCACGTCTTCTTCGACGCACGCGGTTCCTTACCACAGTGTCGAGAAAGCGATCGAGGGAGCGGTCAATTATAAAAAAGAGGCTTCGAACTACGTGCAGTACCTGACGGGGAGCGACAAGGCGGACTGGGATCTGGTCGTGCTGCAGAACGAATCGAAGGCGCAGGAAGAAGCGTATGCGGATTTTTATAAAAGCGATTACGCGGTCCGCTCCGAAGATGATTGGAAGCAGGGACTCGTCCTGCCGGCGAGCTGGACGAGTTACGGATTTGACAAGCCGATCTATGCGAACGTGCAGATGCCCTGGCAGAGCGCGCATGACAAGAGGGTGCGTGTTCCCGAGGCGCCGGTCAATTATAACCCGGTTGGCCTGTACCGCAAGACGTTTGATGTAAACGATACGATGCTCCGCAAAAACGGGCGCGTGTATTTGTCATTCCAGGGTGTGGAATCGTGTTATTACGTGTATGTGAATGGAAAAGAGGTGGGCTACAGCGAGGATTCGTTCAGCCCGCACAGTTTTGACGTGACCGACTATCTGACGGAGGATGGCAAAGGGAATCTTCTGGCGGTCGAAGTACATAAATTCTGCGACGGCACGTGGATGGAAGGGCAGGATATGATCTACGACGGCGGTATTTTCCGCGATGTGTATTTGTATTCTACACCGTTAGTCCACATAGAGGATTACAATGTGGTGACGGATCTCGATGAGCAGTACAAAAACGCCAGCCTGCGTGTCGAACTCGCGGTCGGCAACAGCAGCGCGGCCGAACTGTCGGACTACGCCGTCGATATCCGGTTATTCAATCCCGACGGCACTGTCTTTATGAGCGGGTATACGATCAATGTGCCGACGGCGGCCCGGGCCGGTGAGGACGGTACGAAAACGGTGGTGACGGCTTCGGGAAGCCATGAGGTGTACGAGCCGAAGCTGTGGTCGGCGGAACAGCCGAACCTGTATACGATGGTGCTGACGCTGTACCACAAATCGTCCGGGGCGTATATCGAGAGCCTGTCACAGCAGCTCGGTTTCCGTGAGATCGAGTTTGTGAGCAGCCAGGTGGATTCAAAAGGGCAGCGGAAGACAAAAGACAGCGAATATGAGCCGATCCGGATCAACGGGATGCCGATCCTCCTCAAAGGGACGAACCGCCACGACACCGACCCGGTTTACGGAAAACATGTCCCGGAAGAAACGGTGCGCCAGGACATTGAGACGATGAAGCGATTCAATCTCAACGCCGTCCGCACGTCGCACTACAGCAACGACGAATATCTCTATTATTTATGTGACAAATACGGACTGTATGTGATGGCGGAGACAAATGTAGAATCCCATGCGCTCATGAATAAGGGGGAGAGCCAGAAGCACTTCAAAAATATGGTCATGGACCGGACGGTGACGGCTTATAACCGCTTAAAAGACCGCACGAGCGTCGTCATGTGGTCGACGGGAAATGAGAACTACTATACGTCTAGCAAAGATTATGCGGACGGCATGTTTTACGACCTGATCCAGTATTTTAAGGAGAAAGACCCGACGAGGCCGATCCACTGTGAGAGCTCCGGCAACCAGAACGGCGTCGATATGGACAGCAATATGTACCCGACGGTCGGAACCGTGGCCGGAAAGGCGAAGGCCAACATGCCGTATGTCCTGTGCGAGTACGACCACGCGATGGGAAATGCCGTGGGAAATATAAAGGAATACTGGGATGCGATCCGCAGTTCCGAAAATATGCTGGGCGGATTTATCTGGGACTGGGTGGACCAGTCGCGGCTCGTGGAACTCCCGAAGGGGAAATACGATTATTTTTCAGAAGATTTCGCGCACAAGACACTGTACGCCGAAGAGGCGAAGGGCAAATATTACGCGTACGGCGGAGACTGGAAAGATCAGCCGAACGACGGTTCTTTCTGTGTGAACGGCCTCGTTTCCCCTGACCGCGATGTCCAGCCGGAATTGTATGAAGTCAAATATATCTACCAGAACTTCTGGTTTACTGCCGGAAATACAGAACTGGCACAGGGAAAGGTGCATGTGTACAATGAGTCCCTGTTTGACAATCTGAACCAGTATGAACTTGTGTGGACGCTGAGTGAGGACGATACGGAACTTGCTTTCGGTAAAGAGCGTTTTGACGTGAAACCGAGAGAGGAGGCCGATATTTCCTTTCCGTTCCTCGAGGAACTGCCGGATGGCCGAAAGGCGGGAGCCGAGTACTACCTGAAGCTGGAAGTGCGGCTGAAATCCGATACATTATACGCCAAAGCGGGCCACGTTGTGGCGCACGAGCAGTTTTTGCTGCCGGAAACGCTGGAGCAGGCGGCGTACCGGCCGGCCGAGGGAAGCGTGGAAGTGAACGACGGGGACGGGGCCATCGAAGTAAAGGGCTTGGATTTCTCGTTCTCCATCGGCAAGGAAGATGGTATACTAAAGGACTACGCGTACCGCGGAACACTTCTGATGTCCGAGGGCCCGTTACCGAACTTTTACCGCGCGCCGCTCAACAATGACGGCTCCCACGATAAAAAGTGGAAAAACGCGGCCAATAATCAGTCGCTGAAAACGTATGAGATCGGGAAAACGGATGATGGGCGCCAAAAGATCCGTACGGAACTTTCGTTTCCGGAACAGCCGGAACTCCGCGTGGCCATCGAGTACGTGGTGGAAGCGAACGGGGCCGTGACCGTCACGATGACGAGTGATGCCACGAATACCAATCTCGGCAATTACCTGAGACTTGGCACGAACATGCGCCTTCCGGCCGGATATGAAAACGTGTGCTGGTACGGAAACGGGCCGGTGGAATCGATGAGCGACCGGAACAATTTTGCCGTCGTAGGTAAATACGAAACGACGGTTTCGAAATTGTTCTATCCGTACCTTGATACCCAGGATACCGGAACACTGACGGGGACGAAGTGGTTTACCGTGACCGATCCGGAACGGGGCGAGGCACTCGCCGTAGCCGGCCGGGAAGATGTCGAGACAGCGGCGCTGCATTTTACGGTCGCTGACATGACGAACGCCAGGCATCCGTACCAGCTCACGCCGGAAGAGGATACGATCCTTTCTGTCAATCTGGCCTCGCAGGGCGCCGGAAATAAGAGCTGCGGCCCGGACACGCTGGCGGAATACCTCATTCCGAACAAGCAGGAATACAGCTATGAGTACACATTGATCCCGTATGTGACCGGGGAAAGTAAAAATCTGACCGAACTGACAAGGCCGTACCGGAATGTTCAGATTTACGAGGGAAATCCGGCGGTAAAGGCATTTGAGCGGGAGGTAAAGGAGATTATCGTCTATTCTTCCACCCAGCTCGACGCCCTGCTCGCCCTGAAAGCGAGATACGAAGGCGATCCGTCGTATAGCGGGGAGGGTGCTGTCCTCACGGAGGAAGAGCGTTCTCTCGTGAGCGAAGAGGTGGTCGTGCTGCTCGAGCAGAAGATCAAGGAGGCACAGGGAATGGAGGACCAGCCGTCCTCCATCGTCTGGAAGGATCAGAGCGGAAGCAAATTTGACGTTTCGATGTCGGCCGATTCCAAATATACGCTGGGGTATGATGAGGCGGAAAATGTCAGCTATATGCGCGGCTATCTGGACCTGGATTCCGAGAAGGCGAAACAGGTTTTTGATCAGCAGTTTAAGGGCAGTCAGCCTTTTACGGTCGAAGCTTATCTGAACATGAACAATAGCTATGACGAGATGAATATGATCTTCGGCAAGGGTGACCAGAGCATGGGATTCCGGGGTACCGCCTCCAGCCTGTACTTCTTTATCCATAACGGAGCGGACTGGAAGACGTGTGAGGCGACCGGCCTCTATCTCGATGGATGGCATCATGTGGCGGCCATGTATTCTCCGGACGAAGACGGTACACTGATGATCGCGCTGGACGGAAGCGTTGTACAAAAGACGATAGGTGTCGGTACTGTTTCCGGTTCGTCTTATCCGCTCGGCATCGGGCACGACGCCCAGACCGACCGTTGTGGGGACAATAGTTACGCCGCGGTGCGCGTATATGACCGTGTGCTGACCGAGAAGGAACTGCGGGGACAGCGCGAGTACGACCTGGGCGCCTGCGCAGAACCGGCGGTGCTGCCGTCCGACGAGTCGGCAAAACTGTGGTATGAGTTTGCCAGCAAGCCGGCGCTCGTACATTTTTCGAAGCAAAGGATCACGCTACAAAAGGACGGCCCGACAAAAACGGTAACTGTATCCGTCGCGCCGAGAAATTATCACGGTGCCTCGCTTTCGGTTGCGTCACAGGATGAGAGTATCGTATCCATCGCATCCGTAAGAGAGAACGGCTCGGAATATGAACTCCGCCCGGGCGCGCTCGGAGAGACGGCGCTCAAAGCCGAGACCGACGGCGGACTGTACAGCCTCTGCCGCGTCACCGTGAGGGAAAAGCTGGAGGAAGAGCCGGGCAATACCGATCCGGGGCCGACGCAGAACGATCCGAACAAGCCAGCCGCGCCGGGACCATCCGGTTCTCCGGGTGCCACGTCCGCACCGAAGGCGTCGGAAGTGACCGGCCTGAGAGCAGTGAAGAATGGGACGAAATCGATCACGCTGGCGTGGGACGGCATAAGCGGAGCTGTCTACGAGGTGAGGCGTTTTGATCCGGCGAAGAAGAAATGGATCACGCAGAAAACAAATATACAGACACCGGGCTTTACCGATAACAAGTGCAAGCCGGGTAAACATTATAAATACATTGTGGCCTGTACGAACCAGGCAGCCGTTTCCAAACAGCTGGACACAGCGACGAAGCCGAAAAAACCGGTGATCCGCTCCGTGAAACGGAAGGGGAAGGCGCTTCTCATCAAATGGAAAAAATGCAGCGCGGACTCTATCGAGATCTATGTAAAGAGCGGAAAAGGGAAGTTTAAAAAACTGGCGGTAAAGAAGGGGAGCGCGGTCTCGTATAAAGCGGCGGGGCTGGCGAAGAAAAAGAATTGTTCCTTTAAGATCCGGGCGTTTATGAAAGGAAGCGGGAAAAAGATCTACAGCGCGTACTCGAAAGTGAAGTCGGGTTCGAGCGCGAAGAAAAAATAAGCGCCGGGATGAGTGAGAGGGGCGGGATATGAAAAGAGGCGGAGCAGGAAACTGCTCCGTTTCTGCGTTTTGGGGTTATGTATTTATGAAATCTTTTGCAGCGTTTCGCTGTGTTCCTGAATGACTTTTTTCATTACAGCTATGTCATCAAAAAACGCTTCCATTTTGTCTGCATAGTTTTTGTAGCGTTTGTATGTATCTGTATAGCATGATTCAATGGTATCCAGTCGGGGCAAAATCATGTTTTCCTGATACAGTTTGATTTGATGGAGTTCTTGTTTTGTTTCCTGTAGTTCGCTTTTTAATGGCGCTAACTCTGATAACTCTGATTTAATGGTATCCAGTTGGGGCAAAACCATGTGTTTCAACTGATGGAGTTCTTGTTTTGTTTCCTGTAGTTCACTTTTTAATGGCGCTAACTCTGATTTTAGTTTCTTGCTCATCATTTCAGAGATAGCGAGCAGCAGTTCGTTATCTGTCATAAGACCACACCTTTCTGTATGTTTATTTCCTATAATATATATAAGGTATAAGTTTATATGGATCGTAGATGTTCTGCCCTTGCGTATGGAATATGATCGCTTCTTATAGGCATTTTAATGGGAGTAGAAAATTAAATTTGATCGTTTTCATTTTGTTAGGTGATATGATACAATAGTAAATAAGGGAAATCATAGATCTATGGTTTTTTCCTTTTTTGTATCTTACCACAGAAGACTGGTAAGGTCAACCTAAAATTGAAAAAAATTGAAAAGATGAAATCGAAACGTTAGCAGAGATAAGGAAAGGGCGAGGTGTTTTATGAATGCAAATAAGGTTAGAAAGAAATGTGTCATACTTTTTTGTCTCATAGTTATATTGTCCGTTTTCGTTTTTTTGTTTCTCTATGGAAGAATGAATGACAGGGCAGGCGTTAAGATAGAGAGGGAGCAATCCTGGTTTGACGAGTTTTACATTAAGGATGACAGGGTTTATATTAGATGCTATGTTACGATGCAAAATAGCGGTAATGAAGATAAGTACGTAAAACTGGAAGCCAATATGGAAGAGGATGCCGATAAAAAGCTGATTCGAAATGCGAAAGTTACCGGATATGATGAAAAGGGTGTGGATGAGTTTTTGGTTCCGGCAAATTCGACAGAGGAATATACTATTTATTTTATTGATGACTTCGCGGGGAATAACGTAAAGCAGGATCGAAATTTACCGGAAATAGATATCGTGGAATATAAATGAGGGATGATCGTAACATTGATTTCCGATTTTTAACGGAAAGGACGGGTACAGACAGCTTTGCTACGGAGCGTAGCCTTTATGCAAATGAGCGTTTCTTACAATAAAATATTGTCGGGATTATCATTAGGGCAGCAGCGGAAAGCTGACTTAATGATCGGAGGATTGTAAAATGGTAAAAAAGAGTGAAGTGAGGATGACATTGGGGGAAAAAATAAGAACTGCGCGCAAAAGAGCAGGGCTTACGCAGAAGCAGCTGGCAGAACAGCTTTTGGTGTCACGCCAGGCGATCACGAAATGGGAAGCGGATCGGGGAATGCCGGATATCGAGAATTTGAAACAGCTTTCCAAGCGTCTCAATATTAGTATGGATCATCTTCTTGATAGCGGGGAAAGAGTGGATCTATCCGTTATGAGAGAGGAAATAAATCTTGATGATGTTACGTATGTCCGGAAGATTAAGGGAAGGTGGAGTAAGAAGGCGGGGAAAAAGGACAGGATCGTGAGAGAAAAATTTCCCGATGCGGAAATCCATTGTCTTATGGGAAAACGGATGCTCACCAGAGGGGAGAGGATCACGGATCACGCGATAGGTTTCTTGTCGGATGCGCCATTTGGAATACCGGAGTTTCTAAACGGTATCCAAAATGCAGATAAGGAGTTTTACCTTGTTGATCGATCGAATAAGCAATTTTTCGTGATCGTAACTGATGAGTTTATTGAGAGCAGACAGCTTGCTGAAAAGATTACGGATAAGAGATTTGAGATGGGGGATTTTTTGTTTGTTGACTGCGGGAAGATTTCGGATGATAAGGAGGGAGAGGATGGAAAGTAAGCAGAGGAGGCCGGCGGATGGCTGCTTTTTGATTTTATTATGCTGAGGAACAAATGTTTTAAAAAAATACAAACAAATATTCGATTTTTTGTTGCGTTTTGGAGCGCTTTGTGATATACTTTTACCCATATCAAAAGAGCATATTTCGTTGCATTTGAAAAATATTAATAAAGAAGAATTGGATGCAGAGGCAACTACCGAGTTTTTCTCGGTAGTTCAAAATGAAGGCGGAGTTATTTGAGTATTGGGAATTTACATTTAATGAGAAATTGCCATTTAATCAGCAGAAGTTTTTAATATAGAAGTATTGATTCATAGAGGAGGAACTTTCATGGATCATTTTGAATTAGTGTCAGAATATCAACCTACGGGTGACCAGCCAGAGGCGATCAAAGCCCTTGTCGATGGTTTTCAGGAAGGCAACCAGTTTCAGACGCTTCTCGGTGTCACTGGTTCCGGCAAAACGTTTACGATGGCAAATGTCATCCAGCAATTAAATAAACCGACGCTGGTGATCGCGCATAATAAAACGCTGGCGGCCCAGCTCTACGGTGAGTTCAAAGAGTTTTTCCCTGATAACGCCGTAGAATTTTTCGTCTCCTACTACGATTACTACCAGCCCGAAGCGTATGTCCCTTCCACGGATACGTATATCGAAAAGGACTCGGCGATCAATGAGGAGATCGACAAGCTGCGCCATTCGGCGACAGCGGCGCTGACCGAGCGGAGGGATGTCGTCATCATCGCCAGCGTTTCGTGCATTTACGGACTCGGCAGCCCGATTGACTATCAAAATATGACGGTTTCCCTCCGACCGGGGATGAATAAGGACAGGGATGACGTGATCCGGCGGCTGGTGGAGATCCAGTATACGCGCAACGATATGGATTTTCACCGCGGGACGTTCCGGGTGCGGGGCGATGTCGTGGAAATTTTTCCGGCCTCGGCGTCTGACCGGGCCATCCGGGTCGAATTTTTCGGCGATGAGGTTGACCGGATCCAGGAAATTGATGTGATCACGGGCGCGCCCGTCAGCAATCTGGAGCATATGGTCGTGTTCCCGGCCTCGCATTACGTCGTGTCGCAGGAAAAAATGGAACGGGCCATCGTGGGGATCGAGAATGAACTGCGGGAGCGTGTGAAATACTTTAAGAGTGAGGACAAGCTGATCGAGGCGCAGCGGATTTCGGAGCGCACGCATTTTGATATTGAGATGATGCGGGAGACAGGATTCTGCTCGGGCATTGAAAACTATTCGATGCATCTGACCGGGATGCAGGAGGGGGAGATGCCGCATACGCTGTTGGACTATTTTCCGGATGATTTTCTCATCATCGTGGACGAGTCCCACATAACGATCCCGCAGGTCCGCGGGATGTACGCCGGAGACCAGTCGAGGAAGTCTACGCTTGTAGATTATGGATTCCGCCTGCCCTCGGCGAAGAGCAACCGACCGCTGAATTTCGGGGAATTTGAGGGACATATCAACCAGATGATGTTTGTGTCCGCCACGCCGTCTGAGTATGAGAGCGCGCATGAACTCATGCGGACCGAACAGATCATCCGCCCGACCGGGCTTTTGGATCCCGAAGTGATCGTCCGGCCGGTGAAGGGGCAGGTCGATGACCTGTTATCGGAAATCCGGAGCGTGGTGAAAAACAAGGGGAAAGTGCTCGTTACGACGCTGACGAAGCGGATGGCGGAGGATCTGACGGATTATTATAAGGAAATTGGCGTGCGCGTGAAGTATCTGCATTCGGATATTGATACGATGGAGCGCTCGGAGATCATACGGGATATGAGAATGGATGTGTTTGATGTGCTCGTCGGGATCAACCTTTTGCGAGAGGGACTGGACATACCGGAAGTATGCCTGGTGGCGATCCTCGATGCCGATAAGGAAGGGTTCCTGCGCTCGGAGACGTCACTGATCCAGACGATCGGCCGCGCGGCGAGGAACGCGGAAGGACGGGTCATCATGTACGCGGACCAGATGACGGATTCGATGAAAAAGGCGATCGGAGAGACGGAGCGCCGCCGCCGCATTCAGGACGCGTACAATCAGGAACACGGCATTACGCCGCAGACGATAAAGAAAGCGGTGCGGGAGCTGATCCGCATTTCGACGAAGGCGGATGCGGGGATGGAAGAATTGGAGAAGGATCCGGAATATATGTCGCGGGAGGAACTGGAGAAGCAGCTGCAGAAGATCATGAAGCGCATGAACCAGGCTGCCGCCGAACTGAATTTCGAAGCCGCCGCCGAACTGCGTGATAAGATGATCGAGTGGAAAAAGATCCT
>CAJTXO010000002.1:33005-251461 GCA_910583555.1 uncultured Eubacterium sp.
GCAGGATTTAGAGGATTGAAACGGAACAGATAAAACAAAAGAATTTGGAGGTTATATTTCGAAGCCGCCGCCGAACTGCGTGATAAGATGATCGAGTGGAAAAAGATCCTGCAGGATTTAGAGGATTGAAACGGAACAGATAAAACAAAAGAATTTGGAGGTTATGGGTCGTCATGGATAAAAAGAAAATGATTCGCATCAAAGGTGCGAGCGAGCACAATTTAAAAGGGATCGATCTCGATATTCCGCGGGATGAGTTTGTCGTGCTGACCGGACTGAGCGGTTCGGGCAAGTCATCACTCGCTTTTGATACGATCTATGCGGAAGGGCAGAGAAGATATATGGAATCGCTGTCTTCCTATGCGAGACAATTTCTGGGGCAAATGGAGAAACCGAACGTGGAGAGCATATCGGGACTTCCGCCGGCTATATCGATCGATCAGAAGACGACGAACCGCAACCCTCGTTCCACGGTGGGAACTGTAACGGAAATTTATGATTATTTCCGGCTTTTGTTCGCGAGGGTCGGTATTCCGCACTGTCCGAAATGCGGCAAGGAGATCAAGCGGCAGACGGTGGATCAGATGGCAGATGAGATCATGAGGCTGCCGGAAGGGACAAAGATCCAACTTCTCGCGCCGGTCGTGCGCGGCCGCAAGGGGGAGCACGCGAAAGTTTTTGACAAAGCGAAAAAGAGCGGTTATGTCCGCGTGATCGTAGACGGAAATATGTACGATCTGTCAGAGGAGATCAAGCTGGAAAAAAATAAAAAGCACAATATCGAGATCGTAGTCGACCGTCTCGTCGTGCGGAGCGGGGTGGAAAAGCGAATGGCGGAGTCGATCGAAACCGTGCTCTCGGTTTCGAACGGGCTTTTGGTCGTCGATGTGCCGGGGGAGCGGCAGCTGAATTTCAGCCAGAGTTTTTCCTGCCCGGACTGCGGCATCAGTATTGATGAGATCGAACCGAGGAGTTTTTCCTTTAACAATCCGTTCGGGGCGTGCCCGGTCTGCCACGGGATCGGTTATAAAATGGAATTTGCGCCGGAACTCATCATTCCGGATCCGTCGATGAGCATCGCGGACGGGGCGATCGTCGTCAACGGCTGGCAGTCGGTAACTGACGGAAAAAGTTTTACGAGGTGCATGATGAACGCGCTGGCGGAGGAATATCATTTTGACCTGAGTACGCCGTTTGAACAGTACCCGCAGGAAATACAGGATATCATTCTCAATGGGACGAACGGGAGAAAGGTACAGGTCCACTACGAGGGGCAGCGGGGGAAAGGCGTCTACAGCGTAGATTTTGAAGGACTGATAAAAAATGTGGAGCGAAGGTATCGGGAGACGGCATCAGAGACGACGAAACAGGAATATGAGACGTTCATGCGCGTCACGCCCTGTTCGGAATGCGGCGGGAGGCGTTTGAAAAAGGAGTCGCTGGCAGTGACGGTCGGGGACAAAAATATTTCTGAACTGTGCGACGACTCGATCCGCGATCTGAAACGATTTATGGATGAACTTCAGTTGACGGACCGGCAGATACAGATTGGGAAACTGATTTTAAAGGAAATAAAGGCGAGGCTCGGTTTTCTCGTGGACGTCGGACTGGACTACCTTTCACTGGCGCGGGCGACGGGAACGCTGTCCGGGGGAGAGGCGCAGCGGATCCGGCTGGCGACGCAGATCGGCTCCGGCCTGGTCGGAGTGGCGTATATTCTGGATGAGCCGAGTATCGGGCTTCACCAGCGGGACAATGACAAACTGATCCGCACGCTGAAAAATCTGAAAGAGCTGGGAAATACGCTGATCGTTGTCGAGCATGATGAGGAGACGATGCTGGCTGCTGACTTTGTCGTAGACATCGGTCCGGGGGCCGGGGAACACGGCGGCGAGGTGGTGGCGGCCGGAACCGCGCAGGAGATCATGGAACATGAGGATTCGATCACGGGCGCTTACCTGAGCCGACGAATCGAGATCCCGGTGCCAAAAGTGCGGCGGGAACCGAGCGGCTTTCTAGAGGTGATCGGCGCCAGAGAAAACAACCTGAAAAATATTGACGTGCAGATCCCGCTCGGTGTGCTTACATGCGTCACAGGCGTGTCGGGGTCGGGGAAGAGTTCGCTTGTCAATGAGATCCTCTATAAATCATTGGCCAAACATTTGAACCGCGCCCGCTGCATCCCCGGGAAACATAAGGAAATCCGGGGGATGGACAAGCTCGATAAGGTGATCAGCATTGACCAGTCGCCGATCGGACGGACGCCGCGGTCCAACCCCGCCACCTACACGGGCGTGTTTGATCTGATCCGGGATCTGTTTGCGGCGACATCGGACGCGAAGGCAAAGGGCTATAAAAAAGGCCGTTTCAGCTTCAATGTCAAGGGGGGACGCTGTGAGGCGTGCCGCGGCGACGGGATCATCAAGATCGAGATGAACTTCCTTCCCGATGTGTATGTTCCGTGCGAGGTGTGCGGAGGCCGCCGCTATAACAGGGAAACGCTCGATGTCAGATACAAGGGCAAGAGTATCTATGATGTGCTGGAGATGACGGTGGAAGAAGCGCTCGAGTTTTTTAAGCACGTGCCGACCATCCAGCGCAAGATCCAGACGATGTACGATGTGGGACTATCGTATGTGAAACTGGGACAGCCGTCCACGACGCTGTCCGGAGGAGAGGCGCAGCGGATCAAGCTGGCCACGGAACTGAGCAGACGCAGCACGGGAAAGACGATCTATATTCTGGATGAGCCCACGACCGGACTCCATTTCGCGGATGTGCATAAGCTGATCGACATCCTGCACCGTCTGACAGAGGGCGGAAATTCAGTGGTGGTGATCGAACACAATCTTGACGTGATCAAAACCGCGGATTACATTATCGACATTGGCCCGGAAGGCGGCGAGGGCGGCGGAACTGTCATAGCGGAAGGCACACCGGAGGATATTGCAAGCAATCCGTATTCCTATACGGGCGCGTATATGAAAAAAATGCTGGGAGGAGATCAGTGATGGAATACCCTTTTTTTGCGATGATGGCGCGGATGAAATACATCGAGCGATGGGCACTCATGCGTAATTCCGTGACGGAGAATATCAGTGAACATTCGATGGAGGTTGCGATGCTCGCGCACTGTCTTGGAATTATTTCCAATGAAAAGTGCGGCGGGAACGTGGATCTGAACAAATTGGCGCTCATTGGCCTCTATCACGACGCGAATGAGATCATTACCGGAGACATGCCGACGCCGGTCAAATATCATGACAGCGGAATCTGCGACGCGTACAAACGGGTGGAGGAAATGGCAAACCACACGCTGCTGCAGAAACTTCCGGATTACATGAGAAAATATTATGAAGATGTGTTGTTTATGCAGGACGGGGATGAGGAATTATGGCAACTTGTGAAAGCAGCGGACAAACTTTCGGCGCTGATCAAGTGCATGGAAGAGGAAAAAGCAGGAAATAAAGAGTTTTCCACGGCAGCGGGCACGATCCTGAAAACGCTGCGGCAAATGGGGCGGAAAGAGGTGGATGTTTTTATGAGGGATTTTTTACCATGTTATAGTAAAACGCTGGATGAATTACAAAATATGTGATATAATAGACACAGTTTATATTTGTGTCTGAGTGCTGCCTGACACAAATTTATTCACTTTTTTCAGTCAGGATGAATCATGAAAGGCGGCGCAGAAATGAGGATAACGTATGAGAAGGATAGTGTGCTTTGGTGATTCCAACACATATGGTTTTTCACCTTTTGACGGTTCGCGGTACAGCGCAGATGTCCGTTGGACTGGCGTTTTGGATAAGCTGTTGGGGGAAAAGTTTGAAGTGGTAAATGAGGGGAAAAATGCCCGTACGATCGCGTTTGATGATCCGTACAATGATGGCTGTAACGGAATGGCGGATATAGGCAGCTGCATAGATGCCAATGCCCCGTTCGACCTGATGATCATTATGCTCGGTACGAATGACCTGAAGGCTTATTTTGAGTCGACGCCGCAGATGATCGCGGACAATCTGCTGAAAATGTGTGAACTGGTGAGGGAAAAGACGGACGCGAAGCTCCTGCTTGCCAGTCCGATGCTTTTGGGCGACCAGATCGAACTTTCACCGCTTCATTTAGAATTTGGCAGGCAGCAGGTACAGTATTCGTTTGAACTGGCGCCGTATATCGAGGCGGTGGCGAAAAAGGTCGGAGCGGACTTTATTGATATTGCGGTTGTAGCGATGTCCAGTGATGTGGACTGCCTTCATCTCATACCGGAAGAGCACGAGAAGCTGGCTCAGGCGATGCATCGAAAGGTGTTGGACGTGTTCCGGGAAGAACTGGAACAGGAGGCAAGGGAAGAAGAAGAGCAGCGCCTGAGGGAAGAGGAAGAACGCAGGCAGTTAGAGGAAGAGCGCGCGCGTCAGGAAGAGGAACTCAGGAAGCAGGAGGAAGAACGCAGGCGGCAGGAAGAACTTTCCAGAGAAGAAGAGCAGCGGCGGGCCGGGGAACAGGCGGCGGCCGGGGGTAGCGATATGACCGCGCAGCAGGAAGAGGCCATAGATTTTGATCAGGTTGTGGCGAGACAAAATGAGAGGGCGGATGATCTGTTCGGAGCGGCTGCGAGACAGAATGAAAAGGCAGATGATCTGCTCGGAGTGGCTGCGAGACAGAATGAGAGGGTGGACGATCTGCTCGGAGCGGCTGCGAGAAAGGCGGAGAATGCGGATGATCTGCTCGGAGTGGCGACGGGAAGGATGGAGGAAACGGAAAATCTGCTCAAGGAGACGATGTCGCGATACTCAGATCTAGAGTGGCAGGGAGAAGAAGATGCGCAGCAGATCCGCCTTCAGGCAGAAGCGATCATGAGGGCGGCTGGAGAATCGACAGGGGAGTTCCGTTCAGATGAAGCTTTCCGCGGAGAAGCTGCGGCCGGAATAGGGCGGGGAGAGAAGGAGAAGATGCTTTCCGGACGTCTTTATTACTCGATGGATCCGCAGCTTCGCGCGGAGAGGGCGGCAGCGAGAAAACTGACGAAATCTTATAACGAGACGGATGTGGACGAGGATGGCAGACGGAGGCAGATCCTATCCCAACTGTTTGGCGAGCTGGGGACGGACTGTTACGTGGAACCGCCGTTTCGCTGCGATTATGGCGCGAACATCTCAGTAGGTGAGAGGTTTTACGCGAATTTCGATTGTGTTATGCTGGATGTGGCGAAGATCCGCATTGGCGATCACGTCATGCTCGGGCCGGGCGTGCATATTTATACGGCGTGTCATCCGATTGACGCGGCGGTCCGGAATACTGACCTGGAATACGCGAAAGAAGTGTGCATAGGCGACGATGTATGGATTGGCGGTAATGTTACGATCAATCCGGGCGTACATATCGGAAATAATGTAGTGATCGGTTCCGGCTCCGTCGTGACGAGTGATATTCCGGATGGCGTTGTGGCGGCCGGGAATCCGTGCCGCATCATTCGCAGGATTTCGGCTTCGGACAAGTTGTACTGGGAAGAGAAAAAAGAAGAGTGGGAGAGAGGATGACTGGCATCATCCGTGATTCTCTCCGGGAATTTTCCTGAAGAGAATTTCCCCAGAGGGAATTATGGTGCGGGTGAGTTACCGCGGGAAATTTGAATGCAGAGGTTCTACCGCAGAGAATTGCGGTAATCGCCTGCTTCCTGAAAAAAAGCGTGGAGCGCTTCCTTATTTTCGTTTTGGATATCGTTTTGGATGCCGCGCAGGCTGGCGATGTATTTTTCCAGAAAACAGCATATGCTGTCTTTGTTGGAAAGGCATATACTTTCCCACATTTCGGGCGAGGAGGAAGCGATGCGCGTAATGTCGCGGAAGCCGCCGGCAGCAAATGTTTTCATATAAGAATGTTCATCGTCATTATTTTGTACGAGATTTACGAGCGCCGCGGCCGCGATGTGAGGAATATGACTGATGGCGGCTGTCACATCGTCGTGTGTGTCCGGATCGATGACAACGCATTTGGATTGTGTGCAGGCGAGAAGTGACAGAAGCCGGTTTAGATGTTCTTCGGTTGTCTGTGCGGTGGGGGACAGCAGATAGTAGCTGCCTTTCAAAAGTTCCGCCGTCGAATTGGCGTATCCGGTCTTTTCAGAACCGGCCATCGGATGCCCGCCGATGAAGTTTTTTTCCATGCCGAGCCGTATGGCTTCTTTTTGGATATTTCCCTTTACGCTGCCGACGTCTGTGACGATACAAGTTTCACGGATCAGTGGTTTCAGCGTGCGCAGGACCTCTATATTTGTCAGAACAGGCGCACATAAAAAGAGGGTGTCGCATGCGGCAAACGATTCATCAATCTCGTAGACGAGGGTGTCGATGACGCCCTCCCGCATACCTTTTTCCAAAGCGGGGTTCTTTCTCCGTGTATATACCATGATATGGGTTTTCGGGTGCCTGGAGCGGATGGCACGGGCAATCGAGCCGCCGATGAGTCCCAGACCAAAAAAGCCGATCGTTGAATCGTGTATTTCCATACTCATGTTCCTAGCCTCCTTTGTGAGATGTAGTTACTGTTCGCGGTTGTTATAAGCTGCTCGAATTTATTTTACAGCAAATTGTTTGTTCTGTAAATGATAATTGTGTAATTGTGTTATAAAAGTGAGTTGGATTTTTTTGCAAATAATGATTGCTATAATTTAATAATAATATTATACTGTATAAAGAGCGATGTTTTCGCTCAAATTATTTCTAATGTTTAACAATACTTAGCGGAAAGGAAAGAAAGCAAATGGGAAAGATAAAAGTAACGTCCTGTGATATAGAGGGGTTGTACGTGATCGAACCAACAGTTTTTGGTGATGAACGCGGTTATTTTATGGAGACATATAATAAGCAGGAATTTGCGGAACATGGATTGAATATGGAGTTTGTCCAGGATAATGAGTCGAGGTCGAAGAAGGGAGTGTTGCGGGGACTGCATTTTCAGAAACAATTTCCTCAGGGAAAGCTGGTTCGCGCGTTGTCTGGGACAGTGTTTGATGTGGCGGTTGATATCCGCGAAGGCTCCAGCACGTATGGAAAATGGTTTGGCGTCGTTCTTTCCGATGAAAATAAGAAGCAATTTTATGTACCAGAGGGATTTGCCCACGGTTATTATGTGATGTCGGATACGGCGGTGTTTTCTTATAAATGTACAGAATTTTATCACCCGGAAGATGAGGGCGGTATTCTCTGGAACGATCCGGAGATTGGTGTGGAATGGCCGATCGAAGAAGGCGTGGAAGTATTGCTGTCCGAGAAGGATCGGAACCGGGAAGGGATCCGGTCATTAAGAAATTAAGTAGAATCCAAATAAATGGAATCATAACTATAAATGAAATAGAGGAAAGGATGAATGTTAAAATGAATAATGAAACGATAATGAAAAATGATACAGAAATTTCAGATTCGATCATTTATGTAGGAGCCGATGATACGACGCTTGATCTTTTTGAGAGCCAGTATATCGTACCAGATGGTGTATCCTACAATTCCTATGTTATTTTAGATGACAAGATCACGATCATGGATACAGTGGACAAGCGTGCCACGGATGAGTGGTTTGCGAATGTGGAAAAGGTTCTCGCTGGCAAGAAGCCGACGTACCTGGTCATTTCCCATCTGGAACCCGATCATGCTGCCAACATACAAAAAGCCGCAGAAAAGTATCCCGAGATGAAGCTGATCGGAAATGCTAAGACTTTTTCCATGCTTCCGCAATTTTTTGATCTGGACGTATCCGACCGGATCGTTGAAGTCAAAGAGGGCGATACCGTTTCGCTTGGGAGCCATACGCTCCAGTTCTTTATGGCTCCAATGGTTCACTGGCCGGAAGTTATGGTGACGTATGAGCAGTCGGAGAAGATTTTGTTCTCCGCCGATGGCTTCGGTAAATTTGGAGCGCTGTCGCACGAAGACAAGTGGGCTTGTGAGGCGAGACGTTATTACTTTAATATCGTAGGAAAATACGGTGCACAGGTACAGGCGTTGCTGAAAAAGGCGGCTGGACTGGATATTTCCATGATCTGTCCGTTGCATGGACCGATATTAAAAGAGGATTTAGCATATTTTATTGACAAATACAATACATGGAGTAGTTATGAGCCAGAAGACGAAGGTGTTCTCGTTGCATACGCATCCATCCACGGAAATACGGCAGACGCCGCCAGAAAATTTGGCGAGATCTTAGAGAAAAAAGGAGCGAAAAAGGTCGTTGTCAGTGATCTTTCCAGGGAGGATATGGCAGAAGTGATCGAGGATGCGTTCCGTTATAACAAAATCGTTGTAGCGGCAGCTACATATGACGGAGGAATATTCCCGGTGATGGAAGATTTCCTGCATCATTTGAAAAGTAAGAATTATCAGAAACGTGTGGTCGGCATCATGGAAAACGGTTCCTGGGCGCCGATGGCAGGCAGGCAGATGAAGGCAGTTTTTGAAGGCCTGAAAAATATTACGATCTGTGATGAGATGGTATCCATTAAATCTGTGATGAAAGATGCGGACGTGGATGCGATGGAGCGGTTAGCTGATGAAATATTAGCCAAATAGGAAGTGCGGATGCACGTGGTTTTTGCAGTACAGATGTGTTTTCACAGGATCGGGGGCAGTGATGGAACAGGAACAGCGGGAGCGTTATGCGCGGCATATCTCGTTGACAGAGATTGGTGAATCAGGGCAGGAGCGGCTGCTTTCCTCCCGTGTGCTGATCGTGGGGGCCGGCGGACTTGGTTCGCCGGCCGCCATGTATTTAGCGGCTGCCGGGGTGGGGACGATCGGTATCGTGGATGATGATGAGGTGGATGTAACGAATCTGCAAAGGCAGATCCTGCATACGAGAAAGAGTGTCGGCAAGCCAAAAACATCGTCTGCCCGTGAGCGCATCGCACTTTTGAATCGGGATGTGACAGTGGAAGAGTATTGTCTGAGACTGGCAGAGGAAAATGTTAAAGGCATATTTGACAAATACGATGTTATCTTGGACGCCACGGACAGTTTTGAGTCGAAATTTTTAGTAAATGATGCGTGTGTGGAACTGCAGAAACCTTTTATTCATGGAGCGGTACAGCGGTTTGGCGGGCAGTTGATGACTTATGTACCGGGAAAAGGCCCATGCTACCGCTGTATTTTCGAGGAACCGCCGGAACCGGGCGCGGTTCCTTCCTGTAAGGAAACCGGAGTGATCGGCGGTATTTGCGGTATCATCGGCTCGATGCAGAGTGTGGAGGCAGTCAAGTATCTGCTTGGCATCGGAGAGCTGCTGACCGGGCAGCTTCTTACGGTAGACGCCCTGACGATGGAGATCAGAAGGGTTCCGTTTCCGCAGAGAAATGAGAACTGCCGCGCGTGCGGCGGGGAGGGACTGTGAACCAGAGGGAGATGGAATCACATGTGGAAAAAACGTCCGGTTTCTTAAAATTTCCTTTCGAGAATAAATATTATTAAACAAAAAGAATCCGCGGTACGGATTCTTTTTTTTAATACAAATGATTGATTACTATAGTTTCTCCTGCATCCGAAATTTACAACTGCGAATAACCAAAATTATTAACGATCGCATCAATCTTCTGTCCGGACTGGCAGAATGGACAGTCATGAGGCGAATAGGATTGATAGTTTACGAAATCGTCCGTATGGAAAATCGTATGGACCGGGTAATCCTCGATCGTGTCAGTGGCGCTGAAGATCGCGGAAATCCCCTGGATGATACCGCCATAATACCGGATACATTCCAGACTCTGGGCAATCGTTTTTCCGGTCGTGGCTGACGCCAGTAGAAGCACGATGTTCTTTCCGCGCACCATCGGCTGGATATTGTCGCGGAAGATCATTTGTCCGTTTGAATCAAATTCCGGTTCGATGACGTAAATACTCTTGTGCATGTTCATGGAAATAACGCCGGCATCCGATAATTGCTCGGCGAGGTAGGCGCCGATCATGTAGCAGCCGTCCATGCAGATGATGCAGTCAACCGGTTTGTTGTACTGATAGTCTCGCGCCAAGGTCGAGGCGACATCTCTTGCTTCCCGTTGCCCGACTTTTAACCTCGTCATATCCAGATAGAAATTGATATGTGAGTGGCTGGTAGCAAAGTGCCCCGGCAGTACCTTGAGCTGGATTTTATTGTTAGATGTAGATGTAACTTTATATGCGTTTGTTAACATAGTGTGATCACCTTCCTTTGATTAAAATTTAAAAATAAAAAGGTCTTACGAAAAGATCAGGAATTTGGACGTATAGCTTCCAAACTCAGGAATTTTCTTCGGCGGCGGTGAGGTCGTCTGGTGCGGCACTCCGCTTCGCCGTGCCGTCATCCTCGTTTGCCGGTTCTTCCGTTTGTTCTTCCTCCCCTGTTTTTTTCGGCGGCTGGGAGAGAAGCACCAGAATGGTTAAAAGTACGGACAGGACGATCGGAGCCGCGTAGATGATGTTTCTGAAATCCGGGTTCACGAACACGCCGGGGGTATTAAACCACACGAAGAGCGCGATATAATTCGCAAAAACGATCGTTCCGAGTATGGTTCCCAGTATCCGGCCGAATTTTCCACCTTTAAATCTTGCTTTGATCAGATTGAAAACGACAGCATAGGCAAGTGCGCCATCAATAAGTCCAAAAATAAGCATTCCAACGTTGATTCCCATGATATTCCTCATTTCCATTTGCATACTTTTTCTGTAATGACAATACTAGTATACAACATTTTTTTAAAAATTTCTATATTTTTTGTTGACTTTTTCTTTTTTTTATGATATTTTATATAAGCACGCAGGAATGGCGGAATTGGCAGACGCGCACGGTTCAGGTCCGTGTGGTAGCAATACCATGAGGGTTCAAGTCCCTTTTCCTGCATGAGGGGCGGCTGAGAAGCACGCCCCTTTTACTAATTTCTGCTGGTGGTAGCAGATCGAGGGAGACCATAATGGACGGCTGTTGACAGGAGCGTCTTTTTTATTTTAAGGATTTATAGTAATGTTGTTGTGGAACAGGATTTGAGGAGGATGACGGGAATGAGAAGAGGAAGTTTGCGCATACTGTTGATGATGGTATTATTTTGTTTTTTGACAGGGTGCGGCGCGGATGTGCCGGAGGAAAAAGAAAGCGGCGCTGTGATGGATGATGCGGAGAAAAAGGAAGATGGCGTGGATGGCGCGTTGTCAGATGGTGAGAAAGAGAAGGAGGGGACGTATGTGAGTATTACAGCGGAAGAGGCGAAGGAGATCATGGATTCGGAACCGGACTGCGTCGTCCTCGATGTGAGGACGGAAGAGGAATACGCAGAAGGGCATATCGCGGGAGCGGTATTGATCCCTGATTATGAGATCGGGGACAGGGCGCGGGAGGAACTGCCGGACCAGGAGCAGAGGATCCTGGTATACTGCCGGAGCGGACGGCGGAGTAAAAACGCGTCAGCGGAGCTGGCGTCGATGGGATATAAAAACATCCGGGAGTTTGGCGGGATCATAGACTGGCCCTATGAGGTGGAGCAGTAAGAACGAGAAAAACAGGCGTGAAAATTACGCCGTTTTTTTTTCGAAATGTATTTGACTGGACGGGGAGAAAATGCTAGAATACATATGTATGCTTGTACAAAAAAGTGGTTTTGGAGGAAAACAATGAATAAGGCAAAAAAGTTAGCAAAAAACAACGGGATAGCGATGGAGAGTAAGAAAGTTTCCGGCGGGGAGTCCTTTCAATTTACAAAAAATAAGGTACTTGCCATGCTCGGGGTCGCCGCAGTAGTCATTCTTTGTGCGGGAGTCTGTTATATGCAGCTCCGTCCGCGCGCTGTGCTGAAAGTGACCGGCTCGGATCAGAGTGGTTCGAATGTGACGAACACGGTATATATGAAGGAAACGGTGTATGATATTTTCCAGATGGAGTCCCAGTACAATATGTACTCTTCCCTGTACCAGCAGATGTATGGAAAAACGTATTGGGAAATGGAAGATGTGGACGGTGAAGGCAGAAGCGGGGCGTCCGCCGCGAAAAAGCAGGTGATGGATAACGTAAAACAGAGGGAGATCCTCTGCATGGAGGCGCAGAAACTCGGTTATTCTCTGACGGATGAAGAAAAGAAGGCCGTTGCGGATAATGTGCAGACAGCGCTGAAAGAACTGCCGGAAGGGCAGAAAAAGATCGACGGTCTCGATGAGAAGTCGCTGACTACCGTGTTTGAGAAGAGTGCGCTGGCGGAAAAATACAGGCAGGTCATCATCGCGGAGGCCGGTATTGACGAGGAAGCGCTGAAAGCTACGGTGGACCGGAACGAATACCATCAGTACACGATGCAGTACTATAAAGTGAGCAATAAAGAGGGCAGCGGGGAGGAACAGACCGATGTGTCCGAAGAGCAGAAACAGAAAAATCTGGCCAGTATGCAGGCGCTGAAAGAAAAAGCGGCTGCGGCAGAAGATTTTACGAAGCTTGTAGAAGAGGGCGATGAATCAGGGGTCGGCACTTATCAGGAAGAAAAGCTCCTGACAAAAGATATGGAAAGTTCTACTTTCCTCACGGAAAAACTCCGTAAAAAGCTGATCAAGATGGCAAATAATGAGATTTCTGACGTGATCGAGGGCGAAGACGGGTATTATCTCGTGAAAATGGTCAACAACGATGATCCTGCAGGATACGATTCCCAGTGCGAATCGGTGGTCAACGATGAAAAAACAAAACAGTTTAATGCCCGTTACGATCAGATCAAGACGACTTACACGACAGAAATTCAGAGTTACTGGAAAGGCCGTGTGACGGTTGGTTCCTATACGACAGCGCAGTAAGCGCATTACAGTATTTCTTTGGAGGAAGATATGGCAAAGGTAAAGCGGATTTACGTAGAAAAAAAAGAGGACTATGCGGTAGCGGCAAAGGAATTAAAGACGGAGATCAAGGAATATCTCGGCATCCGGGATTTAGAGCGGGTCAGGGTACTGATCCGCTACGATGTGGAAGGCATCGGGGAGGGCACGTATGAAAAAGCGCTTGCCACCGTGTTTTCTGAGCCACCGGTCGATCATGTCTACGAAGGAGAGTTTGAGAAACAGGAGGGAGACCGCGTGTTCTCCGTGGAATATCTCCCGGGGCAGTTTGACCAGCGCGCGGATTCGGCGGAACAGTGCGTCAAGCTTCTGAATGAGAGCGAAGAGCCGGTGATCCGGTCCGCGACGACATATGTGCTGAGTGGCGCATTCAGCGAGGAAGATTTTGCGCGGATCAGGGAATACTGCATCAACCCGGTTGATTCGAGGGAGACGGACGAGAGCGTTCCGGAAACGCTTGTCACTGTATTTGACGAGCCGGAGGATGTCAAAATATTTGACGGTTTTCAAAACATGTCCGAAGATGCGCTGAAAGGCTTGTATGATTCCCTCGGCCTTGCCATGACATTTAAAGATTTTCTCCATATACAGAATTATTTTAGAGGAGAAGAGAAGCGCGACCCGAGTGTGACGGAGATCCGTGTACTGGATACGTACTGGTCGGATCACTGCCGCCATACGACATTTTTAACGGAACTCAAAAATATCCGTTTTGAAGACGGCGACTATACGAAGCCGATTGAGGATGCGTTTATCCGTTACAAAGAAGACCACGACGCGATCTATCAAGGAAGGGACGATAAATTTGTATCGCTGATGGATATTGCGCTCATGGCGATGAAAAAGCTGCGCGCGGACGGGAAACTCGAGGATATGGAAGAATCTGACGAGATCAACGCCTGCTCGATCGTCGTGCCGGTGGAGATCGAACAGGAGGACGGCTCTGGAAACGGCCAGAAGCAGACCATCAAAGAGGAGTGGCTCGTATTCTTTAAAAATGAGACGCACAACCACCCGACGGAGATCGAGCCGTTCGGAGGCGCGGCGACCTGTCTCGGAGGCGCGATCCGCGATCCGCTTTCCGGGCGCGGTTATGTATATCAGGCGATGCGCGTGACGGGGGCGGCAGATCCCACGAAATCGCTGAAAGAAACGATGGAGGGCAAACTGGCGCAGAGAAAGATCGTGACGGGCGCCGCCAGCGGATACAGTTCTTATGGAAACCAGATCGGGCTGGCTACGGGGCTTGTCGATGAGGTCTATCATCCGAACTATGTGGCAAAGAGGCTGGAGATCGGCGCTGTCATGGGAGCGGCGCCCAGAAAGAACGTGATCCGTGAAAATTCGGATCCCGATGATGTGATCATCCTGCTCGGCGGACGTACGGGACGTGATGGCTGCGGCGGTGCAACCGGATCTTCCAAAGCACATAACACGGCATCCATCGACACATGCGGAGCAGAAGTACAGAAGGGAAACGCGCCGACCGAGCGCAAGATCCAGAGGTTGTTCCGCCGTGAGGAGGTCAGCCGGCTCATTAAAAAATGTAATGACTTCGGAGCGGGCGGCGTGTCGGTAGCCATCGGTGAACTGGCGGACGGCCTGGTCGTCGACCTGGACAAGGTTCCGAAAAAATATGCCGGCTTGGACGGCACGGAACTGGCGATTTCGGAATCCCAGGAGCGTATGGCGATCGTCGTTGACCCGAAAGATACCGAGAAAATGTTAGCCTTTGCCGAGGAGGAAAACCTCGAGGCAGTTCCGGTCGCCGTTGTGACGAAAGAGCCGCGGCTCGTCCTCAAATGGCGCGGAAAAGAGATCGTAAATATTGCAAGGGCATTTTTAGATACGAACGGTGCTCACCAGGAGACGGATGTCATCGTGGAAATGCCGAAAAAAGAAGAAAATTATATGGAAAAGGTGGAAGTGCCGGAACACTTTGCGGATGCGCTGACTGGATGCCTGAAAGATCTGAATGTCTGTTCCAAAAAGGGACTCGTGGAGATGTTCGACAGTTCGGTCGGTGCGTGTACGGTGGCGATGCCATATGGCGGAAAGTACCAGCTGACGCCGATCCAGACGATGGTTGCCAAACTGCCTGTGATGGAGGGAAGCTGCGATACCGTTACGATGATGAGTTATGGCATGGATCCGTACCTGATGAGCTGGAGTCCGTTCCACGGCGCGGAGTACGCGGTACTGACTTCGGTGGCGAAGATCGTCGCGGCCGGCGGTGACTTTACGAAGATCCGCTTTACATTCCAGGAGTATTTTAAGCGGATGACTGAAGACGCCAGACGCTGGGGCGAGCCGATGGCGGCGCTGCTCGGCGCCTATGACGCGCAGATGAAGCTTGGCCTTCCGTCGATCGGCGGTAAGGACAGTATGTCGGGTACGTTTAATGACATCGACGTGCCGCCTACACTGTGTTCGTTCGCTGTCGATGTGGCGAAGATTACGGATGTCATCACACCGGAACTAAAAGAAGCCGGTCATATATTAGTCAAATTTGAGATTCAAAAGGATGCGTATGACCTTCCAGATTACACGTATTGTATGGATATGTACGGAAAAGTGACGGAGCTGATGCGCGGCCATGTCATTCATTCGGCGTATGCCCTTTCCGGGAAAGGCGTGGCGGAAGCGGCGGCGAAAATGGCATTTGGTAATAAATGGGGCGTGACGTTTGACGCGTCCCGTCCGGTAAACGAGTATTTTAAACCGGCGTATGGCGCGATACTCGCTGAGGTGGACGAGAAGGATATGGACAGGCTGGCGCAGACCGGACTTGCCTATGAGAAGATCGGTGTTGTAAACGCTGAGGAAGCCTTCCTGTATGGAGCAGAAAGAGTCAGCGTCGATGAGGCGCTCGCCGCCTGGAGCGGAACGCTCGAGAAGGTGTTCCCGACGCGCGCCGGCGCGGACGGTTCTGACAGGGCCGGAGAAAACATCCCGAACAGTCTTTACGACGCGAAGGAAATCTATGTATGCCGCCATAAGACGGCAAAACCAAAAGTATTTGTTCCGGTATTTCCGGGAACGAACTGTGAATACGATACGATCCGGGCCTTCCGCGCGGCTGGCGCGGACACGGAGAGCATTGTATTTAAAAATATGACGGAGCAGAACATCAAGGACAGCGTGGACGCATTTAAGAAGGCGTTGGATGAATCGCAGATCCTTATGTTCTCCGGCGGCTTCAGCGCCGGAGACGAACCGGATGGATCCGCTAAATTTATCACGTCAATATTCCGCAATGAGAGGATCCAGGAAGCTGTTCATGCCCTGCTCCACGAGAGAGACGGACTGGTGCTGGGGATCTGTAATGGATTCCAGACGCTCGTGAAACTCGGGCTGGTGCCGTACGGGGAGATCCGCACGCAGAAAGCGGACTCGCCGACGCTCACGAAAAACAGCATCGGCCGGCATATTAGTAAATCCGTTTATACGAAAGTCGTGACGAATAAGTCGCCCTGGCTGCAAAAGGCAAGGCTGGGCGGGATCTATTCCGTTCCGGCTTCGCACGGGGAAGGACGTTTTGTCGCGGACCGCGAATGGCTCGACAAGCTGTTTGCCAACGGACAGGTGGCGACGCAGTATGTCGATATAAATGGAAACCCAACGATGGATGATGATTTCAACCCCAACGGATCGTATGGAGCGATCGAGGGCATTACGAGCCCGGATGGAAGGGTCCTCGGAAAAATGGCGCATTCCGAGCGCCGGGGAAGCGGGGTAGCCGTTAATATTTACGGAGAACAGAATCAGATGATATTTGAGAGCGGAGTGGAGTATTTCCGTTAATTGATCAGATGCGGCCAGAAAAGGAGGATTTCTTTTTTGACCGTTCGTGAATGGAGGAAAAAATGAAGCAGGTATTATGTTACACAAGGGAGCCGATCGATGAATTTTACTATGATCCCAAACTGGCCTATAGTATGCACATTGCCATCGGAGACGACGTCAGAAACGATGCCGTGGATAACGTCAGGCGCGGGGGTTCCGGCGACGGCACCGGAAGTTTTCAGCCGTTAAACCACAATTCCGGCGTTTTATTTGCAAAGGCCACGGAAAATGAAGATGGATCGCTGAATCCAAAAAGCATTCAGAATCCGTATCTGTTTGTGAAGAAGGATGGCACATTTGGCGTGGCAGCCGTGCGGACGGGCGGCGACGGGGAAGAGGATGCACAGAGTGTGGGAAAAGTGCTGTTGTTTGCGAGCCGTGATCTGCTGGAATATGAGGAATTAGGGCTTCTCGCGCTGGCAGATGAGCCGGTCTGCCGTGTGGCGTGCGACTATGATAATGAGAAAGACAGGTATATTATGCGCTGGTGTGTCAAGAGCGGCGCTTGCTATCAGGCGAAACTGGAGGAAGTCCGGCCGTCGGATCAGCTTCCAGAAGCGGCGCGCATCGAAAACGGAAAATGGCCGGAAGTGAAAACGGACATCGAGGGGGCGGTCGCCGGAAATATCGTGTCGGTATCAGACGAGACGGCAGAACGTCTTGTTAAGAAACTGATGCCGCCGCATCATGTGGAGACGATATTTGAAGAGCAGGTTACAGTGAATGCGAAAGAACAGCTGAAATGGATGATGGCAAAGGCGGTTTACAGCGATGGGACACAGGCGTTAAAACGCGTGGACTGGGATCTGGAACATGTGGACTGGACCTGTCCAGGAACATATGAGATCAAGGGAAGGCTGCATCAGGATCATTTTCCGTTCCCGATCGCAGAAGACCGCGCGGATCCGTGTGTTGCCTTTTGGAAGGGGAAATATTACTTTATTGCGACGAATGACGCAGACAAGAACCATACGCTCTACGTCCGCGAGGCGGATACGATCCCGGAACTGGCAGACGCGGACGAACATCTTATACTGGACTCGGATACATACGAGCATGTGGGAAATCTTCTGTGGGCGCCGGAGTTTCATGAGATCGGAGGGAAGATGTATCTGTTTTTAGCGATCACGCCCGATGAGTTTTTCTGCGAGGAAAGTCATGTCATGGAACTGCGGGAAGGCGGAAATCCATCGTGCCGGGAGGACTGGTCGGAGCCGCGCCGCGTTGTGCGCAAAGACGGCAGCGAACTGTGCGAAGCCGGAAAAACGATCACATTAGATATGACATGCTTTTTCTGGGAGGGAGATTATTACGCGGTCTGGTCGCAGCGGCAGTTTCTGCCAAAGGATCTGGGAGCGTGGCTGTACATCGCGAAGCTGGATGCGGATGAGCCATGGAAGCTGAGTTCCGATCCGGTGATCTTATCAAAGCCAGAGTATGGCTGGGCGAATAACCACACATTCGTCGATGAAGGGCCGTTTGCCCTGCCGCAGGAAGACCGGCTGATCCTTACGTTTTCGAGCGCGGCGGTTGATACTTCTTACGTCGTCGGCCTGCTTACGATCGAGAAAGGAAAGGATCTTCTCGTCCGGGAGAACTGGAAAAAGGGAAATTATCCGATCCTCACGTCGAGAAGCGTGGAAGGGGAGTTTGGAACCGGCCATAATGCGTATGTCATGGACGAGTACGGCGATCTCTGGAATACCTATCACGCGAGACCGGGGATCGACGGGGAGCGGAGCAGCGGCATCCGCAGGGTGCATTTTGATATCGACGGACTTCCGGTTTTGGATCTGGTGGAAGAACAGGATGTGGCGGAAGGACTCGACAGGGTAGAGACGAAACTAACTGTTTCGACGAAATGATAGTTTCGGAGAAACAATAGAATAGAAAAAACGGAATCTGTGCATGTGCACGGATTCCGTTTTTTATTAATGGCGCCATGTATGGGCGCCATTTGATCGTAATTGCTGCTGGTTATTTTACCTTAAAGGATTTTGACTTTGTTTTGTAACCGGATTTGGAGACGGTTACTTTAATAGAAGTCTTTTTCTTTAATTTGGACTTAAGTTTGATGGTGAAAGCTCCTTTTCCATTTGACTTTGCCTTATAAGTTTTCTTTCCAATGGAAATTTTAATGGCAGCTTTTCCGATCGTCTTACCGCTGATCTTTTTTGTTCCCTTTTTGTATTTCGTCAGTTTAAGAACAGAGATGCTTTTTTTCGTTTTTGGTGTGACTGTTGAAACGGGCTGTGTGTTACCCGGTGTAACCGACGTATTTACGAGGGAAGGCGGTGTGACAGAAGGCCTCTGGATCGTTGTGTCCGGCGGTGTCTCGTAAGAATCATCCCTGTAGTGGTCGCCTTCCGGCCAGTAATGGAAATTGGCTTCGGATTTTGAATCGGTCAGGAGTTTGCGCTGATTCCAGTAATTAACCAGTTCCTGATATCCGAGATGGAAATTTGTTTTGTTGTTGCAGCCGGTAAAACTAAAGCCTATGTTTTCTTCAAAATCCGGGTCGGATAAGTTGTTGGCAAAATCATATAATTCTGAAAGGCTGCTGAAGCTGATGTAATAGTCTCCGCTCAGTGAACGGCAGTTATAAAAAGAATTTGTCAGGGCGTCATCGGGATAGAAATCGCGAAAACCCTTTGTCTGCAGGGTGGCTAGCTGCTCGCATCCGTTAAATATGCTATCCCCGCTAAAGTAGAAATATCCCTCGTTTATGACACTCTTTAAATTTTGGCATCCGTTAAACATAGCGGTGGCGCACTCAGAACCAGGTTCCATATTTGTAGCTGGAAAGTTGATGAGTTCGAATTGTTCCAAAGAGGTACATCCAGAGCAGATGCCCTGAAGCCACAAATGTGCATAGTCATTGAGACCGTCTGCATTGACTGTCAATTTCTGTAAAAGAGGACAGTCGCTAAAACAATAGGAATAGTGGATTGTTTCTGCCAACTGACTATCATTTATTACGATTTCAGCGGTAGTAACGGAAGTGGACTTAAAAGCACCGGAAAAAGAGGTGATCGTCTTTGGAAGAGCCGCCCAGTTGACTTCTGTGATACCTTCGCATCCCGAAAAGGTATAAGAAAGATGTACCAGATTGGACGGAAGTGCTGGTACACTTGTAAGGCCAGTACCAGAGAAAGTAGAGTGCATACTGATAACGGTCTGGGGAATGTTTTCTACGGAAACCAGATTGCGGCAACGAAAAAACATGTTTGGCAGTTCCGTCATTGTACAGTCATTTGCAAATACGACTTTTGTAATATCACTGTTTTCATTGAAATAATCTTCATATTCATAGGTCAGTCTGTCGCCTGAACCGGAAATCGTCAGTACACCGTTTTCCAGTGTGTACGAGATCGTGTTTCCATTTTCGCACGGAAGGGTTCCGCTGGCGGAATCGATTCTTCGCGGTTCTCCATTAGCTTCATCGGTTTTTGGGAAAATGCTTCATACGAAGCTTTTTCTTCTGTTTGTTTCTCTAGTTTTTCCTGTGTTGTCATCGCTTTTGCGTCCACGGCATTTCCGAGGCCGAGGGCAAGAACGAGTGTACAGACAGGAAGAATCCATTTTTTCATAATCAATTGCTCCCTTTCTTAGTAAAATTTTTCCTCATTATAACATACCCGAACGGAAATGTACAGAAAAACCGAAAAAGGTGTTTCTATTTCGAAGGGAAGCTGTTATAATAAATGTTGGGGAAATGAGTATCTGATTCCCATTTACTTCCATGAAACAAAAGAAGGAGGCTGTGAAGATGCAGACAAAGGAGGCATCGATCATTCTGGCGTCCGCTTCGCCGCGGAGAAGAGAACTTTTGGGTATGATCTGTCATGATTTTTCGGTTGTTGTTTCCGAGTGTGAGGAGATCGTTTCCAGCACGGAACCGGAAGAGGTGACGATCGAGTTATCGAAGCAAAAAGCGCAGGCTGTGGCGGCAGGCCGGGCCGACGCGGTCGTCATTGGCGCGGATACAGTCGTGAGTATTGATGGAGAGATTCTGGGAAAACCGAAAGACCGGGAAGACGCCTGCAGGATGCTGCGTATGCTGAGCGGGAGGACGCATCAGGTCAGTACGGGAGTGACGATCCTGCAGACCGGCCCGGACGCGGATGTGAGGTGGGAGAGCAGTTTTGCCGAAACGACGCTCGTGCATGTGGCGCCGCTCAGTGAGAGGGAACTGCGTTCGTATCTCGATACGGACGAGCCATACGACAAAGCCGGCGCTTATGGGATCCAGGGGATGTTTGGGAAATTTATTTCCGGGATAGAGGGCGATTATAATAATGTAGTCGGCCTGCCGGTACACCGGTTGTATGAGGAGTGGAAAAAAACACCTTGACAGAAGGAGTTCGATATTGTATAATAAAATACGGTTGCGAGGGAAGCGGCAACCGTGAGATGCGCGAGTGGCTCAGTTGGTAGAGCACAACCTTGCCAAGGTTGGGGCCGCGGGTTCGAGTCCCGTCTCGCGCTTTGTATTTTATCATTAAAGAATCGCCGAAGGCGGTTCTTTTTTGGACTGCAGGATGGAAAAATATGGTTGCATATACAGATTAGACATGTTACAATATCAATAGGATATCAGGCTGATGTCACGGATTTGAAATGGTTTGAACTGATTTTGATAGAAAGGGAGAAGTTACAATGGTCATAGCGCACAATATGTCTGCGGCAAATGCAGAAAGGCGATTAGGGATCATCGGGAAGGATAAGGCTCTTGCAATGGAAAAGTTATCTACGGGATATAAGATCAACAGAGCTGCTGATAATGTGGCGGGTCTCCCCATTTCTGAAAAAATGCGCGCGCAGATACGTGGACTGACGCGCGGATCTGCGAATACAGAGGATGGCATGTCACTGGTTTAAGTTGCAGATGGCGCGCTGCAGGAAGTTCATGACATAATCCACCGGATACGGGAGTTGTCCATTCAGGCAGCTAATGATATAAACGCCTCTGAGGACAGGGCAGCGATCCAGCGTGAGGTAGACTGCATGCTGGCGGAAATAGACCGTATCACTGATAATACAGAGTTTAATAAGAAAAAGCTGTTTGCGGGGTGTGAAACTGTTGCAGTTGATGCAGCTGGGAATCCGATTGATGTTTCCCAGATTCCTTTTGATGCTATTACCTTGTCAGATATATCGTTGGGACATGCGCCTTTTACATCTAGTTCTGATGCAACGGACTTGCGCCTGACGGCTTCTACTACAGGAGTCGATAACAATTTAAGAATGGACTGGAATCTGATTTATGGAGGCGGCGGCACTTCACATTCTAATGTGAGGATGACATATACGAATGCGGCAGGTGACACTGTAGTAGTACAAAGGATGCTGGAAGATATGACGGTTTCTGATTATAGCAATGTCGGTACAGATTATTCACGAACATTTAGTTTTAGCGATGACAATGGGATGGGACTGAAGATCAGACAAAAGATCAGTGTGGGGAGTAATAACGGAACGTCGCAGTTTTATAGTGTTTCATACGAAATTGAGAATACCGGTGCAGCAGAAGCGAAGGTTGATTTTTTGTTTAATGCTGATACGGCGTATAATAATGATGATCACTGCGAGAGTTATTACATCGATAATAACAGGATTACCAGAAACTGTCTTTATACAAATGATCCGCAGTATTTAAGCCAGCCTTCTTCATATGTATATGGCATAGATGATGTGGATTGGAGTAATGGCTTTTCTATCATAGACACAGATGAAGCGCTTCCTTTTTCTGAAAACATACGATGGAACGATGCTAATAAACCTGACACCATTTCGATTGGAAGGTGGGGAAATGATACAGGTGAGTGGGAGTATTATGACCATTTGAACCAATATCTGGGAGGGAATACGGCAAATCAGGATACAGCGTTTTCCTTTATATGGAACAGGACAGTTTCCAGCGGCGGCACTACAAATATGTCTTTCCAATATGGCATTATGGCGGCTGAAGCGGATGTGAATATAAAAGATGTAGACAAACACTATGTCACAACACAGACAGTGCATCAGGAGTATCAGGATTTATGGATACAGTCCGGTGCGAATGCCGGACAGGGACTCAATATCCACATTGATGAAATGAATACTACCGTGTTAGGGTTGTCTGGCCTGAAGATGACGTCCCATAGAACAGCAGGGGACGCAATAGCTAAGTGTGATGGTGCTATTCGTGCTGTATCTGAGGTCAGGGGGCATTTAGGAGCGAAGTATATGCCCTGACTTATGCAAAAGCGAATGACGATCAGGCTGGCGAAAACCTGCAGGTGTCGGAATCAAAGCTGCGTGATGCGGATATGGCTGATGAGATTGTCAGGTTTTCCAAAGCGAATATTCTGGAACAGGCCGGGGTTTCGGTGCTTGCACAGGCGAACAGGGGCCAGGACAAAATATTACAGCTGCTGGGGTAAAATATGTTTGGCGGGGATCACAGGGTATAAATGGATAAAACTTTTAAGAAAAAAACATATGTTGAGCTAGAAGCAACGTATCCTCATAATCTGCTCATTCATTTAAGCAGATTGATCAACAACGATAGATCTCTTATAAAAGAGGGATACGTTTCTTGATCTGTATGCGAAAACCTATGAAAAGGATCAGTACGAGATGAAGTTACTGAACCTTGCTTATGAAAAAGGTATTGTGAATGGTTTTTATAAATGTCTGCACGAGCCGGACTGGCGTAAACGTGTACTGGTGGAAGAAACCGTGAATTTGCTTGTGGAACATTTAGAAGAGAGAGGCGGTAGTACTTGTCGAAAGCCTGATGTTTGTGTTTGGCTTTGCTTTTTCTTTAAAAATCGAGAGAAAGTGGGAAACGCCGGTAGGAAAACGGGCAGATTTCCATGGGAAAATGGAACATATCCCTAAGAAAGAGTTGGAGGTCTGGGGTCAGATCAAAGCCAGGGAACGCAATAGTGGATTGGATCTGCAGATCGAAGAGTTCCTGAAAACCAGTGAGGAAAACAAAGAAGAAGCATATGGGGAAGAAAATATCGATCCGCGTATATTTGAAATAAATAGCGGGTCGCCAGAAGATGGCGCGGAAGCAGAGCAGGCTGAGCTTCCGGATGCTGTAGGAGAAGTTTACGGCAAAGCGCCTGTTGTAAAAGAGGAGCATATACAGGATACAAAATTTTACAAACAGATGACGATTCAGGAACGGAGAACGTTGATGAGAGCGTTCCACGGGAATGCCGCAAGCCAATGTAAAATGGGGGAGTACTATTCGGATAACACTACGGATCATCTTGATCTCAATGAGGCGGCCAAGTGGTATTCCGTATCCGCAAGGAATGGATACGTAAAGGCTTCTTTCGCGCTTGCGAAACTGTACGACCAGAACTCGCAAGAAATACCAGAAGGAAAGGAAAAATCATTAAAAATATACAGCGATATGGTGAATCAGGGTTTTCCTACGGCCCAGTGTATCCTTGGTATGAAATACTGGTACGGCGACGGTGTGGAAGAGGATGTCCAGAGCGCAATAAAATGGCTGAAAAAAGCTGCCATCCAGAAGCATGGGAGCGCTATAAGAAGCCTGGCAGATTTATATCTTTCGATAAATGATATAAAACATGCAAGAATATGGTATGGGATAGGAGCAGATGCAGGTGATCTGTACTGTAAAGATAAAGTGCGGCGGTTCCGCTGATAAAGGAAATAAAAACAAATAGATTTTTGCAATAGATTTGTGGAACGAAAAAAAGTTCTTGACATGTGATGTTCATTATTGTATAATATAAAACGGTCGCAGGGAGTAAGTCTTGCAGAGAAAATCTATGTGGCCGTTTCATGCGCGAGTGGCTCAGTTGGTAGAGCACAACCTTGCCAAGGTTGGGGCCGCGGGTTCGAGTCCCGTCTCGCGCTTTTTTATTTGATAGGAAAATCCGGTGTTTTCGGAGCAGCGTCGCGGTTCTCGGGTGGCGCTATTTTTGTTTTAGGATTTATAACTCGTGAAAACTTGTGTGAGAAATCTTGACAACATAATTTTACTTCATTATAATATGAAATAGGGATTTTTGCCTACCAAAAGTTATATTTTTGACACATTCTGGTAGTAACATTATTCTAATGGAAAGTCGATATATATACATAAGGTATTTATCAGAAAGGGCTGCATATTTATGAAGATGATGGGAAAGCAAAGAAAAAAAATTAAATTCAGATATTTGGCACTCCTTTTTGCCATCGTGGTTGGTGTGGTGTTTGGGTATCTGGGGGATCAGACTGAGGCGGCGGAGGATCTGTACATTTCGTGTGATGGATATGAACTGGATCCAACGACACCGTATCAGATGAAAAATAAATCGGTAACGCTCATTTTGGGATCGCAGGATTCCCCGATCTACGCGGACAGTGACAAATATGAAGTAGTCTGGTCGATCGAGAGTGGAAATGATATCGCGAAGATCGAGAAATCCCAGACGAGCCAGATTTATGGTAATGTGACAGCGACAGCACCCGGTGAGGTGACGGTGCTCGTTACGGTCTTTAACAAGATCGGGGATGTGATCGGTACGACAGTAGGTAGTGTTACCTGCCGGATCCAGGTCGTTTTCGGTATTGATACATCGACAAATGATAATGTTTTTAAGTACCCGTACGACGATTCTACGGACAAGGCGATGTTTTTCCATACGGACAGTAAGCCGCAGCAGCTGACATTGAACTATGGAGATTCGAAAAACGCGCAGTGGACGTCGGCAAATAGCGAAGTGGCTGAAATTTCCGAAACAGGTCTTGTGACGCCGAAGGGCGCCGGTACGACGAAGATCACGGCGACTTACACGCCGCCGGACAGTCCGCAGACATCTTACACGGCGGTGATCGATGTCTACGTGTATCCGAGTATCAATAATGAAAACGCTAATTTCCAGCAGAACGCGAAATTCGGACTGGATACCGGGGAAACGATTTATACGGATACCAATTTTGAAAATGGCTATGAAGCCATGCAGCGGAAGATGGCCTGGGTAATTAAAAAGGACGATGGAAATGGCGGCGAGTATACGGTGGCTGACTCGTTGGGTATGACTTCCGAGTTGATCAGCATAAATTCTGTTTCCAGCCGCGACAACCGGCTCGTGGTCGATGCGAAAGCCGGAAAGTATTATGTGTATTTCTATCCGAAAGATGCGTATGAGAGTGAGGCGAAACATATCAGTGACGAGGTATTCGCGCCGACTGTGCTGACACTGTCCGTTTACGCGAACTTCAATGACTATAAAGATACGATCGCCATTGGTGATACGCACTCGATCTCGGAGGACTTCAACCTGACGGAAGAGGAATTTGTTGAGTACTTTAACGTGACGCTGACATCGAATGCCGGAGCGGCGGCCAACTATGCGACGGAGAGCAGGGGCGTTATTACGGCAATCAGCAAAAATGAGGGTGTCACGACAGTCGTGACGGCCAATGTTATTGTCAAGGATGCCTATAAGCATATCATCGCGGAACTTCTGAATCCGAACAAGGAAGGAGCCGATGAGCTGCAGTCGAGGACGAAATTTGACGTAGAGATTACGATTGCCGATAAATTTGAACTAGACCGGACATACCTGACGATGGCGTCCGGGCAGGAGATTACCTTAAACGCGTATTTTAACCATGAAAATATCGCGGGTACGAATATTCAGTGGGAGACGAGCGATAAAGAATATGTGGAGGTAGATAATACCGGTAAAGTGACGGCGAAAAAAGTTACGAGTCAGGACGTCGTCATACGCGCGCTGTACTGGGTCGGCGGAACGTTGAAAGAGGCGACATGTGAAGTGAAAGTCGTTGCCACGGCGGATAACCTCGTGATTTCCCAGACGGAGGCGTCGATGAACGTGGGAGACAGCGTGGTACTGGATGTGACGTGTAATCCGGATGTGTCGTATCCGGGATACGACTGGTATGTTTCCGACCCGGAATGTTTGTCGATTTCGCTCACATCGGATACGAAGACGGCTACGATCACGGCGCTCGCCGTTCCGGCAGATGGAAAGACCGTAACCGTTACGGTGACGAATCCGACAAATAAAAAATCGCAGGTATGTGATGTGACGATCAATGCGCCGTATGAGTCGCTGGAGCTGACAGAGGACAGCGTGACGATGAAGTCCGGCGCGACACACCAGCTCCGGTATACGTATAAACCGGATAATGTAACACAGAAGACGTTGGTTTGGAAGTCGCTCGATACGAGTATCGTGACGGTGGACGAATACGGTACGCTGACAGCAGTTGCGCCGGGTATGACATATATCATGGTATCCCCGGAGTACAATCCGAATGGCGTATACGCCCAGTGCGGCGTGATCGTGCTGGCAGGCTGCGACCAGATGGAACTGTCAGAGACGCAGGTGACGATGAACACCGAAGAGCAGAGGATCATAAAAGTTACTTTGACTCCGAAAGGATGTACGACGACGCTGGATTGGAATGTGAGTGATGATTCTGTCGCCACAGTTACCTATGACGAAGAGACGAATCAGGCGACAATCGTCGGTAAAAAAGCAGGGCAGACGATCGTGTTCGTCAAGTCAGATGACGGCCCGGCCGCGCAGATTGATGTTACGGTCCTCCAGCCTTGTCTGGAACTTTCTTTCTCGCCGAATACATATGAAATGAAAGCGGGGGAGACCTATACGCCGAATCTGGTGAAGACACCGGAGGATACGACTGATGAGATCACGTGGTCATCGTACAACACATCTATTGCTACGGTCGATGATCAGGGTGTGATCACTGGTGTTAAGACCGGACTGACATTTATCCAGGCGACCTCGACCTCGGGACGGGTAGCGGTGATACAGATTTCCGTAAAAGAGGGATTGACAGGTGTGACGCTGACGCCGGATAAAGCGGAGATCGAGGTGGATCAGACGCTGAACCTGACGCCGAATTTCACTCCTGCGGAAGCTTATGATAAATCGATGAACTGGACGGTATCCGACGGGTCAGTGGCAAAAATCGAGCCGGATGGCGAATCAAATGTTAAGGTAACGGGATTAAAAGGCGGTGTCGTATTAGTAAAAGGTGAGGCGAAAGACGGCGGATTTGTCGTGAGTTGTCTGGTAACCGTGCATGAGAAGGCGACATCCGTGACGGTGGACCCGACATTCCGGTTCTTGCAGAAGGGAAAATCTTTTACGATCAAGGCGACCGTCACTTCGGAGACGGCTACTGATAAGACCGTTCGCTGGTCAACTTCGAAAAAATCGGTGGCGACCGTAAATTCACGCGGTGTCGTGAAAGGAAAGAAAATCGGAACGGCTTATATTACAGCGACAGCCAAAGACGGTTCCGGCGCTTCGGCGACCTGTACAGTCAGGGTCATCCGGAGAGTGACGAAAGTGAAACTGAATAAATATACAGCGAAATTACTCGTGAGCAAGACGATGAAACTGAAAGCAACCGTTCTTCCGAAAAACGCGACGGTAAAAGGAGTGGACTGGAGTTCCAGCGACAATTCCATCGCGACGGTAGATGCTTCGGGAAGGGTTTACGGCATGGCTCCAGGACTTGTTAAGATCCGTGCAAAGGCAAAAGATGGTTCCGGTAAATCAGCGGTTTGTCTTGTGACAGTATCCGATCCGATTCCGGCAACCGGTGTCGACGTGACGAACAACGATATCATCGTAGCGAAAGGAAGGCAGATCCAGTCAGGTATCCAGATCGCGCCGACAAACTCCACGGACAAGATTAAATTTTACTCTGACGACAGACGTGTGGCGAGGATCAATTCCCGCGGTAAGATTTATGCCAGAAAAGTTGGGCAGGCGACTGTTTACGGTGAAACATCCAATGGACAGAGAGGGTATGCGGATGTCCTTGTCGTGACGATGAACCGCAAGAAGTTGAAATTCCGCATGTATGACACGGAGACACTTCGTGTAGACGAGATCAGTAAGGGAGTGACATGGTACTCTAAGAATCCTCTTGTGGCATCAGTTGACCAGAGCGGTAAAGTGACCGGACGGCGCAGGGGAACGACGACGATTTACGCGAAAGTGCGCGGACTGCGTCTCTCATGTAAAGTAAGGGTACAAGGGCTGTAACAATAGGGAGGAATTATATACTTTGTTAGTGAATTTGCATGTAAAAAACTTTGCCATCATCGATGAGGTGGACATTGATTTTGGCAGGCACCTGAATATACTGACCGGGGAGACCGGTGCGGGAAAGTCGATCCTCGTCGGTTCGATCGGGATCGCGCTGGGAGCAAGGGTATCAAGTGAAATGATCGGCAAGCGCGGTGATCACGCGATGGTAGAACTCGTATTTCATATCGACGACGAGGCGACGATTGCCGCGCTGCACGAACTGGATGTTCTGCCGGAGGACGGGCAGATTGTCATTTCCCGTAAGATTACGGGAAACCGGAGTGTGAACAAGATCAATGGGGAAAGTGTGTCTGTCAGCACGATCCGCAGGATTTCGGCGCTTTGTCTGGATATTCACGGGCAGCATGAACACCAGTCGCTTTTGCACAAAGAATATCATTTGGAGGTCGTGGATCAGTTTGCCGGAGATGAGGCAGATGCCATCAAATCCAAAATAGCAGATGTATACGGAGAGTACACCAGTCTTGTCCGCGAGATGGAGCAGGAGGGGAGTACGGCAGAAGAGAGAGCGCGGGAACTCTCTTTTCTTGCCTATGAGAAAAAGGAGATCGAGGATGCGAAGCTGACGGAGGGCGAAGAGGAACTGCTCGAGGAGAGGGTACGAAAGATGTCGAATGCTTCTTCTATTGTAGAATCAGTCGGCAGGGTCTATGAGTATACCGGGGATACGATAAATGGCTGTGCGTCCGCGATCAGTCAGGCGCTCCGCCAGATGGGAAGTGTGGCTGATCTCGATGATCAATTGTCGGCCATGCAGACAGAACTGGTTGATATCGAAAATCTGCTCTCGGATTTTAACCGGGAAATTTCGGATTATATGGAAGACTTTACCTTTGACGAAGAGGAACTGAGACAGGCGGAGGAACGGCTGGATGTCATCCGGGGATGCCAGGCAAAGTATGGAAAGACTTACGCTGAGATCATGGCGTATCTGGCAGGGATCACGGAGAAAATTGACAGGTTTTCCGACTATGAGCAGTATATTGAAGAGCGCGAGAAGAGAAAGGCTGCTCTGGAGAAAGAACTGGACAAGCAGTGCAAAAAACTGACGAATATGAGGAAAAAGGCGGCGCGCAGTTTGGAAGGGGCCATTACGTCAGCGCTGGCGGAGTTGAATTTTGATAAGGCGAGGTTTCATGTGAACATAGAACCGCTGGGCAAATATTGTGCCAAAGGCGCGGATGCCGTGGAGTTTTTAGTGGCTACCAATCCGGGCACCGATTTATATCCGCTCAGCAAAGTGGCTTCCGGCGGGGAACTCTCGCGTATCATGCTGGCGATCAAGACGGTTTTTGCCGATACCGATCATATCGAGACGCTGATCTTTGATGAGATCGACGTGGGGATCAGCGGCCGGACGGCGCAAAAAGTGTCAGAAAAAATGTCGCTCCTCGGCCGGACGCATCAGGTGATCTGCATTACCCACCTGCCGCAGATCGCAGCGATGGCTGACACTCATTTTGTCATTGAAAAAGTGACTTCAGATGAGGAGACGCGGACGGAGATCCGAGCTCTTTCCGTGAACGAGTCGGAAGAAGAACTGGCGCGGATGCTCGGAGGCGCGGAGATCACGGATGCCGTACTTGCCAACGCGCGGGAAATGAAAGCGCTGGCAAAACAATATTCATAACATTCATAAATAATGCTTTTTATGGTAATACTTCATATATGCGAAGCCGGTGCAGGGGTTGTTGTGCCCTGTGCACGTTACACAGGCTTTACAGCAAGCGAGAAAAATGTTAGAAATGAGGATTACCATGAAAAGATATTACCGGATTTCACTGGTGGCACTTCTGGCCATCGATTTATTTTTCATCGGCCTGGTAACGGTCCGTTCGGTGTCTGACCAAATTCCCGATACGATGTGGACATATGTGGGCAGGGAGGAAACGCTGTTTACGAACCTCCCCGCAAAAGCGGCGACGAGATCTCCAAACGATGATCAGGGCGCGGAAACGGTGGAGGCACTGAATCTGACCGGTGGCTCCGGGCAGGCAACGCTGACATCACAGGCGATGGGAAATTACAGCGTCGATGTCAAACTTTTTGGAATCTTTCCGCTGAAAACAGTTGATGTCAAGGTTGTGGATCCGATGACTCTCGCGCCTTCGGGGGAGCCAATCGGAATCTATGTGGAGACGAACGGCCTTCTCGTACTGGCGACTACAAGCGTAGAAGGAAAGGACGGTCTGGTTTATGAGCCGGCGTCAAACATTGTAAAGAGCGGGGATTACATTTTAAAGATCAATAAAAAACCGGTTAAGACGATCAAAGAATTTAACGCCGCTATCCAAAAGACGGAGGGAAAAAAGACCGTTGTGCGGCTGCGGAGGAACGGAACGGAGACTGATGTGTCCATGAAAGCCATTTTGGCCAAAGATGGCACTTACAAAATGGGAATGTGGGTGAGGGAGGATACCCAGGGGATCGGCACGATGACTTACATCACGAAGAACGGCGGTTTTGGGGCGTTAGGACATGGCATAACGGACGCCGACACCGGGACGCTCATGAATCTGAGCGGCGGTGAACTCTATCATACGGAGATCCTAGACATTATCAAAGGGGAGAAGGGGGCGCCGGGCGAACTCGAAGGCTATATCAATATGGTAGCCGATAACTGCATCGGCATGATCGAGAAAAATACGGGACTCGGCATATTCGGCACCCTTTCGGAAGACGCGGATTTCCTGAAAAACAAAGATTTTCTCCCGGTAGGATTTAAACAGGAAATCAAAAAGGGAGAAGCATTTATTTATTCCAACATCGAGGGGAAAACAGAAAAATACGCGATCAATATAGAAGAGATCAAGATGAGCAGCACGGATAACAGAGGCATGGTCATCCGCGTGACGGACGAAAAACTCCTTTCCCTGACGGGCGGGATCGTCCAGGGGATGAGCGGCAGCCCGATCGTGCAGGATGGGAAGCTGATCGGGGCGGTGACGCACGTGCTGGTCGATGATCCGACGAGAGGGTACGGGGCGTTTGTTGAAAATATGTTATCGCAGTGAGCCAGGGGAAGTTTACCCGGGGATGGCTCAAAGTATTCCACAGCTGTCTGAAAATATAAGTTCGTACAAAAATTTCCGTCCTGTCTTGACAGGGGCGGAATTTTTTTGTTAAATAAATGAAGAAGAATAACAGGCGTGTTCAAAAAAGAGGTGTTAAGAAATTTGTAAGATTCCCATTGACTTTTTGGACAGATTTATCCTGTAAACTGGTCTTGCGATAGAGATATTGCTTTGTATTTGGAAATGAGGAGGTAGATCTGACATGGAACCATCAAAGATTTTGGTTGTCGATGATGACCGGGAAATCGTGACAGCGATCACAAAAAATCTGGAAGCGGAAGGATATGCTGTCTTTCAGGCGTATGACGGACTGCAGGCGTTGGAGCTAATGACGCGTGAAACGATACACCTTGTACTTTTGGACATCATGATGCCGAATCTGGACGGACTGTCTGCTACGATGAAGATCCGGGAGAAGAAAAATATCCCGATCATCCTTCTGTCTGCAAAATCGGAAGACAGTGATAAAGTCCTCGGGTTGACAATGGGTGCGGATGATTACATGACCAAACCTTTTTCACCGGCAGAACTGGTGGCGCGCGTCAGATCTCAGCTCCGCAGGTATATGCAGCTCGGTGATTACAGCGGGAGCCAGAATGTGGAACAGATCGTCGTTGGAGGACTTATGCTCGATCTGGGATCAAAGCTTTTGTACGTGGACGGAGACCCTGTAAAGCTGACTGCAACCGAATACAAAATTTTGAAACTGTTGATGGAGAATCCCGGCAGGGTGTACTCGGCGGAGGAAATATATGAGCGCGTGTGGGAAGAGGACTCGTATTCCGTAGAAAATACGGTTATGGTCCATATCCGCAGGATCCGCGAGAAGATCGAGATCAACCCCCGGGAGCCGGAATATTTAAAGGTGGTGTGGGGAATTGGTTACAAAATGGAAAAACATAAGTGAAAAATGGTGTGGGGAAAGGCGGAACCGCTTGCTGTTGTGGGCAGCCGTATTCTTTTCACTGATCCTGTTTTTTTGGAGTTTGGGTTTTGCCGCGAGCGGAGACGAGGGGTTACGTTCGTTTACTTATTTGAATAACGATTCTTATCTCTGTTCAGAGTATCATGACAAACAGGTCAGGGAGGCGTTCCGGGAGGTTGAGGAAAAGTGCCTGGGCGGTGATTCACTTGACTTTTTGAATTTTCAGGGTATTTATGAATTTCGTCTGGTGGGTCAATCGAGGTTGAACCAAAACAATATTCCAGAAAAAGCGTATGAGGATTATATCAGTAAACTGTGGGAAAGCGTATTGGATGAAACGAAAGCAGACACGAAGAGTAATGCGCCGGATAATCTGATCTACGGGATTCGACAAGATGAGGCGCTTTGGTATTTCAAAGAAAATGTGCCTTGTTATTACCGATGGGATGGAGAGAGTTACGATGTGCACGGGAATGAGATGACGACAACAGATCTGTCTGATTACATCGGTCTGTTGGGAGCCGACGAGCGTATCACGATCGGATTTACAGAGCAGATGCTAGAGCAGGGAGAGCAGACGTTCAGCAAAATCCGTACCCAGGTTTATGCCGGGTGCGTGGGAATGCTGATCGGTATCGGTATCCTTTTGGTTGCGCTGCTGATACTCATTCCGGATGTGTACCAGAACAGGCGGGGGCGGCGGTATTATGACATTCTCGTACTGGCTGCGCTCTATGTGATCTGCGTGCTTCCGGAACTGGTACAGGGGTTGATCCAGCCAGATTACTATTCCTGGACGATGAGCGAGTTTGAAATCTTGAAAGAACTCTTTCCGGGCGTATACTTTGTGGCGGTGGGGTCTGTTGTATTATTGTTTTCGGCAGTTCATCTGGCCTGTCTGGGAGTAGGACTCGGGAGAGCGGGAAAAGGAAAGTTTTTAGCTATATTCAAAGGGGATTATGGTTTTATTGGCCGGATTATTGTAAATGGGAAGCGCAAGATAACGGGAGAGGCGTATGTGAAGTATGGGATCATGGAATGTAACAGGAAAAGGCTTCGTTTTACCCAGATCCTGTCAGGACTCATTATCTTCTTTGCCGGGGTGAGTGTATTCAGTTGGGATTGCAGGGCTTTTGGAGGATGGTGGTGGCTGCTCGATCTGCTATTTTTCGGCGTATTGATCGGTGTGGTGGTGTATTTGTATCGCTCAGGGACGAAAAGGATCCGTTCCGCATATGATCAGCTGTCGGAGCGGATTGACCAGATTTGTGAAGGCAGTTCCGAGGCGGCGCTGGAAGCGGCGCAGGGGCCGTCCGAATTTTTCCTGTTCGAAGATGAACTGGGAAAATTGTCCAAGCTCGAACGCCAGATGAAGGAAAACATCCAAAAGCAGGTGCAGGCGGAGCGGATGAAAATGGATCTGATCACGAACGTGTCACACGACCTGAAGACGCCGCTCACGTCACTGATCAGTTATATCGATCTCTTATCAAAGGAAGATTTGCCGCCGGCGGCCGCTGATTATATCAAAGTGCTGGAGAGAAAATCCGAACAGCTGCGGAAAATGGTGGCGGATGTATTTGACCTCGCGAAAGCGTCGAGTGGGAATCTCGAAGTGAAGAGGGAGCGGGTGGAACTGAACCGGCTTTTGGTCCAGACGCTTGCCGATATGGAGCGGGAGATCGAGAGTGCACCGGTCAAGGTCGTCAGGCAGCTGCCGGACACGATCGCGGTGCTCGAAAGCGATGGAGATAAGCTGTACCGGGTGTTTCAGAATATTTTCCAGAATGCCCTCAAGTACTCGATGCGGGGGACGCGGGTTTTTGTAATGCTGACGGTTGAAAATCGGAAAGCAGTCCTTTGTGTGAAAAATGTAGCTGGTTATGAGATGGATTTTACGGCAGAAGAAGTCATGGGAAGATTCTTTCGCGGCGATAAGAACAGGAGTACGGAAGGGAGCGGGCTGGGATTGGCGATCGCCAAAGAATTCAGCGAGTGCTGCGGCGGGGCGCTATCGGTAGATATTTCCGGCGATGTATTTTGCGTGGAGACCCGGTTTGACTGCTGTGATGTTATCGATTTATAAAGGAAATAGAGAGGAAGAACGATGGAATGCGGGATAAAAGCGGGTCAGAAAAAAACACGTTTGATAAAATTTACGAGGTCGTCCGGATGATCCCGAAAGGATCGGTCGCTTCGTACGGGCAGGTAGCCGCGCTGGCAGGAAACTACAGATGGGCGAGGGTCGTCGGGTATGCGCTGCATGTCAATCCGGATCCGCAGCATATTCCGTGCCACCGCGTCGTCACAAGAGAGGGAAACGTGTCAAAGGCGTTTGCGTTCGGCGGCGGAAACCGCCAGATAGAGCTTTTGCAGGCCGAAGGAGTTGGCTTCAAAGACGGGCATGTGATCATGGATATTTACCAGTGGGTGCCTGCGCCGCGCGTCCGCCACACGTTTGAACCCGTTTGGGATGAACATTCCCAGATCCTTATTTTGGGGACTTTTCCTTCGGTGAAATCGAGAGAAAACCATTTTTACTACGGACATCCCAGAAACCGTTTCTGGAATGTGATCGCCGGGATTACAGGAAGTGCGGTGCCGGGGACGATCGAGGAAAAGAAGGCGCTGCTCCTGAAAAACCACATCGCGGTGTGGGATGTGATCGAGAGCTGCCAGATCAATGGTTCCAGTGACGTTTCTATTCGGGATGTGATCGTAAACGACATTCCTTCGATTCTGGATCGTTCCAGCATCACCCGCATATATGGAAACGGAGCGAAAGCATGTGAACTGTATGATCGGTTTCTCAGGGAGCGGACGGGGATCAATATCATAAAGCTCCCGTCAACGAGTCCTGCCAACGCTTCGTTCCAGTTGGAGCGTTTGTTGGAAGTGTGGTCGGAAATCGTCCGGTGATCATGCGGGCATGTGGAGAACTGCCAAGAGTTGATGAGAAATAAAAAGATAGAGATATAAAAGAGCCGCTGCAAACGAATAGGATCCTGTTCGTTTGTAACAGCTCTTTTTATAAGAAACTTGAAACCTTCTTAGTTTGCGTTAAAATATTTGACGCCTGCTTCCAGTGCTTTTCCCTTGATCGCGAACAGTTCGGATACGCTTACGACCTGAAAACCTTTTTCCTTGCAATATGCCAGGATCTCAGGAACGGCTTGTGCCGTTTTCTCATGTACGGAGTGCATATTGATGATACCGCCGTCCGCCAGTTTACTTGTAACATTTTTTACGATGGCATCCTTATTTACAGTATCCTGATAGTCATTACTCCAGATTGACACATCGATAAATGGTTTGTCGATCACCTCAAACATCGTATCGCTGTATGCCACATTCGGTGCGCGGAACAGGAAATGGGAGTATCCGGTGATTTCAGAAAGGAGCGCATCGGTTTTAGCGATCTTCTCTTTGATCTTTTCTGCATCGTTAATATTCAGACCGTTCGAATCATAGGAGTGATTTGCCACTTCAAAACCTGCTTTCCACGCATTTTCAACTTCCTGTCTCGATTCTGCGTCCTGCTCGATGTGTTTGCCAATGTAGAAGAAGGTTGCATGGGCTCCTGCTTCTTTTAAAGCTTCCTGGATCTGTGTCCCATAATTTACATAACCACCGTAGCTTCCCGGACCATCATCAAAACTCATGGCAACGACTGGTTTAGTCGGATCAATGTTTTCCGTGATCCACAGTGTATCCAATCCTTCGTATCTATAACCGGAAGGTTCAAAAGCAGGATTAGCTGTCACCGCCGGTGTCGATGTTGGGGTGGCGTCATCCGTTGGTGTTGGTGATGAGAGGGGCGTTCCCGTTGCAGCAGGAGTAGTAGCCGTCGCTGGCGCAGTGGCCGTTGCAGTTGCAATTGGTGTCGGTGTCGTTTCCGCTACTTTTTTCTTTTTTACAGTGATCTTACAGGTCAGTTTTTTTCCGGAAACGTTAGCAAGTATCGTCGCTTTTCCAGCTTTTTTCCCTGTTACAACAACACTGCTCTTTTTCTTTTTGGAAAGGGTTACGAAATTCTTTCCTGATTTTACAGACCATTTCACTTTTTTAGAAGTGTTCTTCACCTTAATGGTCTTTTTCTTTCCTATTTCAAGGGTTGCCTTTTTCACGCTCAGCGTTGGTGCCTTTTTCTTGGCGTCTGCTGTAGAAAAAGGGAGCGCAGTACTCATGAGCAAGGCTGATGTCAGCACGAAACTCATTACTTTTTGAATTTTTCTTTTCAGTTCATTTTCCTCCAATCATAATGTGTTAAATAATATTACATTTTATTCTCGTTCTTACAATGCTATTTTATCACTTGTTTGTAGGTTTGTAAACAGAATCTTCGTCTGTTCAAGGTGTCTATGGTGAGCGGAAGACTACTATATTCTACTGAAGTAGAAAACAAAATATGGCAGAAGAATAGTAACACGACAACTGTATAAAAGAAAAAAGACATCCCAAAATCCGAAAATGGAGCAGGGATGCCTTTGACATATAAAACAAAATATAGTATAATACTCTCATGTAAACCACAAGAAGAGGGAAAAATAGAAAAACGAGGAAGGGATGAACGGATGGAGAAACCAGATAGAGGAATCCGGTTGATGCTAGTTTTGGCAGCATGTATCCTTGGATGTTTTGGAGGGATGCCGGGGGATTTATTTTCCGGGAAGGGGATCAGCGCCAGGGCGGCGGTGAAAGATGTGCAGGTGACAAACGGGAATACGACGGAAATCACGGTCAGTCCCGGAGATACCGGGTACATCCGGCCGGTGATGGAAACACCGGGCACGCCGAACACGCCAGATACGCCGAACACGCCAGTTACACCGGGGACGCCGGATGCATCCGTCACACCGGGAGTGCCCGGCGGAATGCCGACGGCAGCGCCGGTGACGGTAACGCGGTGGGTATATGAAAGCTATGACGACGAGATCGTCCGTGTGGATGCAAACGGATATTTTGAGGCGGTTTCTTATGGAAAGGCGACGATCGCCGTGTATGGGTATACCGAGTATGGCGCGCTCGTATTTCGCGGCTCCTGTCATGTGAATGTCTGCGTGGACATGACGAACGTGACGCTGGAAACCGATCGTCTGACAGGGTATGTGGCCGGGTACGATTCTTTTAGCGCGAAGATCAAGATCAACAGTGCGGTACTACTCAGCGAAGACAATTCTGTCATGACGTACCAGTCCGATGAGACGGATATGTCGCTGAGCTGTGAACTGGCGAACAACGAACTCACGATTTCCGCCTATGGGGAAGGCGAAGCCAGGCTGACGGTGGTCGTGAACGGAAAAGAATTTCTGATTTCGGTAAAAGTCATCCGCATCGAAATGTCGAAAAACAGTCTTGTAACTTCCAGAGGGAAAAAGACGAAATTAAGGATCAAAGGGACGAGGGAGAAGGCGAAATGGACGTCGAGCAACCCCAGAGCCGTAAAGGTGTCCGGTGATGGGACTGTCCGCTGCAAAAAAACCGGGAATGCTGTCATTACGGCACAGATTGGAGAAGTAAAAGTCGGCTGTGCGGTCAGCGTGGTCTCGCCGAAATTGCTGAAAGTGGTAAATAAGGCGAAAAAGATTGGCGCCAACTGGAAGTACAGTCAGGCAAAGCGTATGCAGACCGGCTATTACGACTGCAGTTCGCTCGTCTGGAAATGTTATAAAACGATGGGAAAGACGTTCGGCGACAGACGCTACGCCCCGGTCGCCGCGAATGTGGCAAAATGGTGTGCCAGCCATAAGAAGATGATCACGAAGTCCTACACATGGAACCAGATACAGAAAATGAAACTGCGCCCGGGCGACCTGATCTTTAAAACAGGTCAGAAAAATGGACGCTATAAGGGGATTTATCATGTCGAGATGTTTGTCGGATATACGCTGACTGGTTTTGACAGTTCCGGAAAGCCCCTGCTCAGTGAATTGTGGGCGGCCCGTTCGGAAGGGTACGGCGGCGGAGGGTATCCGGTCGCACGCCCATAAATAAATATTTATGAATGCCCATTATCAAACGCCAATTGTCACCCATTGTCATAAGAAGAAATTGGTGTAAATTGATAGATTTCGTAGAATAACCGGATATTTTGTCGAAATTATGGATAATATGCGAAAATTCGGCACTTCAACCGGTATAAGAATACAAAATCATCTTGCAAAATACGGAAAAAACAATTATAATGCAAAAGATGACATTGATCGGACACAGGTCATGTCAAGTTCAGATGTATGGGAGGAATCAATATTGAATAAGCTAAAGGTCTTAGTTGTGGACGACAGCGCAAGAGCGGCTGCCATGATCCAGGATAGCCTGAGGGATGATGAGGACGTGGAAATTGTCGGACATGCCGAAGACGGCGTGGTCGCGATCGAAATGATCCGAGAAACGTCACCCGATGTCGTTTTCCTAGATTTGATCATGCCGAAAATGGATGGTCTTGTCGTTTTAGAGAAAGTGAGCAAAGGGCTGCCGGGGATTGAGAACAGGCCGGATTTTATCGTTGTTACCGCAGTAACACAGGAGAATGTGATGCAGACTGCCTTTCAGTATGGAGCATCCTACTATGTACTGAAACCATTTGAGAAGGAAACCATTCTCGCCAAAATACAACAGTTGAAGCCGGACAATAAGGCGCTTCTGGTGAACAGCCGCGAACAGTATGCCAAACGGGACGACAGGCCGGAATACAATTTGGAGATGGATGTTACAAATATCATCCACGAGATTGGAGTACCAGCACATATAAAAGGATATCAATATCTTCGAGACGCCATTATGATGTCAGTAGATGACAGTGAGATGCTTAATTCAATAACAAAGATTCTTTATCCATCCATTGCGAAACAGCATAAAACGACTCCGAGCAGAGTGGAGCGGGCGATCCGTCACGCTATCGAAGTCGCATGGACGAGAGGAAAAGTAGATACGATTGACGAATTGTTTGGATACACGGTGAACAACGGCAAAGGAAAGCCGACAAATTCGGAATTCGTGGCACTGATCGCCGATAAGATACGACTGGAACAGAAAATGAGAGGTTAGAAAAGAGAGTATGTTGGCAGTAAGCCGTCACTTGTGAGTAGTGGCGGCTGTTTTTTTACGTTGGATTCTTGCAATTTCCGTCTTTTTCCTATATAATGATGAATACGATTAGCAAACGAAATGTAGATGCGAGATAGAAAGGATTGGTTTGCATGGCAGAGGACAGGCTTAGTGGTTTGATCGAGGAGTTTGATACAGGAGAACTGTCGCAGGACATCATCCCCCCGAACTTTACCGATCCTGACGTTTTGTTCCGGGTGCTGAAGAAGATCATCTTATCGGATCACCCAGGGGAAGATTTCGATTTTATAACGCGGGCCTATGAGCTGGCGAAGGAAGCGCATAAGGACCAGAAACGAAAATCCGGCGAACCGTATTTGATCCATCCGGTTTGTGTCGCGATCATCCTGGCACAGATCAATATGGACAAGGAGACGATCGTCGGCGGGCTGCTGCATGATGTGGTGGAGGATACGAAGTATACGGTCGAGGAGATCGCGCAGATGTTTGGCGAGGAGATCGCGCGGCTCGTGGACGGCGTCACGAAGCTGACCCAATTGAACTATTCGGCGGATAAGCTCGATGTCCAGGCGGAGAATCTTAGGAAGATGTTTTTGGCGATGGCCAAGGATATCCGTGTCGTCATTATCAAACTGGCCGACCGGCTCCACAATATGCGGACGCTGCAGTTTATGAAACCGGAAAAGCAGAAGGAAAAGGCGAGGGAGACGATGGATATCTATGCTCCGATCGCCCACCGTCTCGGTATTTCAAAAGTGAAGGTCGAGCTGGATGACCTCTCGTTCCAGTATTTGGAGCCGGACGCCCATGCGGAACTGACCGAGAAATTTAACCATATGCGTGTGGAAAAAGAGACGTTTGTCAAGGATATCATGCTGGAAGTGCGCGAACATCTGGAGGAGGCAGGGATCAAGTCGACGATCGACGGGCGTGTCAAGCATCTTTTTAGTATTTACCGGAAAATGGTGAACCAGAGCAAGACACTCGAGCAGATCTACGATCTGTTTGCCGTCCGTATCATTGTGGATACGGAACAGCAGTGCTATGCGGCGCTCGGTATCATCCATGAGATGTATAAACCGATCCCGGGACGTTTTAAGGACTACATAGCGATGCCGAAGGCCAATCACTACCAATCGCTGCACACGACACTGATCAGTCGGGACGGACAGCCGTTCGAGATACAGATCCGGACGTATGAAATGCACCAGACGGCCGAGTACGGTATCGCGGCGCATTGGAAATATAAGGAGACCAAGGGTAGCGAGCAGAGTGTCGGGAATGATGAGGCGAAGATGGCGTGGCTGCGGCAGATCCTCGAGTGGCAGCGGGATATGGCGGATAATAAAGAGTTTCTGAATCTGATCAAAAGCGATCTGAACCTGTTTTCTGACAGCGTTTACTGTTTTACGCCGAACGGGGATGTGAAGACGCTGCCGGCCGGCTCGACGCCGATCGATTTCGCGTACGCCGTCCACACGGCAGTCGGCAATAAGATGGTGGGGGCCAGGGTGAACGGAAATATCGTGACGCTTGATTATCAGATCCAGAACGGCGACCAGATCGAGATCACGACGTCCCAAAACAGCAAAGGGCCGAGCAGGGACTGGCTTGCGATCGCGCAGAGCACGCAGGCGAAAAATAAGATCAACCAGTGGTTCCGCTCCGAGTTTAAAGAAGAAAATATCGTGCGGGGAAAAGAACTTCTGGCGATGTATGCCAAGACGAAGAATATTGACCTGTATAAATTGGTGAAACCGGAATATACCGAGGCCTGCAAACGAAAATATGGATTTAAGGACTGGGATTCCGTCTGCGCCGCCATCGGGCATGGCGGGCTGAAGGAAGGCCAGGTGATCAATAAATTACAGTACGAGTACGATAAAAAGAATAAGAGGATCGTCTCAGACGAGCAGGTCCTCGAGGTGATCGGAAGCGTCAAAGAGGCAAAGGTAGCGAAGGAGGCGGGCAGCGCCGGTTCTTATACGAAGAGCAAGGGAGGTATCATCGTAGAGGGGCTGGATGATCTTGCCGTGCGTTTTTCGCGGTGCTGTAATCCGGTGCCGGGCGATGAGATCGTCGGATTTGTGACCCGCGGGCGGGGGCTTTCCATTCACCGCACCGACTGCGTAAATATGATCAACCTCCCGACCGAGGAGAGAAACCGGCTGATCGAGGCGGAATGGAGTCCGGAGGCGAAGAAAAATGAGGAATATTATCCGGTGGAGATCGTCATCTATTCCTTTAACCGGAGCGGTGTGCTTTACGATGTTTCGGGCATTTTCACGGAAAATGGGATTGATGTGAAATCAATGAACGTCCGCACGTCAAAGCAGAACCGGGCCACGATCGTCGTTGGGTTTGAGACAAAGGGCGTGGAGCAGCTGAACAAGCTGGTGAAAAAGCTGCGAAATGTGGAGAGTATCATTGATATCGAGAGACGCAGCAACGGATAGGAGCGTGCGCGAGATAGAAGCCGCGCGTGAATGGAAGTCGGGTGTGAATGGAACAAAATGATGAGGCAAGGAAACGGAGGAATATATGGAACAGAATGAGGTTATCGTTGATTCTACGGTTGTAGGGGGCGTGGGGACGAATTGCTATATCGTGCACCGGAGAGACAGTGACCGGTGTGTTGTCATAGATCCGGGAGAAGATGGGGCGAAGATCAGCCGGTTTATCAAGGGGAATCAGCTGATATTGGAAGATATTTTACTGACTCACGGACATTTCGACCATATTTTAGGTGTGTCGGAGCTGGTGTCGGGGTCGGGAGGAAGAGTCTGTATTTATGAGGGAGAAAAAACACTGCTCGGAGATGCTGGTCTGAACGTGTCGGACATGGCGGGCCGGCCGGTCAGCCTGCGGGCTGATATGCTGTTAAAGGATGGACAGGTATACGAGACGGCGGGTATGAAATTTCAGGTAATCCATACGCCGGGGCATACAAAGGGAAGCTGCTGTTATTATCTGGAGCAGGAAAAAATGCTGTTCTGCGGCGACACCCTGTTTTTTGAATCGATCGGACGTGCGGATCTGCCGACGGGAAATCCCCGTGAACTGCTGGCTACGCTGCGGGATAAGGTACTTGTCCTTCCGGATGATGTAAAAGTATATACTGGGCACGGCCCGGTAACAGAGATTGGATATGAGAAAGAAAATAACCCATATGTCACATATATGTGACCGCGCAGGGGCATGGGAACGGAAATGCCGTTGGGACTCGCCTCCGCGCAGAAATGAAGGTAAAGATGATACAGATTACGATAAAAGACCAGGAATTTTCCTATGATTTGACAGCGCTTGCCCAGGCTTTTTTCCCGGAGAAGAAATGTGTCGTCCGGGAGGAAGAGGTGTGGCGCGGCCGGGACGGCTATACGGTGTGCTGGGAGATCGACGGTGAGAGGGCATTTGAGCATTTTGAGCCGTCGCCTTATACGAGAAACACCGTCAAGCGGAAGGTGTATGATCTCCTGAGCCGTTATTTAGAAAAAGAACTGCCCTGGGGGACTCTGACCGGCGTCCGGCCGGCGAAGATCCCGCTGCGCATGCTGACGGAGGGCACGCCGGAGGAAGAGATCGACCGCATTCTGCGGGAGGAGTACCGGTGCAGCCGGGGGAAGTCGGCGCTCGTGTTAGACGTGGCGAAGCGTGAATACGCCATTACGAGCGGGATCGATCATGAAAACAGCTTCTGTCTCTACATCGGCATCCCGTTTTGCCCGAGCATTTGCGCGTATTGTTCCTTTTCTTCGTATCCGGCGGGGAAATATGAGAAATGGATGGATGCGTATCTGGACGCGCTCGAGCAGGAACTATCTTATGCGGCGAAGACGTTTGCCGGAAAGAAGCTGCAGGCGGTCTATATCGGCGGCGGTACGCCGACCGCGCTGCGAGATCTGGCGTTTGCCAGGCTGCTTGACATGGTTGACCGCTATCTGCCGATGGAGGACGTGTCGGAGTATACGGTCGAGGCCGGGCGGCCGGACAGTATATCGGAGGAAAAGCTCCAGGGCATGAAAGCGCACCGGGTTTCCCGCATTTCCATCAACCCGCAGAGCATGAAACAGCGCACGCTCGATCTGCTCGGGAGGAAGCATTCGGTCGAGGATGTGAAACGTGTCTACGCGAGGGCGAGGGAACTCGGCTTTGATAATATCAATATGGATCTGATCGTGGGCCTGCCCGAAGAGACGCCGGCGGATTTTAAGCGGACACTCGAGGAAATCGTCCGTATGGAACCGGACAGTGTTACCGTCCACACGCTCGTGATCAAGCGGGCGTCGCAGATGCGCCGGGAGCAGATGGAGCAGGGTGGCCGGAGGAAAGAGGGCCGACGCACGGAGGCGGGGCAGAAGGAAGAGCGCTGCGCCGGAATGATACAGGAAGAAAACCGCTGCAACGAGACGATGCGGGAAGAAAACCATTACATTCAGGCGATGCAGGATGAGGCGGGGGCGTTTTTGCGGGAGCACGGTTACGGGCCGTATTATATGTACCGTCAGAAGAACAAGGCACTGACGACGCGGAATACGAACCAGGAAAACGTGGCCTACGCGAAACCGGGAAAAGAATGCCTGTATAATATCGTGATGATGGAGGAACTCGAAACAGTTCTGGCGCTCGGAAGCGGCGGTTCCACCAAGATCGTGTTCCACGGGGAGAACCGGTTGGAACGGGTGGAAAATGTAAAAAATGTAGAACAGTATATCGAGCGCATAGATGAGATGATCCGGCGGAAACAGAAGTTTCTGCCTGTAAATATGGAGGTATGAGATGGCACTGAAAAAGAAACCGGTCACGGGGATGAAAGATATTCTCCCGAAAGAGATGGAGATTCGTGACTATGTGATCGGACTGATCAAAGAAACGTATGGCATGTTTGGTTTTTCATCGATTGAGACGCCCTGTGTCGAGCACATTGAGAGTTTGACGAACAAGCAGGGTGGAGAAAATGAAAAACTGATCTTTAAGATTTTGAAGCGGGGGGAAAAGCTGAAACTCGATACGGCGGAATGTGAGGCGGATCTCGTGGACAGCGGGCTCCGGTATGATCTCACGGTACCGCTCTCCCGCTATTACGCGAATAACGCCAATGAGCTGGGAGCGCCGTTTAAAGCGCTGCAGATGGGAAATGTCTGGCGGGCTGACCGCCCGCAGCGCGGACGTTTCCGCCAGTTTATGCAGTGTGATATCGATATTTTGGGCGAGCCTTCGATCCTGGCAGAGATCGAACTGATCCAGGCGACGACGACACTGCTCGGAAAGCTTGGATTCCAGAAGTTTACGATCCGCATCAACAACCGCAAGCTTCTAAAAGCGATGGCCGCTTACTGCGGGTTTGCCGAGGCCGCCTATGACAATGTGTTCATTACGCTCGATAAGATGGATAAGATCGGCATGGACGGCGTGGAAGAAGAACTGTTAGGTGCCGGATACGAAAAAGAGGCGGTGGAGAAATGCCTGTCCTTTTTCCAAACGGTCGGCAGCGACGTCGAGGGTATCCGCTACGCCAAAGAACTGCTGGGCGATCATCTGGAAGAGGGGACCGCAGAGGATCTGGAGACGATCTTTTCGATGGTAGAGGATATCAAGACAGCGGATTTTAACATGAAATTTGATCCGACGCTCGTCCGCGGTATGGGATACTATACGGGGCCGATCTTCGAGATCGCGATGGATGAGTTCGGCGGATCGGTCGGCGGCGGCGGACGTTACGATGAGATGATCGGAAAATTCACGGGCAGCGATACGTGCGCGTGCGGATTTTCCATTGGATTTGAGAGGATCGTGATGCTTCTTTTGGAGCGGGATTTTGAAGTGCCGTCGGCGGCGGGGAAAAAGGCTTTTCTCGTCGATAAGAAGGCATCCCCCGAGCGGCTGCGGGAAGTGCTTGCGCTGGCAGCGAAAGAGAGGGATGCCGGATATAAGGTGAGTATAAACGTGATGAAGAAAAATAAGAAATTCCAGAAGGAGCAGCTGGCAAAAGACGGATATGAGGATATTAAGGAGTTTTTTGCCTGAAAAAGACGCAAAACACATGCGCAGAAAAGAGGATAAGATGGCAGAATCAATGAAGGGCCTGCGGCGGACATGCCGGTGTGCGGAGCTGACAAAAGAGCACATCGGGCAGACTGTGACCGTGATGGGCTGGGTACAGAAGAGCAGAAATAAGGGCGGTATCATTTTCGTGGATCTCCGCGACCGCACGGGGATCATACAGCTGATTTTTGAGCAGGGGGAGACGGCAGAAGAGGCGTTTGAAAAGGCGGCGAAACTGCGCGCGGAGTTTGTTGTGGCCGTGACTGGTACGGTGGAGCACCGTTCGGGAGCCGTAAATGAAAATCTGCTGACCGGATCGATCGAGGTGCGGGCGAAGGAGATCCGCATTCTCTCGGAGTCGGAGACACCCCCGTTTCCGATCGAGGAGGACAGCCGCACGAAAGATGACATCCGGCTTCACTATCGTTTTTTGGATCTGAGACGTCCGGATCTGCAGCGAAATCTCATGATGCGCAGCCGGGTCGCGATGCTGGTCAGGCAGTTTCTGGCAGAAGAAGGTTTTTTGGAGATCGAGACGCCGATGCTGACGAAGAGTACACCGGAGGGAGCCAGGGATTATCTCGTGCCGAGCCGCGTGCACCCGGGCAGTTTTTACGCGCTCCCGCAGTCGCCGCAGTTGTTTAAGCAGCTTTTGATGTGTTCCGGGTACGACCGGTATTTCCAGATCACAAAATGTTTCCGCGACGAGGATCTGCGCGCTGACCGGCAGCCGGAGTTTACGCAGATCGATATGGAGCTTTCGTTTGTAGACGAAGATGATGTGATCAATGTGAATGAGCGCCTGTTGAAGAAGTTGTGGAAAGAGGTGCTCGGGCAGGAACTTACGCTGCCATTTCCGCGTATGACCTGGCAGGAAGCGATGGACCGTTTCGGTTCGGATAAGCCGGATACGCGGTTTGGCATGGAACTTTGTGATGTGACGGAGCTCGTTCGGGACTGTGGGTTCGGCGTGTTTACCGGCGCGGTTTCGGCGGGTGGTTCCGTGCGGGGCATCAACGCGAAAGGGCAGGGAGCGATGCCGCGCAAGAAGATTGATAAACTTGTGGATTTCGCCAAAGATTTTGGGGCAAAGGGACTGGCCTATGTGAGCATTCAGCCGGATGGAAGCCTGAAATCTTCGTTCGCGAAATTTATGACGGAGGACGAGCTTCAGGCGCTCGTAGAGGCGATGGACGGCGAGCCGGGCGATCTGCTTTTGTTTGCCGCTGATAAGGATAAGGTCGTGTACGATGTACTGGGGAACCTGCGCCTGGAACTGGCGAGGCAGCTGGAGCTTCTCGATAAAAATACCTATCATTTTCTGTGGGTCACGGAATTTCCGCTTTTGGAGTACAACGAGGATCTCGGGCGCTACCAGGCGATGCACCACCCGTTTACGATGCCGATGGAGGAGGACCTTCCGCTGATCGATCAGGAGCCGGGAAAGGTGCGGGCGAGAGCGTACGATATCGTGCTGAACGGTACGGAACTCGGCGGGGGATCGGTGCGTATCCACCAGAATGATATACAGGAGAAAATGTTTGAGTGCCTCGGCTTTACGAAGGAAGCGGCTAAAGAGCAGTTTGGCTTCCTGCTGCGCGCGTTTGAGTACGGCGTGCCGCCGCATGCGGGGCTTGCCTACGGGTTTGACCGCCTCGTTATGCTGATGGCAAAAGAGGATAACATCCGCGAAGTGATCGCGTTCCCGAAAGTGAAAGACGCGTCTTGTCCGCTGACGGCGGCCCCGGATGTGGTAGACGAAAAACAGCTGGAGGAACTTTGTATCGAGGTAAAAAAGGAAGAGATAGAAAAGGAGGATTGAATCGTGAGTGTGCAGGCAAAACAATTTGGAACGACGAAGAATGGGGAAGAAGTGACGTGTTACACGCTGGAGAACAAAAATGGCATGAAGGCCGAATTCATTGATTACGGCGCGATCATCGTATCGCTGTTCGTGCCGGACAAGGACGGCAAGCTGGACGATGTGGTGCTTGGATATGATGATGTGGCCGCCTATGAGGCAAACGGCTGTTTCTTTGGCGCCCTGATCGGCAGGCATGGAAACCGGATCGGCGGCGCGTCATTTGAATTAAATGGCGTCACCTATGAACTTGAAAAAAATGACGGTGAAAATAATCTGCACGGCGGTACGCCGGGCTATCACAAATTGATGTATCAGGTGGAGACGAGCGATGACAGCGTGACATTTTCCCGCACGAGTCCGCATATGGAACAGGGGTATCCCGGAAATCTCGACCTTAGCGTGACCTATACGCTGACGGACGACAATGAACTGAAGATCACGTATACGGCAAAATCGGATCAGGACACACTGTGCAATATGACGAACCATTCTTATTTTAATCTGAAAGGGCATGATGGCGGAGAGATCACGGATCACAACGTATGGATCAAGGCAAATGGCTTTACCGAGACGAGCGACGATCTGATCCCGAATGGAACGATCGTGGATGTGACGGGAACGCCGATGGATTTCCGAACGAAAAAGGCGATCGGCGACGATATCGGGGCCGATTACAAGCCACTCGTGATCGCCGGCGGTTATGACCACAATTACGCGCTGGATAAAAAATCCGGTGTGCTGGAAAAAGTAGCGGAGCTTTCAGAGGATTGTTCCGGGCGCACGATGGAAGTCTATACCGATCTTCCGGGCATGCAGCTCTACACGGGCAATTTTATCGAAAAAGAGAATGGTAAAGGTGGAACCGTTTACACGAAGAGGAACGGCGTGTGCTTCGAGACGCAGTTTTTCCCAAATTCCATCCATGTGCCATCCTTTGATTCCTGCGTGTTAAAAGCCGGAGAGACATTTACGTCGACGACGATCTACCGATTCTGCTAACAGGCACGCGATCCGTTTCTTTGATGAAAGGAGAGCGAAGTGTACACCGTCCGGGGCCGAAAAAATTTTCTTCCCTTGGTATAACCGAACAAGGTATCGGCGAATACTATAAGGATAAGGATAAAAACCGAAGGAGAAAAAATGTGAATAGTGTTCTGGGGAAATTGATCCAAAAGGAATTTGGGAGAAATAAATATAAAGCTTACTGTAATAAGTTAGACCGGAAAGAGTGTATGGACATTTTCTGCGATATTTACCTCGATCTCAACCAGAGTTCCGAGGAGTATCTCAGCGACAGACTCCTGAATCTCTTACGGACCGTCCAACTTTCCGTTAAGATCAGCCAGATCTTCTTTTATATCACGGCAGGATTTGTCGTCGGTATCCTGGCGCTGACGCTGATGCCGGCGATGCTTGAGGTGAAAGTGACGGCGATGGGCATTTTGATGGTGCTGTATTTGTTCAAGCTGACGGAGTATGTGACAAACCGCTACTGTGACCGGGATGTCCGGCTTGTTCTCATTTATAAGACGGCGTTATTTCACTTGTTGTCGGAGGAAGGGCGGTAATACGGGGAGATGCAAGTTTGTGCGCGCACGCCCAAACTTGGTAAGAACTTTTAGTTCTTTGATGTGCAAAAGACGTGCGCGCATGAGGGGAATTGTTATGAAACGAACTCGTTTGAAGGACAGGGATCTTCCGTTTTACACACGGGGGGAAGAAATTTTTAATATGGTCTCCCATATCGTGGGAGGGGCTTTGGCGGTGGCGGCCCTTGTTTTGTGCGTCGTCTGTTCCGCGCTCAAAGGCGATGCGTGGAGTGTTGTTGCTTCGGCGATTTACGGGGCGACGATGGTCCTGCTCTATACGATGTCTAGCATTTACCACGGATTGACATCGGAAATGGCGAAAAAGGTATTTCAAGTCATTGACCACTGCACGATCTATTTTCTCATCGCGGGGACGTATACGCCGATCACGCTGGCGGGGCTTAGGGTAGAGCATCCCGTCGTCGGGTTTGTCGTGTTTGGCATTGTTTGGGCGTGCTGTTTTACGGCGGCTACATTGACGGCGATCGATCTGGAAAAGTATAAAAAACTGGCGATGATCTGCTATCTGGGGATGGGATGGTGTATCGTGTTTTTCATCCGGCCGACGATCGAGCTGCTCGGCGTGGGCGGCATGACATTTCTTTTGACGGGCGGCGTGGCCTATACGATCGGCGCGGTGCTGTACGGCATCGGGAAACGGAAAAAGTACATGCACTCCCTGTTTCATTTGTTTGTCATCGCGGGGAGCGTGCTTCACTTTTTCATGATCCTGTTTTATGTGATCTTATGAAGCCAGGCGGGAGTTGTGAAACAACGGAGCGATCCGGGGCAATTTGATAGGGGATAACCCCGACATTATTTTGTTGTGCGCAGGCACAGGAAGGAGTAACGAGATGGTAGTAGAGCCAAAAGTAAAAGGATTTATCTGTACGACGGCACATCCGAAAGGCTGTGAGGAGAGTGTCCGCAGACAGATCGAGTGTACGAAACAGTTCAGGGAGGGGGCACAAGTTCCGTCCGAAGTGCCGAAAAAGGTGCTTGTGATCGGATCCTCGACCGGATACGGGCTGGCCTCCCGGATCGCTGTTACATATGGCTATGGCGCGGACACGATCGGAGTTGCTTTTGAGAAGGAGTCCAATGGAAAGCGTACGGCAACGGCCGGCTGGTACAACACGGCGGCATTTGAAGCTTTTGCCAAGGAAGATGGCTATTACGCGAAATCGTTTAACGGCGACGGCTTTTCCGCGGAAATGAAGGAGCAGGTGACCCAGTGTATCAAGGAGGACTTCGGACAGGTCGATATGATCGTTTACAGCATGGCGGCTCCGAGGCGCACAATGCCGGATGGAACGGTCGTTTCGTCTGTTTTGAAAACCGTCGGCGAACCGTTTACGAATAAGACGATCGACCTGCGGACCAATGAGATCAAAGAAGTGACTGTCCCGGCGGCGAATGACGATGAGATCCAGGCGACCGTGCAGGTCATGGGTGGCGAGGACTGGGAGGACTGGATCCGCGCGCTCCACGATGCCGGCGTCATCAAACAGGGCGCTGTCACGCTCGCTTATTCCTATATCGGGCCGGTTGTGACACATCCGATCTATAAGGAGGGTTCGATCGGGCAGGCGAAGAAACATCTCTATGATACGTCGGTGCAGCTGACGAAAGAGTTTGCGGATATTGGACTGAAAGCGTATATTTCCGTGAACAAAGCGCTTGTGACGCAGTCGAGCGCCGCTATCCCGATCGTGCCGCTCTATATGTCCCTGCTTTACCGGGTCATGAAGGAGGCCGGACTGCACGAGGGATGTATCGAGCAGATGGACCGTTTGTTCTTAGATAAATTGACCGGGGATGTGGAGACGGATGAAGAAGGCAGGATCCGCATGGATGATTATGAGATGAGGGCGGACGTGCAGAAGAAGATCACGGACGTCTGGGAGGGTATCGACTCGCAGTCGGTTCAGGAACTTGCGGATATTGAAGGGTTCTGGGATGAGTTTTACCAGATGTTTGGTTTCAGGTATGACAATGTGGATTATACGGAGGATGTGCAGATCTAGGGACTCTATGGCACAGAAAGCGTTTGCGCGGCAGTAGTGTCTAACAGCGAAAAAAGTATAAAAATAAGAACCGCAGTCTTTTGAGAGATCATGGGGGTGCGGTTTTTTATTTCCAGAGACAGGGGAGAATAAGAACGGCAAGCAATTGGATATTACTAGATATTTATCGTTAGAATTAAATCATTCAAGACAAAACGGGACAGCCGGGGCAAAGAATCGGGATAAAGAGAAAACTTAGAGGTTGACAAAATAATACCGATATGTTACTATGATGAAAAGCATTACTATTCTTTATATTCTGTTAGAATTGCTATCCATGATTCATTTCAAAGAACGTCAATGCTTTATTCCAAAAAATCAGAAAAAAGCGGAGAGGTTGTTTGAAAGGAAAAGAGACCGTCTCTCTGCGGAATAGGGGGACTTTATGGAGAAAAAAGGCAGACAGCCGGCCGGGGCATCTTCGCCGGCGCAGGCACAGAGAAATTACAAGGATACTGTATTCCGCATGCTGTTCCGGGACCGGACGAAACTGTTGGATCTGTACAATGCGGTAAACGGTACCTGTTACACGGATCCGGGAGAACTTGAGGAGGTAGGGCTGGAAAACGCGGTCTATATGTCAGTAAAAAATGACGTGTCCTGTGTGGTGGATCTGCGCCTGAACCTGTACGAGCACCAGTCCACGGTAAACCCGAACATGCCGCTGCGCGATCTGTTCTACGTCTCGCGGTTGTATGAAAAAATGCTTCAAAAAGAAAAAAAGGATCTGCATTCAGGAAAGAGGATCATGATTCCGGCGCCCCGTTTTGTAGTGTTTTACAACGGGAAGGAAGAGCAGCCGGAGAGAAAGGTGCTTCGCCTGTCAGAGTCCTTTCATCACAGTACGGATGAGGTAAACCTGGAGCTTGCCGTGCTGCAGTTGAACATCAATCCAGGGTTTAATGAAGAGATATTGGAAAAATGCCACACCCTGAATGAATATATGCAGTATGTGGACAGGGTGCGCCGTTACAGCAGGGAACGGGATTTCCGGGAAGCGGTGGAGAAGGCGGTGTCGGAATGTATCAGAGAGGGAATCCTGAGGGAATTTTTGACAGCGAACCGGGCGGAGGTGGTTCAGATGAGTATATTTGAATACGATGAGGAATTGCATATGGCTACGGTGAGGGAGGAAGGCCGGGAAGAGGGCCGGCAGGAAGGCTTGAAAGAAGGCCGGGAAGAGGGCTGGCAGGAAGGTTTGAAAGAAGGCCGGGAAGAGGGTCGTCAGGAGGGTTTGGAAGAAGGGATTGCCCGGGAACGAAGCAGGATGTTTGCCCGAATGCGGGAGAGAGGTCTTTCGCCGGAAGAGGCTGGTGAGTTGATGGGCGATTCGGTGGAGGTTACACGGAAATAAGAAGACTCGGCCTTTAGTGCGGGGGAAGGATCTCATTAAGAAAATCATATTGTCATAAATGAAAAGCTATGTTAGAATGAAAAAAATATGCCTGTTATACAAATGACAGATTCAATAGAACAATGAATTTTAGAAGTAGAAATAGGAGAAGTATTTGTGCGTGAATGGAGGAAAATATGGCACAGGGGAATGATATGACGGATGTGGCGAAGATTCTCGTGGTGGATGATGTAGATTCCAATCGTTTTTGTGCTGCGGGATATTATTAAAGAAATGGGATACCAGCCTGTTCTGGTGGAAAATGGGGTGCAGGCGCTGAAAGTCGTGGCCAGGATGCGTCCCCGGCTGATCATTCTGGATGTGGCGATGCCGGAGATGGACGGACACCAGTTCTGCAGGATCATGAAAGACGATTCGAAAACAAGGGATATACCGATCATTTTTGTTTCTGCCTTTGACGAGCCGCAGGATATTGTGAGGGGGTTCAATCTTGGAGGCGAGGATTACATCACGAAACCGTTTATCCCGGAAGTGGTGAAGGCGAGGCTGAAACTACATCTGAAGCTTTTTGACGCGAACAACCGGCTGCTGGAGATGAACCGGCTGCTGCAGAAATCGGTCAGCGAGCAGCTGGTCCAGCTGGAAATGGAGAAGAAAAATGTTCTCTATGCCCTGATCTGCGTGGCACGGGAGAACGCCTGCTATGATGAGGATCATATGGAGCGGCTGTCCTACAATTGCAGGATACTGGCTGAGGCGATGCAGTTGTCAGAAGAATACGGGAGCATGATATCGGATACGTTTATCGACACGATCGAGCTGGCGGCGCCGCTCTGTGATCTGGGAAACGTGGCGATACCGACGGATATCCTGCAGAAAAAAGAGGCCCTTACACCGGACGAGGTCAGGGTGATACAGACCCATACGACGATTGGTGCCAGAATCCTCCGGGATATACGCGGCACGAGGGACTATAATGATTTTCTCCAGATGTCCTTGGATATCGCGTATTACCACCATGAGAACTGGGACGGGAGCGGATACCCCTGTGGCAAAAAAGGAAACGAGATTCCGCTGTCCGCGCAGATCGTATCGGTGGCGAGTGCCTACTGCGCCATTACGGAAAACCGCGTTTACCGTGAGCCTTATGAGATCGAGGAGACGCTGGAAATGATGCGGGGGGCTGCCGGAACAAAGTTCAATCCGGATATTTACAATATTTTGTACAAGATCTATCGTCGTTTGCATTAGTCGTACATAGGAGGGCTTGTTTTGGGCTTTTTTAATCAGGGGCAACAGGATCAGAGAAGGGTGGAGCGTTTTGTTTTAATCTTTTTTAGTATCTATGCTGTAAATCTAATGATTTCTTCCATCCAGAGAGGATGGCCGTTGTGGCTGGCGTGGGCGATCATGGGAACGTCTGTCGCTGCGTGGGTCAGTTTTCTCATTCATTACAGGAATTTCCGGACAAGAGCTGCCTTTACGGCCGTTATGATAGAGATTGCCGTTATTCTCTATGCGGCTCATGTGGAGGATCTGCTTTCCGTGATGCCTACCTTTATGTTTCTCATGCTGCTGGTGGCGTTTCTGGGCATTACGAAGCTGCTGTGGACCGTCCCCTTGTCGGCGCTGTTTATCCTGTTTTACCATTCTGTGATCGCAGGTACTCTAACAGGGCCGGAAATCTGGAATCATTTGCTGCCGCAGCTCGGCAACCTCGTGTGTATGGGGATCGTGCTTTCCGTCTGGCTGAAACGCCAGGGAGAGGCAAATGAAAGGATGTCCGACATTATTGAGGCGCTCGTGGAGGCCGAGCACAGCAAGGATGATTTTCTGGCGAACGTCAGCCATGAGATCCGCACGCCGGTCAATACGATCTGCGGCCTGAGTGAGATGGCGATGCGGGAGGATGATCTGGAGAACATACGGGATGAAATTTTTGATATCCGGGATGCCGGGCGCAATCTGGTATCCCTGGTCAATGATATCCTGGATTTTTCCCAGCTTCAGCAGGGGACGATGGATCTGGAAGAGGAGGCGTACAATATTACGTCTACTATTAATGATGTGATCAATATGGCCATGGCGTGCAAGGGGAATAAAGATATTGAACTGATCATGGACTGTGCCGTCGATATACCGAGCGGCCTGCTCGGCGATGAGAAGAAGATCCGCCGCGTCATCATGAATCTTGTGGACAATGCCATCAAGTTTACGGAGAAAGGCGGCGTCAATATCGTCGTTCATGCGCGGAAGGAAAATTACGGGGTCAATCTGTGTGTAACGGTGCAGGATACCGGTATCGGCATCGAGGAAGAAGATACGGAAAAACTGTTCCAAAGTTTTAGCCAGATGGATACGAGGCGAAACCGCCAGGAGGGCGGAATTGGTCTGGGACTTGCCATATCGAGGGCGCTCGTCACGAGGATGGGAGGGACGATCACCGTACAGAGCTGTCCGGGAAAGGGCAGTACGTTCCGCTTTGTACTTCCCCAGAAGGTGCTGCAGGACAAGCCGATCGGATACGTCGTGAACAGGGAAAAGCTGAATATAGCTACGTACTATGATATGGGACAGTATGATGTGATGGAAATACGGGATGCCTATACGCGGCTCATCGTGCATATGGTGCAGCAGCTTCAGGTGCGGTGCCATGTGTGCCGGAACCTGGCGGAGCTGAAACGAAGGGAGAGCATAGAGCCCTTTACCCACATTTTTATCAGCATGGAAGAGTATCAGGAGGATGAGGCTTACTTTGACAGTCTCTCCAGGCAGACCAGAGTGATCATCGTGCTCGACCGGCCGAGGGAGAAGTACCTTTCCAATCCTTACATAATACGGCTTTACAAGCCGTTTTTTATCTTGCCAGTCATCTCGATCCTGAACGGCGGTATCGGTTCCGAGGGTGGAAAGCAGATGGTGCGGCAGGGGAAATTCATCGCGCCGGGCGTTCATGTTCTGGTAGTGGATGACAACCAGATGAATATCCGTGTCGTGGAGGGTTTGCTGAAAGAATACCAGATCATGGTGTCCTACGTTACGAGCGGCAGGGAGGCGCTGGAGATCATTGAAAATATGTCGTATGACTTTGTCTTTATGGATCACATGATGCCGGAAATGGACGGGGTGGAGACGCTGCACCACATCCGCGCGAAGGTGGGGCGTTATTATCAGACCGTTCCGGTCATCGCGCTCACGGCAAATGCGGCCCCGGGCAGCAGGGAGATGTTCCTCGCTGAGGGGTTTGATGATTTTCTAGCGAAGCCGGTGGAGGTGTCCGTGCTGGAGCGCGTGCTGAAGAGAAATCTGCCGGAGGAAAAGCTCATTTACCTGAACGATCGGGAACGGGAGGGTGCCAGAAGCAGGAAAACGGCGGGCCAGGAGGTGTCTGTCCGTCCGTCGGATGGCGGCCCGGAGCGCGAGGAACTGGCAGTTGGCGATCTGGATGTGCAGCAGGGACTGCTGTACTGCGGCAGCAGGGAGAAGTATCTCGATATTTTGCGGGCGTGTCTCTCAGAGAGCGAGGGCAGCCGGCAGATGCTAGAACAATTATATGAAAAAGAGGATTGGGACAATTATACTATCAAGGTGCACGCGCTGAAGAGCACGATGCGGAGCATCGGGGCGATGCCGTTGTCGGAAAAGGCGAAAGCGCTGGAGAAGGCAGGGAAGAGGGAGGATATTACATTTATCCGGAAACACCACGGGAGTATGCTAGTGGAGTATCGGCACGTGATGGAAGAACTGGGCAGTGCCCGCTCCTGTTGCCGTGGCGCTATGAGGGAGATGTGCTGCCAGCAGAGGAAGGCGTCACACAGTCAGATAGGGATGGAATGCTGGTGAGGGGTGTCACGCAGTCAGAAAGAAATGTGCTGCCAGCCGGCGATGGCGATGAGAGTGCGGGGCATGAAGAGCTGCCCGAGGCAGACGAGGCGGCCTTTGACCAATGGATCACGGATCTGGAAGACGCGATGTACGACTTTGATGAGGCGCGGATGCTTGCCATTTTGTCGGAAATGCAGCGGTATCAATATGGCGGTGCCGCTCTGCGCGGCGAGCTGGAACCGGTGAAGGAGAAGGTGGAAAACACGGATTATATGTCTGCCGTAGATGCGGTGTCGCATATACGGGACAGGCTGAAACACGGTGAGGAAGGGGGTGCCTCGTGATGGGAGAAAAAATGAAAAAAATCATTTCCGCGATTCTCGGAAGGGAGTATGGCTTCAGGGAACGGATCTTCCGGGTGATCGTGCTGGTGGGGAGCGTGCTCGCTGTCGGCGGGATTATTGAAAGCACATTTATCATGGACGTCGGGATCATTTTTATTCCCCTTCTGGCCCTGCTGGCCACACTGATCGTGGCGCTTGTGTCTACGTTCAAATACCGGAAGATCGATTTTACCGCGGTGCTCATAGGCGTTCTCATTATTTTCGTGATCTTTCCCCTTATGTTTCTACTCAGCGGGGGACTGGAAGGGGGCGCCGCTCTTTGGTTTGCACTGGGACTGTTCTATATTTTTCTTATGTTTTCCGGAAAAAAGCTCGTTTTTTTTCTGGCCATGACGATCATTGCGGATGCAGCGACTTATGTCGTCAGCTATTACTGGCCGGATTGCATCACACCGATGGATTCCATGTTCGCGGCTTATGTGGATTCTTTCTTTGCCGTGTTTGCTGTGGGACTGGCTTCCGGCGCGATACTGAAAGCCCAGGCGAAAATGTATATTGTGGAGAACGCGGTTTTTCGTAAACAGCAGGAAAAACTGAAACGGGTAACGGAATCGAAGGACAATTTCTTTACCAGCGTAAGCCACGAGATCCGGACGCCGATCAATACCATCATCGGGTTAAATGAAATGATCCTCAGGGAGAGTCAGGAAGCGGAAACAAAGGAATACGCCCGGAATATCCAGAGTGCCAGCAAGATGCTTTTGAACCTGATCAACGAAGTGCTGGATCTGTCCCAGGTGGAAATGAAACAGATGAAGATCGTTCCCATAGAATATAGGACGGAAGAGTTGTTCCGCGATCTCGTGGATCTGATCCACGTGCGCCTGCAGGAGAAAAAACTTGAGTTTCAGGTGGATATTGACGAAACGATCCCGTCCGTTCTTTTGGGAGATGTAAAGCGGATCAATCAGGTGGTCCTCAACATACTGACAAATGCGGCCAAATATACGGAAACGGGAACGGTCGTTCTCGCTGCCCATGTAGATTCCTTAGAGGGAGATGAGCTGCGGCTGAAAATTGCGGTAAAGGATACCGGTATTGGGATCCGCAGGGAAGACCTCCAGTATCTTTATGAGGCGTTTCGCAGGATCGATCTGCAGAAAAATGTGAAAGTGGAGGGAAGCGGACTGGGACTTTCCATCACGAAACAGCTCGTAGACCTGATGGGCGGGGAGATCACGGTAGACAGTATTTACACAAAAGGGTCAACCTTTACCATAACACTGCCGCAGAAGATCGTATCTCCCGAACCGATCGGTCAGATGGAGTTTTTGTCCCAGGGAATGAGCCAGACGCAATATCATCAGAGCTTTGAGGCGCCGGAGGCACGCATCCTCATCGTGGATGATAACAGCATGAATACCATGGTGGAGAGGAAGCTGCTCGAGGCGACAAAGGTGCAGGTGGATGTCGCCGCCAGCGGGGAACAGTGCCTGGAAATGACGAAAAATAAGCATTACCATGTGATACTCATGGATCATTTGATGCCGGGCATGAATGGCCTGGAGACGATGCGGAAGCTGCGGAATCAGAAAAACAGCCAGTGCCGGGACTCTGCCGTGGTCGTTTTATCGGCACATTCTGCCGCTGGAGTGGAGAAGAATTTTTTGGACGAAGGTTTCAACGGCTATCTGGAAAAACCGATCCAGGGGACAACGCTGGAAGCCGAACTGCTGAAATTTCTCCCGGATGATATCGTCGAATCCCGCAGCACGCCGGCCGGGGAGGAAAAAGTGCGGGAACAAAAAGTGCAGAGATCGTCCTTTTATAAGCGCAAGAAAGTATATATCACGACAGACTCCGCCAGCGACCTGCCGGGCAAATACATAGATAAATATGATATTGGCATGATGTATCTGTACATCCGCACAGACGAGGGGCGTTTTATCGATACGCTGGAGATCACCACGGACCATCTGCTCAGGGATATGCTGGTTGAACCGGACTGGAGTTCCGGCCAGAGCCGCAGCGCGGTTACAGGCAGGGGGGCGGCTGCGGAACACGCTGCGGCCCTTGATTCCGACACCGGTTACAGACGCAGCGGCATTCCCGTTCTTGCTTCCGGGCGGCTGACTTCCCGTCGCGCCTCTCACGGTGCGGTGGCAGATACGGTTTCGGTGGAAGAGTATGAGGAGTTTTTTGCGGAAATGCTGACGCAGGCGGAACAGGTTGTCCACATATCGGTGGCGGAAAATGTGGGAAGCACGTTCGGAAATGCAATGGCGGCCGCTCAGTGTTTTGACCATGTGCGCGTCATTGATTCCTCGCAGATTTCATGCGGGCAGGGACTGGTAGTGCTCTATGCGGGCAAGCTCGCGATGGAGGGGTATAGTGCCCAGGTGATCTGTGAAAAGCTGGAGCAGGTTAAATCCCGTATCGAATCGCGGTTTTTCGTACAGTCAGCAATCAGTCTGCATCAAAATGGATTCCTCGGCAAGACGGTCAACCGGATGTGCGGTTTACTGGAACTTCACCCGGTGCTGAAGGTGAGCCGCGGAAAACTGTCCGTGAGAGGGTTTGGAATCGGCAGGACCGAGGGGGCTTGGAAACGATTTATCCGCTGGAAGCTGTTCCGCAAGGGCAGGATAAATACGGATGTCGTATTTATTTCCCATGTGGGGTGTACCGTGGAACAACAGGAGATGATCCGCCGCGAAGTGCTGCGCCGGATCCCGTTCAAGAAAGTGATCATGCAGAGGGCATCCGTGACCGTGGCGTGCCATTCGGGGCCGGGAGCGTTTGGACTGGCATATTATCTGAATAGCAGGGAGGACTGATAACAGGGTGACCAGTTCTATTTTTGGATTCCGGCAGAACGGATGATCGTGCCGCACCGCTCTTTGACGGCATCTTTCGCGCGCTCTAAGCTGGTGATGATCGCGGTGCGTTCTTCGCCTGAGGTGACGAAAGAGACGCCGGCATCCACTTTGGGAAGTGTGGTGATTGCGTCGAAATGGCCCTTGTCAATGAGTCTTATCGCCTCGCCCGAGTCAATGTCCCCGATCGGCTTGCCGTCGGCACAAATCTGCTCGCTTCCCGTGAGGATCAGAAGGCAGGAGGCATCGAGCATATCGGCGAGTTTGGCCGCCGTATAGTCCTTTTCGATGACGGCGCTCGCGCCTTTGAGCCTGGTCCCTTGTTCCATCACCGGGATTCCGCCGCCTCCGGCAGCGATGACGATCTGTCCGGCTTCTACGAGCGTGCGGATGGCGTCGATTTCATATATGTCGATCGGGCGCGGGGAGGCGATAATGCGCCGGTAGCCGTCGGCTTCCTTCACGACGTGGTTTCCCTTTTCTTCTTCGGCCTCGGCTTCCGCTTCGTTCATATACCGTCCGATGACTTTGGTGGGGTGGTTGAATGCCTTGTCAAATGGATCGACGCGCACCTGTGTGATGACGGTGGAGACCGGTTTGAAAATACCGCGGTTCAAAAGTTCGGTGCGGATGGCGTTTTGCAAGTCATATCCGATGTATCCCTGGCTCATCGCGCCGCACAGTGACATCGGCGCCACGGTGTAGCGGTGGTCAAGTCTGGAAAATTCTGTCATGGCGGTCTGGATCATGCCGACCTGGGGGCCGTTGCTGTGAGTGATAGCGATCTCAAATTTTTCTTCCGCCAGATCGGCAATGGCTGATGCCGCTTTTGCTACATTTTTCTGCTGTTCCGGGAAAGTTTCGCCGAATGCATTTCGCCCGAGGGCGACGACGATTCGTTTTTTGTCCATATCAATCCTCTTTTCTGTCTCGTTTTCTTACCATGTTGTGATCTTTGTTCTGATTTTTTGTTTCAGTATAGCAAATTTGGGGGAAACAATCAATATTATTACCATCCTTTCTAATGTTTTTTTCGCAAAAGGATTGTTTCCTGACTTTTGATGAGATATACTATATCTATATTATAAAAAATTAAAAGAAAATGTTGGAGAGCAGGAGACGAAAAAAGAGCAAATGGTTAAGGTATTTTTAGTTGAAGATGAAATTGTGATCCGCGACGGGATCAAAAACAGTATCAAATGGGAAAAAGAGGGGTTTGAGTTTGTCGGAGAGGCCGGCGATGGAGAACTGGCCTACCCGATGATCCTGAAAGAGCAGCCGGACATACTCATAACGGACATCAAGATGCCGTTTATGGACGGTTTGGAACTAAGCCGCCTCGTCAAACAGGAACTGCCCGATATCAAGATCCTCATCCTGAGCGGTTACGATGAATTTGAATACGCCAAAGAGGCAATCCGCATCGGGGTGGCCGAATATCTTTTGAAACCGGTATCGTCCATCAAACTGCTGGAGGTGCTGCACAGCGTCACATCCGCCATCGTGCAGGAAAGGCAGGAAAAAGAGCTGATCCGCAAATACGAAGCGGACATGCTCGAAAACCGTGAATACCAAAAAGAAGAATTCTTAAATCGTATTTTAACAAAAAGCCTGTCGGTTACGGAGATCCTGGCGCAGGCGAAGGCGTTATCCATGGATCTGAGCGCCCGCTTATATAACACGATCCTCCTGGAGGTGGCTGGCATATCCGCGGCGGAGGAAACCGGGGAACCAGGCACAGGGGGGGGCAGTATGTTCACGGCAATCGAGTCGGCCCTGGAAGAACAAAGCGGGTTGTATATGTTCCGGCGCAGCGCGGAGAGCTGGATGATCCTCTGCCTCGCGGAGGATTCATCGCAGATGGATCAGAAGATCCGGTCGGTGGAGACGTGCGTCAGGAGCGTGCTGGATAACTGCCCGGCGCGGACGGAGTATTTTGGCGCCATCGGGTGTCCTGTCTCCCGGATCCGGGAGTTGAAGGAATCGGTGGCAGAGGCGGAGAGGGTGTTCGCCTGCCGTTATCTCAAAGGTTGGAATCAGATCGTGGGCAGCGAAGATGAGACAGAAAATGGTTCCGAGAACTCGGAGCTAAATGTCGGCTCGCTGGAAATCGCCAAACTGGACCGTAAAATTTTAGAAGGCTTTTTAAAGACCGGACTGCGGGGACAGGCCTCTTCGTTTATGGATGAGTACTTTGCGAGCCTGGGGGAGAAAAATATCCAATCCCTGCTGTTTCGGCAGTATGTGACGATGGATGCGTATCTCACGGCGGTGGGTGTGCTCGAGTCGATCGGGTATGACTCGGATGAATTTGTAACAAGGTGCGGTGATTTTAAAGATATGGAGAGCGTTTTCCAGACGGTGGAGCACACGAAAAAATATCTGATCCACCTCATTGAAACGACGATTGATTTCCGCGAGGCCGTTTCCAAAGGCACGAACGGCTCGCTTTTGAAAGCGGCGCGAAGTTACATTGAGCAGAATTTTGACAACGAGGATATTTCGCTCAATACCGTAGCGTCAACCGTAAACCTGAGCCCCAACTATTTCAGCACGGTGTTCAGCCAGGAGATGGGAATGACGTTCATCGAATACCTGACGCGCGTCCGCATGGAAAAGGCGAAAGAGCTCCTGCGCAGTTCTTCGATGAAGACGGCGGAGATCGCTTATGCGGTCGGCTATAAGGATTCTCATTATTTCAGTTATCTGTTTAAAAAGACACAACATTGTACGCCGAGGGAGTTTAAGTCTCAGGTATAGAGGGGAGGCTGGGCCGTGAAAAAGGGATCTCCGTTACGAAGGCGCCTGCGCATGCTTCTGGCCGTCTGCTTTGTTCCGCTCGCCATCATGGTCGTATATCTGATCATTACGATGTACCGGTTTTCGGACCGCTATGACGCGATCGGGGAAAATATCGCCGTGGCCAATAAATATAACATTAAGTTTAAGGAAGATATCGACTATATCATGTACATTATCGTGGTGAATTCGGAACGCGCCGGGGAACTGGCGGATACCGGGCGCTCTCATGTGATGATCGACGAGGCGAGAGGGGCGTTTCAGAATTTGTACGACCAGACGGAACAGGAATACCCGCGGACGCAGTTGGGGAGGATCTTACAATGCCTGGACACGCTGGAGGACCGGGTTTCTGAAATCGAGCAGGACGCGCTCGTGACCGGGTATTACGAAAAAAATATGGAGCGGCTGGATGTCAATATCCGCATCCTGACGGAACTGATCCAGGAGCAGATCCAGAAATATATTTATTATCAGGCGGCAGATCTCGAAGTCGTCAGGGAGGGGATACGCCTCGATTTGAACCGGGCGCTGCAGGTCATCGGGATCATGCTTGTCGGTATCATCGCGGCGGCGCTCCTGATCAGCCGCCGGATCATGACGCAGATCACGAAGCCGATCCATCGTCTGTGCGAGATGACGAAGATGGCGGGAAGGGGAGATTTCGGAGTCCGCGTGCAGGAGGAGAGTACAGACGAGCTGGCGCTGCTCAGCGAAAGCTTTAACCAGATGGTAGAGCGCGTCGGGGAACTGATCGAAGACATACGCATGGAACAGCGGAATCTCAAGGCAACGGAACTGAAACTGCTCCAGGCGCAGATCAACCCGCATTTCCTCTATAATACACTCGACGCGATCATATGGCTCGCGGAGGCGGACGAAAAGGAACAGGTTGTCCGGATGGTAACGTCATTATCTGATTTTTTCCGCACTACACTCAGCAAGGGGCGCGATCATGTGTCGCTGCGGGACGAGGAGACGCATATAAAGAGTTATCTGCAGATCCAGCAGTTCCGCTACCGCGATATACTGGAGTATGAGATCCGCATTCCCGAGGAGCTGCATGACTGCCGCATCTTAAAGCTGACGCTGCAGCCGCTCGTAGAAAACGCGCTGTACCATGGGCTGAAAAACAAGCGGAGGCTCGGCCACATTTTGGTTTCGGCAGAACGATCGGGAGACAAGGTCGTGCTCCGGGTGTATGATGACGGAAAAGGGCTGACGGCCGAGCGGCTCGCGTATGTGAGAAAGCTGATACGGGGGGAACTGGAGGAGTATGACAGTCCTTCGGGGTTTGGCCTGTTTAACGTCGAGCAGAGGATCCGCCTGAATTATGGAACGTCGTACGGGATTGAACTAAATAGTGTGTATGGGGAGTGGACGGAAGTGACAGTCACGATACCGGTCGTAAAAAAATAAACCTTTTTGATAAAATATCTTACTTTTTATACAGGGAAATGTAATTTTAGTAAAAAAACATACATAATCCCAAATTATTTCCGTATTTTTTTGAAATAATTTCATGTATGCTATTTACATAGCCGTAAGGCAAAAAAAGACAGGAGGAATATTTCAATGAAAAGAAAACTCATTAGCGTATTGTTGTGTGTAGCAATGATGACATTTATGCTTGCTGGCTGTGGTGATACAGCAAGTAACGATGACGCAGGAAGCAACTCAAGCAGCAATAGCGCGAACTCGTCACAGGATGACACCAAAGGTGGAGACGATGACAGCAGCACCAGTGGTAAGTTGATCAAGGTTGGTATTATCAACAATGACCCGAACGAGTCTGGTTATCGTACAGCTAACGACAAGGACTTGAAAAAGACCTTCACGAAGGAAAACGGATATGACGCATCTTTCAACTACAGCAAGAAGAACGATGAGCAGATCGGTTTCGCAAAGAAGATGATCCAGGATGGTGTTGAATATCTTCTTCTCTCCGCGGCAGATACAGCTGGCTGGGATTCGACGCTGAAAGAAGCTAAGGATGCCGGTGTAAGGGTAATCCTGTATGACCGTATTGTGGAGGCAGACGAGAGCCTTTATGAGGCAGGTATCGTTTCTGACATGGACGCAGAAGGCGAGAGAGCTGTAGATTGGCTGAAAAATCAGAACCTTGAGAAGTGTGAGATCATCCATATCCAGGGTGAGATGGGTAACGCAGCACAGGTAGGACGTACTAAAGCCCTTGAGAAAGAAGTTGAGGCAAATGACAAGTGGACACTTGTTGCACAGCAGGGTGCTGATTGGAACACTGAGAAAGCAACTCAGATCGTACAGTCTGTGATCGACTCCAAGAAGACTTTCAATGTTATCTATGCAGAGAACGACGATATGGCTAAAGGTGCTGTAGCAGCGCTTGACAAAGCTAACATCTCTCATGGTCCTGGTAAAGATGTAATCGTTATGGGCTTTGACTGCAATAAGTGGGCACTTGAGAACGTTATGAATAAAGAGTGGAACTATGACGGACAGTGTAATCCGTTCCAGGGATCCTATCTTGATGACGTAATCAAAAAGCTTGAGGCAGGCGAGACGATTGCTGAGAAGAAGATCATTCTCGAGGAGAAATACTTCGATTCTGAAAATATTACTCAGGAAGACATTGATCAGTATGGAATCTAAGCAGTAGGATTGTAGTACAATCATTGCTAAGTAGTACTTAAAGTTTGAAATCATTAAAGTGCGGCGTGGCGTAACTAAGAATTCATACGCTTACCCCGCACTTTTTTGGAAATATCTTTAGGGGGTGAACACACTAGTGAAAGATCATGCAGTATTGGAAATGAGAAACATTTACAAAAGTTTCCCCGGAGTACGAGCGCTTCAAAACGTAGATTTCACACTGTGCGAAGGTGAGATCCATGCTTTGATGGGCGAGAATGGAGCAGGAAAATCGACGTTGATCAAAGTTTTGACCGGAGTTTATGGAAAAGATGAAGGTGACATTTTTCTGAAGGGGAATGAAGAGGCGGTTGCGATCCATTCACCACAGGATGCGCAGAAGCTCGGGATCAGTACGGTGTATCAGGAGATCACGCTCTGTCCGAATCTTTCCGTGGCGGAAAATATGTACATCGGCCGGACGTCCGGCATAGGGCAGAATTGGAAGAAGATGAACAGGGATGCCGATAAGATCCTGCGGGCACTTGATATACCGGCCAAGGCGACGCAGCAGCTCGGCAGTTGCTCGCTGGCCGTACAGCAGATGGTAGCGATTGCCCGTGCGGTGGACATGGACTGTAAAGTGCTGATCCTTGACGAGCCGACGTCTTCACTCGATGAGTCCGAGGTGCAGAAGCTTTTCGGACTGATGCGTGATTTGCGCGAAAAAGGGGTAGGTATCATCTTTGTTACGCACTTCCTTGATCAGGTGTATGAAGTGTGCGATAAGATTACGGTGTTGCGTGACGGACAACTCGTCGGCGAATATGAGATCGAGAATCTTCCGCGCGTGCAGCTGGTTTCTAAGATGCTCGGCAAGGAGATGGACGATATGTCAGACATCAAGGGAGATCAGACGTCGTTTGAAGACGATGGGGCAGCGCCTGTGATCGAGGCGAAAGACCTTGTCAGCAATGCGGGGATCAAGCCGTTTGATTTCCATATCAAAAAGGGAGAAGTCAATGGATTTACGGGACTGCTCGGTTCCGGAAGAAGTGAGTGCGTCCGCGCCATCTTTGGTGCAGACAGAGTGCTCGGAGGAACGGTGAAGATAAACGGAAAACAGGTTAAGATCTCGAAACCGATCGATGCGATGAAGAATGGGATCGCTTATCTTCCAGAAGATCGAAAACTCGACGGTATCGTAGGAGATCTTTCGGTGCGCGACAATATCATTCTTGCGTCGCAGGTGCTGAAAGGGTTCTGTAAACCGTATTCAAAGAAAGAGGCAAATAAGCTGGCTGACGAGTATATCAAACTGCTGGCGATCAAGACTGCTTCGGCCGATACGCCGATCAAGTCTCTTTCCGGCGGTAACCAGCAGAAAGTGATCGTGGCCCGCTGGCTGATCACACATCCGGATTACCTGATCCTGGATGAACCGACGAGGGGAATTGATGTCGGAACGAAAGTAGATATCCAGAAGCTGGTGCTGAAGCTTGCTTCCGGCGGTATGAGCATTACGTTCATCTCTTCGGAGACTGACGAGATGCTTCGTACGTGTTCGCGTCTCATTGTCATGAGAGACCGCAAGGTGGTAGGTGAACTTTCGGGAGATGATTTGACTCAGAATAAGATCATGAGTACGATTGCGGGAGGTGGCGAACAGTAATGCAAAGTAAAATGAAAAATTTATTCGGGCGGCAGATCATGATACCGATTTTGGCATTGATCGCGCTCGCCCTGTTCAATTTGATCGTGGATCCCTCCTTTTTTGCGATAGAACTGGGATACAGTGTGTCAGGAGATCCGGTGTTGTCGGGATACCTGATCACGATTTTAGACTACGGTTCCGAACTGGCGATCCTGGCGATCGGAATGACGCTGGTGACAGCAGCTACCGGCGGACAGGATATCAGTGTCGGCGCTACGATGGCGATCGCGGGAAGCGTAACACTCCGTGTTCTCTGCGGTTCGAACTCGAGACCGGATGAACTTCAGGCGCCGATCATCGTGGCATTTTTGGTTGCCTGTGTCGCAGCAGTACTCTGCGGTGCCTTTAACGGTGTGCTGGTCGCGTACTTTAAGATCCAGCCGATGGTGGCGACGCTGATCCTGTTTACGGCAGGCCGTTCGATCGCGGCATGGATCAATAACAACGAACTTCCGATTGTCAGTGATCCAGTATTTGGTTATTTTGGTAACTTTTTCCCAGGGATACCGATCCCTGTGACCGTGTTCATAGCGGCCGTGTGTATTTTGGTGATCGCACTTGTGCTCAAATTTACGAATCTGCGCCTTTACACGCAGGCGGTTGGCATTAATGCCAGTTCGGCCAGACTGAACGGTCTGAACCCAGCCATGTTGAAGATGATCGCGTTTATCATTCTCGGCGTCTGTGTGGCTGTGGCCGGATTTATCAAAGTAAGCCGTTTTTCGACGATCAACTACTCGGTTGTCGCAAAAGATATAGAGATGGATGCGATCTTAGCCGTTGCGATCGGTGGTAACGCCCTGAGCGGTGGTAAATTCAATATGACGGCTTCCATCCTCGGCGCCTATGTGATCCAGTTCCTTACAACGACGCTCTATAAGTTTGAGGTAGAGACAGCAGCGCTTCCGGCATATAAAGCGGTCGTTGTCATCATCCTGGTCGTATTAAGCGCGCCGATCGTGAGGGAAAAGCTTTCTTCTATCTGGAAGAAGTTACGGTCCTCACAGGGCAGAAAGGAGGTCGCATAATATGTCAACATCCAAAAATTCACTGGCGGTCGGTGGACAGCGCCGTAAGGTGAAGTCGCTTACCGATACGAATTTGCTGTTGCTCATAACGATTGTCGTATTTTTTGCTATGTACATCGGTGCCATCGTGTTTCAGGGAGAAGGTTTCCTGAAACCGCAGTCTTTCCTCAACATATTGTGTACGAATGCGGCTCTGATCATTGCAGCCTGCGGGATGAGCCTTGTTATGATCACGGGCGGGATCGATATCTCGGTCGGCGGTGTTGCGGCGCTTGTCAGCATGTGCTGTGCCGTATATCTCGACCTCCACGGCGGAAATGTCTTCGTGGCGATCCTGATCTCTCTTGGGATTGGCCTTGCATTTGGTCTTGTACAGGGATTTTTAGTAGCCTATCTCGACATACAGCCGTTTATCGTGACGCTGGCGGGAATGTTCTTTGCCCGCGGTATGACGACGATCGTTCATTCTGAGCCGTTTAATGTGAAAAATGAGGCGTTTGTTGCCCTGAAGGATACGCACATCATCATACCCGGCCTCGGGAGCGTGAACCGTCGGGGGGATTATATTGATGCTTACATTGAGATCGGCGTGGTTGTCGCGCTTCTTATCGTAGCTCTTTTGTTCTGTCTGCTCCGCTGGACGAAGATGGGACGTAATTTCTACGCAGTCGGCGGTAACCAGCAGAGTGCTCTCATGCTCGGTATCAATGTGCGGAGAACAAAGTTCATCGCCCATCTGCTCTGCAGCCTGTTAGCAGGTATCGGCGGCTTTGTATTTTTCATGTACGTGGGCTCCGGTTCCCCGGCGCATGCGACCGGTATGGAGATGAACGCCATCGCCTCCTCGATCATCGGCGGTACGATGCTCACCGGAGGTGTCGGAAACATCATCGGAACACTGTTTGGCGTGCTGTCGCTCAGTACGATCCAGAACATCGTGTCGTCGGCTGGATTTGACGATGCGTGGTGGACGGGGATTACCGTTGCCGCGATGCTCTGTCTGTTCCTCGTAGTACAGAGTGTGGTCATGGCCAGAAAGAAAAAATAACCGCTGCGGTTTGTCATACGCGCGGACGAATAAAAAAAGGGACCATTTCGGAAGAAATGGTTCCTTTTGTGTTAAAAATATGGTAAAATAAAATTTAACAACAATCCCGAATAAGGGGGCTGAGGTAAATGCGGGGAAAATGTGTCAGGGTCTTTTTAACTGTTTTCGTACTTTTCCTGCTCGGCGGGTGTGCCGGGAAAGAAGAAGTGCCGAATCACGCGGTTATGGAGGAAGAGATCGAGAGGGAGGGGAAGGACTATATCGTGATCGGTTGTTCCCAGGTCGGATCCGAATCGGATTACCGTCTGGCAAACACTGAATCGCTCAAATCGACATTTACCGCGGAAAAGGGTTATTACCTTTTGTTCGAGGATGCGCAGCAGAAACAGGAGAACCAGATCAAGGCGATACGGAATTTCATTCTTCAGGAAGTGGATTATATCATTTTGGATCCCGTTGTGGAAACAGGATGGGATGCTGTTTTAAAAGAGGCAAAGGAGGCCGGGATTCCGGTGATCTTAACCGACCGGTCGGTGCGGGTGGAGGATGAAAGGCTGTATACGTGCTGGATCGGCAGTGATTTCAGGAAAGAGGGGCAGATGGCCGGAGAGTGGCTGAAAAAGTATTTGCAGCAGCAAAACCGCCAGCACGAGAGGATACGCATCGTGACGCTGCAGGGAACGCTGAATTCCTCGGCACAGATCGGGCGCACGAAAGGGTTCCGCGATGTGCTGGAAAAGCAGAAGAACTGGGTGATGCTCGACTACCAGTCAGGGGATTTTACCCAGATGAAGGGGCAGGAAGTGATGGAGTATCTGCTGAATACCTATGAAAAGATCGACGTGGTGGTCAGCGAGAATGACAATATGACGTTTGGAGCGATCGACGCCATGAAAGAAGCCGGCCGGCCGTTTGGCATTGGGGGCGGGGTCATCGTGATCTCTTTTGACGCCGTTCAGGCAGCATTCAAACATTTGATGGCGGGAGAGATCAACGCGGATTTTGAGTGTAATCCCCTGCTCGGGCCGATGGTGGAGCGGGTGATCCAGGATCTGGAGGCAAAAAAGGACGTGGAAAAGATCCAGTACGTCGATGAAACGTATTACGACAACTCGATGGACCTGAATTCGATCATGAAATCGAGGGAGTACTAAAATGCGTTAGATTCGTTATGTTTTGAATCGCTATATTTTTGAAAAAGAAGTTGAAATAATACAACTGATAGGATATACTATAATTATATATGGAGGGGTGCTATGAAGCTGGAGTTTTTAGGTGCTGCCCACGAAGTCACGGGAAGTTGTCATTATTTGGAAATAGGCGGAAAAAAACTTTGCGTGGACATCGGGATGGAGCAGGGACAAAACCTGTTTGAGAGCCAGGAGATACCGGTAAATCCGGCAGAGGTGGATTACATATTGCTGACACATGCCCATATTGACCACACGGGACTTTTGCCGATGCTTTATGCCAGGGGATTCCGGGGAGAAGTGTACACGACGCGGGCGACTGCAGACCTGAGCGCGATCATGCTGCGGGATAGTGCCCATATACAGCAGTTTGAGGCGGAGTGGCGAAACCGGAAGGCACAGCGTTCCGGCGGAGAAACTTATGTACCGCTGTATACGATGGAAGACGCGCTCGGCGCGATCAACCTTTTGATCCCCTGTGAATATGACAGGGAGATACGGCTGTGCGAGGAGATTGCGATACGGTTTACGGATGTCGGACACCTTCTCGGTTCCGCGTCGATCGAGATTTTTGCCTGTGAGGGTGGGGAAAGGCGGACGATCGTATTTTCCGGCGATCTGGGAAACCGGAACAAACCGATCCTCCGGGATCCCATCTACACGAAAAAGGCCGATTACGTTGTGATCGAGTCCACGTACGGCGACCGGCTGCACGGGGAGACGCCGGATTATGTCGGTGAGATCGCCGAGGTCATTGAGCGGACATTTGAAAAAGGCGGAAATGTGGTGATCCCTGCTTTTGCGGTAGGAAGGACGCAGGAACTGCTTTATTTTATCCGTCAGGTAAAAGAGCAGGGACTTGTGAGGACAAATCCGGACTTTGAGGTCTATGTAGACAGTCCGCTGGCGGTAGGAGCGACTAGTATTTTTGGCAAGAATGTAGAGGGATGTTTTGACGAGGAAGCGAAGGAACTCGTGCGGAAAGGCATTAACCCCATCGGATTTCCGGGATTGAAGCTGTCGATCACGAGTGATGACAGCAAGGCGATCAATTTTGATATGAAGCCGAAAGTGATCATCTCGGCATCCGGTATGTGCGAGGCGGGGCGCATCCGCCACCATCTGAAGCACAATTTATGGCGGAAAGAGAGCACGATCGTTTTTGTCGGCTACCAGTCGAGGGGAACGCTCGGAAGGGCGCTTTTGGAAGGCACGCCGACCGTGAAGTTGTTTGGAGAGACGATTGAGGTGAAAGCGGATATCGTGAAAATTTCCGGTATCAGCGGACATGCAGATAAAAAGGGATTGATCGAATGGGTGCGCGGTTTTGACGAGCAGCCGCCGAAGAACGTGTTTGTCGTACACGGGGAGGATCAGGTGTGTGACAGTTTTGCGGCGTGCCTGCGTGATGAGTACGGTATTTCGGCAAGCGCGCCTTACAGCGGCAGCATTTTTGATCTGATCCGGGGCGAATATACATATGTGGCTGATCCGGTACGGATCAAGAAGAAGGAGTCTGCGAAACGGCGCGCGATGGATGTATTTGGACGTCTTGTGGCGGCCGGTGAACGCCTGTTGGCAGTGATCCGGAAAAATGAGGGGTTGAGCAACAAAGAAGTTGCTAAATTCACCAATCAGATCAATTCATTGTGCGATAAGTGGGATAGATAGGAGGCAGTAATTGGACATAGAGGAGAAACAGCGCAGGGCCGATCATGATTTCGTGTATGATTCCCTGACCGGCTTGTATAATCTGGATACGTTTAAAAGATGTGTCGCTTCGTTTTTGGAAAAACAGGAGAAGTCGGAAAAGTTTGCGCTATTGTACACGGACATTACCCATTTTGAGAGGGTGAACAATTTATATGGCACCGGAAGGGCGGATATCCTTTTGAACGATCTGGCGAAGTCAGTTTCGAACATTGAATTTGGCCTGCGTCTGTATTGCCGCAGTTCAGCGGATCATTTTATTGCGCTCGTTGATTTCACGAGCAAGGAAAAACTGAAATATGATCTTGAGGAATTCTGCCGTTCGTTCAATGGACTGGCACTGGAGCGTTTTCCGGAAGCGCGTCCCCGCCTCGGCATCGGGGCATCGGTGATCGAGGAGAGGTCGGACTGTATTGATGACATGGTGGAGCTGGCGGATGCCGCAAGGAAGAATCTGCACGGCAGCAGCACGGTGAGCGTGGCCTATTTTAACCCGGTCGATTTTGGCAAGTACCAACGGGTCAAAGAGATTGAGCGGGATATGGGGAAAGCACTGCAAAACGGCGAATTTAAAGTGTATTTACAGCCAAAGTATGAACTGGAAACGAATAAAATGGTAGGCGCCGAAGCGCTTGTGAGGTGGATCAAGGAAGATGGCTCGATGATCTATCCCGACGAATTCATTCCACTGTTTGAGAGAAATGGATTTATCCGAAAATTAGATTTTTATATGCTGGAACAGGTCTGTGCGATGCTGCGGAGGCGGCTGAAAGAGGGAAAGCGCTGTCTGCCGATTTCCATTAACCAGTCGCGCATCCTGCTGGATAGTGAAACGTATACGACTGATGTGGCGTGTGTCCTGAACAGCTATCATACGCCTCCTGATCTGATCGAACTGGAACTGACGGAACGTATCTTTTCGGATTCCCTCACGGAGATGGCGGAGATGATGTCCGAACTTAAGAGGATCGGCATCAAGTGGTCGATCGATGATTTTGGCACCGGGTATTCGTCGCTGAACCTGCTGAAAAAGCTGCCGGTGGATATTATAAAGATCGATAAGACGTTTTTGGACGAGACGGAGACATCCGATGTGAGCCGCATCATCATCCGCAAGACGGTGGAAATGATCCAGGAACTCGATAAAATGGTAGTGTGTGAGGGCGTCGAGACCGAGGATCAGGCAAGCTACCTTAAATTTATACACTGCGACATCTCCCAGGGATATCTTTACGCGAAACCGATGCCGATGGAAGAGTTTGAAAAACTGGTCGATGAGCAGGAAGCAGTTGCGTAAACAGTGCGGATGCGCACGAATGGAAGACATTATGTGGTGTCAGGTCATTTTGATACCATATGATATAAATTATATTATAGGAGGATATTTTAAATGAAATTCTTTATTGACACAGCAAATGTAGAGGATATTAAAAAAGCGAACGACATGGGCGTGATCTGCGGCGTTACGACAAACCCGTCACTGATCGCCAAAGAGGGCAGGGATTTTAATCAGGTGATCGCGGAGATCGCTTCGATTGTGGACGGCCCGATCAGCGGGGAAGTAAAGGCAACTACGGTTGATGCTGCGGGAATGATCGCAGAGGGCAAGGAAATCGCGAAGATCCATCCGAACATGGTTGTAAAGATCCCGATGACAGTAGAGGGACTGAAAGCGACGAAGGCGCTGAGCGCAGAGGGCATCAAAGTAAATGTGACGCTTATCTTCAGCGCGAACCAGGCTCTTCTGGCAGCAAAAGCAGGGGCAGCGTTCGTATCTCCGTTCCTCGGACGTCTGGACGATGTTTCACAGCCGGGTATCGACCTGATTGAAAGCATTTCTGCTATTTTCGCAAATTATCCGGACATTGACACGGAGATCATCGCAGCCAGCGTGCGTAACCCGATCCATGTGACGGATTGTGCGCTTGCCGGAGCAGATATTGCCACTGTACCTTACGGCGTGATCGAGCAGATGACGAAGCATCCGCTTACGGATCAGGGTATCGCGAAGTTCCAGGCGGACTATAAAGCCGTGTTTGGAGAGTAGACTGGTCAGGAAGCCTGGCACACGGCTTTCGCCGTGTTCGGCGGGTAAAACGGATAATTTAGGAGGTAAATTATGAATACGTTAGAACTTAAAAAGACAGCTAACGAAGTTCGCAAAGGTATCGTTACTGCTGTGCACAGTGCCAAATCGGGACATCCGGGCGGGTCACTTTCGGCGGCAGACATTTATACATATCTGTTTTTTGAGGAATTGAATATTGATCCGAAAAATCCACAGAAACCGGATCGTGACCGCTTTGTACTCAGTAAGGGGCACACGGCGCCGGGATATTATTCGGTTCTGGCAAACCGTGGATTTTTCCCGGTTGAGGATCTGAAACAGCTCCGCCATACGGGGTCTTATCTTCAGGGACATCCGGATAAGAAGCACATCCCGGGCGTGGATATGTCCAGCGGATCGCTGGGACAGGGAATCTCGGCTGCGGTTGGTATGGCGCTGTCCGCGAAACTGAGCGGGGATGATTACCGCGTGTACACGCTTCTCGGAGATGGCGAGATCCAGGAAGGACAGGTGTGGGAGGCAGCGATGTTTGCCGGACACCGCAAGCTGGACAACTTCGTGGCCATCGTGGACAACAACGGCCTGCAGATTGACGGCGATATTGCCGACGTATGTTCGCCGTACCCGATCGACGAGAAGTTTAAGGCGTTCAACTTCCATGTGATCAATGTGGACGCGCATGACTTTGACGCGCTGAGAAAGGCATTTGATGAAGCGAAAGCGACGAAGGGACAGCCGACTGCCATTATCGCCAAGAGCGTAAAAGGAAAAGGCGTATCCTTTATGGAAAATCAGGCAAGCTGGCACGGTGCGGCTCCGAATGACGAGCAGTACGCGCAGGCTATGGCAGATTTAGAGAAAGTAGGTGAATCCCTGTGAGTGACGTAAAGAAGATTGCAACTCGTGAGAGTTATGGAAATGCCTTGGCAGAACTGGGGGCAGAATTTGAAAATCTTGTCGTACTGGATGCCGACCTGGCAGCGGCGACAAAAACAGGAGTATTTAAAAAGGCTTTCCCTGACAGGCATATTGACTGCGGTATCGCCGAGTGCAATATGATGGGTATTGCCGCCGGACTTGCTGCTACGGGAAAGATCCCGTTTGCCAGTTCGTTTGCGATGTTCGCGGCCGGACGCGCGTTTGAGCAGGTTCGCAACTCGATTGCCTATCCGAAACTGAACGTAAAGATCGGCGCGACACATGCCGGCATTTCGGTCGGTGAAGATGGCGCAACTCATCAGTGTAATGAGGATATTGCCCTTATGAGAACGATCCCGGGTATGGTCGTGATCAACCCGTCAGACGATGTGGAAGCAAAGGCAGCCGTACGTGCGGCCATTGAGCATGAAGGGCCGGTTTACCTGCGTTTCGGGCGGCTTGCGGTTCCGGTGATCAATGAGAAACCGGACTATAAATTTGAACTCGGCAAGGGCGTTGTTCTGCGTGAGGGTAAGGACGTGACGATCATCGCTACCGGCCTTCCGGTATCCGAGTGCCTTGCTGCGGCAGAGAAGCTGGCAGCGGACGGCATCGACGCGAAAGTGATCAATATCCATACGATCAAGCCGTTGGATGAGGAACTCGTGCTGGCTGCCGCAAAGGAGACAGGAAAAGTTGTTACGGTGGAAGAGCATTCGGTGATCGGCGGACTGGGAAGCGCGGTCTGTGACGTTCTTTCCGAAAAATGCCCGACGAAAGTAATGAAGATCGGTATCAACGATACGTTCGGCGAGTCGGGTCCGGCTGTGGAACTTGTGAAGAAGTATGGCCTGGATGCGGACAGCATTTACGCGAAAGTGAAAGAATTTGCAAAATAAGGCCAGTGGACGGTAGAGGTTCACGGGGATCAATTCTATACGGAATCAAGGAAAACAGAGTTTCTGGGTTTGGGGAACTCTGTTTTCGTTCCGTTTTTCCCTCGCTGTCACGTCAGGTGTTGAAATATAAAAAAGATTGTGATAAAATAATTGCCTAAAGGATGATAAAAGTTTATGGAGGAAGGACATCATGAAATTTCTTGTGAATCGTAGACTAGTAACACGTATCAGCATTATAACGACAGTGATCACGTTGGCAGGTATGCTGCTTCTCTGGCGTACTGTGTCCGAAAATGCTGCTTCTATGGTCAGCAGCGATATAACAAACCAGATGACGGATGCGGTAGAATCCAGAGCGGCTATCATTAATGATTATGTGACTTCAGCAGAAGAGTATATGACAGCGTTTGCCCTCGGCAGTGAGGTACACGAGCTCCTCGCGGATCCGAAAAATCCGGATCTTGTGAAAAAAGTACAGAAGTATACAGAGGATTTCGCGGCGGTGAAAGGGATCTTTGAAGGATTGTACATAGCCACGCCGGAAACACATGTTTTGACGCACACATCCCAGGATGCGGTCGGCATAACGACCCGTACGGGTGATTCGCTCAAGTCGTTCCAGAAAACGATACTGGCGGAGCAGAAGCTTACGAATCTGGGCATCATGAAATCCCCGGGAACGGGAAGCATGATCCTTTCTATGTATTATCCGATTTTTGAGAATGGAACGTGTATTGGTTATGTCGGGGCCGGCGTGTTTGCCAGCCGTTTGATGGACGCGCTGCTGGATCTTGATATAAAGGGGCTGCCTAACAGTGAATATGTGTTTTTAAATGCGCAGACGGGCGTGTATCTCTATCATGAAGATGCGGCATTATTAAATACAAAGACAAAGGATGCCGGCTATCTGGAGATCATCCGCGGTATGCAGTCGAATGACAGCACAGAGGCGGGTACGTATTCTTACGTGGACGAAAACGGCGTCGAGCAGCTCGTCGTGTATAAATATCTGAAAGACCGCGACTGGGTATTTATGGTGCGGGACAATGCTTCCGAGGTTTACAGCGCGGTCGGGACGGTGCGGTTCATCGTGGGAGCTGTCTGTGCGGCGGTTGCGGCGGTGATCATACTGGTGACCCTTCTCATCCTGCACCGCGAGAGCAGGGAACTGATGGTCGTGGAGAGCGCCATAAGAAATTTGGGAAATATGGATCTTCATGCCGACCGGGAACTGGAATCTTTTTACGGCAGGAAAGATGAGATCGGTCTGATCTCGCAGACCGTTCATCACGTCTGCGGCTGTCTGTGGAAGACGATCGACGACATCGGGCGGATCTTAGGAGAGATGGCGGGAGGAAATATCTCGGTTGATGTGGCGAAAAATGAGGACTATTATATCGGGGATTTTAAAGTGCTGGCGGAAAGTTTAAAGACGATCCGCATGAACCTTACCGGCGTGATGCGTGATATTTCTTATATTGCGAACCAGGTAGATGAAGAGGCGGATCAGGTTTCGACAAGGGTACAGACATTGTCGGAAGGGACGGTGGAGCAGTCGCGCTCGGTGGACGGCCTGGTATCCAATGTGACGGAGATCACGTCGCAGATACAGAAAAGCGCCGTGCGCTGCGCCGATGCCAGCGAACTTGTGGATAAGGCGAACGGCTACGCGATAGAGACCGATGAGAAGATGACGGAATTAAAAGAGGCGACGAGAAATATAGATGAATCCTCCACGAAGATCGGCAGTATCATAAAAACGATTGATGAGATCGCGTTCCAGACGAATATCCTCGCGTTAAATGCCGCAGTTGAGGCAGAGCGCGCGGGTTCCGCGGGAAAAGGATTCTCGGTGGTGGCGGAAGAGGTCCGCAGTCTGGCGTCCAAATCGGCGGATGCGGCTCAGAATACGGTTGAGCTCATCGGCAGTTCGATGGAGGCGTCCAAATCGGGGACGGCGTCCACGAATCACGCGGTTTCTTCCATGCAGGTGATCAATGAGTGCATCCAGTCGATCAAAGTTCTGATGGATGAGATCGTGTCGGCCAGCGTCCAGCAGTCGGAAATGATCGCTTCGGTCGAGACGGGGATCCGGGAAATTTCCCAGGTGATACAGACTAATTCGGAAGCTGCGGAAGAAAGTGCTTTGGTTTCCAAAGAACTGTCAGATCAGGCAAGGACGCTGAACCATCTGATCGGACAGTTTCATATAGAGTAACAGATAATCCTGAGACGGACAAAAAAAGGAGGAGCATATGCAGCCTTGGAAACATTTTTGCACGATCACGAGACACCGGCATCAGGTGATCAGACATTGTTTTCGCGCGGGAATCTTCTGGCAGGGACTCCGGCATGACCTGTCGAAATATACGCCGACGGAGTTTATCCCCGGGGCCAGATATTATCAGGGAGGGCGCAGTCCGAACGCCAAAGAGAGGGAGACGAACGGCTACTCGAAGGCCTGGCTCCACCATCAGGGGAGGAACCGCCACCATTTTGAATACTGGCAGGACTACAATCCGCAGACCCGGCTGAAAGAACCGGTAAAAATGCCCCTCCGATATGTAAAAGAGATGTTCTGTGACCGGGTGGCGGCCAGTAAGATATATAGTGGCAGTGAATATACGGAGGATATGCCGCTCGCCTATTTTCAAAAGGGAAAACACTGCCGTTCCATACATCCGGAGACGTCAGACCTGATTGAGAGCCTTCTCACGATGCTGAAGGAAAAAGGTGAAAAAGAGACGTTCCGCTATATTAAAAATTTAAAAGAATAATATTGAGCGATTTTTTGGAGGTAATCATGGTAGAAAATGTGATTGATCTGATCGGGCATACGCCGCTCGTCAGTTTGCAGAAGATGACGGGGCTGCCGATCTTTGCCAAGGCGGAGTTTTTAAATCCGGGCGGCAGCATCAAAGACCGTGTGGCTAAAAATATGGTGGAGCAGGCGGAAAAAGATGGTTTGCTGAAACCGGGGATGACGATCGTAGAACCGACGAGCGGCAATACGGGGATCGGCCTCGCGTTTGTCGGCGTGAGGAAAGGATACCGCGTCATCATCGTGATGCCGGAAAATATGAGTGAGGAGCGCAAAAAGATCATCCGTGCACTCGGGGCCGAACTGGAGTTGACGCCGCCGGAAGAGAGTATCGACGGCTCGGTAAGGCGGGCGGAACAACTGGCGGCGGAGTTGGGGAATTGTTTTCTACCGCAGCAGTTTACAAATCCCAACAATCCGGGCATCCACTATAAGACGACGGCTGTAGAACTGTTTGAACAGATGGAGGGAAAGGTGGACGTTTTTGTGTCCGGACTCGGGAGCGGCGGGACGCTGCAGGGGATTGGAATGTATTTGAAAGAAAAAAATCCCGCGGTGCGCATCGTAGCCGTGGAGCCGAAAAATGTGTCAGCGCTGCTCGGGCATGAGCCGGGGCTTCACAGCATCCAGGGCATCGGGGACGGGTTTGTGCCGGAAGTGCTGGATACATCGCTGATCGATGACATCGTAGAGGTGACGGATGAGGACGCGGTGAATACGGCGCGGGAACTTGCCGCCGTGCAGGGTCTTCTGTGCGGAACTTCTTCGGGGGCCAATGTGTGGGCGTGCCGGAAAATGGCAGAGAAATACGGAAATGGACAGCGCATCGCGACCGTGCTGGCAGACCGGATGGAGAGGTATTTCAGTACCGGACTGCTCGGATAAAAGAGATTGCCATATGTTTGTGGATTTTTCATGTATAATAATGGGATGAAACAACAATCATTGTGTTAAGCACAAAAGAGCTGTGCGTGAATGGAGGAAAAAAATGCAAGGCAGAAAACAATCTTTTATCCGTTTCCTTTTGCTGGGGACACTACTGTTCTGCGGGATGAGCGCCGTGATAGCGAACACCGTTACCGTAAGCGCGAAGGAGGTCCGTGCGGTCTGGGTTTCTTTTTATGAGTACGAGGGAGCCGGGCTGAAAAATAAGGGCGAAGAGGAATTCCGGCAGAATGCGGATCAGATGTTTCGGAACATCCGCGACAACGGGTGCAATACGGTATATTTTCATGTGAGGGCATTTGATGACGCCATCTGGCCGTCGGACAATTTTGACTTCAGTTCCTATATGGGGGACGATACGCCGTCGTACGATCCGCTCGCTATTTTGATCGAGGCCGCACATAAGTACAAATTGTCATTTCACGCCTGGATGAATCCGTACCGGATCACGCAGAAGAAAATATACGATCCCTCGGAGGAATCGACGACGAGCCGCATCCTTCTGGCGGTGCGGGAAGTGATCGACAATTACAGCGTGGACGGTGTCCACTTTGACGATTACTTTTATCCGTCGAAAGGGCACAAACAGTATTCGAACTATTCCGTCCTTTCCCCGCAGGAGAAAATGTCCTATACGAACGAGATGGTGAAGGCCGTTTACAATACGGTTAAGCAGAAATCGAACGCGCTTCTATTTGGTATCAGTCCGGCGGGAAATGTCGAGTACTGCGAGTCGATCGGCGCGGATGTGAAACGGTGGATGAGTGAGTCCGGGTATGTGGATTATATCATTCCGCAGATTTACTGGTCGAATGTGTATATGCTCGGAGGGAAGCAGACGAAGCTGTTTGACGACCGGCTGCGCCAGTGGCGGCAGTTAAATACGGCCGGGGTGGACATGTACATCGGGCTCGGCCTGTACCGGGGAGGAATGAAGGACAGTTCCGATCTGGGCTGGAGCAGGAGTTCCAAAGTGGTAGCCAGCGAGATCAGTAAGGTGAGGAAGAGTTCCGGCGTTTCGGGATATTCGCTGTTCAGTTATGAGAGTCTCTATAAAAAGGCCTGTCGGAAAGAAGTGAAAAACATGCTCTCACGCATTTCCACCGTGAAGATCAAAGCGGCTTCGGGGCGCAAAATGAAGCGGGGACAGCGGGTGAAGCTGACCGCGTCCGTGTGGCCGCTCCGTCTCGGACAGAGTGTGACCTGGAAGTCATCAAACCGGAAGATTGCGACGGTATCGAAACGGGGCATTGTGAGAGCGAGGAAAAAGGGAAAGGTAAAGTTGTACGCGAAGAAGGGAAGCCGGAAAGCGGTGATACAGATCCGGGTCGTATCCTGATTTTGAAAGGGCAGAGTGTGAAAATTGATTGAAACATTTGATTATGGGATCTTACAATTGTTCCAGCAGATCCACGGCAGTGTGCTGACATCGTTTTTTCAGTTCTTTACATGGATCGGCGAGGGCGGCGCGGTATGGATCGTGGCAGGTGTCGTTCTTCTGTTGCAAAAGGATAAACGGAAATACGGGGTCATCGTCATACTGTCGCTGCTGTTCTGCCTTGTTTTTGGTAACGGACTGCTCAAAAACGCGGTAGCGCGGCCGCGGCCTTGCTGGCGCCATCCAGAGGTGGAAATGCTTATTGCGGTGCCGACTGATTTTTCTTTTCCGTCGGGGCATACATTTTCCTCGTTCGCGGCCGCTGTCTCGATTACATATTGGAATAAAAGGGTTGGCATAGCTGCTTTCATGCTGGCTGTCATGATCGCCTTGTCGAGGATGTACTTTTTTGTCCACTATCCGACTGATATTGCAGCGGGTGCCGTATTCGGCAGCGCGCTGGCGGCGGTCAGCATTTATATTGTCGAGAGACGGATCGATCATTTGCGCAACAGTGCGCATAATAGTGCATGATCGGACAATGAGCGTGCGCGGAGTGAGGGAAGTTATTTTACAGAGAAGCGGCGAAATACATGACAGGTAAAAGGAGGAACAGAATGGCTGTTATTTTAATTGCAATTGGAATGCTCTTGACCGGGATCGACATTCACGGACAGTTTGGCATTTGGTATCCGGCGTTTCATGTAGAGGGAGCTGTGGGAAAATATGAACTGAGTGAATCCATCCGGCTGTATACGACGAAAAATATTTTGGGGAATGAGGTGCAGGTGGATTTTCTGCCGGATGTTTTGGGGTGCCTTTTCATCCTAGCCGGGGTTTGTATGCTCGTCAAATATAACCGGCAGTTTTTGCTGAGTATTCCGTTTATTGTGGCAACGGCTGTTCTCTCGGTGCTTTTGCGCGTCAGCGGTTTTATCACGCAGGGGCCGGATCTCGTGATCTGGATCCTGGCCTGCTATTTTCTTCAGATCGCGTGCGAACTTTTTATGGAATATTTTGTCATTTACTGTACGGCGGGCGCGACCGATGCCCTCGTGAACCAGGCGACGAATACGAGGATGCTGTTCGGCTGGTGGATCACCGTGCTCTGCAGGGTGTACATGTCGTTTTTGACGTTTGTCGGGCATTTTGGCGTGAAGCGGTGGTATCAGGTCGTGCTTGGCCTGGCGACGCTTTTTTTCCTCTACCATCTGTTTACGACGCGGAAATACGTGGGACTTAGCAAGCCGCTGAAAATCGGGGAGAGAAGGTTGCGAAGCAGAAAAGAGAAACTGTGATTTATGTAAAAAGTTATAAAATCAGGATGAAACTTTTGTGGATTTGTGACAATTTACAAATCCACGAAAGGATGATATGATTACTGCATTCCACCAAATAAAATCAAGGAGGGAAGCAGTAAATTGACAATTGCTTTTTGGAGCAATTCACCGGGGAAGACAGGCGTTACAGGAAATCTGTCCTGTATCAGCATCGTATCAGCGATGGACCATACGTCAGAGATGGTCTTATTCGAAAATCATGCAAATATCAACAATCTTGGCAGTACATTTCTAAATCCAAATTCCTATGACAGATTACAGGAGAAACATTCATATTTCGTAGAAAATGGGTTGGGGAGGATTTTAAGCTATTGTGATATGGGAGATATGGTAAATGCGGGGATGGTATACCGCACATGTCTTTCGGTATTTGACCAGAGGGTGTTCTATCTGCCGGCCGGCGGAATGAACCAGGATCTCATGGAATACCGGCTAAAAAGACATGCCGGGGACGTGATGGACCTGTTGGAACAGGTATATCCGACCGTTTGCGTGGACATATCTTCCTCCACTCTTGAGAGTTCCAGAAAAATCTTAAAAGAAGCGGATCTGGTCGTGGTGAACTTAAGTCAGAACGATCAGCAGCTTTCTCATTTCTTTCGAAATTTTTCAGAAATCCAGAAAAAGGCGTTTTATGTGATAGGAAATTACGATCCTCATTCCGAGATTACAAAACATGATATTGTAAAGCGGTTTGGCCTGCCGGCGTTCATGGTTGGTACGATTCCGTATAACCGGCGATTTGCGGATGCACTCACGAAAGGAAAAGTCATATCTTTTCTGCTGCGGAATTACGCGTGCGGAAAACAAAATGTAAATTACGATTTTATAAGTGCCGTGAAGGAGACGGCGTGCCTGCTCGAGCAGGCAAAACAGGATCGAAGGATCCGGGCGGAAAAGGACGGTGTGGAGCATGAGAAAAAAGAGAGGACGGGAAAGGTTCGTTTTGACGGGGGCGCTGATCGCGGTAATCCTCCTGAGTAAGCTGGCTGGCCGCGTGGAAACGTGTGACGCAGCGGCAGTCAGTTACGTGAAGACGCTGGGGGAACTGGAGCAGGCGCTCCGCGCGGGCGGAGATCGGACCATTTACTTAAAAGCAGATATAACTGTCAGCCGTTGCCTGAGTGTGAAAGGCAGTAAGCTGCTGCACGGAGGCGGCGCCTACCGGATCCGCAGGAAGATGGCGGCTGGAAGTGTGTATAAGGGAACGCTGCTGCAGATGCAGGGAAAGCGGCTGACGCTGCGGGATATTACGATCAACGGCGGCAAGAGCGGTGATGTGAACGGTAAACTGATCGAGATCGACACGGGAACCGTCTGTCTGGAAAGCGGGGCGAAGCTGACTGCCAATTACAACGTCTGTTCGTTTACGGATGGCGGCGGCGGTATAACCGTGCACGCGGGAGGAACGGCGGTGATGAAGCCGGGGAGTGCCATCCGGGATCATCTCACGCTGACCGGAGGGAGCGGCGTTCGCGTCGAGTCCGGCGGGATGTTCGTGATGGAAGGTGGAACGATTGCGGATAACGCGGTGATTGGCCAGCGCCGGGATTCCGATTTTGACGGGAGAGGCGGCGCGGTGCATAACCGGGGTATCGTTTTCCTGCGGGGCGGGACGATCACGGGAAATGCGGCGGCCGGTTATGAAAAGGGCGGCGAGCGCCACGGCGGCTATGGCGGGGCGGTGTACAATCTGGGTGTGCTCACGATCTCAGGTGGAAGGATCGAGGACAATAAAGCCGCTTTTGCCGGGGGTGCCGTGTATGCGACCGCGGACAGCGTGCTGAATATGAATGGCGGTGAGATCAGAGGAAATGCTGCCCCCAATGAGCGCGGCGGCGGGATCTATATGTCTTCCGGAGCGGTGGTAAACGTAAAGGGAGGGAGTATCGCGGACAATGAGGCCGCTGACGGCACACAGATCTTTATTGCCAGCAACGCGGTCGGAACATTGAACATGGAAAACGGGAGTATTCGTGGGAGTGGAGATGTTATTTATAATAACGGCGGCAGGATGTCCGTTTCGGGCGGCAGGATCCACAGTACACAATGTGCGGTGAAAACGAAAGGAGAGTGCGAGATCCGGGGCGGTGTCGTTTCAGGCGGCACATATGGGATCCGCTATGCGGGCGGATGGCTCGGTCTCTCGGGGAAGGCGGCGGTCAACTCGGTATTTCTGGCAGGAGACCGGGTGATCGAGGCGGATCAGGATATCACTCTTTCACAGCCTTGTGAACTGTGCCCGGAAACGTATCGGGAGGGCCGGAAGCTCGTACAGATCTCTTCCGGGCAGCCGCCGTCATCGGTCCGGCCTTCCTTTACACTCCGAAAGAGGAAGAGGTTTCTTCTGGAAACGGGAGGAGACGGGCTGTACATCGGCAGGGAAAAGTATAACATCGTTTTCCGGGCGAACGGCGGTCAGGGACAGATGGAAGAGCAGCAGGTGTATGTAGGCGAGAAGGCGGCGCTGCGTACCTGTACGTTTCACAGAGAGGGGTACGGTTTTGCGGGCTGGGCGCCGGTGGCCGGGACCGTGGTGAGAAGTCCGGATGAGGTTACCTGGCGTGAGGGAGCGGAAGTGAAGGATCTGGGGCAGAACGGCGATAGGGTCGATCTCTATGCGCTGTGGGTAAAAAAGCCGGCGTTTACGGATGAGTACGGGGATATCGTACTCTATGAGGGCGAGTACGCGGACCGGCAGGTGCTTTTATCCGGGATAGGGGTGTCGGATGAGTGTGACGGCGATCTGACGGGGAAGATCAAGATCATTTCGATCTGCCTGCCGGATGGGTCAGTTCGGCGGGGGGATGGTATGCTGCCGGCGGACGGTGCCCAAACGACCGAAAATGCCCATCTGGCGAATGGCGCCCGGCCGGCGGACATTTTACTTCCGACCGGAGGGAAATATATCGGGAGAGGCGAGATCGTCTATAGCGCTGTCAATTCATTTGGCATCCGGTCTGAGTATCGCCGGCGGTATGAGGTGCGGTCAAACGGGAAACCGGAGATTGTCATGCGGGACAGATACTATTTTGCCGGGGAATTTACGCCGCAGTGTTTTGAAGAGGCGAAGCAGGATATTTTGTCCCATATGCGGCTTTGTGATGATGTGGAGTCCGGGAGTCAGCTGGAGAGGAATAAGACCGTGCTGTGGGGCGGACTGGATTTACAGACCGAGGGAGAATATCCGGTGACAGTCCGCGTGAAGGATCAGTACGGACACCGCTTTTATATGCCGGAGGGAGTGGAACGGCAGTACGGCACGGGAAAGATTTGTGAGAAAAAGATCAGGGTGCATGTGGTGAAGCGGGAAAATAACGGCGCGCAGACAGGCCGGAGCGGTTTTGTCAGGTTTATCAGTCCGGCGTATCTGGATACTCTGGATGAGGATTCGGTCTGGCGGACTGGAGAACACGCGGCGGTGCTGGCGCGTTCACTCCGCACGGATGGCAGCAGCGGTGAGGTGTGGAAAATAAGCGGAGAGGATAAGAGGAAAATAAAAGCATTTATGAGGGAGAGGGGTGATCCCTTTTCGCAGGAAACAAACAATTTGTTTTGGCAGAGATTTTCCTATATGAGACAGTGAAAGGAGTAGATGAGATATGACGGAATTTTTGCAGGAATATGGAAAGATCATTGTAGCGGTACTGGTCGTACTGGCGCTGGTGGCGATCGTTATTTTGTTCCGTGATCCGATCACGGCGATGTTTACAGGACTGTTCCAGAATTTTTTTGCCGACATGGGACGGGAATCCGGACTGAAGCTTCCAGAGTTCAAGACGGGGAAATAGCGGATGAGGACGGAGGTGTGTGCGTGTGGAACAATTTGAGAAGAAGTTTCTTTTGAAACGGCAGGATTACGGGGTGCTGTACCCTTATATCGTCTCGGAAAATGTGACGGATATCAACTGGAATGGAAGGCAGCTCTGGATCGATGATCTGGAGCGGGGCCGCTTTATGGCGGGAGAAGTGCTGGTCGTTGATTTTGTGGAACGGTTCGCTTCGCTGATCGCGAGCGTCGTAAGCCTGCCGTTCAATAAAAGAAATCCCATTCTGGAGGCGGAGACGGAAGAACTGCGGATCAGTATCGTGCACAGTTGTGTGACGAGCGCCGGCATTACGATTTCCCTCCGCAAAATACCAGCAGTCCGAAGGCTGAACAAGGAGAAGATGATTGCGGAGGGGTATTGTGAAAAGGCGGTGGCGGATTTTTTGGAACATTGTATCCGGGTGCACTGCAACATCGCGATCTGCGGTATGCCGGGCGCCGGCAAGACGGAATTGTTAAAGTACCTGACGACATTTATTCCCGATTCTGAGCGGGTCATTACGATCGAGGATACGCTTGAAATCCATTATGGCAAGATCAATCCGACGAAGGATTGCGTGGAAATGAAAGTGGCGGAAAACTTTACGTATACGGCGGCGATCAAGGCCTGCCTGCGCCAGCTGCCGCGGTGGATCATTCTGTCGGAAGCGCGGTCGGAGGAAGTGAGGTATCTGCTGGAATCGCTCAGTACGGGAACATACGGCCTGACGACGCTGCACACCGATGACGTGAGGAATATCCCGGACCGCATCAAAAATATGGCGGGCGGGACAATGGACGCGGAGCGGGTGTTAAATGATACCTACCGGTTTATGAATATTGGCATCCTCGTAAAAAGTTCGGTCGGCGGGCAGGGGAATATCACGAGAAGGATCGAGCAGATCTGCGCGTTTGATCGTGGCGGCGACAGCTATTTGAAAAGTACGAACAAAATGGTCATCCTCGTAGACCAGGGAGAACTTACGGGAGAGATGCTGCCGGCAAATCTCCGGCGGCGCTTTGAGGAAAAGGGATTGCACTCAGTATTTCTGCCGAAAAAGGCAGGTGGGGACGAACGGAGGGAAAAATGAGAAAGTTAAAACAAAATTATATTTATTTACTGCTAATACCTTTTGTGTTGTGCCTCGTATCGGTGTACGGCCTGAAACTTTTCTTTGCGGCGCCGTTATTTGCCGCGGGTTGTCTGGCGGCGAGGAAGATCCGGAGGTACCGCCTGGTGCAGAAGGACTATGAATTCTCGTATTTTCAGGTGACGACATATTTGGAGCAGCTTCTATGCTCGTACCGCCGTCTGGGACATGCGGGGAAGGCGCTGGAGGACTGCGCGCTTCTTTTTGAGGAAGGCACCCCGATGAATGCGGCGCTTGGCCAGGCGAAGCATATTCTTCTCACGGGAGAGGGCGTGATCGACGGGAGTCTGCTCGACGCCGCGTTTTCTTCCATCGAGCAGGCGTTTGACAGCCGGCGTATGCGCATCATCCACCGGTTTATAGCGAATAGTGAGAGGACGGGGGCGGAAAGCGGCCGCTCGGCGGATATCCTTCTGGAAGATCTGGAGTTGTGGAAAAACCGGACCAGGATCTTTCAGCACAAAAAACGGTTTATCAGGATTGAGTGCGGGGTTGCGGCGGTGCTAGCGATGATCCTCTGTTACGTTTCGCGTCTTTTGACACCGGAGGAATTGGGATTCGACCTGGCCGAGAGCCTCATTTACCAAATATCGACGGTGTGTGTATTGCTATTGTTTCTTGTATTGATCGTGACGATCTGTAAAAAACTGACGGGGAGCTGGCTGGATGAAAAGGGGATTCCTGATGAAAAAGAAAGAGAACGGCTGCACAAATCATACCGCATGCTGCGGGGAAAGGCGTCCCCTCTTTCGAGGCATATGGCGAAACGTATTTTGTCGCGGTATGTCCGCCAGGAGTTTCCGTACTGGCTCCTTCTCACAACGTTATATCTGCAGTCCGAGAGCAGTTATCAGGCGATCCGTTATTCCGCTGGGGAATGTGATGGGGTGTTGCGGCTCGAATTGGAGCGTTTGTTAGAAGAAATTTACGATTCTCCCAGAAGCCTGGAGCCATATTTGGATTTTTTCTCTTCCCTCTCCATTCCGGAAGTGCAGTCGGGGATGAAAATCCTCTATTCGGTTCACGCCAATGGATATGAAGAGTCCAAAAAGCAGCTGGATTTTCTTGTGGCGCAGAATAACAGGCTGATGGATAAGAGCGAAAGCTACCGCTATTCGAATGTCCTGGCGGGAATGTCGATGCTGAAACAGCTCCCGATGATCATTTCCTGCCTAAAGCTGCTGGTCGATCTGGTGAACCTGCTGGCCATTACGATGGGGAGTTTTCAGAGTATGCACTGGTAAGGGATCGTGAAAGGGGGCGTTGGGATGGAAGAATTTGTAGAGGAATTTGGGGAGGTACTGGTGACAGTTTTATTTGGCATGGTGATCGTCTATGTATTTTCCTGTTTAGTGTGAGGTACGCGCTGAGGTGCGCGCGCAAACTTGGGTTCTATGATGCGCAAAAGGCGTGCGCGAATGGAGGTAAATATGCAGGAATTGATGAGGGAGTATGGCAGGATTATGGTGTCGGTCATAGCGGGCGTGATGGCTGTGGGGATTTTAGTGTATGCCTGTATTTGTATGGCCGCGTATTTCGAGTTTTTTGCGGATTGTCTGATGGGAGGGGGATGAAAATGAGATTATTGCTCGAAGAATATGGGAGGATGTTGGTTACGATTTTGGTCAGCGCTGTGCTGCTCGGCGTTATTTTCGCCGGGTTTATGCGGAAGTGGCAGCAGTTTGGCGGGGTGGAGGATAGTGTTAAAACAGAATTTAATACAGATGAGGAAAAACGGACGCCGCCGGTTCTGGTGGCAAAGGATGTGAAGATCCATTCGGGAGAATCGGTGGAACTGGCAGACTGCGTGTCGGCTTCTGATTTTGATGGAAGCGACATTTCTTCCCTCATACAGAAAAAATGTACCGGACGGGAGGCGGGGATCATTCGATATGACCTAAAGGTTACAAGTCCGGTGACGGGAAAGAGCGTGGGCGGGAAGCTGGTAATACTCGTGGACTGTCCCGGGGATGGAGGTGACGGCCCGGTATGCGGATGATCATAGAACATTTTATAACCTTTTTACTTCTTTTAATCTTTATCTGGATCGGCATGGCGTATATCATTCAGAATATGGCGTATTCCAGCGCGAGGGAATTTCACGGGGCGGTGGTGACGCAGCTCGAAAACAGCTATTTTGACGAAGCCGTGGCGGAAGACTGCCGCCGGAAGGCGGCAAGGGCCGGGTATGAACTGGATATCCGGGTGTACGGGAGTGGAAATGAAAAAGATGCGAAAGTCACGCTGGCATTTCACTATACGATCCCCTTGGCAGGGATACGGAAAATATATAAAATAGAGGGGTATTCAAGATGAAATCAATCGTCATATCGTCCATATGTATCAGTTCAATCCTGCTCGTCCTGACGATACAGTCGGAGGTGAACCGAACGGCAAGCTATAAACAGGAATTGGAAGAAGCGCTTTCTCTGTCTGTTTCCCAGACGTTGAAGGAAGTTATGGAGCAGGAAAGCTATGGGATCGAGGATCGGAACCAATTTATAGCCGCCTTCTTACAGGCCCTGGTCATGAGAACGAATTCAGATGCGGATATGACAGTAAGCGTCATTTCGGCCGATATGGAAAAGGGGATGCTTGATATTGAGGTGAAGGAGAGGATCATGGATCTGGAGGGGAGAACTGGGGAAGGGAAACAGGACAATGTCCCCTCAGACGAAAACATCGCCCTCTATGAGGGCGATGAAGTAGTCGTGAGAAGAACAGTTATTTTTGATCATTCTGCTTGAGAATCATTCGTCTTCTTGTACCGGCTGGGGTTTTATGAGTACGTGGACTTTGTCGATGCGGTTCTTTTCTGTTTCGAGAACCGTGTAGACCGCGTAATCATCTTCGGTATGTTCGCCCGGTGCCGGAAAATGCTGTAAGAGCTTTATGATATGTCCCGAGATGGAATCATATTCATCCGATTCGATCGGCAAAAACAGCCGTTCGTTTACATCGCTCAGTGGAGTAGAGCCGAGCAGGATAAATTCATTATCAGAGACGACTTGGATCTCATCCTCCTCATCGGCATCGTATTCATCCCGGATTTCCCCGACGATCTCTTCCACGAGGTCTTCCATCGTGATCAGGCCGGAGAGAGCGCCGTACTCGTCGAGAACAATGGTCATCGGGATCGAATCCTTCCGCATTTCCATAAAAAGCTCTGACACGTTTTTGTATTCATACGTAACGTGGGCATCCCGGATCAGGTCCCTAAGTACAAAATCTTTTTTGTCACCGTTATAAAACACGAAGTCCTTTAAATTGATGATACCGACGATATTGTCAATGGTGTCATCGTAGACCGGCATTCGCGCGTACTTATTTTCGGTAAACAGGGAGAGAAGATCGTCATACGAGGTAGATAGTTCTACCATACATATGTCCAAACGCGGGATCATAACATCTTTGGCGATGGAATCTCCAAAATCCACGATATTCGTGATCATTTTTCGCTCTTCACTTTCGATCACACCCTCTTCGTGGCTGACGTCCACGAAGGTACGTAGTTCATCTTCGGTAATACCTTTATTTTTACCACTCGTATCCACACGCAGCAGAAACAGTATAAAAAGGACAAACTTGTCAATGATAAAAATGACAGGAGTCAGCAGTTTCGTTAAAAGCAGGATGGAGCGGCTAAATAGCAGCGCGAATTTTTCCGCGTTGATAGTTGCTGCTGTTTTCGGGGTGATCTCACCGAAAATCAGGATGAGAAATGTCAGTATTCCTGTAGCGATACCGGCTCCGATACTCGTGTTTTCTTCGAGTCCGATTCGTTTGCACACCGTAAAGGCAAACGAAGTCGAGATGGAGGAGGCAGACAGGTTTACGATGTTGTTGCAGATCAGGATGCAGCTCAACATCTTTGACTGGTTTTCCAGCAGCTTTATGACCCGCATGGCTGCCTTGTTCTTATCTTCTGCAAGAGCGCGCATTTTCAGCTTGCTCACCGTGGTAAGTGCTGTCTCTGCAGAAGAGAAAAAAGCAGATAATAAAAGCAGCACTACAATGATCAATATCGTGATCGCGTCACCGGGATCCAAAAAAATCACTCCTTATTCTGTATAGTTTTTATTGATTAACTTAATGCCTGGCGCTTTCTGGCCATTTCATCGCTGTCGAGGTATTCATCGTAGGTCGTTACTTTATCGATCATGCCGTTAGGCGTAAATTCGATGATCCGGTTGGCGATGGTCTGGATGAACTGGTGGTCCTGGGAGGTGAACAGTACAACCCCCGGGAACTTGATGAGGCCGTTGTTCACAGATGTGATCGATTCCATATCCAAATGGTTGGTCGGCTCATCTAAGATCAGTGCGTTGGCACCAAGCATCATCATTTTTGATAACATAACACGGACTTTTTCTCCACCGGAGAGGACGTTGACTTTTTTCAGGCCGTCATCGCCGGAGAACAGCATCCTTCCCAAAAAACCGCGCACGTAAGTGGCGTCTTTTTCTGGGGAGAACGGCATGAGCCAGTCTACGATCGTATCACTTCCAGCGAAATCCTTCGTGTTGTCTTTCGGGAAATAGGCCTGACTCGTGGTGATGCCCCACTTGTAGTCCCCTTCGTCCGGTTCGATCTCACCGGCGAGAATTTGGAACAGTGTCGTGGCAGCAATCCCGTACGAACCGACAAAGGCGATCTTATCGTCGTGTCCGACTGTGAAGGAAACGTTATCCAACACTTTTTCGCCGTCGATCGTTTTGGAGAGGTTCGTCACAGTCAGCACTTCGTTCCCGATCTCACGGTCTGGTTTGAAATCCACATAAGGATATTTCCGGCTTGACGGGCGAAGGGTGTCCAGTTCGATTTTTTCCAAGGCACGTTTACGGGAAGTCGCCTGTTTGGATTTGGAAGCATTGGCGCTGAAGCGCTGGATGAACTCCTGGAGTTCTTTGATCTTTTCTTCCTTCTTTTTGTTGGCTTCCTTCATCTGCTTGATCATCAGCTGGCTTGATTCATACCAGAAATCGTAGTTTCCGGCATATAACTGCATTTTGGCATAGTCGATATCCACCGTATGTGTGCAGACTTTATTCAAAAAGTAGCGGTCGTGGGATACGACGATGATCGTATTGTCAAAGTTGATCAAAAATTCTTCCAGCCAGCGGATGGCATCGAGATCCAGATGGTTCGTCGGCTCGTCCAGCAGCAGGATGTCCGGATTTCCAAACAGCGCCCTTGCCAGAAGGACTTTGACTTTATCGTTGCCGGACAACTCGCTCATCAGCTTGTCGTGGAGTTCAGTTTCGATGTTCAACCCGTTTAAGAGCGTGGCAGCATCGGATTCCGCTTCCCATCCGTTCATGGCCGCAAAATCGGCTTCAAGTTCGCTTGCGCGGATGCCGTCTTCATCGGTAAAGTCTTCTTTGGCATAAATGGCATCTTTTTCTTTCATAATGTCATAGAGCTGCTGGTTTCCCATGATCACCGTGTCCAGTACCACGAAGTCATCGTATTTAAAGTGATCCTGTTCCAGAACAGACAGCCGTTCGCCCGGCGTCATGATAATATCGCCCTGGGTCGGCTCGAGTTCGCCGGAGAGGATTTTTAAAAAGGTGGATTTACCGGCTCCGTTGGCACCGATAATCCCGTAGCAGTTGCCCTCCGTAAATTTTATGTTGACATCTTCAAAAAGCGCTTTCTTACCGAAACGCAGGGTAACATTACTTGCTTGTATCATTGTATTTCATTCCTTTCAATGCACGTATACTCATTATTTTACTAAAAAACTGTGATTTTGCAAGTGTTTTTGTAAAAATAAATGGAGAACTCTGATTTTTGTGTCTTGTGATTGCAAAATAGATGTGCTAAAATAAAAAAATACCGGGGTGATCACGAGTAGTAAAATAGGAACAGCATAATTGTTTAGATGGCGCACAAAAAAGCGGAACATAAAAATTTGAGGAAGACAGAATAGATGAAGACAATAGAGAATGGACGTTTTTTGATAAATCGAGTGAGAAATTTACGAGAAGGCGTGTTTGCGTCAGAGACAGGGGATAAGGTTGAGATCACGGTATGGTGCAGGGATTCCTATGACTGCAGGCTGTGCCTTTATCGTGAGAAAAAGCTTTTATATAAAATTCCGATGTTTTCCATGATAGAACTGGGGGCGCCGGATCTGTTCAGCGTGCGGCTGGAGGGTGAGGGGGTCACGGCATTTTTGGAGCAGTGTGAGTATATATTCGAGGCCGGCGGAAAGCTGGTCAATGATCCGTATATGCGCGCGACGGCGGGGCGTGAGACGTTTGGCAGGAAGGCGAAGCTGCGTGGGCGCTTTACTTTCGAACGCTTTGACTGGACCGGGGAAAAGCGGGTCCATATTCCGTTTGAGGACATGATCCTGTATCAGTGTCATCTGCGCGGGTTTACGAAACACCGGAGTTCCGGGGTGGAGCATCCGGGGACTTTTTCCGGGTTTACAGAAAAATTGAACTATATCCGGGAACTTGGGGTCAATACGATCCTGTTTCTGCCGGTTTATGATTTTAATGAATGGATGGATGTGGGAGAAAAAAAGGTAAATTACTGGGGATACACAGGGGATGCCAGCTATTTTGCCCCAAAGGCTTCCTATTCTTCTGATGGGAGCCGGGCTGTGGTGGAAATGAAGCAGATGATCAAAAAGATCCATCAAAACGGAATGAATATTTTTATGGATATCCATTTTGTCAACCGTTCGCCGGAATTTATCGTAAGATGCCTGAAATACTATGTAATCGAGTACCATATCGACGGATTTCTTGTGAATACCGATGTCGTGTCAAAAGACTGGATCGATGAAGACCCGGTGCTGCGCCAGTGCAGATTTTTCGGGAGTGGCTGGAATCAGGTTTCTACGGTAAACGGAGAGAAAAAGCTGGGTGTTTTTAACGATGAGTTCTCGACGGTGTCGCGGCGCTTCTTAAAGAGTGACGAAGGGCAGGTTTCCGATTTTTTCCGCCTGTTCAAAGCGGATGAGGGAGCGGTTGGGAGGATACACTATATTACGCAGAAAAACGGATTTACGTTGCGCGATCTTGTTTCATACGATGTGAAGCACAATGAGGCAAACGGGGAACGGAATCGTGACGGAACGGAATTTAATTACAGCTGGAACTGCGGCCAGGAAGGAAGCAGCCGGAGAAAGGCCGTCAATATGATGCGTCTCAGGCAGACGAAAAATGCGCTCTGTATGCTGTTTTTAGGGCTGGCTTCGCCGATGCTTCTGGCCGGAGATGAATTCTGCCGCACGCAGAAAGGAAATAACAACGCCTATTGCCATGATAACGCGTCTACCTGGCTGGACTGGAACCTGCTGGAAAAAAACAAAGAAGTTTACGAATTTGCCAGGATGCTGATCCAGTTCCGGAAAGAGTGCCAGTTATATCAAAGGGAAGAGAGACTGACCAGTATGGATACGCGGGGAGTCGGGGCGCCCGGGGTGTCCGCTCATGGGATCGAGCCGTGGGAAGTGAACTTTTCCTATTACAGCCGGGAGATCGGAATCCTCTTTTACGGAACATACTACGGCGGAAAATCCATCTATATGATATTCAATTTCCACTGGGACGCCCACGAATTTTACCTGCCGGTCGTCAACAGCACGAAGACCTGGAATGTCCTGTTTGATACGGGCAGGACTGGCGGAGTGGTAAAAGAGAGAGGAATCAAAAAATACATCGTATCCCCGCGTTCCGTCGTTGTATTTGAAAGTGAGAAATAAAAAAGCCTCCTTTCGGGAGGCTTTTACCCCAAAGGAGGCTTTCTCTCCAAGGGAGCTTTCACCCCTGGAGAGGCGCTCTGACTTGCCGACTTAGAAGTTGTGGTCCGCTGCGATCGGGTCAAACAGGTCTAATTTGCAGTGCTTGTCGGAGGCGAAATGTTTGCATGTCGTACAGGACACATCAACATCACCGGCTTTATTCGTGCAGGTACAGCAGTCTTTCGGGCTGTATGCGCTGCAGTTTTTAGCTACGTTTTTATACGTGGATTCACTTGCTCTCATTGTTGTTCTCCTTTCAAGTAATAATGATTTTGAGACATCAGAACATGTCTTACTGTATATTGTCCGCAAATAAAAGTGAAATATTCTGGATAAATGAGGTATTCGTTCAATGAAATGTTATCGGATCGAAGATGTGAAAGAGTTTATGGAACTTCTTCTTTTGAAGGAAGTTTTTGACAAATTTTGTATGGGAAGTATGGAACTGAAAACGCTCGTATCTTTTTCGGTGAAAGGAAACCTGCTTTCGGACTGGCTCGATGAGGAAGCGAAGGAACGTTACGGGATGTCGGAGTATGTGCCGTGGAAGCTGTTCCGGCCGACGGCATTTTCCCTCATCCGGGGAAAGCAGACGCCGACGGTGCTGCGGATCCAGTTCGTACATTATATGGACAATGGCGACTGCGGCGGACTGCGCATACAGTTTGAAAACGGCGAGCTGACCTGTATGAGTTCTTTTACGGCCGCGGAATTTTCGCTGGAAAGAAACGCAGAACAGATGTGGGATGAAAATTGTTATTATTTTCTGAAAAAAAATAATATTCTGGCAACCGAATTGTAATCAAATAACTGATCCAAAACAAAAGTAATAATTATCCTGTTAAAACAGATACTATTGTTAAAAGCAGGATTGGAGACTTTTGTATGGAGAAGAAAGCGTATCTTTGTATTGATCTGAAATCTTTTTATGCTTCTGTCGAATGTGTGGAGCGCGGCCTGGATCCACTGCGCACGCATTTGGCGGTGGCGGATCCTGACCGGGGGATCGGAACGATCTGTCTGGCCATTTCCCCTTCCATGAAAGCGCTCGGCATAAAAAACCGCTGCCGGGTGTATGAGATCCCGCCTGATGTCGATTACATCAAAGCTCCGCCGCGCATGAAGCTCTATATAAAATATTCCGCGGATATTTATGCTGTGTACCTGAAGTATGTGGCAAAGGAAGATATCCATGTGTATTCGATCGACGAAGCATTTTTGGACGTGGCCCCCTATCTTTCAATGTACCGGCTTTCGGCAAAGGAGCTCGCCGTGCGCATTATGGATGATATAAAAAAGACGACCGGTATTACGGCCGCGGCAGGCATCGGAACAAATCTGTATCTTGCCAAAGTGGCGCTTGATATGCTGGCCAAGCACGAGAAGGACAATATCGCGTTTCTGGACGAGGAGCGCTACAGAAGGCGGCTGTGGAACCACAGGCCGCTCACGGATTTCTGGCGGGTTGGCGCGGGAACGGTGAAACGTCTCCGCCAGCTGGGAATATTTACGATGGGCGACGTGGCACACGCGGATGAACATGTGCTGTACCGCGCATTTGGCGTGGATGCGGAACTATTGATCGATCACGCGTGGGGCAGGGAGAGCACGACGATGGAAGATATAAAAAACTACCGGCCAAAGAGCAGATCGCTTTCGAGCAGCCAGGTGTTTCTGCGGGATTATTCATTCGAGGAGTGCAGGATCGTCGTGAAAGAAGTGGTTGAAGAACTCTGTCTGGAAATGACAGAGAAAAAAATGGCAGCAAAGTCAGTCACGCTCGCGGTGGACTATTCGGATAAAACAGGGGTAAAAGGAGCGTCCGGCACGGTTTCCCTGACGTCAGCGACCAATCGCTTCCGGGCCGTATTGCCTGGCGTACTCAGGCTTTATGACCGCATCGTGCAGGAGGATACGCCGATACGGAAACTGACGCTTACGATGGGCGATGTGGTGCGGGAGGCGTATGAGCAGCTCGAATTATTTACCGATCAGTCGGAGGCAGAGCGGGACAGAACGCTGCAGAAAACAGTCGTCGGCATCAAAAAGCGTTTCGGCAGGAACGCGATCGTGCGGGGAAGGGATCTGCAGCAGGCGGCTACCGCGATGCAGCGCAACCGGCAGATCGGAGGGCATAAGAGTGGAGAATGATACGCATCCAAAGATGGAACGGTTGAACCGCGCCAAACAATTTATGCCGTTCGACGCCCTGAAAGGGTTTCAGGAGGCGCTCCGCGAAAAGGAGAGGGAAACGGAATGCCATGAAAAATTGCCGGAGGAAGTGAGAATAGAGGGAGAATCATTCGGGAATGATAGGGGCGGGCGGCGTGAGCCATAGTCCGGGAAAGGGGATGTACCGTTTGAATATCTGGCATGATATTGATGAAAAGAGGATCTATCCGACAGATTTTATCGCTGTCATTGAAATCGCTAAAGGAAGTAATAAGAAATATGAATTGGATAAGGAAACGGGAATGCTCCGCCTGGACAGGATTCTTTTTACGGCGACGCATTATCCTATGAATTACGGCTTTATTCCGCGGACGTACGGGGATGACAGGGATCCGCTCGATGTGCTGGTGCTCTGTTCGGAGGCGATCGAGCCGATGACGCTCGTAAGGGCGTATCCGATCGGCGTGATCCGCATGAAAGACGGCGGCATGGACGATGAAAAGATCATCGCCATTCCGTACGGGGATCCTACTTATATTGGCTATACAGATGTGGAGCAGCTTCCGGCGCACATTTTCGCGGAATTGCAGCATTTTTTTACCGTATATAAACACCTGGAGGGAAAAACGACCGAGGTGGATGAAATCGGCGGGCCGATGGAAGCGGTTTCGATCATAGAAAAATGTATTGCGCATTATAAAGAGAAATTTTCACTTTCAGCACTCGACCGAGGTGAGTGCTAAAAAGTTCTTGACAATGAATCTTTTCTGTACTAAGATATGTGATAGACGGTGTTTGGCGAGAGTTTGTGTCGGTGTGCTGCCTGCCACAGACCAGCCGGAGACTGATATACGATAGCAGCGCAGAAAAGAGGGAAAAGATGAACAAAGAACAAGGTAGTTTGGCAATCGATTCGGAGAATATATTTCCGATCATTAAAAAATGGCTCTATTCTGACCACGACATTTTTATCCGCGAGCTTGTGAGTAACGGCTGCGATGCGATTACGAAGCTGAAAAAGCTGGACATGATGGGAGAGACGACGCTTCCCGATGATTACAAGCAGAAGATCGAGGTGTTAGTCAACGCCGAGGAAAAAACGATCACGTTTGTCGATAACGGACTCGGTATGACGGCGGACGAGGTGAAGGAGTACATTAACCGTATCGCGTTTTCCGGAGCTGCCGATTTTCTTGAAAAATATAAGGACAAGTCGAGCGAAGACCAGATAATCGGGCACTTCGGACTCGGCTTCTACTCGTCCTTTATGGTGGCGGACCGCGTGGAGATCAATACGAAATCCTATCAGGACGGGGAGCCTGCCGTTCACTGGGAATCTGACAGCGGTACGGATTTTGAGATGAGCGACGGCGACCGCGATCAGATGGGGACGCAGATCATCCTCCACCTGAACGAGGACTGTTATGAATTTGCCAATGAATACCGGGTGCGTGAAGTGTTAAATAAATACTGTTCGTTCATGCCGGTAGAGATCTTCCTGACGAATGAAAATGCGGAGACCGAGTACGAGACGATCCCCAGCGAGGAAGTGACCGAAGAGGACACGGTGATCGAGGAGATCGTGGAAGAGCCGAAAGAAGACGACGGCAAAGAAGAGGATGGAAGCGAGGAAAAGAAAGAGCCTGTAAAGAAGACGAAGATCGTAAAGCGTCCGGTTTCGATCAGCGATACGGCGCCGCTTTGGGCGAAACATCCGAATGAGTGCTCAGAAGATGATTATAAGGCGTTTTACCGCAAAGTATTTCAGGATTACCGCGAACCGCTGTTCTGGATCCATCTGAATATGGATTATCCGTTCAACCTGAAGGGAATCTTATATTTCCCAAAAGTAAATTTAGAGTACGAAAATGCCGAGGGAATCATAAAGCTGTATAACAATCAGGTCTTTATCGCTGACAATATAAAGGAAGTGATACCGGAGTTCCTTCTTCTTTTAAAAGGAGTCATTGACTGTCCGGACCTTCCGCTTAATGTGTCGCGAAGCGCGCTGCAGAACGACGGTTTTGTGACAAAGATTTCGGAATATATCACGAAGAAAGTGGCCGACAAACTGAGCGGCATGTGCAAGACCGACCGTGAGAATTATGAGAAATACTGGGACGACATCAGTCCGTTCATCAAGTACGGATGCCTGAAAGATCAGAAATTCCAGGAAAAGATGAAAGATTTTATCCTCTTCAAAGATCTGGATGACAAATTTATGACGATGAAAGAATATCTGGAAACTGTGGATGCGCCGGAGGCGGAAGTGGTAGAGCCGGGCGAGGAGACCGAGGGCGAAGAGCCGCAGGAGCCGCCGAAAACGACGATCTACTATGTGACGGACGTCCAGCAGCAGAGCCAGTACATCAACCTGTTCCGCGAGCAGGAAATGAACGCGTTTGTTTTGACGCACAGCATCGACCAGCCGTTCATCTCTTCGCTGGAGGCAGGGGACGACAATGTGAAGTTCCAGCGGATCGACGCCGAGGTTACTGACGATTTCAAGGAAGAGACCGACGGGGAAGAATTGAAAGAGCAGACGGACGTTCTGACGAAGCTGTTCCAAAAGGCTTTAGGGAAAGAGAAGCTGGAAGTAAAAGTCGAAAAACTGAAAAATGAAAAGATTTCTTCCATGATCACCGTATCCGAAGAGACGAGACGGATGCAGGATATGATGAAGATGTACGCCATGAACGGTATGGGCGGAATGGGAGATTTCGGCGGAGAGACACTTGTCCTCAACGCAAATAACAGTCTGGTTAAATATCTGGCGGCACATCAGGACGGCGAGCACGCGGAGTTGTTCTGCAAACAGCTGTATGACCTTGCGATGATAAGCAATAAACCGCTTGCGCCGGAGGAGATGACAGAATTTATCCAGAGGAGTAATGAGATCATGGAACTGCTTTCCGAAAAATAAGTTTGGACTTTTTAAGCAGTGCTTGAGTTTTGTGTAATGTTACATTGATTGTGCCCGCCGCCCCATCATGCTATACTGTCCATAACGGTACCGGATATTTCAAATCAAAGGAGAGATGCAGCATGATGACATTAGGAAGTAATATCAGGACGGCAAGGAAGAAGATGGGTCTGACGCAGGAGGAACTGGCGTCACAGGTCGGCGTGACGCCGCAGGCGGTCAGCCGCTGGGAATCGTCGGCGGGACTTCCGGATATTTCCCTGATCGTTCCGCTGGCACAGATTTTGTCGGTATCAACGGATACGCTGTTCGGGCTGGAAGAGACCAGGCAGGATGACGCGATGTACATGGAAGTTAAATTTGCCTATGAGGAGATCGCGGAGAAAAGTTCTTCCCCGGCGGAAACGGCAAAAAAACAGTGCGATTATCTGTTGGAAAAACTGGAGTCAGATCCGGCAAGTTACGTGTACAATACCTGTCTGGTGGAACGGACAGCGGAACTGAGCAGATACGTTAATTTTTCGGAGTACGGAAAAGATGTGTGGGACGGATACCGCAATAAGGCGATCCAGTGCGGAACGCAGGTGATACGTTTCTGCAGGAAAAAAGAGTGGGTCGAGCGGACACATTTTGCGCTTGCATGGATCTATATCCACGAAAAAGATTTCTCGAGCGCCAGGGAGCACATCGCGACACTCCCCAGTGTAGCGTCCAACCGCCTGCAGGAGAGCATACTCGCGCAGGTGGCGTCGATGGAATCCGGTACGAAGGAGATGAAAAACGTACTGAGGCGTAATCTGCAGAATTTCACACGCGCATGGAATAAGGAGGTCCTTTACGCGACAGAGAGCCTGTCCTGGTCAGAGGAACCGAAAGATACCGTGGAATTGGGCGAGTGGGGAATACGTGTGATGCACGTCATGTCGGAGAATGAGGAATTACTGCCATACTGCCGCGGTTTTTACCGCGATATCTACCGGGCGATGCTCCATGCGGATCTGCGCATGGACGATCTGGAGCAGGCGGCCAGACATTTTGACGAGCTGAAAAAAGGGATGCAGAAACATCTGGACTGCTATGAGAAAATACTCGACAGCGAAGAAGAGATGGAAAAGTATCCCAAACGCCAGATTCGCAACATGCGTGCCTATACGCAGGAATTTGTCGCCGAGAAGCAGAAGGAGCTTCTGGAGCGGCTGCGGGAATGGGATGGGCCGGAGAAGTGCGACAGGCTGTGTGAGAAAATAAAATAGGAAAGAAAAAAAGGCGGGACTGTCCGGGCGGCATTCCCGCCTTTTTCGAGATTTTTTAAGTTTGGTGAAATGAAAAAGTAACTTCTACCTTGTAAGACAAATTTCTATCCCCAGATGAATTATTTCACAAAAAACAGTTCATCTGGGGTGTTTTTGTGGTATGATAGATAAGAAATCAGACATTTTACTTGATTTTTGGGCGTGCAGCAGCATGGGTACAAAATAACGATTTTTTTGAAAAGTTAAGTTCTACCCTTTATATTGTATATTCTGAAAGTCAGTGATGCCGGTTTGTTTTATGTTTTATTTTAACAGTTCTGGGCGCAGTATGATGTCATTTGGGGAAATGAGTTCTGCGCCCAGGGCATCCAGAACCCTCTGTCCGTAAAAATAGCGGAAAATTTCATGGGGGCTCCTGTTGCCCAGGTTCTGTCTGGCATAAGAATTGATGTGGTTCATCATCCGCATGACTTTCTCCTGTGTCAGGTCATTGAAGGAAATGCCTTTCGGCAGTATCCGCCGGATGAATTCATGGTTGTTTTCCGCCGCCCCCTTCTGATAAGGGGCAGACGGGTCACAGTAGAACACCCCTGACCTTAAATTGTTCTGGAAATCCATCTCCAGCGCCACGGGATTTGAGAACTCGCTCCCGTTATCCGCAAGCAGGACAGGGAAAAGCTCCATATAAATATCCGGCCGCAGTTCCCAGTACAGCCGTTCCATAATGTCAAAGACGGAAGCCGCTGTATTCCTGTCCCGCAGGAAAGCGAGCATAAACTCACAGTGGACGAAATGGATGGTGAGTAGAACCTTTCCGCCTTTCGTTCCTTCTACGGAGTCCAGTTCCACGACCGGGCAGTCCGGTCTGCCCTCGAGAAAGCGTCTGAAGTCGTCATATGTCCTTCCGGTGCGGCAGGATCTGTCTATTTTGAAGGAATCATGCCTGCTTTTTCTGGGGCGGTATGCCACCTTTCTGGGCAGGTCAATATTTTTTGCGTGAAAGATGCCCGCATCCACATAATTGTAAATGGTTTTCTCGGAGAACATGACAGAATCCGGCTGTGTGGCACAGATATGGTGGATGGACTGGCCCTTTTGAAGAAGGGGTGAAATAAACTCATCCAGTTGTTGGGCTTCCTGTTCGGAGATGCAGATACCGGAGCGTGATTCCGAGCGGACAGCCATGTATTCGGAATGTGCCGCTGCTGCTGAGTAAACGTGCTTTTCGAGGGTGCATTTTGTACGTTTGTCACAGCCGTTGCATACATACGGGGGCTGGGAAAGCTTCCGGCATTCCACCTTAAAATAATGCTCACAGAAGAGATGGCAGCTGGAACAGAAGCGGCAGTATTTCCGGGTGCATCCGGGCTTGCTGCACAGGTGTGCCAGGGAACAGCTGAAACGGTTTGCACAGTCGTTGAAGGCATGTCCCATGCATCCCTTTTTTTGAAAGAGAAGATGATTCCGGACTTCCTTTGAGATGGTGGAGCAGTTTCTGTCCAGGGTTCTGCCGATGGCCTTGAAGGACTCGGCCTGGTTAAGCATCTGCTGTATTGTGATTCTTTCATCCAGTGATAAATGTGTATATTTTGCCATAATGGAATCCTCCTTAATTACCGGCATCACTGTATGATAAATGATACAATATTTGCAAAGGTAAAATCTACTCTTTATTTGTAAAAGTAACTTCTATGGGATTGGGATGCAAGGGTAGAATTTAAATTTTCAATTGAGTTATTTTTTAAGTTTTTTTAGTTAATTCAAAAAAATGGTTGACAAATCAAAATTGCGTGCTATAATATATTATTGTTGGACAAAACAGCAACGATGCTTCGATAGCTCAGTTGGTAGAGCACTTCACTCGTAATGAAGGGGTCGAGGGTTCAAGTCCCTTTCGAAGCTTTGTGGATAATACCGTAGAATGGCGTAGGTTCGTGCATTGTACGGTATTTTTATTTTTGTTATGATTTACTGGTTTGCACTTGTTTATAGTTTAAATTCAGGTTTGTGTTTATTATAGAGATGATATACCATATTCTATGATTGTTTCATGGTCCGAAGATGATCATTGTTATCTTGTTACTGTGCCTGGTTTACCCGGATGTATGGCGGATGGAGAAACGCCACAAAAACCTGCATTACAGTCATCGCTCTGCGAAATATGAGAGTTACATTCCACAATATATAATAGACAATATATGAAACATTTTGTAGAATAATAGATGCAGGCAGCATCCAACGTTTTCATTATACATAGTCAAATTCCTTGAAAGAAGGCACAAAAATAACCGCCATGAGAAGTAAAGCGGCTACTTTTGTGTCAGAACCTTTTTTATATTCATTATCTTATAGCATATTTGCTGTATTGTCAATACATTTATTTATTTGGCATAACTCTGTATAGTGAATAGACTTTATACCTTTGATATGATATACTTGTTTCAAAACTTATCATAAAGATCCAGTGAAAAAAGAGCAGGGAGAACAAAATGGGACTTTTCAGAAAAAAGGTCGAAGTGCGGACGTATGACAAAGAAACTAAAGAGCCTGTCATCCGGGCAAGCATTTGTAATGGGGAACAGATCGCGGGTTTTAAGGAGATCCATACGGGGAGATTTGAGGAGATCATGCTGATCAAAAGTCCGGCCGACCTCGAGCGGTTTAAAACCATGTATGGGATCACGGAAGAAGTAGCGAAGGAATATTGACCTGAAAAATGGATGCAAGGAGGAATAAAATGGATAAGATAAAAACGATGCGGGGCGATATAACGAAACCGTTAGGGGTCCAGGCCATTGTGAATGCCGCGAACAGCTCGCTGCTCGGCGGCGGGGGAGTGGACGGAGCGATCCACCGGGCCGCGGGACCGGAACTGTTGTCTGAGTGCCGGCTGCTCGGCGGCTGCAAGACCGGTCAGGCGAAACTCACGAAAGCATACAATCTGCCCTGTGAGTACGTGATCCACACCGTCGGTCCGGTGTGGAATGGCGGCGGGAAAAACGAAGAGGAACTGCTCGCGAGCTGCTATTACCACTCGATGAAGCTTGCCATGGAAAATGGTATCAGAACGATCGCATTTCCCTCTATTTCTACGGGAATCTATCGTTTTCCGGTGGACCGTGCCGCAAAGACCGCGGTCCGGACTGTGGCGGATTTTCTCAGTGAAAATGAGGATGCCTTTGATCTGGTGGAATGGGTCCTGTTTGACGCTGTGACGGAACAGGCTTATGAGTCGGAAGTCGGGAAATGGCGTGAAAATACGGATTAGGCGAGGGGAGATCATGGAAGCGAAATTTCATATGACACAAAAGGAAAATATATTTCTCGCGAAAAGAAATCTGAGACGGGTGACCGGTCGGCGATCAAAAAATTCTTATATGATAATTGCATAGACGGCATGGAATTCAGCGGTTTGCAGGATATATGATATATGCCAGTCTTTTTTCACCGGATTTCTTGACAAACCACATGAGATACTGTAAAATACTGAATAACTCAAGTAGTTGAGGAATCTTGAAAATAATATTTAGTCTGCGGAACCCTACATAAATGCGGTATCGCGCCGACGGCGGCCCTACTGCGCAGGAGAATCCCGGGCAGGCTGAGAAAAGGAGAAATAGTCATGTTAGAAAAAATGCAGGAACTTATCGCAGATCAGTTGAGTGTGGATGCGGACAGCATCACAGAAGCTTCTTCTTTTAAAGATGATTTGGGGGCAGATTCTCTGGATCTCTATGAGTTGATCATGGCTCTGGAAGAAGAGTACGATGTGGAGATCCCGACGGATGATCTGGAGAGCATCCATACGGTTGGAGATGTCATTAACTTCCTGAAAGAAAAAGGCGTAGAGTAATTACACAGGCGTAGTTATTCCACGTCTTAAGATGCGCCAGATGGAAAGCGCTTGATATGCGTAACAGTGTGTGGTTGCTGATGAAAGTCAGCAACCCTTTCATTAGTTGCTGTTAAACAGCACAGAAACGAGGGAAAATAAAAGTATGGGTAAGATTGCATTTGTATTTCCGGGACAGGGAGCGCAGAAAGTAGGAATGGGAAAGGAGTTTTATGACAGTTTTCCCGTGGCGAAAGAGATTTTTGACAAGGCGAGCGAGGCCGTCGGACTGGATCTGAGGGCGCTCTGCTTTGAGGAAAATAAAGATATAGACATTACGGAATTTACACAGGTGGCGCTGCTGACGACGAGCGTGGCTACGATGGAAGTGCTGCGGGAGCGGGGGATCCGGCCGGATGTGGCGGCGGGCCTCAGCCTGGGCGAGTACTGCGCGCTTGTGGCAGCCAATGCCATGAATTACATTGACGCGGCGAAGGCAGTGAGAAAACGCGGGATCTACATGCAGGAAGAGGTGCCGGCGGGCGTCGGCGGCATGGCGGCCATTATGGGACTTGAGGCCGGGGTGATCGAGAAGGCGATCGACGGCATCGGCGAAGTACAGGTGGCAAATTATAACTGTCCGGGACAGATCGTTATTTCCGGAAAAAAAGAAGCCGTAGAGGAAGGCGCCGAAAAGTGCAAGGAAGCTGGGGCGAAACGCGCTGTTATGCTCAATGTCAGCGGACCGTTCCACTCGGACCTGCTGAGGGGCGCGGGAACGAAACTGGAAGCGGTGTTAAACGAGATCGAGTTTGGCAAGCCGGAATTCCCATATGTGGCGAATGTCACAGCTCAGTACATAACGGAGGCGGACGAGATCAAGCCGCTTCTTGTGAGACAGGTTTCTTCGTCCGTCAGGTGGCAGCAGTCGGTGGAAGCGATGGCGGCAGACGGAGTGGATACCTTTATCGAAATCGGTCCGGGGCGCACACTTGCCGGTTTTAATAAAAAGATCAGTAAGGTGATCGGGAAGGATCTGACGACATACAGCATCGGGACGGTGGCGGATATGGATGCGCTGCTAGAAAAAGTGTGAATGAAACTACGGATTCGAATGTCTCCTATGGAGACATTAACCTCATCAAGTAGTTTCTCGCAAGGCGCCGCTCGCGGCACCTTGCTCTATTCACACTGGTAGAATCCGCTCCGCGGATTCTCCGCCACTAAATCAAGCCGTGTTTGGAAGGTTGTTAGAAAGGACAGGTAATCATATGTTATTGGAAGATAAGGTAGCTGTTGTGACAGGCGCCGGCCGCGGGATCGGCAGGGGGATTGCCCTCGCGATGGCCAGGGAAGGTGCGACGGTAGTCGTGAATTATAACGGTTCCGCCGAGCGTGCCAAAGAGGTGGTAAGCGCGATCGAGGCAGAAGGCGGAAAAGCGGCTGCCGTACAGTGTGACGTCAGTGATTTTGAGGCGGCGAAAGAGTTTTACCAGACGCTCGTCAAAGAATACGGCAGGATTGATATCCTGGTGAACAATGCCGGTATTACGAGAGATAATCTGATGATGAAAATGTCGGAGGAGGAATTTCAGAGCGTCATTCAGACAAATCTGGCCGGGACGTTCCACGGGGTCAAATTTGTGAGCCGGCCGATGATGAAACAGCGGTGCGGGCGCATTATCAATATCGCCTCGGTTTCAGGTGTGACTGGAAACATGGGACAGGCAAATTATTCCGCGTCCAAAGCGGGCGTGATCGGACTGACAAAGGCGGCGGCAAAGGAACTTGCCTCCCGTAACATAACGGTAAACGCAGTCGCGCCTGGATTTGTCGATACGGAAATGACAGAGGTGCTGTCGGATTCCGTGAAGGAAGCGGCGGTGGCGTCGATTCCGCTCGGCCGGTTCGGCCAGGTGGAGGACATCGCGGAAGCGGTCGTATTTCTCGCGTCCGACAGGGCGAAATACATAACGGGGCAGGTACTCTGCGTCGATGGCGGGATTGCCATGTAACGAGGCGCTTATCATATTGAATTTAGGAGGATTGACTCATGAGCAGACGAGTAGTCATAACCGGGATGGGGGCGATCACCCCGGTCGGAAATACGGTGGATGAATTTTGGAGCAATATCAAAAAGGGAGTGGTCGGCATCGGCCCGATGACGCAGATCGATCCCACGGATTACAAAGCGAAGCTGGCGGCAGAAGTAAAAGATTTTGAGCCAAAGGATTACATGGATCCCAAATCCGCCAGACGCATGGAGAGGTTTGCGCAGTTTGCGGTAGCTGCCGCGAAACAGGCGATGGAAGACAGCGGGCTGGATATGGAAAAAGAGGACCCATTTATGGTGGGAACCTGTGTGGGCTGCGGGATCGGAAGTCTCCAGTGTATGCAGAGGGAATATAAGAAGTTGTTGGACAAAGGCCCGAACCGCGTCGCTCCCCTGATGATACCGTCCCTGATTTCCAATATGGCTGCCGGAAATATTGCGATCCAGCTTGGATTAAAAGGGAAAAATATCAATATCGTGACAGCGTGCGCCACGGGAAACCACAACATCGGTGAGGGATTCCGTTCCGTACAGTACGGAGAGGCGGATGTCATGATCGCCGGAGGAGCCGAGGCGGCGATTACGGAACTCGGTGTGTCCGGTTTTACGAATATGACGGCGCTGTCCCTCGCGACAGATCCGAAAAAGGCTTCGATCCCATTTGATGTAAACCGCAGCGGTTTTGTGATGGGCGAGGGAGCCGGTATCATCGTTCTCGAGGAATTGGAGCACGCGAAGAAGCGCGGCGCGAAGATTTACGCCGAGGTGATCGGCTATGGCGCGACAAACGACGCGTTCCATATCACATCGCCGGCTGAGGACGGAAGCGGAGCGGCAAAGGCGATGGAATTTGCGATGAAGGACGCCGGTGTGAAGCCGGAGGACATTGACTACATCAACGCGCACGGGACGAGCACCCATATGAACGATTTATTTGAGACGAGAGCGGTCAAGCTCGCGATGGGGGATGCCGCTTACAAATGCAAGATCAGTTCCACAAAATCGATGGTCGGACACCTTCTCGGAGCAGCCGGCGGCGTGGAGACGATCGCCTGCGTAAAATCCATTACGGATCATTATGTACATGTAAATGCCGGACTGACCGATCAGGATCCGGAGTGTGATCTGGACTGCGTCAAGGGCGAGGGAATCGAGATGGATGTAAACATTGCCCTTTCCAATTCACTTGGATTTGGCGGACATAATGCAACTCTGATCTTCAAAGCATATAATGAATAAAGAAGCGGGAGGGTTAAACGTGTTACTGGATATCAATGAGATTAAAAAGATCATCCCGCACCGGTATCCGTTTTTACTGGTGGACTGCATCGAGGAAATGGAACCCGGCGTGAAAGCGGTCGGATATAAAAACGTGACGGTAAACGAGCCGTATTTTCAGGGACATTTTCCCGAGAAGCCTGTGATGCCGGGCGTTCTCATCGTCGAGGCGCTGGCGCAGGTCGGCGCGGTCGCGGTGCTCAGTTTAGAGCAGAATAAAGGAAAGCTGGCGTTTTTCGGCGGCATCGATAAGGCAAAATTCCGCCATCAGGTCGTGCCGGGTGACCGGCTGAGGCTGGAAACCGAGATCATCAAGTGCAAGGGGCCGATGGGGGTCGGAAAAGCGATTGCCACGGTGGACGGAAAAACGGCGTGTGAGGCGGAGATTAAATTTATCATATAATAATAGCTTTCGCCGTTTGCGGCGTGTAGAAGGCATACGCAGCATTTCAGTGGTCATGCTGACTGTAAAAATAATAAGGAGAGACGAGTGGATATGAGCGAAAAAACAATGGACAAAATCGTAGCACTTGCCAAAGGCCGTGGATTCATTTATCCGGGATCGGAAATCTATGGAGGGCTTGCGAATACATGGGATTATGGAAATCTCGGTGTAGAACTGAAAAATAATGTAAAAAAGGCCTGGTGGCAGAAATTCATCCAGGAAAATAAATATAATGTCGGCGTGGACTGCGCGATTCTCATGAATCCGCAGACATGGGTGGCGTCAGGACATCTCGGCGGCTTTTCCGATCCGCTCATGGATTGTAAGGAGTGCCATGAGAGATTTCGCGCCGACCAGTTGATCGAAAATTTCGCGTCGGAAAAGGAAATGGAGCTGGATGGATCGGTCGATGGCTGGGACAATGAAAAGATGGAGCAGTTTATCGCCGACCAAAACATCCCATGTCCGTCGTGCGGCAAGCACAACTTTACCGATATACGCCAGTTTAACCTGATGTTTAAGACGTTCCAGGGCGTGACGGAGGACGCGAAAAATACGGTATATCTCCGGCCGGAAACCGCGCAGGGTATTTTCGTGAATTTTAAAAATGTCCAGCGGACATCCCGCAAGAAAGTACCATTTGGTATCGGGCAGATCGGAAAGTCATTCCGCAACGAGATCACGCCGGGTAACTTTACGTTCCGTACGCGCGAGTTTGAGCAGATGGAGCTGGAGTTCTTCTGTGTACCGGACACGGATCTGGAGTGGTTCTCCTACTGGAAAGAGTTTTGTATCAAATGGCTGCAGGATCTGGGCATCCGCGAAGAGGAAATGCGCGTCCGCGACCACGACAAGGAAGAACTTTCCTTCTACAGCAAGGCGACGAGTGACATTGAGTTCCTGTTCCCATTTGGCTGGGGCGAGCTGTGGGGCATCGCCGACCGGACAGATTACGACCTGACCCAGCACCAGAATACATCCGGTGAAGATATGAGTTATTTTGATGACGAGCGCAAGGAAAAATATGTGCCGTACGTCATCGAGCCATCGCTTGGCGCAGACCGCGTGACGCTGGCGTTCCTCTGCAGCGCATATGACGAAGAGGAGTTAGAGGGCGGCGACATGCGTACCGTCATGCACTTCCATCCGGCACTCGCGCCGGTCAAGATCGGTGTGCTCCCGCTTTCTAAGAAACTGAACGAGGGAGCGGAAAAGGTGTACGAGGAACTGAGCAAATATTATAACTGTGAATACGATGACCGCGGGAACATCGGAAAGCGCTACCGCCGCCAGGACGAGATCGGTACGCCGTACTGCATTACTTACGATTTTGAATCGGAAGAAGACGGCATGGTCACGGTCCGCGACCGCGATTCGATGGCGCAGGAGAGAATCAAGATCTCCGAATTGAAAGAGTATTTCGACGGCAGGTTTTCGTTTTAGGCTGCGAAGCGGACTTTGGGCCGTGTAATGGATTTTAGGCTGCGAAGCGGACTTTGGGCCGTGTAATGGGCTTTCGGCCGCAAGGCATTCACAAATGATCAGAGCATGAGGCGGCGTGATTTTTGTGGATGCCTTTTTGGCAGAAGGGCGGGAAAAAGGTAATTGGAATTATAGGTAATATCTGGTAATTTTTTGAAAAAAGTCTTGATTTTTGTTTTAATATGTGCTACGCTTTTTTTAAATAATCAACTATTTAGCCAGGGGAGGTGCCGTTTATGGAAGAACGTGTAAAAGGTTTGCAGGGATTTCTTGCAGAGGACAAAAGTCTGATGGAAAAAGTAACCGTTTTTGAATTCCAGACGAAAAAGGCTGCACCGGGCAATACAGATAAACATATCAATGATGCTTTTGAGGCATACTGCAACGTATTGGAAAAAAATTGATTTTATCGAGGTACTGTCGTGGAGAGGGATAAATTTTACGAGATATTTGACAAGACTATTTTGCCTTTTGTAGAGCAGCTGGAGGAGAATAATCCGAAGATCAGACGTAGGGATCTGACAGAGTGTAAAGCTAACATTTATGACGAATATATGACGTTGAACCGGACGTATAAGAGCCAGATCTTTGATAAGGATGCGGACACGGTGTTGTTGGACCGCCATAAGATTGCGGCTTGTATTTGTGGCGCTTTTTTGCGCGTTCCTGTATTGGACAAGACGGAATTGGTCCGGCATATTAAAAAAACAGGGCAGAAAGTAGAAGTTGTATTTTATTATGTGAATGAGCTGGTCGCTTTTTATGCGGCTACGAAATTTTTGTCATTTTTTATGATACTGGAGCATGAGGGACAGGACCGGGTGGTTCGGGAGATTTTGAAAACGTTCCCGCTCATGCCGCCGACGACAAAAAATAAAAAAGGATTTTGGAACAGCGTGCTGTTTAATTTGTCCCAGATCAAAGACGAAAAGCAGATTGGGACGGAGCATTTTGATATGTACGCATATGCGATGTTTTTCTTTTGGCTGGAGAATTATTTTTATGAGAGAGTGGCGGCGTAGGAAAAGAGAATACAGATTAGGGATAGGAGAAGGATTGCCGGAATGTTCAGAAGGGATCCTTCTTTTTGTGCTAGGGGGGGAATTGGAGTATTCAGGGAATACAAAATCCTGACAAACAACTGGAAGACTATTGGAATACTATTAATTCAGACAAAGTGAATATAAACATTTTAAAAGATGAAGATGTTTTACGCATAGCAGAACATGTTGAAACGGATGCACTTAAATATTTTGAGGTAATTTAATGGATGAAAGGATTTATCAGATTGCATAGCAGATAGTTGAAATACATCAAAAAGCTTATGAGGTTTATTTGCCGTTGGTTGAAAATCCATTGTCAGGTCACCCCTGGCATTGACATGAGTGGTTTTCGTATCATGTCGATAGGAGATTGTGAGCCGCAGGAAGAATCTGATAATGATCGTCTTTCCGGAGAACTTGTGCCGATTATTTCCCGTGACCAGTTTGAGTATGAGGCTGAAAAGTTCCTGACAATATACTGTCCAGAAGCTTTGGATAAACTCTCGAAGGGATATTGCTATCAATCGAAATATCAAGGCGCGAGGTATTACACGCAGTTTATGCGGAATTTTGCACCGGTTGAAAATCAGATTGAATATTCCTTTGAACTTAATGCACTACAAGGCACTTCTTGAGCAGATATTCAGCGTTTGAAACGATGAAGAGTATCCAACATCAGTGCAGACAGTTCTGGCGTTATGCGTAGGCTTAAAGCTGCCACTGCCGGAGGCTGAAATGACAGTCTCTATACACATAAGTCTGAGATTGAATCCGCTCTGGGCACGACGCTTCAGTGGAACCGTGGTGACGACATCAAATCGTCCAAGGTCTTCATTCAGCTTAATAACGTCGGCATCTAGAATGAGACCGATTGGCTCCAGATGGCGAACTTCCACGCAGATTGGACGAAGAAGTTCTACGACGTGCTTGTGCCGTATATCAAAGGTTAATGACAATACCTGTGAAGTGGTGGGTTTCTTATTGAGAAAAAAGCAGCGAGGTGATATGGAGTGAATAAAGATCCATTTAAGGAATACATCAAAGAGTCTGAGCCGGACAAGCGTGACAAAGGTTATGCGTGGCATACGGCCATTGGCCTGCAGGCTGTGGACGGACTGAAGACATCAGAATATCTGGTGCAGACGGCGGTTCGCAATATCGAAGGAGAGATTTCCTTTGAGGAGGCCAATGCGCTCCTACAAAGCTACTATGAGGAGAATCCTGCCCGTGGCTCAGATGATCGTACCGAGGAGGCGGATAAGGTATCGGCCAGAATTGCTGCGCTTCTTTCAGAGAAAGCGTTTAGCTTCACGCCAAACGAATATATCTCCATCCATAGGAAGATGTTCACCGGCATCTATTCCCATGCCGGACGCGTCCGGGATTACAATATCACGAAGAAGGAATGGGTGCTCGACGGAGCGACCGTGCTTTACGGCAGCGCCACGGAGCTGCGTGCGACGCTTGACTATGATTTCTCGGAGGAGAAGAAGTTTTCCTACAAGAATCTTACGATGGATGAAATCATCCACCATCTTGCCGTGTTCGTATCTAGACTATGGCAGATCCATGTGTTTGGTGAGGGTAACACAAGAACGACAGCGGTGTTCTTCATCAAATATTTGCGCACATTGGGCTTTGACGTGACAAATGATATTTTTGCCGAGAACGCATGGTATTTTCGGAATTCACTCGTCAGGGCAAACTATAACGATCTGAAAAATGGCGTTCACGAAACGACAGAGTTCCTTGAACTGTTCCTCTGCAATCTCCTCTTGAATGAGAGCAATCCTCTTCATAACCGGACATTGCATATCAGTGGAACATTTAAACAAACAGGAAAACCGGACATTGATATGGCAAAACCGGACATTGAAGCGTTAAAACCGGACATTGAAAAATCGTTTCAGCCGAAAACAGCAAGTCACATTTTGAAACTTCGTGAAGCATTTCCGGGTCAGACGGTCTTTGGACGGGCTGATGTGATGAAGGTGATTGATATTAAATCATCCAGAGCCTCTGACCTGTTAAAGGAAATGGCAGAGCATAGAATCATTGAGTCTGTGTCCGGACACGGGAAAGGTAAGTATCGATTCCGTCATCAGGAGAGTTGAGACGGTGGGATTCCGGACGTGTTCCCTCAGAGCGCGGTCTCGAAGCGGTCGGCAAATCTGTGGGTTTGTATATTTATAGGTAGGAGCAAGGTTTTTGACCTGTTTCCGAGAACGCACAAGGGTAAAAATCAGTGTGTTTTACCTTCATGAAGACCAATATATCGAGGTGGAGTTTTAGATGGACGAGCTTGATTTGACGGCTGCGGATAGTAAGGCGACCAGAAATCGAAGCAGAAGAGCCTTCTGAGGAAGATTTAGCACGTATCGAAGAATTTAAGATGAAGGGCTGGATATAAGGAGGGAATCCTGTGTAAATATGATCATTTATGCAGATTATATGTTGGAAAGAACATTGAAAGTGGTCAAGACGGCTGAAGGATTTAAAATTACAAATCCCGGAGTGTTAAAAATTCTGAAAGAGCAAATGTTTAAAGGTGGAAACTAAAGGGCAAGGAATTTAAAGTTTGGAAGGAGAGAATGTATGGGTAAAAGAAAAAGAGTATGTTTGTTGTGGATAATGTCATTTGTAATATGCATGATCTCTTATGAAGAATCATCAGCAGCATCAAAAAAAGTAAAATTATCTAAGAAGAACGTAACATTAAATGAAAAGGAATCATGTAAAATTTGTTTAAAAAATGCGAACAGGAAAAAGATTAAGTGGTATTGCAGTAATAAGAAAATTGCTACCGTAAAAAACGGTTTGATAAAGGCAAAAGCGAAGGGGCGTTGCGTTGTTATTGCAAAATATAAAAGGAAAAAATATACATGTGCCATCAGCGTGAAAAGAACAAAGAATATGACTAAGCAGCCTTTACCAAGTGCAGCTCCTTCAGCTGTAGTAAATCCACCTTCTGCAATCCCAAGTGATTTGCCAGTTCTGAACAGAGAAGGCAGTGTGGTTTTTACCGCAAATGTAGATGAATCTAATAAAAATATGTTATTGCTAAAAATTATTAATCGTTCTGGTAAGGAGATTGGAACAGGTACTCATTTTTGGTTGGAATATTATGATGGCAGTCAATGGGTGCCAGTTGGCTTTAAGGATGGCTCATACTTTTTCGAGATTTTAATTCTCATTAGAGATGGTCATGAATATACAGGAAGAATAGATCTAGAACAATATTTTGTTGGACTTCCTGATGGAAAGTATCGGATTACAAAACTGGTAGATACTCCTGGAATTGTCGATCAGGGGGGAAGCATACAAACCGAGTTTATCATTCATTGAGACAATTACAGGCTGGTGAGCGAAGCGAGTAAAATCGGGGGTTAAAACTCTGTCGGTGGCTTTTGTAAAGAAAAAAGGAGGGTTGTTATCATAAAAAACTCAAAAAAACACTTGCAATATTGTTCGTCTTGTGATAACATTGTACCCACGATAATAAATTATGAAAGGAGGTGGACATCATGAATAAACCAACAACAATTGTTACAAACAACCATTATGATAGATTTTATGATGCGGACTTGCTGATCGGAATCCATGTTGTCCGGCCTCCTGTTTATTTATCCTAGGAAAAAGTACCCTTTCTGTAGGAATACATGATAAAAACACAGGTCAGATAAAAGAAGGATTTCCGATTTAATCAGGGAATCCTTCTTTTTTGTGCAAAAATAGATGGGCAGGACCTCTTGACAAAACATTTGTTCGCGTGCTAAAATAAGAGCAGATGAAAGGAACGTAGGTTTGTATCGTAGGTAGTGGCAGAAAGGTTATAGAAATGAGTAAAAAAATGAAAGAAAAAAAGATAGGACTCGGTTTTTGGAAGACCGTAAAAAATAATTTCTGGGCGCTTCATTTTGTGTGGTCGATGAGCAAGAGTTATGTGATCCACACGTTTCTGACGAATGCGCTTGGTTACGTACAATGGGTCTTTTTCAGCGCCTATTTCATCCGTTATCTCATCCAGGCGATGACGGGCGGGGAATCCGTGTCCAGTGTGTTTTTCTACATCGGTGTGGTAGCTGCGGCTCTGTGCCTGTGGAATATATATGACGGTTATGTCGGCCGGGTAGTGCGGCCGCTGAAAGAAACCGAATTGTACCAGAAGATGTATTCCGCCCTTTACCGCAAAGCGGAAAATGTGGAATTGGAGTGTTTTGAGGATGCGGAGTTTTATAACAGGTATACGATGGCGGTCGATAACGCCTGTGATAAAATGACGAATATCGTAAGGGAACTGACGAATATGATCTGCGCGGCTGTGGCCGGCATCTCGACCTATATTTTCATGTATCAGATGGATCCGTGGATGCTTTTGTTCGTCATCTCTCCCGTCGTCGGTTCTTTTGTATTTGGAACGATCATGAATAAACTGAACTTTCAGATTTATCAGAAAGTGACTCCCGACAACCGAAAAGTGGAATATGTAAACCGTGTGATGTATCTGTCGGAATATTCAAAGGAAATGCGGCTTTCTAATATTTTCCACGTTCTGAAACGTACATACAACGAGGCGGTGAGACATCAGATCCGCACAGTGAGCTCATACATATCAAAGTTAATACCAAATGCGTTCCTGCAGTTCTATCTCTCGTACACGGTCATTTTCGAGGGTCTGCTGCTGTATGGGGCGTATCAGACGATGGTGACGCACCGGCTGACACTGGCGGATCTGTCGATCCTGTCCAGTATGATGATCGTGGCTTCGTGGATCTTAGTCCGCATTGGAAACTCGATGATGAACTGCATCCAGAACGGTATGTTTGTGCACAATATCCGCACGTTTATGGAATATGAGGAAAAGCTTCCCGAAGATACCGATGGGATCACACCGGATGCCGAGGTAGAGAGCATTGAGTTCCGAAATGTTTCATTTTCCTATAAGGGCGGGAAAGAGATCATCCATGATCTTTCATTCCGCATCGGTAAAAATGAGTCCGTGGCACTGGTGGGACATAATGGCGCCGGCAAATCGACGATCATTAAACTTTTGTTCCGCCTATACGATCCGGACAGTGGTGAGATACTGGTGAACAACCGGAATATCAAAGAGTATCAACTGGAAGAGTACCGGAATTTATTCGCGGCGGCCTTTCAGGATTATAAGATCTTTGCTTTCAGCGTGGCGGATAACGTACTGATGGAACGGAAAGTGGATGATCCGGAGAGAGTTGTGAAAGAGGCCCTGACGCGCGCAGGCGTCTATGATAAGATCCAAAGCCTTCCCAAAGGGATCCACACGGTGCTGACGAAAGAATTTGAGGAAGATGGCGCGGTACTTTCGGGCGGCGAATACCAAAAGGTAGTAGTGGCAAGGGCACTGGCTAATCCGGCGCCGGTGAAAGTGTTTGACGAGCCGTCGAGCGCGCTCGACCCGATCGCGGAGTATGAGTTGTTCCAGGCGATCATGGAGGAGAGTCGCGATCATATCATGTTCTTTATCTCCCACCGACTGTCTTCGGTAAAAGATGCCGATGTCGTATTTATGCTGGAAGAGGGAACGATGATCGAGCGGGGGACACATGAAGAACTGATGCAGCTGGGCGGGAAATACGCGGCCATGTACCAGATGCAGGCGAAGAACTATCAACCGGATGATACCGACTGGGAGGTGGACTGGAATGTGGATTGATCGAAAGAACAAAAACAGATTATCGGTGAAGCGTACGTGTTCCAACGTTTGGTTCATGGTCAGCATTATTTTTCGCGCCTCTCCGCTGTATGGTGTGATGCTCCTCATAGAGAATATGCGGCACAATGGCATGATCTTTATTGAAACAACGGTTGGAGTGGGCTACATATTGGAAGCAGTAGAGTTTGGAAAGCCATTTTCTGAAGTATTCTGGTTTTTGATCTTCCTGTTTGCCCTGTTTGCGTGTTCGGGACTTTATTCTTCTGTGTTCCATTCTGTCGTGACGGGAATGTGCATGCCGAAGATTGAAAGAAAGCTGAAATTTATGCTGTACGAAAAAGCGGGAAGTCTGGATATTGCCTGCTATGATGATCCCGAATACTATAATGAGTTTGTACTCGCGGTATCAGAGTCAAAAGAGTCGATCGACCGGACGGTGAATCTGATCGGATTGTTTGTGGCGGGACTTATCGTTTTCTTTACTTATGGAACTTATTTTTTGCTAAAAGATCCGGTTTCCGTCGTATTTGTCGTCATATCGTTTGCCATCAGTTTCGTTGTCTACAATGTTACGAATAAGATCCGATACCGGATGAAGCTGGATATCAATCCGCTGAACAAGAAGCGGCAGTATGTACACCGGACGTTTTATCTCAGTACTTACGCGAAAGAGTTGAGGCTGAACCGTAAGCTGTCCGGCCGGCTGCATCGTGAGTTTCAGGAGACGAACGAGAATATATACAATGTGCAGAAGAAGGTGTGCCGGAAATTGTGGCGACTGAATTTTCTGACGGATTATGTCTTTACCGACTTTATTTTTAACGGTCTGTATCTGGCGTATCTCGTGTTTCAGGCGGCTGTACGAAAAGCCATTTCCCTGAGTGGTCTCGTCGTGTTATTTAATTCCGCCGGCAGCCTTAGAAATGGACTGCGGCTTTTGTCGGAACTTCCGCCGGCGGCGGTAGAGACTGCGCTCTATGTCGAAAAGATACGAAACTTTCTGGCATATGAAACGAAAGTAGTCAGCGAGGAAAATCTCGAGGTTCCGCAGGAGATCGGTGAGATCCGTTTTGAGGATGTTTCGTTTGCCTATAATGAGAGAGACGGAGATATCATCCATCGTGTATCGTTTTCAATCGCGCCGAGGGAAAAGATCGCGCTTGTCGGCTATAATGGCGCGGGGAAGACGACGATCATCAAACTGCTGATGAGATTGTATGACCCGACGGGCGGGAGGATCTTACTGGATGGCGTTGATATACGAAAGTACGACCTGCAGCAGTACCGGAGCCGGATCGGTACGGTATTTCAGGATTATCAGATCTATGCGGCGACCGTGGCAGAAAATGTCGTGATGGATGAGGTGCCGCCGCAGGCGGATGTGATCCCGGCGCTTCGGCAGAGTGGATTTTATAGAAGGGCTGCCGGTATGAAACACGGGGTAGAAACGGGGCTGACGAGGGAATTTGATGAGGAAGGAACCGATCTTTCCGGCGGTGAGAGCCAGAAACTTGCCGTGGCGCGCGTGTTTTATAAGGAAAGCGGGCTGATCATACTGGACGAACCTTCCAGCGCGCTTGATCCGATCGCGGAGTATCAGCTCAACATGTCGATGTCAAAGGCATCCGAACAAAAGAGTGTCGTGTTTATCTCCCACCGGCTTTCGACGACGAGACATGCGGACCGGATCCTTATGCTGGAACAGGGAAGGGTGATCGAGTCCGGGACACATGAAACTTTGTTGGCGCAGGCTGGCAAATACGCGGAGATGTGGCATGCACAGGCGAGTAAATATATATGATGCCGCAGGGCAAAAGTAAGGATCAGATAGAGTGAGCAAACAAGTCACAGAGCGATGGTTCTGTGCAGAAATGAGGATGAGGATGAAGAAAAATCAACTGCCTTCCCGAGTGGTTAAGCAACTGAAACCTTATGGAATCGGCAAAGGGGATATTTTGGATGTCTGTCCGATGGATCTGTCGGATGCGTGTGAATACATAAGCGGGTATTTGTTTTTGACCGCGGACACGCTTGGCATCGTGGTGAGTGAGCCGGTCACAAACCAGACGAGGTATTTCAGGGGCACGAAGACGAAGGATATGGAATACCGTGAGGATACGCTGGAGTATTCGTTCCGGCTGATCCCGCTGGAGGAAACGGCGCATATGAAGATCGAACGGATGGTGGCGACGAACCGCATCACGATCCTTCACAGGGATGTACCGCTTCAGATCGGAGTCATGACAAATCTATATCTCGAGCAGATGAACCTGTTTTTGAAAAGCTACCGCAAGCTGAAAAAGTATCCCGGAGCGGCGGATGAGATCGAGTCATCGGTGCAGATTCAGGAAGAACAGGCGGAATACTGTCCGGTGTGCGGTACGATGTATCCCGATCCCAAACGGAAGATCTGTCCGAAATGTATGAATAAGCGGTCGATCTTTCTGCGGACGCTCGGCTATTTTTTCCACTACAAATGGAAGTTTATCACTTTGTTTTTCTGCTATTTCGCGATGGCGGGACTGAATCTCGTGTGGCCGTACCTGAACGGGGCGGTTTTGTATGACCGGATTCTGCAGAAGGACGACGGGTTTCTAAAGCAGTTCGGGATCGCCGGGGAGTATCTGCTGGCGCTTCTCCTGCTCGTAGTCATTATGCTGCTTTCGAAAATCGTACAGCAGGGCGTGGCACTTGTTCAGGGAACGCTGATGGCGCAGATCGTGGCGGCGACGATCCGCGATATGAAACAGGATGTATTTTCTGCGATGGGAAACCTGTCGATCAACTTCTTTACGAGCAAGCAGACGGGAAGCCTGATGACGAGGGTGCTCAGTGACGCGGAGCGTGTGACGGACTTCTTTTTGGATGGATTTCCGTATATATTCGTTCATGGATTTACGATCATCGCAACGTTTACCGTGATGTTCCGCCTGAACTGGCAACTGGCGCTCGTGGCCTGTATCCTTCTGCCGCTGTTAGTCATCATGAGCGTTAAGCTGAAACCGAAACTATGGAGCCTGTTTGGACGCAGGCACCGCGCCGAGCGCACGGTGAACAGCCGTGTGAACGATAACCTGACGGGAGCGCGGGTCGTGAAGGCATTCGGTCAGCAGGAACAGGAAAACAGCCGTTTTGAGTCGCCGAACGAAAATCTGCGGGATGCCGAAGTGCGGATCGTCAAGTATAATAACCGGTTCACGATCCTGTATAACCTCGTGCAGGAGGTTTCAAACATCTGGGTATGGATACTGGGAGTATTGCTCCTCTTAAATACAGGCAGCATAAAGTTAGGTGTCCTCATCACATTTGTCGGCTATGTGGGCCAGCTGAACGGGCCGATGAATTTCTTTTCCTGGGTGTTTCATATGTGGACGAACAGCATCAACGCGGCGCAGCGGATGTTTGAGATCATGGATGCGGTGCCTGATATTCAGGAGATCGAACATCCGGTGCGCATGGAGGAACCAAAAGGTGATATTGTGCTCGAACATGTGACATTCGGATACGATGTGAATAATCCGGTGCTCAAAGATATAAGCCTTCATGTAAAAGAAGGGGAGATGCTGGGAATCGTCGGTCGGTCAGGAGCCGGAAAGACGACGCTCGTCAATCTGATCTCCCGTCTGTATGATACAAATGAAGGAAGTATTTATATGGACGGCGTCAATGTAAAGGACATTGCCTTCCATGACCTGCGCCGAAATGTGGCGATGGTATCACAGGATACATACATTTTTATGGGGACGGTAGCGGAAAATATCGCCTACGCGAATCCGGCGGCGACGAGGGCGGACATCATACAGGCTGCGATGCTGGCGAGCGCCCACGAGTTTATCTCCAATATGCCGGATGGGTATGATACGGTGATCGGAGCCTCGGGAAAGGATCTGTCCGGCGGGGAGAAGCAGAGGATATCGATCGCCCGCGCCATTTTGGCAAATCCGAAGATTCTCATCCTGGATGAGGCGACGGCCAGCGTCGATACGGAGACGGAAAAGGCGATCCAGAAGTCCCTTGATTATCTTGTGAATGGCAGGACGACGCTGTCGATCGCTCACCGGCTGTCCACGCTGCGGGATGCTGACCGGCTCGTCGTGATCGATAACGGCAGGATCGTAGAAGAGGGGACACATCAGGAACTGGAACAACTGGGCGGCATTTATTTTAAGTTGATGGAACTGCAGACGAAGTCGCTGGCATTGAAGGAATATGGAGGATTGTGATGGCTGAAGAATTTAAGATGGAAGAGATGGAACAGGAAGTGGAGGAGATGACGGCCCTTCGCTATCTCACAAAAGACAACGCTGTTTTTTCCAGAACGGAAGGCGGTTTTATCCGGCTGGCATTTGACGGAGCAGAGTGGGACAGGGTACAGGTGATCCGTCTGTTCCCCTTTACGGATCCGGAACGATACATTTCGATCCGTACGGTGGAAGAGCGTTCGAAAGAGATCGGCGTCATTGAGGATTTGAAAAAGATGCCGAAGGAGACGAGAAAAATGCTGGAGGAACAGTTGAACCTGCACTATTTCACGCCGGTGATACAAAAGGTACTGGATATCAAGGACGAGTACGGATACGCGTATTTCCATGTACTGACTGACCGGGGTGAATGCCGGTTTACCATCAATATGGGCGGAAATGCTGTCGTACGCCTGACGGACACCCGTCTGCTCATCACCGATCTGGATGAGAACAGGTTTGAGATACCGGATGTGTTACAACTGACGCAGAAAGAGCAGCGGAAACTGGATCTGTTCTTATAGTTGCCACAAAGCGAGGAGGTTATCAATGATATTAAAATTTGAACTGCCAAAGACTGCGGTTTCCTGTATCCAAATGGATGCCGGAGAGCGGATCTATTACGCGGTCCCGTTTGATGTGGCGGAGGATGGTTCTTTTCTGCCGGATTCGTATCTGGTCGTCACGACGAGGCATCTGTGGGTCATTTCAAAGGGAGAGTTGCGGGAAAAACTGGATCTGTCACAATGCAGGCACGCAAAAGCGGAGCCGAAGATCGGCTGCGGCCTGCTCGTACTGGAACATCAGGGCGTGAGCCGTTACGTCGTGCAGTATTCGGCCAAACATCTTTCCCGGTACGCCTATGTGGCGAGAGGGATCAACATATTGATCTCCGGCCGGGGAGAAGAGGTAGTCAGCGGTGAATATGAAAAGATCTGTCCCAATTGTGGAAAAGCGATACCTGGTACGCGCTATTGCCCTCATTGTTCGAAAGAGGGAGGGTTCTGGCGGAATTTCCTGGCTATGGCGGCTCCCTATAAAAAGAGTTTTGTCGGAATCATCGCGCTGATGATCCTGGCGTCTGTCGTCACTCTGTTAAATCCCGAAGTGCAGAAGCACCTGGTGGATGAAGTGCTGACAAAAGGAAATGGCGGCATGTCGGTGGCGTTTACCTGTCTGGGGATCATGTTTGGCCTGAGTATCGGGATCGTGGTCATCAATATACTGAAAAGTTATTATTGTACGGTGCTCGGGGCAAGGATCGCAAAAGATCTGCGGGAACAGCTTTTTGCGAAAATTCAGATCTTGTCTTTGAGTTTTATCAATGACAGGCGGCCGGGAGAATTGATGAACCGTATCGTCTCGGATACCGGAAGGATCCGCGAGTTTATGGAGAAGACATTTTGTAATATGTTTACGGTCTGTTTTATCTTTCTCTGCGACGTGATCTTTATGCTGGCGCTGAATGTAAAGCTGGCACTGTTTAGCTTTATCTTTATTCCGATCGCGGCGGCGGTCACGTATGGATTCCGTAAAAACATCCATCGCAGGTTCCATCTCCAGTGGAAGCGGGGCGACGATGTAAACAGCAATCTGCAGGATGTGATTTCCGGTATGCGCGTCGTGAAATCATACGGCAGGGAAGAGGCGGAAAAAGTAAAGTTTAATCACCTGGCTGATGAATTTTGCCATGTGCAGACGAGGAATGAAGTGTTCTGGGCGGTATTCAACCCCTGGATGAACTTTCTGATGGGGGCGGGCGTGTTTCTCGTCGTGTACTTTGGCGGTATTGACGTGCTGGACGGGGAGATGACGACCGGTGAGCTGCTGCAGTTTGTGACATACACGCAGCTTTTGTACCAGTACCTGAACTGGATGACAAATATGCCGCGTCAGCTGATCAACCTGATCAGCGGTATTGAGAGGATCAATGATGTGCTGGCGCAGGAGGCGTTTATCGAGGATGTCGAACATCCGGTGGAACTCGATGTGCAGGGCGAGATCGAATTCAGACACGCGACGTTTGGTTATAAATCGTACCAGCCGGTGCTGGAGGATCTGAACCTGACGATACGCAAAGGGGAAATGATCGGGATCGTAGGGGCGTCCGGGACGGGAAAATCGACGCTCATCAACCTGATCATGCGGCTGTATGAAGTGGATGACGGAAATCTTTTGGTGGACGGTCACGATATAAAAGAAATCCGTTCTGATAAATTCCACGCCCAGATCGGTGTCGTATTGCAGGAGACATTTCTATTTTCTGGGACGATTTTAAACAACATCCGTTTTTCCAGGCCGGATGCGACGTATGAGGAAGTGATCCGCGCGGCGAAAATGGCGAATGCCCACGAGTTTATCTCAAAAACGCCTGACGGTTACAATACGTATGTCGGCGAGAAGGGGTATAACCTTTCCGGCGGGGAGCGTCAGCGTATCGCGATCGCCCGCGCGATTCTGAATGAGCCGAAACTGCTCATTTTGGACGAGGCGACAGCGAGCCTTGATACGGAGAGTGAGTACATGATCCAAAAAGCGCTGGAACGGCTGACGGATGGCCGGACTACGTTTGCCATCGCGCACCGGCTGTCTACGTTAAAAAATGCCGACCGGCTCATCGTCATCGACGGGCACCAGGTGGCGGAAGTCGGCTCCCATGAGGAACTGATCCGGAGGAAGGGGATTTATTACCGGCTCGTGAAGGCACAGATGGAGATGCAGATGTGAGGGGAATAACGGCAGAAAGCTTATGTCCCACGAGAGACAAAGCGCTGGGAGTTTCCGGCACTTTGTCTCACTCACATCAGGCGAAAAAGGAGGTTTGCCTCCTGAAAAACAAGGAGGATATATGAAACAAAATGAAAAATGGCGCGCGCTGAAAAATAATGTGTACGCGCTGCGCCTGTTATGGAAGATCAGTCCGAGCCAGACGATACATAAAGCAGTGACGAGATTGCTCGGCTATTTTGAATGGCTCTTTTACAGCGCGTTTTTTATGAGGTACGTCATCCACGCGTTGGAGACAGACCAGGAGTTTCCATCCATCATAACATTCTTAATGATCACGGTAGTTGTATTTGCCAGCATTTCATTTTATAACAGTTATGTGAATGGGAAGGTACTTCCGATCACACAGGCAGAGGTATATAAAAATTTGAATCTGAAGCTCTTTGAAAAATCAGGAAATGTAGAGCTGGCCTGTTTTGAAGACAGTGAGTTTTACAATAAGTACACGCTGGCGATGGATAGGGCGGCGGAGCAGCTTATGGAGACGGTAGATACTATCTGGGGCGTATTTTTTGGTGTGATTGCCTCTGTCGTTTCTTTTGCGCTCATGTTCGAAGTGGACGCCATCTCGGTTCTTTTCATTATTTTTCCCATCATCGGAAATTTTGTTTTTGACCGCAAACTCGGTCAGATTGACTTTGAACGAAATAAGGATATGGCACCGTATAACCGGAAGATCGCTTATGTCAACCGGGTGATGTACCTGGCGGATTACGCGAAAGAAGTCCGCCTGACGAAAGCGTTTGCGTTGATGAAACGTCATTACAGTGAGGCGATCCGGGGCGTGGTGGAAGTGACGAAAAAGTACACGCCAAAGGCAGTTGTTTTCCACTGGCTCCGCGTGCAGTTTACATTTTCCTTTATTTTTGAAGGATTATTGATCTACGGTGCTTACCGGACGTTAGTCGGGCATACGATGACGCTGGCACAGCTGGCAGTTTTGACGAGTATGATGGTTTCTTCGACCTGGATTTTGATCGGTTTTACAGATTCTCTTGTGAAAGGATTTAAAAATGGTCTGTTTGTGGACAATCTGCGCGGTTTTTTAGAGCATAAGGAGAGCATTCCCGAGGATTACGCGGGAGAGGATCCGGGTGAGGTGATCGAGAACATTGAATTTCGTGACGTGAGCTTTTCGTATAAGGAGGAACCGGTCATACGGCATTTATCATTTGAGATACGGGGAGGCCGTACATATGCGCTCGTAGGGCATAATGGGGCCGGCAAATCTACGATCATAAAACTCCTGCTCCGCTTTTATGACCCGGATCAGGGTGAGATCCTGTTAAACGGCAGGAATATCAAGGAGTTTGAGCTGCAAAAATACCGCGCGCTTTTTGCGACGGCATTTCAGGATCATCAGATCTTCTCATTATCCATCATGGAAAATGTGCTGATGCGCAAAGGGACGCCGGAGGATGAAGAACAGGTAGTAAAGGCGTTAAAGATGGCCGGCGTCTACGACAAAGCGGCATCGCTGCCGCACGGGATCCACACGGTGCTGACAAGGGAGTTTTCGGAGGAAGGCGCGGTGCTTTCCGGCGGTGAGTATCAGAAGATCGTAGTGGCGAGGGCGTTTGTGAGAAACTGCCCCTGTAAGATTTTTGATGAACCCTCGAGCGCGCTCGATCCGATCGCCGAAAACGAGTTGTTTGATAACATATTAAAGGCCGGCAGTGAAAAGACGATGCTGTTTATCTCCCACCGGTTATCTTCGGTTCAAAACGCGGACTGGGTATTTATGTTAGAGAACGGAACGGTAAAGGAAGAGGGAACCCATGCAGCACTCATACAGAAAAAGGGGGCGTATGCGGATATGTATGAAAAGCAGGCAGTCAATTATCTGGCAAAGGGGCCGGAAGAATCGGAGGTGCAGGGATGAAGCAGGTTTGGAAGAATCACGTTTTTTTATGGAAACTCTGTTTTCGGACAGCGCCGGGATATATGATCTACTTTTTATACGACGCGTTCCGTCTGAAATTTTTTATCTTTCTCGAGCATACGCTCGGCATCCGCTATGTGCTTCACTGCGCGGAATACGGGGAACCGTTTTATAAGGTACTGCTCGTGGTCGGAGGGATCCTTCTCGCCAACATGATACAGATCATACCTGACGGTTATTTTTACAGTGCTATGAATTTTCGGTCAAAGCCAAAGCTATACCAGGCGCTGAAGGAGCAGATGTATCAAAAAGCGGCGGAACTTGATCTGTCATGTTATGACGACCCGAAATACTATAACGATTTTGTGCTCGCTGTTTCAGAATCGGAAACTTCAATCGACCGTTTTCTCACGCTTTTGAACACGATCATGAGCAGTATCACCGTGTTTATCACAGCGGGGGTATTTTTCCTCATGACGGATGCGGCAGGTATTGTGTTCGTATTTACCTCGTTTGTGTTAAGTTTTATCCTCTCCAAAGCGTTAAACAAGCTGAATTATAAGACGAGGGTGACGGAAAATCCTTTGGAGCGCAGACGGAATTACGCGAGCCGTGTTTTTTATCTCAATGAATACGCTAAAGAACTCCGGCTGAATCCGGAAGTGGCGCACATTTTAAAAAAGGATTTCAAAGAGGCGAATGCCGAGATCATAAAAACGCGGAGGAAAGTTTCAAAAAAGAGGGTTGGCCTTCTTTTTGCCAAAGGTTACTGTGCGGGGGATTTTATCCTGGACGGCCTGTACATTGTCTACCTTGTTTTCCAGGCCGCGGTCCTGCACACGATCGATTACAGCAATGCGGTCGTGCTGTTTAACCAGACGGGTCAGCTGCGGGGCGGTATGCGTGGATTTGCCGAGGCGATCCCGATGGCCAATGAAAACAGTATGTATATCGATAAGATCCGGGCGTTTCTCGCCTATGAGCCGGTGATCCGGCATGGAATCGGCGATCCTGTTCCAAAAGGTACGGGAGAGATCTGTCTGAAAAACGTGAGTTTCCGTTACTCAGAACACGGGGAGGAGATCCTCCATCATATCAACCTGTCCGTGCCGGAGGGACAGAGGGTCGCTGTCGTCGGTTATAACGGTGCTGGCAAGACGACGTTCATCAAACTTCTCATGCGCTTATATGACCCGACGGATGGGGAAATCCGCTATCACGGAAAGGATATCCGGGAGTACGATGTGGACGAGTACCGGAAACGGATCGGCGTCGTATTTCAGGATTATAAAATGTACGGCGCTTCTTTGTTGGAAAATGTCATCCTTGATGATGTGGAGGATCCTGCCAGGGAGGAGGAATCCGTGAAGGCCGCGCTCGTGCAGAGCGGTTTTGGCGGGCGTCTTGGCGATCTGCCGCAGGGACTGGCAACACCGATCACGACGGAGTTTGATGAAAAGGGTGTCAACCTTTCCGGCGGGGAGAGCCAGAAGGTAGCGATTGCCAGGGCGTTTTACCGGGAGGCCGATATTCTCGCGATGGATGAGCCGTCGAGCGCCTTAGATCCGATTGCCGAGTACAGCCTGAATAAGGCGATGCACAAGGCGGCGAAAGGAAAGACCGTATTTTATATTTCCCACCGGCTTTCTACCACGAGGGATGCCGACCGGATCATCATGCTGGAGAAGGGCAGGATCATCGAGGAGGGAACGCATGAACAGCTTTTGGAACTCGGTGGGAAATATGCCCAGATGTGGCGGGTTCAGGCGGGGAGGTATGAGATTTTATAGGGGTTGGAATGCAATATAATTACATAGAAAACTTTCCCAAATCATCGGCCTATAGAAAATGACCGCCTTTGGAGTGGATTCCCGCAAAATGAATTCCTGAGAAAAAATGTTATTGAGATAACGAAGCATTTATGTTACAATTAGAACCATAAAAACGTAATCGATTGGCAGGGCCGGTAATACTCGAAAGAACGTACCGGCCCGCGCCTTTCTCAGAAAGGAGAAAACATTGACACATCAGGAGATAGCAAAACTAGATGAAATTTTGCAGGTACATGACTACAATCATACTCTTCTCATTGCGATCATGCAGGACATACAGAAAGAGTATCATTATCTTCCCGAGGAAGCGTTGTGTTACATAGCAAAAAAATTAAAGCTTAGTGAAGCTAAAATATATGGGGTCGCTACATTTTACGAGAATTTTTCACTGGAGCCGAAGGGAAAATATGTGATCAAGATTTGTGACGGAACGGCTTGCCATGTGCGTAAATCCGTGCCGATATTAGAGGAATTCCGCAAGATCCTCGGCGTGAGCGAGGATAAACCGACGACGGATGACATGATGTTTACGGTGGAGACCGTGTCCTGTCTGGGGGCGTGCGGACTGGCTCCGGTATGTACGGTGAATGACCATGTGCATCCGGCCATGACGCCTGAAAAGGCAAGGGAACTTATTGAGGAACTAAAGGGAGAAGAAAGCGGCAAGGAGGTTGAGGCAGATGATTAATACGAGGGAAGAACTGATCGCGAAGCAGGAAGAATATAAAGCCTCCTTGAACAGTCAGAGAAAACAGATCCTGATCTGTGCCGGAACGGGCTGTGTGGCGGGCGGTTCGCTGGAGATTTATGACAGGATGAAGGAGATCATCGAAGAGAAAGGGCTTCGGTGCGCGCTGCTCCTTGAGAAAGAGCCGCACGGTGACAGCATCGGACTGAAAAAGAGTGGCTGCCACGGATTTTGTGAGATGGGCCCGCTGCTTCGGATCGAGCCGATGGGCTGGCTGTATCTGAAAGTGAAACTGGAAGACTGTGAAGAGATCATTGAGAAAAGCATCATCAACGATGAAGTTGTGGATCATTTGGTATATAAGGATAAAACCCTGAAATCGTACGTAAAACAGGAGGACATTCCATTTTATAAACAGCAGACGCGTGTGGCGCTCGAGTACTGCGGGCGGATCAATGCCGAGAGTATCGCCGAGTATTTGGCACTGGGCGGATACAGCGCGGTGGCAAAGGCGCTGTTCGACATGACGCCGCAGCAGATCGTGGATGAGATCAGTGAGGCATCGCTGCGCGGACGAGGGGGCGGCGGATTCCCGGCGGGGCGCAAATGGCAGCAGGTACTCGATCAGGATGTAGAAGAAAAATATATCGTCTGCAACGGTGACGAGGGCGACCCGGGTGCTTTCATGGATCGTTCCATGATGGAGGGTGAGCCGCACCGTGTCATTGAAGGAATGCTGATCGCGGCCATCGCCACCAAAGCGCACCACGGGTACATATACGTGAGAGCGGAATATCCGCTGGCCGTTGAGCGGCTGCAGACGGCGATCAATAAAGCGCTTGACCGCGGGTTGTTAGGAAAGAATATCCTCGGTTCCGGATTTGATTTTGACCTGCATATCAGTCAGGGGGCAGGGGCGTTCGTGTGCGGCGAGGGAAGCGCGCTGACGACGTCGATCGAAGGAAACCGCGGAATGCCGAGGGTGAAGCCGCCGCGTACGGTGGAGCACGGACTGTTTGACAAGCCGACGGTGCTGAACAACGTAGAGACGTTTTGTAATGTGCCTCCCATTATTTTAAACGGGGCGGAATGGTATAAAGGATACGGGCCGGAGAACAATCACGGTACGAAGGCGTTTGCGCTCACCGGAAATGTCGTGAATACCGGTTTGATCGAAGTTCCGATGGGGACGACGCTGCGCGAAGTTATTTTTGACATCGGCGGCGGTGTCAAAGGCGGCGAATTTAAAGCCGTACAGATCGGCGGGCCTTCGGGCGGCTGTCTGTGTATGAGCGCGACCGAGGACCATCTGGATATGAAACTTGATTTCGACTCGCTGAAAAAAGTGGGGGCGATGATCGGTTCGGGCGGCCTCGTTGTCATGAATGATAAGAGCTGTATGGTAGAGGTGGCAAGGTTCTTCATGAACTTTACTCAAAATGAATCGTGCGGAAAATGTGTGCCGTGCCGTGAGGGAACGAAGCGGATGCTCGAACTTCTGACAGATATTACAGAGGGACGGGGGACGATGGAGCATATCGATCTGCTTGAGAAGCTTTCGGATACTGTGTCCGCCACGGCGTTGTGCGGTCTTGGAAAGACGGCGGCGTCTCCGGTCGTGAGTACGCTCAAATATTTCCGGGATGAGTATGTGGCACATGTTGTGGACAAAAAATGTCCGGCGGGCCAGTGTAAGGCGCTGACGACGCTGCAGATCGATCCGGAGCTTTGCCGTGGATGTACGAAATGCGCGAGAATGTGTCCTGTCGGGGCCATTTCCGGAAAAGTGAAAGAGGCTCATGTGATTGACGCGTCGAAGTGTATCAAATGCGGCGCCTGCAAAGAGGGTTGTAACTTTGGTGCGGTAAAAGAAGTGTAACCCGGATTACATTTTGAGAATGGAGGAAAAGTATGTCTAAAAAATATATGATTATAGATGGCATCCGTAGCGAATTCACGGATGAGAAAAACATTTTGCAGGTCATTCGAAAAGCCGGGATTCATGTGCCTACGTTCTGCTACTATACGGACATGTCGATCTACGGCGCGTGCCGTATGTGCGTGGTAGAGGATGAGAGAGGAAGTATCATCGCTTCCTGTTCCACCCCGCCGAGGGATAAGATGGTCATTCGCACGAATACGTCGAAGCTCCACCAGCACAGGAAAATGATCCTGGAACTGCTTCTCGCTTCGCACTGCCGTGATTGTACGGTGTGTGAGAAGAACGGAAACTGCCGTCTCCAGATGCTCGCGGCGAGGTTCCGCCTCACGAACGTGCGCTTCCCGAATACACACCCGGAGCGCACGATCGACGATTCGTCGCTCTCGATCGTCAGGGATCCGAGTAAATGTATTTTGTGCGGTGACTGCGTGAGGATGTGTAATGAAGTACAGCATGTCGGGGCGATCGACTTTGCCCACCGCGGTGCAGATATGGTTGTCAGCCCGGCATTTAACAAAAATATTGCCGATACGGATTGTGTCAACTGTGGCCAGTGCGCGGCTGTCTGCCCGACGGCGGCGATCACGATCAAAAATGACCTGCGCGAGGTGTGGCAGGCACTGTACGCGCCGAATAAGCGCGTGGTAGCGCAGATCGCGCCGGCCGTCCGTGTGGCGATCGGTGAGGAATTTGGCCTCGCGCCGGGCAAAAACTCGGTAGGAAAAATCTTTACGGCGCTGCGCATGCTCGGCTTTGATACGGTATTTGATACGAGTTTCAGCGCGGACTTAACTGTCGTGGAAGAGGCGTCGGAGCTTGTATATAAACTGGAGAATGGGGAGAAGAAATACCCGCTCGGAAATTCCATGCCGCTGTTTACGTCATGCTGTCCGGCGTGGGTGCGTTTTGTGGAGACGAAACATCCGGAAGTCCTTCCGTACGTATCCACCTGTAAATCCCCGATGGAAATGTTTGGCGCGGTGCTCAAGGAGCACTATAAGCCGGCGGATGAGGAAACCGGCCTCGAGACAGTATCCGTTGCCGTGATGCCTTGTGTGGCGAAAAAATATGAGGCGGCTCGTGAAGAGTTTAAGCGTAATAATGTGCCGGATGTCGATTATGTCATCACGACGAAAGAACTGATCCTTATGATCAAGGAGCTCGGCATCCAGTTCAACGAGATCGAGCCGAGCGCGCCTGATATGCCATTTTCCATCAGTTCAGGCGCCGGCGTGATCTTTGGCGTGACCGGCGGTGTGATGGAAGCGGCGCTCCGCCATGTGGCAGAAAAGAACAACGAGGCGCTGCGTGAGATCGAGTACTCTGGTATCCGCGGACTGGAGGGCACGAAAGTGGCCGAGGTGGAAGTGGCCGGAACGAAACTCCGTGTCGGCGTGGTGAATGGCCTGGGAAATGCCGAGAAGCTGATCGAGAAGCTCCAGCGCGGAGAGGAAAAGCTGGATTTTGTCGAAGTGATGGCGTGTCCGTACGGTTGTATCGGCGGCGCCGGCCAGCCGTTTGGTTACCAGAGCGTGAAGCAGGAGCGTGCGACTGGTATGTATAAAGCGGATAAATCCGCGATCATCAAGCGTTCGGAGGAGAACCCGACACTTCTTAATATGTATGAGAACGGAATTTTGAAAGACCGCGCGCATGAATTGTTACATGTGCACTACGGGAAATAAGCTGTTTTCGGAGGAGCTGCCGTACTAGATGATTTTTGTATCTGCTGGTGCGGCAGTCCTTTCGTTTCTGAGAACACATAATATGTCTGTGTACCAGTGTGCAAAAGAAAGTATTTCCTGTAGCGGACCATACAAAAACGGGCAAATGTGGGTGACATTTTTTTTACAAAAAAGATAGTTGATTATTGATACTAAAAATAGATATAATAAATGTAAGGAAAGTAAGGAATTCGTCGAAAGGAGGACATTGTATGGAACTTGCAAAGGTTACATCAAAAGGACAAATTACAATACCAATAGAGATTAGAAAAAAGTTAGGGATCAAAGCAGGGAGTAAGGTGCTTTTTTTGGAAGAAGCAGGACGGATATATTTGGCGAATTCCTCTATGGAAGCACTGAGAGAGGCTCAGGCTGCTTTTGCAGGGGAGGCAGGGAGGCTTGGCTTGGAGACAGAAGAAGATGTTATTACGATGGTTAAGGAGTTACGAAAGGAAAGAACGGTGAAATAATTGCGAATAATGGTTGATACAAATGTGCTTATTTCGTTATTGGTGTTTTCCAGTAATAAAATGAACCAGATGATGGAGTGCATTTTTATGGAACATCAGTTGGTTCTTTCATCGTATATTGTAGATGAATTAAAGGATGTTGTTAGAAGAAAATTTGCAAGCAAAGCGGGAGTTGTAGATGCATTGCTTGCTAAGATGAATTATGAGTATGTATATACACCAGATTTAGTGGACGAAACATTATTTGAAATCAGAGATGTGAAAGATTATCCGGTTCTTTATACAGCGATATTGGAAGATGTGGATATTGTTGTGACGGGAGATGGTGATTTTAGTGATGTAAATGTTGATAAGCCAGAGATTCTGACACCAGCTGAGTTTGTGGAGATGTATTTTTGAAAGGTTAAAGGATAGTATCATTAAAGGTTATCCGATTCCATTAATATTGTTAGCAGAATATACAGATGCAGATGGTAAAACTAAATATGAAATATTAGATGGTTTGCAACGTTTAAATGCGATAGTAGGATTTATTGAAAACGCATTTTCTTGGGGTGATAAATATTTTGATATTACGCAACTTGCTAGAGCTAAGCAGGCAGAGGATGAAAAGGAGTTTGTTGGATATCATGGCGATGCGTTGCTTGATAAGGAAATTTGTGCTAATGAAATATCCACGCATAAAGTAGTTGGTATTGATCGTGAAGCAAAAATATTAGGTGTATCAGTAGAAGATTATTGCAGGAAGATAATTGGGTTTATTAAATCGTCAAAATTATCTCCTGCGTTGGTTTCCTCTGTATTGTCTAACATAGATATTATTGATTACCATTCTATGTCGGTCATAAGGATAAAAATTCCAGCTCAATCTGAAATCTCCTATTTGGATGATGATGTTTATGAGCGACAATATAATGATACAATAAAGGTAGAATCGCATAAAACAGTGATGGCAATAGCAAAGAGGTTTTGATCCCCATATGATACCTGTTTAGTGCGAAAGTTAAAATAATATGGAAAATATGCGAAATAAATGGCATGAAATAGTAGGAAATACGCCTGAAAGATTAACAAATAGGTTAATTGGAGTTCGAGTAGTTCCCGCCGTCTTTCCGGTTGGTGCAAAGTATATGATACAAATTTCCATGTCGTAAAAAGGAAGAAAGATATGATAAAGAACATAAAAAAGAGTTATGAGCATACGATTTATGCCAGTTATGCAGGAGCCATTACACAGGCGGTGGTGAACAATTTTACGCCGCTTCTTTTTTTAACTTTTGCGGCGACGTATGGACTATCGCTGGAGAAGATCACGCTGCTGACGACGGTCAATTTTTTTGTCCAGCTTTTGGTCGATCTGGTGTCGGTGAAGCTTGTTGACCGCATCGGCTACCGCCCGGCTATCGTAGCTGCGCATGTATTCGCGGCGGCGGGGATCGCGGGACTGGCTGTGCTACCCCAGATGTTTTCGCACGCTTATACGGGAATCATGGTTTCGGTTATTTTGTACGCGGTCGGCGGCGGGATTATCGAGGTGCTGGTCAGTCCGATCGTGGAGGCGTGTCCAACCGAAAAAAAGGAGGCAGCGATGAGTCTTCTGCATTCTTTTTACTGCTGGGGGCAGGTGTTTCTCGTTTTGGTTTCCACGCTGTTTTTTGCGGTGTTTGGCATTGAAAACTGGCGTATTCTTGCGTGTCTGTGGGCGGTTATCCCGTTGTTAAATACACTCTATTTTATGATGGTTCCGATTTTTCCAATCGTGGAGGAACACGAGAAACTCTCTTTGCGGGGACTTTTTCGCAGGAACGTGTTCTGGCTTTTGATGGTGATCATGGTATGCGCGGGAGCTTCGGAACTAGCGATGAGCCAGTGGGCGTCCGCATTTGTGGAGTCGGCGCTCGGCATTTCGAAGACGATGGGGGATCTGGCCGGGCCGTGTGCGTTTGGCGCCCTTATGGGTATTGCGAGAGCGCTTTATGGGAAGTTCAGCGAGAGGATCCCGCTGAAGCGGTTTATGCTCGGTTGTGCGCTTCTCTGTATCGTTTGCTATGCAGCGGCTTCGCTGGCGGCGGATCCGGTCGTGGGACTGATTGGCTGCGCGGTCTGTGGATTTTCGGTGGGAATTTTCTGGCCGGGGACGTTCAGTATTGCGGCGAAGAGCATTCCGGGCGGCGGGACGGCGATGTATGCGCTATTGGCGCTGGCCGGGGATATTGGGTGCTCGGGCGGGCCGACCGTGGTGGGGATGGTAGCGAATGCCGCCGGCGGTGCGCTTCGGACGGGATTGCTCGCTGCTATGGTTTTTCCGGTTTTGATATTTTTTGGGATTTGTCTGGTGAGGAAGGGGTGAAGGCGGATGATTCGGGAGATTATGAAAAGTGAGATACCGGACTGTGTGGAAGTGATCTGCAAAAGTTTTATGACTGTGGCAAACGAGTTCGGATTTACGGTAGAAGATGCACCGAGGTTTACGGCGTTTGCTACGACGAAGGAGCGATTGATCTGGCAGCGGGAGAATGAGCGGAGGCAGATGTTCGCATATTTCGAGGATGGTAAAATAGTGGGATATTATTCACTGTTGTGGCAGAATGAAACGGAGTGTGAATTGAATAATTTATGCGTGTTAGAGCAGTACCGGCATAAGAAGATCGGGGAACAGCTTTTACAACATGCGTTTAACGAGGCAGGGAAGATGGGGTGTTTGTGGGTAAATATCGGGATCGTGGAGGAAAATGTGAGATTGCGAAAATGGTATGAGAAGTATGGGGCAGTACACGTAGGGACAGAAAAGTATGATTTCTTTCCGTTTACTTGTGGGTATATGAGGAGGGCGGTGGAAGGATAAAAGGACGGGGAGAGGGGGAGAACTTTTCATCTGTTCTGGCGTTGGAGCAGTTAATAATTTGATGATCGGATGTGATTATCCTGAAGGAAGAATGGGAAAAAGCAGATAAAGGAGGTGTACATCAATAATGTCTATGAAAGAAATAGCAACTAAAATAGAGAGAAAACAACTCCTTGAAGAATTGGACATTTTAGAGAAATTTCTTGGAAAAGGGCAGGAAGCAGTAAGTAAAGAGGAGATCATTCAGGAACTAAAAGCAAAAGAAAAGGAACTTTTGGAAGAGATCAGTTATTTAGAAGAACAAGAGGCGGCGCTGGGAGGAGGCGAATACGATTTATCTTTATTTGACAAAAGTATTCTCTGTGAGGATTCTGATATCATTTTGAGAAAAGCGATTGATGATGATCGGGAACTGTATTATCAATTAAAAGAAAAATACGCATATATGAAATCCGCTTTTGCAAAACCAGAATTTAAAGATGAGTTATGGCAGGAATATTTATCTGATGAAAGCCTTTATTACACTATTGCAAAGAAAGAAGATAATACTTTTATCGGTTACTGTGGGGTAAAGAATTTAAAGAGAAAAATCTGGGAGATCGCGATAGAGATCCGGAGCGAGTACTGTCATCTGGGATATGGGTATCGAGCATTAAAAATGTATTTGGAAACGGTGGCGAACATTTCGAAGCGTCATGAGTTTGCAAGCAGGGTAGATACAGATAATACCGCTTCTCAAAATCTCATGGAAAAGTTAGGGTTTCAACCATATGGATTGTCGGAATTTCTTTTGCATAAGGAAGAGGATAAATTGGCTGCGGAAGAAGAATATAAAGATCAATTAGACGACAGATATATGGCTCTTGCAAAGAAATTTAATGTAGAGCCCAGAAAACTCCTGAGTCATGTTTTGGAGTACAGGATTGTTGTATAAAAAGAGATATATAATGGAGGCAACAACATGGCAAATATAAAGAACCCCGCATCCGCGCTGGAACATACAAACACAGGTGATGATATACTCGTCAGAATGGCCGCATTCCTGATAAAAAACGCCAATCCTTCCATTGTGTTCCATGTAAAAAACGATATTTTAAAAAATATCACCGAGGAAGAAAAAAAGGAACTGCAAGATCAGGTCATGCGCGAGGACATCATCCAAAGAATCATCGCGTGTCAAAAAGAAAACGGATGGCTGGGAAATGGGTTTCATGGGCAAAACAAAAACGCGGGACCATATGAAAATCAGGAAGTACGTGTAAAATATCTCGGGGAAAAACTCATATACCGGGATACCCCTGTATTAAAAAATGCAATTGAAGCGTTTAAGACTATGAAGCCCGAGCTGTTCGGCGGGGAGGATACCGACTGCGGCCGGTACGCGGCAGCTGGGACCGATATTATCAAGGCTTCGTGTGTGGCAAGGGCGGGCTATGAGGATTTATTTGATATCTCGAAAGAGATTCCGGCGGGCAGTTGGAAGTGGACTGGAGGAGCCGGACCAGAAAGCTGTGTGATGTTACATACCGAGGGTTATTGATCTTATACTATTCTGGTTTGGGAATGTGATGGAGGAGTAACTTATGGGAACAGGAATTATCGTATGTGGATTAAATGGCAGCGGAAAGAGTACATTCGGAAAAGCGCTTGCCGAGAAACTGCATTTTCATTTTATAGATAACGAGGATCTGTATTTTCCTAAAGAAGATTCCAGTTACATCTATGCGGCCCCGCGCACCCGTGAGGAAGTGGAAAAGCTGCTCCGGAATGAAATAAAGTCGCATGAAAACTTTGTTTTTACATCTGTGAAAGGGGATTACGGGGAAATGACCTGCCCGCTTTTTCAATTTGCGGTGCTGGTCCATGTTCCCAGGGAGATCCGGCTGGAGCGGGTTAGAGACCGTTCCTTCCAGAAGTTCGGGGAACGAATGTTAAAAGGCGGGGATTTGTATGAGAAGGAAGAAGCATTTTTTGAAATGGTTCGGTCCCGGCCGGAACATAGCGTGGAACAATGGGCGCAGTCTTTCCCAGGGCCGGTTTGGAGGATCGACGGGACGAGACCGGTGGAAGAAAATGTGGATGTTATCGTGTCGAAAATAACAGAAGTGCAGCGCAATCGCAGGAAAAAGGCGTAAGAAAAAAGGAGAACAAGGCGATGATTCAAAAATTAGAAGATCTGTCAAAGGCAGAGAACCTATTCGACGGCTGGCAGGAGGGCTGTATCTGGTCTGCCCTGCAGGGTATCATGGGAGAGATTTACGTGGATGACGGGGACAACCCCGCCTGCGGGGCGGCGGTATTAGGTGATTTTATGTTTCTGGCGGGAACTCCAAACAGGGAACTGGTGCTCTGGAATCCTCCGGATGCTGGAAAGAATATGAGGATACTGGTTCCAAAAAGCGGGGACTGGGAAAGAGTGATCGAGGAGGCCTGTGGAAACAGGGCGAAAAAGGTCATCCGTTATGCGATAAAAAAGGAACGGGATATTTTTGACAGACAGAAGCTCGAGAAAGCGGCGTCGGGCCTTCCGCATGGATATGCAGCTGCCGTGATCGATGAGGCGCTGTTTTACCGCTGCATGTCGATGGAGTGGTGCCGGGACGGAGTGGCGAATTACCCGGATTATGAGCTATACCGCGAGTATGGCCTGGGCGTGGTCATTGTCAGGGGGGAGGAAATCGTGGCGAGCTGTTCTTCGTATTGCGGATTTCGTGACGGCATTGAGATCGAGATTGATACGAGGGCGGATGAGAGGCGGAAGGGGCTTGCTTACGCCTGTGCGGCGAGGCTTATTGTGGAATGCCTGGACAGGGGGTGGTTTCCGAGCTGGGACGCCCAAAACCTGATGTCGGTGGGACTTGCGAAAAAGCTCGGATATCATTACGATCAGGAATATACGGCGTATGAAGTTACGTTTGCGTGATACGGGCATCACATTTCACAGGCATGTGCGAATACCATGCGGCCAGGTTTTCGGAAATGTTTCGCATTATTTTATATGTAAAAATACTTTTAAGGAAAAAGTATTTGACAATTAAGATGTTTAAAAGTAGAATGATAGGTGGGGAGGGATTGGAAAGTATGTTTGACAGGGATGTTTTGATAACATTCGAACAGAAAGGAGTTATAGTTCATGAAAAACTTTGTTAAGGTAATGGCAGCTTTTGCATTTTTGTTTGTTGCTGCTGCAGTGGTGCCCAACACAGCGAGTGCGGCGGATTTGGCAGCGCCAACAGGGGTTCGTCAGGTCGGCGCGACAAATGATATCGTTTCATTGGCATGGGAGGCAGTTCCTGGTGCCGACCGGTATTACTGGTCTTGGAGCAAGGATGGTGTTTCAGGATGGTCAAATGGTCAGTATGATTGGAATGTTTCACCGGAAGATAGTGTTTATAATCTTAGTTCGGGGTCGACCTATTATTTTCGTGTCAGAGCAGCGGATACTTCGAACTGGGCCAATTACGAATATGGTGACTGGTCTCAGCCAATTCAGATCGTAACCGCTCCGGATGCCGCTCAGATGGGATCCCTTACTCTGGCGGCTGCGACCGATTCTTCACTTACGATCACATGGACATCGTGTCCGGGGGCAACTTCTTACCAGATCTATGATGGTGCGACAGATACCCTCATTGATACCGTGACGGACTGTTCTTATGTAAAAGGTGGTCTGGCGCCAAACAATGCGTATTCTTTTAAAGTGCTTCCAGTTCGGACGTCAGAAACTGGATATGTTGCAGCGGACCGTGTACAGACGATCTCGCGTATTTATACAAAACCAAGTAAGCCGGTCACACCGTCAACAGCAAACTTTGGGCTGTCAAGTATTTATTATAATATAAATGTCGCTTATTTTTCAGCTAAGGATCCAACCGGTGAGGCCAAAGGATATGAATTAGAGGTGTACACCACAAAAGGAAAGAAGGTATTTACGGGCGGTAATAACAGTTTGAACAGATTTACGGTAAAAAGAAACACTACTTATAAATACCGGTGTCGTTTCTTTACGACGTATGGAGCGGAGAAAATCTATGGTGACTGGTCTGCTAATCGCTATTTTGTGTACCAGACCGTAAGCGGTAAAAGGAGTGGCAGCCGGATCAAACTTAGCTGGAACAAAGTGCCGATTGCAAAGAGTTATACCGTTTACATATCCACAAAGGAAAAAAGCGGATATAAAAAAGTGAAAACGCTCAGCAAGAAATCGACCAGTCTTACCATTCGCAAATGTGGTAAAAAGAAGATCAATAAAAAGAAGATCTATTATGTCAAAGTAGTTGCCAATCTGAAAGACGGAGCGAAATCGGTAAAAAATGATACGTTTTATGTTGGAAAAGCATCTTGATCACAATATGCCGGACATTGTTTTGCTATAAAATAAAAAAGAAAAAGCCCATTCAGACTGTGGTCTGGGTGGGCTTTTATCATGGTGTAACCAGTCAGGAACATTTAGTCCGTCAGATCATCCACAGCTTTCCCGGCTCCGTCAAGGGTATCTTCCACACCTTTTCCGACACCGTCCATCGCGTCGTCTACGGCATCACCGGCATCGTTTAACAGGTTATCATCTTTGTTGTCCGCGTTGTCGTTTACCGTACCATCGTTTGACTTATTATTGCTTCCGGCCTGAGCGCCTGTCGTATCTGTATCATCGGTCGTATTTCCACCAGAAGTAGCCCTCGGGGAAGCGGACTGCGCAGCGGACTGGGTAGCAGACGGACTCGCCGACGGGGCAGATGATTCATTGTCTTTACTGCCGCAGCCAGCCAGCATATACATGGAAAGGCAGAACGCGGTTGAAAGCAAAACTAATTTACGCTTCATAAGAAAATTCCTCCTACTTCATTTATGTTGTCACTGATAGTATGGCAGAAAAAAACAGGATTATTCAAAAATGAAATTTTTAGATTTCTTACCATCCCCCGTCAAATCCGATGATCTGTCCGGTCATATAGACAGGGGCTTTTAACAGAAGGGCGATAAACGCCGCCGTTTCTTCGGGGGAAGCCATGCGGCCGATGGGGATCTCGAGGCAGACGGCATTGATCTCCTCCTGTGTGAGGCTGGCGTTCATTTTTGTGTCGATCATACCGCAGGCGACGGCGTTCACAGCGATCCCGCTCGGCGCAAGTTCCTTTGCGAGCGCTTTTGTAAACGCGTTCAGGCCGCCTTTGGAAGCGGAATAGATCGCTTCACACGAGGCGCCGACGGATCCCCAGATGGAGGAGATGTTCAGGATGCGGCCGCTCTTTTCGTGGATCATGGCGGGAAGCACCTGGCGGCACAGGAAAAAGGCGGAAGATAAATTGGTATTCAGCATATGGAACCATTCGTCGTCCGTTACATCGGTGACGAGACCGATCCGGGAAACGCCGGCGTTATTTATGAGCACGTCGATCCGTCCCAATTGCCGAATCGCGGTGTCCGCAATATTTTTTGCCGTGCGGCTGTCTCCAATGTCGCCGTAGATCGTGAGGCAGGTAGAGGTGTGCATCAGACAGCGGTCTCTCGTTTCTTCTAATTTTTCTTTTGATGAATGGCCGCACAGGAGAAGCTGGTAGCCTTCTTTGGCTAATGCCAGAGCGGTTTCTGAACCGATGGCCCCGGAAGCACCCGTGATGACAGCTGTTTTATTCATGATCGGATATCCTTTCTCGTTTAAGTCCTATCATTGTAACACGGTTCGTAGATTTTTGCAAAACCCTTGTATATTTTTGTGTTATCTGATACAATAGGACTATTGTTTGATTTTTGCATTGGTATGTATAGTATAGGAATGGAGTTCTATAGGATTGAGAGGTATGATATGTTTAAGCTTGCCATGCGCACTTTTTTGAAAACAATGGGAATTATCGTACTGCTGATTGCTGTTGGCGTCGGAAGTTATTTCCTGACGATGCTTTTTTATCAAACGACGGAACGGGACGAGAGGAGTACGAAATATAAGCATGTGATGGACATAAGTGTGGGCTCGGAGTCGAGTAACCTGATCTACAGTGTGGACGCGGAGACAAAAAAAGTAAAGACGATCGTATTGGAACTGTTTGACAAGGAGACGGGAAACCTGGACTACGTAACCATTCCGGCAAAGACGCAGATTTCCCTGTCGGAGAACAAGTATAATGAATATCTGGAAATCAGCGAGCAGATCCCGCAGATCGTGACATTACAGGACATCAACCAGTATTTCAGCGGGGATGTTGCCTACGAATATGGAATTTTATTGCTGCAGGAAGAATTAAATGTGGACATCGGCTATTTTACGGCGATGGACTCCAAAGAGTTTAGTAAGCGTTTTTCCCACAAGGACGGCGCCTACAAACCGAGACAGGAATATTTGGAGACGGTGGGGAAAAATAAAGATGAGTCGTCGATGAAGGACTTTATGGAGAAAGAGTGGGAGAGCGTGATATGCAATATTACGCTTGCCCAGAAACAGCAGTACGCGGCCGCGTTTCTCAACGTAAAACCAGAGTACATTTATGCCCACCGCGCGTATGCGGAAGAGGTGAAGGGCGGAGCGACGCTGGACGCGAAAAAAACGAAAAGTATGATCGATAAGATCTGGGACAGCAAGGCGAGAACGGATAAGCAGAAGAAAGTGGATGGGACGGCGGCGAAGACCGGCATAGAAAAGATCAAGTCGAGGAGCATACAGATCACGAACGGAAGCAAGATCAATGGTCTGGCGGCTTCATTTCAGGAAAAACTTGAGCGGGACGGCCTGTTTGTCATGGGCGTGGGTGATTTCAGCGGAGACATCCAGAAGCAGACGGTCATCTATGCGCGGAAGAAAAAATGGGGAAATTACCTGAAATCGTATTTCGCGAACCCGGTTGTCAAACAGGCGCCCGCGCTCACGAACGGAGCGGACATCGAGATCGTGCTGGGCACGGATGATAAACCGAAGGAATAAAAAGGAGAGCCCGGATGATAGACTGCTGGAAAGAGCGAAAAAAACTGAAAGAATAAATAGGAGAACACCGATGATAAACTGCTGGAATAAGCATAAAGAGCGAAAAAAAACGAAAGGAGAGAGTCATGGGAAATAAGGTCAAGATCATGGGGATGGAACTGGATATCATGTCGGAAGAAGCCCTGCAAAAAGAACTCGAAGGGTATCTTTCCAATGATTTCTTAAATGTGATCCACCTTATATCACTCGACTATATGGACGCTTTTGAGGAAAATGAACAGATCCAGGAGACGCTGGGGGAGGCGGATCTTTTGCTTCCCGGCGAACAGGCGATTCTGAGTTCCAGTCATGTGGATGTGCTTGCGACCGGGGGAATGGTCGTCGATTACCGGGTCGCGGGGAGAGCGTGTGGAACGGACATGCTCCGTGGGCGGACATGTTATCTGATCCTCCGGGATAAAAAAGAAGCAAAAGTTGTCTACCGCTATCTGGCTTCCCATCATCCGGAATTAGAAGTGGTTGGCCTCTATACGTCGGACAGCGGCGTCACGGACGAGGCGCTGGTCAACGACATCAATACGGGACTGCCGGATCTGATCTTTATGTCGATGGAAAGCCCTCACGCCGAGGAGTGGCTGTATGAAAACCGGGCGAAGATCAACGCGAAGCTGTGCGTTGTACTCGGCAGCGTGATGGATATGATCCTCCGCGAAAATATCCATATTCCCAAATACGTAAAGCGCCTGCATTTAGGGAAGGTTTATACGCTTCTGGCGCGCATTCCCTACGCGGATATGTGGAGGCGCCGAATATTCCGCAAGAAAATGGACAACTATAACAGTAAGAAGCTGATGGAATTAGCAGATGTTATAGAGGAGTTGTCTGATGAAGGCGAGAATAAGGGACAGTGAATTTGTATCGTACCTGCTTTTGACAGTGGGTACTTTTTTTATGGCGGCGGCGACAAATATCATCTACGAGCCGCTCTCCATGGTGACGGGCGGTTTTTCCGGAATTGGCATTATTTTAAAAAAGGTATTGGGACACGCGGCGGGGATTTCCGTTCCCGTCGGACTGACGACGACCCTGCTCAATGTGCCGTTGTTTCTCATCGCCATGAAGATGAGGGGCGCGAAATTTATCAAAAAGACGCTGTATGCCGCGACGTGTTTTTCGGTCGCGTTGTTTCTCGTTCCCACGTTTGCCATCACGCATGAGGATTATCTGATGGCGGCTGTACTCGGCGGCGCCCTGAACGGCACGGGGATCGGACTCGTGTTTTCACAAAACGCGTCCACGGGTGGCAGTGATCTGCTCAGTTCCCTGCTAAAGCGCTGGTTTCCGGGGGTCAGCGTCTCGGAACTTCTCATTTTCATCGATGGGCTCATCGTTTTGGCCGGAATGAGTATATTCGGCATAAATACGGGACTGTATTCGATTGTTGCCGTATTCGTGATGGGAAAAGTATCGGATGCGCTGATGGACGGCCTGAAATTTGCGAAAATGGCTTATATCATCTCGGATCATCCGGCTGATATATCCGAAATCATCATGAAAAAGCTGAACCGCGGCGTGACTGGGCTGGACGGCAAGGGTATGTATTCGGGTCGGGAAAAGAATGTGCTCATCTGTGTCGTCTCAAAAAAGGAGATCGTCAAACTTATTGATATTGTGAAATCGACGGATGAAAAGGCTTTTGTCATCGTGACGGATGCCAAAGAAGTTCTGGGAGAAGGCTTTGTTGTCTCATCCCCCTGACAGGTTATGCAATTTTCACAAAGATTTTGAAATTATTTAGATAATTTGGATATGGAGTTTCTCCCCAAAGTGGTGTAAAATATTATTGTATTTAATAAAAAGAAAAATAATTTCCAGGGAGGAACAGTAAGAATGGCTAGTTTATCATTAAAAAACATCAATAAAGTTTATCCAAACGGTTTTCACGCGGTAAAAGACTTTAATCTTGAAATCGAGGATAAAGAGTTTATCATTTTCGTAGGTCCTTCGGGATGCGGTAAATCTACTACACTTCGAATGATTGCAGGATTGGAGGAGATTTCGAGCGGCGAGCTTTGGATTGGAGATAAGCTGGTAAATGATGTAGAGCCTAAGGACAGAGACATTGCGATGGTATTCCAGAACTACGCATTGTATCCACATATGTCGGTATATGACAATATGGCGTTTGGTCTGAAACTGAGAAAAGTGGCGAAAGACCAGATCGACCGCTTAGTACATGAGGCAGCTAAGATCCTTGATATTGAGCATTTGCTCGATCGTAAGCCGAAGGCTTTGTCCGGTGGTCAGAGACAGCGTGTGGCGATGGGACGTGCCATTGTGCGTGATCCGAAAGTATTCCTCATGGATGAGCCGCTTTCCAACTTGGATGCAAAACTCCGTGTACAGATGCGTATTGAGATCTCGAAGCTTCATCAGAGACTGGAAACGACGATCATATACGTAACGCATGACCAGACGGAGGCATTGACACTCGGTACGAGGATCGTTGTTATGAAAGATGGTATCGTGCAGCAGGTAGACAGTCCGCTGGATCTGTATATGCGGCCGAATAATCTTTTCGTAGCAGGATTTATCGGATCCCCGCAGATGAACTTCATCGACGCCAGGGTCGTAGTATCCGGGTCCGATGTACTTCTCTCGTTTGGTTCGAATACGGTGAAACTTCCGGAGAATAAAGCGAAGAAGTTGATCGAAGGCGGTTATGAGGATAAGATCGTCACATTTGGTATTCGTCCGGAGGACATCAAAGACGAAGAGGCGTTCATTAGTAAATCCCCGGATACGGTGATCGAGGCGACGGTAAAAGTATACGAGATGCTCGGAGCAGAAGTGTTCCTGTACTTTACGGTAGAGGGAACAGACATTACTGTGCGTGTAAATCCGCGTACGACAGCTCGTCCGGGAGATACGATCAAGATTGCGCTTGACGCGGAAAAGATCCATCTGTTTGACAAAGAGACAGAGGTTACGATCACAAACTGATCAGATTAGGATTTTGACAGAAAGGGAATACCCGAGAGGATTGGGTATTCCCTTTATTTTCTGCCCTTTACTTTTTGGCGGAAAAATGATACAATAACTTATAATGCGACAGGAGTAGACTTGCGTTGGAGGGAGATGCCATGATCTCAAATCAGATTTTACAAAATACGGTAGACGGTGTAAATGGGATTACTAAAATGGATCTGTGTGTGATGGACACGGAGGGCAATGTTTTGGCCGCTACTTCAGAAGATTTTTCCAAATTCGAGGAGGATGGTCACAGCTTTGTCCAGTCCCCGGCGGACAGCCAGGTACTCCATGACTGTCAGTTTTTCAAAATATACGATGATACCCAGCTGGAGTACATCGTTGTCGTCCGCGGCGATTCTGAGGATGCGTATACGATCGGAAAGATGATCGTTCTGCAGATCCAGGGTCTTCTGGTGGCGTATAAGGAGAGGTACGATAAGGATAATTTTATCAAAAATCTATTGTTGGATAATCTATTGATGGTGGATATTTTTAACCGCGCGAAGAAACTTCATATCGAGATGAATGCGAAGCGGGTCGTGTTTATGATCGAGACGAATAAGGAAAAGGACAACGGCGCGCTGGAGACGGTGCGCAGCATGTTTGCCACCCAGACGCAGGATTTTATCACGGCGGTGGATGAGAAAAGCATCATTTTGGTGAGGGAGCTGCGGGGCAAGGAAAAGATCGAGGATCTTGAGAAAACGGCAGCGGTCATCGTCGATATGCTGAATACCGAGGCGATGTCCCGGGTCCATGTGGCGTTTGGCACGGTGGTGAACGATCTGAAGGAAGTATCCCGTTCGTATAAAGAGGCAAAGATGGCGCTCGACGTGGGGAAGATCTTCTACAGCGACAAGCGTGTGATCGCCTATGGAAACCTGGGGATCGGCCGCCTGATCTACCAGCTGCCGATGCCGCTTTGCAAAATGTTTATCAAAGAAATTTTTTCCGACCGGCCGCCAAATGATTTTGATGAGGAAACGCTGACGACGGTCAATAAATTTTTTGAAAATAACCTCAATGTATCCGAGACTTCAAGACAGCTCTACATTCACCGGAACACGCTGGTTTACCGGTTGGATAAGCTGCAGAAGAGTACGGGGCTGGATTTGAGGGTATTCGACGACGCGATCACGTTTAAGATCGCGCTGATGGTCGTGAAATATATGAATTATTTGGAGTCTATCGACTACTGATTATTTGCGGGAGGGGACGATGACGGATAAAAGGCGTTTGCCAATCATAGCACTGGACCATGTGAGCAAGCAGTACCAGACGGGCGCCCAGGCGTTAAAAGATATCACGCTTCGCATCGAGAGCGGCGAGTTTGTCTTTCTCGTGGGGAAGAGCGGTTCCGGCAAGTCGACATTTATCAAGCTGCTTTTGAAGGAACTGGATCCGACTTCGGGAAAACTGCATATTGCCGGACGGCTTGTCAATAAGCTGAAGCGGAAGCAGGTGCCGTTGTACCGCCGGAATATCGGCGTCGTGTTTCAGGACTTCCGTCTTTTGAAGGACAGGACGGTATTTGAAAACGTGGCGTTTGCCCAGAGGATCATCGGCCGGGGCAAGCGGGAGATCATACGGAATGTGACGACGATGCTGACGATCGTCGGCCTGACGGATAAGGCCGACGCGTTTCCGGATGAACTGTCTGGCGGGGAGCAGCAGCGTGTGGCCATCGCGCGGGCGCTCGTGAACCAGCCCACGATCCTTTTGGCGGATGAGCCCACGGGAAATCTGGACCCCCAGAACGCATGGGATATTATGATGCTTTTGCAGGAGGTAAATAAAATGGGAACGACGGTCGTCGTCGTCACGCACAATGATGATATTGTGGACGTCATGCAAAAGAGGGTTGTCACGCTGGAAGAGGGGAAGATCATCCGCGACGACAAAAAAGGTGGATATGAATATGAGAGGGATTAGTGTTTTTGTTTACAGTGTCAGGCAGGGGATGAAGAGCCTGAGAAAGAACCGGATGTTCACGCTGGCATCGATCGGAACGATCGCGGCGTGTCTCTTTCTGTTTGGCCTGTTTTATTTTATCGTCAGCAATTTTCAGCATATGATTAAAGAAGTGGAAACGACGGTCGGAGTTACCGTGTTTTTTAACGATGGGATCTCGCAGGAGCAGATCGACTCCATCGGCGAGGCCATCCGCTTCCGCGAAGAGGTGGATCATATCGAGTTCATTTCGGCGCAGGAGGCGTGGGAGAAGTTTGTGCGGGAAAATTTCAGCGATAATACGGAGCTGGTGGACAGCTTCGGCACGGACAATCCGTTGGAAAATTCCGCCTCGTATCAGGTGTTTTTAAAGGATATTTCCGACCAGCAGCAGGTGGCGGAATACGTGAAGGGGATTGAGGGAGTCAGGACGGTGAAACGTTCCGATGAGACGGCGAAAAATCTCGAAAACGCAAATCTTCTCGTCAGTTATGTTTCGATTGCCATCATTGGCATTTTGCTGGCTGTGTCGGTATTTCTCATTAACTCCACCATTTCCACCGGTATTACGGTGCGAAGGAGTGAGATTGAGATCATGCGGCTGATGGGGGCTTCCGACTTTTTTATCCGGGCGCCTTTTATCGTAGAGGGGGTAGTGATCGGCCTGGTTGGCGCGCTGATCCCGCTCGTGATCCTGTTTTTTAGTTATAATACGATCATACAATATATAAAAACCCGTTTCGAGGTGATTTCGGGGTGGCTCGACTTTCTCGGGGCGGTGCAGGTGTTTCAGATGCTCATCCCGGTCTGTCTGCTGATCGGCATAGGGATCGGTTTTATAGGCAGCTTTGTCACGGTTCGAAAGCATTTGAACGTATGAGAATGGAGGGAACGTATGAAGAGGAGGATAGTGCGGCTGGCAGTCAGCGCTGTTTTGACCGCCGGCATGCTGTGCGGTTTTTATCTGTTCCGGCCGAGCGCGGTGGCGGAAACGTCGGAGCTCGACGAGAAGATCCAGGAGGCCGAGGAGGCGAAACAGAAGGCGGAAAAGCATGTCAAAGAACTGGAGAAGGAGATTGCCGAGCTGGAGAACAGCAAGGAAGATGTTGCCCAGTATGTGGAGAAGGTCGATAAAAAGATCGAGAAAGTAACAGAAACGCTCTCATCGCTGGAAAAACAGGTGGATGCCGCCCACAAGGAGCTGAAACAGCTGGAGACGGAAGTGGAAGCTGCCGAGAATGTGGAAAAAGAGCAGTATGAAACGATGAGAAAACGAATAAGATATATGTATGAAAATGGCGGCGAAGATTATATGGATGTCATTTTCAGCGCGAAGAGCCTCGGAGACCTGCTGAACCGTTCCGAGTACATCGAGAAGATTTCCCAGTACGACGCCAACTTGTTTTCCCAGTTCGTGAAGACAAAGGAGGATGTGGAGAAGAAGCAGACGAGGATGCGGGCGAAGGCCGGGGAGATCGCGGCGCTCAGGGAAGAGGCGGTTGCGGATAAGGCCGCGTTAAAGGAATTGAAAGCTGGCAAAAAGGAGGAAATGGGAAAACTCGACAACGCCATTTCCTATACGGATGAAAAAGTACAGAATTTCCAGGATCAGGTGGCAAAACAGGAGCAGGAAGTGGAAAACCTGCTGCGGGAGAAGCAGGAGAAGATCGCAAAGCAGGAGGCCGAGCAGAGAGCGGCGGCCGGCGGCGCGTCGCAGCCTTCCGCGGCACAGCCTGCAGGGAATCAGTATGCCAATACCGGACAGCTTCGCTGGCCGCTCCAGGAACAGGGAAGGATCTCGTCCCGCTTCGGCAGCCGTACGAGTCCGACGCAGGGAGCGAGTACGGAGCATCACGGCATCGACATCGCGGTTTCCGAGGGCGCGCCGATCGTGGCGTCGGCGGACGGTACGGTAGTGACGGCTACGTATAGCGCGAGCGCTGGAAACCATGTGATGATCTATCACGGAAATAGTTTATATACGGTCTATATGCACGCGTCCCGCCTCGCTGTCAGCGAGGGGACGAAGGTCAAACAGGGGGATGTGATCGCCTATGTCGGATCCACTGGTATTTCGACGGGGGCACATCTGCATTTCGGCATTTCGATCAACGGCGAATATGTGGATCCACTCATTTATGTGAGCCAGGTGTAGAAATTGTGAAGGAAGTGATTTTTTGTCTCAGGAGCGAAGAAAAGGGTTTCTTTTTGGGATGCTGGCCGGGGCGGCACTCCTGCTCGGGGTGATCAGCGGGGCCCGGTATTTTGGCATCCAGCTCTATATATCGGGGTCGGCTACCCAGCAGGTACATGATAAGGCGAAAGTGATCGAACGGTGTATTGATGACTATTATCAGGGAGAAGTAAAAGACGAGGAACTGGCGAACGGCGCGGCAAAGGGAATGGTGAGCGCGCTGGGTGACAAATACTCCCAGTATTATACCGAAGTAGAATACGAAGAACTGATGAACGGCATCAACGGTTCCTATGTGGGCATCGGCGTTTCCCTCAAGCAGGAGGAAGACGGCGCCGTCATCGTAAAGGATGTTTCCGCGGGCGGCCCTGCGGCGGCGGCCGGCATTGAGAAAGGCGACCGTTTCATGCGTGTGGACGGCCGGGAAGTTGCCGACATGACAATGGATGAGATGATTGCCATGATCAAAAAGGAAGGCAACGACGGAAGGACGATTACCATTACGGTGGAGCGCGCGGTGAGCGGTGCGGAACAGAATGTGCCGGATGGTGCCGAACAAGGTGCGCCGGACGGTTCAGGACAGGATGTGCCGGATGGTGCAGAACAAGATGCGCCGAACGGGAAAGAACTGCTGGATCTGCAGGTCGTGTGCGGAAAGGTGGATGTCGTTTCGGTTTCGTCGAAGAAATTTGGAACGGTCGGATATATTAAGATCACGGAATTTGATAAAGAGACCGATGAGCAGTTCGGGACAGCCATCGAGAATATGAAGAAAGACGATGTGAGCGGACTCGTGATTGACGTGCGGGATAATGGCGGAGGTTCTCTGGACACCGTGATCAAAATGCTGGATGAACTGCTGCCGGAAGGTGAACTGATCACAGAGAAAAGTAAAAAAGAGGGTGACAAAACTTATTATTCTACCGATGATACCAGTTTTGACCGCCCGGTCGCCGTGCTCATCAATGGAAACAGCGCAAGCGCGTCGGAAGTATTCGCCGGGACACTGCAGGCGAGAAAAGCCGCCACGCTCATCGGCACGCAGAGTTTTGGAAAGGGCATCGTCCAGACCGTGCTCTCGCTCGAGGGATCCTGCGGCGGCGGGATCAAGCTGACGACGGCGGAATATTTTCTGCCGGGCGGTATCAGCATACACAAAAAAGGCCTTGCGCCGGACATCGAGGTCGAAGACCAGGATGACCAGCTGCAGAGGGCCTTGGAATTTCTGAACGGACTTTAACTTTCTTTTAAATATGTTTCATTCATGGCGATGACCTGTTTCATCGCCTGCTCGCCCGGGGCGCCGATCGTGTTCCGCCGGTCGACGCATGTTTTCATGGAAATGGCTTCATAAATATCCTCCTCAAAGACGGGGGATATTTTTTTGTATTCGCTGAGCGGAAGTTCGTCGAGTGAGATGTCTTTTTCAATGCAGGTCAGCACGAGCTGTCCGATGATGCCGTGTGCATCGCGGAACGGGACTCCGTGGTTGACGAGATAATCGGCGGCGTCCGTCGCGTTCGTAAATCCGTTTTTGGCGCTGGCTTCCATATGTTCCGTGTGGAATCGCATCGTGGCGATCATGCCGGTAAAGAGGGAAAGACATCCCTTTACGGTATCGATCGCGTCAAATGTTAATTCTTTATCCTCCTGCATGTCCTTATTGTAGGCGAGGGGAAGTCCCTTCATCGTCGTCAGCAGGGAGAGCAGCGCGCCGTAGACGCGTCCGGTCTTCCCGCGCACGAGTTCGGCGATGTCGGGATTTTTTTTCTGCGGCATGATGCTGCTGCCCGTCGAGTACGAATCGTCGATCTCCACAAACTGGTATTCGTTGGAGTTCCAAACAATGATCTCTTCGCAGAAGCGGCTCAAGTGCATCATGATCATGGACATGGCACTGAGCAGTTCGATCAGGTAATCGCGGTCGGAAACCGAGTCCATGCTGTTCAGAGTCGGCCCGTCAAAGTTCAGGAAGGAAGCGGTTTCCTCCCGGTCGAGCGGGTAAGTCGTACCGGCGAGCGCGCCCGCGCCGAGCGGACAGTAGTTCATGCGGTCGTAGATGTCCCGCAGCCGGCTGCGGTCGCGGCGGAACATTTCGAAATACGCGCCGAAGTGGTGGGCGAGCGTGACTGGCTGGGCCTTCTGCAGATGGGTAAAGCCGGGCATATAAGTCGTCGTATGCGCTTTCATGATATTGTGGATCGTCACGAGCAGCTCTTTTAACAGATCGTTGATGGCGACGATCTCATCCCGCGTAAACAGCTTCATATCCAGCGCTACCTGGTCGTTGCGGCTCCGTCCGGTGTGCAGCTTCTTTCCCGGTTCGCCGATCCGCTCGATCAGGTTCGCCTCCACGAAGCTGTGTATGTCTTCGTGTTCTTCGGTGATGGCGAGCGTTCCATTTTCGATGTCTTCTAAAATGCCCTTGCACCCGGCGATGATCTGATCTCTCTCATCCGTCGTCAGGATGCCCTGCTTTTCGAGCATGGTGACATGGGCGATGCTCCCCAGTATGTCCTGTTTATAAAATTTCTGATCAAAGGAAATCGAAGCGTTGAAATTGTGCACCAGCTGGTCCGTTTCCTTTGTAAAACGTCCTCCCCAAAGTTTCATAAGCAAAACCTCATTTCTCTTGTATTTGGTGCTCTGACACCTATTTAATAGTAACATGGTGTCTGCGGGATGTCAACGAGGAGTGTGTCTCTTAAGCGGTAAGCGGGGAGAGGAATCTGTATTAGGTTGCAGATGGTCTACCCGATCAGCACTTCTTTCCCCCGGAACGCAAAGCCGTACTTGCGGATGCGTTCTTTCTCGATCCCCTGCGATAAGAGCGTCTGTTCATAATTTTTTTCCGTGATCTGCGTCAGCGCTGCCTGTACGGTTTCTTCCAGTGAACATTCCCTGCGGGGATCATGAACTTTAAATTCCAGAATGATGCCGAGGTCATCGGGCTGCGTTGGCCGGAGCATCACATCATACCGTCCAAAGCCGCTTTCCCTGTTAGATGTCACTTCATAGCGGTCAATGAGATCCACGAGTAATCCCAGTACAAATCCGTGATAAAAACGCTCGGGGGTGGTTCTGGATGATGGTTTTTTCCCGCCGTCAAAGGAACTGAACAGTTCATCCGCAACGATACTCATGTACTCGTTCATGGATTCCACATCGTCTCTTAAAAGGGCTTTTATGAAATCATTGTAATCAGCGCTGTTCTGTCGGAACCAGGTCTTTACCATTTTGAAAAATGTTTTTCGGATTTCATAATTCGTCAGTTCCAGTTCGTAGACTTCATCTACGATACGGATTGTTTTCAGGTATCCGCTGGCGAGAAGAAGACTCCAGATCGAATTTTCATCCAGGTCCAGTTGAGAAAAAATGATCTCTTCATCGATTTCAGTTTTTATGGTGCCTCCTCGCAGCAGATCTTCAAACTGAATCTTGATGTCCCGGCTGCCTTTCCGGATCAGCTGGCTCACAAGTCCGTTGGAACTCGTATTGGCCCAATAAGGTTTTAATTTCTTTTTATCGAGAAAGCAGATGATCGACCACGGATTATAGATATCCGTCAACTGCCCGATCGTGAAACCATCGTACCAGTGCTTTACTTCGTCTTTGTTAGTCAATTCAAATTCATCCATGGCACGAAAAACTTCTTCCTCGGTAAAGCCAAAACAGGAAGCATACTCATTAGAAGTCGTGGTGACAACATTCAGGTTGTTCAGGTCAGAAAAGAGGGATTCCTTACTGACTCTCGTCACCCCTGTCATGATGGCCCGTTCCAGATAGGGATTTGTCTTAAACGTATTATTGAACAGGTTCCGCGTAAAGGAGACCAGTTCGTTCCAGTACCCTCCGACATAGGCTTCCTGCAGCGGCGTGTCATACTCGTCCAAAAGGATGATCACCTTTTTGCCATAGAAACGGCACAGATAATCGGATAAGCGGTGGAGTGCCATCGGTGCATCTTCCGGTTCCATATGGTCTGCCATCTGCTTAAAAGCCTTTTTTTCTCCTTCCGTCAGAACATCTGATTTTAGAAGAAAATAATTTTTTATATATTCGGTCTGCATGATCTCGCTAAACCGGCGTATCGTCATAGGATAATTGGTTTCCTTGATTCCGGCAAATGACAGGAATATGACCGGGTATGTGCCCTGCAGTTTCCTGAATTTTTCTTCCTTCCAAATGTTCAGGCCGTGAAAGATTTCGTCCTGCCCTTTATACTTTATGCTGAAAAACCGATCCAGCATACTCATATTTAATGTCTTTCCGAAACGTCTGGGACGGGTGATGAGCGTAACGATGTCAGTACTTTCCCACCACTCCTTGATGAAAAGGGTTTTATCTACATAAAAACAGTGATTGGAAATAAGGGCCCCGAAATCCTGTGCGCCGATCGAAACTGTTCTTGCCATTTCTGCACCTCCGTTGCATGTTTGTCAGCGATATGTCATGTATATCATATATCATTTCATTACGGATTGATACGTTTTGCCGCCGGGCATTTACCCGATCAGCACTTCTTTCCCCCGGAACGCAAAGCCGTACTTGCGGATGCGTTCTTTCTCGATCCCCTGCGCAAGGAGCGTCTGTTCGTATTTCTTTTCCGTGATCTGTTTCAGCGCTGCCTGTACGGTTTCTTCCAGCGAAGATTCGTCATCTGGGTCGTACACCTTAAATTCGAGGATCATGCCGTCGTCGCCGGCCTGTTTCGGATTCAGCATCACATCATAGCGTCCCAGACCGCTCTCGCGGTTTGACGTCACTTCGTAGCGGTCGGAAAGATCCACCAGAAGTCCGAGTACGAATCCGTGGTAAAATCTTTCCGGCATCGTAAACTCGGAAGGCCTGTTCCCCCCATCAAAGGAACTCGCCATCTCGAGCAGTACCCGGTTCATATAGGCGTTCATTTCTTTCCGGTTTCCACGCAGAAGAGCTTTGATGAAGCCATTGTAATCACTGGCGTTCTCGTCAAACCAGTCCCGCACCATGTCCTCAAACGTCTGCTGAACTTCATAGTTGGTCAGGGAGAGTTCGTACTCCCTTCCTTTGTTCGCTATGATCTTCAGGTATCCGGCGGCCAATAGCAGGCTCCACACAGCCCGCTCACTCCCGGAGAGCTGGTTAAATACCATTTCTTCATTGATCCTGCTGCAGATCGTCTGGCCCGACAGCAGGTGCTCGAAATCAATCTTGATGTCCCGGCTGCCCTTCCGGATCAGCTGGCTCACGAGTCCGTTGGAACTCGTATTGGCCCAATAGGGTTTTAATTTCTTTTTATCGAGAAAGCAGATGATCGACCACGGATTATAGATATCCGTCAACTGCCCGATCGTGAAACCATCGTACCAGTGCTTTACTTCGTCTTTGTTAGTCAATTCAAATTCATCCATGGCACGAAAAACTTCTTCCTCGGTAAAGCCAAAACAGGAAGCATACTCATTAGAAGTCGTGGTGACAACATTCAGGTTGTTCAGGTCAGAAAAGAGGGATTCCTTACTGACTCTCGTCACCCCTGTCATGATGGCCCGTTCCAGATAGGGATTTGTCTTAAACGTATTATTGAACAGGTTCCGCGTAAAGGAGACCAGTTCGTTCCAGTACCCTCCGACATAGGCTTCCTGCAGCGGCGTGTCATACTCGTCCAAAAGGATGATCACCTTTTTGCCATAGAAACGGCACAGATAATCGGATAAGCGGTGGAGTGCCATCGGTGCATCTTCCGGTTCCATATGGTCTGCCATCTGCTTAAAAGCCTTTTTTTCTCCTTCCGTCAGAACATCTGATTTTAGAAGAAAATAATTTTTTATATATTCGGTCTGCATGATCTCGCTAAACCGGCGTATCGTCATAGGATAATTGGTTTCCTTGATTCCGGCAAATGACAGGAATATGACCGGGTATGTGCCCTGCAGTTTCCTGAATTTTTCTTCCTTCCAAATGTTCAGGCCGTGAAAGATTTCGTCCTGCCCTTTATACTTTATGCTGAAAAACCGATCCAGCATACTCATATTTAATGTCTTTCCGAAACGTCTGGGGCGGGTGATGAGTGTTACCTTATCCTCGCTTTCCCACCATTCTTTTATAAAGGTTGTCTTATCCACGTAGAAATTATTTCTTGTGAGCAGTTCTCCAAAATCCTGCTCGCCAATCGATACTGTCCTTGCCATATTACACCTCGATAGTTTATGAAACGGGTTTGTTTGTCATTCAGAACTATATATAGTATAACATAATATACTTATTCTGGCAACTTTCTTTTTGATGGGAATTTTTTTGAATAAGCATTGACAAAAACTCCTTTCGGAAGTAAAATAATTTTTAAGCGTTTCTAAAACGTTTATAAACAAATTTAATTTTTGAAAGGAGTTCATTGATCATGAAAAATTATGTAAAGGCACTGGCTGCTTTTGTGTTTGTGTTAGCGGCAATGATGTTTGTGCCGGTGACGTCTCAGGCGGAATTGAAGGCGCCGACAGGACTGAAGCAGACGAAAGCTACTCGTACAAGCGCAGCATTTTCCTGGGATGCGGTACCTGGTGCGGATGGCTATTATGTGGCTGCCAGCACAGATGGTGAAAAGTATTCCCTTATTAAGGATGCGGCGTTTTCTCCGTCTTATGAGGTTACAAATCTGAGTGCGGGACAGTCCGTGTACATCAAAGTGGTCGCCGTTTATGTGGACAGGGATACAGAAGAAATCGAAATGTCGGATCTTTCCGAGGCGTTAGAGGTCGTTACTTCACCGGACGCAGCGGCTATGAAGGTAGACTGCACCGAACGCACGCTGAACACGCTTACCTTTACGTGGAATGCCTGTGCGGGCGCTACCTCTTATGTCGTGTATGATTACAGCAATAAGCAGGTATTGACGACAGTGCCGGCTACGACTACTTCCTATACGAGAACGGGTCTTGTTCCGGGTTCCAGCTATGGCATCGTGGTAGAGCCGGTTCGTACTTCTGCCAGCGGATTTGCGGCGTCGACGAATGTTTCGGGCCTGTACGACGTTTACACGAATAAGAGCGCGCCGGCGAAGCCGTCGACCAGCGACTTTTTTGTAAGTGTTCCGAGTACCAGTTCCAAAGCGGCAAGCTTTCTGGCAGTAGATGTGAGCCGTCAGGCTGCGGGATATGAGGTAGAAGTATACAAAGTAAAAGGCGGAAAGAAAGTGGCTACGCTGTCTGCGTCCAATGGCGTCCGCACGAACAGCATGTCATTCAGCAAGAATACGCCTTATAAATACCGCGTGAGATATTATGTCGTAAACGATGGGAAAAATACGTACGGCGAGTGGTCCGGATACAGGTATTTCTACCGTCAGTCGGTTTCCGGAAAGAAAAAATGGAGTACGGCAAGTAAGAACGCGAAAGTGACTCTGAAATGGAGCAAAGTAACGGGAGCGACCGGTTATACCGTATCTGTTTCCACAAGTAAAAACGGCAAGTATAAAAAGGTGAAAACTCTCGGAAAGAACAGCAAGGGATTTACCATCACGAAAATAGGTAAGAAAAAACTGCAGAAAAACAAATCTTACTACATTAAGGTTGAGCCAAAGCTCAAGGATGGCAAGACGAGTATTAAAAATGATACGACGGTTGTATATACCGCTTCTTGATGTTTTTCACTGAAACATAGAGTAGAAAGGCCCGCATATGATAGCCGGGCCTTTTTTTTGCTATATTTGATACATAAAATATAAATGAGCGGGCACAGCATACCATTCAGAAAGCGTGCGCGTAACATTTTGAAAAAGGGAAATAGGAATGGTGAAATCAATGAGAAACACGATCAGGCTTGTAACAGTATGCGCAGCGGTACTGGCAGCAGGATTCGTTTTTTCGGTATTCCGCGCGGAGGACTCCGCGGCCAGCGGTAAAAAGCTGAAATCGTTCCAGATTCAGAACAAAGGCGATTTTTTACTGCTGAATAAGAGGGAGAAGAAAAAACTCCGCGTCAACGTGCGGCCAAAATCTGCCGGAACGCAGACGATCCGCTGGAAATCTTCGAGGAAATCCGTGGCGGCGGTCAGTAAAAAAGGGGTGGTGCGGGGAAAGAGATACGGAAGGGCAACGATCACGGCGTCGGCAGAGACAGAAGCCGGTAAAAAGGCAAAAGCGAAATTGCGCGTGCTTGTCGGGAGAAAGGTGACGGGCGTGTCGCTTGGGGTGTCCCGCGTGAACGTGGACGTAAAAGGCTCTGTAAAACTGCAGGCCAAAGTTTCCCCGGCAAACGCAACAAAGCGCAAACTGTCATATTCTTCCTCCGACAGGGGCGTCGCATCGGTCTCATCTGCCGGCGTGATACACGGAAGGTCGGAGGGGAAGGCGAAGATCACGGTCTCGGCAAAAGACGGGTCGGGAAAAAAAGCTGTCTGCAGCGTGCAGGTAGTGATCCCTTCCCGGTCAGTCATCGTCGACGCCGATGCGCATGGGACTAAGCTTGAAGTGGGAAAAAAAATGACGATCGGTGCCTCGGTGCTGCCGGCAAACGCGTCAAACCGGGGCGTGCGCTTTACCAGCAGCGATCCGCAGGTGGCGAAAGTATCCCAGTCAGGCGTAGTGACAGGACTTGAGGCTGGAAAGACGACGATCCTGGCAGCGGCCGCCGATGGTAGATCACAGACGTCAGTGGAAGTGGAGGTATACAGAGTGGAATTACGAGATCAAAAGCTGATCGCCCACCGCGGTCTTAGCTCGGAGGCGCCGGAAAATACGGCGATGGCATTTGAGATGGCTGTCAAACAGGGATTTTACGGGGTGGAGTGCGATGTGAGAAAGACGCTGGACGACCAGTTTGTCATCATGCACGACGCGGACCTCAGCCGGATGTGTGGAAAAAACCTGACGATCGCGAACATGGACTTACAGCAGCTAAAAAAATACCCGATCACGTCGGGCGCCAATGTTTGGCAGTATCCCGGCCTGACGGTGCCGACACTGGAAGAATATCTCGACATACTGGCGGACAGCGGGACGGTGCACCCGTTTATTGAACTTAAAGAAGAATTTACCAAAGAGGAGCTGCAGAAGATCGTGCAGAAGGTGAAAAAAACCGGTCTGCTCGAACGGACGTATTTTATCAGCATGTACAAACAGAACCTGTTATCCCTGAAAGAGATCGACGGGGTGAACAAAAAAGGACTGCAGTACGTGTACGGGGCGGAGGAATCAAACAGGGACCAGGCGGTGAATGGTCCGCTCATAGACTGGTGCATCGCCAATGAGATCGATCTTGATACGCGGTATACGCTTCTTGAGGCCTCACATGTATCCCGTCTGCACGAAGCGGGGAGACAGGTCAATGTGTGGACTGTCAACCAGCTCGACAAAGCATTTGAACTCGTGACGGAACTGAAGGTGGATATGCTGACGACAGAATACGCTCTGAACTCCTAGCGCCATGTATTTTTCGTCGTTTTCGGCGGCTCAAAAAAAATTTAAAATTTTTTAAAATAAAGTATTGACTCCTGGTCATTTTTGTGATAGACTTACTAATCATAGAAATGACTGAGAGTCATTTTTGGTAAAGGGGGAATCAAATTGAACCATTTTGGAAAGTTTATTACACGGCACAAATTTATTATCCTGATCTTCGGCCTCCTGCTGATCATCCCATCGGTGATCGGCATGAGCATGACAAGGGTAAACTACGATCTTCTCAGTTACCTGCCGAAATCGCTGGAGACGGTGGAAGGCCAGGATATCATGGTGGATGAGTTCGGCATGGGTGCCTTTTCCATGGTAGTCGTAGAGGATATGGAAAATAAAGATGTCGCCAAATTAAAAGAGAAGCTGGCGGATGTGGAACACGTAGAAAAGATCATCTGGTATGACAGCGTGGCCGACCTTACGCTTCCGGTAGAAATGCTGCCAAATGATATCAGGGAGGCATTGTTCCACGAAAACGCGACGATGATGATCGCCCTTTTCGATCAGACGACTTCCGCCGACGAGACGATGGAAGCGGTGACGGAAATGAGGGGCGTCGTAAAAGAACAGGCATTCATAAGCGGCATGTCGGGAATCGTAACGGATATTAAAAACCTGGCGCTGGCGGAAATGCCGATCTATGTGACGATTGCCGCTGTGCTCGCGCTGCTCGTCCTCATCCTCACGATGGAGTCGTTTTTGACTCCAGTCATTTTCCTGGCGGGTATCGGTATCTCGATCCTCTATAACCTGGGGAGCAATATTTTTCTCGGTGAGATTTCCTATATCACGCAGGCGCTGACGGCGGTGCTCCAGCTGGGAGTCACGATGGACTATTCCATTTTCCTGCTGGAGAGCTATCAGGCAAATAAACTCCGGTTTGAGGGCGACAAGGAGCGGGCGATGGCACATGCGATCGGCAATACGTTCAAATCGGTGGTCAGCAGCTCCATCACGACGGTAGCCGGTTTTGCGGCACTGTGCTTTATGACGTTCGCGCTCGGCAGGGATCTGGGAATCGTCATGGCAAAAGGCGTGATCGTCGGCGTGATCACATGTATTACGCTGCTGCCGTCCATTATACTCATCTGCGATAAGTGGATCGAAAAGACGACGCACCGCAATCTGTTCCCTAAATTTGAGAAAACGAGTAAGTTTATCACGAAGCATCATCTCGTGGCGATCGTGCTGTTCGTGATTCTGTTCGTCCCGGCTTACTATGGGAATAAAAATGTGGAAGTGTATTACAATATCGATTCGTCGCTGCCGGATACGCTGGAATCTGCCGTGGCAAACCGGAAACTGGATGAGAATTTTAACATGAACAGCATGCACGTACTGCTTTTGAAAAACGGACTGTCCATCAAGGAGAAAAACGATCTGCTGAACGAAATGAAAGAGGTGGACGGAGTGAAATGGGCGCTCGGGTTAAATTCCATCGTGGGCGCCAATATGCCGATGGATATGGTTCCGGATAAATACAAAGATATGTTTATGAGCGATGAGTATGAACTGCAGTTTATCTGCTCGGATTACAAGTCGGCGACCGATGAAGTCAACAGTCAGATCGCGAGCCTGAACGACATTGTAAAGAAACACAGTCCCGAGTCGATGATCATCGGCGAGGCGCCTCTGATGAAGGATCTCGAAGATGTGACAGATGTGGATCTGGCGACCGTAAATTACCTGTCGATCGCGGCGATCTTTCTCATCATCATGCTGACGTTTAAATCCATTTCCCTTCCGGTCATTTTGGTAAGCGTCATCGAATTTGCCATTTTCTTAAATATGTCCGTTCCTTATTACAGCGGCATTTCCCTTCCGTTTGTGGCGAGCATCGTCATCGGGACGATACAGCTCGGGGCGACGGTCGATTACGCCATATTGATGACGAGCCGCTACCATAAGGAGAGAACGGTCAACCATATGACGAAAAAGGAAGCGGTGGCCATCGCCCACCGGACGTCGATCAAGTCGATCATAATCAGCGGCCTCAGCTTTTTCGCCGTGACAGTCGGGGTTTCCCTGTACTCGGATATCGACATGATCAGTTCCATCTGTACGCTTTTGGCTAGGGGGGCCGTGATCAGTACGATTTCCGTTATCTGTATCCTGCCGGCGCTCCTGAAGCTTTTTGATAAAGTGATATGTAAGACGACATTAGATATGAGAAAAATAGATTACTGACATGAGTAGAAGATCATGCAGGTAAGAATTGAAAAAATGATGGTCATATAGAATAGAAAGGATGTGTATCGTATGAATCGAAATAGAAAACTGAACAGGGTGAAAAAGACAGTCGTATCCGGACTTGTCGTGACAAGTCTGATCTTTGGCAACAGCGCGTTCGTCCAGGCCGAGCAGGTGACAAAGGAGGAGTCCGTATATGTCAATGCGGGAGCCGATGGGTCGGTAACCGGGATCACGGTGTCGGACTGGTTAAAAAATGCCGGCATCAATGGCACGATCAGTGATAAGTCCACGCTGAAGGACATTCAAAACGTAAAAGGGGAAGAAACATTTGAACAGAACGGCGAGGGGCTGAACTGGAGCGCCGGCTCGAATGACATCTATTATCAGGGAACGACGGATAAAGAGCTGCCGGTCAGCGTCAGCCTGTCCTACAAACTCGACGGAAAAGAAATATCGCCGGAGGAACTTGCCGGAAAGAGCGGAAAAGTGGAGATCCATGTCAAATATACGAACCATTCATCCGTCAGGAAAAAAGTGAACGGAGAGCAGGAAAAAATGTATACGCCATTTCTCATGGCGACCGGTGTCATCCTTCCGACGGAGAAATTTACCGATGTCGAAGTTGATCACGGCAGGATCGTAAATGAGGGTTCGAACAATATCGTTGTCGGTTTCGGTGTGCCGGGCATGGTGGAGAGTCTGGATCTGAGCGGAGATACGGCAGAGAAATTCCCATCTGAGTTCACCGTAACAGCAGACGTCAGCGATTTTTCGCTCGGCAATACGATCACGTACGCGAGCGCCAGCATTTTGTCCGATCTGGAAGTGGACGACGACAGCACGCTTGACGATCTGGAAGATGACATTGAAACACTGGTGGATTCGTCCGAAGAACTGGTAGACGGCTCGAAAACATTATCCGAGAAACTCGGGGAGCTGCAGGATAAATTTGAGGAATACGCAGACGGCGAGAAGGAATTGAATAAGGGGATCAATGATCTGGCAGCCGGCGGAAACAAACTGGCCAAAGGGATAAAAGAATATACGGCCGGCGTGGATTCGCTCGCGAATGGTACAAAAGATTACGTGAACGGGGCGAAGAAGATCACGGACGGCGCCAGCCAGATTTACGGCGCGGCTAAAGAAATGCCGGGCGGCTATAAGGAATTTTCCGGCGGGATCAGCAAGTACACCGCCGGCGTGGATGAGATCGCGGAGAAGATGAAAACGAGCGGTCTCGCGCAGGGAGCAGCCAGCGTATCCGCCGGCATATCGGAGTTAAACGGCAATCTGGAAAAACTCAAAGAGTCCTATGACAGCTATGAAGCGATCATCGCCGGCATTCAGGCTCAGGCGGGAATGACCGAGGACGAGGGGCAGAAACAGGCGCTGCTCGCCTACGCCGAGGCGCTGAAACAATTGTCCACCGGCCAGAAGGAAAGCGTAACGGCGCTCGCTAGCGCAACCAACGAAAAGAGCAAGCTGAAAAGCGGAGCCTCCCAGGTGTCCGGCGGGATCAAGCAGGTGGCAGACGGCATTTCCGCCGTAGCTGCCGAATCCTCCAAGCTGCGCGCCGCCGACGGCAAAATGACCACGAGCATCCAGACGCTCACCGCCAAGTTAAAAGAACTCAGTGAGGGCGGCGCCAAATTAAGCAAAAACGATAAAAAACTGCTTGCCGGCGCCAAAAAGATACTAAAAGCGACTAAATCCGTAAAATCCGGCAGCAGCGAACTGATCCGCGGCGCTGCCAAATTGAAAAAGGGCAGCGGCAAGCTTCACAGTTCGACTGCGAAAGTAACCGACGGCATAACAAAACTCGGAGAGGGAGCGATCGACCTAAAAGATGGAATGGCCGAATTTGACGAAAAGGGCATCCAGAAGATCAATGAGAAGTACGAGGATGATTTCCTGACGCTGAAAGACCGTCTCAGTGCCCTGCTGGACATTTCCAAGGAGTATACGAACTTCTCCGGCATCGGAACCGGAATGGACGGTGAAGTGAAATTCATCATTGAAACCGCTGCCATTGAAAAAGAAGAGGAAGAGTGATCATATGGGAAAGAAACTTGAAGAAAAGAAAAAGAGAAAGCAGGAAGCCCTGCTGGACGCCGCGTACGAACTCTTTACTTCCAAGGGCGTATTCGACACGTCGATTTCCGACATCGTAAACAAAGCGGAAATGGGCAAAGGAACATTTTATCTCTATTTCAAGGACAAATATGAGATACGAAACGAACTGGTCACAAGGAAAGCCGGCGAACTTTTCCGGATCACAAGAGAGCGCATGCAGCAGCAGGAATACGAAAGCCTGGAACAGAGCGTGATCCAGGCGGTGGACATCATCATCGAGCAGCTGAACGCCGACCACAGCCTGCTGGAGTTTATCGCCAAAAACCTCCAGTGGGGCCTGTTCCACCACGTGCTGTTAGAGGGCGGAAACGAGGTTTCCGCCAGCTTTTACGACTGGTACTCCGAACTGATCCAGCGGTCCGGCCGGAAGTTCCGCAACCACGAATTTATTATTTACATGATCGTGGAACTCGTCAACTCTACCTGCTACAATGTGATCCTGCACGGGGAGCCGGTCGGACTCGAGGAACTGAAAAAAGAGGTGTATCAATTGATACCGGTGATCATTAAAAATCAGGAGGTGGAGTAGCCTGTTACTCTTTTTTCTTTGTAACGGGGATCCATACTTCGTATTGGGCATTTTGAGGGTCGGGGTTTAAGTAGACTTCTATGTCGGGGGCGTTGGCGTATTCGTATCCGGAGGTCGGCAGCCATTCGGTTATGATGCGTTGTTCCAATTTCTGTATCGACTGGTTTGTGCCGCTTCCGGAGAAGATGGCCCAGGTGGCGGCGGGGATGGTGTATTGTTCGAACTCGCCGGTCGGTTTTGTGCTGGAGACGGCGATATAGTATTTCCATTGTTCCTCGTTGTTGCAGGCGCTCACGCCCAGAAGTCCCATTGGCGGCGTATCCATCATGGAGGCCAGTTTTTGCAGGGTCCCATTGGTGGATGCTTCCTGCCACATTTGGGGTACGACTGCAAAGTTGTTCTCGATCTCCTGATCGAGCGGCGCGGATATGCCTATGATGCGGAATGCTTCTTTTTTTTCAATCTTGTAATTCATTTCAGTTGCTCCTTTCACGGTGATCTTAAATACAATGGGGGAAAAAGATTTTACGGACGTGCCCTCGTTTTTTACAGAGGATGGGGCGATTCCGTGAAAAGACTGGAACGCTCGGTTAAATGCAGTTGGGGAACGGTAGCCGTATTTTTCCGCGATGTCGATGATGCGTGCCTCGCCGCCCTGCAGGTCTACTGCGGCTAAAGACATTTTTCTTCTCCGGATGTACTCCGCCAGGGTGATGCCGGCCATATAAGTAAACATCCTCTGGTAGTGATAGGCGGAGCAGCAGGCGATCCGCCCAAGTTGTTCGTAGTCGATTTCATCTGTCAAATGTTCTTCGATGTAATTCATGCTTTGATTTAGTTTTTCAACCCATTTCATGTGATACCTCCTCGTATAATAAGCGTATTGCGCTTTTGGGATTTAGAGTTGTCTTTGTTTTTATAATCATTATAAGGGTTTGGTTTGTATTTGTCCTCTTTATTTTTGCACGAAAAAGAGAGGCGGATGGTTGATGATCCATATTTGCTTTTCAAGTCTGGTTTCTCTGCCCGCCACCCACACAGATCCAGAATCTGATTTTTTCTATCTTACAGTAAATTCAGTCCATTCAATATGAATAAATTGCATGACATCATTTGCTTTTTTCATACCTGGTTTTTCATAATACGGAACAGCGTTTTCGTTTGCTATCAAATATACCGCAATATCCTTTTCGCCCCCCCGCCCTATCAAGTGCAGTTTTTTCATAAGCCGCCTTCCGATCCCCTGTCCCCCATAGTCTCTATCAACCCCCAGATCCGTTACATACAGCCAATACACATAATCTGTCAACCCAAATAAAACGCCAGCCATTAAGCCGTTTTCATTCCTTGCAATTAGGCTTATGGTAACATTGTTTACAAGTTTAGCGATTCGTTCCTCAAACCTTTCCTCAAACCATTCCTGTGGATATTTTGAACCCAAGTCTGCCCTTTTCAAAAAGTAAATATTCTTCTGGGGATACCCGTTCTTCTCTGATCTTTATTTCTTTACTCATAAAATCTCCTATCTGATGCCATATACAAAGAATACGGTGCATGTTTAACACTCCCCTCATAATCTTCGTATTGCAACCCATCCCGTTTCTCCAGTGCGCTCCCAATCATCTTTTTAGTAAGCTCAGGAACATCATCCCTCGACAACGCATGCTCAACATCCAGCCATAACACTTCACTGTTCTCATCATGATCCGACCTCGCATCCCCCGAAATATACTCTGCCCTAAACACAACGTACCAATCATGCATATTAAACCTGATACCAATAATATCCTGTGCCTCTACCTCTATATTTGTCTCTTCCAAATATTCCCGTCTCAAAGCCTGCTGCGGCGTTTCCCCATAGTTCACATAACCACCCGGTATGATCAACATCCCTTTCCCGTTTCCATACGTATGGCGAGCAAGTAAAACCTTCCCATCCTTTATCACAACCCCACCAACACTTTGTCCCCAATTAGTATCCTCATTATTCATATCAATGATCCTCCTTAAATTGTAGCAAATCCAAATCTGATGAACTGACTAATATCATTATCTTACCACAGACCTATAGATAAGTCCAAAAAAATATTAGAGTCGAAACGGGATAAATGAAATGACATCACTTTTCTAACCATTCATTGACAAAAATGATTAGAATATGGGTAGAATCTTTTTGGGAGGCGATCGGATGGTTTATCAGGAAAGCGAGACCGTGGAATTGAAGTCTGTTGTAGTGGATGATATCAGGAAAGAGATTATTGCGTTTGCAAATTGCGAGGGCGGGAAATTGTATATTGGTGTTCAGGATGACGGAACTGTGGTTGGACTGGATGACCCGGACGGAGCAGCTTTGCAGGTAAGTAATATAGTACGGGATGCGATCAAGCCGGATTTGACGATGTTTGTGCGTTATGAAACCTTAAATGAAAACGGAAAACAGATCGTTGCCATTGACGTGCAGCAGGGGACGGAACGCCCGTATTATATCGCAAAAAAGGGGATGCGTCCGGAAGGCGTGTTTGTTCGACAGGGGTATTCCTCTGTCCCGGCGACCAGCACAGCCATCCGGCGCATGATCAAGGAAACAGACGGAGATTATTTTGAAGAAATGCGGTCTTTGGAACAGGACTTAACCTTTAAGGCAGCGGAACAGGAATTTTCCGCAAGAAATATTCTGTTTGGAGAGGCGCAGATGAAAACTTTGGGCATTATGACTCATGACGGTGTTTATACGAATTTAGGATTATTGCTGTCCGACCAGTGTGTGCATACGATTAAAGCAGCGGTCTTTCAGGGAACTACCCAAAATGAATTTAGGGACCGGAAAGAGTTTTCCGGTTCCCTGTTCCGGCAGATGGAAGAAGTATATGATTACATTGATTTCCGGAACCAGACGCATTCTTCCTTTCAAAAATTACGCCGGATCGACCAGAGGGACTATCCGGAAACTGCCGTCAGAGAGGCACTTTTGAATCTGCTTGTGCATCGCGAATATTCTTTCCGTACCAGCACATTCATCAGTCTTTATGCGGACCGGATGGAATTGACTTCGATTGGAGGGCTAATAAGCGGAGTAACTTTAAAGGACATTATGATGGGTATTTCCGTGTGCCGGAATGTAAAACTTGCAAATGTATTCTATCGCCTGGAACTGATCGAAGCCCATGGAACAGGAATATTAAAGATTATGACAATGTTTTTAAGATCATCCTCCCAAATCTGAACGTGCACGCAGAGCAGGAAAAACCGAATGCCGTCCCGCCAGAGAACAATGTGGAGGAGGATGCAGTAATCGCCCTGGCGCAAAAACAGGGAACATTCACAAGAAAAGACGTGGAAAAATGCTGGGGATTAGCCAGACAACCTGTGGACGCTTGTTGAAACAGATGACCGCAAAAGGGCAGACCCCAAAAAGACACTCCCTTCCGGAGCCCCCCGCAGTAAGGCAGCAGATGTTTGGGCATAGTTCCGGTTCAGGCCCCTTATAAATGCGTCGGTCCTTAGGCTGCGTACTTAGTGCGCGCCGCGCACGTTGCAGCCTTAGTACCGCTACGCATTTATTAGCGGAAGCGGGGGCCCGAACCGGAACTATGCCCAAACACCTGCGGATTTCTGCCCCCTCCCCCCCCCCGTTGACTTTCCCCGCCATTTCCGCTATAATAAACCTATACAATATGAGAAAGGCGAAGATGGTTATTGATCATGATTTCTACATTTACAATGGCGATGATGGTCGTCTGCATACTGGTCGGGGTAGCAGTCCCGTTTTTTTGTATATTATTCCTGAAGGGACGTTCCAGTAAGATCGAGACGGGCCTTGCGGGCGCCGTGGGCTATGGGATGCTCGGTTATGTCTGGCAGTATGTATTTTATGTGTTTATTGGGGCTTTTTTGGCGAGAATGCCGATTCCGGGGAGTTTGACGGTGAGGTTCGTTATCCTTCAGTTTTTGCTCACGCTTGTCAGTACGGGATGTACGGCGGCCAGTCTCTACTGGGGAATCTATCTCACGAATCAGAAGCAGCTTTCGCTGTATCGCAGCGCGGCGGTCGGTATCGGGTTTTCACTGGGGAAGCTCGGCATCGAACTCGTTTATCCGTATGCGTACAAATTTTACCTTTCGCTCCAAATGAATGCGGGGACGTGCAGGGCGGATGAACAAATCCAGAAGTGGGTCGTGGATACGACGGCGGGATCTCTGATCTCAGGCTGGTATACGTGTCTTGTCATGTTTGTTATTGTTTTCGGTATTGCGCTTGTGATGGGGAAATATTATGTGCAGGATAATAAGAAAATGTCGTGGGTTTTTGTCATTGTTGTCTACGAGGCGATCATGATCATGAACCTTGCCTTGGGGTATCTGCTCCAGAGTACGGAACTGGGAATGAACATCGCGCTGACGGTGGTCCTCACTCTGATCGCGGCTGCGTCGGGCGTGATTTTGTGGCATTGGTTCCGGCATGATGAGGTCGTGGTGAATCCGCTGGCGATCATCCGGCGGAAATGATCCAACGGAAGCTATTCCAACGGAAATTATTCCGACGGAAGTTTAATTTAGCGGAAATGATCCAACGGAAGCTATTTCAACGGAAATTTATTCCGGCGTTCATGATCCCGTAGGATATTATCCTTGAAAAATAGTGCTTGGGAAATGATTGGAGAGCGGGGGAGAAACGGCATGGAAAATGAGAGGCTGAACAGGCTGTTTGATTTTTTTCGGGAAATTGATAAGGAAAAGATGATTGGCAGGCAGACGTATCTGACCGGGGCCGGGAGGAAGGAAAATGATGCGGAGCACGCCTGGCATATGGCTGTTATGGCTATTCTTCTCAGTGAGTATGCCAATGAGGAGATCGATCTGCTGCGGACGGTGACGATGATTTTGATCCACGATATCGTGGAGATCGACGCGGGCGATACTTACGCGTATGATGAAGAGGGGAAGGCGACCCAGCGGGAGCGGGAACTCAAGGCGGCTGAGCGGATCTTCGGTCTGCTGCCGGAGGATCAGGCGGCCCGGCTGCGGGAACTGTGGGATGAGTTCGAGGACGCCGTTACGCCGGAGGCGCGCTTTGCCCGCGCGATGGATAACATACAGCCGCTCATGCTGAATGCGGCGACGGATGGCAGGGCGTGGCGGGAGCACGACGTTCATCTGGATCAGGTCATGGGCCGGCAGGAGCGGACGAAATATGGCGCGCAGCAATTGTGGCAGTATTCATATGAGACGTTTATCAAGCCGAATGTGGAAAAAGGAAATATAAAGCCATGAGGGTGAGACTGGATAAATATTTGTCGGATCATACGGAGCTGACTCGCTCCCAGGCGAAGAAGGCGGTGCGGGACGGTCGTGTGCGGGTAAATGGAGAATTGGTGACGAAGGGGGATGACAAGGTTTCATTCTCCGATTCTGTTTTTTTGGACCAATCCCAAATTTCGGGCGGGGTTTACCAGTATATGATGCTCAATAAGCCGGCAGGTGTTGTGTCCGCGACGTCGGATGACGAACATAGAACGGTGATGGAATGTATTTTGGGCGGGGTGGATCAGGCGTCGGGCCGTCCGCCGTCCTATGTGGCGAAGGATTTATTTCCGATGGGGAGGCTGGATAAGGATACGGAGGGCCTTCTGATCCTGACAAATGATGGGCCGCTTGCCCACCGGTTATTGTCACCGGCGCACCATATTCCGAAAACATATTATGTGGAACTGGATGCGGCGGTAGATGAGAGCGATGTGCAGAGCATGCGGAGCGGTATTGATATCGGGGAGAAACGGCCGACGCGGCCGGCAGAGATGGAGATCTTGTCAGAGCATTCCTGCTTCCTAACGATCTCCGAGGGGAAGTATCACCAGATCAAGCGGATGTTCGGGTGTCTGGGAAAAAGAGTGGTCGGGTTAAAGCGCGTGACGATGGCCGGACTGGCGTTGGATGAAACGCTGGCGGCAGGGGAATGGCGCTTTCTGACGGAAGAAGAGATTGCGTATTTAAAAGGGATCTGAGGGACAGGAGGAACGTATGGCGAAGAAGAAGTATTATGCGGTAAAGGTGGGGAAGACGCCGGGGATTTATCTGACCTGGGAGGACTGCAAAGGCCAGGTCGACGGAGTATCCGGCGCGGTGTATAAAAGTTTTCCTACATTGGCAGAGGCGGAGGCGTATATCCGAGGGGGGGAAAACGCGTCATCGGGCGGTGGACACGATGCACTCACGGATCCGCAGGCTGCGGTAGCTTACGTGGACGGAAGTTACAATGTGGCGACTGGCGAGTATAGCTGCGGTGTCGTATTTCTGACGGGAACACAGGAGATCCATTTGGCGCAGAAGGGGGAAAACAGGGAACTTGCTTCGATGCGAAATGTGGCGGGAGAGATTCTCGGCGCGGAACTGGCGATGAAAAAGGCGTTGGAGTCTGGCATCCGCTCCCTTTGTATTTACCATGATTATCAGGGGATCGCCTCCTGGTGTCTCGGTGAGTGGAAGACAAACAAGGAGGGAACGAGGGCTTATAAAGAGTACTTCGATTCGATTTGCGACAAAGTGAAGATCCGGTTTGTAAAAGTAAAAGGGCATTCCGGTGACAAATACAATGATCTGGCAGATGAATTAGCAAAAAGTGTTATTTTTTAGGGAAACTATAAGGAAGTGAGGACATGAAGAATTTTTTAAACCAATTGACGACGAAAAAGGATGGAAGCTGGGAGGTGGTAGATGTCGTATCCGATGACGATTCGGAGTTGATGCTGCCGCAGACGAACGATTTTTTAAATATGGAAAACCAGTACCGTCAGATCATGTTTTTCTACGAGGCCGGGATCCAGCAGATCACGGCAAAGCTTGAAATACTGAATAAGGAATTTCAGTACTGTAATGACAGGAACCCGATCGAGAGCATTAAGAGCCGGGTGAAAACATCGGACAGCATTATTGAAAAGATGAAGAAAAAGGGACTTCCGCTTACCGTGAGCTGTATGATGGGAAATATATATGATATTGCGGGCGTCCGCGTCATCTGTCCATTTATTTCCGACGTTTATCATGTGGCGCGGATGATCATGAACCAGACCGATGTGGAAGTGTTCCGTGTGAAGGATTACATAGAGAATCCCAAAGACAACGGTTATCGGAGCCTGCATGTGATCGTGATGATCGACGTATTTTTTTCCGACCAGAAGCGGAAGGTGCCGATTGAGATTCAGTTCCGCACGATCGCTATGAATTTCTGGGCGAGTACCGAGCACCAGCTCCGCTATAAAAAAGAAGTGTCGTTTACGACGGAAATGCACCGGCAGTTGAAGAAGACGGCCGATCTGATGGCGAGGGCGGACCGGCGGATGCAGCGGCTCGTCGAGTCGCTCCCGGGGGAGGGGAGTGCGTGAAAGGAAGGGATGGTTGAGGATGAAAATATCGTTAGAGCATGTTGCTGTTTTGAAAAAAGCTGACATTGAAATCAATGGAATCACGGTTACGGCGGGGTTAAATGGGACGGGAAAGACTACGGTCGGGAAGTCCATTTTTGCTATGTTTAATGCCTCTGAGGGACTTCCTGAGAAAATTTTAAATGCACGGAAAGATAGTATTCACGCCGCAATCAATCTCGTACAGGACAGTTATGGGGATATTGAAAATAATTTGCGACCTTTTCAGGATATTTCGTTTATTCGGAGAATGCTATCGTATGAACTAATGCTTTTTTGGTGGAATGAGGGAGACTCCAAACGAAGAGAAGATATAACCGAATGGTTGAGTCGAAACATTAAGTTTGAAAAAAGCGAGAACATGGAAAAAGCATGTGACGAGATCCTTCACATTTTGAATAGACCAGATGACGATTATATATTCTTTTTGCTGGAATCTTATTACCGCAAGGTTTTTCGAGATCAGATCAATCATTTGAGCAAAAACAGTACCGCTCGATTTGAGTGGGAAATTGAGAACGAACAGTATTATACGGAATTTTCGGGAAATGAATTGTCCGGGTATACGTATACCCCATCCATTCACCAAAAGGCGGTCTATATTGAGTCTCAAAATGTTTTAGATTCATACAATGAACGCGAGGAGAAATCGGTTGTTTCTAATGAACTGTTCCGCCTGCTTGACAGCAGGACATCTTTTCAGGAAACGATGGAAGAATATATCAATGCAAAAGAGGTAAAAAATATTGTCCGTGTGATCATTGATGAGGTGACACATGGCACGCTGAAAAATGAAGGGGCGGGGGCGTTTACATTCTACGATCAGAATATGGATCATAGCGTGGACATTTCCAATTTATCAGCAGGATTGAAAATTTTTATTGTCATACAAAGACTGTTGGAAAACGGTTCGCTGCGCAAGGGAGATATTTTGCTGATCGATGAACCGGAGATTAACCTGCATCCCGAATGGCAGGTGCTATTTGCCGAGATTCTCGTCCGTATGCAGAAAGATCTGGGAATATACATTTATATCAATACCCACAGTCCCTATTTTATCCATGCCATTGAAGTAAAAATGGCAGAATATGAGACGGCGGACCGTGGCAAATATTACCTGATGGAGAAGGATGCGGAGGGATTATGCTATTCCGTCGATGTCACAGGAAATACAGAAAAGATCTATGAATTGTTATATAAGCCACTGGAAATATGAGGGATAAAGCAAAAAGCGCGCAATGGAGTGAAAGATGAAGAAAGTAAAAGAGTACCGTTCTTTTCTCTGCAGCCTAAGTGAAGCTTCGAGAGATAAAGAGAACCATGAAATTCTGATCCATGATGAGGATCCGAGTCATCGAGTCGTCAATTTCGACGGAGTAAAAAAGAATATATGTAAGTTTTATCGGGGGGAAGGCGCCTGTTCGTGTGATGCCTATCTGGAAAATGATAATATCCGGTATCTGATCGAATTTAAAAATCAGAGTGAGGGAAATGTGGATGTGACAAACATAAAGAATAAGGCATTTGACAGTATGGCGCTGTTAATGATGAATGACGACTTGTGTCGGTCGCATCTTGCAGAACATACAGTGCTGATCGTTGTTTACAATGAAAAAAAGTACACGCCGGATCGCAGTTCGTATCCTTCCTCACCATCTGCTGATAAATTCACAAGAAAGATGAAAGAACTGGCTGGAAAGAAAGGACTGGAATCCTACCCTGTGAAATTTGGCCTGCAGCCGTACATAGGTGAATTGTATCATAATATTTATACTGTCGATGTGGACGTGTTTTAAAACGAATTTTTTCCGGTTTTATTCGGCTGATAATCACTATTTACATAGAAGAACAGAAAAAGAGAGCACCGCCCAAAATGGAATTCGTTCCACAGCGGTGCTCTCCCTTATTGTAATCAATGCTTCGCGTTCTTCGCCTCTTTGCAAAACGTCATCTGCGCCCCGATCGGCGGCTTCCCGCGGCGTTCCGCTTTCTTATAAATACCACCATAGACATTGACCGGGCTGGCGGCTTCTTTGTCGATCGTGGAATCCGGCTGGAGGATATGTGCTTTCAGATTATCGGAAAGCTGGAGCTCCAGTATGTGCATGATCTGCGCTTTCAGTTTTTCATCCTCTACAGGGAAGAGTATTTCCACCCGTTTGTCGAGGTTTCTCGGCATCCAGTCCGCGCTTCCCATGTAAATCTCAGGTTTCCCGTCGTTTTCAAAATAGAAGATCCGGGAGTGTTCCAAAAAGGCGCCGACGATGGAACGGACGTGGATCGTCTCGCTCATTCCTTTGAGGCCCTGTTTGAGACAGCAGATCCCGCGCACGATCAGTTCGATCTCAACGCCGGCGGCGGAGGCGTCGTAGAGGGCGTTGATGATGCCCGCGTCGCAGAGGGAGTTCATCTTGGCGATGATCTTCGCCGGTTTACCGCTTTTGGCGTTGTCGCGCTCCCGGTTGATGAGGGAGACGAATTTCTCGCGCAGCCAGTTGGGGGCGAGGGACAGTTTGTTCCACACGAGCGGTTCCGAATAGCCGGAGAGCATATTGAACACGGCGGTGGCGTCCTCGCCGTACGGGCGCTTGCACGTAAACATGCCCATGTCGGTGTAGAGTTTGGCCGTTGAGTCGTTGTAGTTTCCGGTGCCGAGATGGACATAGCGGCGTATGCCGTCTTCCTCTTTCCGCACGACGAGCGTAATCTTGCTGTGCGTTTTCAGTCCGACAAGTCCGTATATAACGTGGCAGCCGGCTTTTTCGAGCTTGCGCGCCCAGACGATATTATTTTCCTCGTCAAAACGGGCTTTCAACTCGACGAGGACCGTCACCTGCTTGCCGTTCTCCGCGGCCTGCGCGAGAGAGGCGATGATCGGCGAGTGGCTGCTGACGCGGTAGAGCGTTTGCTTGATCGCCAGGACGTCCGGATCTTTGGAGGCGGCGCGCACGAACGTAACGACCGGGTCAAACGTCTCGTACGGGTGATGGAGGAGGATATCCCCCTCCCGGATCTGCTCAAACAGATCACGGTTCAGATCGAGGTTTCTCGGCGGCTGTGGGTGGAAGGGCGCGTCTTTCAGATGGTCGTAGCCTTCCATGCCGTACACTTTCATGAGGAATGTCAGGTCAAGCGGCCCGTTGATCTTGAAGATGTCTTCTTCTGAGATGCGCAGTTCTTTTTTCAGAATGCGCAGGAGCCGTTTGTCGATGCCCGATTCCACTTCCAAATGGATGGCCTCCCCCCACTGGCGTTTTTTGATCTGTTTTTCGATTTCGATTAAAAGGTCGGCGGCTTCGTCCTCGTCGATCGTCAGATCGGCGTTGCGCATGACGCGATAAGGCGAAGCGGCAACCACTTTGTAATTGAGGAATAATTTCTGTATGTTCTTTTCAATGACCTGTTCCAATAGGATGACAGCCGTTTCTCCCTCGGTTTCCGAGGGGACGTGTACGACTCTCGGCAGTACGGATGGAACCTGTACAGTCGCGAAGTCGATCGTGTCTTTCTGTTTTTTGTCCACGAGCAGGGCGGCGATGTTCAGCGTTTTATTCCGGATGAGCGGAAACGGGCGGGAAGAATCCACGGCCATCGGCGTCAGGACCGGATAAACTTCCTGCCGGAAGAAGTGATCGACGTATTCTGACTGTTCTTTTGTCAGGTTTTCATATTGTGTGATGATCTTTAGTCCCTGCCGTTTCAGCGCGGGAAGGATCGAGCGGTTGTAGGTGTTATACTGGGCGTCCACCAGCTCGTGGGTGCCCTGGGAAATGGCTTCGAGCTGCTCTTTTGGTGTGAGTCCGGCAATATCTTTTTTCGTATATTTCGCATGAACCATATCCTTCAGGGAGGCAACGCGTATCATAATGAATTCGTCCAGATTTGAGGCGGTTATGCTCAAAAATTTCAGCCGTTCCATGAGAGGGATGGATTTATCTTTTGCTTCGGATAAGATCCGGTAGTTAAAACCGAGCCAGCTCAGTTCCCTGTTGTAAAATTTGCTCATATGCTGCACTTCCTTTACATTTATTTGGTCTTTTGTGCTATAGCTTTCGGCGTTTGGCGGCGCTTTTTGATGACTGGGCGGATGCCGAAAACCTCTTCAAATACATCTGCTTTTTGATGGAACAGACCTGTTTCCAGTGTGATATCGGCCATTGTATGGGCGACGATCTGGAGTGAGTTTTCCTGCAGCGAAACGCGCACGCATTTGATCTTTTGCTTATTGCTTTTATCCAGTACGTTGGCCAGTCTTAGCAGTGAGCACAGCTTCACGATCGTTATGTAATCGTCCCGCGTGATCTCGTCCTCGATATCTTCATAGGTCGGAAAGAACTCGCTGTTATAGCGCACGATATTTGCCACGATCACCCGCTCCTGATGCGAAAGGCCGATGATCTCCGTGCTCATGATGATCTTATACGAATTTTCCCTCGTCTGGCACATGTTGATGTAGGCGCCGCAGCTGTGCAGGATGACACCGATCTGCAGGAGAAGGCGTTCCCGTTTTCCCAGTCCGTGAAGCTTGCGGATGCTGTCAAAGATTTCCGTAGCGAGATAGGAGACATTTTCTACATGGGCCATGTCCACCCCGTACCGCCGCGCTATATTTTTGGCGGTGGCAACGATGTCCTCGGTAAAATCGTGTTTTGATCTGCGTATATTTTTCTTTTCCGCGTACTCGGCGGCCATGCTGTCGCACAGGTCGGTAGACGACAGGTAAATGTCATCGCATTCTGTCAGTGAAACTATCTTTTTGATGAGAAGGACGGCGGGAATGACCGCTTCCGACTGCTCGCTTTTCAAAAGACCGGATAGTTTCATGTTCGTAAATTTACTGCGGGACATCACGCCGGTGAAGTCCTTGTCCCATTCCATGACGTGGTACGTGATTTCGGGGACTTTCGTTCCCAGCACGATCGTGTGGTGGATCTCTTTATCCTGGAGATACAGTTGAAAGAAGGTAGTTAAGTCCTTATCAATATATTCGGAGATCAGTTCGTGATAGCTGAACATTTCCGGCTCCAGTGTGTGGAGGAGTTCGCTGATACGGGAGGCTCCGAGTTTAAGTTTCTGCGTAAAGGAGAGCGCCCCTTCACTGAACAGGGAGAGCTGTACGCTGCCCGCGCTCATGTCCACGATGAGCGCTCCTTCATTGATCATATGTTCAAAGGCTTTTTCATTCATGGAAATGGCCTTGTAACATAAGAAACGTTCCTCGCTGTTGCTTAAGATCCGTACTTTTATATTTGCCTGGAGTTTGATCTGATCCAGCACGACAAGCCTGTTCGATGCCTCGCGGAAAGCATCCGTGGCAAAGGCGTGGTAAGCGGATACTTTATATTCTTCCATTATCTTTTTAAAATCTTCGAGCACACGGCAGATTTCAGACATGGTGCGGTATGAAATCTGTCCGGTCGTAAAGATTTCGCTGCCCAGAGAAAGCCGGTGCCGTATGTGTGTGATTTCCTTGATGCCGTGCGCCTTGGACATCTCGTAAACCTTCATCGCCAGCTCACTGGAATCTACCGTGATCGCCGCGTAAGTAGTAATTGCCATAACGGGTGACGTCCCCCCTTTCCGTACGTATAGGTCCGCTTTGACCTGATACCTTCATTATACTATTATTTTATGAAAACCGCCAGTATTTTATTGCAAAGATTTCCATTATCATATAGAATATACATGATCGGATTTTTGGTTTATTTTGAATTTAGAGGAGGATACGGGTGAAGACAAGTGACTTTTATTTTGAACTGCCAAAAGAGCAGATCGCGCAGGAGCCGATCGCGGACCGGAGCGCGTCGAGGCTCATGGTGCTCCACCGGAAATCGGGTGAGATCGAGCATCGGACATTTACGGATATTGTGGAGTATTTGCGGGCGGGGGACTGCCTTGTAAGAAATAATACAAAAGTCATTCCCGCCAGGCTGTTCGGCGTGCGGGAGGACACGGGGGCGGCCATTGAGTTTTTGCTGCTCAAACGACGGGAAGGCGACGTGTGGGAGACGCTGGTAAAACCGGGAAAGAAGGCGCGGGCCGGGGCGAAGATCCGGTTTGGCGACGGACTGCTGTGCGGTGAAGTGATCGAGGTACAGGAGGATGGAAACCGTCTGATCCGTTTTCTGTACGACGGGATTTTTGAGGAGATTCTCGATGAGTTGGGACAGATGCCCCTGCCGCCGTACATTACCCATAAACTGGAGGATAAGAACCGTTATCAAACCGTATACGCCCGCTATGACGGGTCGGCGGCCGCGCCCACGGCCGGACTTCATTTTACCGAGGAATTATTTGCGAAGATAGAGGAAAAAGGGGTGTCGGTGGCAAATGTGACGCTGCACGTCGGGCTCGGCACGTTCCGTCCGGTCAAGGTCGAAGACGTGACAAACCACCATATGCACGCGGAACATTATTTTATCGAGCCGGAAGAGGCGGAGAAGATCAACCGGGCGAAGCGGGAGGGAGGCCGCGTGATCTGCGTCGGCACCACGAGCTGCCGTACGATCGAGTCCGCGGCGGCACACGGCATCGTGAGAGCGGAAGAGTCGGATACCCAGATTTTTATTTATCCCGGCTACCGTTTCCAGGTGATGGATGAGCTGATCACGAATTTCCACCTGCCGGAGTCCACGCTTTTGATGCTCGTCTCGGCGCTGGCTGGCCGGGAATTTGTTCTCCGGGCTTACGAGGAAGCGGTCCGGGAGGGCTATCGGTTTTTTAGTTTTGGGGACGCGATGCTGATAACAGATTAGGAGGTGCAAAATGAGGAAAAAGAGATTATTGTTCATATACAATCCCCATGCGGGAAAGGGGACGATGAAAAATAAACTTTCGGATGTCATTGAAACATATATGAAAGCGGATTACGAGGTGACGGTCTACGCGACGCAGCGCGAGACGGAAGCGACGGAGATCGTCATGGAGAGCGGCCGGGATTACGAGCGGGTCATTTGTTCCGGCGGCGACGGCACGCTGCACGAGGTGACGCAGGGACTGATGGAAATGCTTCCCGAGGAGCGCCCTGTGTGCGGCTATATCCCGACGGGGACCGTCAATGATTTTGCCCGGGGGCTGAAAATCCCGATGCGGGTCAAACTGGCAGCCAAAGTGTCGGCGCATGACAAAATAAAGCCGGTCGATATCGGAATGATGAATGGCAGCTGTTTTACGTACGTATGCGCGTTCGGCGCTTTTACCGCCGTTTCCTATGAAACGTCGCAGGCGGCGAAAAATGTGCTGGGGCGCACTGCCTATCTGCTGGAAGGAATGGCACAGCTCGGCAATATCAAGGCATATCACGCCGTAATACAGACTGATTCGAATACGGTCGAGGACGATTTTATTTTTGGAATGGTGAGTAATGCGAAGAGCATCGGCGGTTTTTCCTTCTTTAAAAATCAGAAGGTATCGCTCAATGACGGCCTTTTTGAGGGAGTTTTTATCCGCAAACCGAAGACGCCGTCAGAACTGCAGGCCGTCCTCAATTCGTTCGTGAAATTGGAACCAAATGATCAGATTTTAGGTTTCCACGGTCAGAAATTCAGGATCGATTCGGAGGAAGAAATCCCGTTTACGCTGGACGGCGAGAACGGCGGAAGCTTTAAACAGACGGAAATATGGTGCTGTCACAATGCGATAAATTATGTTTGCGGATGACTTGTTTTTGTCATATTTTAAACAAAAAACTGTCAAAATAGTAGTTTATACTTGAGACTGTTAAGAAAAATGGATAATAAATCCAACAGGAACAGTAATTCGCAGAACATTCCGGTATGACCAAAACGTGCCGGATCATATGTAATGCGCGACGCAAAAAAAGGAGAGAGATATGACTAATTTTTGGAAGAAGACATGTGTAACGGCGTGTGGGATGATGATCGTTCCCCTTTTTGCCATGACAGCAGTACGTGCGGAAGAAATTTCATCACCGACACCGATGCCGGTTGTATCATCGACACCACTGCCTATCGTATCTACCGACACGGCAGCAATCGAAATTCCTGCCGGCACGACATTTAAGACGGCGGTACCGGATGAATATTTCCGCAAATTTTTGAATGAGACGTTCTTTGCGGACAAAGTGAAGGACGATGATCTTTTTACAAAAGAGATGCTTGAAACGCTGCAAGAGTATTCAGGCGTTCTCGATGTGAGAGGACTCGGGATCGTAAACTTAAAAGGAATCGAGTATTTTACCGGCATTACGGAACTTGACTGTTCCCACAATAATCTGCAGCTGCTCGATCTATCGACGTTAAAGGGACTGAAAAAACTTGACGTTTCCTATAATAGCCTGGTTGAGCTCACGTTCGCGAAAGAAGTTGTTCTGGAGCGTATCGACTGCAGCAATAACAGTCTGGCGATGCTGAACCTGGCTGGTTTTACGACGATTGAGGAGTTGGACTGCAGCAACAACCGGATCGGCATTCTCAATATCGCGGGCCTTTACCGCCTGAAGACGCTGGATTGTAGCGACAATTTACTGAATACGCTCAGTGTGGACGGCCTTGTTGCATTGGAACAATTGTACAGTGACGGCAACGCGATCGTGAATCTGGATGTTTCTTCCCTGAAAAACCTGAAGGTTCTGGAAAGCCGCAAGAGCGCACTGAAATTAAAAGTGGAGACCGTGAAGGTCGGCTCGGATTCATTTTGCGGCGTCGTTCTGCCACAGGGGGCGGCGAAACCGGAAAATATTTCTAACAGCGGCGTTTACAAAGACACGATGAATGCGATCGTCTGGGCGAGAGCTACGGAGATTCCGGCTTCCTTCACGTATACCTATGCGATCCCGGGCACGACGCAGACCGTTACGGTGACCGTCTATCCGGATAAATCGGAGTTCGCGGATAAGTCGGTTACGTTAGCGCAGGTGCCTACGCTCACCGCCGCGAGCACGGCATACAATAAAGTGAAGCTCACATGGGGCGGTGTCGATGGCGCGACGGGCTACCGCATTTACCGTTCGACGTCCAAGACGAGCGGCTTTACAAAGATCAAATCCATCACCTCAAGTTCAAAAGTTACCTATACAAACTCGGGGGTTGCCTGTGGTACGACGTATTACTATAAAGTCCGCGCGTACCGTCTGATCGACGGCATTTATTACTTCGGTGAGTACTCTCCGGTCGTGTCCGGAAAGGCTTCTCCGGCTGCGCCTGGCAAGCTCTCGATCGCGAAGGCCTCGAAAAAGAAAGTGACGATCTCGTGGAACAAGGTGGCGGGTGCGTCCGGCTACCGTATTTACCGATCCAAGTCAAAAACGAGCGGTTTTTCTAAGATTAAAACGGTGACGTCCGGAGCGACTGTGTCGTACAAAAAAACGACGGCGCGAAAGGTGAAATATTATTACAAAGTGCGTGCGTATACGACGGTGAACGGTAAGAAGGTCTGGGGCGCGTACTCGAGTGTCAAGGCGAAGACGCTGAGCTGATCAGGCAGGGCCATGCGGGGCTTTTGTCATAAGGCTTTATGAATTATAAGACTTGTAATATGTTTAGATAGATTACGGATAAAAGAACTTCCTGGTTTGCAGGCGGGGAGTTCTTTTATCCGTTGTAACAAGCATTTTCCAAATCATAACCTACTATATCTACCCAAAGAGCAAGAATAAACGTTATCCCGTTACACTACTTTCTAAAGATACAATTTTACTATGCAATTTTTCTCTCAGCCTAACCATCCATTCTGGTTCATTTGGATATTCTTCGTCAATACAGCGAATTAATCTTGCATAAGAATACAAATTGCAGAACCTTCGCATCAGTTTTAACTTTTCAGCATAATCTGGTTCTAACATTTTTACACTTTGATACCCTCGCAAAAAAGTAGTTTTGGCGATTGATTTCCTGTCTGCCGGAATATTCTCCAGTAATGCATTCAGAGCTTGTTCCAAATCAAGCAAAAAGAAGTGATACATACCATCTTCGAAATCAATTACTGTACAACATTGATTGGTTTCGTCCCAAAATACATTATCCGGCTCAAAATCGTAATGAACCAATCCAAAAGAATCATTTGTCTGAGGAAGCACGTCCAGCGCTTGCTGAACTTCCGCCAACTCAACCAGCATTTTGTTGGGAGCATGGTATTTTTCCAGCGTTTTCCCAATCCACAGCAGGACATCACGATATGTCCATTTTCTAATTTTCGGGGAATATTCAGCGGATAGCATATGAAGCTGTCCAAGAGCTTTTCCATACGTATACACAATATGGTCGTTACAGTCAGTATCTTCAATACAATTTCCGTCAGCCCCCTTAAAAACACTTGCATAATATTTCCCCCAAATTGAATCAAGTGTAACAACAAGATCACCTGAATTGGATGCAACAGGAATTACGGCAGGATAACTCCTGCTTTGCAGATAGCACAAGAATTCTAATTCACCTTTTAGATTGTTTTCTATTTTCTCCGACGCAGGAGATAAACGCAGAAAACGCATATTTCCCTGCCATAAGAAAGGATAGACCGCGTTTGATGAAATTCTAAAATGCTGCAAACAATCATCAAGGGTCTCTGTATCGTATTCCCAATTTTTTAATGCCGACTTTGCAAGGTCGTAGTTTTCATATAAATATTTTAATTTTAGCATATAAGTCCTTTCTGAAGCACTGGCTTCTATCCGTTAATATAAATTCACCTCATATATTTCGGATTTATCACGACTCATATTATTCTCATATGCTTTCATGTCAATCGCCTCCTTTCGATAACAATGCACTGCAAAATATTTTAATTTATCAACTTGATTATACCACTTTTATTCCCTATTTACCACAAAAATAAAGAGCATGGCTGCCACCACACTCCATATTTTTTATCGTTCCAACGACTTTTCAATCTTCCATTTCTGCCCTTTCAAATAAAACCTTTTTAGGCTGATTCCTCATATACATTATCAAACAAATTGCCGTAAGAATTATCTCAACAATAAGTTGTGTAAGGATTACTCCGTTCAGCCTAAAGAAAAAGTTTAGCGTCGCAACTCCAGGTATAAATAAAACAACATTTCTAAACAATGTGATGATCAATGAATTTAATGCTTTGCCAAGTGCCTGGAAATATGCAGTCACCATATTTATTACACCCAATAAAGGAGCATGAAAGCATAACAAACGTAAAAACCACGCTGTTTGTGTAATCAGTTCTTCATTATCCAAGAATATTCCAGCTAATATGCGATTTAAAAAGAATAAAGCAATCGTGAATATCGCCCCTAATACAACTCCATATATGGTTGCAGTACGCATAGAACAGGCAAGCCGTTTTTCGTTTTTTTGTCCATAGCAATACCCCACCAAAGGAGCAGTTCCCTGTGACAGTCCTACGGACAGCATAATCGGGAACATATCTATTTTATAGGCAATACCATAAGATGCCACTGCATCAGATCCATATATGCCAATAAAATTATTCAGGACAATATTTGCCACGCTCATCATAACTGTAATAAGCGCTCCTGGGACTCCAATCTTAATGACATTGACTGCCATTTCCTTTTCACAAGAAAAATATCTTAGTGACATTTTCACGCATTCATTCTTTTTTCTTTCCTGAATCATTAGGCAGATAATATAATAAACCGCTGCACAGACAAATCCAAATGACGTAGCAATTGCCGCTCCTTTTGTTCCCATCTTAAGTAATACAATTAATATCCAGTCAAATACTATATTCACTCCATTTCCAATAGCAAGACCGATTGTAGCTTCCTTGATCAACCCAATGGAACGAAACGAATGAACAAGCCCATTAGAAAGCATAATTGCAGGAGTCCCAATAAATATCCATCTTAAATAGTCACATGTATATTCAAAATTCTCTTCATCTGCTCCAACTATCTTAGCAATCTGATTTATGGACAGAAGACCAATTATCATCACGCAGATTCCTGCAATTGCCATTGCATAAGTACAAAAGTTAAAGCATCTTGCGGAATCCTCTTTCCTGCCTTCACCTATCATCCTCGCAATGATAGAACCGCCGCCCATGCCAAAGATACATGCTATTGACATGATAATTAAAAGAACCGGTACACATAGTGTGACAGCGGCAATCATAGCAGGTACTTTTGTTAAAGAAACAAAATACGTATCTGCCGTGTTGTAAATAAGTGTTGTCAGTGAACCTAACATTGCAGGTATCCCAAGTTTCATTACTGCTTTTGAAATACTCTTTTCTTCAAATACGTTATTCATAAAATTTCACCTCGCCATTGTTTTCCATTAAATTCTAATATATAATAAAAGAAAATAACGAGACAAATGTCCTGTTTGGAGGTTTTAAATGAAGAAAATATATAACATTTCAAAAATTGCCGAAGCACTAGACTCTTGTATATATGCAGATACGCTCCGTTCGTTACAAGTTCCTTTTTTTCTGATCGAATATGAATCTGGTGAAAGTGTGTCAAATTATAACTATTTCCAAGTTGTAATAAGCGGAGACCTTTCCATATCATTTATCCGTGACGATGGCAGTGCTTACAGTCTTTCAAACGAAGGTAAAGACTACATTATTGGTGAAATGGATTTATTTGTAGCTGGTGATGGTAATGTTCTTGCTGAAGCTATTAGTTCCCTTCTTACAATTGCAATTGACACCGTTCAATATAAGGATAAGCTGCTCCACAATATAGCTTTCCTGCAGTTAATGGCTACAACACTGGCAAATAAAATAAGGACGATAGCAAATGCTGATGCGGCACCATCGTCACTTTCTGAACGCACTCTCAATTATATGAAATTCAAATGCAATGATCATATTTTATCTGGAATAGAAAAAACTGCTTTTAGACTTCATTGTAGCCCGAGACAGCTTCAGCGTATTTTAAATCAATTTGAAAAAGATAATGTCGTGACTAAAATTGGAAAAGGCAGGTATGTTATGAAGGATTAAATAGAAATTTACTAACCCCAATTAGCAGGCTTCGGGTATTTCCATTCAACAGATAGCAATGCGTTTCCTCCTAATGTCGATATTCACTAATAATATATGTATTTGCATCAATTTTATCTATTGTAAGCCAGTTATCCATTACTCCACACTCCTTAAAATCTCAATGAACTTATAGTTTCTCTATCTCTGCCAAAGAATTTGCATATCCTTATAGACCAATGACTGCATGCTTTCTGCATAAATTGATATATTTTCTTTTTGTTGTGCGGAAGCAATATTACACTTTTTTTTCGGCTATTCTTTGCAATAATAGGAAGTAATTTTATACAATGTCTTGCCGTTTTCGGCTTAACATCTTCTATTATGCTTCAAATATTCGTTATGATTACATCATTAGGACAAAGAATCTCCTTACGGACACCGCCTATCCTTGGCAGGCGGGATAGGCATTTTTATCCTGACTTGCTGATTTTCTGTTGCCCAAATGTTGCCAGACTTTTATTTGTTTCAGCTTTTTTTACCATGAAAAACAGAGTTAAAACCAAAAGTATACTATTGTAGCAAGTGCCCATCCATGATGTTAAGTAAACCCTCAACAATCCCCTTGTAATGTGCAGAGAATCTAATATCCTGCTTTAAACAATTATTCAAATCAATATCAAAGCGGATAAATCTATCTATCACATGGGCAGATATCTTCCTCCTGTAATCATCATTAAACTCATATCTTCGAATCACGATATTTCCTTGTGATTCTTCCTCAATTAATGTTTCATACAAATCAACAATCCTGATTTCGTTCTGTACTTTCACCTCTTTAGCGCAGACTAACTCCTCATCCCATGATGTTGAACCGCGCTCAAAACCTTCATCGTCAACCACGTATACTGAACAGTTTTTTCCTTGGTATATATTTCTAAAAGCATCGGGATAACACTCATATACCGTAGTGAGACCATTTTCATCTGTCGAAATACAAAAATCAAAATCATCCTGTTTTACACCAAATAAAAGTCCTACAACAAAATTTCCCGTCGCATATACATAAGCTTTTTTATGCGATGACTCATGAGGATGTATTGTTTCCAAACCCGCAATTGGAGATACATGATAAAGCATAGGCATAACCTCTTTCTCTTTCATCACTCGAACTAGGCGTGTCCTTTGCTGTCATTAACTATATTAGTTTATTTTTTATGCAAATACACACCTATTTTTACATCAGTTACATCATTTATTATGGCATGCTGATTTTCTGTTGTCAAAATGTTGCCATCTTTACTTATCTCTGTAATGTGACCCACATTGAACAATCTTTATCACATTATCTTCTATTCGATAAACAATACGGTTTGCATCATCTATTCGTCGGCTCCAATAGGATGCCAAATCACCGCTTAATCTCTCTGGCTTTCCTATTCCTTTGTATCCATTCCGGTCAATATCCTTCAATAGTTGGAGAATACGTTTCAACGTCTTTTTATCCTGCTTTGTCCAGTATTCAAAATCTTCCCACGCCGCATCTGACCATGCCTTAATCATCAAAGTTCACCTCATGTATCGTACCACCTGTAGCCTCCATTTGTGCTACAGATTCTCTAAGTCTGGTCATATTCTCCTGCGAATAAAACGGATCAACAGATACTTCAAACGGTATCCTTCTTTCTCGTCCAAGTTTTTTGAGATAAATATTTATAGCCGTAGATAAAGACATACCGATATCGGCACATGCCTGCTCTGCCTTTTTCTTTACATCATCCTCTATACGTAAACTAATTTGAGCCATTATATATCACCTCTTCCTTTTTTGATATTATTAGCATATCACATGTCACAACATTTGTAAAGCAATTTGCTATACATTTGCTTATTCTTTTATTATCTTTTCTACTATTATCCATAAAAATGCATAGTTACACTGGCATCAATTCATTGCGCTAAATTCTCTAAAAATAGCAGATTATAAATATAACAGGCAATCTTATAGACTACCTGCCATATAAAATAATCTGTGTAAAATTTTTTTATCACCCGAACTCGGCGTGTTCCTCGTTACTATTAACTGTATTTGTTTAAGTTTTATGCCTATATACGCCCATTTTTACTTCAATTGTATCATGTATTATGGCATGCTGATTATCTGTTGTCAAAATGTTGCCACGCATTTATTATAGCAAATCCCTGCAAATGAGCAATCCATTTTTTGAAATTTTGCACACCCAAAGCGCAATTTTTCCTTAACCACCTTATTACATGGTGCTAGCACCATGTATATAGAATGTTAACAAAGAAAATATCCTTCATTACTTCCTACCACTCTAATCGACAACCTTAAATTTACTATCCACTTATCACTTTGCTACAGTTGTTTTTCCGCTTCCAGAGTTCCCTCTAAGCACTATTAACTTTTTCATATTTATCCCCTTAGCGTTCTTTAATTGCTTCGTCAAATGATAAGTTGTTTATTTCAATTCATCAATATACTTTTGCATTCTCTCTGTTACCAATTCATTCTTACTCATAGCAATCAAATCTTCTCGATTAACCCATTTATAATCAATCGTTTCACCGTCCTGCATTTGTATGTTTGTCTTTTCCCAATTTGTTTCACATAAAAACTCTACATACACAGAATGTGTTTTATCATTAAATTCTGTACCCACTTTTGTTAATGCCGATGTTTCGATTCCAGTTTCCTCTTTAAGTTCTCTGATAGCACATTGCAACGGAGTTTCTCCAATCAAGGCACTCCCTCCTGCTGTCGCTTCCCACATTCCACCATAGTGTTTTCTATAATCTCGTTTCATCAACAGATAACTCCCGTCAGTATGTTTCACTAAAATTTCACATACCATATGATATACCCCATCGGGAATATCTTTTTCTTCACCTCTGATAAGTGTTTTCCCATCTATTTTCTTAAAATTAGAATCATAAGCATCCCATTTTTCCATATTCACTTCTTCTCCACAAATTGAATTTGTCTATGCCTTTCCTCTGTCAGCCACAAATTGACCTTTTAATTATACCACCCTTACCCTCTATTTTCCACTATAAAATACAGGGCATAGCAACCGCCACGCCGAACATAACGGACAGCCGCCGCTGAAGCCTTGCATAGTCATCTTCCAGTGCAAGGTACAAAACCGTCCCTTTTCGGACGGGATAATTCCACAGCGGGAGCCCCATAGCCACATGGTAGGCAAGCTGGCCCATGAAGAACGATTTCCCCTTTTTGTGGCTTGCAGATTGTTTTTTGCTGTTTCATTTGCTTTAATTTCAGTGTGATTTTTATTGTTAGGCTGTTCCCCATCTGCGCCAACAGATGATACGGGAGCAGTCGTTTTCATTTTATTTGTCATTCATCTTCCCCTTTCAATCCGTCCAAAGTAATTGCGATTACCTGTAACGTATAGAGTAGTTCGTTATTGTCCGGGCTTATACTTTCCATGCATTTCAATTCCTCATGGATTGCTTTCAGTGCCATAGCAACGCAACTACACTTCACAATGACAGAGGTTTTATTATGGCAATCGGCAAACGTATCCGCTTTTTCCGCAACCGAAAAGGCATGACACAGAAACAGCTAGGCGAAATCCTCGGTTTTCTCGGAAAGACCTCTGATGTCCGCATGGCACAGTATGAAACCGAAGCGAGGACACCAAAGCACGACCTTGTAAAAGAAATGGCGAATATCTTTGATGTAAGCACCCACGCCCTTACCGTGCCGGATATTGATACCTATATCGGGCTTATGCACACGCTCTTTGCGTTGGAAGATATCCACTTACACGTCCATGTTTGATATGTTCCACGCATGGCAGGAGCAAGCCGCCAAACTGGAACAGGGCGAGATTACCAAAGAGGAATACGACCAGTGGCGGTACAAGTACCCGGAACTGGACACCTCAAAGCATTGGGCGAAAGTCCCCTCACAGGCGGTCAGTGATATGCTTATGGAGGAATTTCAGAAAATCGAGAAAGAAGAAAAGAAAACAGCTAAAAAGAAAAAGCAGAAATAAGCATAAAAAGACCTTGCCGATATTCAGTTTCCATATCTGAAAATCAGCAAGGTTTTCTTATGCCATTGATGTAATTATTTAGTGCGTGATGTGAAAAATGTTCCAAATCGTTGCCAGTACCCAAACAAATTTGTCTGGAAGACGCATAAACATTAGGTTCTTAAAGCCCATTTTATCACTCGAACTCAATCGTCCCCGGCGGCTTACTAGTCAGATCATACATCACCCGGTTAACTCCCTTGACCTCATTGATCACCCGGTTCATCACCCTCTGCAGCACCTCAAATGGAATCTCCGAGCACTCCGCCGTCATAAAATCCGTCGTATTTACCGCCCTCAATGCCACCGCATAATCATACGTCCGTTCATCCCCCATCACGCCGACCGACCTCATATTCGTAAGCGCCGCAAAATACTGTCCCAGTCCCGTAATACCTGCGCTGGCGATCTCTTCCCGGTAGATTGCATCGGCATCCTGCACGATGCGGACTTTATCTGCCGTCACTTCTCCGACAATCCGGATCCCTAACCCCGGCCCCGGAAACGGCTGCCGATCAACCAGGTACTCCGGAATACCGAGCTCTCTTCCCGCCTTTCTTACTTCATCTTTAAAAAGAAGCCGCAGCGGTTCGATGATCTCCTTGAAATCCACGCAGTCCGGAAGTCCGCCCACGTTGTGGTGGGACTTGATAACAGCCGATTTTCCAAGTCCGGATTCAATCACGTCCGGATAGATCGTTCCCTGAACGAGAAAATCCACGGCGCCGATCTTTTTCGCCTCTTCCTCAAATACGCGGATAAACTCTTCCCCGATGATCTTCCGTTTCTGCTCCGGCTCAGTGACGCCGGCCAATTTGTCATAAAAACGCTGCTGACAGTTCACCCGGATAAAATTCAGATCATATGGGCCGTCCGGTCCGAAAACAGCCTCTACCTCATCGCCCTCATTCTTGCGGAGAAGACCGTGGTCAACAAACACACACGTCAGCTGCCTGCCTATCGCTTTCGACAAAAGCACAGCAGCTACAGATGAATCCACGCCGCCGGACAGCGCGCAGAGGACTTTGCCGTCGCCCACCTTCTGGCGGATGGAGCGGATCGTATCCTCCACAAACGAAGACATTTTCCAGTCGCCGCTGCAGCCGCATACACGGTAAACAAAATTCGAAAGGATCTTCATTCCTTCCTGTGTATGCAAAACCTCGGGGTGGAACTGGGTCGCATACAGATTCTTTTCCGGCAGTTCCATCGCTGCGACCGGGCAGACAGGGGTCGTCGCGCAGACGTGGAAACCGGCCGGTGCCTGGGAAATGTAATCGGTATGGCTCATCCAGCAGATCGTCTTCTCGCTGACATCGTGAAAAAGCGGAGAGGACTTGTCCGCTGTTACCTCCGCCTTTCCGTATTCACTGACTGGCGCCGTCTCCACTGTTCCACCCAGCGTATATGCCATGAGCTGTGAACCGTAGCAGATACCAAGGATTGGGATGCCGAGATCAAAAATCTCTTTCTCGTATCTGGGGGCGTCCTCGCCATATACACTGTTTGGGCCGCCGGTAAAAATAATTCCTTTGGGGTTCATGGCCTTTATCTTCTCCAGTTTCAGCGTAAAGGGATGCACTTCACAGTACACGCTGCATTCCCTCACACGCCTGGCGATCAATTGGTTATACTGTCCGCCAAAATCCAGTACAATAACGAGTTCCTTTTCCAAGGTGATTCCTCCTTCACTTATCGGTCTTTTCAAATAAAAGTTAAAAAGACGGGGTAAAATTTACCGCATATCATCATGTTTTCAGTAAGTATAGCAACAAACCTTTTGTTTGTCAAGCAGACGTCCTATGACTTTTAGGTTGAAAAGATAAGGCGAAAAGTGTATAATAAGAACAAAAGTATACTTGTAAAAGAGAAAGGAGAACATGAATGAAATATAAAGCAGTGATTTTTGATTTGTATGAAACTTTGATTACGGAATGGGGGCATAAAAAATATACAAAAAGTGAAATGAGTTCCGATTTGGGGATTGATAGCGAGAAATTTGATCTTTACTGGGATGAAAAAGAAGAAGACAGATATATGGGGAAAATAAATTTTACAGATTCCATCTTATATGTTATGGAAAAATGCGGTGGACATATTGAGAGTCCGGCGCTGTCGCGAATGGTTGATAAAAGGATAGAAACAAAATCACAATGTTTTGAATATGTCAACCCGGATATCTATCGGTTATTGGAGGAACTTAAAAGAAGAGAACTCCGGTTAGCCGTTATCAGTAATTGTTCTTCCGATGAAGTACAAGTAATCAGACAGACTAAGATATATGGGTACTTTGATCAGATTACATTGTCCTACGAAGTCGGCATGAAAAAGCCAGATCATGACATCTATAAAAAGTGCTGTGATTTATTGGGCGTTGATACAAATGAGTGTATTTTTGTAGGAGATGGTGGCAGCAATGAGTTAGAAGGGGCCCGGATGGTCGGAATGAAAGCGATTCAAGCCAAATGGTATACGAACCAGCTCCCGTATAAGCGTGCCAGCAAGGACGGCTTTATTATTGCAGAAGAGCCATATGACATCTTACAGCACATCGAATGAAGAGACTATAAGTCGAAAAATGGGTATATCATAGCTCAGGAATACGATGACCGGGCAGAATAGAATACCTGACGGCAATCGGCGGGATAGCGGGCTGTCCGCCACGGATATGGGACATGGGTCATGCTGGTGTGGTGATATAGGAGAGGCTATATGTTTGATATTAATTGGTTAATTTTTTTTCTTTTGATATCTCATGTATATTTTTGCCGAAAATCCTTTCTGTCTACTGTGCTTTTCTTTTACTCTTTTAAATTCCTCGAACCCTAATGCCGAATAACAACCGATAGCGGCAGTATTGACATCCGTAACGTCAAGTACATAATCGTCATAGGAACTCTGTATCATACTTTCTTTCAACATAGATGTGGCAATTCCTTTTCTTTGGTGCGTATTTCGGACAGCGACAAATTCAATATAGCCTGTGGTCGGAGGATAGTCTAATGAGGATTCGAATTCTTCTTTTAACACAAAATTTGCAATGTGTCCTTTGATGAATCCAAAATTTTCTTTATAAGAAGCTATATCTGTTGCTGCGGCTCTGCCATTGCAATCAGATATAGCTACGACACCAACTATTTCATTTTTGGATTCTGCCACATAAAACTTTGCAATCTGTATGCCTGTACTGATCGCGGCTGCTACGGTATGTGTATTTTTGCATAATACATCAAAGTCTTTTTTAAATCCCTCTGCGATACACAAAGCGATATCACTTCTATCATTTTCGTTAGCTTGTCTGATTTTTATGTTCATGTATTTTCCTTTCAAAAGTTCGCGAGTTTTATTCACTATATTATAGTACATTTCAAATAATATATCAACAAAAACTAGCAGAACCTAATGCGGCTGGGACACCGATTACAAGTCAGTCCGCTTTTTATACCAAAGGTTCATGTAGAAATCTGTCGATTGTTGATATATAATGATGTTAATATAAAATATGCGGCGTACTGAGGTGGTAAATTTTGATGAAAGAAAGGTGAGATTATGGCAGGAAGAGATGCCTCACGTGGTTTTTTATATCAGGGTTTTGCCTCTGTATTGGAAGCATTAACGAACGAAAACAACTGGGATAGAATCTACGTTGAATTTCCGTCAGTAAAGGATAAGATTGACATAGCATTAGAGGAACGTGGGCGGATTTTCAGGTGTATACAGGTGAAATCAACGGTGAATATGTTTACCAAACAGAATGTTCAGGACTGGATTCGTGAACTGAAAGGAGATAAGGAGAGTCCGGAATACAAATTGATTTTGATCGGACAGTGCGAGCGGGCGGCTAATACATTTATTAAGTCAGTCGAAAAGTACTATAACGGGCAACTCGATCAAGAAGCAGAATCGGCACTGGATGGGTTTGACAGGGCATTGTTTCAAGATACGCGGATCTGTTTTTCTGTTTTGCCATTCGAGATAGAAGTGCTGGAAAAAATCGTAAGAGATTCCCTTCATAAGTATATATCTCAGGATAAGCACGAGCTGACATTTGACGAAATTAATTTTATTGCTTCGGCGATGGTGCATGACCAGATGATTTCTTCAACACATGGCATGGGTATGGACAGGAGCGAATTAGACAAAAAAATCAAAGAACGCATGCTGCTCTTTGCCAGTCAGTATTCACCTAAAAGAATACCTATTACTATTAAAAGCTTTGAGGCTGATGTGAAAAACTTAGAAGAAGCAGCGGGGAGCAGTTTATCATTCCTTGATAAATTTGATAGACGTGAATTGAAAAGTGAATATAACTGGAACGATGATATTTATAAGCGCTTAAAGGAATTTCTGCTTGAAAATGCAGACCTTGGGAAAGCGTATCGGCTGTTTCTGGATGCACACACTTCGATAGCATTTGCTACGGGCAGGATTTTAAATAGTAAAACGGGTATTAATGTATTTCCTGTGCAAAAGACGGCAGACAAAGGAATGGTGTTATGGGATGTAGAGCGTGTGAGAGAAACTGACTTCTGTAACTGGGACATCACGAATGAACAGCTGCAGGAAGGCCAGATGGATCTGGCACTGGTGTTAAATGTTACCCGTGACATCCGAAGTGCGGTAAAAGACTTTATCCAGGATCATAAATTACCGGTTGGCCGCATGATCAGCTGTGTGCCAAGTGAAGCGGGAGCTACGAATATTTCGATCAAAGACGGCACACATGCGTCTTTTATGGCAAATAGTGTATGTAATACCCTTGCTGGGAGAAGTATCTCCGAACGGCGTGCGACGCTGCACATTTTTGCCTCTGCTCCAAATGGGTTTATGTTTTTTCTGGGGCAGCATTCGCACGGATTTGGAACGTGTGTTATATATGAGTATGATTTTGGTCAGACGAATTCCTGCACGTATTCGCCGTCGATTCGTTTTACGGATGAATAAGCGGGCGCGATAGAAACAGATATTGATTTGCAAAATTTGGGACACGGCGGAAGCGAGGAGTGATGACATGAAGGAGACAGACCGTAAAGTACTGGCGATGTATGATGCGAAGGGAATCCAGGAATACATTTACCGTACGGATAAGGTAAAGGATGTTATTGGCGCATCGTATATTGTGGAAAATATTATTTTAGAGGCTTTGAAAAACGCTGTGGAACGGGCGGGGGCGGGAGGTGAAAACAAATGCCAGATAGAATGGTGTGACACAGAAGGTCCGCTGCCCTATGAAGAAAAGGATCTGGATATCCAGGTGCTATTCATCGGCGGCGGGAATGCCTATGTGCTGTTCCGGAGCAGGTCCCTGTGTACCCGGGTTAATCAGATGATGTCCCGGTACATACTGGAGCATGCCTATTCATTGCGGCTGGCGGTAGCCATATGTGAAAAGAGGGAAAGCTTCGCGGATGATTATAAAAATCTGCAAAGACAGATGCGGGAGAATAGAGACAGTATGATGGTTTCAAAACTGTCAGGAACTGTGCCGGTCATGAAAGAAGAACTGAAAACTGGATTTCCCGCTACGATGATAGATCCCCAGTCGGAAAAGGATATCGGAAAGGAAATTGGAGAAGAAACGAATCTGAAACAGAAAGCCTACGCGAGAAAACGTGAGGCGGCGGGGGATTCTTTTAAAAAGGAGGAGCAGATTTTTGACAATCTGGTGACGCAGAAAGGGGTGGACAGCCGTCTGGCGGTGGTACATATTGATGGAAATAGTATGGGGGTCAGGATACGCCGGATCGTGGAGGGGATTCAGGATTATACAGAAGCAGTGAACAAAATGCGGGAAATCTCATTTCAGATCACGAAGTCCTATCGGGACACGTTTCAAAAGATGCACGATTATTTTACAGACAGGCAGGGCGGACAGGAAGGAATTCCGGACAAAGAGGGCAAATACGTCGTGCGGGAGATTCTGGTAGCGGGGGATGATGTGACATATGTGTGCAATGCCCGGATCGCGCTGGAAAGCGTGAAATATTTTGCTCGTGATATCGCTTCGAAGGCGATGGTGAAAGAAAATAGCAGGATAAGTTTAAAAAAGTATGGGTTCAGCGTATGTGCGGGAGTTGCATTTATCGGCAGTCATTTTCCATTCCGCATCGGATATGATGTGGCGGAACAGTGCTGCAATTCGGCTAAAAAGCGGGCTAAATCTGAACCGTGCAGACATACCTTTAATTATATGGAGAATCAAAAAATTGTAAAACTGGAGCGCATCGGGAATTTCGTCGATTTCCAGATCTGTGACAATATACAGACGGCGAACCTTGAAGAAAGGCGAAAGCGGGAATATGTGACCCGCAGCGGGGAACAGCTTATGGTAAGACCGTATTTTATCAGTACAGGGAAGACGGCAGAAGAGGAACCACTGGAAAAGAACGACGGGGAGATATATTCTTATAAGCGGTTTGAAGAAGGGTTACAGTACTTTATGAAAGGAACAGATATATTTCCGAGGAGGTTTGCCAAACAGTTAGGGAACACATATCCGCTCGGTAACTATCAGGTAGAACTGTTCTTTTCTTTTCTGAAATCCCGGGGTTGGAAGATGCCGGATGGGAAAGATAACCTTTATTACGAAAAGGAAGAAGATGGCAGACAGTTGAAAATTGCGAAATGGTATGACGTACTGGAAATGTTAGATTATTGCATGGCTCCGGCGGAAAAGGGGGATGAGGATGAAAAAGTATGAATTATGTATCCAGTTACTCAGTGATCTTTGCGTATCGGATGGAGGGGTGTACAATAGCAGTCTGGATATGGATATCTGTCATGACGAATATGGTTTCCCGTACATTCCCGGAAGAAGGATAAAGGGATGTCTGCGGGAATGTGCCCAGGAATTGCGCGACTGGGGGAGAGAGGACATTGACATTGAAAAGATGTTCGGCGGCAAAAAGAACGCGAAGGGAACAATAAGTATCCGCAACGCCTATGTGAACAACTACGATCGGCTGCGAGAGCAGGTCGTGGGACACCGGAACAGCCTGCTGTTTCACCCGCAGAATGTCTTATCCCACTATTCCTATATCCGTACACAGACAGCGGTAAATAAGGAAACCGGGACGGCGAAGGACAAATCCCTCCGGGTCATGCGGGTGGCGAAGAAAGATCTCGTGTTTGTGGCGGAAGTAGAAATGGAGGAGGAATACAAATCACAGTTCGATGATATTGTCGCTGTTTTTCATTATATGGGTATTTCACGGACGAGGGGTCTGGGAGAGATAGAAGTGAAGTGCCAGCCGGTGAGCAGTGATCCGGAAGATAAGAAAGCAGGCAACCAGAAATGCGAGGCGTCAACGGATAAGGAAGCCGTAAAGCGTCAGATTGAAAAAGAAGGGTGTCTGTGGTATTCCGTTTATCTGGAAGAACCACTGATCTGTAAAAGTGTCGAAGGGGGAGAATCCCGGAGTCTGGATTATATTCAGGGAAGCCGTATTCTGGGTATTGTTCTGCAGCAGATGAGAGAGGCGGGGGAATCCGTGGAAGATTTTCTGGGCGCGGCACAGGAGTTGTTCTTTTCCAACGCATATTTGGAAGAGGCAGGAAAACGGCTGACAGAGGTGCCTGCCACGTATTATTCCATCAAGGATAATGAAGGGGAATATATTGACCGGGCATATGAAAACGAGGGAAATAAAGCGCAGGCAGACAGCTGGCAGATGAATGGCATGAAACACTGTTATGTAGGAAAAGACGCAGATGGAAGCACGGTAAAGAAATGTGTGCAAATGGAGCAGCGGTACCATCACCGGAGACCGGAGGACAAATCGATCGGCCGTGCCATCGGGACAAGGGATGACCTGGGTGTTTTTTACCAGGTGTCAGGAATCGCTGCAGGCCAGTCCTTTCGGGGATATGTGAGAGGAGCGGCAAAACAGCTGCAGAAGGTGGCACAGTATTTGTCCGCGCGTGAGTATTATTCCATCGGGACATCCCGTTCTGCTGAATACGGAAAGGTGAGGATTACGTTAGGCCCAGGGAAGAACGAAGCAGATACGGAGCGTGCGGATATGGCCATCCCGGCAGAAACGGGTATACATCTGTTCATTAAACTGGAATCCCCCGCCATCGTATATAGCAGGGAAAATGTTATGTCTTCGGTAGAGGTAAAGGATTTAGTGGAGGAAGTGAATGCGGCGCTGGGTCTGAAGGAACCAGCAGATCAGCCAGACAGCATAGAGCGGTTTGTAAATGTTACAACTGTCGGCGGGTATAACGTCACATGGGGAGAGAGGAAACCGACGGTGGAAGCATTTGATAAGGGAACAGTACTTATTTATCATTTCGAAAACCCGCCTGCGCTTTCTTTGGACCTGAAAGAAAACGGGGGAAACAGCGTGGTGATCGGAGAGCGGAATCTGGAAGGGTATGGGGAAGTCTCGGTCCGTGAGCTGCTGCCGGGAAACGGGAGGTTCCGGAATAAATGGTATTCGCCGCCGAAAGGTTCCCCGGCTGAAAATGAGAGAATAAATGTAAAAGAGACAGAACTGGCGGACAAGATCAGTCAGGACATATGGAAAGAGTATATCCGGGTAAAGGCACAGGTGAAGGCAGTGTCTTTTAGCAGGGACAAATTTAAGAAGGCAAGGGCGGTCGTCAGTAACCTGCTCAGTATATGTGACGAGCAGAAAACATGGGAAAAATTAAAGGATGCTGTGAACCAGCGGTTCGAGAAAAATACGAAGAGAAAAAGGGAAAAGAAGGAAATTGCCGATGATATAATAGAAATCGTGGAAAATGAAAAATTGTCCGGGGAATTTTGTACCATTTACAACATATGCGGATGGGAGGCGGATGAGGATCAATCAAAGAAGGATTATCTGAAAGCGTATCTCATTGAGTTAAGGTATCGGATCCGGGAACACGAAAAAAAGAAAAGGGGGAATCTGGCATGAATCAAAAAATAAGAAAGCGCAAATACGTTGCCGTGACGATGAAACTGATTTCCCCACTGGCGGTATCGAGCGGGGAGAGCATGTATAGTGATGCGGATGTGCAGCGAAATGGAAAGGGCGATGTGTTTGTGCCGGGGACTTCTCTGGCGGGGGCGTTTCGGGACTTACTGGAGGATTACGGCTGTTCGGAACCGGTCATGGGATATTCAGAAGGCAATAAGGGGAAAATGAGCCCGCTCTATATATCGGATCTGTATTTCGAGAAACAGGGAGAGGATCAAATTACTGTTTCCGTCCGGGACAGGGTGAAGTTACAGGAAGGAAAAACGGTGGCCAATAAATTTGATACAGAGATCGTGGAACCGGAAATAGAAGGAACGCTTTTTCTCAACTACGTACAGAGGGAGGGGGACAAGACAGATTATGATGGTGCTATAGGTGCGGTCCTGAGGGAGATACAAAGCGGGGCGGTGCGGATGGGAGCAAATAAGAACCGCGGTTTTGGACGTTTTGAGATCGTGAAGATTTATGAAAGAGAATTTGATAAAGACAAAGTGGAACAATGGATTTCGTTTGTTCCACATTTAAAAGATTGTTCGGCTTATGGCGAAGGCGTTTCTTATGAAGACTGGAACGCACGGGAAAATTCAGAAAACTCTGGGATGAGGATGAAAAATAAGTCCGGTTATTTAAAAATTCAGGTGCCGCTTCGTCTGACTGGCGGGATCAGTATCCGGAGGTATTCCACGAAACCGGAAATGCCGGATTTCGAACAGATCACCTGTGGGACGGATGGAGAAGGAAATCCTGTCCCTGTCATACCGGGAACCAGCTGGGGCGGAGCGATCCGCTCCGGAGCATTCGCCATACTGACGGAACTGGCAGGGAAGGAAGAGGCGATGCGCATTATCCGGGGATGGTTTGGTCATGTGAAGGAAAAGAAAGAGAAAAACACGGGAGCATACAACGCGTGGCAGTCAGTCGTTGTCATCGGCGAAAGCCGGCTGACAGATGGAACATGGAAGAGGATGACGAGAAATCAGATCAGCCGGTTTGACGCTTCGACGAAAACGGGAGCACTCTATTCAGAGCAGACATATCTTGGCGGGAATACGGTGCTGGAACTGATGGTACGGAAAAGTGAAAAAGATGATTATAAGGCGTTGACGGGACTGCTCCTCATGGTCATCCATGAATTGCAAAACGGGTATGTGACTGTGGGAGGGCAGACAGCGGTCGGACGAGGTATTTTCGAAAAAAGGGGAGAACTCACGATCATAACAGATGAGACAGATGCGGGAGTCGATTCTGAAAAACGTTATAATGAATCACTGTACAGGTTTTTATGCGAAGGAGGTGCGGGAAAATGGATTGGGACAAGTTGAGAGGATCCAGCGAAATGGAACATGCCCCAGAGTCTGGAATCATGCTGGTCTATACGAGAAAGAAAGTGATCTTTGAGCGGTACCAGTCCCTGCAGCAGGCAGGGGAACGGCTGAGGGGAGAGGAGATTTTGGAAGTACATTTGTTTGACAAAGAGAAGGAGTACCGGGCGTTAGCTTCCCAGAGTAAACGTTTCCCCGGGCATTTTATTGATAAGGTGTTCCGTGTGGAGGAAAAGGACAAAGACTGTATTTATTCACAGGAGATCCTGCTGGAAATGACGGAGGTAAATAAAACAGGGATGGAAAAAATACAGGTAAACAATCATATTACATACAGTGACACAGGAATGGCTGTGATCGATCGTTACCAGTTCGTGGAGGTGGGATGAGATGAGAGACGGAAGAATTACATTTATTAATCCATATAATTTTGTGCCTTTGGTCGGAAAAAAACATGCGGAGGCGGAGGAGTGGGAAAATGAGGAATTGCAGTCGGGAGTTATCACCTATTCCCTGCTGACTAAAACACCTTTATTTATACCGGATGTAGGAGAGGAAGAGACGGACGGGGAAGAGACGGATGAAGAAAAGACAGACGAGGAAAAGACAGATGAGGAACAACACAAATGTTATGAGTTCTTTTCTTATGGAACATCCGGTGAGGATGGGGAGCTGGATGTAAAACCGGTCATACCGGGCAGCGAAATCCGCGGAATGCTGCGGAGTAATTATGAGATACTGACAAATTCCTGCATGTCGGTAGTGGATAATGAGAAAGTCTTAAACCGGCGTTCCTGCCATGTTTTTCAACCGGGACTGTTAAGGAAAAATAAAGATGGTTCCTATGATTTGTTAGCGGCGACGGACTGTATCTGGCGAACGAAAGGGACAGATATGGATGAGGATGAAAAGAATTGGCAGAAGGAATATGGAAAAGACAGAAGATGTTATATTCAGAGCAAATTTAGAGAAGGCCAAAAAGTTTATTTCGACTATGACAGTCGGGGAGGGGGAAAGTGTGAGCAACTGGCGACGAATGTCCAAGGAGAGTCTGCGGAGGTAGAGGGATATATTATAAAGGGGGAGGCATCCCCGGAAATTGCCGATCATCCTGAAGATGAAAAGCACTTCTGTCACATTTTCACTTTGAAAAATGCGAAAAATAAAGTGATAGAAAAGGTTTCCACTGAGCTGCTGGAGTTGTGTCTCGCTGAGTATAAGAAAAATAAAGAGAGAGTTCAGGATGAATATTCTTACAAAGAATATGCAGAACAGTTTAAGAAATTTAAAGCGCAGAAGGGCAGCGGGTATTTTCCGGTCTATTACAGTGAGGACGGACGGGGACATGTGATGCTTTCCCCGGCAAGTATGACAAGAGAGATTTATAAGCACCAGATGAAAGATGTTATAGGCGGATTTTCCAGTTGTGAGAGTGAGCCGTTGTGTCCAGCATGTTCTCTGTTTGGAATGGTGTCAGATACAATGGCGGTTTCATCGAGAATCCGGATGAGTGACCTGACCTGTCAAAGTGACGAGTGGTTTGATCGTGGTCCTGTCACATTACCGGAGCTGTCCTCTCCGAAAGTGGGAAATGTGGAGTTCTATTTGAAACGTCCGGACAATGGAATATTCTGGACGTATGATTACTATATTGATGACAATGGAAAGGTAAACTTATGGAATGCTCCCATCATAAATGGACGCAAAATTTACTGGCACCAGCCGGAAATGAAGTTTCCGGACAATGTGGAGAAGAAGAAACGAAATATGACGATACATCCGGTAAAGAAAAAAACAGTATTTCAGGGAAAGGTCTATTTTGACCATATTACTAAGACGGAACTGGCACAGTTATTATGGCTGTTAAACTGCGGGGACAAAGGAAAAATCGAAGACAAATCCCATGCCTATAAACTGGGGGCGGGAAAGCCTTTGGGACTGGGAAGCGTGGCTCTGAATGTAGATGAGGTAAAAATCCGTAAAGTAGTAAAAGAAGAAGGAAAGATTTTCTTTAAAGAGAAAATAGAAGAAAACGAAGGACAGTATATGTGGTCGGATGAGTCTTTCGATAAGGAAATACAGGAAAAAGTGCTTCCGATGTTCCGTAAGATGACACAGTTTGATTTGCTGAAGGGAAAAAGGATATCCTACCCGGTGACGGTGGATCAGCTGGAACAGGGAGGTGCTGTGAAGGAAGGGTTTAAATGGTTTACAGAAAACCATTATTACTACCATTTAAAAAATAATATCGAAATAGGTATGGGGACAAAAAGGGATCAAATGCGTTTCCGGGAATATATGGAAGCGATGGAAGCGGAACTAAAAAGGATTCCAGAAGGCGTATGGGTTGCCAGATACTCTCTGGGACCAGCACGGATCAGTGAGTTAAGAAAAATGTTTGGTACTCCGAGGACGATTCACCAGGAAACGGACAGATGGATTCAGATGTCGGACCTTGCAAGGCTGGCCGAGCGATATGAGATCCTTGTACTTCCGTCAGGAACACGTGGCGATATTATCCAAAAGGCGAAGGAATACTTCAAAAAGGTATATAAGGCAACGAAATCAGAGGGAAGCAGGGAGGATGATGGCTGGGAAGAATGCTGACCGATTAGGAATGGAGATTAAAATGAATGAGACATTACAGGAGGCGCTGAACGTTCATTACATAAAATTATCTTTTACGCTCGTGCTAACAGAAGATACGGTTTTGCCAGTGCATAAAGTTTCGGCGCTGCGCGGTGGCATGGGGGAGATGCTGCTTCGCGCGAACTGCATACGGGACCGGAAATGTGAAAGCTGTTATTTCGCCCCGGAATGTATGATTCAACGTACGATGTACTCCCAGTTCGAGAAAAAACCCCGTTTTGTTACAACGGGCGAGAGTATCGGCTACGTGATCGAGTGTGATAATCACCGGCAGGAATTTGCGAAAGGCGATACCCTGATGTTTCACCTGATTCTTTTCGGGAGAACGGCAGTGTATTTTAATTTGTTTTTGCAGGCAATCCACATGCTGGGGATGAACGGGCTGGGGAAACATGAAAGCAGTTTTCAGATCGCGAATATCACAAATACAGATGGGGAGCCGGTTTTAGATGGTCTGGATGTTCATATGGAGCGGTATCAGGTAAAGCAGACCAGGACTTATGTGGAGCAGCGTTTGAAAACGCTGAAAGGAACTGTTCCGGCGAAAATGATATTTGAAACACCCCTGACGGTGAAGTATAATGGTGACTTTTTGCGCGAGTTTCATATGGACGCGATCATCCGGAGCGTGAAACGAAGGATTTATATGCTGGACTGCTTTGAGGGAATCGATGGCGAGGAGGCATTTGACCACAATTACCTGCTCCCGGTCATCAGGCATCAGGAGGTGAGACGGAGGGCGGTCCGGCGCTATTCCACACGTAAGCAAAGTGCCATGTATCTGAATGGAATACAGGGGGAGATAGAACTTGAACAGCTCGAACCGGAGACACTGGGTCTTTTATTGGCGGGCGAACTGATCCACATTGGGAAAAATACGAGTTTTGGATTTGGAAAGTACAGTATGGAGTGTTAAATGCTTTACTTCATCAATAGTACAAAATGTACTTGACGGTGTGGAAAGATGTACTTATAATGAAATTGTCAGATGTTGAGATGAGGTGTTTTAAGGAAGGTATTAGAAACTTAGGACGATATGGTGATATTGTTAGTGTATTAGATTTACGATCGCCTAAGTGGTTGGATGTGGAACAGGAAAAATGGCAAGAACAGCGCTTGGCATTTTAGATATTGGCAAGGAAATAGAGTGGCAGTACTGGAGGAATGTTTTATGGGAAATACATATAAGGTCATAGATGAAAGCACATGGGAAAGAGCTATGCACTGCATGATTTTTAGAAATAGTGTAGAGCCCGCTTTTTGCGTTACTTTTGAAATAGATGTTACAGATTTTCTGCAACAGATCAGAAAACAAAATTTTTCTTATACTCTTGCGTTCGTTTATGCGGTATGTAAATGTGCAAATGAGATAGAAGCATTCCGCTATCGTTTTTTGGATGGAGAGATCGTTTTATTTGATAACATTGATACCGCATTTACCTATTTGAACAAAGAAACTCAATTATTTAAAGTGGTTAATGTTCCTATGCAGGATACGATGAAAGAATATGTGGAATTAGCAGCGCAGACCGCAGCGGAACAAAAAGAATATTTTACCGGACCGCTTGGCAACGATGTATTTCAATGTTCGCCTATGCCATGGGTGACATATACCCATATTTCCCATACGAATTCGGGTAAGAAGGATCATGCGACCCCTTTGTTTGACTGGGGAAAATATTATGAAAAGGATGGGCGGGTTGTTATGCCGGTGTCGGTTCAGGCGCACCATTCTTTTGTAGATGGTATACACATTGGACAATTTGCAGATAGATTGCAAAAATATCTGAATGAGTTATAAAGGTGGGCGAATATCAAAAAGGGATAATTTTAAAAGCGTTAGATAAAGGCGAAACCATCATTGGTTCTGTAAGGGCATTTTGTAATAACGGGACGGTTTATATTGGCAAATTGATGGTTCATCCGTCAAAACAGGGCCAAGGGATAGGAACACAGCTTTTACTTGAAATGGAAAAGCTGTATCCGAACCAAAGATACGAGTTGTTCACCAGTACCAAGAGTGAAAAGAATATAGCATTATATCAGAAAATTGGATATAAAATTTTTAACGAGGAACAAGTTACAGAAGAATTGAGATTTGTGTATATGGAGAAAGTATAAAGCTGTCGAAAAAGGGGAGGCTGCGTATGTGGGATGCTGAGGTTTATAACTGCTATGGAAAAGGGTTCTATTGCGCCGAATGATTGTGACTTTGGACCCCCTTCCTGTTTTGCGATCGTGTGGGATTAGGAGATATTTAGAAAAAGGGCCTTTTCTGCTGTGGATTTCTGGAATTTTTGTGTTCGTTTTTAGTGGAAGGAGAGAAAATGCCTTATGGAATATGAAGAAGCAATTATGATATTTGAAAGCAGCATGAAAAAGAGAGTTGTTCAAATAGAGCGGTGCAGCGTTGGTATTGCGAACTATGTCTTTGCTGTTTCCACTGGTGCTGAAAAGTTTATTCTCAGGTGCAGTAAAGAAGAGGATGCCTATAAAGCTGCCGTTTATTGGCTGAGCAAGTTATCTGTATGTGAGATTCCAGTGCCTATTGTGTTATCGAAAGGAACATACGGGGACTATTCATATTTGATCCTTTCATACATTCCTGGGGATGATATCGGAAATGTCTATCATAAATTAAACGACAGCGAGAAAAAACAAATTGCCAGAGAGGTAGTTGAGATACAGAGAAAGGTATCAGGGATTGATATATCAGTAGATGAGGAGTGGACCTGGAACAGCTTTATTGATGAATTGTTGAATCGTGCAGATGAGCGAATGAAAAGAAAACATTACTTTGACATCGAAAAAATACATATTATTAAAAACATGCAACAGGAGATAAAAGGATATTTGGATGCAGTTCGACCAACACCGTATTTGGATGATATTAGCACTAAAAATTTACTGATTTATGAAGGAGCAGTATCTGGGGTAATAGACATTGATTGGATCGGTTTGGGTGATATACTTACATTTGTTGCACTAACGAAGGTTGCGTTGCTTAATATGAATTTGGATACCAGGTATATTGATCATCTGTTAGATGAAATTTACCCAAGCAAGATAGAGTACAAAGCGTTTGTATTCTATTGCCTGCTTTATTGTGTTGATTTTATGGGGGAAAGGGGGATGCAGTTTCTTGATAAAAAGATTCCGGTAAATGAAAGTATAATTAAAAGATTGAATGATATATTTGACATTCTTATGGAAGAATGGGACAAATGCTGTGAGGGGTAAATTACTGGGGATATTGCGGCTGAGATTATGGAAATGACGTTTGGCGGGGAGAAGCAGGAACTGTTTTTAGACAGAGTTTCCAATTTCTTTACTTTCATGATTTCCTAAACAGATATATTTCAGAGAACTGAAAAAATGTGCGGAAGACGGAACGGATATCCGTGGATGTTTTCTCTGGTCATTGATGGATAATTTTGAATGGTACAGTGGGTATGCAGATCGGGCACAAGAAGATGGAAGAATAAGGAAGCATGGTAGCTGAGTCAGCAAAAGCCATGCTTCCCTTCTGCTTGAGGATATATGAAAAGGAACTATGAGAAATGGTTGCAAATCCAACTTAGCTATGGTAGGATATAGAAAATGCTGGTGATTACATTTTCTATGTAAACGGACGGGTGGGCCGGTGTCTGGATACAGGAAGACGCAGATGAACTGGAGGGGTGTATGGACGGAACATTAAGAAATATGGTATCTATATACATATCAAAAGGTGATAAAATGCTGCTGCTTTACCGACAGGGCAGCAGAGTGGTCAATGATGTCTGGGTAGGATCTGCAGGAGGGCATTTCGAGGAATACGAATTGAATGACGCCAGGGCTTGTGTGCTGCGTGAACTCTGGGAGGAGTTAGGCATAACCGACAAGGAAATAGAAAATTTGAAATTGCGCTATGTAACATTACGAAGAACCAAGGGGGAAATTCGACAAAATTATTATTACTTTGCTGATCTAAAGGAAAATGTAAGTGAGAAATTATCTTCTAATGAAGGTGTCAGCAGATGGTTTCCTTTGTCAGAATTATCATCTTTGGAAATGCCATTCACGTCAAAGTATGTGATCGAGCATTATCTGGATGTAGGATGTAAAACAGATATGGTATATGGCGGGATTGCAGATGGTAAAAAAGTGATATTTACGGCGATGCCTGAGTTTTGAGAGGGGATTTTCTGCAATATGGGAGAGGATTGTTAAGAAGCAATTATAATATTTGAAAACAGAGTGAAAAAGAGAAAACATTACTTTAACGCTGACAAAATAGAATGGAGGAAAAAATGAATCGTGATCTGTGTGTGAAAATGGAAGAGGGAATTCTTAATATACGCGTTGGTGCTATTATAATGAAAGAAGATAAGTTTCTTATGGTCGAAAATGATCGTTTTGACCATATGTATTCTGTTGGCGGAAGAATCAAATTTGGTGAGACCGCAGAAGAAGCGGTGGTGAGGGAAGTGTATGAGGAAACCGGTGTAAGGATGGAAGTTGACAGACTTGGTTTCATTCACGAAAACTTTTTTCCGGGGGATACGTTGGTGAAGCAGGGAAACATCGTTCACGAGATTTCATTTTTTTACTACATGAATGTTCCGACAGATTTTGAACCGGTGTGTAATAGTTTTACAGAAGATGGAAATAAGGAACATTTGGTGTGGATCAGGGCTGACCATCCAAAGAAGTATTATCCTGAGTTTTTTAAAACGGAACTTGCCAGACCAGTTCGGGAAGTAAAGCATTTTGTGACGAAAGATGTGTGAGATAAAAATATAAAATACAACTGAATGGAATCAAAAAACATAAGGATAGGAGTTATTAATGAAAATCGGTATCATATCGGATATACACAGTAATATTATCGCGCTCAAAGCCTGTATTACCTATATGGAATCAGTTCCTTGTGATGAATACTTATTCCTCGGGGATTATATTTCAGATACTCCTTACACGCGGGAAACCATGGATTATGTGTATGATTTTTCTTCAAACCATGATTGCGTGTTTCTCAGAGGAAACAGAGAAGATTATATGCTCGATCAAAGAAGGATTGCTACCAGGGGCGTTGAAAAAGGAAAATGGGGATGGAATTCGGCCACAGGCAGTCTTCTGTTTACATATAGGCAATTGAATGAGAATGATTTTTCCTTTTTTGACAGCTTACCAATTACCTACCAGTACAAAAAAACAGACTGTCCATCTGTTACCATTTGTCATGGCTCTCCGGCGAGTTCCCGTGAAAGATTACTTGTTGAGGGGGAAAATACTAAAAACTGGTTAAGAGATATCAATACGGATTATCTGATTTGTGCACATACGCATTTGCCGGGTGAATTGGAATATCAAGGGAAACATTACTTCAATTGCGGTTCGGTAGGAATTGCGATTGGCGCTTGTGGTTATGCACAGTGCATGATCATGGAAGATGTTTGTATAAATGGTCAGATTGCATGGAACCCTTCTTTCTTAAAAATTCCTTATGACAATAAGCAGGTCGTGCAGGATATGAGGGTAAGTGGTTTGCTTAGTAAAGCACCGTGGTTTGTGAATAGCAATATACAGATTCTCTTAACAGGAACTGATTATTCCTCACAATTAGTTGAGTTGGCGAGTAAATTGGCGAGAGAGGCAGGGGAACAGGATTTTGTAGATGAAAAGTATTGGAGAGAAGCGGCACAACGGTTGGGAATACCTGATTATAGATAGAAATGCTATGGAAGGAGGCCCTGAAATATGTTACGATTTGGAATGCCAACGTTAATTGAAATAGACAGCCTCGAACATACCATGCACCTTTGCAGAGAATTGGGCCTGTCTTTTGTTGAATTAAATATGAACTTACCGCAGTTTCAGGTTTCATATTTGGAAAATGTCACATATTTGAGAGAACTGAAGGAAAAGTATCAGGTGGGATACACCATACATCTTGACGAAAATCTAAATGTATGCGATTTTAATACGGCAGTTGCCACAGCTTATACCGATACGGTTGTCAGGACGATTCAGGTCGCTAAAACACTGGATATACCTGTTTTGAATGTGCATATGAATCATGGAGTCTATTTCACACTTCCGACGCAGAAGGTACAATTATATGAAAAATATTTTGAAGAATATATGAAGTCATGGAGAACGTTTTGCGCCATTTGTGAGAATGCGATCAGTGATGCCGGTATAGTGATCAGTATTGAAAATACAAATGGTTATACAGATTATGAGAAATCAGCGATAGATTATGCGCTCAAACGTGATATATTTGGCCTGACCTGGGATATCGGGCATTCTAATTCCGTTGCGGATATCGATGAAACATTTATTTCTGATCACAGTGAAAAACTGTGCCATTTCCATATTCATGATAGTTTAGGAAAAAAGGATCATATGGCGTTAGGTGACGGGGAAGTCGATCTGGCGCAGAGACTGCGTATAGCGGAAGAGCGTCGGTGCCGATGTGTGGTGGAAACAAAGACGGTTGAAGCCTTAAAGGAATCTGTATTATGGCTGAAAAAGAATGGTTATCTCTAAAAAACAGTCGAAGAAGGAGAGAGTGAAATGACTATTGTAAATTTTTACGACGAAGTGGACGATGCATTACTTCGATTTGCTGTGATCATTGCCACTTCGGAAGGAAAGTATGTATTTTGTAAGCATAAAGCGCGAAATACATGGGAAGTGCCGGGAGGTCACAGAGAAGCAGGGGAAATGATTTTAGATACCGCGAAAAGAGAATTGTATGAGGAAACAGGAATACAGCAAAAGGGGCTGGATAGATTTTGCACCTGCCGTTATTACTGGCTATATGGTTACCGTAACACTCCTTTTCATAGCTGCTGTTATTTGATTTATAGAATATCATAAAAATAGCGCAAATGCAAATTTTTTGATACATGTTAAAGGAGAAATATCCCAATGTTTGCCTGGTTCCTTTGTATACGTTAGAGGGGGCGATTACAAATACCGAGTTTAATTGCCTTCCCGAGGAAAAGAAAAAGGAATTAAAAGAATTTAGTGATTTTCTTAAAAAATAGTGTAATTATTGTTCGGGATAAGGAAGGGAGGTTTCACTTGGAAATCCGCTACATAACAAGTTCCGATGACAGGGCTGCCATCAGCAAAATATATGAAGAAAGCTGGAAATATGCCTATCAGGGCATTGTGCCACAGGAGTATCTTGACAGTATTTCAGAGGGGCGGTGGGGCTCGCATATAGAACAGGAAGATAGAAAGAATCTGGTCATGGTTGAAGATGGGAGGATGATTGGCACATCCAGCTTTGGCAGAGCCAGGATGGCAGAAATGGGTGGCTTTGGAGAGATCATTTCCCTTTATTTATTGCCGGAGCATATGGGGAAGGGGTATGGCAGGTTGCTGTTGCGGGCTGCTGTCGGCGAATGTAAGAAGATGGGATTTGACAAAGTGTTCTTATGGGTGCTGGAGGAAAATCAGAATGCGAGACGTTTTTATGAAAAGTGTGGGTTTATGCAGATGGAGCGTTATTTGTTCAGCGATATTGGCGGGAGGGAATTGAAAGAGGTGCAGTATTGTAATCCGAATGCGTTTTATCAATAAATGGGATTTCGGAAGCTGGGGTGCACGGAAGGACTATGGGATGAGGTGAATCCTTGTCAGGTGTATGTGATGGCAAGAAGAAAATAGAAAGGGGAACACATAATGAGTGATACTATGAAATTTGAGAACAGGGAGCAATTTCGGACATGGCTCTATGAGCATTGCCAGTCGGATGATGGAATCTGGTTGTTATTCGGAAAAGCCGGCGGGCCGAAAACGGTAAAAGCCGGAGAAGCACTCGAGGAAGCTCTCTGTTTTGGATGGATTGACGGACAGATGCAGCGTATTGACGATAAAACGTATAAGAAATATTTTTGTATGCGCAGGGAGAAGAGCAAGTGGTCCGAGAAAAATAAAAAACTGGTACAAGACCTTGAAAAACGGGGACTTATGACCGAGTTTGGCAGAGAGAAGATCGAGGAAGCCAAAAAGAACGGACAGTGGGACGCGTCAAAGTCCATAGAAATCACAGACGAACAAATTGCACAGCTTTCCACGCTGCTAGAAGAGTACGAGCCCGCCTTCACAAATTTCCAGGCTATGTCTTTGTCGGTAAAGAAAACTTACACGCGAGCATATTTAGACGCAAAAACAGATGCCGGACGGGAAAAGCGGATTGCCTGGATGGTCGAGAGGCTCAATAAAAATTTGAAGCCTATGTAGCGGCGGTGAAAAGTGGAAAAAATAAATAGGGTCCGCGGCGATTGAAACGTGTTGTTAAAGCATGTGGAAAGGGGAGTAAAGAGTGAAAAATAAATTTTTCACTCTGCAAGTTTGTGCGCGCACGCCCAAACTTGTGTGATGCGCAAAAGACGTGCGCGCATGAGGGGAATTATGAGTATATCGGGGGAGAAAGTGCATGAATGAATTAAAAGTTCCTAAGGTATTAAAAAAGGGTGACACAATCGCTTTGATCTCTATTTCTGGAGGCAGAGCAGGTGATGGGGATTTGTTTTACAGATATGAGATAGGTAAAAGGAGATTGGAAGAAATATGGGAAATTAACGTTGTCACGACACCGAACGCATTAGCAGGCAGTATATATTTGTATGAACATCCAGAGGCACGCGCCGAAGATTTAATGTGGGCGATGGAGAATAAAGAGATAAATGAAATTATTTGTATGATGGGTGGTGACGATTCTTACAGGGTACTCCCATATATAGATTTGAATGTCATAAAAAATAATCCAAAAGTCTTTATGGGATATTCTGATATTACTTCATGGATGGCAGTATTTGCAAAAGCAGGTATAAGAGCGTACTATGGCCCTAATTTATTAACGCCTGTCGCCCAACCAGTCGCATTAGATAACTACACAAGGGAAGCGATGACAAAATGTTTATTTTCTACTGAAATCATAGGTGATGTACCGGCTTGTTCAGAGTACACAAATATAGAATGGCGGAATATTGGCAAAGATGAAATAAAATGGGAATCCAATCCCGGCTATCGATTGGTGCAGGGGAGTGGAGTTGCGAGAGGAAGGATTTTTGGAGGATGTGCAGGACCATTGCGACAGATTATGGGAACGGAATTTTTTCCAACTCAGGATTTTTTTAAGGACTGTATTATCATGTTAGAGATTGGATTGCCGTATGGAAGTGCTTTGGCGGGACTGCATGACCTGCGGGCGCTAGATGCAGCGGGAATGTTTAGGGAAGCGGCAGCAATTATGACTGGCCAGTTAAGTGAGGAAGAAGAAAAAATGTTAGTTAAGTTTTTGAGGTATGAAGCACAGCGGGAAGATATACCAGTATTATCAAATGTTGATTTCGTTCATAGAACACCAATGACTGTTATACCGATAGGGGCAATGGCTGAGATTGACTGCAGCCGTGCAGCATTTAAGATTGTGGAGTCAGGGGTAGTGGAATAGAACGGGAATAATCTGATGGCTAATAGGTGAAAGAGCAAGGAGACAATATAAATCTTTACGGGAAAGAAAAAATGGGGTAAAATGTAAATATCAGTTGAAATGGCTGGGATAGAAGAAAAGGGGAAGGTGATAGCATGAGTGATGTGTTTAATAATCAATTATTTGAAGCGTTTGGGGCGGCATCGGATCATGTTTACATATATGTGTGATATGAAGACCGATGTTTCCCGCTGGTCAAAAGCTGCTGTGGACTATTTCGGGCTGGCAGGGGAGTATCTGGAGGATGCGGCGAATGTTTGGGGAGGCCATGTACATCCGGATGACTTGAAAATTTATATGGAGGATATCGAAGGTGTTTTTTCCGGCACAAAGAAGTATCATGACTGCCAGTACAGGGCGAGGAATGCAGAGGGCGGTTATGTGTGGGTGGAGTGCAAGGGCAGCGTGATCAGGGATGAGGAAGGAACGCCGATCATTTTCGCGGGACTTATGACGAGGATAGACGGACAGAGCAAATACGATTCCCTGACCGGACTTTTGACAACACATGAGACGCGTTATTTGGACTTTGCCTCGAGGCAGGGGATTGCCCTGTTGATCGGTATGGATGGATTCCGTAAAATAATAAGCAATTACGGATATAACATCGGGGATGAGATCCTGATCAAGTTTTCGAGGGAGATCAGCGATTTATGTAAACCGGGATGGAACGTGCTGCGGTTCAGCGGGGATGAGTTCCTCGTGATTGCTTTCGCGTCCGGTCTGCAGGAAGTGAAAGACTTTTATAAAGAACTATGCCGGAAGACGGATGTTGTCATACTGGAAGTGTATTAAAAATGATTTTAAGGGGTTTGAATTGTACTTTCAGCCGTTTATTGACCCGAATAACAGTAGGATCGCGGGCTGTGAATGTCTTCTCCGTTGGAAAGGCGAACGAATAAAAGATTCCTATCCGATGGAGTTTATTAAAGTGTTAGAGGACTACGGTGATATTCATGAAGTTGGATTCTGGGTGATGGAACAGGCGATCCGGCAGCAGGCAGAATGGCGCGATCTGTACGGGGAGCTGCGGATCAGTTTTAATGTATCTTATCAGCAGTTTTTAGACGAAACGTTTGAGGAAAGAGCGATCTCCTATGTGGAAAAATACGGGGCAAATCCGAATTATATCATTATAGAGCTTACGGAAAGCTGCCAGGTGGAACATCCAAAAGAACTTGCGGCCATGTTTGGCAGGCTGCGTGAGCAGGGGTTTAAAATAGCACTGGATGATTTTGGGACGGCATATGCTTCTATGGAGATGTTAAAATGGCTTCCTGTGGATTATATAAAAGTGGAGCATTCTTTCGTCAGCGAATTAGCGAAGCCGGGGCATGATATAGATTATGTGATCGTTGACAGTCTGTTGGAAATGTGCACACGTTTGGGGTATGATTCGATCATAGAAGGCGTGGAGGACAGAAAGGTGGCAGATATCGTGGGAAAATTGAACGCCACGTTGTTACAGGGATATCATTATTCGCATCCAATCTGCCGGAAGGATTTTGAAAAGATGCTTTATGAGGATAGAGAGTCGTAAAGAGGGATACGACTGGACGGGAATAGGCGATAAGCTGACCGTGGCATGAACGAATATGGCATTTTTCAGTTTGGATATGATATTGTGAGGAAATGTTTTATCTGGCAAAGGAGTTGGCTTATATATGGAAAAGTATGTTATTTATAGTCATATCGGTGAATTGTCTAAGCCTAATAATGGATGGGTGAAGGAATTAAATTTAATTTCCTGGAATGACCGTGAACCTGTGTATGATATAAGAACTTGGAATGCCAGTCATACAATATATGGAAAGGGGATTACGATGACACCAAAGCAAATGGAAGCCTTAAAAGAATTATTAAAGAATATATGATCATTATTTATGATGACCATTGTTCTTTTCAAAGATGCGGTTCTAAAGGCGGAAGCGGAGAATATGATTTCCTGTCTTTAGATGAATTGTATATGGCAGAACAGGTGGACGGGATCATATTAGAAAGGGATTGGGGAATGATACAATATTTAGATTGTGTAGATTTTGAAATGCAGGGACTGGTCTGAACACGTTCGCATGGCGGCGTAAATGGAACGTTGTATGGTTGTGAGGAAAAGCGCAGGAGGATTTTAAATGGAAAATTTTAATGATACGGCAAAAAATATGGCGGAGGATGCGGTGCTATTTGCCATGCAGAGTGGGATCGTGCTTGATTATACAAAAGAAAGTGCCAAAAACGTTGATACTTTGCTAGGAGCCCATCATGATAATCTTGATAAGTATGACAGCGATGAGGGGGCAAAAATCTTGTGGAATGTCGCAGTTTTGTTCGGAGCATATATCGGGGAGATGCTGCTGCGCTGCGGACTGGCTGAAAAAGGGGGTGTCTGGGTCGAGGATGACGGACTTCCTATACTGAGTATTCCTGGCACCCAAACTTCTGCTTCACCGATCACCAAAGCCCACAAGCGGATTCTGAACGGCGAAGAGGATAGCATAAAAAGCTTCGTTGATGTGGTGTTCTCTATCGTGAATGGCGAATGGCCGAAAACGGGAGTGTTGCGGGTTCCTGATGTTGAAATGGCCAGTGGTGGAAAGATCGAGAAAATTGATTTGAAAGAATCAGACTACTACATATCCCTTGTCGCGGAGGGAAAAGAGGACTTTGTGATTTTCAATTCTCACGATGGATTTTTTCAATTCTACGGAGTGGGAAATCAATTTGTCTGCGAAGCCTGGTTCGATCTGGGTGGACGCAGGGCGTATGCGATGATAAATCCCGACTGTGAGAATACCAAGCGGATAAAACTTGTCACACCGTTCGGTCAATATACCCCAAAAGAACGGGATATTATTTCTCTCGAACAGCTTAAAACAGCGGTGTATGAGTATTTTTCCAATCTTGAAGAGGTGGACTTTCTCGCAAAAGTCCCACATGAGAAAATGAAACTGTAGGTTTTGGTTGTTGTGGTTATACGATAGCAGAATGTATTTGGAGGATCAGTCATGAAGGTAGAGGAATTAGATGTATGGGAAAAACTCCAAAAGAAATTGACATGGGAGCAATTAGGACAGTTCTCGGGCAAGCGTATATTGGAATTTGGCTGCGGCAGCGGCGTCATGGGTGCACATTACGCCGAGAAAAATACAGTGATCGGTATAGATCCAGACGAGCAGACACTGTTTTGCAATACGTATGACGGTGTGGAACAAATTTGTGGCGATATAACATGTCTGTCGGAATATGCCGATCAATCGTTCGATATCATACTGTGCCATAATGTACTGGAGTATGCCTCAGAGCGTGAGGAGATCGTGAAAGAGTTTCAAAGGCTGTTAAAAGACGGCGGTCTTCTTTCCGTATTAAAACATAACAGACCGGGAAGGGTGATGCAGATGGCGGTGCTTTTGAACAATTTTGACCACGCCAATGATCTGCTGGATGGCCGGAACGGTGCGGCTCGGCAGTATGGGCAGATTTCGTATTATGAGGATGAAGAACTCGAGAAATGGGCGCCGGGATTACAGATTGAAAAAGTGTTTGGCATGAGAACTTTTTGGGATCTTCAACAGGATCAGGAAATCCAAAAAGAGGAGGATTGGCAGAGGGAGATGATGAAATTGGAGCAGAGGGTTTCCAATATAGAGGAATACCGGAATATCGCATTCTTTCATCATATCCTTTTGAGGAAGGCAAAGTGATCTGTATTATCAGTACAGACTGATAAAAATATTGATAAGGATGCCTAAAACCAGACAGAATAACAACAGTTTGATAATAAAACCTTTTGAGTTATCTGGTTCAGCAGAGCCTGTTTTAGGCAGGATACCATCCTTTTGATAAGTATCAATGATATTCATGGCGTCTTTTAATGTGACACCTGTGGCAGCACGGAGTTCACGTGCGGCGTCTATTACATTGGGACCATGTTTCTGTAAAAGGAGGTCCAGATCATATTCGGTATTGTTAATTGTCATATGGTTTCCCTTCTTACATTGTTGTCAGCGTTTTAAGTTTCCAATCCTTTCCTGCAAAAGCACAAATGCAGGAGATTATCTCATTTTTGTATCAACACTATTGATTTTACATCAGGACAACGTGAAAAACAATAGATGATATTATTATTTCATAAAAAAATATAGTGAAAACGAAAGGAAACGAAACATGATTATGAATTTAATAAAAAGAAAATTAATAAGTTGCTTTCTTGCCGGTGTACTGGCTGTTTCTGTTATAGACATTGTTCCGTCTGCGGAAGTATATGCAAAAGAAATCGAGGAGGCGAGAGGCGAACGCCTGTTCCGGGGGGGGGGTAGCTATGATGAGGAAAATGCTTACAGCGGGGATGATCTAGGATGTATGTATACGCCCGAAAAGACTACATTTAAAGTATGGTCACCCGAAGCGTCTTCGGTAGTTCTCTGCAGATTTGAAGCGGGAAATGGCGGCAGCACCATAAGCGAGACGCCTATGACGAAAGGTGATAAAGGCGTGTGGAGCGCAGAAGTTACGGGAGATATCGTAAATACATATTATACATACAAGGTAACTGTAGATGAAATTACAAGAGAAGCCGTTGATCCCTATGCGAAAGCGGCGGGGGTAAACGGCGACAGGGCTATGGTAGTAGATCTGGACAGTACAGATCCAAAACATTGGGACAAAAACTACCAGAGAGAAGAGACACTGCTAAGTGATATGATCGTATGGGAAATACATATAAGGGATTTTTCGATCGACGTAAGTTCAGGTGTGTCAGAGCAAAATCGTGGAACGTATAAAGCCTTCACGGAAAGAACAACGATTGGCGGGGAAGGAAGAGTGGCATCCTGCGTGGATTACTTAAAACAACTTGGGGTAACACATGTACAGATCCTCCCGATGTATGATTTTGCATCCGTAGATGAGACAAACGTCAGCGCTGATTCCCAAAATAGTTACAGCTTAGGTTATGACCCGAAGAATTACAATGTGCCAGAGGGGTCCTATTCCAGTGATCCATATGATGGTAATGTCCGTATCACGGAAATGAAAGAAATGATACAGGCGCTGCATGATGCGGGAATCAAGGTAATCATGGATGTTGCCTACAGCCATACATCAGATGCCGAGGACTCTAATTTTAATAAGATCATGCCGGGCTATTATTATAAGCTGAATGACGACTTGACATACAATGACCAATCCGGCTATGGCAATGCCACCAGAAGCGAAAGCGCTATGTTCCGTAAGTTTATGATCGATTCCGTTTCCTATTGGGCGGAAGAATATAATCTGGACGGTTTCCGCTTTGACCTTATGGGAATACATGACGTGACTACGATGAATCAGATTCGAAAAGAGCTTGACAGCAAGTTTGGCAAGAATACGATCGTGTTATATGGAGAAGGCCGGACTGGCGATGGCACATACGATTCGAACAGCGCGCATAAAGCAAATGAAACCAAATTAGATTATGGAATCGGATACTATAATGAACAGATCAAAGAGGGAATAAAAGGCGGGGATACGTTTGACGGAACGATCGGTCTGGTGCAGGCTGGTTATGTCGACGGTGCCTATTTGGAACCAAATGTAAAGTGGCCGAATAATGTGTTTGGCGGAATCATGGGTTCTGTCGGTTATACTTCCGGTGAGTGGGGTATGTGGCGTCCGTTCTGGTCCAAATCATCAAACTGCTGTTTGAGCTATGTGTCTGCACATGATAACCTTACGCTTTGGGATAAACTGGCGGAGGGATCGGAACGAGACTTTGCATCGGTTGATGATAAGATGCTTAGAATGAATAAAATGGCAGGAAGCGTAGTCCTGATATCCAAGGGCGGCGTGTTCATGCAGGCTGGGGAGGAATTTGCCAGAACGAAAAACGGGGAGGATATCAGTCAGTCTTCTTCGGGCTCCGTGAATAAAATTGATTGGAACAGAGTCAATACATATTCTGACATTCAACAATACTATCAGGGAATGATCCGCATCCGTAAAGCATTTTCCGGATTCCGTTCGATTCTGACAAGGGGCGTTGATAATTGGGCTCCTGAGAATAATAATATAGAATGGATCAGCAAAGAGGAAGCTGGGATGACCGCATTTTATGAAACGAACGACGTACCCGGTGAGTGGAACCGGATCGCAGTACTTATCAACAATGCAGTATCGGATCAAACCGTTGATCTTACCGCTTCCGACGAGTGGGTTATGATAGCTGACGGAACGAAAGCTGGTCTGGAAAAGATCAAAGAATCAGGTTCTGACATAACGGTGTCTGGAAAATCGGTTGTTGTGGCAGTACCAAAAGATACATTTGACAAAAATCATGTCTCGAAGAATGAACCGCCGGTTATTACATGTGACACGTCTTTCCGTGTTTCTTCGGATGAAATCCTTTCGTTTACGGTGGAAACTTCAGACCCTGAAGGGGATGCCGTGACACTGGAAACAGACGGGATCCCGGAGGGGGCTTCTTTTGACGTGACGACAGGGGAGTTTAGGTGGGAAGATCCGGCTGTGGGCGAATATACCGTGACACTGACGGCAAGAGATAACAAAACTGCTGTGACAAAAACGGTAACGATTATCGTAACACTGGGATTAAAGGATCTGGTACGGCAGGCGGAAGAAAAGGATTATCAGGAAAAGGATTTTACGGAAGAAGTCTATCAGTCGTTTGAGAATGCTCTAGCAAATGCGAGAGAGGTGGCAGATAGAAATGAGACAGATGATGTAAAAATACAGGCGGCGTTACATGATTTAAGTGAGGCGTATGAGAATATCAACAGGGAAGCTGCGGCAAAAGAGGGGCTCACAGAGGCATTGGAAAAAGCGAGAACAAGGCTTGCGGCAGCGGAAATAGATTCAGAGAACTATGAGGCAGAAGCGGTGGCTGACTTAAAGACGGTTATTTCAGATGCGGAAGTATGGATAAAGCTGGTACGCAGTGCGGAGGAATATCTGAGTGTGGAAGAAGATCTGGAATATGCTGTGAAAGCATGTATATATTTAAAGACAAATCCTGTGATCCGCGTAAAGGTAGATGATTGGGGCGATCCTGCCGTTTATGTATGGACAGAAAAGGGTAACAATGACGTATTATTGACCGAAAGTTGGCCGGGCACGAAACTTACAGAGAAGGATAAGGACGGCTGGTTCGTATTTGATCTTCCGCAAGGTACAACCGGATATTCCCTAATTGTAAATGGCGTCGTTGCTGGTACTGATATACAGACGTCAGATATAACTGGAATCGCCGCCAGTGTGGATGTTACCATTGGAAACACAGGTACCTGTACAAAACGGGAATATGAAGTAGGGAGCGGTGTTTTAAAACCAGACAAGACGGCTTTGGGTGTACAGATCGCAAGGGCGGAACATGTGATCGTAGAGAATTTAGGCAGTATAAATCTGCAGGAACTCGAAAAGTCATATGATGAGGCAAAAACGGTTTATCAGGATGAGATTGCGTCGCAGGTGGCCATCAATCGGTCAACCAGAGCTTTGAAAAAATCAATTACTGCAGTATTAGAAGGAAATACTGAAAATCCGGCAGAGCCGAGTGAGAAGCCGGTGAGACCGAGCGAGAAGCCGGCGAGACCGAGCGAGAATCCGGCAAAACCGAGTCAAAATCCGGCGAAACCGAGCAAGAATCCGGCGAAACCGAG
>CAJTXO010000002.1:251561-311815 GCA_910583555.1 uncultured Eubacterium sp.
TGAAAATCCGGCGAAACCGAGCGAGAATCCGGCAAAACCGAGTCAAAATCCGGTGAAACCGAGTCAAAATCCGGCGAAACCGAGCGAAAGTCCGACAAAACCGAGTGAAAATCCGGCGAAACCGAGCGAGAATCCGGCAAAACCGAGTCAAAATCCGGTGCAACCGAGCGAAAATCCGGAAAAACCGAATGAGAATCCGGTAAAGCCGGGCGGAAATCTGACAGGGCCAGGCGGGGAACAAACAAAACCGGGGGAGAAACCTTCAACAGATCAACCGGTAAGGAATTTACAAATTACAAATGTGGCCATAGGCAAGGCAAGCGGCACGGCGCAAGTTGGCGATACGATTTCGATTTCGGTTCAGTCAGCAGGCGGAACGGGAGTTGTTAAATATCGTTTCGTTGTAAAGAAAAGTTTTTCCACAGTGATCGGGGATGACACAATCTCCAGTACCGCAAAATGGAGGCCTAAAAAAGCAGGAAAATACAGTATTACCGTATATGCAAAAGATGATGGGGGAAATGTTGCAGAGAAGACGATAACGAAATATACAGTGAATAAAAAACTTAAAGTCAACAGTTTTAAAGCAGCGCCTACAAGTAAAAAAGCCAGAGCAGGCCAGAAAGTCAAACTGACGGCAAAGGCGTCGGGAGGAACGAAAAAGTACATGTATAAGTTTAGATACAAAAGATTCGGTTCTAAAAAAATGAAGGGGATCCGTAATTACCGTTCTAAAAAAACCGTAAACTGGCGGCCAAAGAAATTCGGGAGATACACGTTATACGTATATGTCAGGGATAAAACAACAAAAAGAACCGCAAAGAAGATCATTCGCAACTATACCGTGAGATAAAATGGGATTGGATTCCCTAGCTTGTCCAGCGGTTTATTCAATGAGGCGCAAACCCATATGATCGAAAGAAAGGACGAAAGGATTTTTTATGAACCAATATATGATCGCACTTGACCAGGGAACTACGAGTTCCCGCTGCATTCTTTTTGACAGGGCGGGGCGTGTGTGCAGCGTCGCGCAAAAAGAATTTCGCCAGAACTATCCGAAACCGGGCTGGGTGGAACACGATCCCGTGGAGATCTGGTCCAGCCAGTTCAGCGTCATGACGGAGGCCATGAGTAAGCTCGGTGTTTCGGGATCGGACATTGCCGGTATCGGGATCACGAACCAGCGGGAGACGACGGTCGTGTGGAATAAAAAGACAGGTGAGCCGGTGTATCCGGCGATCGTCTGGCAGTGCAGGCGGACGGCGGAACAGATCGACCGCCTGATGGCCGATGGGATGGGGGAAATGATCCGCCAGCGGACAGGACTGATTGCGGACGCCTATTTTTCAGCGACCAAAATAGCCTGGATCCTGGAACATGTGCCGGGAGCGAGGGAGCAGGCAGAGAGAGGCGAGCTGCTGTTCGGAACGGTCGATACGTGGCTCGTCTGGAAACTGACTGGCGGGCGTGTCCATGTGACCGATGTGACGAATGCGTCCCGCACGATGCTGTTCGATATCCACAAGCTGCAGTGGGATGAAGAAATATTGCGTTATTTTCATATACCCGCCAGTATGCTGCCGGAAGTAAGGACTTCCAGTGAGGTGTACGGTACGAGCGACCGCTCGCTGACGGGGACGGAAATACCGATCGCGGGTATTGCCGGTGATCAGCAGGCGGCGTTATTCGGACAGTGTTGTTTTGAGGCGGGGGAGATGAAAAATACGTATGGAACGGGATGTTTTTTGCTGATGAATACAGGGACGGAGCCGGTGAACACGGAAAACGGACTGCTGACGACCCTTGCCGCCAGTGTGGGCGGTGAACAGCAATACGCGCTGGAGGGCAGTGTATTTGTGGCGGGCGCGGCGATCCAGTGGCTGCGGGACGAGATGGGACTGATCCGCACCGCCGCCGAATCGGAGCGCTGCTGTCGGGCGGTGGAAGATACGGCGGGCGTTTATGTCGTGCCGGCTTTTACCGGTTTGGGAGCGCCGTATTGGAATGCTGAGGCAAGGGGGATCATCACCGGGATCACCAGAGGGGCCGGACGGGATCATATCGTCCGGGCGACGGTCGAGTCGCTGGCGTATCAGGTGTATGATCTTGTCCAGGTGATGAAGCGCGACTCCGGGCTTCCGCTTCTTGCGCTCAAGACAGATGGCGGCGCCAGCGCTAATGATTTCCTGCTGCAGTTTCAGGCAGATCTGCTGGAGGCAAGGGTATATCGTCCGTCCTGTATCGAGACGACAGCGCTCGGGGCGGCGTATCTGGCGGGATTGGCGGTGGGATACTGGAAAGATCTGGAGGATGTGAAGAAAAACTGGTCTTTGTTGAAATGTTTTGAACCACACATGGAAGAAGAGAAGCGGATTTTGTTACTGGATGGGTGGAAGGACGCGGTCGGAAGGTGTCTGCGTGGAATGGAATGAAGCAGAAATCGACAAATTGTACCCTGAAAACTGCGAATTGTACCCTGTCGCTTTTTGTTCTGTTTTATAGATGATATAATTACTAAATATGAAGTAAAAAGGAAAGTTTGAAAGCAGGGGAAAGGTTGTGTGGATGATGAAAGAAGAAAAGGTTGATTTTTTTGAACAGAATAATCGGATTGTATGTAAACGGCTGGCGAAGGTACTGTTATGGATGACGCTGGTGTTTCCCGTGTTGTTTCTCGCCACGGCCGCCGGCGTATTTCAGATCCGGTATCCGGATCTGGCAGTGCTTTCCGCGATCGGCTGCGTGTGTACGGTGGGGCCGACGGTGTTGCAAAGGGCAGGCGTTTCGGCCAGCGTGATGAAATATGTCAGCGTACTGGCCGTGGGATTTATCATCATGCTGCTCGGCGGCAATTCCGCGATCGGGATCTATATGACGTATGGTCTTGCCATGCTGTTCAGCTGCATGTTTTTTGACAAGAAATTTACTTTTCGCATCGCGATTGTAAGTTATTTCTTTCTTTTGGTCTCTTTGTTCCTGCGTTCCCGGAATGTACAGCAGATCGAGTATCCCACGAATCTGGAGTGGTTTTTCACCCGCTCGGTCGGATTTACGATCGAACAGGTTGTGATGTCGGTCGTGTTTGTCAACATTGCCGGCGCGTCGAGGTCCATCCTGGAAAACCTGCACAGTGCGGAGCAGGTGGCGGTCGTGGTAGAAACGTGCGGAAAGGTGTCCTCCGGACTGGTAGAAACGACAGAAAAGCTGGCAGAAAATATGAATGAGTCGAGAAGGGCCAGCCAGTCGATTGTGAGTTCGGCGCAGGAGACGACAGAGGACTGCCACAGGAGTCTGCGGCACGTAAACAGCATGCAGGATTCCGTGGGAGAAATGGTCAAATCGATCGGCATGATCGACGAGCGGACGAATGAGATGCTGGAGATTTCGGATGATATATGGCAGCGGATGCAGGGATATGTGAACATAATGAATGACGCGGTGGAGAGTATGCGGGACATAGAAAACACCGCCAATCTCACGGGGGAATCGGTGCAGCATCTGGAGAAGGTCATTTTGGAAATTTCGGATTCTGCCAATGAGATTTCCGGCATAACGGCGAAAACAAACATGCTTGCGCTCAACGCTTCCATTGAGGCGGCGCGGGCCGGCGAGCACGGAAGGGGATTTTCCGTGGTGGCAGAACAGATCCGTGTGCTGGCGGAAAATTCGAGACAGGCGAGCGCCTCGATCGAATCGGTCGTTGAGAATGTACTTACGATGCTGAACCAGGTTAAGGAGTCAAATGAACAGAACCTTATTTCCGTCAATTCCGGTATTGCACAAATATCCAACGCAAGACAGGAGGCGCAGCAGCTCGGGCAGCTGCAAGCGGATTCCCGCGGTAAGACCGAGCAGATCGCGGAAAGCAGCAGCCAGACGAACGGCCACAGCCAAAAGGTGAGCAAGATGGCAGAAGAGATGGCGGCACTCGTGCAGAACTCGCTCGACCGGGCGGGGTCCATTGTAGAAGAGGCGAACAATCAGGAGAAGATCACGGATATGACGGGGCAGACATTTTCCGCGGTGGATCAGATGGCCAGAGAATTGTATGAATTGAGCCGGTTTGACAAAACAGAGGAGGGGGATGGTCAAAGTTGATGGTGTGGATCTTCGAAGGACTCATGTTTTTGTCAGTGGCGGGACTACTCGCTGCCTTTCACAGTGATCTGGCAGCGGGGACGATCCTGCTAAAAACACTGGCCAGCCTGTTTTTTGTATTGACGGGCGTTTATGGATACAAGAGGGATCAGGACGGGGAAAGGAGGCGTTTGTTCTCCAAACCGGTTTTGATCGCTCTTTTATGCTCTATGGCGGGAGATGTACTGCTGGCGCTCGACAAATCGCAGGGGATTTTTTTCGTACTGGGAGTCGCGGGGTTTGCCGGGGCGCATGTCATGTTTTCGCTCGCGTTCTGCCGCGTATGTGCGGTGAGAAAGACGGAGCTTTTATGGACGTTTGTGATCTTTGCGCAGCTTGTTCTTTTGCTGGCGCTCGGCGATTTTGATTTTCAAGGGCTCCTGCCGGTATTGATCGGTTATGCGGCCGTGATTTCTTTTATGACCGTAAAAGCGTTATCTTTTTGGAAATGCCGTCAGGGGCAAAAAAAGATGGCGGCACTCATCATGTGCGGTGGCGTGCTGTTTTTATTTTCGGATATCGTTCTTCTTTTTTGGCTGTTTGGCATCGGGATGCCGAAGTGGGTACAGTCGGTAAACTGGATCCTCTATTATGTGGCCCAGGGGTGTCTGGCAGCGTCGCTTTCCGCGCGGGCCGCGCGGCTGGGAGCCAACTGAGCAGGAAACGCCTCTTCTCTACGGAGCGTAGAATCCGCCTGAATTCACCATATTCTATGTTCCGTGGGTGTGAATGAAAGAAGAAATGTGGGATAATTTATTTTATAGATCATCTATTTCAGAAAGGAGGGGTTCGATGGACCAGATGCTGACAGGTGCATTCATCGCCGCGGAGAGAAAGCGGAAAGGTTATACGCAGAAGCAGCTTGCTGAGAAACTGGGCATCAGTGATAAAACGGTATCCAAATGGGAACGGGGCAACGGCTTTCCCGATGTTTCCTTATTGTTACCGTTATGCGGTGAACTTGATATCACGGTAAACGAACTTCTGTGTGGAGAACGGGTTTCTGAAGAAGATTATTGCAGAAAGGCGGAGGAAAATATGGTGAATCTAGTTAGGGAAGCAAGGGAAAGTAAGAAAAAGATCGTGTTATCGGGCATGGTGGCGATGCTTGCGCTTATCGCCTCGCTGTCGCTGATTCTGGTGGCGGAAGTGATCGAGATGGAGAACTGGATTCGGGTTCTTTTGGCAGCGATAGGTATCGTTGTCCTTGTGATGGGGATCGTCATCGCCTGTATCCTCGAAAGGGAGGCGGGGGCGTACGAGTGTCCTTCGTGCAAGACCCGCTTTGTCCCGGAAATGGGCGAGTATATCATGGGGCCGCACACGATCATGAAACGGAAATTAAAATGTCCGAATTGCGGGGCGCACCGGTATTGTAAGAAGGTGTTGACGAAATAGGACGGGAGATCATTGTTAGAGTGGAATCAGGGAACTACAGGGCGCTATAGGCGAAAGCTATAGCGCCCTGTAGTTTTTTGGGATTAGACAGAGGCGAAAACAGGAGTTATCATATACCTATCAAAACGTTAAGAAAAAATGAAAGATATTTGATGCCGTGGCCGCGGGAATGGCATAGGTTTGCAAAGCTGAAGTTGCGGGTTCGAGTCCCGCCGGTATCGTTGACAGCATTGGAAAGAGAGGTGGTCCGTATGTGTGAATTGTTCGGGGTGAGTGCTCCCAGGAAAATGCGATTGAATCCTCTGCTGGATGTATTTTTCTCGCACGGGGACAAACATCCGCACGGATGGGGAATGGCATTTTTTGAGGATCATGCCGTGCAGTTGGAAAAACAGGCGGTGTCATCGACGAAAAGTGCCAGACTGAGGGAATATGGCAGCCGTCCGATCCGGGCGGATCAGATGATCGCCCATATCCGGCTGGCAACAAAGGGAGACATCGAGTACGAAAACTGCCATCCTTTTGTGAGGGAAGACCAGACGGGACGGGTATGGACGCTGGCGCACAACGGAACGATATTCGAGGGGGAGAACATGGATCCGTATTTTTATGTGCAGGACGGTCAGACGGACAGCGAGCGGATCTTATATCTGCTGGTAGACCGGATCAATGAGAGGTACGGGGAAACCGGGTATCCGCTGGATGCCGCCGCGCGTTTCCGGGTGGTGGATGATCTGATCTGCGAATGCGCGGAGGGAAATAAGCTGAACCTGCTGCTGTTTGACGGCGATTATCTCTATGTGCACACAAACTGCCGCAACACCCTGTATCGATCGGAGCGCTCGGGCGGTTATGTGTTTTGTACGGTCCCGCTGGATGAACAGAAGTGGGAGCCGCTGCCATTGTATACGCTGCTCGTTTTCCGGCAGGGGGAACTGGTATACACCGGAACGGATCACGGATATGAGTATGTCGAAGATCCGGAGAGAATGAAACTGCTCTTTTTGGATTATTCGACATTATAGGAGGGAACAGCATGTTACATATAGAAGATCAATATATCAGAAAGCATATTTTGGACGGTATGTTCGGCCTGGAAAAAGAGAGTCTGCGGGTGCTGGGAGATGGAAGTTTTTCTCATACAAGACAGCCATTCGAGGACAGTGATTTTATAGTCCGGGATTTTTGCGAGAACCAGACGGAGATCAATACCGGGGTGCACGATACGGCCGGGGCGGCGGTCCGCGAGCTGCAGGAGCATTACGAGACGATACAGAACGCCGTCTATAACATGCCGGTGCAGGAATATTTGTGGCCGTTTTCCAATCCGCCGTTTATAAAGAACGAAAAGGATATACCGGTTGCGGCGTTTGACGGGAAGGAGCAGTTTAAGACGGTTTACCGGGATTACCTGTCTGACAAATACGGGAGGTACCGCATGACGTTTTCAGGCATCCACGTCAATTTTTCCTTTGCGGAAGAGCTGCTGAAACGCGATTTTCAACTACATGGCGGCGTTGATTATCAGGCTTATAAAAATGAGTTGTATCTGAAGCTTGCCGGGGCGCTTGCCGTCTACGGCTGGATCCTGACGGCGGTCACGGCGGCAAGCCCGCTGCTCGACAGTTCCTTTGTGGAAAAGGGCGTGTGCGGCGGCGATGTATTTATGGGGCTGGCGTCCGTGCGCTGCAGCGAGCTGGGCTACTGGAATGACTTTGCCCCGGTGCTCGATTACCAGTCCGTCGAAGCCTATGCGGACAGCATTGAACAATATGTACGGCAAGGACTGCTGAAAGCGCCGTCGGAACTGTATTATCCGGTGCGTTTGAAACCGGCGGGGGAAAATGATCTGGAAAGCCTGAGGAAAAACGGCGTCAACCATATTGAACTGCGGATGTTTGACCTGAATCCGTTATGTGAACAGGGGCTGGAAGTAAAGGATGTCCTGTTTGCACAGTTGCTGATGATCTGGCTGCTTGGCAGGCCGGAGGAAGAATTGTCCGTCAGGCATCAGGTGCATGCCGTACAGAATTTTAAGAATGCGGCGCATTATGATCTGAAAACGGTGAAGATCGCGCTGCCGGATGGCAGGATCTGCTCTGTGGCACAAGCCGCCATAAATATGATAAATGAGATGAAAAATTTTTTTGTGGAAATAGATGCCGATGTGCAGGATATTCTCGATTTTCAGTACCGGAAATTCGAGGATGCGGATAACCGCTACGCCTGGAAGATCCGGAAACAGTTTCAGGGCGGATTTGTGAAAAAAGGCATGGAACTGGCGAAAAGAAGGCAGGAGGAATGCGTCGGTGCGCGGCAGGGAGGCAGACCGGGCTTGTGAAAGCGCACATATAAGAGAGCGCATGTAAGAAAGCGCGCGTAAGAGAGCACACGTAAGAGGGGTTTTGACGAAAAAAAAAATAAAGGAGATATGATATGGCAAGAGAAATAGAAACAAGGTGTCTGCATTTGGAGGAAGAAGAGGGTCGCTGTGACAATTATGGGGCCATCAGTTATCCAATCTACCAGACTGCGACCTACGCCCATCCGGGAGTGGGAAAAAGCACGGGATATGACTATACCAGACTGCAGAATCCGACGAGGGAGCATCTGGAGAAGACGGTGACGTCTCTGGAAAGCGGGATCGACGCATTGGCGCTGTCGACCGGGATGGCAGCGATCACGCTGATGATGGAATTATTTCAGCCGGGCGACCACCTGATCGTGGATTCGGATCTGTACGGGGGGAGCATCCGCTTGTTTCAGAACATATCTGAGAAAAATGGCATTTCCTTTTCGAGTATTGACTGTTACAGGGAAAATGTGGAGACGTACATAAACGAAAATACAAAGGCTGTTTACATCGAGACGCCGACCAACCCCATGATGAATGTGACCGATATTGCGGAGCTTGCCAGGATCACGGAGAAGCATCATATTCTGCTGATCGTGGATAATACGTTTCTCTCCCCGTATTTTCAAAATCCGCTCGTGCTGGGCGCGGATCTGGTAGTGCACAGCGGCTCCAAATATCTGGGCGGACACAATGACACGCTGGCGGGTTTTTTGGTGACAGACCGGGAGGACATCAGCGAGCGGCTGCGTTTTCTCATAAAAACGACGGGGGCGGGGCTGGCGCCGTTTGACTGTTTCCTGATCCAGAGAGGCATCAAAACGCTGGGAATCCGGATGGAAAAGGCACAGGACAATGCGCGGCGGATCGCGGAATGGCTGTCTGAGCAGAACGCTGTCACGAAAGTGATCTATCCGGGGCTTGCGGACCATCCGGGACACGAGGTCATGAAAAAACAGGCGAGAGGATTTGGGGCCATGATCACCGTTCAGTTAGAGGGCAAGGAGTTTGCGATGGCTGTTTTAGAGAAGGTCAGGATGATCAAATTCGCGGAAAGCCTGGGCGGCGTGGAAACATTGATCACCTATCCGGTCACCCAGACCCATGCCGACGTCCCGCCGGAGATACGGGAGAAAAACGGCATTACGGATTGTACACTGAGATTATCGGTGGGGATTGAGAGCAGTAAGGATCTACTGGAGGAATTGGAACAGGTATTTCAGCAAATAGAAAGAAGGAGATAAAATGAAAAAGAAGCTTATTACATTATTTATGATCGCAGCGCTGCTCGTATCACTGACGGCGTGCGGAAACAAACAGGGCGGCTCGGACAGGGCAGGGGATGGCAAAACGATAAAGATCGCATATCTGCCGATCACGCATTCGCTGGCCGTGCTGGAAGAAGCGGATGAACTTGAGGAAAAGGATGGCATAAAAATAGAACTTGTGAAATATGGCTCCTGGCCGGAACTTTTAGATGCGCTCAATTCCGGAAGAGTGGACGGAGCCTCCGTGCTGATCGAGCTTGCGATGAAGTCAAAGCAGGAGGGGGTTGGCATCAAGGCGGTTGCGCTCGGTCACAAGGACGGAAATGTCCTGATCGTATCCAATAACATCAATAATGTCAGTGATCTAAAAGGAAAAACATTTGCCATACCACACCGCCAGTCCTCCCATCATATACTGCTGAATGATGCGCTGGCAAAGGGGAACCTGACCATCGATGACGTCAATGTCACGGAACTGGCCCCGACCGAAATGCCCTCTGCCCTCGCGAGCGGCACGATCGATGGTTACTGTGTGGCAGAACCGTTCGGGGCGATGGGCGTGGCTCTCGGCGCCGGCAAGGTATTGTACTCATCGGAGGAATTGTGGGCCGACTCCCTCTGCTGCGGACTGGTGCTCACCGACGCTTTTCTCGAAGCCCATCCGGAAGAGGCAAAAAGTTTTGTGCAGAGCTACAAAGCGGCGGGGGCGGGACTGGACAGGGAAAAAGCAAAAAAAGTGGCAGAAAAATACCTCAACCAAAAGGACGAAGTTTTGGATATTTCTCTGCAGTGGATTTCTTATGATGAGCTGGATATTACCGAGGATACCTATGCAGTTCTGGCGGAAAAGGTGAAGAAGTACGGGCTTTCCGACAATCCGCCGGCGTATGCCGACTTTGTCAAAAGTGATTTTTGAGAAAAGGACAGGAGGATCAGATGAAAAAGATTTTATCCGTTAAAAATGTGATCATTTCGATAGCGATACTTATAGGGATCTGGGAGTTGTTGTTTCTGGCAAGTGATTTCAGTGAAACTCTGTTTCCCTCGCCGCTGCAGGCATGGCAGGCGCTGCTGGAAATGTGCGGCGATGGGACGCTTGCAACGAATATCGGAACGAGCATGTACCGTTTTCTTGCGGGGTATGTCAGTTCGGTCGTGGCCGCTGTCTTTTTGGGACTGGTGCTCGGAAGGCTGCCAGGCATCTTCCAGTACGTAAACCCGGCCGTGCAGCTGCTGCGCCCGATCTCCCCGACGGCATGGATGCCCTTTATCGTGCTGCTGTTTGGCATAGGAGATGTTCCGGCCATTGTCATCATATTTATTGCCGCCTTTTTCCCGGTGTTTCTCTCTACCGTCGCGGCGGTGGGGAATATTGACCCGATCTATTTGAAAGTGTCAAATAATTTTGGCATCCGCCAGCCGGAGCTGATGTGGAAAGTGATCTTTCCGGCGGCGTTTCCGCAGATCGCAAATGGGATCCATCTTGCGCTGGGAACGGCGTGGATCTTTTTGGTGGCCGGTGAAATGGTAGGAGCGCAGTCGGGACTCGGGTATCAGATCATTGACGCAAGAAATAATATCAGAGCTGACATATTACTGGCGACCATTCTCGTCATCGGCCTCATTGGCCTGCTGCTGGATACTGCCTTGAAATTATTGGAAAAACGTATTTTGAAAGCATGGGGAGGTGCGGACTAATGGCCTATATCGAGATCATAAACGCGGGAAAGACGTTTGTGCAGGGAGGAAAGGAATTTACGGCGCTGGAAGAGGTTAATCTGACGATCGATAAGGGGGAGTTTATATGCCTGCTCGGACCTTCCGGGTGCGGCAAGAGTACGCTGCTGAATGCGATCGCGGGATTTGCGCCGGTGAACCGCGGGAGTATTCAGATCGGCGGCGAGGAGGTAGTCAGCCCCTCGGTAAAACATGTGACGATTTTTCAGAATTACGGATTGCTGCCGTGGAGGAACGTGCAGAAAAATGTGGAGTTCGGTCTGGAGGCGAAAAAGCTTTCCAAAGAAGAGAGGAAAAAGACGGCGGAAAAATACATCGAACTCGTGGGCCTCTCGGAATTTAGACGATCCTATCCGCGTCAGCTCTCGGGCGGTATGCAGCAGAGGGTGGCGATCGCGCGGGCGCTGGCAGTAGATCCGGAGATCGTGTTCATGGATGAGCCGTTTGGCGCGTTGGATGCCATTACCCGGATGAAACTTCAGGACGACATTCTGGAAATCTGCCGCCATGAGAAAAAAACGATCATATTTGTCACGCACGATATCGAAGAGGCGGTTTACCTGGCGGATAAGATCGTCGTCATGACGCCGAATCCCGGAAAGGTAAAGAGTGTGGTGGAAGTGCCGCTGCACCATTACCGCGACCGCACGAGCGGGGATTTTCTCTATGTACGGGATAAGATTTTTGAACTGTTCAATCTCAAGGCAGACACTTACATCGAGTACAATATTTAACATATCGAGACGGAAAGGAGCTAGTATGAACGAGCATCGGGAAGAAAATAATAAAACTCATGAACATGGTCATGCGCATTCGGATACGCCAGCGCACATACATTCCCACCGCAATCTGATCGGGTTTGATGAACACGGCGTGCCCACCGTGACGTTGAAAGCGGATCACCAGGACGGGGAAGAAGAGGATCCGCAGGCATTTATCCGGGATTATATGGACGCGGTAAATGAGTACCGCAAGACATTCCCCGCCAAAGAGGACGTAGTCAGTCAGACGCCGGATCCAGCGGTGAGGGAAATGCTGCTGCGCATGGAGCAGCTCGGGATCGATACGGCATTCGACCGCTTTGACCAGCAGAAGCCGCAGTGTAATTTCGGCCTTGCCGGCATCTGCTGTAAGATCTGTAATATGGGGCCTTGCCGCATCACGGCGAAAGCTCCCAAAGGGGTCTGCGGCGCGGATGCGGATCTGATCGTGGCGAGGAACCTGCTGCGGAGTGCTGCCGCCGGCGCGGCGCAGGCAGCTATATCTAGTGGGGAGGGGAAGTAATCTTTACTTCGATTTCACGATAGATTATGAGCAGGCATTGGCTTTTCGTAAGGCAAATGGAGGTTATTTGCGGAAAGGGCAATGGGAAGACCTTACTGTGGAAGTGTATATTGTTTAATCAAACTCCCGCCTTTTCAAAGGCGGGGGTTTTTGGTATACTGATGATGGGATATAGAATTTGGATGAAAGAGATAAAATGGGGAAGGATAACATAGAATAATATTTATTATATTGAGTAGATGTATTGAGAGGTTATGGTTTTGAAGGAGGGTTTGATGCAGAAATATATAAGTCAGTATAGCAATATAAATGATGAGTTTGCCAAGATTATATCCAAATCTTTAGAATCCGAAAATTTACAAGTTCATGCAAGGGCAGCAAGTTTTTTAGATGATTTTCAGCAATGGATTGATTTGTTATTAGATCGCTATGAAGTAGTTTTGTATAAAGAGGCGGTATCGGAGTACCGTTCTATGCTTTTATTTTGGTGTATGGGATTATATAAACATGCTTTTATGTCTTTAAGAAGTTATTTTGAAGCAGTTTTATTTGGAGTACAACTTTCAGCAAATGAATTAGATTTTCGCTTATGGAAATCTGAGTCATTAGATTTATATTGGTCTAGGATAATAAATGAAGATGATGGAATTTTTGCAAATAAATTTGTTGGCGCTTTTGATCCGCTGTTTTGTAAAGAAGCATTATATATGAGAAAAATTGCAGTAGAAGTTTATCGGGAATGTTCAGAGTTTATTCATAACAATTACGGTGCTGCTATTCGATTACCAAAGGCAACGCAATTTGATCCAAAGATTTTTGATTTGTTGAGGGATAAAGTAGAGAGCATTAATCAAGTTATTATGTTTGTATTGACTATGCGATATATGGAGTTGGTTAGAGAGAAGGATAAGGTATCAAATTTTGAGGAGCCGATAATGGATTCTATAGGTTATTTGACATGTATACAAGAAATATATAGATAAGGGGGCAAATGATGGATAATATTGTTATACGAACAGAGGAATTAGAAGATCCTCAGATAAAAGAATTGTATGTAGAAACAGAAAATGATAATGAGATTTTGAATAGGCTTAAATCACAATCGCCTGTTTTGTTGGTGGGCAGTAGAGGAATGGGAAAATCCTTTCTGTTCAAAATTTCTAAGATTCAGTTGTCAGAGAATTTTTCAAAAGATAGGATTTTTCCAGTGTTTCTTACTTTTAGAAGTGCCTCATTGGTACAAACAGGGAATAATATTCAATTTGAATTATGGATGTTAAATAAAATTTGCACAGTTATTATCAGAGAACTTCAAAGACAAGGATTGATAATAGGAAACAAATGGAATTTTGGAAATATTGTCGGAGATGAATGTGAGCTTGGTAGTTCAATAGAAACATTAATAAAAATTAATAAACAGTTTGAAAATTCATGGAGGAATCCTGGAGAGATGATTGATGCCACTGCAGTTCCAACCATAGATGATTTAATGGAAATTATAGAAGATTTATGCTGGGATTTAAAAATTAAAAGATTTGTCATATATATTGATGAGGCAGCACATATATTTATTCCTGAACAGCAAAGACAATTTTTTTCTATTTTTAGAGAGATACGTTCAGCATATGTGAAATGCAATGCAGCAGTTTACCCAGGGGTAACATGTTATGGGGATACATTTGAACCTATGCATGATGCAGTAACAATTAATTTGACTAGAGATATACGAGAAGAAAATTACATTGATAATATGAAAGATATGGTTTTAAAGCAAGTTAAAGATAGTGATATGCTTAAAAGTATGGTGCAGAATGGAGAAAATTTTTCTGTTTTAGCATATGCTGCATGTGGAAATCCACGGCTATTATTACGTAGCGTTGAGAAGGCAGGAAATTTTAAAAGTAATTCTATAACTAATTTGTTTAGAGAATTTTACAGAGAAGAAATTTGGTCTGAGCAGTCTTCTCTTGCTGAAAAGTATCCAGGAAATAGTGAATTTGTTGACTGGGGACGAAATTTTATTGAAAATGTTGTCCTTCCAGAAATAAAGAGTAGAAATGACAAATTTTTACCATTAAGTAAACCATCATCTGCATTCTTTTGGATTCACCGAAATAGTCCACAGGTTGTAAAAGAATCGTTAAGAATACTTGAGTATACAGGTATTATAAAATTGCATGCAACAGGGATAAAGGCAACTAATTCAGAGATTGGGAATCGGTATGAAGTAAATATAGGTTGTCTATTGGCACTAGAGAAAACACCACTTACAAGTGCCCTGGGTATTATAAAAAATCTTTCTGTTAAAAAGATGAGTGAGTTTGGGGAAAACAGCAAAGCATATGATTCTTTGTTAGAGAAAGTACCAAAATTTTCGGAACCTAATATGACAGAATGTCTGAAAATGCAATTAACCAAAAGTATTGATGTTTTGGAAATAACTGAATGGCAAAAGAGTAAATTACGAGAATTAAGTATAAATAATCTGGGAGAGTTACTAATGAGTAAAGAAAGTGATTTGATGAAAGCGCATCAAGTGGGAAAAGTAAGATCACGACAGATGAAGAATGCGGCATTTGCTGCTGTTTTTGAATATCTATTTGGGTAAGTTTTTGAAATACCTTAGATTGAGAAATGATTTTTTACATAGCCGCCTGTTTCAAACGAATCAGACGGCTTTTTTTCGTGCCATTTTTTACATAGCCATTCCCACAGCGGAGTGGCTGTTTCATTTCACGGAAAGGAGGCAAACATGGAATGGCAAAAAAAGAAAAACCGCCACGGGGGGCAAAAGTCATTGCGATTGCCAACCAGAAAGGCGGGACGGCAAAGACCACGTCGGCGGTCAACCTTGGCATCGGACTGGCAGATCAGGGAAAAAGGGTGCTTCTGGTGGATGCTGACCCGCAGGGCGACCTGACGACGGCATTAGGGTGGACGGATGCGGACCGTCTGGATGTTACCCTGGCAACGCAGATGGAAAGGGTGGTCCGTGACGAACCGTCTGACTGCCATGAGGGAATCCTGCATCATGATGAAGGCGTAGACCTTGTGCCGACAAATATCGAGTTGTCCGGTATGGAAATGACACTGGTAAATGCCATGAGCAGGGAGTATACGCTGAAAAATTACCTGTCGGATCTGAAAAAGGAGTATGATTACATCCTGATCGACTGTATGCCGAGCCTCGGTATGCTGACAGTCAACGCCCTTGCCGCAGCAGACAGCGTGATCATCCCGGTACAGGCACACTATCTTCCATTGAAAGGCATGACACAGCTTATGAAAACCATAGGCAGGGTACAGCGGCAGATCAACCCGTCCCTGAAAGTGGATGGTGTTTTGCTGACGCTTGCGGACATGAGGACAAACCTTGCCCGTGCGACAGCGGAGAACCTGAAACAGAATTACGGGAGGATTGTAAAAGTCTACAAGACGGTCATTCCCGTATCGGTCAGGGCGGCGGAGACAAGCGCCGCGGGAAAAAGCATTTACCGTTATGACAAAAACGGTGCGGCGGCAAAGGCATATGCTGATTTTACGGGGGAGGTGATGCGGGATGGCGAAAAGCAAAGGCATAGACATGAAGCTGCCCTCGGTCGATAACCTTTTTACCACGCAGGAACAGAGGGACGAGGAACAAAGGGAGAATGTCAGGGATATTCCCATTGCAGAGATTAGTGATTTCCCGAACCACCCGTTTAAGGTAAAAGCGGATGAAAAGATGCTTGAAATGGCAGAAAGCGTGAAAGAGCATGGTGTGTTAATGCCGGCACTGGTACGTCCCAGACCAGAGGGCGGTTATGAAATGGTAGCCGGACACCGGAGGAAGATGGCGAGCGAGCTGGCGGGGAAGGAGGAAATGCCCTGTCTGGTACGAAACCTGACGGACGATGAAGCTACTATTATCATGGTGGATTCCAATCTTCAGCGTGAAGTAGTGCTGCCGTCAGAAAAGGCATTTGCCTATAAGATGAAGCTGGATGCCATGAAACGCCAGCAGGGTTATCGAACAGATCTAACCTCTGCAACACCGTTGCAGAAGTTAGAGAAAAAATCATCAAGGGAAATATTAGCAGAGCAGACAGGAGAAAGTCATGAGCAGATACGAAAATATATCCGCCTAACGGAACTCATTCCATCCATTCTTGATATGGTGGACGAGGGAAGGATAGCCATGCGCCCGGCAGTAGAATTATCCTATCTGCCGAAAGAGTATCAGGAACAGCTTGCTGACGCAATGGAGATGGAGGACTGCACTCCCAGCCATGCACAGGCAATTAAAATGCGGCAGTTTTTTGAGAAAGGGACATTAAATCGGGAAGTGATTTTGTCTATCATGATGGAGGAAAAACCAAACCAGGCAGAACAGTTTAAGATGCCAAGGAAACGTATTGAAAAATATTTCCCAAAGGGGACGCCCTCAAAGGAAATGGAAAATACGATTATCTGTGCATTGGAACTGTTACGGAAACGGGAACGGAACAAGGACAGGGAACGCTGAAATTTTACGCTGTAGGATAGCTGTGTCCATTCTGGCTGTCCTTTTTTGCAACGGGCTGCGGTTTTCCGCCAGCCTGTTCCCCCCTCCCCACACCCTACCCCCTTGAATTACCAGCAGTTTACCAGCCGAAAAAACAATATAGAAACCGGTGGCTAGCCATTTCTGACAGATCAGGGAGCCTGCGGCCGGGAAATTGGCAGAGTACCGGAAATCCTGCATCTATGATACCATAAAGGTGCAACAAAGTAGTGGAGAAATCACTGACAGGGTGCTATAATGAATATAGATTCCCTGATAGGAAAGGGGCTGGTGCTTATGAAGGGATGGAAAAGAATAATTACGGTTACTATGCTGTTATTCTGCATGGTGTTACTGGCAGAAGGCGGAACGGTGTCTGCCAAACCCCAAAAAGTCACGATGAATCTGGTAGGGGCAAAAACGCTGTATAAATATCCGGCAGCAATGGATAAGGCAGAAAAGATAACAGTAAAGAGCAGCAGGAAGTCAGTGGTGACAGTAAAGTACAAAAAGACAAAACAACTTAGACGGATTATCCTGAATGCAAAGAAGCTGGGTTCTGCTACGGTAACCGTTAAATGCTGGATAAAAAACAAAAAGCCAAAAACGTATAAATATAAAGTTACGGTAAAGGAAGCCAAAAAGCCGGCCACAGTATTGGAACTGTCAAAAAAAGCTTTTCGGATACAGAACCAGTACCGCAGGGCAAAAGGGGTCGCTGAACTGGAATGGTCTGATGAATTGTACCAGTTCTGCCTTTACCGCGTAAAAACCAGTGGATTTGACCGGCATATAAATCTCGGCAGGGATATGAATGCCTACTTTGGACTTTATGCAAAATATAAGATATTGCTGTTGGGAGAAAATATGTACAATGGTTACATGGACCCGGAAAGCGCCATGAAAGCATGGAAGAATAGTCCGGCACATTATGAAAACCTGTTATCATCCAATCACGTGTGTGGGGCAATAGCCCGATATGGCAATGTCTGGTGTGCTATTTTCTGTTCAGAAAATAAGGATGAAATTGAAAACTGGCGTAACTACCATATCAAAGAGATTAAGGTAAAACGGTATGACAATGCAACTGCTTCTTATATCGGTGGAAGTACCATCGGTTACTATGAGGCGGACGACCGGTGGGGGACGCAGCGGTCGGCATCTATAGCGGAGGCATCCGGGAAATCCCTTTATCTGGAGATCGGGAAAACCTATGTTATCTACGAAAAGAGAACACCGGATGGGTATGGAAAGGCAGAGAGGGTTACGATAAGCGTTACAGAAGATGGCACCAGCGAAGTGGTTTTGACTGGATGACAGCAGAAACAGGGTAAATACGGAATAGAAGTCCTTTTGGATGTGAAATCTGAAAGGGCTTTTTTTCGTGCAAAAAAATAGGAAAGGCAGGGAAGATATGAACCAGTCTGCGAGAAGCCCGCCCTTATGGGGTGAGGCATCAACCAACAATGATATTGAATTTATAGCAGAAAGGAAACGAAATTATGAAAACAAAAAGAAAATTTAGAAGAATGCTGTCATTTGTACTGGCAGTTGTGGTGCTTTGCGGGATGGTCCCGTTAAATGTGACGGTAGCAAGTGCGGCAACGACCGCCAGTGTAAGCCTTAGTTCGCTGGGCAGAAAAGGCGATGTGTCGATCGGCTCAAAGACAAAGTCCGGCACATGGTGGCAGATGAACCTGAACGGGAAAAAGGCGTTCTGTATTGATCTGGGATATACCTGTCACAGCGGAAACACCTATGCGGCAACGGAAACCCATCATTGGAACCAGGATACTGGTGGGAAAAACGGCTGTTATGCAAAAGTGATCCGCTGGTATGTGATTGGGAAAAAACGATCCAACAAGGCGTTTGTCATGAGCCAGGCACTGATCTGGTCGATTGCGGAGGGGAGAACCTCTGAAAGTCAGTTGAAGGATGTCATTAAGCAGGTGCAGAAGAATATCAGTCTTTCGACGGGAAAAACTGCAGATGAGCTTTATACAGATATTTTTGAACCATCCGGGGACTGGACAGCCGACATCACATTCTGGCAAAAAACGGGTAATAGTAAATATTACCAACAGCTCCTGACGGTAGATGCGGAAAGGCAGCCAATAATTTACGATCCATCTGCCATCAGTGACAAAACCTATTACCGCCAGCGCATTACCGTAACGAAAAAAGACGAGGACGGCAAAGGTCTGGGCGGTATTCAGTTTACCCTTGATGCAGACAATCTCGATGACCTTTGTTCCTTTTCCATGCTGGACCGTGACGGCGTGGAGGCGAATAATGCGGATGATGACAATGACACTTCATTCAGCATAACGGGTTACACAAGGAACGACGGAAAAATCGCCTTCCGGATGACCTATAAGCTGGAGACAAAGGAGTATTACTATTACCCGGATTCCCAGTTGGAAAAGATGTCAGATGATACGAAAAAGGAAGCAAAAAAATATCTGACAGATGACCTTGAACTGGATGAGGGCGTGGATTTTGCCCCGGACATGACAAAAGCATCCGCACAGAAGATGGTAAATGAGGAAATGGCGGTCTTGAAAAATGACATTTCCAACACTTATACGCTGACAGAGAACAATACCGGCGACAATAAGCACCTTATCGTAGATCCGGAGTACGCGGCGGGAAAGAAGATCACCCTGGGGAAAGCCAACAGCTGGGAGAAAAACGCAGACGGTGCGTGGCCGGACGGACTGGAGGCCGTACCGTCCGATTATGCCGGGGCCTATGTCACCGGCGTTACAAACAGGTACAAGAAAGCGAGCATTCAGGTGGTAAAGGCAGACGGATACAGCAGCGATAAAAAGGCCCACGGGGATGCCTGTCTGGACGGTGCAGAGTTTCAGTTATATGCAGACGCAGCCTGTACGGATCAGGCGACGGTCTATGACGAAAACGGAGTGGCAAAAACAGCGGGCGTTTACACGACGCAGAACGGGGAGCTGACCACGGACTTTCTGCGGAGCGGCTGCACGTATTACCTTAAGGAGATCACAGCACCGGAAGGGTATCTCCTGTCAAATGAAGTGCTGCCGGTTACCGTGGACGCATCCGGCCGGACAGAGGAGTATACGGTCAAGCTGGCAACAAAGGAAATCCCGGAAACCCCGGTTCTCGGAAAAGTAGCTGTCCGGAAGTATTTTTCCGAGGGGCAGACCGGGATGTTAAATTATGAGATCAACACCACATTTCAGGTATATCTGACACGGAAAGGGAGTTATGACGCCTGCGATGAATACGAGCGGGCAGTTATTAAGACGGGGGATAAAGGCTACGGAATTTCCGGTGACCTGTATTACGGGGATTACACCGTCCATCAGGTAGATACCGGGGGTGAGGATGTCATGCGTGTCGATGATTTTCCGGTAGCGGTACGGGAGAACGGGCAGATTTATGAGTATGCGATGGATAACATTATTTTCAAGGCATACCTGCGGATTCTGAAGAAAGACGGCAATACGGAAAAACAGGTATTGAAACCGGGCACGGCGTATCAGATTTACCGTGTGACGGATGACGGGGAGAAGCTGGTGGAGCAGACATACAGCAACGGGAACAGACAGGAGAAAATCAGTCAGTTTGTTACCGACGCATCCGGCGAGATTATGACGGTCAAGGAATTGAAGTCCGGCACTTACCGTATTTATGAAACCGATTCCGCATCCGGGCTGCATGTCACGGAGAAGTATATTGAGGTGCCGATCAACAGTGAGGCGGACAATTATGAGAGCTTTACGGACGAGGACGGGTACACCCATGCGGTTGTTACCGTGACCTATACCAATGCTGAAACGTATGGAAAACTCAAAGTTTATAAGACCGGGGAAATGCTGGCCGGATATGCGGACGGGAAGTTTGTCTACGAGAGCCGGTTTCTGAAAGGGGCAGAGTTTGAAATTACAGCGGCAGAGGACATTGTGACGCAGGATAACCAGGGGACAAACTGGTATGATAAAGGCGAAGTGGTTGCGACGGTTACCACCGGGGAGGGAGCGGAGTTTGAAAAGCACTGCAAAAACATCACCGGGTACGGGACGGATGAAGACGGGACGGTGACCGTGAACCTTCCGCTGGGAAAATACCACGTCAAAGAGAAAAAGACGGTTTACGGCTATGTACTCCCGGACAAAGGATGGGATGTGGAGTTTGACTGGAAAAACAAGGATGAGGAATATGTCATCAATGCCACGGACAGTACCGATAAAAATGGTGTTCTCCGTGTGGAAAATGCAAGGGCAAAGGCACAGGTTTCCCTGTTCAAAACGGATGCAGCCACGAAGCGGGCAGTAGAGGGAGCGGAGTTTGGCATATTTACCAGACACAATATTTACAACGTGGACGGGGAGAAGATCGTGGATGCCGGAACCATGCTGGGAATGGTTAAGACAGACGCAGACGGCAGGGGCATAGCGGATCTTGATTTTCCGCTAATGGATGAGGACTATGTGGCTGTTACGGATTCCGGTGTGGAAACCGATAAAACGGAAACCGCGGGGACACCGGATACGGATATTCCGGTTGTGACAACACCAGAGCCGGAACTGGCAGAGGAAGCGGACGAATCGGATGAGACGGATGAGGCGGAGGAAACAGAGGAACCGGACGATCCGGGGGAAAGTGAAGCACCGGATACGGAACCAGAGGAACATCCGGCAGTGAAATTAAATTCCGGGGACTATTTTCTCAAAGAATTGTCCGTGCCGGGGAGTTATTATGCCGATGACAAAACGGAATATCCGGTACATCTGGAATATAAGGATCAGGACACGAAAGTGATTGCTGCTGATGTGCAGGCAGGGAACACGCAGACAAGCACCACGGTCAGCAAAACATCCGTGGCAAACAGCGGGGAACTGGCAGGGTGCGACCTGCAGATCACGGACGCAGAGGGAAATGTCATTGTAAAATGGACTTCCGGCAATGCGGAGAGCATTGTGATGAATGACAAGCTGGAAGCTATGGGTTACCGCAATGTAACCGCTGTTCCGGATGAAAAAGGGGCGGTGCAGATCAACGGTTTACTCCATGACACCACTTACACGCTGACGGAAACCAGACCAGCCGACGGTTTTGTGACAGCCGGGAGCATATCTTTTCAGTTAGTAGAGGGGGAAAATAAGCAGACGCTTGTGGCAGTGGTCCGGGATGGAAAAGTGATGCTTCAGCAGGATAATATTGTCCGCATGGTGGACGATACAACAAAAGTGGAAATCTCCAAGACGGACATCACGGGAGAGGAGGAAATCCCCGGCTGCGAACTGGAGATTAAGGAAAAGGATACGGATACCGTGCTGGATGCGTGGACATCCACGGAGGAAAAGCACCTGATCGAGCAGAAGTTTGTGGCAGGGAAGACTTATGTGCTGACAGAGAAACGTCCTGCTGACGGATATGTGACAGCGGACAGCATCGAGTTTACCGTTGAGGACACAGGGGAAGTCCAGAGTGTCGGCATGAAGGATGATACCACGAAAATCCGGCTGATTAAGCTGGCGAGTGATACCGGACAGGGAATGCGTGGTGCGAAATTTGAGGTGTACGACAGTCAGGGGAAAAAGGTCATGAGCTTCAGATCGAAAGAAGACGGCTATGACATTACCGGAAAACTGGCAGTGGGAGAAACTTACACGTTTAAGGAAGTGGAGGCACCGAAAGGTTACAGGCTGGCAAAACCAGTGAAATATACGGTAAAAGATACGGGCGAAGTGCAGGAAGTATCGGTAACGGACAAAAAAATACCGAAACCAAAAGTACCGCAGACCGGGGGGACAACACCATTTGCTGCACTGGCAGTCCTGTTCTTTGTTTTGGGAAGTGGCGGTTTCATTATGGTTCGCAGAAAAAAGAAGGCAGCCTGATGAAAGTGCAGAATAAAAAACAGAAAAGAAGACAACGGATCAGGAGGGCAGTGTTCCTCTTTTTTTTGCTGCTTCTTATGACGGGGGCATATGTAATGTACCGTTATTACCGGGAGGAGAAAAGTCAGCAGGAGCAATTTGATAAACTGGAGGAATGGGAAAACAACCCCATTCCTTCCCTCGCTCCGGCGAATGAAAATAATCCGGACTGGATCGGCTGGCTGAAAATAAAGGACAGCAGTATATCCTATCCGGTCATGCAGAAAGAGGGCGGCGGGGAATATTATCTGCACCGGGACTTTGACGGGAACTACAGCTTTTACGGAACCCCGTTTCTGGACGGACGGTGTACGCCGGACAGCGACAACTGCATTATTTACGGTCACAACATCAATGGCAGGAGGATGTTTGGGGCGCTTCATGCGTATGACAGTGAGGAATATTATAAAAAGCATCCGGAGATATATTTCCGGGCGGGGGAGGAAAAACGGAATTATCAGATTGTGTCCGTGATCCATGCCGATACTTCATTCTCCGCTTATTCCTTTACGGACGTGGGTAACTGGGAGGAATACAGGGAGTATGTCGGCGTGATTTTGTCCCACAGCCTGTACCAAACGGAACTGGGGGAGCAGATAAAAAAGAAACGGGAGGAAGAAACAGCAGAACAATTTTTCCAAAAGTACCAGTTCCTTACCCTGTCCACCTGCCGGAGCTGGGCAGGGCGGGATGCCAGGCTGCTTGTGGTAGCGGCAAGGGAACGGCAGAACGCAGAATCAATCTGCCGGATCGCAGATTAGCAAAAAGTCAGCCGTTATTCTATGATAAACCCATACAGGCACAATCGTTCATTGTGTGAGGGGAAAGGCGGTGGTTTGACTTGAATAAGTTTGATAAAATGCTGGAAAGGGCTAATCTGCAGTTCGTTTCCGATATGATACAGATGGGAACTCCAAAGCTGAATTTAAGTGTAAAAAATCTGGAGGAACGGGAAGATGAGGCGGCCAGGCAATTAAAGGAACGGCTGGAGAAAATCCTGTCCGGGAAAGAGCTTGGCAGGGCAATAGACACTGCGATGGAGTATGCCAATGACTGCTGTGAAATTTATTTTACCGTTGGCTTAAAAGCAGGGGCGAAACTATTGTTTCAATTATTAAATGACAGCTTGAAAGATACCTGATGGGGGACTGGTTGGAAAATCATTGTTTTCAACCAGTCTCTTTCTATTTGCAACAATCTAATTAAATATGGAAATGAGGTGAAATTATGGAAAGTCAGCCGGAAAAGCGGATGGCAGATAATTATGAGATTACGCAGGCGGTTCCGATTGGAGATAAGGAAGTAGTTATGGGCGTGGACGAAACAAAAGCCATGCCTTATTTTTGTGCGTTTTATAATAAGAACGAACTATTTGATTCATACAGTGAGTGTATTGTATCAGACGATTATGTGGAAATTGTGGAACTGTTTGCAGAACGTGTGAAAGAACAGTGTGAAAAAGTGCGGGAGGAACAGGAAAAGATTACCGTGCCGAGGGAACCCATTACAGCGGATATGTGCCTGTCCCTTGCTTATGATACCAGTCTGGTGGGAAAAGTGGTGGCAGTTCGGCTGGATGCACTAAAGCCGGAATACCGTTCTGCACCAGACCAGCTTGTCTATGTGACGGGCGGGAACGGGGCAAGGGGGAAAGCCCGTGGAAGCGCCTGCATATGCACAAATCTTTACAGTGGAAAATCCAGCAGATGGGAAAGGCAGGATATGCAGGGGGAAGTAAAGCCGGAATGTTTGCCGGACTGGGCAAAGGCACGGGCAGAAAAGATACAGAAAAAAGAGCAGGACAGGGAGGTGCGCTGAATGGGTGATATGAGAACCAATGCAGGGTTTGTGATAACAAACAGCATCCCTATAGGAAATAAAGAGTTTGTGCTTGGCGTCAATATGAAAAATCCCCAGTCCTTTGTGACATGGGAGTGCAAAGACGGAGATGATTATTTTTGGGGGCATTATACGGACAGCCTGTTAAAAGCGACAAGGGACTTATGCCAGCGCGCCATAGGGGAGGTGGACAATCTGGAACTGGCTGAGCAGGAAAGAAAAGAGGTGGAAAGCAGATATATTCTTACCGCAACGGTAAAGCATGGTGGAAATAGTGCTGTCATTCAGTTTCCCACCGAAGAATTAGGAGATATATTGGGAAGTATCGGGATTACCCTGCCGCCGGAACGTGTATATCTGGGTGGCCACACGGATATTGAAGTACATTTACGACACAATGGAAATCCGATGACCGACGCAATGGTACATCTCTTTCATGATAAAAATTCACTCCGCATGGTAAATGAGGTTGCAAAGGCGGTTTTTCATTCTGACTGGCGTGTGTATGAGCGGGTGGAGGGAAAACTGAAAACGGGTTTTTATGCGGATGCGGGGAACCTGCTGCGGGATGCCGTGGATTATGCAAAATATCTGAAGGATAAACACAGGGACAGAGGGGAGGAGAGGTGACATGGAGATACGGCCATTAACACAGGAAGAACGAAAGTACACCTGTCCCCAAAGTATGCAGCTTCAGGGGCAGACCGGAAGTATCGGACGTCTTCAGGGGGATTTTGGAATTGGAGGAACAGAATACAGCCAGTCATGGACAGATTACCGGGGACGGTATAAACCGGATGATTTTGAAAGCGAACTGGATGGGATCACAAACGCCCTGCGTTCCGGGGAATGCGGGTGGCTTGCTGACCGCAATACGATGAAAGCGTATGTGACAGCCTATCCCGAAAGCGCATTTCAAGAGAACCATAATAAGGAATACGGGTTCCGTGTTGATACGGACAGACACGCTTATCTGATACGGTGCAGCCTGCCGGCAAATAGTGCCCGTTTCAATTGTTACTGTTATGTGTCGGAATATTTGGATAAGCATATGGAGAACGCAGCAAAGGGAATCCGGTTCATCAGTTCCGGATATAAAGAATTATTCCGTATTCCGGACGGGGAAAAAATCACGGTTACTTCGGCATGGGGAGAAAAGAAAGAACACACCTGCCGCTATATTGATGAATACCACACGGAGGTGGGTGGCCACTTGTACCATATCTGCGAATTTGCAGAGCGGATGGAACAGAACGGGGCGGTATATGAGCCAAAGGCAGAGAAACCGCAGAAGGCAAAAGAAGACCGCAATCAGGAAAGGTAGGTGGATATTATGGCACAGATCAATAACAAGGCGGTACGTTCCCTCTCGAAACTGATGGAGGCGGGATTTGACAGCGAGAAGGCAATAATGGCGATGACAATGGATGATATTCTGGAGCTGCCGGGTATTTCCGTAGCGGAAATCGGGATGATTAACAAGATTCAGAAAGCAGTAAAGGCAAACAAGGTCATTACATTTCTCGGCAGTGGAAAAGGGGAAGCCACGGGTACGGCAGACAGCAAATAAGAATAAGGAGGCAGCATTTTGGCAAAAAGATATGACTCGATCACGGAACTGTATGACAGGAGCATACGGCAAATCATGGCGGCACCGGAAAACTGGATGGAATTCCTTCGCTTTGCCTGCCGCAACTTCCCCCTGCCGTTTGATGAACAGGTGCTTGTCTATGCACAGCGTCCGGATGCGGAAAAAGTGCTTTCGATGGACGGATGGAGAAATAAATTCGGACGGTGGGTAAAAAGGGATTCTAGGGGCATTGCGGTATTTGACAAACAGGCGGAGACCATGCGGCTGAAATATTATTATGATGTTTCCGATACGAGGGAGGGGAAGTTCAAACGCCTTGTCCGTCCCGTTCCGCTCTGGGAAATGGAGGACGGCGACAGGGAGGCAGTACGGGAAACGCTTGCCAATACGTTTGGTGTCGAAACAGACGGCGGACTGGAAGAAACCATACTGGAGGCGGCAAAAAATGCAGCAGAGGACAACCTTCCGGACTATCTGCGGGATCTGCTGTCCGGCAGGGAGAACAGCTTTCTGGAGGACCTGGACGAACTGAATGTGGAGGTGGCGGCAAAAAGGCTTTTGTCCGCCAGTGTTTCCTGCATGGTCATGGCAAGGTGCGGCATACAGGCAGAGGCATATCTGGATGCGGAAGATTTTCAGGACATACGGGACTTTAACACGCCGCCATTGATGAACAGTTTAGGCACTGCCGTCAGCGATGTGGCGGAAATGGCGCTGTCCCCTGTTGCGGATACCATCCTGAAACTGCGGGCAGGGAAGGAAAGAAAAAAACGCACACTGGAAGATAAAGAGGGAGGGCGTTATACTGAAAATGCAAAGGAAACCATCGGTTCGGAAGAACAAAAAAACAGCGTTCTTCCCAAAGACACAAAGAAAAATCCAAATACAGGAAGGGGCAGTGAATATGGACAAAATCGAATACAGCAGGCACGGAGAGTATCTCCGGCCGAACCTCACCGTACCGGAGGAAACAGTGGAAGTCCGTGGGAAATACGCATTACTCCGGAAAAAATATCTTCAGGAGAATTGTTACGGGATATTCATAACCCTGCTGACGCAGGGGAAACTGAACCGCCATCTGATGGAAATACAGGAGAGCGCACGGACAAGGATGGAACAGATTACGGAAGAAATGGCGCGGAGGGAGAACGTGACCGAGGAACTCAAGGCGAAAGACCAGATGAAGTGGGTGGGGATGATGAACAGCATCCGTCAGGCGGCGGAGGAAACCGTGATGCGGGAACTGGTTTACAATTAGAGTGGTACGACAGAAGCAGGGAGGATAAGAGCCTTCCTTTTTTCGGAAATAACAGCGACATCAAATCCCTGCTTCTTAATACCCCGCACTTAAAAGCGACGAAAAAGGAAATCCGGTTTTTTTATGAAACCCACGGGGAAATGAGCGAACGCACGGAGTACATCAAAAGTATTTTCAACAATGAAGTTACGGAACTCACGCTGGGGGACGGCAGGAGTGCGGGCTATAAAACATTTCAGAACGTGCTGCATCTTTGGGAGGGGACTTACCTGTCAAGAACAGCACAGGGATATTATGACTGGCAGGTAATTGCACAGTATTTTGAGGGGATGCGCCTGTTAGGTGAATTGCGGGACAGGGAAACCCCGGTTCCCACCGTGGGAGGACAGCTCAGTATGCTGCAGGATATGGCAGGGGAAAAATCCCCTGCTTTTTCTTTTACGCAGGAGATCATTGACTATGCACTGGTAAAAGGAAGCGGAGTGCAGTATGGAAAATACCGTATTTATTCCTATTTTCTGCAAAGGCATACCGCAAAAGAAAAAGCGGATTTTCTGAAAAATGAGTACGGGACGGGGGGACGTTCTTCGATCCTGACAGGGACAGGCATTGGGGAGGACCATGACGCAAAGGGACTGAAGCTGCACCGGGGATACAGTAAGGATTCCCCGGAATTGCTTCTGTCATGGAAGAAAGTGGCAAAACGGATTGATGAACTGATGGCGGCAGGACGTTACATGACAAAGCGGGAACTGGAGTATATCCCGGAATATGAAAAAGGCGTGCTTGCGATGGAGATTTACAACTTCTTTTATAAGCAGCCGGAGGAAGTCATCCGCCCGTACCAGGCAGGAATGGATTATTACGAAGCGGTAGACGTAATACGTCCCCAGCTTGACGAGCCGGAGCGTGTAGAGGAAATTTTTCACAGCATGGAGGAAGTGCTTGACAATACGGCGGATTTTGCACGGAATTACCAGTCCATGCAGCAAACATTGCAGGACATGGCAGACTACAAAAACGGTGTTTACAGCCTGTTTACTCCCATACCACCAGCCGAAAACACAATATTTACTCCGGACCTGACTTTTCCTGCCCCTGCCGGGGCAGACGAAAAGATAGAGGAAAAGGATGTAGAGGTTACGCCGGAAAAGAATACGGGCATACCAGAACCATATAACCTTCAGATCGATACGGTTGTTTCCATCGGCCTGAAGGAATACCGTATCGAGGTGCTGACTTCGGAAAGGGCAGTATTGCGGGATGAAAACTTTCCGCTTTTTACGGAAGAAATGCCCCGTGAGGAATTTGACCGCAAAGTGCGGGAGAACCCGGCAAACGACCATCTGATCCTCAAATGGCCGCAGCCGGGATTACCGGCCGAAAACAGGAAAAAAGAACCGATACCGGAGAACGGACAGGAAAAACGTCTGGGAGAAACAGGTGGGGAAACAAAAGATACAGAATTCCTACAGGACAGCCTTACCGCAGCAGAGAGAAATTACCATGCCGTCATGGAACTGGCGCCGGAGGTGCTGCAGGGGAAAGCGGATTCCGCAACATTTGAGGCGGGGGCATCATTTATGCCGCTTACGGTAGAAGCGGCCGGGGAAAAACGTATTGCCATTTCCCACTTTTTTGAACAGAACGGGGATTCCCTCGCCGATCCGGACATGGAGTTTGAAGTCAGCCATGAAACAAAGACATTACACGCAAGGACGTACAGGCAGGACACGTTGCGGCGTTTTGAACATGTGGTACAGGATGGAATGGTGGATGAGGAACTGGAAAATGAGCTGAATGAGTTTGCAGAGCAGTGGTTTCACAATATCCGGGAACGGGGCTATAAGCCGGTGGCAGAGCCGCGTTTTGAGGTGGAGCAGACAAGTGATGCTTTTGCCGGACCATTCGCAGTACGTGACACGCAAAGCGGAAATTATTATGATATGGATGGCATCTACCAGACATTTCAGACGGAAACAGAGGCGGCAGAGTATGCCGGTATGCTGAACCGGAAGGAAACAGAACCGGACAGACCGGATGTGCCAGAGGAAACCGGCACGGAAAAAACGGATGTTTCACAGGAAGAGCTTCCCATTGGTACGGAGTTTGTGCTGGACGGACGGAACTTCCGGATCGACAATATCGACACGGAGACGGGAAAAGCCAGCCTGAAGGATATGGACTTTCTGAAGGGGGCGGGATTCCCGATCTTCCGTACAGAACCGGTTTCCCTTGTCCGTGAACTGGTACGGGAACAGAAAGAAAAAACGGATGAGCCGCGGGAGGAAAATCAAACAGCAGAGGTTATCCCGCTTTGGGAACGTGCGCCGCAGAAGAAAAAGCAGGCTGGTTTCTTTCTGCATCCGCAAGTCCCACAGGAAAAACGGAACCAGTACCACATTACAAATGATGAACTGGGGCATGGGACGCCGAAAGAGAAATTCCGGGCAAATATCGCTGCCATCCAGATGTTAAAGAAATGTGAGGATGAAAACAGGCTGGCCACCCCGGAGGAACAGGAGTGGCTGTCGGGTTATGTGGGATGGGGCGGCTTATCCGATGCCTTTGATGAAAGCAAAACCGCATGGAGTACGGAGTACCTGGAGCTGAAATCCGTGCTGACGCCGGAGGAATATGCCGCAGCAAGGGAAACCACGCTGACTGCTTTTTACACGCCGCCCGTTGTCATCCGTGCCATGTATCAGGTACTGGAAAATATGGGCTTAAAGTCCGGCAACATCCTTGAGCCGAGCTGCGGGATAGGAAATTTTATCGGCATGAAGCCGGAAAGCCTGTCAGACTGTCGAATATATGGAGTAGAACTGGATTCCATATCCGGAAGGATTGCCAGGCAGCTTTACCAGAAATCCACGGTTGCCATACAGGGGTATGAGGAGGCAGACTTACCGGACAGCTTTTTTGATGTGGCGGTGGGAAATGTCCCGTTCGGGCAGTTTAAGGTAACAGACCAGCGTTATGACAGGCATCACTTCCTTATCCATGATTACTTTTTTGCCAAAACTTTGGATAAAGTCAGACCGGGCGGCGTGATTGCCTTTATCACATCCTCCGGCACGATGGATAAAAAGAACCCGGCGGTCCGGAAATATATCGCGCAGAGAGCGGAGCTTTTGGGGGCGGTGCGTCTGCCGAACGATACTTTCCGGAAAAATGCGGGAACGGAAGTGACCGTTGACATTCTGTTTTTACAGAAACGTGACCGCATTGTGGAGACAGAACCGGACTGGATGTACCTTGATGTGGATGAAAACGGGATTACACAGAACCGCTATTTTGTCACCCATCCGGAAATGGTGCTGGGCGAAATGGTCATGGAAACCACGCAGTACGGGATGGCGGCTGCCTGCCGCCCTTATGAAGACAAGGAACTGGAGAGCCTCTTATCGGAGGCGGTGGAAAATATACAGGCGGAGATACCGGAGCATGAACCGGAAGAACTGGCGGCAGAGGAAACAGACGGGAGCATCCCCGCCGATCCGTCCGTCCCGAACTTTTCCTATACCGTATCAGGGGGGAAAATTTATTACCGGGAGAACAGCCGCATGAACCCCGTGGAACTGTCCGTGACAGGGGCAAACCGTGTCACGGGTATGACTGCCATCAGGGACTGTGTACGGGAACTGATTGCCTGCCAGACAGGGGGGTATCCGGATGAGGATGTGGAACGGTGCCAGAAAGAACTGAACCGTTTGTATGACGTGTTCCGGAGCCGTTACGGACTGCTAAATGCAAGGGCAAACAGCATGGTTTTTTCGGACGACAACAGCTACCCGCTGTTATGTTCCCTTGAAATATTAAAAGAGGACGGGACGCTTCTCCGGAAAGCGGATATGTTCACGAAACGCACGATCCGTCCGCACAGGGCAGTGGAAAAAGCAGATACGGCAGAGGAAGCCCTGTCGCTTTCATTGTCAGAAAAAGCCCGTGTCGATATGGAATATATGTGCTCCCTCACGGGAAAACGTGCGGATGAACTGGAGAAAGAACTGTCCGGCCTGGTTTTCCGGGTTCCGGATGCAGGGGGAGACGGGCCGCAGTTTGTTTCAGAAGATGAATATTTGTCCGGCAACGTCAGGGAAAAACTGAGGGTGGCAGAACTGGCGGCAGGGGAAGATGAAATCTACCGGATCAATGTGGAGGCACTGGAAAAGGTTCAGCCAAAGGAGCTGTCCGCATCCGAAATCAGTGTCCGGCTGGGAACGATATGGATACCGCCGGGGGATGTAGAGGAATTTATGTTCGGACTGCTGGACACGCCGAATTATGCCAGATGGAATATCAAAGTCCATCTGGCAAAGTATACCGGGGAGTGGCAGATCGAGGGAAAAAGCCGGGATAAGGGTAACGTAAAAGCAGACAACACGTACGGAACCCACCGTGCCAGCGCCTATAAGATCATTGAGGACACCTTAAATCTCCGTGATACCCGCATTTTTGATTACGTGGAAGATGAAGGGGGGAAGAAAAAAGCGGTCCTGAACAAAGAGGAAACCGCCATTGCACAGGGGAAACAGGATCTGATCAGGCAGGCATTCCAGGACTGGATCTGGAAAGAGCCGGAACGCAGGCAGAGGCTGACCGATTATTACAATGAACATTTCAACGCCATACGGCCACGGGAATATGACGGTTCGCACCTGGCATTCCCCGGCATAAACCCGGAAATCACACTGAGGCAGCACCAGAAAAACGGTGCTGCCCGTATTATTTACGGGGGAAATTCCCTGCTTGCCTATGTGGTAGGGGCAGGGAAAACGTATACAATGGCGGCGGCAGCGATGGAATGCAAAAGGCTGGGGCTGTGCAGCAAGTCAATGGTGGTAGTGCCGAACCACATCACCGGGCAGTTTGCCGCGGAGTGGCTCCAGCTTTACCCGGCGGCAAATCTTTTAGTGGCCACCAAAAGGGATTTTGAAACAAAGAACCGGAAGAAATTCTGTGCAAGAATAGCCACCAGTGAGATTGATGCAGTAATAATCGGACATAGTCAGTTTGAAAAAATCCCCCTGAGCGTGGAGCGCCAGAGGCGCGTTCTGGAGGGGCAGCTTACCGATGTCATGGAAGGAATCCAGCTGGCAAAGAGGCAGAGGGGGCAGCGTTTTACCGTCAAACAGCTGGAAAAAACAAAGAAGTCCCTTGAGACAAAGCTGAAAAAGCTGAATGACCAGAGCCGGAAGGATGATGTCGTGACCTTTGAGGAACTGGGGGTTGACCGCCTGTTCGTGGACGAGGCAGATAATTACAAAAACCTTTTCCTCTACACGAAAATGAGGAATGTGGGCGGCATTGCACAGACGGAGGCGCAGAAATCTTCGGATATGTTTATGAAATGCCGCTATCTGGATGAACTGACGGGAGGGAAAGGCGTCATTTTCGCTACCGGAACCCCCGTCAGCAACTCCATGGTGGAGCTTTATACCATGCAGCGGTATTTACAGTATAATACGCTTGTAGAGAATGACCTGCAGCACTTTGACGCATGGGCATCCACGTTCGGGGAAACCGTGTCTGCCATCGAGCTTGCGCCGGAGGGGACGGGGTACCGGCTGAAAACAAGGTTTGCCAGATTTTTCAACCTGCCGGAGTTAATGCAGATGTTCCGGGAGGTGGCGGACATCCAGACGGCAGATATGTTAAACCTTCCCGTACCGGAGGCGGAATACCGTGTCGTTACGGTAAAGCCGAGTGAAATGCAGAAAGAAATGGTGGAGGAACTGGGAAACCGTGCGGAGCGTGTCAGGAACGGGATGGTAACCCCCGCAGAGGACAATATGCTCTTAATCACCAACGACGGGCGCAAGCTGGCACTCGACCAGCGGCTCACGAATGAAATGCTGCCGGACGAGCCGGAAAGCAAGGTCAATGCCTGTGTGGGGGAAGTATACCGGTTCTGGGATGAGGGGAGGGAGAAGAAACTGACACAGCTTGTGTTCTGCGACCTCTCCACGCCGAAGAATGACGGAACATTCAGTGTCTACCATGATATAAGGAACAAGCTGATGGCGAAAGGGATTCCGGCAGGGGAAGTCGCTTTTATCCATGAGGCAAACACGGAAGCCAGGAAAAAAGAACTGTTTGCCAAAGTGAGGCGGGGCGCTGTCCGTGTGTTAATGGGCAGCACCTTTAAGATGGGAGCCGGGACGAACGTGCAGGATTTAATTATCGCAAGCCATGACCTTGACTGCCCGTGGCGTCCCCGTGATCTGGAGCAGAGGGCGGGGCGGACAATCCGGCAGGGCAATACAAACAAAAAAGTAGACATCATCCGCTATGTGACAGAGGGAACCTTTGACGCTTATTTATATCAGGTGATTGAGAACAAGCAGAAGTTTATCAGCCAGATCATGACGAGCAAAAGCCCGGCACGGAGTATCGAGGACATTGACGAAACAGCGCTATCCTACGCTGAGATCAAGGCACTGGCTACCGGAAATGTCCATATCAAGGAAAAAATGGATCTTGATGTCCAGGTGTCAAAACTCCAGCTCTTGAAACAGAGTTTTTTGAGCCAGAAGTACGAAATGGAAGATAAAGTAACAAAATATTTTCCAAGAAAGATCAAGGAAAAGGAGCAGGACATTACCGCATATGAGGCAGATATACAACTGGCACGGGAACACATGCCGCCTGACCGGGAGACATTCCCGCCCATGCGGATCGGTGAAACGGTGTACTATGGGAAAAAAGAGGCGGGGCTGGCACTGATTGAGGCGTGTAAAGCCATGAAGTCACCGGACGGTGTACCGCTGGGCGATTACCGTGGCCTGCGGATGGAATTGTCCTATAACAGTTTTGCAAAGGAGTTTGTTGTGACGCTGAAAGGGACGGGGATCTACCATGTACCGCTGGGAACGGATATTTACGGAAACATCACAAGACTTGACAACGAGATTGGTAAGATTCCGGATAAACTGGAACGGTGCAGGGAGAAGCTGGAAACCCTGAAAGGACAGCTTGAAACAGCAAAGGCGGAGGCGGAAAAGGAGTTTCCGAAAGAAAAAGAGCTGTTGGAAAAGGTGGCAAGGCTGGGGGAGCTGAATGCCTTGCTTGACATGGATAAAAAAGACCAGGTGCTTTTTGATGAAAATGCTCCGGATGCGGCTGAAGAAATGCCGGAGAAAGAGACTGGCGGGTGGGAGCGGTAAAGCCGGGGCGGAGAGGCAGAGCATTCTTCTGTTTCCCGTTCTTATGCCCGCAAATCCACGGCATTTGTTTCCGGATGCCGTGGGAGCGGGGAAACAAATGTGCAACAGGCGCGGTCGCACAATAGCGGTTCCTTTTTTTATCTGCTATCGTTAAGTGGCAGAAAGAGGAAAGGAGGTAGCGATGCAGAGGATTTTGGAAGGAATGGATGAGTACCTGTTCCGTATGTATGACGGACTGTTAAAGGAATTAAAACAAACCGAATGTTACCGGAATGACAGTGACGAGGCAGACAGGCTGGAAGAGCGGTATCCGGAAATCCGTCAGATTCTGGAAGGGGCAGACATCCGTAAGGAGCGTGTATTGTCCGTGGAAGTGCAGACGGCAATGAAAGAATTTATGGAACACCGTACAAATATGTTGGATGACCTTCAGGTTAAATATTATCTGCGGGGGTTCCATGACTGCATTCTGCTGATGGTTAAGTGCGGTCTTTTAAACCAGAATGAATAAAAAGGAGATGATAACGGATGGGATCAAATCATACCGGGGATGGCTTCCTGTTTGACATGGCGATTGAGGAAGCGGACAGGGAAACGGTGGAATGGCTGGGAGGGCAGGAGTATTATCAGAAGTGGAAAAAAGAACGGCGGGAGCTGGTGGAGAAATACCCCTGTATTGATGCTGTTCTGGAAGGAACAGAAGAAATATCACTGACCGGTGAGGAACACAGGGCACTCGTGCATTATCTGGACATACAGCAGAAAATGGAGTCGGCACAGAGGCGGGAGTACTACCGTTTTGGACATGTCCATGCACAGAGGTACCGCGATGGGCTGGGGGAGCGGAGTTGCTTTATTGTCAAACAGAAAGAGAGAGGAAGGCCAGGAGCATTTTCTACAGATGAATAGAAGGCAATCGAAATTTTTTGCCCTGTAGTTTTCTGATGTTACATAGCCAATGAATTTTTTGTGGGGAAGTGCCATAAGATTTTCATTGGCCTTTTCTTTACAGAAAGGGGAAAATCGGATAGAATATAAGTTATACGATAGTAATTAGTATAACAGACTATGAAGATGAAGCATAAGATGGATTGGAAAGGAGAATATATGAGTAGCGAAAATGAGAAAGTAGAGATGGATCAGGCTTTGGATGATTTGATTCAAAATGCTGTTGGATTGATACAGTATGCCAGGGAACTCACCGAAAAACGGGTGAATATGGTACAGCTTATGACATATTATTCGCTTGGTAAGTGGATTGTGGAGGTGCAGCAGGAAGGGAAGGAACGCGCCAGGTATGGGCAGAAAATTATTAAAACTTTGTCTGATAGTCTGACAGAAAAGTTTGGAAGAGGCTTTTCGAAGGCAAATCTGGAATTTTTCAGACGGTTTTATCTGAATTACAAAGACCGAATTGCCGAAACGGTGTTTAGGCAATTTGCGATTGAAAAAACTGAAACAGTATTTAGGCAATTAGAAGAGAATCCTCCATTCATAGTTTCATGGTCGCATTATTTACAGCTTATGCGAATTGAAAATATGGAAGAACGCAGTTTTTATGAGATAGAATCTGCAAAATCAGGATGGGGAATCAGGGCATTGCAACGACAGTATAATTCCAGCTTATATGAACGGCTGGCGCTTAGTAGAGATAAAGATGCTGTTATGAAATTAGCAGCAGAGGGGAATGTCATTACAAAACCGCGGGACATTGTGAAACAGCCTACCGTACTGGAATTTCTTGGATTAGAAGAAAAAGCTGAGTATACGGAGAGTGATTTGGAAACCGCACTTATTGATAAGTTACAAAAATTTTTACTGGAATTAGGAAAGGGTTATCTTTTCGAAGCGAGACAGAAAAGGTTTACGTTCAATGAAGATAATTATTATGTAGATTTAGTTTTTTATAATCGTCTGTTGCGGTGTTACGTATTGATTGATTTAAAAGTAGATAAGCTGACTCATCAAGATATCGGGCAAATGCAGATGTATGTGAATTACTATGACCGATATGAAAAACTTGATGAAGAAAATCCGACAATTGGTATTCTGATGTGTAAAGAGGACAATGATGCGTTGGTAGAAATTACATTACCAAAGGATGCTAATATTTATGCGTCTCAGTACAAACTATATTTGCCGGATAAAACATTACTGCAAGATAAGCTGAAACAATGGATTGCGGAGGAAGAATAAAAGTTGGATTGATGATATTAAGATTTCATAGTAGATTATTTTATGACTAAGGGAGTTTGGTCAAATATTGTTAGTAAGAAAAGATAAAGAAGGTTTCATACTATTCAGGTAAAACGGGTTTCCATGCTCGTTTTATTTATTTGTAAAGATATCCGTCAGATTCTGGAGGGGGCAGACATCCGTAAGGAGCGTGTATTGTCCGTGGAAGTACAGACGGCAATAAAAGAATTTATGGAACACCGTACAAATATGCTGGATGACCTTCAGGTTAAATATTATCTGCGGGGGTTCCATGACTGCATTCTGCTGATGGTTAAGTGCGGTCTTTTAAACCAGAATGAATAAAAAGGAGATGATAACGGATGGGATCAAATCATACCGGGGATGGCTTCCTGTTTGACATGGCGATTGAGGAAGCGGACAGGGAAACGGTGGAATGGCTGGGAGGGCAGGAGTATTATCAGAAGTGGAAAAAAGAACGGCGGGAGCTGGTGGAGAAATACCCCTGTATTGATGCTGTTCTGGAAGGAACAGAAGAAATATCACTGACCGGTGAGGAACACAGGGCACTCGTGCATTATCTGGACATACAGCAGAAAATGGAGTCGGCACAGAGGCGGGAATATTACCGTTTTGGACATGTCCATGCACAGAGATACCGCGATGGGCTGGGGGAGCGGAACAGCCGTGCAGCAGGCAGAATGTTCCCTGCCGAAACATGTGCGAAGATGGGAAGTGACAGCGTATAAACTTAGCAGGGTGCTTTGATATTACATAGCCGGTGGATTTTTGTAAGGGAAAATCTGTCGGCTTTCGAATGTTTGAAGAATTGCGGGAGTTGTGAAACAACGAAGCAATTCGTATCTTTTGTTGGGGGCAAAATACCGTTTGCCTCTAACATCATATTATGAAGGAAGGTGTTTCAATGACTTACAAAGACTACAAACAATCACTTAACCAGAAGCTGGCTGATAAAGTACAGCAGGAACTGTTAAATTTTCAGAAGGAAATACAGGCGAAAACATCAGGGGAAGTGAATGATACGGCACAGCAGACTTTCATAAAAGAAGAAATTGCAAAATATTTTCTGCACCCGGAGTATTCCCCGCAGGCAGCAAAAGCTTTGTTAAAATCACCCGACCTGCTGCATGATATATATGAGGAATGGCTTGAATGCGGGGAGGGACATAAAGATTCGCTGCGTCAGATCATAGCTGACTTTAAGAATTATATGGTTAAGACTGAAAAAATATTGTCGGGGAAGGAGAGGTAGAAAACTTTTTTGACATTATAGTGGCATGCAGTTATAATAAAAGAAAAGTCCGGGAGGTGCGGAACATGGCATTGAAAGAATTTCCGGAAAATCATGTAGGGGATGAACCGGACATACCGTTCCGGGGCAGTTTTGAAATTTTTAAGAGTAATATCTGCCATATGGTAAAGGATAAAGGCGATATGGATTTTATCATAGATGTCTTACGGGGGAATGAAATCCGGATGTACTGGAACAGAAAATGGTATCCGGAGAGTTTTTATCTGCTTGCAATGGCAGATTATCTGTGCCGTGAAAACGATCTGCCGGTCTGCCAGGATTATGATGATATACGGAAACATAAGCTGGCGGAACCAATTTATCCACGGGATGTTATGATGGCGGTAAAACTGAACCCGGCACTGAATGAAAGAAAATCGAGCCGGGACAATGCGATTCCTGAATTTCTGAAATACAATATTGTGGAGGGGGAAATCCGGAATGTCTATTGACCGTGTGTTTACGAAAGACAATTTTGCAAACGAAACTACAATGTCAGCGGAATTTGTTTTAGTTGGCGGTGTGGCTGCGAAATAAGGGGATGGGAATCAGTGGGAGAGGCAAATCGGGATTTGAATATTTAAAACAAACGGAGGTAGAATATGTGGTTTTGGTGGTTTATGTTTTGTTGTGATATATTAATTCCTGTTACTATGATTGCATGCGGGTGGATGATGTGGAAACACTGTCCTAAAAATATAAATGGTTTAATGGGATATCGTACATCTCGTTCTATGAAAAACATGGATACGTGGAAATTTGCACATGAACATTGCGGAGAGTTATGGTGGAAAATTGGTTGGATTATTTTGATACCCTCTATAATTGTTCATATTCCGTTTTATAAAACAGATGAAAATACGATTGGGGTAGTAGGTGGGATTTTAGCAACAATGCAAGTTATTATTTTGATAGCTTCAATATTTCCAACCGAAAGAGCGTTAAAAAGAAATTTTACAGATGACGGGATTAGGAGATAAACCGGAATTTCTGGAGGTAAAAGTAATGATAAATATTAGGGTAATGTCAATAACTGATTATGACGGAGTATATAATTTATGGATTAATACTCCGGGAATAGGGTTAAATTCAACAGACGATAGTAGAGAGGGCATTGAAAAGTATTTAAAACGCAATCCCACGTCAAGTTTTATAGCAGAATGTGATGGGAAAACAATAGGAGTGATTATGGCAGGGCATGATGGGAGAAGAGGATATATTCATCATACTGCTGTGTTACCCTCATATAGAAATCAAGGAATAGCAAAAAGGCTTGTTGACTGTGCGATGTCTGCTTTGGAAGGGGAAGGCATAAACAAAGTGGCATTAGTTGCTTTTAAAAAGAATGATATAGGAAATCAGTTTTGGGAAAATATCGGATTTGTGGATCGAGATGATTTGGTATATAGGAATAAAAATATTCATGTATTAAATAGAATTGATACCTAATTCTATGGAGCGTTATACAACTTCCAGTTTGTTGAGGGTTGTTTAGATAAGAATTTTAGGGAGTAATGAAAAGATTAACTAAAAAACGAGAAATATAGATAATATACCATCTACAAGGAGAAATCCCGTGCTTGCGGATATTTTTGGACGTCTAGGATATATGGAACGGCAGGGTAGCGGGCTTAATAAAATCCGGAGTGCTTATGAGAGTGCTGCGAATTACCGTGCTGGAATGGAACCGGAATTTTATTCAGACCGGGTGGAATTTATGGTTACTTTGAAAAATTTGAATTATAAATTTTCAAGTAATGAGGCTAAAAGTGAAGCTAAAAACGAGGCTAAAAGTGAGGCTAAAAGTGAAGCTAAAAACGAGGCTGAATTAACAGAAATAGAAGAAAGAATATGTAAATTGATAAAAGAAGAACCTCAAATTACACAGCTCCAGTTACAAGAAAGGCTGGAATTATCCAGAAGCAAGGTTCAAAGAGTAATGAAAAAATTAAGAGAAAAAGGTGTCATTGAGCATATCGGATCTAAAAGAAGTGGTTATTGGAATGTGGATTTGTAATGTTAAAAAGAAACGAGCAAACCGCATGAGCCAAAAGCTGTACGGTAGTAAACTTCGTTTCTCTGCTATAAAGATTAGCACAGATGACAGCACCAGTCAGGATTTTGAAGTATTAAGGAAGAGGATGGCTCTGAAAGAAAATACTGTACCGTGTATGATTGATAAAATAAAGCAAGGAGTAAAAGATATGAGCAGAATTATGGAGGAACTGATAGACGAAGAAAAGAGAGAAAGTGCTTTGCGGATGCTGGAAGACGGGAAACTTTCTAAGGAGAAAATTGCAAAGTATTTAAAACTTGATATAAAAGTCGTGGAAGAATTGGAGAAAGAACAAAAAGCAGCGGTGTGTTAAGATGACAATTTAATACACCTATTACATAGCCGGATGGTATCCATAACGGAATACCACCCGGTTATTTTTATGCCCGGATATAAAAAACCATTAAAAAATATCCAGTCACGGGCAGGAAAGGAAGTGAAAACCATGCCATATATTGCACCGGAAGTCGTGCAGGAAGTCAAGCGGATGGATCTGCTTACCTACCTGAAGAATTACGAACCATATGAGCTTGTGCATTTTTCCGGGAACACCTACACCACGAAAACCCATGACAGCCTGAAGATCTCCAACGGGAAATGGATGTGGTGGAGCAGGGGGATCGGCGGGCGTTCTGCCCTTGATTATCTGATCAAAGTCAGGGATTACACCTTTATGGAGGCGGTGGAAACTCTTGCGGGACTGGCGGGAGTGAAGCCGCCTGTTTCTTTGCCGGCTGAAAAGCAGACAAAAAAACTGCTGTTACCGGAGCCATGCCATTACCAGACAAGGGTGGTTTCCTACCTGAGAGGGCGGGGGATTGACAGGGAGATCGTGGATTTCTGCCTGCGGACAGGGCGCGTGTATGAAAGCGGGCGTTACCATAATGCGGTTTTTGTGGGCAGGGACAGGGAGGGGAAACCCCGTTATGCCGCTATCCGCGGCATCATGACAGACTTTATCGGGGATGCGTCGGGGAGCGATAAGAACTACTCTTTTTCCATTCCGGCAGAGGGAAACAGCAGAAAAGCCCACCTGTTTGAGTCTGCCATTGACCTGTTATCCTATGCCACATTATTAAAAATGGACGGACAGGACTGGAGGGCGGAACACCTTTTGTCCCTTGCGGGGGTGTACCAGCCGGCGAAGGAGATTACGCAGAGTAAAGTCCCGGTGGCTCTGTCCCGGTTCCTGAAAGAACATCCGGAAGTGCAGGGGATTGTGTTCCATCTGGACAATGACCGGGCGGGACGGTCAGCAACGGAGGCAATACGGACGGTACTTCCGGAGAAATACCATACGGAAAATGAGCCGCCGGCGGGGGGAAAGGACTGTAATGATGCGCTCTGCATCCGCCTGGGGATCGGGATTACCGGGCGGGAAAAACAGCGTGGAAACCAAAAAGAAAGCAGCGAAAGGAGCAGCGTGAGATGAAAAGTTATGACGTGACGATCACGGAGACATTGAAAATGACGGTACCCATTGAGGCAGACAGTCTTGCCGGGGCAGAACAGAAGGCAGAAGACAACTGGAATGCCAGTATGTACATTCTGGATGCAGATCATTTTGCGGGAGCCAGTTTCCATGCAGAGGAGCGTGAAAACAGGAGAGAAATGGAAAGAAAAGAGGAGCGTTAGGAAGGGAAAAACGGAGCGGGATTTTTTGTTTTCGGCGGGTAAAGCGGGTGGCATCCGGAGAGGAACGGAGATGTCGCAGCCATACACAATACCAGCAAGCAACGCCTTTGGACTGCCACCGTCCGTATGGACGGTAACAGTCCTCCGGCAGTCTGTCAGGGGAGAACCCCTGAATCCCCCTCTGAAAGTGTAGAAGTGAAATGAAACCGGATGGAAGGAGTGATACAAAATGAAATATTTAGAAGCAGAAAAGAAACAGAAGGAAAAAAACAGAAAACGTATCCAGTGTTACAGGGAGAAGATTTCAGAACTGAAAAAGAGGAAAGGAAAAGGAGGCAGGAAGCAATGGTAGAACACAAGGTTTTTGCCGAGGGAGTGGCAAAGGATATCAGGAAGTATATTTCTCCCGCCAATGCAGACGTGGAGTGTGCCGTAGTTGAACAGAGGAAAAATAACGGACAGATGTGTGTGGGCATTTCGTTCACGAAGCCGGGACAGCCGGTGTCCCCGATTATTTACATGGAACCGTTTTATGAAAAAGTCCGGTGCGGGGAGCCGCTGGAAAGTATCGTGCAGGAGATCGCGCGGAGTGCGGAGGAAAGCATGGAAACCGGTATTCCCGACTGCTACAGCCACATCAGTGAATATGACCGGGTAAAGGGGTATCTCGGTGTAAGGCTGGTCAATACAAAAGCAAACAGGGGGGAACTGGTCCGTATTCCGCACAGGGAGCTGGAGGATCTGTCGCTGATACCGGTAATACGGTTTCCCCTGCCGGATGCGGATGGGTACGGGAGCACAAAGGTAACGGAAGAAATAAGGAAAGGATGGGGGATTGGCGCAGAGCAGTTGTTTGAACAGGCGTTGGAGAATGAGGAACTTCCATGCATGCACGTTTTGGGGGAGTTTATGTCCGATATGGATGATAGTAGACAGGAATTGTTTCAAATGGAAGATGGGCCATTCCGGATTACAGAAGAAAGTATGTTTATACTGACAAATGAAAGGAAGGTAGACGGTGCCGCCGTTATTGCCTTTCCCGGTGTTATGGAAAAACTGGATGAACTGTTCCCGGAAGGTTTTTTTGTCGTACCATCCTCGATACATGAGACGATAATCATGCCGAAGGGGAGCAGGGAAGATATATCACCAAAGGAAATGGGAAAGATGGTGAGGGACATAAACCGGACATGTATGGAAAAAACGGAAATCCTGTCCGACCGGATCTATGAATACGACAGGGAGAGCGGAAAGATCAGGCAGGTGCCGGAATCCATACAAAAAGAGAGGGGGATGGACCGGTGAGAAGACGAAATATACCATTTATGTTCCGGTTAAATGAGCAGGAGGCGGAAGCATTCCGTGCAAGGGTAAAACGGAGCGGGCTGACGCAGGAAGCATATGTGCGCCAGGTGATCCGCGGGAAAATACCGAGGGACGCGCCGCCGCCGGATTATCATGCGATGATGAAGGAGCTTCATAAGATCGGAAATAACCTGAACCAGATCGCGCAGAAAGCACACGTGCTGAATGTGATTGACGTGCAGCGGTACGACAGGGACATGAAAAAGTTTGAGGAAACCGTGCGCCTGATCACGGAGGCGGTCATCCTTCCGGAAACAGCAGGGCAGCCGGAGGAAGAAAGTTTCCCATCCGGTGGGGAAGCAGATAACGAAAAAAAGGGGACATGACATGGCGACCACGTCGATCTGGAGTGTGAAAGGCTGGCTTGGGAAAGTCATGATCTATGTGGAGAACCCGGAGAAAACAATGCAGCCGGAAACCGCAGAACTGCCGGAGGCTGCCATTGGGGATGAATCCGGCAGGCAGGGACTGGCGGATGTGATTGCTTATGCGGTCAGTGAGGAAAAGACCAGAAACAGAAACAACGGCGGCGGACCCATTGCAGAAGAAAACGGGGCAGTGATGCAGCAGTATGTAACCGGGATCAACTGCACGCCTGCCACCGCCCGCATTGAGATGATGGCGGTCAAAAAGAGATACGGAAAGGACGGGGGCATCATGGCATTCCACGGCTACCAGTCTTTTGCGCCGGGGGAGTGTACGCCGCAGATGGCGCATGAGATCGGTATGAAACTGGCGGAGGAATTGTGGGGAAACCGTTTCCAGGTACTTGTTGCCACGCATTTAGACAAAGCGCACCATCTCCACAACCACTTTGTAGTCAACTCGGTTTCCTTCACAGACGGGAAACGCTACCACAGGACAGAAAAAGATTACCGGGCCATGAGGAACGTATCGGACAGGCTGTGCCTTGAGTACGGTCTGTCTGTTATTAAACATCCGGAACAGGGGAAGGGAGCGCATTACGCACAGTGGCAGGCAGAAAAGCAGGGAAAGCCGACCTACCACAGCATGGTAAGGGAAGATGTGGACAGCGCAGTCCGCAGGGCGAAAACAGAAAAGCAGTTTTTCTACTATCTGAAGGAAATGGGGTATTCCATAAAGACAGGGAAGGACATCACCGTGCGGGCAGAGGGGCGTGACCGTGGAATCAAACTGGCGAGGAACTTCGGGGAGGAATATACGATCGAATCCATACGGAAAAGGATATTAAGGGAACACCCGGTTTCCCGGAGGACGCTACAGGAAAGGAAAACTTACCGGATAACGGTAAAAGGAAGTATTCATAAGACAAAGAAAATCGGAGGCCTGCGGGGACTGTATCTTCACTACTGTTTCCTGCTTGGGATACTGCCAAAGAACCGTTCCCCCATAAGCCCGAAACAGGTACACACCCTGTTCCGGGAGGATTTAATCAGGCTGGAGCGGATTTCAAAAGAAACAAGGCTGCTTTGCCACTATCGGATTGATACGGCGGAGCAGCTTTTTACTTTGAAAGAAAATCTGCAGGGGCAGATGGCGGAACGGACAGAAATAAGAAAACATTTGCGGTACCAGTGCCGCCATATCAAAGACGGTGAAAAGCTGGCAGAAGTTAAGACGGAAATCTCCGCTTTGACAAAACAGATCGGGGAACTGCGAAAGGAGGTGGTGCTGTGTGACGGGATTGCCGCACGTTCCGGCGTGATAAAAGAGAAGATGCAGACGGTGCGGCAAGGAAAAAGTATGAATGAAAAGACCATTCATACCGGAAAGGAGGAAAAGGAGAATGAACACATCAGGCGAAGCCGCTGACCAGGTGGTGCGTATGTCAATGGAAGTGGGCGAGGCTGCCCTGAAGATTTCAGGAAAGGGGGCAAAACAGCTTGCGGTTCTTTTGTATGCCATCTTAAAGGAGCAGAAGAAAACGAAGGGCCGGGCAAGGCTGGAGACGCTTGTGCGTTCCGGCAGACCGCTGACTGTGTTTTCGGTAAAGGAGAGCGACCTGAAGAAATTTGTGCAGGAGGCAAAACGCTATGGAATCCTTTATTGTGCTGTCCGCAATCCGAGGGGGAGCAGTGACGGCATGGCAGACATCATGGTGAAGGAGGAAGACGCGCCACGGATTAACCGGATCATAGAGCGGTTCCAGTTTGCGTCCGTGACAGAGGCGGCACAGGTTAAGACGGAGATCGAAAAATCACGGGAAGAAAAAACGGGGCAGAAAGGACAGAGGGAAAAAGCAACGTCTGGCAGGGGGATGACGAAACGGGCAGAACAGCCGCCGTCAGGACAGGAAACAGACAAAAGCCCGCAGGAAAAGGAAAAACCTGAAAAATCACAGGAGGATATTCTGGTGGACGAGCTGCTTGGCACCCCTGTAACAAAGGAGGAACCGAAACAGCAGAGCCGCCCTTTTTTGTTAAGGACAGACAGCCCCCGTCTGTCCGGGAATATATCCGTGAAACGAGGGAAAGCCGCAGGGGGTACTTCTAAACTGTATATGCCCGCCATACCGGAAAAGCCATCCGTGCGTGGGGAGCTGAAAGAAATCCGGGCAGGCAGGGAGAAAGAAGAAAAGGCACCCGCACGGAACGAGCCTGCCAGAACCGGCGGAGGAAAAAAGCAGAATCCCCCGCAGCATAAACAACCGCAGGCAAAACGAAAATCAGAAAAGCAGAAAGAGAAAAATTGGAGGTAGAGATATGGACACAGATTTTGATTCGATTTTAAATGTATCCGCTGTACCGCAGGATGACAGGACAGCGGCATTCATTGCAGAGAGCAGAAACAACCGGAACCGCTGCTATGAAATGTCCGGGCAGATGACGGAGAAAGTGGCGGCGGAGGCACAGGCATTTCAGAAATACCTTGATGTGCAGAGCAGGTTTGACCGTTACACCGCCAACAATGCCCTGTTAATCATGGCACAGAAACCGGAGGCGGAAAAGATCGGCGATTACGGTTACTGGAAAGATAAGGGCGTTTACGTCAAGAGGCAGGAGAGGAGAAACCCGATCCTTATCATGGAACCGGGCAAGGAGTACGAGCGTGACGATGGCAGCATTGGCACTTATTATAATGCAAAAAAAGTATATGATGTTTCCCAGACGACAATGGATAAAAAAATCCAGCCGCCTTCTGAAGAAATACCGGACAAACAGCTTTTGCGGGCATTGGTAAGCAGTCCGCCCGCGGCCATTGTCACGGCAGAGCCGGATCAGATGCCGGAGGGCAGGGGGGCGTTCTTTGAGCCGGAGGAAAACTGCATCTATGTGAGAAAGGGAATGGATGCACAGGAGATATTCAAGTGCCTGACACCGGAACTTGCCCTTGCCGGATTTGCCGACGGGGAAAGGGATTATGACCGCAGCGGGGATATGTTCCATGCGTACTGCGCTTCCTATATGCTCTGTAAAAAATACGGAATTGATACACAGGATTTCCGGTTTGATAATGCCCCGGAATTTTTCGAGGGCATGGAGCCGCAGGAAGTAAGGGCGGAGTTATCAAAAGCCCGTAACGCAGTAAACAAAATATCTTCACGGATGGCGAAGGTGCTGGAGCAGGAACACAGCCAGAACAGACAGCCGGAGAGGGCAGAACAGGACAGGCCGTTGCAGCCGCCGGGAGAATGGCAGCGGAAAGAACAGAAACAGGGCAGCCAGGCTTATCCGGCAGGACAGGCACAGCAGTATGCAAGGGGGGAAGCAAGGTGAAGGCAGTAAAAGCAGGATATCGTTTTAACCTATTTACGGAGGATGCGCTGTCGCACATCGCGCTGGAGAAAACAGGGCAGAAGGTGATGGTGGACGGGGCAGTATACCCCCTCTACCGTGGAGCCACGTTCCATGAATCAGAAAAGGTGGATGACCTTCTGGATGCAAAAGGTGAGCTGTCAATCCGGGAATACCGGGTCAGGGAACCGGACAGGGAACGGTAGGGGAGGTGGTACAGTTTGTCAGGGACAAAGAAAACCCTTGTATTGGACCAGTATGAATATGGCGTGATTTTCCATTCCCTCAATGACAGGAGAAACCGGATGTTAGAGGAAAACAGGGCGACGGATGCAGTGGATGACGTGCTGTTAAAAGTCATTCAGGCGATGGAGCCGTCCGGAAAGGAAAAAAGGAGGCATAAACACCATGAGGAACGATGACGGGAAAAGCGGTCTGATTGTTTCCCTTTTCGGTATTATTCCGGTCATATGGACTGCCCTTCTGACCGCCCCGTACCTTGCGGGCGGTCTGCCGGAGATACTGCGGGGATTAGCGGATGCCATGAACCACCCATACCATATCCGGATTTGCGGGGACAGTGTAAAAACTGTCCTCCTTTTTCTGGCTGCGTATGGACTGGGTACCGGCATTTATCTTTCCACAAGGAGGAATTACCGGAGAGGGGAGGAACACGGTTCTGCCGCGTGGGGAAGCGCGAAGGCAGTCAATAAGAAATACCGGGGAAAAAAGCGTGACGCAGATAAGATCATGACGCAGAATGTCCGTGTCAGCTATAACAGCAGAAAGCACAGGCGGAATCTTCTGACCGTTGTGGTAGGAGGAAGCGGTGCGGGCAAGACGAGGTTTTATGCCAAACCGAATCTGATGCAGGCGAACACGTCTTTTGTGGTGCTTGATCCCAAAGGGGAAAACCTGCGGGACACGGGGCATTTACTGGAGGAAAAAGGCTATGAGGTACGGGTGTTAGATTTAATCAGCATGGAGAAAAGCCATTGTTATAACCCGTTTGTGTACCTGAAGGATGACAATGACGTGCAGCGGCTGGTCACAAATCTTTTTAAGGCAACGACGCCAAAGGGGAGCCAGTCAAACGATCCGTTCTGGGACACCGCTGCGTCCATGCTGCTTCTGGCACTGGTATTTTACCTCAAATACGAAGCACCGGAGGATGAGCAGAATTTCCCGATGGTTATGGAACTTCTGCGGGCAGGGGAAGTCAGCGAGGAAGATGGCGAATACCAGTCCCCGCTTGACGAGCTGTTTGAGCGGCTGGAAATGCGGGAACCGGAGCATATCGCAGTCAAATACTACAGGGATTACCATTCCGGAAGTGCAAAGACGCTGAAATCCATTCAGATCACGCTTGCGGCAAGGCTGGAAAAATTTAACCTCTCAGGGCTTGCGGCGCTGACCGCAACGGACGAACTGGATTTGCCGTCGCTGGGAGAGAAAAAGACAGCCCTGTTTGCACTCATACCGGATAACGACACCAGTTATAACTTTCTGGTGTCCATTTTGTATACGCAGCTATTCCAGCAGTTATTCTACCTTGCTGACCATAAGTACGGGGGAAGCCTCCCGGTCCATGTGCATTTTTTGATGGATGAGTTTGCGAACGTGAGCCTGCCGGATGATTTTGACAAGATACTGTCCGTCATGCGTTCGAGGGAGGTCAGCGTCTCCATTATTTTGCAGAATATGGCGCAGTTAAAGGCTTTGTTTGAAAAGCAGTGGGAAAGCATATGCGGGAACTGCGATGAGTTTCTGTATCTTGGCGGCAACGAGCAGGGAACGCATAAGTACGTCAGCGAGCTGCTGGGGAAGGCCACCATAGACACGAACACTTATGGAAAGTCTACCGGGCATTCCGGCAACTATTCCACCAACTACCAGAATACGGGACGGGAACTGATGACGCCGGACGAGGTGCGTATGTTAGACAACCGCTATGCGCTTCTGTTTATCCGCGGGGAGCGTCCGGTACTGGATGAAAAGTATGATATCCTGAAACACCCGAACGTGGCACTGTCCGCAGACGGGCAGGGGAAACCATACCGCCACGGGGAAGTGACACAGGCGGTGGCAGGCATTACGCTTGGGGACAGTCTGGCAGGCGAAATAACGGAAGAAGTGCCGGACGGGGAAAGCTATGAGGTTTTATCCGGTGAGGAACTGGAGGCAATGCTGAATCAGGAAACAATGTGAAGGAAATTGACGGTTCGGAAAAACCTTACCAGTCAATTTCTCGCCTCTTAAAAAGAGGCTCTCTTCACATACGAAGAATCCGAAAAACGGATTCTTCATGTACGGTAAAGTCCAGGCAATAAGATTTGCATGGCAGAAATGAGGTAAAAATGAAGAACAGAAATGTAAGCAAAAAGGAAATCCGTAAATCACGCATGAGCCATAAGGGGAGATGCGGAATGGCTGCATATGTTGCGGTGGTGTTGATACTCACACTGGGAACAGCCACGGTCTTTGCAAAAGAAAGCGGGGGCGGCGATCCGCTGGCGGTAGTCAATAACCTGTCTACCTTTATCTTTGGCTTGATCCGTGCCATCGGCATGATTCTTCTGGGGTTTGGGATTGTACAGGTAGGCTTGTCATTAAAGTCCCATGATCCGAGCCAGAGGGCAAACGGATTTCTGACGCTTGCGGGCGGCATTATCATCACGTTTGCGAAGGAAATACTGGCGCTGATCACAGGCTGATGTAAAAAGAAATGAGGAAACAGCAGTAAGGACAGCAGATGGCGGGAGGGCGGATTTGAATCGTCCGTTTTCCCGTCCTGTTAAAAAGTGAGGTGGAACAGAATGACAGAAATAAAAAAACAGGTAAGAAGGGGAGGTGTATGCGGTGGAATCGGATAGCTGGGTCGTGCAGAATTTACAGAACGCACTTGACACATGGAACGGGAAACTGGCGGAAATCTGGCAGATACTCACGCAGTCACCGGAAACCTTCAAAGGCGGGGGCATATGGAAAGCAATCGTGGACATCCACGGGGCGTTGCAGGCAGTCGCTTATGCCCTGCTGGTTTTGTTTTTTGTAATAGGCGTGGTCAGGACGTGCGGCAGTTTTACCGAAGTGAAGAAACCGGAACACGCATTGAAACTGTTTGTGCGGTTTGCAGTTGCCAAAGGTGTTATCACGCATGGGCTGGAACTTATGACAGCATTATTCCAGATCGTGCAGGGGGTAATCAGTACCATTATGAAAACCGCTGGATTTGGGAAAGCACAGAAAACAGTGCTGCCGGATGATGTTGTGGCAGCCGTGGAGAACTGCGGATTTTTTGAGAGCATCCCTTTGTGGGCGGTTACGCTGATTGGCGGGCTGTTTATCACGGTGCTTAGTTTTATCATGATTATGAGTGTGTACGGACGGTTTTTCCGTCTGTATCTGTACACAGCGATTGCACCGCTGCCATTGTCAGCCTTTGCCGGGGAGCCGAGCCAGAACGTGGGGAAAAGTTTTCTGAAATCGTATGCGGCAGTGTGCCTTGAGGGTGCAATTATTGTGCTGGCCTGTATTATCTTTTCGCTGTTTGCCACGTCCCCGCCAGTGGTGAATCCGGAGGCGGCAGCGGTCACGATGGTATGGAGCTATATCGGGGAACTGGTATTTAACATGATGGTGCTTGTGGGCGCAGTGAAGATGGCAGACCGGGTGGTCAGGGAGATGATGGGGCTGTAAAAAATCTATGGATTTTTTTATGTTCCTCATGTATAATACAAGTATCGGAACCGTACAAGGCAGTCACGACAAGGAGGGAATGCCATGCTGAAACTGGAAATAAAAATGGATGAAAATAAAATCAACAAAGAACAGCGGTATACGACCGACACCATATATCAGACGTTGGAGCAGACATTTACCCGTTATAATCTGAGAAAAGAAAGCGAACCGGATGGCACGGTTGTGTTTTATGGGAATGGGCAGCCAAAGGATTATGGTGCTTTTGGGTATATCATAACATCGCTGAAAGAAAAGTCATGGTTTATGGACTATGTCACAAAGTGGATCTGGTACAACAGTGATGATGGCGAAAATGAAGAAGATTTTTCCGTTGAGGATGTTCTGTATCATTACACGAACAGGGCAAGTGTGGCATGATGGCAGGACGGGAAGTAAAACACTATAAGGCACTTTATTTTGATCTGTGCGTGAAGAATCTGGAAAAATACTATTCCGCTAAAAATCCGAGGGGAGCGTACCAGAAGATACAGAAATTTCTGTTAAGACGGAAATTTTCCCATGAACAGTATTCCGGTTATCATTCCGAATACAAAACAACGGATTTGGAAATTTTCGACCTTGTGCATGAAATGAGCGGAGAACTTCCGTGGTTAGCGAAATGCCTGAACCATTTTGAAGTGACGAACGTAGGGGCAAACCATGACCTGATGCACCTGTTTGAAGAACCGATACCGGAGCCGGATGCCATGTAATAGCAGGTATACGGCATGGACAACAAAATAATGAAATCATGGAGCAGCCGGAAGGCTGTTCTTTTTTTGGAAAAAAGAAAGGAAGTGGAATGTTTGGAAGTAAAAATAAACCGGGAAATCCGTGATTACACGGAATCCATGTTTTTCGGGCTGTCGCTGAGGCAGTTCTTTTTTTCGCTGGTAGCCTGTGGTGTGGCTGTCGGCTTATATTTCCTGCTCCGTCCCCATGTGGGGATGGAAACGGTAAGCTGGATGTGTGTATTGGGGGCTGCCCCCTTTGCGGCACTGGGATTTGTCAAATACCACGGAATGACAGCGGAGCAGTTTTTGTGGGCGTGGATTAAATCAGAGTTTCTTATTCCGAAGCGTCTGGTTTTCCGTCCCGAAAACATGTATTACGAAACATTGAAAACAAACATTGAAAAAAGGGAAAAGGAGGGGCTGAAGCGGCATGATAAAAACACTAAATAACATTTTCAGGCAGGACAGGGAAAGGTTTGTTGTCCCGAAAAGCGTACAGCAGGCAATTCCCATACAGACGGTATGGAACGACGGTATTTTCAAAGTAGGGAGGAATAAATTCTCCCGCAGTTACCGTTTTCCGGACATCAATTATGCGGTAGCGGGCAAAGAGGATAAGGAGACGATGTTTTTGGATTACAGCGAACTTCTGAACGCATTTGACAGCGGGGCTACAACGAAGATTACCATTCATAACCGCAGGCTCAACAGGCAGGATTTTGAGAAGTCCATCCTGATGCCGATGACGGAAGATGGCTTGGATTTGTACCGGAAAGAGTATAATTCCATGCTCCTAGAGAAAGCGACGGGGGCAGACAGCATGGTGCAGGAAAAGTATGTGACGGTATCGGCCTACCGGAAAACCATAGAGGAGGCGAGGACGTATTTTTCACGCACGGGGACGGAACTGGCGGGGCATTTTGCAAGGCTTGGCTCAAAGTGTGTGGAGATGGATGCCACGGACAGGCTGCGGGCATTGCATGACTTCTACCGCGCCGGGGAGGAAACGGGATTCCACTTTGACATGGCGGAAACCATGCGGAAGGGACACAGCTTTAAGGACTTTATCTGCCCGGACAGCCTTGAGTTTGAAAAAGACTATTTCCGGATGGGCGGGCGTTACGGGCGCGTCCTGTTTCTGCGGGAGTATGCCTCTTATATCAAGGACAGCATGATCGCGGAGCTGACGGACTTAAACCGGAACCTGATGTTGAGCATTGACATCATTCCCATACCGACCGATGAAGCGGTGCGGGAAGTGGAAAACCGTCTGCTGGGCGTGGAAACGAATATCACGAACTGGCAGCGCAGGCAGAACGCCAACAATAACTTTTCCGCTGTCGTTCCGTATGACATGGAGCAGCAGAGAAAGGAGAGCAAGGAATTTCTGGACGACCTGACCACCCGTGACCAGCGGATGATGTTTGCGGTGGTGACGCTTGTGCATACTGCTGACACGAAAGAGCAGCTTGACGCTGATACCGACACGCTTCTGACGATAGCGAGAAAGCATCTGTGCCAGTTTGCCACGCTGAAGTACCAGCAGATGGACGGACTGAATACTGCCCTTCCAATCGGACACCGGAAGATTAACGCTGTCCGGACGCTGACGACGGAAAGCCTTGCGGTGCTTATACCGTTCCGGGTGCAGGAGATTATGGACAGCGGGGGGATTTACTGCGGGGAAAATGCCATCTCCCATAACCTTATCATGTGTAACAAAGAAAAGCTGATGAACCCCAATTCATTCCTTTTGGGAGTGCCGGGCAGCGGGAAAAGCTTCAGCGCAAAAATGCTGATCGTCTTTCTTGCCCTTGCCACCGGGGACGATATACTCATATGCGATCCGGAGAGGGAGTACGCTTCCCTGATCGAAGCGATGGGGGGCGAAGTGATACGGATTGCGGCGGGAAGTCCCGACCACATCAATGCGATGGATATGGTGGAGGGATATGGGGATGAGGGCAACCCGATTATTGAGAAGTCCGGGTTTGTCCTGTCCCTGTTTGAGCAGCTTGACCGGAACGGGATCGGCCCGGCACAGCGTTCCCTCATTGACCGCTGCACGGAAGATATTTACGAGGACTATCAGAATGGCGGGAAAGTGCCGACTTTATGTGCCTTGCGGGAAAAACTTCTGGAACAGAAAGAGCGTGAGGCGAAAAAGCTGGCATTAGCATTGGAGTTATTCACAGATGGAAGCCTTGACGCATTTGCCTATGAAACCAATGTGGACGTCAATAACCGCATGGTGGTGTACGATATTATGGACCTGGGAAAACAGTTAAAGACAATGGGGCTGTTGGTAATCACGGACGCCATGCTGAACCGTGTCACGGAAAACTGGAAGAAAGGGAAACGCACCCACATTTTTCTGGATGAGTTCCATGTGGTGTTTGAGAATGAACATTCCGGTGCGTTCTTTAATTCTGCATGGCGGCGTTTCCGAAAAAGAAATGCGTTCCCGACAGCGATTACACAGAATGTGGAATATCTGCTGGATTCCGTGCTTGCCAGTACGATGTTATCCAACAGCGAGTATATCGTGATGCTGAATCAGGCGGCGTCTGACCGACAGAAACTGGCGGAGTTATTAAATATCTCTAACGAGCAGATGAGTTATATTACCAATGCGGATGCCGGGTGCGGGCTGATTAAGTACGGAAGTTCCCTTGTGCCTTTTATCAATAAGTTTCCGAAAGATACAAGGCTGTATAAGCTGATGACGACAAAGCCGGGGGAGGATTATGCAAACCGGAGCAGGATGTAAACCGGCTGGCAGAAGAAATCATAGCATGGCAGTTTCGTTTGTGGTATTATGGTATTGGGTGTCGAAAGATGCCTGATACCATAAAGAAAGCAGGGCGGCGGATGGACAGGAATGTAAGTATTATAACGGATTTGGACGGGACAAAGATTGTTTTGATCAACGATATTGTTTTCAGGGGAAAACGCAGTGTGAAAGCCAGAGCAAATATTTGTACGACATTATGGAAATAAAAAAAGAAACGAGCAGACTTTTCCGGTCCGGAGACCTTACTCAGTAGAAGAACCCATTTCCTTTTGTAAACATCATAAAGGAATAAAGGTGTTCTGTCAAGCGGAAATTTTGTGAGACAGACCGGATAGGGCGATCGCAATGTCGTACCATCAAAAATATTTTAGGGCTGTCTTCTCCTGTAATATTCTGCGGTCTGTTGGTTGATTGCTATTTGCCGTCAGAAGTGTTACAGTATTTATATCAAGCTGTGTGATAAGCGGATGGAGGCGATGGAAATGGAACAGTCTGCAATCAGTGAACGTTTGGATGATCCTTTTTACGGGGAATCTAATGTAAAGATTCTAAAGGAATCCATAGAGCAGATGGAACAGCACCCGGAGAAAAGTGTTGTAAAATCGCTGGAAGAACTGGAGGAACTTGCCGATGGATAATATTTCAAAAGCTGGCAGGGATTCCGTCAGAACGGAAACAGAAGAAAACGGGAAAAATCTGCGTGGGATGGTAATGGAAAGTTACCGTGACATGTAGGAAGGAAAGGGCAGGGATTACAGGGAATTTTTCTCAGAAATGAAAAACCGTTATTTTTAAAGTACTGATTTATTCAGCAGAAAACAGAATAAAACAGTGTAAGCCATTGTGGAAAATAAAACCCATGATGGCTTATTTTTTTGAAACGAGTAAGGCAGTCTGGCCGGAGTAAGTACATTCCGGCAGGCTGCCATTTTTTAATTAGGACGGAGGGAATTATGGCAGAAATTAAATTCACATCAAAGGAACATAAAAATTTTTACAAAGAAATGCTACAGAAGTCCGGTAACAGCGACAGCTACCACCGGGCATTTTTTTACTGTATTGGTATTTCTGATACGACCAGAAGAAATGCGGGGCGGATATTTGATTTTGAACAGGACAGGATTAAGCCGGACGGATTGCACGAGGGATGGCAGACAGGGGGAACAGTGCGGCTTACAAGGCTTGCGTTCAACCTCTGGAATGGATATGTGGAGCCGGGGGAGGAACGTATGTCATCACCTTATGAGATATTTGGCTGTAATTATGCCCCGTATTTTTATGAAGCCATACGCTTACGTTATCCGGAATATTGCAGGGATTTACCGAAAGACCGGGGATCAGACGGCGGGAGGGAGAGATAGATAGCGGTATTCAGGAAATCCATCAGGGCAGAGAATAAGGAGGTCAGGCAGTGGGGAAGGAAATCAGGACACGAACATTTCACAGGAACGTGAAAACAATGGACAGGGCGGCGATAGCGGCACAGCATATGAAACATGCCAGCGTGCAGATCAAGGAGAGGGCAGAGCAGACACAGGAACAGAAAGAACATTCCCCGGTGGAATATGCACAAAATAGTCTCGGCTACGCCGAGCCATTACAAGTTTGCCTTCGCCAAACTTGCGGGAGGCAGGGAAAGAATAAAAGGGCGGAAAATGCAGAACGGGTTTCCCGTGGTGCTGCGGCACAGGTCAAAAATCAGGGCGGGAAAGCCGTAAGGTGTGTAAAGGAAAAACAGCGGCTAAAAAGAGAAGAAAAACAGATACGGACAGAGTTAAGGGAAGGACGTATTCAGGGACAGGGAGAGCGCCCTTCTTTTTCTCCGGAAGGCGGAGAAAAAGATTACCAGCCGAAAGAGCAGATGATAAAAACCGCACAGTCGCAGGCGGCACGGAAAAGAGCTGCCGGAAACAGCAAAAATCGCCTTCAGCAAAGCACCGGGCAGACAATTCGTACAGTGGAACGGGGAGAAAAAGACATAAAAATTACCCGCCAGACCGTACAGGCAAAGAAATTTACTGGAAAAGGGACAGTAAAAACAGCAGGACATTCCGTCAAGACTTCAGAGCAGACCGCCAGAACTACGATAAAGACCACGGAACAGGCGGCAAAGAACGCATACAGGACAGCCAAAGCGTCACGCAAAACAGCGGAGAAAGCGGCAAAGACAGCCGAAAAAGTAACGGAAAAAGCGGTCAAAGCCGCAGCGAAAACCACTGTTGCTGCAGCAAAGGCAGCGGTTGCCGGAACAAAGGTATTGATAACCGCTATTGCGGCGGGCGGGTGGATTGCCATACTGGTTATGGTAATTGTACTGCTCTTTGGTGCTGCCCTTTCCATGACAGGGGGAGATAATGCTACTACGGTCAGTTCGGTCAGTGCCGGGGTACAGGCATATGAGCCGCTTATTCGAAAATATGCCAAACAATACGGAATCGGGGAGTATGTGGAGTTGATTAAGGCTGTCATGATGCAGGAGTCCGGCGGTCAGGGGAATGATCCGATGCAGAGTTCCGAGGGAAGTTTCAATACAAAATATCCGAAAAAGCCAAATGGGATTACCGATCCGGAATATTCCATCGAGTGCGGTGTTCAGGAGATAAAAAGCTGCCTTGTCAGCGCAGAAGTAAAAAGTCCCGTGGATATGGACAATATCAAACTTGCCTTACAGGGATATAACTATGGGAACGGATACATCCAATGGGCAAAAACGAATTATGGAGGGTATACACTGGCAAATGCGGCAGAGTTTTCGGAGAAGATGGCAAAGGAAAAAGGAAGGGAAAGCTATGGGGACAAGCAGTATGTACCCCATGTCCTGCGGTATTACTCACTGGGGCGTATTCCAAATGGAGCTGGGAATCAGGCGATCGTGCAGGTGGCACTGGCACAGGAAGGGAACGGTGGGGACACCTACTGGAGATGGTATGGATTCAGCAGTCGGGTATCATGGTGTGCCTGTTTTGTTTCGTGGTGTGGGGAGCAGTGTGGTTATCTGGAAAGCGGTGTCATGCCAAAGTTTTCCCTCTGTTCGGACGGTGTGAAATGGTTTCAGGAGAAAGGGCAGTTTAAGGATGGAAGCTGTGTTCCTGCAGCGGGAAATATTATTTTCTTTGACTGGGGGGATGACGGAAGTATCGATCATGTGGGGATTGTGGAGAGTGTGGGGAAAGGGAATGTAAATACGGTTGAGGGGAACAGTGGGGATCAGGTGAAATGTCATAGTTATCCGATCGGGGATAGCCGGATTTACGGGTATGGAGTGCCGGTTTATATAAATTGAGAAAGACAGATATGGCTGCAAAAGGGAGATGAAAAAATTTTGCAGCCGTATTTGCCTTTTTTTGCTGTAACGTCTGTGATATAAACAAGTGAAATAAAAAGTAAATGTTAGGAGGCAGAACGATATGGGGGAAGTCTATGGGTATGTCCGCGTGTCCAGTACAGATCAAAATGAGGACAGGCAGATGCGGGCAATGCAGGAAGCAGGGGTGCCGGAATATAATATTTTCATGGATAAGCAGTCGGGGAAAAATTTTGAGCGTCGGCAGTATCTGAAACTGCGGAGGAAGTTGAAGACGGGAGATTTGTTTTACGTACTCAGTATAGACCGTCTTGGGAGAAATTACGAAGAAATTCAGAACCAATGGAGGATTTTAACGAAAGAGATCGGTGTCGATATTTGCGTGATTGATATGCCGCTTTTGGATACCCGGAATGGTAAAGATTTAATGGGAACCTTTATCGCTGACCTGGTGTTACAGATTTTGTCTTTTGTGGCGGATAACGAGAGGACAAATATACGAAAAAGGCAGCAGCAGGGAATCATAGCGGCAAAGGCCAGAGGAGTCAGGTTTGGCAGACCGGAAACACCGATTCCGGATGATTTTGGTGAAATTGTGAAAAAGTGGGAGAAAGGTTACATCACAGCTGATGATGCAATACAGAGATGCGGAATGAGCCAGGCCACGTTTTACCGGCGGTTGAGGGAATATCGTCTGAGTGGAAAACAATAAAATAAACTATCAAAAGGTGTACCTTTTGATAGTTTAAAGATTATAGGACATTTTACCATATTTTTGATGTTGGTGCAATAAAATTTACGAATTTCTATTGATTCCGTTTAGGAAAATTATTATTTTGCCGTGTATTTGCGTACATATCGAAGAAAAGGTGCTGCAATTTTTATAAAATATGGAATTATCAAAAAGTACACTTTTTGATATTAGTTTAAATAAAATTTCAGGAGGGAAATGGAAATGATTACGAAAAGAAAACGAATATTTTCTCGGATTGTCAGTGTTTTATTGGTGGCATCTGTCATATTAACATCCAATAGCATTGTGGCGATGGCGGAAAATATTCAGGAAGCGGAACAGGAATCTTCTGTCATAGAGATATCATCTGCAAAAGATTTACAAAAGGTTGCAGATGATCTGGCGGGGGATTATGTATTAACAGAAGATATTGATTTGTCAGATTTGGAATTTACTCCGATTGGGAATAATACGGAACCATTTACAGGAACATTTGATGGGGATGGCCATATTATTTCTAATTTGGATATCTCTGTGGAAGATTCCGAAGAAAGTAGTTTTACAGGTCTTTTTGGCATATTGGAAAATGCAACGGTAAGGAATCTGGCATTGGAAAACTGTATCGTTACAAGCGAAACTACTGGGGGGATTTATGCCGGTATTATTGCCGGAAAGATGAAAAACAGTCTGGTCGAGGATGTTTATGTATCCGGGCAGATTGATATAAAAGAAAAATCAGCGTATTCTCTTGGCGGTATTGTGGGTGCTGTATTCCAAAATAGGGATGATGAAACACAGGCATTGGAATATAATATGGCAAGGTGTATAGTCAATGTGTTAATCAATGTCCCTAAGAACGCAAATGGGGAAAAAGGCGCTTTGGTGGGATATGTAGAGGATACAGCTCTTGTTGAAAACAGTTATTCGTTTATATCAGATGCAGAGTTGTTTGGTGTAGAAGTTGATGAGAATAATTCCTGTAAGGTTCTAAACGAAAACACATGGAGCAAGGAAAACAGTTATATTGGTTTTGATTTTGAAAATGTTTGGAAAATAACAGATGGTGGTGCAAGGTTGTTTGGGCAAACATATGAGAAATCAGAGGAAATAGTAAATAGTCCTTCGGGGGCGGATGAGGAAACAGAAGTAACAGAGGTGGCGGAAAGTCCCGAAATACAGAAAGCAACCGATCAGCCCAATACAAAAGCAAATTCTGAAAAAGATTCAGAGGCTGCTAGAGAAAAGGCATCTAAATCTATTTCCAAAGATGATGTGAAAATGTCTAAGGGATCGAATGATGTTGGAGGCGGTTCTGATAATGGAATTATGCTTCTGGCATCGGATTTAACATCGGGGAATTTCACTTATACGGTATCGGGAAATAATGCGACGATTACGGGGTATACGGGGAGTGGTGGTAGCGTTGTGATTCCGAGTAAAATTGGAGAATATACGGTTATAGGTGTCGGGAACAATGCTTTTTATGATAAGGAGGCCATTACGGCGATTTCTTTACCTGAAACTATAACATCTTTGGGCTCTTGTTTCATCCGGGGGACAGGGATTAAAAGTATCACGATACCGAAAAATGTGACAGACTGTGGTAGTAGCAGTAATGGGCCGCTGGCAGGATCAAGCGTGACGGAAGTGGTGTTTGAGGAAGGTATAAAGAAGATTCCGAACTATGCCTGCTCGACAAGCGATTACAGCAGCTATATAGAGAAAGTGACCATTCCGGAGGGCGTCACAGAGATAGGAGCACAGGCTTTTTACTGTTGTGAAAAAATAACCAGTGTAAATATACCAAAAACTGTTTCGTACATAGGGGGATCTGCCTTTGCGGGATGCCAGGAATTAGGAAAAGTCATTCTGAACTATAATGATGCAATGGTGAATACGACAAGCAACGGTACGCAGCTGCATAGTTTGGAGATAGAAAATTTTGTATTTGGAAACTGCAGTAAACTGTCAAGCATCAACCTTACGGAGAATGTGACATCCATAGGCAGTGAGGCATTCCGTAATTGTACAAAATTAGAAAGCCTGATACTGCCGGAACGTGTCACAAGCATTGGCTCTTGTTTCATCCGGGGGACAGGGATTAAAAGCATCACGATACCGAAAAATGTGACAGACTGTGGTAGTAGCAGTAATGGGCCGCTGGCAGGATCAAGCGTGACGGAAGTGGTGT
>CAJTXO010000002.1:311915-318020 GCA_910583555.1 uncultured Eubacterium sp.
TCACGATACCGAAAAATGTGACAGAGTGTGGTAGTAGCAGTAATGGGCCGCTGGCAGGATCAAGCGTGACGGAAGTGGTGTTTGAGGAAGGTATAAAGAAGATTCCGAACTATGCCTGCTCGACAAGCGATTACAGCAGCTATATAGAGAAAGTGACCATTCCGGAGGGCGTCACAGAGATAGGAGCACAGGCTTTTTACTGTTGTGAAAAAATAACCAGTGTAAATATACCAAAAACTGTTTCGTACATAGGGGGATCTGCCTTTGCGGGATGCCAGGAATTAGGAAAAGTCATTCTGAACTATAATGATGCAATGGTGAATACGACAAGCAACGGTACGCAGCTGCATAGTTTGGAGATAGAAAATTTTGTATTTGGAAACTGCAGTAAACTGTCAAGCATCAACCTTACGGAGAATGTGACATCCATAGGCAGTGAGGCATTCCGTAATTGTACAAAATTAGAAAGCCTGATACTGCCGGAACGTGTCACAAGCATTGGCTCTTGTTTCATCCGGGGGACAGGGATTAAAAGCATCACGATACCGAAAAATGTGACAGAGTGTGGTAGTAGCAGTAATGGGCCGCTGGCGGGCTCAAGCGTAACGGAAGTGATCTTTGAGGAAGGGATAAAGAAGATCCCGGACTATGCCTGCTCGACAAGCAGCAGTTACAGCAGTTACATCACAAAAGTTATCATCCCCGAAACTGTTACAGATATCGGCTCCAACGCTTTCTACAATTGCAACAACATGACCATCTACGGCTACAAAAACTCCTACGCCGAATCGTACGCCATCACAGAGAGCATACCATTTGTATCAGTAGCCATAGCGAAAAATGCATCCGCAGATGATGTCTTGAAAAAAATGAACCTTGACACCTTAGTCAACAACATTTCCTTTGCAGGAACAGACATCAGCGGCCCGACCGTTACCATTGCCGGAAAAACATTTTCGCTCTTTTCCGTTCCGGCATCCATGGATATTAAACTTGGTGACAAGGTACAGGCAAAAGTAGATGATGAAAAGAAAACGATACAGGTATTGATTGGTTTTGACGATTTCAGCGGTTCGGCGAAATTAGACCCGTCTGAAAACTCCACCGCCTACTGGAGTGAATCCTATAAACAGGTAAAATCATTGTATACAGGTGTGACCGGAAACAAAGTGGATTCTACAAAACTGTGGAACCAGTTCAGCAAATTGAGGGGCAGGCTGAAAAAAATGGACTGCTCCATGGGGATCAATGCCTCTGCGTCCGCAGCCGGATATATTGAGTTCAGCTATGCATCCGGTGAGATTACCTACTCCAGTGGAGGTGTGATTCTGGAAGCAAATCTGGGAACATCTCTGGAGTATAAGCTGCCTCCCTGCCCGGCAGTATATGTAACATTCGGTGTCGAGGCAGGATTCAATGGAAAGCTTTCCCTTGTCCGCGAGAGCAGCATGAATTATACGCCAGCCATGCATGCCAGCATAGATCTGTCAGCTTTTTTGGGAGTGGGTGCAGGAACAAAGAAAGGTAGGACATATGCAGAATTTGGATTAAAAGGGAAACTGGGAATGGATGTATCACTTCCGGCAGATTCACTTTCAGATGCATTGCTGGTAAATTTGACAGCATATGCCTATTTTGACAGTAAGGTATTTGGATTTAACGGACCTAACTGGGGTCCGGAGGAATTTGCGGAGGTGCAGCTCTATCCTGGATCAAGGAGAAGAAGCCTGGCATTGTTTGGAGGACGAGACCTGGCAGACTTTGATCTGGATTCGGCAACGTCCTGTGACCGTACCTATTTAAACGCACCGGCAGCGCAAAGTCTGGAAACGGAAAACGTATTGTATTCCAAGGACAACCTGTACCGCTACAATGCTCCGCAGCTGGTAAGCCTTGACGATGGTTCCATGCTTCTTCTGTGGATTGATGATAATGGGGATAAGTCAGATGTGAATAAGACATCCCTGATGTATTCCGCCTATGACGGCACTTCATGGAGTGAGGCAAAAGCCATTGCAGAGACAGGAGGAGCCAATGATTACCCGGCTGTCTGGACGGATGGAAAAAAGGTCCAGATTGTATGGCAGAAAGCAGCACAACAGTCTGAGGATGCTGCATTGACGGATGTATTGGAAAGCGTTGAATTGTATACGGCGACTTATCAGGATGGAACATTAAGCGAAGCAAAAGCCATTACCAAAGGAAATACCGCTTACGAAATGATGCAGAGCGTCGCGGGAAATGGAGATGACAGGGCGGTTGTCTGGATGGAAAATTCAGAAAATAATCCGTTTCAGGCAGAAGGAACAAACACGATTAAGGTCAGCAGACGGGAAGATGGAACGTGGAAGGAAAGTACCGCGGCATCTTCTGTAACAGAGGTGGCAAACCTGAATGCAAGCTATGTCGGTGAGGATTTAGTAATCACATATGAATCAACGGCAGAGGGCACCGAGGATAAAAGCACCATTACCCTAATTAAGGGAGAGGAAAAGAAAAGCTTTGAGGGTTCCGGCGCTGAAATCTCCGGCGGCATTCTCTATTATTGTACGGATGAGGGACTGATGTCGTATGACATTGCCGGCAGGCTGACAGAAAAAATCATCTCGGCAACAATGGGAGATTTTACTGTCCTTGATGATGGCACAAATAAAATGATTGTTGCCACGGAATATACGGGATTTGCCAGTGAACTGATTGCCTATACATTTGACAGGGCAACAGGAACATGGTCGGACAAGGTAACTTTAACGGACGAGGGGAAATACATCCGGGATTATTCTGCTGCACTGGACGAAAGCGGCAGCCTTACCGTGGCACTAAATTCCGTGGAAGTAGACGAGGATTCTGAAACGATATATGGAAATGCCTCCCTAAAGGTAATGAAATTTTCGGAAACAGAAGACCTGTCCGTTATGCAGGGAGCCTGTTTTGATCCTGCTTCCCTGATACCGGGCGGAAAACTTCCGCTGAATTTCAGTGTTGCAAATAACGGGACAAAAGAGGTATCCGAAATCCATGTAGATATTCTAGACAGTGCGGACAACATACTGCAGAGCGGAACCATCTCCTGTGCAATTGGCGCCGGCAAAACAGCAGATGTATGCTATGTATATACGCTTCCGGCGGTAATTACCAATCAGACGTTGACAATCAAGGCTTATACAGAGAACGAAACAAAACTTGCCGATAATATGGCAACTGTGGAAATCGGATTATCCGATGTAGCGATCGGGAATATGTACCTTAGTGGAAACAGCAGCGCAGCGGTATTAAAGGGCGAAGTTCAAAACCCCGGCTATCAGGATGCATCCGACGTGGCCATAACGGTATATGATACCAATGAAGAGGGAGATGCCATAGGTACGGTGTCACTGGGGACAATCGAAAAATCAGGAGCAAAGACATTTGAAATTTCCATACCGGAGGCGTATCTGGAAGTCAATCCTCTGGCAGGTGGCAATGCACTGTGTGTGGTTGCTTCATCGTCTTCCGATGAAGCGGATTATGCCAATAACACGGACACCTATCTGATTAAGTCTCCTTCCGATGAACCGCTTGTCATGAATTTTAATGAAATGGCATTGCAAAGTGATGATTCCGGTACATTGGAGATCACTTACAGTGCAGTTGTGGATGTGGAAAATGAAACAGTTGAGTGGATGTCAAGCGACGAATCGGTTGTAACCGTGGTAAATGGAACGCTGACGGCAGTTGGCACGGGAGAAGCCACGATTACCGCAAGAATTGGCAGCTACACCGCCACATGTGTAGTTAAGGTAAATGATGATATTGCAGTGGCCGGGATTTATCTGGAGGAAACCAGTATCAGCATACTGGCAGGGCAGACGAAACAGCTTACCGCAAATGTCCTGCCCGCAGATGCGACCAACCGGAAAGTGACATGGGAGTCCTCAGATAAAACAGTGGCTACGGTAGGCGCTGACGGCATCGTTAAGGCAATGGCAGTAGGAACCGCAGAGATTACGGCATATACCGAAGATGGATATAAGATGGCGACATGTAGCGTGACAGTATTTCATGATCCGGATACCGTATATAAGGTAACCTTTTCCGGTGGGACGAATACAACAGGGGCAAAACCGGCCGCACTTTCCGGAACAGCAGGAACAATAGTAACTCTGCCGGAAAATCCGTATACAAAAAAGGGTCATCATTTTGTCGGCTGGACAGATGGACAGAATACATATGAGCCAAATGCGTCTTACCGCATTCCCTATCAGAACATTGTTTTGACAGCATCGTGGGAAGAGGATGAAAAGAAGGAATATAAAATTTCCGCATCCAGCCAGACCGGAGGCAGTATCACACCGGATGGCGAGGTGACAGTTATTGAGGGCGAAATGCAGAAATTTACCATTACTGCCAATGAAGGCTATAGTATCGGTGATGTAAAGGTAGATGGAGAAAGCGTAGGTGCAGTTTCGGAGTATACGTTTGAGAATGTTTCCGGTGATCATACGATTGAAGCATTATTTAACAAAGCAGCATCCGTTAAGATCGAAAAGATTCAATTGAGCCAGACAAAAGCTACATTGGAAAAAGGGAAGGCGTTGCTTTTGGAGGCAACAATCACGCCGGATGAAGCGGAGGATAAACAGCTCAAATGGAGTTCCAGCAACATAAATGTGGCTTCTGTGAAAAATGGTCTGGTTACTGCAATCGGGACAGGAACTGCGACGATTACGGCAGAAAGCCAGGATGGAAGTAATATCAAGGCAAGCTGTACAATTACGGTCACCAAACGTACACAGCAGTTTAGCGGTACACAAAATTACAGTAAGAAAGTTGGCGATGCAGATTTTAATCTGGATGCAAAGCTTACGGACGGGGATGGAGCGCTAAGTTATACATCTTCTGACGATGCAGTGGCTGTCGTATCTGATACCGGAAAGGTGACATTGAAAGGGGACGGGAAAACAACGGTTACAATAACAGCAGCTGAAACAGATGATTTCAAGTCGGCACAATTTAAGGTGACAATTAAAGTGACAGGAGACAACGTACCTGAGCCGACGGAAAAACCGGACGCTACAGCCAGCCCTAAACCAACGGAAAACCCGGATGTGACAGCCAGCCCGAAACCGACGGACGAACCGGATGCCACAGTGAGTCCGAAACCGACTGGGAAGCCGAATGCTACAGGCAGCCCTAAACCGACAAGTAATACTAATATTCCAGAACCACTAAAACCGACTAATATACCTGATACGGTACAAAGTCCGTTAGCTGGCACAGTTTTAAAGGACTCTGCTAGTGGTATGTCATACAAAGTACTTGTGCAGGGGAATAGCGTGGCGTTTTGTGCAGTATATAGTAAAACAATAACGAAGATTACAATTCCTGTTACGGTTACGATTGATGGGATAAATTATAAGGTGACAGAAATATCGAATAATGCATTCAGCGGATGTAAAAAATTAAAGTCGATAACGATAGGCAGGTATGTCACTAAAATTGGAGACAATGCGTTTAACAATTGTATCTCGTTAAAGAAGGTTGTTATTCCCGCCAGCGTGGTTAAAATTGGGAAGAAGGCATTTTATGGATGCAAGAAATTAAGCTCTATAATCATTAAAACCCAAAAACTAAAGAGCAAATCAGTTGGGTCACAGGCATTTAAGGGAATATACAAGAAAGCGGTGATTAAAGTTCCTAAGAAGCAAAAGAAAGCGTATCAAAAGTGGCTGAAAAAGAAAGGGATCAGTAAAACTGTGAAAATTAAATAGGGTATAAGGGGAAGGGTATCCAAATAGCAAAGGAGTAGCTTTAAGATAGGCTGCTCCTTTGTTATTTGGGATATAGCATTTTATGTTGTGTTATGTACGAAAAAGTAAAGTTGTTTTAGGCATTTTTTCTGTTTTTGTCACTATGATAGACAGAACACATAAAGCCTTGGGCGTAAACATGGGAAATTTAACATGAAATAAATTCTTTGAGGGAATAGTGAGTCGCACATAACATTACAAGGAACCAAAGGTGCCGATTGTTGAGTTCTTTTTTGTATCTTGCTCCGGCAGTCTTACAATCGTAAACGGTAGATAGTGCGTACCTATACAAAACCGGAGCAAACCTGTATGATAG
>CAJTXO010000003.1 GCA_910583555.1 uncultured Eubacterium sp.
ACGAAAAAGGAACAACTGGAGATCGCACGGATCCGTTTCGGGCTGATCGCACCGATGGTGCAGGGCACCTTCCCGGATAAATCCATGTCCGCATACTGCCGCAGGGTGTCCGGAGTCCCGGTAAAACTGCCGGATGGCCGCCAGGTACAGTATAAGGCAAAAACCCTGACGAAATGGCTGAGCCTGTATAACCGGGGCGGGATGGATGCCCTGGTCCCCAAAACACGCTGCGACAAGGGAGGAAGCCGGGTGATCACGGAAGAAGCAGAACTGGAGATCAGGAGGCTGCGCCGGGAGTACCCGCGGCTGAATGCAACGCAGATCCATGACCGCCTGGTAGAAGAAGCGCTCCTGCCGGCAGCCGTGTCCGTATCCAGTGTGCAGCGTTACATCAAAAAGAACCATCTGAGAGGGGATGCGGCAGCGCAGGCAAAGGACCGGAAAGCGTTTGAAGCGGCATACTTTGGAGGCATGTGGCAGGCAGATACGTGCTATCTGCCGTATCTGAAGGAAAACGGGCGTTCCCGGAGGGTCTATCTGCTGATGATCCTGGATGATCATTCCCGGATGATCGTTGGCGGGCGGCTCTTTTACCAGGATAATGCCGCCAACTTCCAGACGGTTCTGAGGGAAGCGGTGGCAGCGTACGGGATCCCGCAGAAACTCTATGTGGATAACGGCGCGCCTTACAGCAACGAACAGCTTTCCTTTGTCTGCGGTTCCGTCGGGACCGTGCTCGTGCACACGCCGGTAAGGGATGGTGCCAGCAAGGGCAAGGTGGAGCGGAACTTCCGGACACTGAAGGAACGGTGGCTGTACGGCATTGATGTATCCCGGATACAGTCGCTGGAAGAGTTTAACCGTATGCTGCGGGAATACATCCGCAGGCATAACACCACGGTGCATTCGGTGACGGGCCAGACCCCGCTGGAGAGATACCTGAACACAAACGAAAGGATACGGAGGCCCAAAAGCCGGGAATGGCTGGAGGAATGTTTCCATAACCGGATCATCCGCAGGGTAAACCGGGACGCGACCGTCCATTTTAACAGTCTTGTTTATGACGCGCCGATGCAGTTCATCGGGCAGAAGGTGGAAGTCCGTTTCCTGCCGGGGGACACGCAGGGCGCCTACATCCTTTACGGAGGGGAGCATTACCCCCTTCGTCTGACCGACCGTGTGGCAAATGGGAATACCCGGCGCAGCAGGCCGGTACCGATCGATTACGGAAAGGAGGCGCCAAAGGATGTTCACTGATTATTACGGGCTTTCTTTTAACCCTTTCGACAAACAGTGTGTCAGGGAGAGGGACGCGTTCCGGTCACAGGATCACAGGCAGATGCAGTCGCGGCTCGATTATCTGAAAACAGTACGGGGGATCGGGGTATTCACGGCCCGTCCCGGAATGGGAAAAACATACGCCCTGCGCTGTTTCATGAACGGCCTGAACCCCAACCAGTACCAGACGGCATATATCAGTCTGTCAACCATCAGTGTGACCGAGTTTTACCGGCAGTTGTGTGACCTTCTGGGGCTGGAGCCGGGCGGGAATAAAACGCAGATGTTCAAAGGGATCCAGGAGCGGGTGTATTATCTTTATAAAGAGAAGAAGCAGCCGCTGGTCCTTGCCATTGACGAGGCACAGTATCTGAATTACAACATTCTGCGTGACCTGAAGATGCTGATGAATCACAGTTACGATTCCCTGAACTGTTTCAGCCTGGTGCTGGTAGGGGAGCCGTATCTGAACCACATCCTGGAGAAACAGGTACATGAAGCGCTCCGCCAGAGGATCACGGTACACTATAACTATGAAGGGCTTTCCGGTCAGGAAGTGCCGGATTACATCCATCATAAGCTGGAACTGGCAGGCGGGAGCCGCAGTATCCTCGGAGGAGACGCGGTCAGTGCGGTCCATGGATACAGTGAAGGGAATGCAAGGAAGATAGATAACCTGATGACGGACGCCCTGACGATCGGGGCGCAGCAGGAGAAACCTGCGATTGATGCGGAAGTCATACTGGCGGCAGCCAATAACCAGTCCCTGACATAGTTACAATAAAATGCGGGAACAGCGACAGAAACATGATTTGGAGATATGATTCTGCCGCTGTTTTTGATTTTGAAGATACAATAAAATGCTGTTGGTGGTGATGAGAATTTGCCGCTCAACATTATATTATTGCCATAATATCCCAACCTTATTCCTGAGGCCGGGTGTGGGCAGAGCCCACAAAGTGACAATAAGATAACATGCCTGTTCGTTATGCAAAAAAGTGAGAAATCATGTATAGACTTTATCCAACTGGTTATACTATAAATAGAAGCACCAATTCGACAAAGTAATATATACCTTAAACCGACAAATATCTGTACATATTTTATTCTTATCAGAAAAGTCTAACTTCCATAGACACAAGATTTTTTACAGCCTCGATTAGTGGTTAAAGCGGATCAGCTTAGGCGTCAGATTTACCTCATCCGGGGCAATCGGCCTGAGCTGAAATGCATTTAACACATCTTCGCCCATAGTTTCCAATGCTGCATGGTAAGGGGTTTTGCCTCCAAGACTTTCCCTCGGTGTTGAATTGATATGGCTTGTAATTAGATTCACATCCCATTGGGTAAGGAATTCAAAACTGGTTCCTTTGGGCAGTACCATACGAAGCATGGTATGAGCCTGTTCCAGCCCTCCCTTTTGACCGCTGCGCATTGGGTCACAGTAATAAATACTGGTGCGATGTATGCCGTTAATGCCTGTTTCCAGTGCATCCGGATCACCAAACTCGGATCCACGGTCAGTCAGTAAATACTCAAAGACAGAAAAGAACCCGTGTGTTCCCATCCGCTTTTCTAACCGGTCAAATACGAGACGGACAGCACCTTCGGTACATCGGTTCATCAAAAAGGCAAGAAACAGCTTTTCCTTTGTAAAAAAGAAATTTAGCAGGGTTTTCTTTGATTCCCTGGATGAATGTACGGTATCCATTTCTGCAAAGAATGGAAGCTGCAGGGCCTGGAAGTCCTGATAGGTTCGATTGATAAAAACAGTACGGTTTGTAATCTGTGTCTTATGGCACTTACGGGGTTTGAATTTAACTTTACGTTTCAAATCGACATTCCGCGCTGTGAACAGCCCCTGGTCGAGATAGGAATAAACAGTCCTGACAGAAAGATTCAGTTCAGGATGGTTGGTGACAATCTGATAGGGTGACTGCCCCTGTTCAATAAGCGGTGAAATAATCCTGTCTTTTTTACGAAGTTCCTGTCTGGTAAGATTGATTCCGGCTCTGGCATCAGAAAGTTTTTCGCGGTATTTGCGGTCAGAAAACCTTGCATTGTATGTATATTTGTGAGCGATGGTACAATGATTGATTTTCTTAGGGCATCCATTGCAGACGTAAGGTGCTTTATCCAGACGGCTGCACCGTTCCTTTTCAAAGTCCCTGCAGGTCTGGTTACATGTTGGGCAGGACGTACACTTAACACCACAAAGAACGATCTTGCCACAAGCATTGGTTTTCTTACTATGATAGCGATGGATACAGAAGTTCTTAGCATTATAAAAGGCACCCTTATGGTACCAGTCAGACAATCGGTGAGTCTTTACCTCTTTAGAAATGGTGGTAGGATCCTTGCATAGGAACTTTGCAATGTCCCTGAAAGATGTACCTTTGTTCAATTCATTTTCAATGTAAATACGATCTTCAAGTGTGAGATGTTTCTGGTTACCTGGAATATATCTACTCATAGTTTCTCCTTCTACTGCTGTCAGAAGGAGAGATAACAGTACCACATTTGTATGAAAGAGTAAATATCAACTGTGCGAGAGTAAATTCCACTAGGGAATAAGGGAGTGGAATTTAAAATTTCATTTAAGGAGGTGATTGAAGGTAAAAAATGTTTTTGACTATTGTGTAAATATTGTGTATAATAATATAGGGAGGAATATTATGAAACAAAGAGATTTGATCAAGGAGCTTGAAAATGTAGGGTTCACGTTTGAAAGGCACGGCGGGAATCATGATATATATCGAAGAGGAAAAGATGTTGAGAAAGTGCCAAGACATAAAGAGGTAAATGAAAAATTAGCAAGAATGATACAGAGAAAATGGAATTTATAATAAAGGAGTGAGTGAAATGAAACAGGTATATCCGACTTTTATAGTTAATACAAATGATGGATCCGAACATCCTTTTTTGGTTTGTGTTCCGGATATGGAAATTGTGACAGAAGGAGTTGATTTTGCGGATGCAATTGAGATGGCGAGAGATGCGATCGGATTAACGGGTATTTCGATGGAAGACAATAAGGAAGAAATTCCGACGCCTTCCGATCAAGCAACTGCTTTGGAAAAGGTATCTCAGGATACGGAGGATATTGATTTTTCAAAAGGAATTCTGACTTATGTGGATGTGGATTTTTTTGACTACAGGAGAAAAATTGATACAAAAACTGTCAGGAGAAATGTGGCACTTCCCAGTTGGTTGAATTATGAGGCAGAACATGCAGGAATTAATGTCTCAAGGGTGCTTCAAGAGGCACTGGTGAATGTATTGAAGTTAGAGAGAAATATATAAACAATGAGAGCGGCAACTTTCCTTTCGTTGTAAAACAGAAAAACTTCAAGGTTATTTCAAGCTTTTTTCTTTATGCTATGTAAATAAAACCATCTATGAGCGAGAGGAGATCTGTTATGAATCAAAAAACGAGAAAAGTGGCGGTGTTTTTGACGGCCGTTGTGTTCTTATATTCTGTCATGAATACAGTAACGCCGGCTGATGCGGCTGCAGGCGTCTCCAAAGGGACGAAACGGTACACGATCAGTAAAACATCCGGAACTTATACATCGGCTGTCAATGTGTCATTAAAAGCAAAAAAAGGCTATCACATTTACTACAGCACGTCAGGAAAATTAAAAAAGAGCAAAGTCATCAAGAGCGGAAAGAAGAAAGTATTTCATATCAAAAAAACATCGACACTTTCCCTGTACATAGTAAAAAAATCAGACAAAGTAACGGCTTCCAAGCTGAAAAAAATAGTGAAAAATAAAAAGAGTAAGTTCTTTGTACAATACAAATATGTGATCAAAAATGGAAAGACACCGTCCTCCCCAGCGCCGGGCGGTAAAGCGGAGCCGACAGCCGGCACTGCAAATTCCGTGTCTGGCACATCGGAGCCATCAACCGGCACAAACGCTCCTGCATTCGGCACATTGGAGCCATCAACCGGCACAAACACTCCCGTGGCTGACACGGCAGCGCCACCAACTGGCACAAACAGCCCTGCGACCGACACAGCAAGGCCTTCCGGCTCGACGGAACCCGGAGCGGTAAAGACGGAAGATCCAGCTCAGGAAACGGATCCGGGGTCAAACGGCGGAACCGGCAATCCGGAGAGGGAAAAGGAAAAAGCGGAAATCCAGACGAAAATAAACGAGTGGACAGATCCCCTTCAAACCCAGACAGAACCGGAAGAAACGATGGCGCCGGCCAAAGTGGGGGAAGACACGCCGACGGTACGGCTTACAAAAAGCGGGATCGAATGCGAAAAGGTGGGAGACGGAGCCGTCACGTACGAGAGCGGTTCTGCCTGTTCCTCCATCACGATAAACGAAGCCGGAATTTATCGACTGACCGGCGGAACATCAGACAATCCGATTAAAAATGTAACGATTACCGTGGCAAAAAACATATCGGATCCTGTTCATCTCATCTGGGATAACCTGCATATTGATAATAGCCAGTCAGAAGCGGATGAACCCGTAGTTTCCGCAGGAAAAGCAACAACTCAACTGAATATCACGTTGAAAGGCGCTTCGGTCCTTAAAGGTAGCGGCAGTTATAAAGAAGCTCCGGCGACGGCGATCATCAACGCCAGCGATGCTGCCGCAGTCATAAATATGTCCGCCCATGAGGGGGAAGAGCAAACGGCGTCCCTTACCGTTGTCGATCCCATGCCTTCGAACACGGATTTCGGGGAAAATGACCCGAGCGACGGTATCTTTTCCAAAGGGAAATTGGTCCTGAACAGCGGCATATACAACGTAACCGTAAACGGAGACTGCCTGAAGGGAACGGGAAAAGACGGGGCCGGCGGGATCGTTGTGAACGGAGGCGTATTTATCCTCTGCTCCCATCAGAGCAACGCCCTGAAATCCAAAAACGGAAACATCGTGGTCCGGGGCGGGGAAATAAAAAGTACCTACACAAAAGACGACGCGATCAACGCGAAAAATTACAATGTAGTCATAAAGGATAGTAAGATTGAGATCGATCACTGCTACGGAGACGGGATCCAGGGAGAAAATGTCAGGATATCCGGAGACGTGACGGACATTTCGATCCGGACGTATTTCGAAAACGCAGGCGTAAATTACTACGACACCTCGCGCGGCAGTGGCAATTATAACACGATGACTACGGGCGGCGCGACAAAGACGGAGACGGTGCAGGTGGATACCGGCAGCCATAAAGGGATCAAAGGCGGTACGAAGGCCTGCAGCTACAGTTACACATCGGTCGAAGAGTCCGGCAAAAACACGGCCGGAACAGTTTATACGAAAGAAGCTTCCGGAGGGATCGTCATAACCGGAGGAAACATACATATCGATACTTCGAATGCCGGCATCAAGTATAATGGCGGTATGGGCGGCATGGGCGGCGGCTTCCGGCCGGGACAGGGAGGCACAGGCAGTTCTGGTCTGACAGCGGCAAACAATGATGGGCAGTATATCATCGGTTCGCCGGATGACGCGGTGCATAGCAATAACACATGTGTGATCGCCGGTGGGTCATTGGATATCGTATCTTCTGACGATGCGATCACGGCGGCGCGGGATCTTTTGATCATGAACGGTTGTGATATTGCGATCCGCCAGTGTTACGAGGGAATCGAGGCCGGAACGATCATCATTGGTGCCGCGGGCGATTCAAAAGAAGAGCCAACGGTAAAAATATATTCCAATGACGACGGGATCAATGCGTCATCAAAGACATTAACTTACGTATACGCAGATGAGTCTGAGGAAAAGTATACAAAAAGATCCACATCATCGGCGAATAATACTTTTCATATGCTGTCCGGGTATTTGAACATCATGATTGCGGACGACCAGACGCACAGTTTCTCTCTGGGAACGGAAGATGGGAACCAGGTAACGGGGACCTATTCTGCAGACGGTGATGGAATTGACTGCAACGGCTCATTTTACGCGCATGGCGGGACGATCATTATTTTTGGAACAATGGCAAATGACAACTCACCGGTCGATACGGATCAAACATATTACATCGGGCGCGGCGCCACGCTTTTAGCGGTGGGGAGCAGCGGGATGATCGAGTCGCCGACTGAAACCGGTCAGGCCGTCATCAGCTATCCGTTGTCTGGCGGTCAAGGTCAAAGACCTGGTCAGATGTTTCCAGGGCAGGGAGGCGGCTTCCCGGGCGGAGGATCGGGGAGTACGTCGTTTGGCGCGGACACACCGTTTGCTATTTTGGATGCCGGACAGAATGTGCTGCTTTCCATGAAACCGATCAAGGCGTACAGCTATGTGTTGTATTCGGCGCCGGAACTGACAGCCGGTTCGGCTTATACGTTATACAGCGGGGGAGGAGTGAGCGGCACAAAATTGAATGCGGACAGCGGAGCGTATGATTACCGTTTTTCGGGTTATGATACATCCGGTGCCGATACGGTGGGGACGGTAACAGCGAAATAGAAAGGCTGTTTGCCGTTACCCGATCAGCACCTCTTTTCCACGGAACGCAAATCCGTACTTGCGGATGCGTTCCGTTTTTATTCCCTGTGCAAGTAACGTCTGTTCGTATTTCTTTTCTTCGATCTGATCTAATGCGGCCTGCACGGTATCTTCCAGTGACGATTCCTCTTGTGGATCATGGACCTTGAATTCCAATATGATTCCGGCGTCATCCGATTCAATCGGATTTAACAGTACATCATAGCGCCCAAATCCGCTCTCACGGTTTGATGTCACCTCGTAGCGGCCCGCCAGGTTCACAAGCAGTCCCAATACAAAACCGTGGTAAAATTTTTCTGGCATCGTAGATTCAGATGGGTGTGTTCCGCCGTCAAATGAGCTGATCATATGGAACAGCACCCGGTTCATATAGGCATTCATTTCTTTTAGGTTTCCTTTTAAAAGAGCCTTTATGAAATCGTTATAGTCCGCGCTGTCTTTTCGGAACCAGGTCTTTACCATTTTATAGAATGTTTTTTTAACTTCAAAATTCGTTAGTTCCAGTTCATATACCTCATCCACGATGTTTTTTGTTTTCAGGTATCCGCTGGTAAGCAGAAGACTCCAGATGGAATTTTCATCTAGATCCAATTGGGAAAAAATGATTTCTTCATCGATCTCACTTTTTATGGAATTTCCCTGCAGGAGACTTTCGAACTGCATTTTGATGTCACGGCTTCCCTCCTGGATCAGGCGGCTGATTAACCCATTGGAACTCGTGTTGGCCCAGTAGGGTTTCAGACGTCCCTCATCAAGGAAATTGATGATCGACCAGGGATTATAGATGTCCTGTAAATTTCCGATCGTGAAACCATCGTACCAGTATTTAACCTCATCTTTGTTTGTCAGACCGAACTCGTCCATAGCAGAGAATACTTCCTGTTCCGTAAATCCAAAACAGGACGAATAATTGTTAGAAGTCATAGTGATCACTTTCAGATTGTTTAAATCTGAAAATAGAGACTCTTTACTGACCCTTGTAATTCCTGTCATCAGGGCCCGCTCCAAATAGGGATTTGTTTTAAAGGTATTGTTAAATAAGTTTCTTGTAAATGAAACGATTTTCTCCCAGTACCCTCCCATATATGCCTCCTGAAGCGGTGTATCATATTCATCCAAAAGGATGATTACCTTCTTTTCATAATAACGGCACAGATAATCCGATAACCAATGGAGCGCCATCGGTACAGACTCTGGTTCCATATGATCGGCCATCTGCTTATAGATTATTTTTTCTCCATCTGTCAGAACATTCGACTCCAAAAGATAATAATTTTTTATATACAGAGTCTGTATAATCTCACAAAATCGGCGGACAGCCAAGGAGTAATCAGTCTCCTTGATTCCGGCGAACGATAGAAATATTACAGGATAAGTTCCCTGTAGTTCCCTGTATTTTTCCTCTTTCCAAATATCCAGACCATGAAAAATTTCATCCTGCTTGTTATATTTCACGCTGAAAAACTGTTCCAGCATACTCATGTTCAGTGTTTTGCCAAAGCGCCTTGGTCGGGTGATCAGAGTGACTTTATCCTCATTTTCCCACCATTCTTTTATAAAAAATGTTTTATCAATATAAAAACAATGTTTCCTGATTAGTTCTTCAAAGTCCTGCGCACCGATTGAAACTGTCCTTGCCATTCCTACACCTCCATGAACCGTTATATTGTTTGCCCTTGCAAGTTTACCACAAACTATATTATACACTATAAAGTTGTTAATGGCAACCCGAAAATAACATTTAGATGCGTTGGAAGGTGCGGATATTTATATGATCGGATATCACCCGGATTATGATATACAGAAGATCGAGTCGGACAGCGATACGATCCGGTTGACGACAGACGCCGATGGCAAATATAGTTCGGATAATAAGGTGGTGACGGGAAATTATTATCTCTTAGCGAAAAAAGACGGTTATATGCCGGTCGGCCAGCAGATCATCATAACGAGTACTTATGGCGATACCTATACAAATGAAGAGATCATATTGATCCCATCTGACTGGGAGGGAAAAACAGGTAATGTGACAGGAAAGATTCTTGATAGTGTGCAAAAGGATCTTGCAATCTCCGGTATTGATGTCCTGGTTCGCAAAGGGAAAGGGTCTTTCGATGCTAAGGTTCCGGTTGTGGTGGAAACGCAGACGAATGAGCAGGGGATTTATCTGGTCAATGATCTGCCTGCGGGTTATTACACGATCGAGTTGAGAGATAAAAGAACTCTTCCTGAAGGGGAAGAAAACTACGTTCCAACCTGGATCAATGTACTGATCCGGCCGGGCGAAACTGCGATAGAAGGCGCGGTCATGAGTAGAACGCTGAACGAGGGCCAGCTTCGCTTTGTTTTGAGCTGGGGATCAGAAGACAGCGGGGCGGCTGCGGATTTGGACGCCCATTTGAGAGGGCCGGGAAGTTATGGAGAACGATTCCATACGTATTTTAGCAATAAATCGTATAACACGGGGGAGTCCCACTCTGATCTGGATGTGGATGACATGGATTATGAGGGCCCTGAAACGACTACGATATACCAGCGCGTTCCAGGCGTGTATAGTTATTATGTACACAGTTATACAAACCGTTTTGACGCAGCTTCCTCCAAGCTGTCGGAGTCATCTGTAAAAGTAGAAGTGTATGATGGCAATTACAAGCAGAACACCTATTATATACCGAAACAGGCGGGGAATGTATGGCATGTCTTTGACTATGACAGCAATACGAAAACGTTTAAGACGATCAATACGGTGTATGATGAGAGAAACGAATGGAATGTGGGAAATACGATCGAGGAGTATAAGCAGGGGATTTCTCTTGATCTGGAAGCAATACAAAAGTATTACGAGACGTTAGAAGAAGGAACAGGGGAAGATATTCCTGAGAAAACAGCGGCCTACCAGAAACGGCTGGATGCGCTTACGGACACACAGGAGAGAGAGACAGCAAAACTGTATTATGAAGTATATGATTACCGTGATGAATTATATTATGAATGTTATCTTTCCTGTTACACAGAAGGCGTTTATACGAGTAGTTATGATTGGGCGGAAGGTAAGCTGACAGTTGAACTGAATGATGAGGACTGTGAGTTGACGACAGATGTGATCAGCGGGTGGACCGGAGCGCAGCTGACGTCGGTTACCCCGACAGAAAGTGACGCATGGAAGGCGTTCCGAGTTGTGGCAGAGAGCGGCCATACGCGAATCGTCCATGTGTATAAGAACTTTAATTTTGATTACATACAATTAAAGGAAGCGATGGTCGGTGAGGAAAATCTGCGTTGGAGTCAGGAAAGTTATTATTCGGAAGATGACGGGCAGTATTATTCATGTCTGTATATGTATTCCGATCAGGGAACGGAGTTTGATCTAAAGGATATCGCATTTACTTTTTCTTCGAAGTCCGTGACAGTGGATTGTGATTCTCATAAAGTGGGGGGCGAGTACACGGTGACGATCCACACAGGAGAGAAGGAGAAAACATGGGTGATACGCAAGAAGCAGCTTCCACAGATCGATGACGGGGACAACAAGATTTATAAAATGGTATTGTCAGGTGGTTCCTCTCTCTATGTGTATGCGGACAAAAAGATGTTCAGCGACGAGTGTACGATAACCTTAAATGGTCAGAAATGTGAGATGTACAGACAGAAGTCAGAACCTCATTATTCACAATACAGTGTGAGTGTTCCGGATGGATCGTCTTACTATGTATACTGCTATCCGATCGATTACGCGTGCAGTCTGACGGATGTATCTTTTTCGCCGTATGTCACAGTGGAGATGAAGCAGGCAGAACAATCAATCTTAGTAACGGTGGGTTCTCCGGGGGTTACGCCGGAGGAACTGGCGTTGAGCTGGTCTAATACAAATGCGCCTGTAGGCGCCGTCACAAAATACGAGCCAGTGAGCGGAGAAGAGCATGTCGGTGAGATCAAGGTAACGATAGATGGCGTCACAGATTATGAAAAAATATACAAAGTATATTTTAAACCTTATGAATAAATATACACGCATGATCGGGTGAGTGCTAAAGCTGCCGTGCGGACAGATATAGTGTCCTGCGCGGCAGTTTTTCACGCCGGTTGTTATCGTATCGGAACGCGCGTGCCTTTTGCGCATCCAGAGTGAAAAATTTATTTTTCACTCTTCACCCTTGAACAATATCGCATGTTGGTTTATAATCGAATTACGTAGATCTTGGCGCGCAAGGAGTAAGTAGATGAAAAATATTATATTAGTAGTGGACGACGATAAGACAAACCTGACACTTGCACAAAAAATTTTATTGTCACAATTCCGTATTGCTGCCACGAATTCCGGGAAGGCGGCTTTGAAGTATCTGGAACATAACCATCCGGACCTGATCCTTTTGGACATCAATATGCCGGAGATGGATGGTTTTGAAGTGATGGAACAAATTCGCGGTGACAAGCGAACGGCGGATATTCCTATCATATTCCTGACAGCGGATGATAAAGCGGATACCGAGATCAAATGTTTTCAGATGGGGGCGATGGATTTTGTCCGCAAGCCGTTTATACCGGATGTTCTGATGAGCAGGGTCAGCAAGACGATCGAGCTGGAGCAGTACCGGAACAATCTGGAGAAGATGGTGGAGGAGCAGGCGGATAAGATCACGGAAAGTACCAGGCGGATCAGCGCGATCCAGGATTCAGTCATTGTCGGCATGGCAAATCTGATCGAGAGCCGGGACGGGAGTACGGGGAAGCATGTGAAGAACACACAGATCTATGTGAAGATGATCGCGGATGAGTTACATAAGCGCGGGTTGTTTCCCGGCGAACTGACGGAAGAATTTATAGAAAATATCCGCAAGGCGGCGCCGCTCCATGATGTGGGGAAAATCAAAGTTCCCGATGCCGTGCTGCAAAAACCCGGGAAACTGACGGTGGAAGAATTTGAGACGATGAAGACGCATACTGTCCAGAGCCGCAAGATCATTGATACGATCATCGGCGATGTCGAGGACGGAGAGTATGTAAAAGTGGTGGGGGATATCGCGATGTACCATCATGAACGATGGGATGGAACAGGGTATCCGACGGGGCTCGCGGGAGAGGATATCCCGCTGGCGGCACGGATCATGGCTGTGGCGGATGTGTTTGACGCCCTTTATGAGGAGAGGGTATATAAGCCGCCGATCCGGCCGATCGAGAGGATCCTGCAGATCATGATGGAGGGCAGGGGGACACAGTTTGATCCGGCCATCATCGATGTTTTTATGGAAATGGTGCCTAAAATTAAAGAGATGCTGAACATATCCTGAAGAAAGGGGCGGTAGAACACTGTGGAAGACAGAAATTATAATGACGAAAAAGTTCTGAAAATGCTGGAACGGGCGGTGCTGGTCATTTTTACCGCCTATTCTGTTGTCTTATTCGTTGTTTCCTGTTTGCTCGGGTGGAGCGTTTATGTGCGGGAATTGATTGCCCTGTCGCTTATCGTGATCTGGGCGGCTTGCATCAAGCGGTTTAAAACATACGACGACCGTGCGCTGCTGATTTCCGTGCTGTCCTGGATGAATTTCGTGATCTATGCGCTCCAAACCGATAATTTCATATCGATCATTCCTGTCATGGCGGGACTCATCATTTTACTCAGTATATTTTGCGCGCCCCGCATCGTCTATCTGGGGATGTTCGTTTCGAATGGCCTGTTTCTGTATCACGGACTGCTGGCCAGGACGATCCCGCTCGACAACGCGGATGATGTGTTTAGCTTTGTCCTGCATGTGCTGGCGGTGTATACCGCGTCTTTTACCGCGTGGATGACAATACGGATCCGCATGCAGATCAGCGAAAAATTATATGAAAACATCGGCAGGCTGGAACGTGCCGAGCAGAGCAAAGACGATTTTATGGTAAATATTTCCCATGAGATCCGCACGCCGATCAATGCGGTATGCGGTATGAGTGAGGCGATCCTTCAGGAGGACATCCCGATCAGTGTGAGAAAAGACGTGATCGATATCCAGACAGCGGGGCGGAATCTTTTGTCCACGGTCAGCAACATTCTGGATTATTCCGAGCTGGAGAGCGGGGATCTGGAACTGGCGGAGGAAAGTTATAACATCACATCGACGATAACCGATATTATCAATATGGCGCTGACATTAGAAAATGGAAAGAAACTGGAACTGGTCGTGGACTGTGACGCGGATCTGCCGAGTAATCTCGTAGGGGACGAGCAGAAGATCCGGCGTATTGTCATGAACCTGCTGGAAAACGCGATCAAATTTACGAAAGAGGGCGGCATTGTCCTTCAGATCTCGGGCCGGAAAGAAGAGTACGGGATCAATCTGGTCGTCAGCGTGAAAGATTCAGGCATCGGCATCAAACCGTCCGATCTGGAGCACGTATTTACGAGGTTCCAACAGGTGGACTCCAAGCGGAACAGGGAGGAAGGCGGTTCGGGCATCGGCCTTGCGATCACGAAAGCACTTGTCCTGAAAATGGGCGGATTTATCACCGTGACGAGCGAGCCTGGTGTCGGGAGCGAATTCCGCTTTACGATCCCGCAGAAAGTACTCGATGATACGCCGATCGTGTCGATAAAAAATAAGCAGCAGGTGTTCGCGGCATGTTATATCAATATGAGTAAATATAATTACACGGTTGTGAGAGAGGGCTACGAAAGCTGCATGGTCCATGTCGCGGAGCAGTTCGGCATCATGTTCCGCGTGTGCAGGAGCCTGTCTGAACTGAAACGGCGGCTGGAGCGTGAAAAGTACACCCACATATTTATCAGTTGGGAAGAGTACTGTGAAGACAAGACCTTTTTCGAAAAATTGGCGCAGACACTCAGCGTCGTACTGATACTGGATTACGGCCAGGAAGTGCGGGCGGGGAGCAATATGCTGCGCATTTACAAGCCGTTTACCGTGCTGTCCATCGCGGCGGTGTTCAATGGAAGGAAAGTGATCCAGAGGGATGAACAGCATGTGGACCTCCGCCACCGATTTATCGCGCCGGACGCGAAAGTGCTCGTCGTGGACGACAACGCCATGAACTTAAAAGTCATGGCGCGGCTTCTTCTGCCATACCAGATTCGGGTGACGATGGCCGGAAGCGGCTGGGAGGCGCTGGAAAAACTGGATTCGATGGAATTTGACTGTGTATTTCTGGACCATATGATGCCGGAAATGGACGGAGTGGAGACGTTACATAAAATACGGCAGAAACCGGGGTCGTATTTTCAGTCGCTCTCGATCATCGCCTTTACGGCGAATGCGATCGGGGGCGCCAGGGAAATGTTTCTGGCGGAAGGGTTTGACGACTTTATCGCCAAACCGATCGAACTCAGTGTACTTGAACGTATGCTGCGCCGTTATATCCCGGTACAGAAACAGATCAGGCTGGAAGATCTGCCGGAAGAAGAACAGGCCGTAGAGGCGGCACCGCAGCAGGTTGTTGCCGCGGAAGAAAGGGAAGGCAGTGATTCAGCGGAAGCGGTCGCGGATGGGAACACGGCGGCGCCGGAAGGAAAAGCTGTCGCGCAGGAAGAACGCGGGGCGGAACAGGAGAATAAGGAGCAGCAGCTGGCGGAACTGACCGCGGCTGGTATCAATATCGAGCAGGGGAGGGCCTTCTGCGGCGATGAAGAGGGATTCCGCGAGATCACGGCGCTGTACCATGCGGAAGGGCCGAAGAGAAAATATTCGCTGCAGCATTTTTTTGAAGAAGAGGACTGGAAAAATTATGTTATAGCCGTGCACGCGTTGAAGAGTAATTCCAAAGGGATCGGGGCGGACAAAGTAGCGGCGCTCGCGCTGAATCTGGAAATGGCGGGGAAGGAAGACCATATCGACTATATTCTGGAGCATCATGAGGAACTGCTGGAAATGCACGATGCCCTGTTGGGCGTCATCGGCGGGAACGCCTTTATCTATCCGGAAGGGACGGGGGAAGGCGGAGAGTCATCTGCCGGCCGGTCAGAACATGAAGCAGATCAGAAAGCCGGCCAGGAAGGCGGATCCGTGTCGATGCCATTTGACCAGCTGCTCTCACAGTTGGAAGAACATCTGGAAGGTTTTGAGAGTGAGGGAATGGAAGAACTTCTCGATGCCCTGCAGAAAAGCGAACCGCCACAGGCTTTCGCGCAGGAGGTTTCGCCTGCGGAACTGGCACAGCAGATACGGGAAAAAGTAGATGATTTTGATTTCCTGGGAGCGGCGAACATACTCAGCTCATGGAAAGATGCGCGGAAAGGTTAGGTGCCGTATGATGAAGAGAAAATGGCAGTCATTACAGCAGACATTGTTTGGCAGTGATCTTGATCTTTGGGAAAAGACGGTCCGCATCGTATTATTGCTCGTATTTTTTACCTCGTGTATCGGTTTGTTCCGCTTCCTGCGCGGGATGGACTGGCGCATGTTTTATGTGCGGCTGGCGATGGCCGTAGTATCGGGAGATGCGCTGAAACTGGCGATCAAGGACCACAAATCGAAACAGGCGTCTTGGCTGCTCGTCGTGGCGTCGAACGTTTTCCTGTATCCGATGATATTCATCCTTGCCGGCGGTATAAATTCGGGCACACCGCTCTGTTTTGTCATGGGATTTGTGTGCGTGTTCCTGTTTTTCAGGGGAAAAGAATTTGCCGTGGCTTTTGCGCTCTCTCTCGCGGGATGCGTGGCGGCCTTTTATATCGCTTACAACTATCCGCAGCTTGTGGGGATCAGACCGCAGCGGCTGTTAAACCATATGGATACGTTTGGCACGATATTGATCACGAGTTGTTTTGTCGGCATCATGAACCGGCTTCAGACATTGACGTACGACAGGGAAAAGAAACGGGCGGAGAGGCAGAAAGAGGAATTGGAACAGATGGCCCGCTCGAAAGATAATTTCTTTGCCAATATGAGCCACGAGATCCGCACACCGATCAACACGATCATCGGATTGAACGAGATGACTCTGCGGGAGGATATTTCAGAGGAAATCGCGGAAAACGCGATCAACATACAAAACGCCAGTAAGATGCTGCTGACGACAATTAATGACATCCTCGATCTCTCGAAACTGGAGTCGGGGAAAATGGAGATCGTGCCGACACAGTACGAGATCAGCGGGATGTTCAGCGACCTCGTGAACCTCATCTGGATCCGGGCACATCAGAAAGAACTTGAATTTAAAGTGGACATTGATCCCAATATCCCGTCGATGTTATACGGGGATGAGGTGCGGATCAAGCAGGTCATAACGAATATGCTGACGAATGCAGTCAAATATACGGACGCGGGTTCAGTTACGCTGTCAGCCCAGGCAGAACGCCTATCCCCGGTAACGATCCTGCTCCGCATATCCGTCAAGGATACGGGAAAGGGGATCCGCAAGGAAAGTCTCGACGATCTGTTCCGCTCGTTTAAGCGCGTAGACGAGACGGTGAACCGGAATATCGAGGGCACCGGACTCGGTCTCAGTATTTCCAAACAGCTTCTGGAGATGATGGGCGGCCGGATCTATGTGGACAGTGTCTACCATAAAGGTTCTACGTTTACGATAGAATTGCAGCAGGATATCGTGAATTCGCGGCCGATCGGCGTCATCGACTTTGCCGCCCAGAAGCAGATCAGCAACCGTGCCGCGTACAGACAGAAATTTATGGCGCCGGATGCCAGGGTGCTCGTCGTAGATGACAACGACATGAACCGCATGGTGGCAGTCAAGCTGCTGAGAGCCACAAAAGTCCAGGTGTTTACAGTGGGAAGCGGAAGAGAGTGCCTGAATAAAACGGCGTCAGAAGGGTATCATGTCATCCTGATGGATCATATGATGCCGGAAATGGACGGAGAGGAGACGCTTCATGCGATCCGCGCCCAGACGAAAGGGTATTGCCAGAAAACGCCGGTGATCGCGCTGACGGCCAACGTCATGGCGAACGCGGATCAGATCTATCGGGAAATGGGCTTTGACGGGTATCTGGCGAAACCGATCAACATTGCGCTTTTGGAGGCGGCGCTCATGAAGTACCTGCCGCCGGACCTGATCGAATTTACGTCCGATGAGACGGAAATGTCGGATGCCGGAGAACTCGATGGACTCAATCAGGTGAAAAGCGCGAGAAAGCGGAAGATCGCGGTGACGGCCGATTGTATCTGCGACCTGCCGGAACAGCTGCTGCGCAAATACCAGATCCGCCTGATGTACTGCTATGTGCATACAAAGGAAGGACGCTTTTGTGATATTTCAGAGGTATCTTCTGACAGCCTGCTGGAATACTTAAAGATAGAAGGAAATTATGCGCACTCTTCCACGGCGTCCCCCGAGGAGTATGAATATTTCTTTGCCGATACACTGGCGACGGCCGAACAGGTCATACATATTACGGCTACAACCGATCTGAGCGGTGCCTATCCGGACGCGCTCCAGGCAAGTAAAAGCTTTGATAATGTGACAGTTGTAGATTCCGCCCATATCAGCAGCGGCCACGGCCTTATGGTGTTATACGCGGCGAAGATGGCGGAAGAGGGAAGAAGCGTGAAAGAGATCTGCAGCGCGCTTGACAAGTTCAGCAAGTATGTGTGCTCCAATTTTCTCATTCCGAGCACGGATTCGATGCACCGAAACGGAAAAGTCAGCGGCATCGTCCATAAGATCAGTACGGCGCTGCGGCTGCATCCGGTTCTGTATATGAACCGCAACCGCTTGAAGGTGTGGCACATCGAAGTCGGAAATATGCAGCGGGCCAGACGGAGATATGTAAGAAAGCTTTTGCGGCGGCGGGAACAGATCGATACGCGTGTACTGTTCCTGACGTATGCGGGCTGCAGTGTGCGCCAGTTGGACGAACTGCTGGAGGAAGTGCAGAAATATATCAGTTTTCAGAATATTTTCGTACAGAAGGCGTCGGCTACGGTTTCGAGTAACTGCGGCGTGGGAACATTTGGCCTTATTTTTATAAGATTAAATGATTTAATAGAGTAAAATGAAACATTCCCGGAGAATACTGCTCAGGGAAAGAAATGAGGAAAGAGAATGAAAGAAAAACTTGAAAAAATCATGCAGGATGCCCTGGCTCAGATCGAGCAGACCCAGGGGCTGGAAAAACTTAATGACATCCGGGTTGCTTTTCTCGGAAAGAAAGGTGAATTAACGAGCGTCCTCAAATCGATGAAGGATGTGGCGCCGGAAGACCGGCCGAAAGTCGGCCAGCTCGTCAATGAGGCGCGAAAGGATATCGAGACGAGGCTGGAAGCGAAAAAAGCGGCCTTTGCCAAGGCGCTGCGCGAGGAAAAAATGAGGGCGGAAGTGATCGACGTCACGCTGCCGGGACGCAGACCGGAGATGGGACACCGCCACCCGAACACGATCGCCCTGGAAGAAGTGGAAAAAGTATTTATCGGTATGGGCTATGAGGTTGTGGAAGGACCGGAAGTAGAATATGATTATTATAACTTTGAAGCGCTGAACATTCCGGCGAACCATCCGGCGAAGGATGAACAGGATACGTTTTATATCAACGATGATTTCCTGCTGCGCACGCAGACATCTTCGGTACAGGTCCGCGTGATGGAAGAGGGAAAGCTGCCGATCCGGATGATCGCGCCCGGGAGGGTGTTCCGTTCCGATGAGGTCGACGCCACCCATTCGCCGTCGTTCCACCAGGTCGAGGGGCTCGTCATCGACAAGCACATCACATTCGCGGATCTGAAAGGGACGCTCGAAGTGTTTGCCAGGGCGTTATTTGGGGAACAGACGAAAGTAAAATTCCGCCCCCATCACTTCCCGTTCACGGAGCCGAGCGCCGAGATGGATGTGACGTGTTTTAAGTGCGGCGGAAAAGGATGCCGCTTCTGTAAAGGAGAGGGATGGATCGAGATACTCGGCTGCGGCATGGTACACCCCCATGTACTGGAAATGAGTAAGATCGATCCCGAGGAATATACAGGATTTGCGTTTGGAGTCGGACTGGAGCGCATCGCTCTTTTGAAATATGAGATCGACGATATGAGACTTCTATATGAAAACGATAAGCGCTTTTTAGAACAATTTTAGGAGGGAAACAATGAATACACCATTATCATGGATCAAAGCCTACGTTCCGGAGCTCGAATGCACGGAAAAGGAGTATATGGACGCGATGACCCTTTCCGGCACGAAAGTGGAAGGATTTGAAAAATTAGACGCCGATCTGGATAAGATCGTCGTGGGAAAAATAGAGGAGATCAAAAAACATCCCGATGCGGATAAGCTCGTCGTGTGCCAGGTGGCCGTTGACGGCGAGGGAAATACGGTGCAGATCGTGACCGGCGCGCCCAATGTAGAGGAGGGGCAGAAAGTCCCTGTCGTTCTCGAGGGAGGACGTGTCGCCGGCGGCCATGACGGCTCGAAGACGCCGGGCGGCATTAAGATCAAGAAGGGAAAACTGCGCGGCGTGGAATCGTTTGGCATGATGTGTTCCATCGAGGAACTGGGATCGTCGCGGGATTTTTACCCCGACGCGCCGGAAGACGGGATCTACATTTTGAGTGACAACCCGGAATACAAAGAGGCGCCGGTCGGAAGCGACGCCATCGAGCTGCTCGGACTGCGGGATGCGAATATTGAGTATGAAGTCACGTCAAACCGCGTGGACTGCTTCGGTGTGATCGGCATCGCAAGGGAGGCGGCAGCCACGTTTCGCAAGCCGTTCTGCCCGCCGGTCGTGAGCGAAGTGGGAAATGACGAAAAGACAGAGGATTATATTTCCGTTGACATCGAAAATGAAAAGCTGTGCTCGCGCTATGTGGCGCGCGTCGTAAAGGACATCCGCCTGGCCCCGTCGCCGGAGTGGATGCAGCGGCGCCTGGCAGCCTGCGGGATCCGGCCGATCAATAATATCGTGGACATTACGAATTACGTGATGGAGGAGTATTCGCAGCCGATGCACGCCTACGACCTCGATACGATCGCCGGACAAAAGATCGTGGTGCGCAACGCGAAAGCCGGTGAAAAATTCACGACGCTCGACGGGCAGGAGAGGAAGCTGGACGATTCGATCCTCATGATCTGCGACGGCGAGAAAGCGGTCGGCATCGCCGGCATTATGGGGGGAGAAAATTCGAAAATAACTGACGACGTAAAGACAATGCTGTTTGAGGCTGCCTGCTTCGATGGCACGAATATCCGTCTTTCCGGAAAGAAATTGGGGATGCGTACCGATGCCCAGGCAAAATTTGAAAAAGGACTTGATCCCAACACGACGCGCGAGGCGATGGACCGCGCCTGCCAGCTGATCGAGGAACTCGGCGCCGGCACGGTAGTCGGCGGCTGTGTGGACGTCTATCCGAACGAGAGGAAAGAAGAGACCGTTGCCTATGATCCGGACCGCATCAACGATCTTCTTGGCACCGAGATCAGTGAAGACGAGATGATCTCGTATTTTGAGATGGTCGGACTCGGCGTAGACCGCGGGGCCCGCATCGTTCATGTGCCGACGTGGCGGCAGGATGTACACTGTCTGGCGGATCTGGCAGAGGAGGTCGCGCGCTTTTTCGGCTATGATAAGATTCCGGCCACGCTTCCGAGCGGAGAAGCGACGATGGGAAAATTGTCCGCTCAGACGGTCATTGAAAACATCGCGAGAAATGTCGTGGAGCAGGCCGGATTCAGCGAAGGCATGAGTTATTCTTTCGAGAGTCCGAAAGTATTTGATAAACTGCGGATACCGGAAGAGAGCGAGATGAGAAAGACGATCGTGATCTCGAATCCTTTAGGAGAGGATTACAGTATCATGCGGACGACGCCGTTAAACGGTATGCTCACGTCGCTGTCAACGAACTATAACAGGCGGAATAAAGATGTGCGCCTCTATGAACTGGCGAAGATCTATCTGCCGAAATCCCTGCCGTTAAAGGAGCTGCCGGACGAGAGGATGCAGCTGACGCTCGGTATGTACGGGGCGGGTGATTTCTTTGATATGAAAGGCGTCGTGGAAGGCATTTTGGATAAACTGGGGATTCGGCGTGGCATTTCCTTTACACCGGAAGCCGACCGTCCGTATCTCCATCCGGGCCGCAGGGCCGATGTGACGGTTGGCGCGGAAACGATCGGTTATCTCGGCGAGGTGCATCCGGATGTGCTTGACGAATACGAGATTGGGACGAAGGCGTATGTGGCCGTGCTCGATGTGGAGCGGCTGACCGGACTTTCGGATTTTGACGTCAAATATAAGGGCGTGGCAAAATTCCCGGCCATTACGAGGGATATTTCCCTGGTAATGAAAAAGAATGTCCTTGCCGGGAGCGTGGAGGAAGTGATCCGCAAAAACGGCGGAAGTCTGCTGGAAAGCTATCAGCTGTTCGATGTGTACGAGGGCGAACAGCTCGGACAGGATGAGAGATCGCTGGCGTACTCCATCCGTTTCCGCGCGGCTGACCGCACGCTGGAGGACAAGGACGTAACCGAGATCATGGATAATATACTGAAGAAAATGGAAGTATTAGGAGTGACGATCCGAAAAGCATAAAAGGCGAACGGGAGGTTTTGCTGTGAAAAAGCTAATTCGCAACATGCTGGCACTTGCTTTTGTCGGTTATATGATCCTGCTTATCTATTTCCTGTTTTTCAGTGAAGAATATGGACGCACGACACAATTTCTGAACTACCAGTACAATTTCACCCCGTTCCGCGAGATCTCCCGGTTTATTAAATACCGGAAGATCCTGGGGGCGGAGGCGTTTCTGATCAATATCGTGGGAAACATCGTCGTTTTCATGCCCTTTGGATTTTTCATCCCGGGATTGGAGAAGAGGAAATTAGGTCCATTTTTAAATTTTTTGAAGATTACGGGGTTCGGCTTTTTATTCAGCCTGACGGTGGAGACGACCCAGCTCGTCACCAAAGTGGGGTGCTTTGATGTGGACGACCTGATCCTCAATACGATAGGCGTGGCGCTTGGCTGTGTGTGCTACAGTATCTGCCGCGGTATACTCACATGGTATCGGAAAAAGAGAACTCGCAAGGAAAGGGAAGGAAAATGAGGATAAATATACGGATTGGAAAGAGGCGGAAAATACAGTTTACGGACAAGAAACACCCGTTTATCGGTATTGTATCCATGCTGATCGCTGTTCTATCGCTTGTCTTTATCATAGCGCTGTTTGTCTGTTCCAGTATGGAAAAAGGGCAGGGCGGCATCCACTACGGGTATCTGGGAATCCTGAATCTGGTGCTGTCCGTAGTCGGTTTTGTACTCTCCCTGCGGTGTTACAAAAAAGAAGATATCTATATGACATGCCCGGCTATCGGGTCCGTGCTGAACGGAATCATCATCATTTTATATTTGATCCTGTACTTTCAAGGCGCATTATAAGGGCGAAGGTGTCCCTGTGGGGCGCCTTTTGCCCTTATAATGTGCCTTTTATTCTTTCGGCCCGAGCGCCAGGATCCGTTTGGATATTTTGATCCTCTTAAAACATTCTTTATATTCTTCACTGGAGAGTTCTTCGAGGTAATTCACGGGAAACCGCTTGTCATAGCCTTTGCGGATCAGGGTGGAGGCGGCTTTGTTATAGGCTATGGCCGCTTCGGTTTCAGTTTCATAGCGGCCGACGATGAACTCCCCCCGCAGATGGATCCTCGTCTCATAGATCGTTTTTCCCTTGTGCTGTTTGCGCAATACGCCGTGATAGCGGTTGATGATCTCGATGTTTTCATAGCGGAAGTCCCGTTTGTCCCCATTGACGAACAAAAAATCCCGTCCGGCGACGCCGTAATTTTTAATCCCGTAGCGGGACAGGATATTGATCTGCATGCCGTAGTCGCTGACGAACAGATGACCGCCGCGGCGTATGATCGAATGGGTGGAGTAGTAAAACAGGTCGTCTATATCAAATGTGTAGTAATCGTCGGGGGAAAAATAGTAGTGGAAATAATTTTTCCGCATGTATATCGGCGTTTTGATGTAGATTCCGTTGTCGCGGAAATTGATGAGCGTCACCCATTTGGGAAAGGGGAGCGCCGGGGAGCGCCGTTTGGCGCTTTTATCTTCGAGTGAGAGGGGAAGATAGGATTCCAGGGAGCAGCCGGGATCGTGAAGAATGCCGTCCGCTTCGGTGTAAGCGCGCGCGGCAGCCGCTTCGGTCGGAAAACTGCCGAGACTGATATGTTTGTTTTGAAAGGTGATGGAACTGCGGTAATATGGAGTCCCGTCTTTTTTTATGGCGGCGTACACACCCTTTTTCATTTTGTTCCACCATCCTTTTTGTATGTTGTCTGCGTATGGACTTTCGTCTCTGTCATGTATGAAGTATAGCAAAAAATGGGGCAAGACACAAGACAAAACTTGTTGCTTTAGGGTAAAAGATATGATAGAATAGAGATTAACGAATCTACATATGAAGAAAATTTCAGGGACAGAAATCATATTGTTTTTTTGGAAAGGTTCAGGTGAAAATTATGAGGAGAGTAAAAAGAACATTATCCATTGTTTTGACACTGTCTATGGCATTATCCCTGATGATGCCCGTGGCGCACGCTGGAGCAAAAGGGCGGGGAGACAGCCAGGAAGCTGAAAAGGAACGGGGGGACGCAGCGGTTGCTGTCCTTGAACTGAACGCAGGTGAGAGTGAGAAGTCATTAGGACAGGAGCAGTATACAACGATCCCGGTAATAGAAGAGAAGACAGGATTTTCCTTGGAAGAAGGGGATTCTGTAGTCGGTATCAGGGCGTTGGATGAGAACGGAGAAGCACTCCGGGCAGGAAAAGATTATACGATAAAAACGCCGGAGGGAGACGAACTGGAGCCGACGGCGGCGGGAGATGGCGTGATCATCCGGGAAGAAGACGTTGTTCAGGATGGTCTGAAGGTTGTCGATGCGTCAGGTGAAGAGGTGACAGAGCTCGTTTTCGTAAACAAGCCGGAAGGGATCAATACGGATGAAACCGCGCCGACGTTAGAGTCCATGGTAGTGACGCCTGTTAGCAGTGATGCCGCCTTAAAGATTGAGGATGGAACTCTTGTCACGTATGGGAAAAATCAGAAGTATTTCCGTTTTGATGAGGAAAAGATCAGAGCGCTTTACAACGTAACACTTACATATAATGATGGAACGGAATATAGAGACAGCCTGGCCAAGGCGATAGTGGACGGAAAAGCAAGTACGACAACGAACCAAAATATATACAATATATGGAAAGAAGGCGGCACAAGTAATATACTTACTGTTTCCAGTGGTTCCCTTGGGAAGAACGTTAACGTACCGGTAAAAGGGCATTTTCTCGATTTGTATGCGGATAAGGAACTTGAAGAAGATACGGAGATGCTTGTTAGCTATCTACCGATGAAGCCAGCTAGCGGGAGTTTTCAGTTCAAGCCAAAAAATGACGGAATCTACCACTTTTATTCATCCGGTGATACAGATACCCTCGTATACGTGTTTGACGAGTCCGGCAAATCGATCGCCTACGATGACGACGGTTACGATGATCACAATTTTCTTACCTCGGTGAAGCTGAGTGCCGGAAAGACATATGTCATCCAGACACAGGTATATGGAAATAAGGAAGGTTCCTATTCCGTGATCGCAACTGGCAAAGATGAGGATTTCGGCTATGGATCTTTGAAAGGAAAAGATCTGACTGGCAAATATATCAACCTGGCGCTCATTGTCGATACGACAGGATCCATGGGCGGTATTATAAATAGCGTGAAAGAGACACTGAAAGAGTTTGTCGATGCGATCGCGGCTACGAATGCGACGCTTCGCATCTCTCTGATCGATTATAAAGATATTACTGCTGGGAATGGCGCGGATCCGACTGTGCTTCACTATTCCCCGGAACTTTCGATCTGGTTTGAAAATGATGATGTGGAGGCGCTGAAAACGGAAATCGGCGGGCTTAAAGCCACAGGAGGCGGCGATGGCCCGGAATCAGCGGTGGATGCGCTGGGAAACTTAATAGAGCCGGATGTTATGACTTTTAATAGTGCGGCGGCAAAATTTGCGTTTCTCGTCACGGATGCAAACTATAAAACTGAAAATACCCATGATCTGGAAAATATGAAAGAACTGATGCACAAGATCGTCGAAAAAGGCATCATTACTTCGGTCATAACGCAAAAAGGAAATTATCAGTTTTATCGCAAACTGGCTACGGTGACAGAGGGGATCCTCATCAATGTAGACAGCGACTTTTCGAATACGATGGGCAGATTTGCGGCGAAGATCGTAGAGGAAGCGGAGATATATGAGGCCGATGAGGATATTATACCTGTGAAGGGAATTGAACTGGGAGATGACCTCACGGTGCCGGAAGGAAAGATCAAGAGTTTCAGACCGGTATTTGATCCGGTAGATGCGTCTGAGCAGGGAGTTGTCTGGGCGGTAGAGGACGAGGAAATTGCGGAGGTCTCTCCATATACGACAGATGGTGTCCTTGTTGTCCGCGGGAAACAAGGCGGGACGACAAAGATTATTGCCCGTTCCCTGGACGGTGGTTATGTGGCGGATTTCGATCTGACGATCCAAAAGACAGTTGTGACAGATAATAAAATGGAGAGCTGCGATATCGATTCAATCCTTGAGGAACTGGATAAACCGAAAGATCCGAGCGTCGAAACGCCGGTGACTGATCTGGTCTATTACGGTGATGCCGAGCCAAAGGTAGAGGATGAGAAACAGAAAGGTATTTACAGCCGCATCATACGGACTGACAAAAGCATTACCTATGTGTTTGACGATGAATACGGAGATCTTGTGTATCAGTGGAAATTTGAGGGAGAGAGGATCAGTGATTCGGATATCTCGGTCGATCTCGGAGCGGCGATCGATTCGGAGACTTCGAGCGTAGAGGAAGCGGTGATCGAGGAAGCCGGCCTGGATCCGTATACCGTCATTGATTTCTTCCACAGCGGCGCCCTGCCGGGGACAGCGACTGTCTCTGTAAAAGTGGGAGATAAACTTCCGGACGGTACGTATGAGCTCTATTATTATAATGAGACGACGCATGAGTTGGAATTATGTGAAGATACGGTGGTGAGAGTTTCAGGAGGGTTTGCCCAGTTTGATATTTCACACTGTTCTTCCTATGTGATCGGGAAAAAGGAAGTCGTGCCGACCCCGGTACCTACGCCGGTCGTGACACCTACGCCGATTCCTACGCCGGTGCCGACAGCCGTGCCGACCCCGGTACCGACGGTCGCGCCAACGCCTGTACCGACAGCCGCACCGACGCCGGTGCCGACAGAGGTACCAACGCCTGTACCGACAGAAGTATCGACGCCTGTACCGACAGATACGCCGACACTCAAACCGACAATTAAACCAACAGAAGCGCCGACTCCCTTGCCGACAGAAGCGCCGACAGCCGTACCGACGGATAAGCCAACGCCGAAGCCCTCGGATACGCCGACCTCAGTACCGACAGCATCTCCGGCGCCAGAAGCCGATGCTCTGGCAAAAGGTACTCGGATTTCTGATAAAAAGGCCGTATATACAGTAACTAAGGCCGGTAAGACCGGTGGGACAGTAACGTACACGAAACCGGTAAAACGGAATGTGACGGCAGTGACCATTCCGAATACGGTGAAGATCAGCGGCATTACTTATAAAGTGACGGCGATCGCGCCCAACGCTTTTAAAAATTGTAAGAAGTTGAAGCGGATCACGATCGGGAAAAATATTACGAAGATCGGGGCAAAGGCATTTTACAAATGTACCAGGCTGGCTAAGATTACGGTAAAGACGAAAAACCTTACTGGTAAAAAAGTTGGCAGCAAGGCTTTTCAGGGGATCTATAAACAGGCGGTTATGAAACTGCCGAAAAACAAACGGAAAGCTTATATTAAACTGCTGCGTGCGAGAGGCTGCGGCGGCAAGGTGAAATTCAAATAAGTGAGTAAGATAAAACTCCAGGAGGTATTTTTATGGTAAACGAAAACGTGAAAAAAGTTGTGGATCTCGTACCGCTGATCGGCCAGCTGTTTGAGTATGATGTGTATATCTCAGTCATGGACGAGGACAGTGTCGTTCAGGGGTATTACGTTCCCGAAGATGTTACGCCGAAGTTACACGTGGGGGATGCTTTTCATGATCCGAGCGGTGCATTCCGCGACGTGATGCGGACGGGGCAGGCTAAGCATAATTATCTGCCCAAAGAAGTGATGGGGGAGGCCTTTGAGGGCATCCTTGTACCGATCAAGGATGGAAGTAAAGTGGTAGGATGTATTGTGTGTACCCATTCCGCGGAAAAGAAGGAAGCGATGGCAGGTATTACCGTGAAATTCCAGGAGTCAATGAACACGATCAACACTTCGATCAAAACGGTAGTGGAAGGTATATCCAACCTGTCACAGATGATGGCGGGAATGAGTGATATGACAAATAATGTTGAAGGGGACGTGCACAATACGGTCGAAGTAGTCAATAAGATCAGCAGTAATGCCTCACGTTCCAACATTCTGGCGCTCAATGCCTCGATCGAGGCGGCGCGAAGCGGTGAGAATGGACGGGGATTTGCCGTCGTTGCCGACCAGATGGGTGAATTGGCAAAAGACAGCGGAAATTCGGCTACGGAAATCAAATCTACGCTGAATACGATCACCGATCATTTATATTCGATCATCTCTTCCATCAAGGAAGCGAATGACGTGGCAAAAGAGCATTTGGAAAATGTCAACGTGATCCAGAATACACTGGAGGAGACCCTTTTACTGGCTGGAAAGCTGGAAGAGGATATTCGAAATCAATAAAAGATGAGAAAGGGGTTCAGTAAAATGAACAAATTAGTGAAGTGGTTTTTATTGGCAGCACTTGCGGTTGCTTTTTGCGGCAGCGGCCTGCTTTACGGTAAGCAGGCCGAGGCGGCAAATCCATATCTGCCGCACTGGGAGCATATCCCTGACGGGGAGCCCAAGTTGTTTGAGGATCCGGATAATCCGGGGAAATACCGTGCGTACATTTACGGTTCGCATGATATTCGGAAGACGGAGTACTGCGGGGACAATCTGGTACTCTGGTCCGCGCCGGCAGAGAACCTGAATGACTGGCGCTGTGAGGGAGAGATCTTCCGGCATGAAGTTGACGGCGTAGGGGATATCTTCTATGCGCCGGACGTTGTGGAGAAGAGGGACGCAGCGGGGAACAAAGAGTACTATCTGTACCCGAATAACCGTTCATCGGGACGTTACGATATGATCGCGAAATCGAACAGCCCGAAAGGACCGTTTGAAGTATGTAACTGGAAAGAGGGCAGTACGACGGAGACGGAAGGTGTTCTCGGCTATGACGCCGCCCTGTTTGTGGATGATGATGGAAGAGTGTACGGTTACTGGGGATTCGAGGGTTCTGAGATGGCAGAGCTTGATCCAAATACGATGTGTACGCTGAAAGAAGGCTGTAAAGTGCTGACAGAAGCAGATACCGGGATCGACAATTGCAAGACCGGTGATACGTTCCGCTTTTTCGAGGCATCCTCCATACGAAAAGTAGAAGATAAGTATGTATTCATATACAGCCGTAAGACAAATAACGGTGAGTTTGGATTGGGACCATCCAACTGTACGCTCGCTTACGCGTATTCCGACACGCCGCTTGGACCGTGGACATACGGCGGTACGATCATCGACGCGCGCGCGAGGGAAAAGGATAAGGACGGAAAAGATATCGTATCCATGGATACCGGAAATACACACGGAAGTATTTTGGAAGTAAACGGCCAGTGGTATGTATTCTATCACCGTTGTATCAACCGCACCCAGACCAACCGTCAGGGTGTTGTAGAGCCGATCGACGTACGCGTGACACCAGAAGGCAAGGTGGAGATCAAAGAAGCCGAAGTGACATCGCAGGGATTTGAGATCAATGGCCTGAACCCGTATAAGAAGCTGACAGGTGGAAGCGCCTGCTATGTAACAGGCGGCGCGAGTATTGCCGCACATTATGACGAGTGGAATCCGGGAAGTAATGTACACCGTATCTCGAGCGGTTCTATCGTTGGTTATAAATACTTCAATTTTGATGCCGGAAGGGGAACGCGTACGAAAGATATGCTTGCGGTCTCCCTCATTCCAAAAGGAAAACCGGTGACTGTTCAGGTCATGCTCGACCGCCCATGGGAAAGTGCAGGCGGAAAACTGCTGGGTACGATCGAAATATCTGAATCGGATGATGCGGGCGGCGTGATCAAGACGATTGATGTGGACGGTCTCAGTTCCCTGACAGGAAAGCACGCGCTGTTCTTCGTATTCAGTTCTTCCAAGCAGGGCGGCGTCTGTGAACTGGAAGCATTCCAGTTCGGAGAGGCAACTGTTACAGATGAAGACGAGGGCCAGGATCCGCCGCTTCCGTCGGAGACTCCGAATGTAACGCCGACAGCCGCACCGGGCCAGGGTCCGACAGCTGCGCCGCCGGCAAGCGCCAGCCAGGCGCCATCGGCAACACAGGCTCCTTCTGGTACGGCAACACCGGCTCCGGGTCCTTCTGTGAAAGTGGTAAACGGCCAGAAGTATACAGCGGGCAGTCTCGTGTATAAAGTGACAAATGCGGATAAAAAGACAGTCACGGTAACCGGAGTGAAAAAGAAAACGCTGAAGACGATCAAAGTCCCGAATACGGTGACGATCGAAGGTGAAAAATTCCGTGTGACCGCGGTCGGAAAATCCGCTTTTAAGGGATGCAAAAAGGTGACGAAAGTGACGATCGGTAAAAATGTAACGGAGATCGGAAGCCAGGCATTCGCTTCGTGTAAGAAGCTGAAAACGATAACGATCAATTCGACGTCATTGAAAAAAGCCGGAAAAAACGCGTGCAAGGGAATCCACGCCAAAGCAAAACTAAAGGCGCCGAAAAAGAAACTTGCCGCATACAAAAAAATGCTAAAACTGTAAAACTGCTTAAACATTAAAAAGGTATAATTCTCTCCGCTCCTGTTTGTCCGGGTAAAGATCGTACGGTATCCGGCGCGAACAGGGGCGGAGCTTCTATTTGCAATTTTTTCCAAAAAGCGCTGAAGTTCGGGAACTGCCTGTGATGGTGATTGACAATTGTAAAAGCATTGTGGTAATATACTAAAGAAGCTGAGAAAAAAATTTTAAAGGAAAACGTGCATAAACAGCGTTCACCTTGTGAATGGAGGAAAACATGGCTAAGATTACGATGACGACACCAATTGTAGAGATGGACGGAGATGAGATGACCCGTATTTTGTGGCAGATGATCAAAGATGAACTTTTGCTACCATACATTGATTTAAAGACAGAATATTATGATCTGGGTCTTGCGCACCGAAATGAGACAGACGATAAGGTGACAATTGATTCTGCTGAGGCGACAAAAAAATACGGCGTTGCGGTGAAGTGCGCGACGATCACGCCGAACGCGGCGCGTATGACGGAGTACAATCTGAAAGAGATGTGGAAATCACCGAACGGCACGATCCGCGCGGTGCTCGACGGCACGGTGTTCCGCGCGCCGATCCAGGTAAAGGGGATCGAACCGTGCGTGAAAAACTGGACGGCCCCGATCACGCTGGCTCGTCATGCTTACGGGGACGTGTATAAAAATACGGAGATCAAGGTGCCGGGAAAAGGAAAGGCGGAACTGGTATTTACTGCGGAGGACGGGACGGAGATCCGGGAGACGATACATGAATTCGATGGCCCGGGGATCATTCAGGGGATCCACAATACGGATAAGTCCATCATAAGTTTTGCCAGGTCATGTTTTAACTACGCGCTGGACATCAAACAGGATCTGTGGTTTGCCACGAAAGACACGATCTCCAAAAAATACGATCACAACTTTAAGGACATTTTCCAGGATATTTATGACAGCGAGTACAAAGAAAAGTTTGAGGCGGCAGGCATCGAGTATTTCTACACGCTCATCGATGACGCGGTAGCGCGTGTGATGAAAGCGGAAGGCGGCTTTATCTGGGCCTGCAAGAACTACGACGGCGACGTGATGAGCGATATGGTATCGTCCGCCTGCGGCTCCCTCGGCATGATGACTTCGGTGCTCGTGTCGCCGGACGGCGCTTACGAGTATGAGGCCGCTCACGGCACGGTACAGCGTCATTATTATAAACACCTGAATGGGGAGGAGACATCGACAAATCCGGTGGCCACGATCTTTGCATGGACAGGGGCGCTGCGCAAGCGCGGAGAACTCGACGGCATCAAGGAATTGATGGATTTTGCTGACAGATTGGAGCAGGCGACGTTGAAAACGATCGAGTCCGGGAAAATGACCGGCGATCTGGCGCAGATTACGAGTCTGGAACACGTGACGGTGCTGAACAGCCAGGATTTCATCGGAGCGATCCGCGACACACTGGAAAAAATCTGAAATGTGGTGAGACAGGGTGCTGGAATATTATAAACACAAATATTATTTTAATGCGGAGCACAGCCCGGAGGCGGCCGGCCATTCTGAGGCGGCTCATACGCCGGGGGAAGCCGGTCGTTCAGACGCGGCCGATGATGCGAGGCACAGCCATACGTTTCAGATCGTCCTCTACGCCGGCGCTTCCGACGTGGGCGGGCAGCATTTGTTTGGTGACATGGACCAGAACGTGCGGGAGTACCTGAGCCAGTATGAGGGGCGGTATTTAAACGAAATGGCACAGTTCCGCGGCGGCGGGACGAATATCGAAGATATCGGCGAGGTGTTCTACGAGGATCTGAAACGGCAGATGAAGGACAGGGGGTTCCGGCTATATCAGCTGGAGATTTCGGAAAACCCGCTCTGTGTGTACATCGTGTCAAATAAGATCATGCTGCATACGCGCTCGGACCGCGAGAGCCGGCAGGGAATCGAGAACATTCTTGCACAAAAGAAGAAGCTTTTGCACATGATGGAAAATGAAGGGGGAAAGTAAAGATGTGGTATCATAATATGTTGGGAACGATCAGACGCGTGACGGCGCTGGCACTGGTATGTCTGCTGGCGGGCATGTGCGGTATTCCTGTCATGTCCGAGGCAAAAAGCAGAGACACATGGAAAGTAGGAAATGATGAGGTACAGATCGACGGCTACTACGATGACTGGAAGGATTTTCCGGTGACAGACATTACGTATAAATCGGACAATGGGTATTGTATTCATGAGGGCAATATTTACAGCGACGGCGATGATCTGTATGTACACGTAAGTATGGATGAATTGTACCGGAACCAGATGATGTTCCACTCGTTTGTCCTGCGCGTGAACGACAAGGAGACGGCCATTCCGATCTTGGGCGTCAAGGAAGACGGCTCGATCGACTGGGATGTGCCGATCTACGGGGAGATGCCGGAAGGAACCCACAAAAATCTGGCAGTATTTCTCGGATACTATACGCCGTGTGACAGTTCGGTAGCCTTTACGGTGTATGACAAAGAGCATTCAGTACATACGAAGGGGGATGAGATCGAGTTCCGCATTCGTATGAAAGATATTGCCAAATATTTTAATATCGAGGAGGACAGCATCGATACGATCGCTGTCTATAATCCGAATATCGGGGCGGAGGCGCTCATCTGCGCAGGTTCCTCTACGGCACCGATGGCGGGCGCCGCGGCCGGATTCGTCCTCGTTCTCGGCGTTACCGGGATCCGCAAATTCAGAAGAAAAAAGGAAATGGTACGATGAACTGGTTATCTGTTGTATTTGCAGTTGTATGGGTTTATGTAGTGACCGTTTTAAAAAGGTGTAAATTGGATTTCTGGCTGTTTCTGGTGGGGAGCGTCGGGGTCTTTGTGCTGTGCCTGTTATGGCTGGAGCCGGTCCTCGTCGTTCCGATGCAGAAAGCAGTCGCTGTTGTCTCCGGTTTGCTGGGAGAGCTTACCGGAGTTTTTCAATCTTATTTCCAAAAAGGGATGTTATTTATACAGAACGGCGGAAACAGTCTGTCCCTGTACATTGATTTTGAGTGTTCGGGGATCATAGAGACGCTGGCGTTTTTATCGCTGCTGTGGTTTTTCCCGGTCTATCGGACGTATGAGAAGGTCGTCGTGAGCATCGCCGGGATTCTGGCCATTTTTATATCCAACGTTTTGCGCATTTATCTGATCTGCCTTCTGATCTACTTTTTCGGGGATGGGATTTATTTTTATGCCCACACGGTGTTCGGGCGCATATTCTTTTACGCATGTACGATCATGCTGTATTTTCTCGTGTTTACAAAGTCACATATCATCAGGCAGAAGGTAGGTGCATTCCACTATGACGGCAATCGTTAATTTATTCCGCAGTTCCGTGGTCTTCTGGGTGGCGTGGATCATCATACCGCTCCTTATGGAGATCATTCCCACCATATTCAATTTTTTCATCCTGCTGAAGCGGAAGATCGTGCAGCGGAAAGAAAAAGAACTCGTCTATCTGCCGGAGATCACGCTGATCATACCGGTGTACAACTCGGCGGACACGCTGTACAACTGCATCAAGTCTGTCTATGATTCGGACTATGACAATAAAATGATCTATATCATGCTCGTGAACAATATGAGCACGGACAATAGTTTCGAAGTGTTCTGCCAGTGCCAGAAAGACTTTCCGGAACTGACGATCAACTGGATGAATTCCAAACAGGGAAAATCAAAGGCGCTGAACCTGGCCCTGTTCAATAGTTCCGGCAAATATATCATGCACATTGATTCGGACGGGATCCTTCATCCGTCCGCGCTGCGCAATATCGTGAAAAAATTCGAGAACCACTCGGATGTGTACTGCGTGACGGGGACGATCATGACCAATCCGGAGCTGATCGACAGCGCCAAAGGAGTGTTCCGCAGGCTCTTTTTGAAGATGGAGTTTTTTGAGTACTGCCAGGCATTTCTGGCCGGAAGGAATTTTCAGTCGGAATTTAACAGCATTTTTACGATGTCGGGGGCCTTTTCCGCGTTCCGCAAGTCCTCGATCTTAAAAACGCAGCTCTATAATACGGATACGATCTGCGAGGACACGCATGTCACCTTTCAGATCCGGGATAACTTAAAAGAAAAAGTCGTACTCTGTGATTCGGCGATGTTTTTTGTCGATCCGATCGAGAGTCTGAACAAGCTCTATGTGCAGAGGCAGCGGTGGCAGCGGGGAGAGATGGAAGTCGTCCATATGTTTATGCGCAAAGACTTAAATCCGGCGAAGGGGTTCTTCTCCAGCTTTGTCATCCGGCTGATCATGTTTGACCACACGTTTGCCTTTCCCCGTATGATCTGGTACTTTGCCCTGATCTGTCTGGCGTTTATCAATTATCCGATGAAGCTGGTCGTACAGTCGGTGTTCATCATTTATGCCCTGTATGTCCTGTCCTCGCTGCTGCTCTACTTTTCGATCACGCTGTTTCTCTCGAAATTTAAAGATCTGCGGCGATACTACGCGAGAAAATGGTACATGATCTTTTTCCTGCCATTGTTTAATTTCATGGTATTCTGGTTCCGCTTCGCCGGCATCGTCAACTCCATCAAAGGCGAGCAGGCGTGGCGGACGAGAAACCTGAGCGAGGAGTGGCAGGCGTTCAAAGAGAAAGTGGGAGACGATTTCAGCTGGTTCCGGGCGGGGATCGAAAAGCTGAGAAATGAAGTGAATGAAAAGAATTAGGAATGAGGTAGGATATGAAACGGTTGTCAGGACTTTTTAAAAGGGCGGATTCCCGCATGAAAGCGGTGCTGCTGCTCGTCGGTATCGCTGTTTTGGCGAGTCTTTGTTTTCTGATCTATGAAAATAAGCGCAATAGGGAAAGCTATCTGCAGATGTACGAGGAGAGGCAGCAGAAGTACACGGAGCTTTTGAAAAACGGGTTGGAGCAGATCGTGTCGGCCGGGGCGGACGAGAGCGCCGTGCGTTGCTGGTTTTCAGAAAAAGCAGAGGTTTCCGCGAACAGCTGGGCGTTCTGCCTGAAAGGAGAGACGGTACTGTTTGCCAAAGACGAACAGACGACCGATACCCTTCGTGAGATGGAGAAAAAGGATGTATTTTTGAAGCAGCTCGAAAGTCAGGACGCGTTAGTGACGATGGCGGAAGGGTCTGACGGGTACGCGGCCGGGGTCATAACAGCAGAGTCATACGCACTCACGAAGGGACAGGTGCCGCAGCATGAAATGTATCTGTACCTGATCTTTGCCCTTATCATGATGGCAGGCGTGATGACAGTCATCAGTCTGACGGCGAAGTGGAATCAGGCGGAAAAGAAACTGACTGCCGTGTCATCCGCGATGCGCCGGCAGAACAGGAAACTGGAGAGAAGGGCCGGGCAGGAAGAAGAGGACGAGCCTGAGTCCGTGATGGAGCAGGATTCCGCGAATCTCTATGATGCGGAACTGATCCGGTTATTTTTGAAAAAATCCGACGATCCGGCGCTGCTGCCGATGCAGCTTTTGTTTGCGAACATTGTCATGGAGAGCCGCTATTACGCGAGACAGGAGATTTTTGACACGCTCGGGCAACTGAAACAGTTTCTCGGACGCACGCATGTCGTGGGGGAGATGAAAAAGGGGTGCTTTATCGTCCTGATGTATCAGACGTCGCCGGAAGAGGCGCAGTCGGTCATCGACCGGTACAGGTCATGGATACGGGACAATGGAGATGAAGCGCGCACGCGGATGGAACTGTCGGTATGCGAAGTGACAGAAGATCGCAGCGCGTTACAGGTCTGTGAGGACTATTTGCAAGGGGGAGAGATGTGAGATGAATAAGTACAGGCAGTATCGTTTCAAGTTTTACCTGAACGCCAGACACGCGATCATGATCGACGGGGAGCTCGGGGAGATCCATCCGCATACGTGGGAGATCACACTCGGCGTCATCAAGGGACGGGATGAATTTATCCAGTTCCACGCGCTGGAGCAGAAGATCGAAGCATTTATGGACACGTATCAGGACTGTTACCTGAACGAGGTAGAGCCGTTTGACACGCTGAACCCGACGCTGGAGAACTGCTGTCACTTTTTCAAGGACCGACTGAGTGAGATCCTGGCGGCGGAGGGGTGGCTGTTTTTAATGATGGAGATGAGTGAGACGCCGTCGAGGTCGTATGTCATCAGCATCGCCGATGAGGGGGAGAGTGACCGGGAGCGCTCGATGAATACACTTGTAGATATGGTTTTGGAGGACATCAAACGTGAAAAAGATCAGTGACCGCGCGAAATATAACATGCTCGCCCTCGGTGGTGCTGCCCTGCTGGCGCTGACCGCCGTTATCGTGGTGCTCGTTTTGAACCGCATGGATTTCCAGCCATCGGGCAACGATATCTGGAGCCATCTTTACAAAGGAGACATCGTCTATCACAATCTGCTCGAGGGCAGGTATTATCAGCTCTATTCGGAGTACTGGTACAATGGAACGCAGCTATTCCGTTACTGGGCGCCGTTTTCTTATTATGTCATCGCGCTGCTGGAATTTTTATCCGGCGGGGATATTGTCATCGCCTACCGCTATTTTGCGGCTTTTTCCATCATTGTCGGGGGGATTCCCTGGATCCTGTGGGGCCGGGAGGCGAAGCGCCCGGTATTTGCGGCGGCGGTAGCCCTGCTCTGGTTTTTCCTGCCCGAAAACATAAGGGTCTATTTCTGCGAGGGCAATACGCCGCGAATGATGACAGCTGTCGTCATTCCGTACGTGTTGTATTTTATGTGGCGTTATCTGCGCAGGGATAAGAGATTTTCCCTGATCGGCGTCATGCTCTCGTTGTCGTGTATGGTGCTCTCGCATGTGATGATCACGGCGATGCTCGGTATCGCGGTGTTTGTATTCCTCGTCTTTGACTGTCTGGCCAATAAGTACGTGAAGAAGGCCGTGAAGACGCTGGCGGCGATGGGGATCGGCCTGATGCTGGCGGGGATCTGGCTGATCCCGGCGCTGTCCGGCGGTATTATGGAGATGGATTCCTCGGCAAATGTCGAGGTGATGGAATTTTGGATGGCGGACCTGCCAACGCTCCTGAATCCGGTGAACCGGATCAGCGGCGTGACAGATACCTATTATTTTGGCGTGGCGGTCCTGTTCGTTGCTGTGGCCGGCATCGTCCTTGCCGAGAGGAAGAAACGGGCAGGTTACATTTTGTTCCTGTTTATTTTAGTCATGAGTACGCCGGCTTTCCTTCCGATCCTCTCGAAACTTCCGCTGAATACGATGTTTTGGATGACGCGGTTCGCGGCGATCGCGTACGGGCTGTTTTTGTTCTCCCTCATGGAATGGCAGACATTGAAACGGAAATACTGTGTCATTGTCTGTGTGATTTTGGCGCTCGACTGTCTGCCCTCGCTTTCGTTTTCGCGGTACGCCACGCCCGCGAGCGAGGAGGCGCTCGAAAATGTAAGCGTGTTGAAGGAGAATACATCCGGCCGGACGGCGCTCATGGATCTCAGTTCCTTTGGCTCGTATCCGTCGTGGGGGCTCAGTACCGGGGATGATGCGGTGAAAAGCACCTTTGGATGGGCGTGGCAGGGGGCATCGACTTCTTCGAACATCGTGATGTTAAATACGGCACTGGAATACGAGGCATATGAGTATGTGTTTGACCGCTGTGTCGAACTGGGAAACGATACGGTTCTGCTGAAAAAGAATCTGATCGGTAAAAAGGGCCATACGGCAGAAGAGGCGGCTGCCGCGGCGGGGCGGAGCGGATTTTACCTTTGCGCGGAAACGTCTGCCGCGTATATTTACAAAAAAGAAACGCCGGACACGTTTGGGGTGAAGACCGGATATGACGGACTGGCGCTGGGGCGTTACGCCAATCTGATGACGATGTTCTACCCGTCCTTTCAGGAGGGTGATTCCGAATATATCGACGACTATTCGCTGGAAGAACTGCAAAAATACCGCGTCATTTTCCTCAGCGGCGTTTTCTATCACGACAGGCAGCAGGCGGAAGAACTGCTGCGGGAAGCGGCGGCAGCGGGGACGAGGGTGGTCGTCGATGTCACGCACGTTCAGGAAGACCGCGCCACCAAGCAGAAGGCCTTTCTCGGCGTCACATCGCAGCCGGTCACGATCCAGGACCGCTACCCGTCTCTGATGTACGGCGGAAATGAGATACTGACAAAGGATTTCCCGGAAGAATACGCCGAGTGGTTCACCGGATATATCGGGGAAGCCGGCCAGGTGCTGGGGACGATGACATACCACGGCCAGGAACTGACGTGGCTCGGAACGAACGCGGCGGATCCGAATATTTATTTTCTCGGGCTGAACGTCATGTACCATGCGATCGAAACGGAGGACGACGCGGTTTTCAGTGTGATGGATGAGGTGCTGGGGATCGAACGCGGCGCACTGCCAAAAAGGGAGATCGTTCCGCTGCAGATCTCGTTTGGTAAGACGGACATCCATATCCGTTCCGAGGAAGAAAATGTCAATACGACGCTGGCATATCAGGATAATTTTGTGTCGCAGTCCGAACTTTGGCAGGAAAATAATCTGCTGTTTATGAAAGAGAAGGATACGAAGATCGCGATCGAGTACCCGAGGAAAGAGGCGGGGACGGCCGTGAGCGTTCTCGGGGTTTTGGCCGCGCTCGCGCTTATCGTTTTGCAGATAAGGGAAAAGGGACGGAGGGCGGATAATGTTTGACAAAGATATTTGTTTCTAGTACAATGACTATAGATGAAGGAAAACGGAGGATTACATAGATGGATTATACGACGCAGATGGATGCCGCGAGAAAAGGAATTTTCACGGAGGCGATGCAGCGGGTTTGTGAATATGAGAAAATGGATCAGGATACCCTGATGGATCTGGTGGGGAAAGGACAGGTCGCGATCCCGGCCAATAAAAACCACAAGTGCCTGAAGCCGTATGGCATCGGAAATAAGCTTCGGACGAAGATCAATGTCAATCTGGGAACGAGCCGCGACTGTCTCGATCTCGACGTGGAGATGGAGAAAGTAAAAACGGCTGTCGATATGGGGGCCGAGGCGATCATGGACCTCAGTTCATATGGCGACACCCGGAAATTCAGGAGAAAGCTGACGGCCGAGTGCCCGGCGGTGATCGGTACGGTGCCGATCTACGACGCCGTCGTCTATTACAATAAGGCGTTAAAGGATATCACATCGGATGAGTGGATGGAAGTTGTAAAGATGCATGCCGAGGACGGCGTCGATTTTATGACGATCCACTGCGGGATCAACCGCGAGACCGCGGCCCGGTTTAAGCAGAACCTCCGCCATACGAACATCGTATCGCGGGGCGGTTCCATTATCTTTGCCTGGATGGAACTGACGGGAAATGAAAACCCATTCTACGAGCGCTATGATGAACTTCTGGACATATGTGAACAATACGACGTGACGATCAGCCTCGGCGACGCCTGCCGCCCGGGAAGCATAGAAGATGCGGGCGATATTTCCCAGATTTCTGAACTGGTGGCCCTCGGGGAACTGACGGCGCGCGCCTGGGACCACAATGTTCAGGTGATGATCGAGGGGCCGGGGCATATGCCGCTCGACCAGATCCGCGCCAATATGGAAATCGAGCAGACCGTATGCAAGGGAGCGCCGTTTTACGTACTCGGCCCTCTCGTTACCGATGTGGCGCCGGGATACGACCACATCACGAGTGCGATCGGCGGAGCGATCGCCGCTACCTATGGCGCTTCGTTCCTCTGCTATGTGACGCCGGCGGAACATCTCCGCCTGCCGACCGTTGAGGACGTGAAAGAGGGCATCGTTGCCTCGAAGATTGCGGCGCACGCCGCCGATGTGGCCAAGGGGATCCCGGGGGCGAAAGACTGGGATTATGAGATGAGTGAGGCGAGGCGCAACCTCGACTGGGAAAAGCAGTTCGAGCTCGCCATTGATCCGGAAAAAGCCCGCCGTTACCGCTCGGAAAGTACGCCGGAACGGGAAGATACGTGTACGATGTGCGGCAAAATGTGCGCCGTGCGCAACATCAATAAAATACTGCGCGGGGAAAATGTGGACATCATGGAGGACTGATCCTTCATTGAAAGAATAACTACGGCCTGTCTTGCATAAGTTTAAAGGACAACAACTTTGGGCTTGTGCAAGGGAGGCTGTTTTTGTGAAAAGAGGGAAGACATTCTTTCTCGTACTGGCGGCGATCGCCTGCGTGGCAGCGGCGGTGTGGCTGTTCCAGTCGTGGAGAGATGAACAGGATATAACAGGAAATATGGAACTGTCAAACGTTTATGTCGTAAAAGAGACGGGCGACAGGCTGACGATCTATTCGCAGGAAGGAAAATTGGAATTCGGAGTGAAATCCGATCTCGAGGAAACGGCCTACAAAGGGCTGGCAGACCTGGTGATCGAGAGGCAGCAGGTGAAAAAACTCGTGTGCAAGCCGGATGTCATTTCCGGCCGGATCCTCGCGATCGGCGATACCTTTTTAGATTTGGAAAATTATGGACAAATCCCGCTCGCCGAGCATACCGGCTGCTTTTCCGTGGGGGCGCAAATAGCTCCGTCATCCCGCGACAATCTGTTTGTCGGTCAGACAGACGTCACATTTTCAGTGGCGGAAGGGAAAATATGCGGTATCCTTCTTCCAGAAGAAAAGACAGCAGCATCCGAAACAATGCCGGGAGAAGTCGCACTATCCCAGGAAACGACCTCCCCGAACGGCAGCGGTACGCCAAAAGGATCCGCAGGCGAACTCGGCACCAATGGCATGATCCGCGTCATTTTGAAAACAGACGGGTACGCCGCCTATGAGCACGCGGAAATCAAACTGCGGGGAACGAAAAAAATCTATGTCAAGCGCGGAAAACAGGAGACGGAAGTACAGCCCGGCGAGGAAGTTTCCTTTACGCCCGACTCGATAAAAGAAAAAAGGGTGAGCATCCGCAGCGAAGAGGGCGGGCGCATCGAGGTATCCTCGCTCAACCGCAGCTGTGGCAAGCCGCTGTACCGGGGGACGCTGGAAGTCGTAAAGGCCGAGTCCGGCCTGAACCTCATCAACGAACTCCCGCTGGAGGAATACCTGTACGGCGTGATCCCCAGTGAAATGCCGGCGGAATATGAGAAGGAGGCGCTGAAAGCACAGGCCGTCTGCGCCCGGAGCTACGCGGCGAAGCACATTAAAAACAACCGTTTAAAGCAGCTCGGCGCCCATGTGGACGACAGTGTTTCCTATCAGGTTTATAACAATACGCGCGAAGACGAGAGGTGTAACAAAGCGGTTGACGAGACGAAAGGGATGCTCGCCTATCACGACGGAGCGATCGCGTCCACCTATTTCTTTTCCACGTCGTGCGGAGTGACCGCCTCGGTCCACGACGTAGGATTTAGCAGTAAAAAAATCCCCTATTTATGCGGAAAACTGCAGGAACAGACGGCCGATGCAGCAGCCGCTGAACGGGCCAAATTAGTATCCGAAACATTTGGCAACGAAGACCTCTTCCGCAAATTTTTAGACGAAGACCGCAACGTCCTGGAAAAAACCGAGCCCTGGTACCGCTGGCGCACGACGATCTCCATCGGCGATATGGAGAACAACATCAACGAAAAGATCGCGGCCCGCTGCCAGGCCTCCCCCGAAAACATACTCGTACGCCAGGCCGACGGCACATACGCGAGCGAGCCGATCAGCAGTATCGGCAAACTGAAACGCGTGCGCATCAAAAAGCGCGGCAGCGGCGGCGTAGTCAAAACCGCGATCATCGTCGGCACAGAAAAAACCGTAAAAGTGCACACCGAATACAATATCCGCCTGCTGCTGTTCAATGAAAACGCGATCGTAACAAAAAACGACGGAAAAAACGTATCCGGAATGAACATGCTCCCCAGCGGCTTCTTCATCCTGAATGGCGCCTCCGGAACCAATGGCACTTCCGGCACCAATGGCACTTCCGGCACCAATGGCACCTCCGGTGCCATTGAAATCCGCGGCGGCGGTTTCGGCCACGGTACAGGCCTGAGCCAGACCGGTGCGAACGAGCTTGCCCAAGCAGGAAAAAACTATGAAGAAATCATCCACTATTACTTCGAAGGAGTAGAAATCCGCCCCCTCCTGTGAAACAAAACATTCCCTTCACTGAGATACCGATTGATTAGAGCGCCAAAAAATAAAATATCCATACAAATATACATCCACAGCATGAACAAAACAATATAAGTCAAACTGCCATACACCGAGGAAAAGTTAGAAAAATAATCTACATAGACCGAAAACAAATAACTGAACAAAATCCACAAAACAGCCGTAAACAAAGCGCCCGGAACCTCTTCCTTCGCATTTGCCTTCCGGTCCGGAATAAACATATACAAAAGTAAAAAGAACAGAAAAAAGATACCAAACCCCAAAATCGACCGCAGGGAAAAAATCCCGATAAACAGCGGCGCCTCAATGGAAAAAAAGGAATCTACCGCCAAAAGGATCTTATTACCATAAACCAACACGATCAACGAAAGCATCAAAATCCCGGCAAAAGCCAGCGTATACAAGAGCGAAGACAGCCTGTTCACCACCCAGTTCCTCTGGTTTTTCACCTGATAGATCTTATCCAGCCCATACGTGATCCCCATAAAACCTTTCGACCCCGACCAAAGCGTCGTAATAACCGTGATCGAAAGGATCGTCCCCGACGACTGGTGATAAGCCTCCCGGATCCACGCCTCCAAAACACCGCGAATCCCCTCCGGCACAACCGCCTCCAGTAGCAAAATAATGTTCTCCTCCGTCAACGGCGTATACCTCAACAACGTAAAAAAGAACATAACAAACGGAAAAAACGAAACCATAACGAAAAACACCACATGCGCCGCATGCACCGACAAAGTATTCTCCCCAAACCTCCGAATAAACCACTGCACCACATCCCGCAACCGTCTCACAACCATTCCCCGCCTCTCCTGATCTATTTATAATATATACAATTCCGCCCAAAAAATCAGACCAGAAAATTTCATTTCAGAAATCCACCAGCCCACACTCGTCATCACAGACACCATATCACAATCTCCCCCCAAATGCAACCCCTCCCCCTCCCATCCATAAAAACCCCCTCCTCTCCAAAAGTTATTCTCTCTCCCAAATTTATTCAATCCCCTCAAAAAAAGAAAGAAAAACCCCCCGAGTTGACAGAAACGTAGCATGAGGCGGGGAACTGTTCTCATGAGGTCCCTTTAAATGCGTCGGTCCTTATGCTGCGTATTTTGCAGCATTAGTACCGCTACGCATTTATAAGCGAAAGCGGGGGACCCGAATGAGAACAGTTCCCCGCCTCATGCGGCCCCCCCTTTCTGCCAACTCCCCCCTCTTATTTCCCAATTCTAATCCGAATAACCCCCTTCTTCCCACTCCCATCCGTCGCCGTCGCCGTAATCTTCACCGTATGCCCGCGCCCTTTCTTTTTGGCCGTCACCACCCCTTTTTTCGAAACCGTCGCCCATTTTTTCTTAGATGATTTCCATTTCACCTTCTTATTCGTCGCGTTTGACGGTGATACGACTGCCTTCAGCTTCCTCTTCTTCCCAACTTTTAAAGTCTTTTTTGAACCCTTGATCGTAATCTTCTTCACAGCCGTCTTTTTCGAAACCGTGCGCGGGGGTTCCTCAGGCACCGGAGTAGAGGGCGGCACTACGGAAACAGGGGTGTCGGCAACCGGCACGTAGTTATCCATATTCCGTAGATCAAGCACTCCGCCTGTCGCACACTTTTCAGCCGCCTGCGGCGCGTTACGCGTACAGCTCAGAAGACGCTGCCTGCGGTTTTTGGCGCTGTCATCCGGATAGATTTCAGCGAGCAGTCCGACCGCTCCGGCAACCATCGGCGCGGCCATCGATGTACCGGACGCGGTATCGTATTTGCCGAACAGGGAGACGTCCGGATCAGCCACCGAAATGCCGATGTCGTCCAAACGATATGTCCTTGTTTCCGTTACCATCCCGTCTACTTCCAGTCCAATGATTTTGAAATAGATCCGGCCATCTGGCGCTTTATAAAACCGGTTTGAGTCATCTCCCGCTTTCCCCTTCGATTGTTTGTTGACATGATCCCATGAAAATAACCCATCTGAGTCGGTCGTGCCGAGATACATGGAAACATAATAGGTATCTGATATATCAAGGTGCAGGTCGGTAACATCCATATAGAGATAAGTCAGTTTACTGTTATGAAACGTCGGCTTTCCGAAATCGATCGTCCAGGTTAGGCTGCCCGAGCCGGGGCTGGAGCGGAAATCAAAAGATGGATCCCGCGTGGTCGTGGAACTGATAGAGGATAAGCCGAGTTCACTTTCGGTATACAGCTTTTTTGTATCGGTATCATCGTCAAACGGCAGAAAAGAAGTGGTCAGCTGCGTTTCCGTTTCAGCGGCGTAAATGCCCGGTGAATAAACTTCCTCGGGATAAGTGGATAAAATATTTTCGCCGGGGGCAAACAGATCCACATCTTTTTTTCCGAAGTCGGAAAAGTCAGACGGCCTGTCGTTTGTATCGGACGAACCCGTTGTGATGATATAATTGCGGTTTTCACCATAACCGCCCGCGTACAGGTCATACGGACAGGAAATGGGAAGCATGCGGTCGTGGTTCGTCCCCTCGTTTCCGGAAGCAAATATAAAGAGAACGCCCATCTTTCCGATCCGGTTAACGAGCGCAGGCAGGGTGGATCCGGAGTTTCCGCCGCCCCAGGAGCAGTTGACGGCGACGATATTAACGCCGGCAGTTTTCGCCTGTACGATATAATTCATCGCCTTGACGATGGTAGAGTTGCTCGTCTTCCCTTCATCGTCAAATATTTTCAGAGCCATCAGTCTGGCGTCGGATATGCCGATTATCCCTTTTTCGTTACCGGAAACGGCCGCGATCGTACCGGCACAGTGGGTGCCGTGTCCCAGGGAATCCCGGCAGTCGGGGGTGTCATTCGTGAAATCGTATCCGTGGATTCCAGGAAGCGTAATATCGGAATTTACCCACATATGTCCGGCCAGATCCTCATGCTCATAGTCGATTCCAGTGTCCATTACCGCTACGACAGGCGTTCCGATCTTTGTTTTGCCCTGTGCGGCAGAAAAGGAGATGCCGGTGCTTGAGCCGGAAAATGAGCCTCCGCCATTCAGATGCCATTGTTCTTTTTCGTACGGGTCGTTGGAGACTGAATTCAGATGCTGTTCATAGTCCGGTTCGACCTGGAGCACATAGGCGTTTCGCTCCAGCTTTTGCATCAGTTCTTCGGTCGAATAGACATCGGAAGAAACTTCGGATATATATAATGTCTTATCGGAGAGGAATTCCTGCTGCGCATCCGTAGAAGCAAGCGCATCAGCTTCGCCGAAGTCATAAGATTCTTTAATTGAGATCCGGGAATCAAAGGAAGCTTTTCCCTTTTTTGTAAGTGAAGTCCCGTCTGGGGCAGCAAGGGTGACGAGAACCGTACCGTCATTGTATCCGCCGTCGGTTGAATTACCGTCGGTTAAATTACCGTTGGTTGAATTACCGTTGATTGAATTGCCGTCGGTTGAACTACCGTCGCTGCCATACACGGTCTGTCTCGCTTCGCCGGCCCGTGCGGATTCCTGCGGGAACAGGCTGCAAAACAGGAAAAGTAATGCCAATGTTAGGGAAAATAGTCTTTTTTTCATGGAATACCTCCAAAATTTAGTTTAATTTTTACAAAATCACAATTTATTTATTGTATTATTTTCTTATAGCTGTTATTATTATAGTAGTGTATAAGTGTGTCTAAAAAGTGAAAGGAGATAAGAAAATGCTTTTTGTAAAAGTTGATGAACTCAAGCCGGGTATGCGTTTGGGGAAACCGATTTACAATAAAAATGGTGTGTTGTTATATGACCGTGATACAAAGCTGACGATGCAGGCGATTTACGGTATTCGTAATTTTGGACTGATGGGATTGTATATACTGGAGCCGGCAGAACCCCTTCCGCCGATGACGGAGGATGATATAAATTTCGAGAGGTTTCAGACGATGGCGGTGTTCAGCATCCGGGAGGATCTGGATCTGATCTCGTCGGGAAAGAAGGATAAAGGGCTTGATTGGCTGTGCAGTCTTATACTGAAAAATTATGCGAACCATTCGGCAAAGATCAACTTTGTGCAGAGTTTGCGGAGCAGCGACGATTTTGTGTACAAGCACAGCATTAACGTGGCGCTTCTGGCGGCGATCATTGCTGGCAAAATGAAATTGCCGCTCGGCCGGATCAACTCGATCGTAAAAGCAGGACTTCTCCATGAGTGCGGCGGGGTGAAAGTGAAACAGTCGATAAATTCCGAAAATGATCAGGATCCGAGTGAACTTGTCCGGGTCAATACGCGGGAGATTTTGAAAAGCCATGCGGATATGGAGGAAAATGTTGTGCTCATGGTTGAGCATATGCAGGCCCTCTGTTCAGACAGCGCGTCGAAAGAGGCAAAAGAAGCGGCCCGCGCAAACCAGGGGGCTACGATCCTGTACGTGGCAGACGCCTACGACCGTCTGACGGCGATGAAATCCTATGAGGAGCCGACGAGCGAAGTGAAAGCGCTCCGCATTTTGATAGAAGAGTCGGATAAATACGATCCGGAAGTGGTACAGGCGCTTACGAAGGGGATCAACGTCCTCTATCCGGGTGTGTGTGTCGAACTTACCGGACATGTGAAGGGTCTTGTGATCATTGAAAATGAGTCAGATATTTTTAAGCCGTGGGTTTTGAGTTTTCAGGACAACAAGCTGTATGACCTGTCAAATGAGAAGGAAGGTGAAGGCCTGGAACTGGTTGATATCATGAAAACGATGGATAACAGGATCAAACTTGACCCGGAGCTCTTAAAGGAGTATACTGAGTAAAATCGTGTAGAACATAGCTATGCGTATATAAGGCCACGGAACTGTCGTTCCGCGCAGAAATGAGGTAAAATATGTACGAGAAAGTTTCGAAAGACCTGAATTTTGTCGATCGGGAAAAAGAGATAGAAAAATTTTGGGAAGAAAATGATATATTCAAAAAAAGTATCGAGCATCGGGAGGGCTGCCCTACATATATGTTTTATGACGGGCCGCCGACGGCAAATGGAAAACCGCATATCGGACATATGCTGACTCGTGCCATAAAAGATATGATTCCGAGATACCGCACGATGAAGGGGTACCAGGTGCCGCGGAAAGCGGGCTGGGATACGCACGGACTTCCGGTTGAGCTGGAAGTGGAGAAGCTTCTCGGTTTGGATGGCAAAGAACAGATCGAGGAGTACGGGCTGGATCCGTTCATTTCAAAATGCAAGGAATCCGTGTGGAAATATAAGGGAATGTGGGAGGATTTCTCAGGTTCCGTTGGGTTCTGGGCCGATATGGAACAGCCATATGTCACCTACCATGACGATTTTATCGAGTCCGAGTGGTGGGCGCTCAAGGAAATATGGAATAAAAAGCTTTTATATAAGGGATTTAAGATCGTTCCCTACTGTCCGAGATGCGGTACGCCGCTCTCGTCCCACGAGGTGGCGCAGGGGTATAAGGCTGTAAAGGAGCGCTCTGCGATCGTGCGGTTCCGGGTTGTCGGGGAAGACGCGTTTTTCCTGGCATGGACGACGACGCCGTGGACGCTGCCGAGTAATGTCGCTCTCTGCGTAAATCCGGATGAGACGTACTGCAAGGTAAAAGCGAAGGACGGCTATACGTATTATATGGCAGAGGCGCTTTTGGAGCAGGTACTCGGCGGACTTGCCGGGGACGGTGAGGCGGCAGACGAGAAGGCGTACGAAGTGCTGGAGACATACAAGGGAACGGATCTCGAGGGGAAAGAATATGAACCCCTGTTTGATTTTGCTCTGGATATTTGTGAGAAACAGCACAAAAAAGGATTTTATATTACTTGCGACGGGTATGTCACGATGACGGACGGTACCGGTATCGTTCATATCGCGCCGGCCTTTGGTGAGGACGACGCCGCCGTCGGGCGCAAATACGATCTGCCGTTTGTCCAGCTCGTAAACGGCAAGGGCGAGATGACCGAGGAAACAGACTACGCCGGGATGTTCGTGAAAGACGCGGACATGCCGATATTGCAGGATCTGGAAAAGAAGGGCCTTCTGTTCGGGGCACCGAAGTTTGAGCATGATTACCCGTTCTGCTGGCGCTGTGATACGCCGCTGATCTATTACGCGAGGGAGTCCTGGTTCATTAAGATGACCGAGGTAAAAGAACAGCTGATCCGCAACAATAACACGATCCACTGGATTCCGGAGAGCATCGGAACGGGGCGTTTTGGCGACTGGCTCGAAAATATACAGGACTGGGGTGTTTCGCGAAACCGTTACTGGGGCACGCCTCTGAATATCTGGGAGTGTGGCTGCGGCCATATGGAGTGCATCGGCAGCCGCGAGGAACTGGCACAGAAGAGCGGAAATGAGGCGGCGAAGGACGTTGAACTGCACCGCCCGTATATCGATGAGATTACGATCAAATGCCCGCATTGTGGAAAGGAAATGCACCGCGTGCCGGAAGTGATCGACTGCTGGTTTGATTCCGGGGCCATGCCGTTTGCGCAGCACCATTATCCATTTGAAAATAAAGAATTGTTTGAAAAGCAGTTTCCGGCGCAGTTTATCTCGGAGGCGGTCGATCAGACGAGGGGATGGTTCTACTCCCTTTTGGCAGAATCGACGCTGTTATTTGATAAGGCGCCATATGAGAATGTCATTGTTCTCGGCCTCGTATTGGATGAGGATGGACAGAAAATGTCGAAGAGCAAAGGAAACGCGGTCGATCCGATGGAGGCGCTGGCCCAGTATGGCGCCGATGCCATCCGCTGGTATTTTTATATCAACTCCGCGCCATGGCTGCCAAACCGTTTCCACTCGAAAGTCGTGGTCGAGGGACAGCGCAAATTTATGGGAACACTGTGGAACACCTACGCATTTTTCGTGCTTTACGCGAATATTGATAATTTTGACGCTTCTAAATATAAACTGGAATACGACAAGATCGAAGAGGAGGAGCCGAGCCACTCGATGATGGATAAATGGCTTCTCAGCAAGCTGAATTCGGCCGTCGGCGCGGTCGATGACCATCTGGAAAATTACCGTATTCCGGAAGCGGCGAGAGCGCTGCAGGATTTCGTCGATGACATGAGCAACTGGTACGTCCGCCGGTGCAGGGAACGTTTTTGGGCAAGCGGGATGGAGCAGGATAAGATCAATGCCTATATGACATTGTATACGGCGCTTGTGACGATCGCGAAGGCGGCGGCCCCGATGATTCCGTTTATGTCCGAGAGCATTTATCAGAATCTCGTGAGGCGGATGGATAAGAGCGCGCCGGAGAGTATCCATCTGTGTGATTATCCGCAGGCGGATCCGGCTTACATCGATCGGGAACTCGAGGTGCAGATGGACGAACTGCTGCAGATCGTCGTGCTCGGACGTGCCTGCCGGAACGAGGCGAATATCAAAAACCGCCAGCCGATCGGAAAAATGTATGTCAAAGCCGATAAGGAAGAAGAACTGGCTGATTTCTATAAGGACATTATAGCGGAAGAATTGAATGTAAAAGAAGTTGTCTTTACAAAAGATGTGAGAGAATTTACGACGTACGCGTTCAAGCCGCAGCTGAGGACGCTTGGCAAGCGGTTTGGAAGCAGGCTGGGCGCGCTCAAGGAAGTACTCGGCGGACTGGACGGAAACGCCGCGATGGATAAATTGAACGCGAGCGGCGAGATCACCGTGACGGTGGAGGGGACGAAAGAGGTGCTGGCAAAGGATGATCTTTTGATCGAAGCGGCGCAGATGGAAGGTTATGTCTCCCAGGAAGACAGGGGGATCACGGTCGTACTCGATACGAATCTTACCGAGGAACTGATTGAAGAGGGATTTGTGCGCGAGATCATCAGTAAGATCCAGACGATGCGCAAGGATTCCGGATTTGAGGTCATGGATACGATCGAGATCTATGAGGTCGGCAGCGACAAGCTAACGGATATTATCATCCGCAACGCCGAGCAGATCAAGAGCGAAGTGCTCGCCGAGCGCATCATCATCGGTGGTATGCAGGGGCATACGGCCGAGTGGAACATCAATGGTGAGGACGTTACCTTTGGTTTGACAATGTCAAGGCTTTCTTTTTAAAGCTGACCTGACATTTTGAAATGAGGAAAATAGAAAAAGGGAAAGAGAGGAAAATCCAATGAATTTTTTGGCAGAAAATAGTAGAAAGGCACAGTTGAAAAGTGACATTGAAAATTACATGAAACTGTTATTCCGCAAGCCGATCGAGAAGGCGACTGACCAGCAGATCTTTCAGGCGGTGGCTTACGCGGTGAAAGACATCGTAGTCGACGACTGGATGGAAACACACAGGCAGTATGAGGAAAAGGATGTAAAAACCGTTTATTACCTTTCGATGGAATTTTTGATGGGACGTGCCCTGGGAAATATGATCATCAATCTCAAGCGTGATAAAGTTGTGCGCGAGGTGCTGGAAGACCTCGGCGTGGATCTCGATGTGATCGAGGATCAGGAGCCGGACGCAGCGCTGGGAAACGGTGGTTTGGGACGTTTGGCTGCCTGCTTTCTGGAGTCGCTCTCGACACTCGGTTACCCGGCCTATGGCTGTGGTATCCGTTACAAATATGGAATGTTCATGCAGAAGATCGAGGACGGGTTCCAGGTAGAAGCACCGGATGACTGGTTAGAGCATGGCAATCCGTTTGAGATGAAGCGCCCGGAATATTCCATGGAAGTAAAGTTTGGCGGTTATGTGGCGGTGCGCAAGGACAAAGACGGAAAAGACTGCTATGTGCAGGAAAATTATCAGTCGGTAAAAGCGGTACCATATGATATTCCAGTAGTTGGATATGGAAACCGTATCGTCAACACGCTCCGTATCTGGGATGCCGAGGCGATCAATACGTTTAACCTTGATTCCTTTGACAAGGGAGATTATCAGAAGGCCGTTGAGCAGCAGAATCTTGCCCGCACGATCTGCGAAGTCCTTTATCCGAACGATAACCATATCGCCGGAAAAGAGCTGCGCCTGAAACAGCAGTATTTCTTTGTTTCGGCCAGTGTACAGCGCGCGGTTGCCAAATATATGGAAAAACACGACGATATCCACGGACTGCCGGACAAAGTATGTTTCCAGCTCAACGACACGCATCCGACCGTGACCGTACCGGAGCTTATGCGGATCCTGTTAGACGAGTACCTTCTGGAATGGGATGACGCCTGGGCGATCACCACGAAGACCTGTGCGTATACAAACCACACGATCATGTCGGAAGCTCTGGAAAAATGGCCGATCGACCTGTTCTCCAGATTGCTGCCGCGTATTTATCAGATCACGGAGGAGATCAACCGCCGGTTCCAGAATAAGATTGCCGAGCAGTATCCGGGCAATTTTGACAAAGTGAAAAAGATGGGTATCATCTATGACGGACAGGTGAAGATGGCGCATTTGGCTATCGCGGCAGGCTTCTCTGTCAACGGCGTGGCAAAACTCCACACCGAAATCCTGAAAAATCAGGAACTCAAAGATTTCTATGAGATGATGCCGGAGAAATTTAATAATAAGACAAATGGTATTACCCAGAGGCGTTTCCTCCTTCACGGAAATCCGCTGCTTGCTAAATGGGTGACGAATAAGATCGGACAGGGCTGGATCACCGATCTGTCCCAGATCGGCCGGCTGACGCCTTACGTGGACGACGCGGTCGCTCAGAAAGAGTTTATGGATATCAAATACCAGAATAAAGTGCGCCTGGCGAAGTACATTAAGGAGCACAACGGCATTGATGTCGATCCGAATTCGATCTTCGACGTTCAGGTAAAGAGGCTTCACGAGTACAAGCGCCAGCTGCTCAATATTTTGCACGTGATGTACCTGTACAACCAGCTGAAGGAAAACCCGGATCTGGATATGGTGCCGCGCACGTTTATTTTCGGCGCGAAGGCATCCGCGGGATACCGTCGTGCCAAGGCGATCATCAAGCTGATCAACAGCGTGGGTGAGGTCGTAAACAATGACAAGTCGATCCAGGGTAAGATCAAAGTGGTATTTATCGAAAATTACCGCGTCAGCAACGCGGAGATCATTTTCGCGGCCGCGGACGTTTCCGAGCAGATTTCCACGGCGAGTAAAGAAGCGTCAGGAACCGGCAATATGAAATTCATGCTGAACGGCGCGCCGACGCTCGGCACGATGGACGGAGCCAATGTTGAGATCGTAGAGGAAGTCGGCGAAGAGAATGCCTTTATTTTCGGTCTGTCTTCGCAGGAAGTCATTGATTTTGAGCAGAATAACCAGTACAAGCCGAGAGAGATCTATGAGACGGACCGCGACATTAAGAAAGTCGTGGACCAGCTGATCGACGGCACATACTCCGGCAGAAATCCGGAATTGTTCCAGGAACTGTATTCGTCCCTGCTGGATTCGAATGGATATGAGCGGGCAGACCAGTACTTTATCCTCAAAGATTTCCATTCGTATGCCGATGCGCAGAAGGCTGTGGATGCGGCGTATCGTGACAGACAGGCATGGGCAAGGATGGCGATGCTGAATGTGGCAAAGAGTGGAAAATTCTCATCCGACCGTACGATCGAGGAATACGCGAAAGAGATTTGGAAGCTGGAAAAAGTAAGGCTTTGATAGAGAAGGAAATCTCACGGGAAATAGATGATGATTAGATGACAGGAGCAGGAAATCCCAGTGGTTTCCTGCTCTCGCTATTACCATGTGTTTTATTGTCGCATCTCGTCAAATATCAGATTTTCCCGGGAGGCGAGGATGAATGGGTAGTTATGCTATTTCAATTTTCCCAGTGCCCAGTTTTTCACGCTTTTACTGGAAGCGTCCGTCAGATCTTTTCCTTTTACCACTTTGGCGCCTTTGGCCGAAGCTTTGATTCCCTTCATACTGCCGGAAATCCCGCTGCCTCCGCTCGTGCAGAACGGTACGATCTTTTTGCCCTTTAGATTGTGGGATTCGAGAAAGGTGCGTATGATCATAGGTTCTTTATTCCACCAGATTGGATAACCGAGGAAGATGACGTCGTAATCCTCTATATTTTTTACGCTTCCTTTTATTTTTGGACGGACGCTGCCATCTTTTTGCTCCGTATTAGCCCGGCAGTCGTCATTGTCATAGCCCAGATCCTCGTCTGTGTACGGATCTGCCGCCTTGATCTGGTACAGTTTGCCGCTTGTCGCTTTTTTTATTTTCTTTGCTGCGCTTTTGGTCGTTCCGGTTGCGGAGAAGTATACGACTAAAACTTTTTGATTTTTCGTTTGTTTTGTTTTTTTAGCTGCGTTTGCATTTGCCGCCGGAAATGCCAACCCTGCGATCAGGGCAAATGCCAGTGCGAGACTGATCCAATAGATATGTTTTTTATGGTTCATTTTTTTCCCTCCATTTCATTTCGTATTCATTTCGTCCATTCAGATGCCCAGTCAGCGAGCGCTTGATCCGCTGCGCCCGCGGAAAAGCGTTTTCCCTCTGTTACGTTGGCTCCTGGCGCCAGAGACTGCATATTTTTACCGGAATTTCCAATTGGACTGCTGCCGGATGTAGCAAATGGTATGACGGTTTTCCCACTGAAATCATAGGCTTCCATAAATGTGTCGATGATCGACGGCTCCCGATACCACCACACCGGAAACCCGACAAAGATGATGGAATACCGGCTCATGTCCTCTACGGTGGAACGGATGGCCGGACGGCAGTTCCGGTCGTCCATTTCCACGGAACTGCGGCTTTTCTTGTCCTGCCAGTCGAGATCTTTGTCTGTGTACGGTGTTTCTGGTTCGATCGTGAACAGATCGGTTCCGGTTACGTTCGCCAGTTTCTGCGCCACTCGTGCTGTCACGCCGCTGGCGCTGAAGTACGCTACCAGTATGTTGCTCATGATGATCTCCTTTCTGTAACTTTTCTACCCATACTTTCTTAGCCATGCGGAATACCGCCCATGTTGCCGGCCATCCGCAGTAAATAGCAGCAGGGGTGAGAATTTCTTTTATATGTTTATTTTATTGTTACTGCTTATCTATGTCAAATACTTCTTATATATGGATTATAATGCTCTTCAGGCATGGGTAATGTCGTGCTGATATAAGAAACTTACTCCATCCGGGATAACCAGTTCTGTCAGACCGGTGCAGCCAAAAAAGGCAGAGTTGCCTATGCGGGACACGCTATCTGGAATGGTGATTTCCGTGAGGCTGTGACAGCCATCAAAGGCATAATCCCCTATACCACACAGGCTGTCCGGCATTTTTGTGTGACAGCAGCCAATGATGAGTTCATTTGACTTTGTAACAATTACTGCATTACAATTTTCTCTGCTGTCGTATGTAGTGTTTTCTTTGCCTACTTGAATTTCCGTCAGGCCGCTGCAGCAGGAAAACGGATTGATCCCTATACTGGATACGCTATCGGGAATCGTAATTTTTGCCAGACCAGTGCACCCCTCAAAGGCGAAATTTCCGATGGCAGTTACGCTTTCTGGGAGCGTGATCTCTGTCAGGCCGGTGCACCCCTCAAAAGCAAAATCCCCGATGTCAGACACACCCTCAGGTATCGAGATTTCTTTTAGATCGCAGCAGCCAGAAAAGGCGCGGTCGCCAATAGCGGATACGCTGTCTGGAATTTTTGTATTACAACACCCGACGATAAGTTGATTCGTTTTTGTGGCAATAATGGCGTTACAATGATCTCTGCTATCATATGTGATATTCTTTTTGTCTACGGTAATCTCTGTTAGATTCCTGCAGCCATTAAAGGCAAATATCCCGATATGGGATACGCGTTCCGGTATCGTGATCTCCGACAGGCTGCAGCAGTTGGAAAAGGCTGAGTTTCCGATACTTGATACACTTTTGGGAATCTCGGCCTTTATCAGGCTGTGGCAGCCATAAAAAGCAGAAGTGCCAATGACGGTCACACTTTTATTGATTTTTTTTCTTTCCTCCAGTTTTTCACAGCAGCGCCGGTAGAAAGTAGAACAACTCATATCGAGATCGGCCGCCGCCCTGCGCAGGGAAATTTCACCATCTCTCCATTTCTCAAAATATGTTTCAAAATGTTCGGGGACGTCCGCCTTTTTGCCCCCGAATTTCACGCCATTCTTTTTTGCGACTGCGATTCCTTCTGCCTGCCGCTGACGGATGAGGGAGCGCTCGGTTTCTGCTACATAGGCCAGGATCTGCAGCGCGAGGTCGGCGATAAAGACGCCGGTCAGATCGCCCTGAGAGGAATCGGTGTTCAGTAACGGCATATCGAGCACATGGATATCCGCCCCGGTCTCCTTTGTGATCAGCCGCCATTGTTCCAGTATTTCCTCATAATTCCTGCCCAGCCTGTCGATGCTTTTAATGACAAGCACGTCCCCTTTTGCCAGTTTCTTCATCAGTTTTCCGTACTGCGGGCGCAGAAAACTCCCGCCGGAAATCTGGTCCAGGTAAATCCGCTCCCGGGGAATGCCATATTCCTCCAATGCGGCCCATTGTCGTTCCGGGTTTTGATCTTTACTTAGAAGGGGCTGCAAAATCAGATTTTGGGATTGTAAAAAGGGAAAAATGTGATATAGTAAAGACAGTGAATCGATCGAAAACACGTTTCAGGTGAAGTCTGTCTGTTGTTTTTCTACAGTAAATTTACGCTATCGAAGAAACGTGAAACGATTGAATTTGGGATAAAAAAGTGATATGATTGAGGTACAAATAGGGAGGGATAAGATATGGCAAATATATATGACGGGGCATTCCGGACAATATTAAATGACTGCCGGAAGCTGATCATCCCCGTGATCAATGAAATTTTCGGGGAAACATATACCGGGAAGGAAGAGATTCGTTTCTTCCCAACGAGCATTTTTTAGACCAGCAGGACGAGGCAGATAAGGAGCGGATCACAGACACAAATTTTACGGTTTTTGGGAAGATACCAAAGAAATACCATGTAGAGTGTGAGAGCAGCCTGCCGGACGGGAAGATCACGATAAGGCTTTTTGAATATGACGCGCAGATTGCGCTTGACGAGGGCGAGGTTACGGAGGAAACATTGACTGTGACATTCCCCAACACGGCGGTTCTGTACCTTCGGACGTATAAAAAGACACCAGATAAAATGAAATATGTGATCGTTACGCCGGGAGGAACGGTTCAGTACGATGTACCGATCATGAAAATCCAGACATATTCACTGGAAGATATTTTTGAGAAAGGCCTGCTGATGCTGATCCCGTTCTATATCTTTTCACATGAGAAAGGTTTCCCGGAGTATGATAGTAACGAGCAGAAACTTGAGGAATTAAAAGCTGAATATCAGAAAATATTAGAAAGACTTGATGAATTGGAACGGCAGGGTGTGATCGGGGCGTTTGACAAGCGGACGATCATAGAGCTTTCGGGCGATGTGATCAAGGAGATTGCACAGAAGTACGAGAATGTGCAGAAAGGTGTAGGTGATATGATGAGGGGAGTATTGATTGAAACGAGTGCAAGAAGATTAAAAAACGAAGCAGAAAATGAAACGAAGAGAAATACTGCGCTTCGAATGCTGAAAAGGGGAAAAATGACGATTGAGGAAATCGCAGAAGATACGGGACTTAGCGTGACGGAAGTAGAGCGGCTCGACGAACTCCAGACAGTGTAGAACAGCAAAAGGATATTGATGTATGTAGCAACGGAAAGGTTTGGTGTTAAATGAGTTTTAGAATAGATACAAGAAAGGGGCATTCCCTAAATGGAAGATACGTCTGAACGCGAAAAAGACAAGAACAGTCAAAAACATATAAACATCGGGCTCCTGGCCCATGTAGACGCCGGAAAAACGACACTTTCCGAGGCATTATTATTCAAGTGCGGCGCCATCTCCGAGCCGGGGCGCGTCGATCACCGGAACGCCTTTCTCGACACTTCCCCGTTCGAGAGGGAGCGCGGCATTACGATCTTTTCCAAACAGGCTGAACTTCGATGGAACAAGCTATCCATTACCCTGTTAGATACGCCGGGGCACGTCGATTTTTCCGCGGAGATGGAGCGGACACTTCAGGTGCTGGACTACGCCGTCCTCGTCATAAGCGGGACTGACGGGGTACAGGGACATACGGAAACACTTTGGAAACTGCTGGAACGATACGAGATTCCGGTTTTTATTTTTGTAAATAAAATGGATCTGCCGGGAACGGACGCCGAACGTCTGATGGATGACATAAAAAGCCGCCTGTCGGATCTTTGTGTTGATTTCTCTGATACCCGGTCGGAGGCCTTTTTGGAAGAGGCGGCGGTATGTGAAGAAGCGCTTCTGGAAAAATATTTAGAGTCCGGAACGCTCGAAATGCCGGACGATCTTATAGCGCCGGTGGCGGCACGCCACATGTATCCATGTTTCTTCGGCTCAGCGCTGCGGGTGGACGGCGTAGAGGCACTGCTCAATGGACTGGAAAAATTTACGTCAGCTGTAGAAAACGGAAGCGAGTTCGGAGCCAAAGTGTTCAAGATCACACGGGATGCTCAGGGAACGAGACTGACGCATATGAAAATCATTGGAGGGGAGCTGCGTGTCAGGAGCATAGTGCAAAAAAGCACAGTGAAAAAAGAGGGCGCGTCCGCGGGGGCGTCTACAGGGGAGTCTGCGGAGGAAAAAGTTAATCAGATCCGTATCTATTCGGGCGAAAAATACGAGACGCCCGATGTCGTGCGCGCCGGGCAGATCTGTGCGGTGACGGGGTTGAAGCATACGTATCCCGGCGAGGGACTCGGTACCTGCCGGGACTTTTCGGGCGAACAGCTCGAACCGGTGCTGCATTATGCGGTTTTATTTCCTGACGGCAACGATCCGGTCACCGCGTTGAAACAGTTTCGGGAGTTAGAAGAGGAAGATCCGAAGCTGCATGTCGTGTGGGATGAGAAGGCGCGCGGTATTTTTATCCAGCCGATGGGAGAGGTGCAGCTGGATGTGCTGAAGGATGTCGTGAGGGAGCGTTTCGGTATGGAGATCGCGTTTGGGGAAGGGCGTATCCGGTATAAAGAGACGATCCGTGACAGCGTGGAAGGCGTCGGGCATTTTGAACCGCTGCGCCACTATGCGGAGGTGCATTTGTGGATGGAACCCCTGCCGCCGGGGAGCGGGCTTGTTTTTGACGCGGTGTGCAGTGAGGACAAGCTGGATCTGAACTGGCAGCGCCTCGTTCTCACGCATTTGGCGGAAAAGGAGTTTGTCGGCGTGCTGACCGGCTCTCCGATCACGGATATGAAAATCACGCTGGCAGCGGGCCGGGCACATCTCAAGCACACCGAGGGCGGGGATTTCCGTCAGGCGACGTACCGCGCGGTGCGCCACGGTCTGATGCAGGCGGAAAGCGTGCTGCTGGAACCATTCTACAATTTTAGAATAGAAGTGCCGCCCGAGATGATCGGGCGGGTGATGGCCGATGTCAAGCGGATGTATGGGGATTTCGAGAGCCAGCCGGAACAGGATGGTTCCGCGGTTCTGACCGGGCGGTGTCCGGTGGCGGAAATGAAGGAATACCCGGTCGAAGTAGCGTCTTACACGAAAGGAAGGGGGCGCATTTTCTGCACCCCGGGCGGATACGCTCCCTGCCACAACGCGGAAGAAGTCATCGCCGGCATCGGGTATGACTGTGAGGGGGATGTGGAGAATACCGCGGATTCGGTATTTTGTTCCCACGGATCCGGCGTTGTCGTGAAATGGGATGAAGTCGTGGACCATATGCACGTCGAAAGTATCCGGAAGCAGGGAAGGTTTTCGCGGCAGGACGACGCGGAGGAGCGGGATGCTGGCGGGAAGACGAACTGGAGTGGCACAGGAGAGGCGAATTGGGACGGCACAGGAAAGGCAAATCGGGACGATGGAGGAACGGTGAACCAGGGTGTCGGAAGAACGGTGAACCAGGGTGACGGAGGAACGGTGAACCAGGGTGATGGGGTAAAATCGAACCGGAAAGGCGGGGAAAAGATACGATCGAAAGATTTCTCCGCCGAGGATAAGGAACTGCAGGCAATCTTTGAGCGGACGTTCGGCCCGGTCAGGCAGCGGGCCGCGCAGCCGGAGAAACGGGCGATCCGTGCGGAAGAGGAACGTGTAAGTGAAAAATATGATTCCCGGCATGATCAGATCCATAGCGGGAAAACGCAAAAACAGCGTTCGAGCGGGTCGGTAGAGGAATATGTTCTCGTAGACGGCTACAATATTATTTTTGCGTGGGAGGATTTGAATGAACTCTCCAAACAGGTGGGTTTAGACGCGGCACGCATGCGCCTGATGGACATGATGTGTAATTTTCAGGGCTTTACGGGATGCCGACTCATATTGGTATTTGACGCGTATAAAGTAAAAGGAAATCCCGGAAGTATAGAAACATACCGGGGGATCAGCGTCGTCTATACGAAAGAAGCGGAGACTGCGGATATGTTTATCGAGAAAACGACGAAGAAAATAGCAAAAAAGCACCGTGTCAGGGTTGCTACGTCCGACGCGCTAGAGCAGATGATCATATTGGGGCACGGCGCGACCAGATTGTCAGCGGATGCGTTTCGAAAAGAAGTTGAGTGGATCAATGAGCGGATCCGGGAAGAGATGGAAAAATGGAAGGCGGAGGAGAGCAGATAGAGAAGCATTCTGATCGGAGGAGGAAGGATGATCGAGAGCAGGTCAAATACACAGATCAAGAAAATACAGAAATTAAAGAAACAGGAGAGCAGATAGAGAAGCATTCTGATCGGAGGGGAAAGAATGATCGAGAGCAGGTCAAATACACAGATCAAGAAAATACAGAAATTAAAGAAACAGGCGAAATTCCGCCGTCAGGAGCAGGTACTTCTCGTGGAAGGCTTTAAAATGACGGAAGAAGCGTTGCGGAATGGGCGGGTTCGGACGATATATGTTGCGGAAGATGCGAGGGCGGAAATGGAGGAAAAGCTGCCGCGCATTCCAAATGAAATTCCGGTGATGCCAGTTGCACCGTCCATTTTCCGCGAATTATCGGACACCACTACGCCGCAGGGAGTGATGGCAATTGTAGAAATGCCGTCTTACGACAGGGAGACGCTTGTAGAACGAAAAGCGGCAGCGCTGATCTGTCTCGAGGACATACGGGATCCGGGTAATCTGGGAACGATATTCCGAACGGCGGAGGGCGCGGGCATGACGGCCGTTGTCCTTTCCGGCGGCTGTGTCGATCTGTTTAATCCGAAAGTCGTGCGTGCGACGATGGGAGCGCTGTTCCGCCAGCCTTTTTATCAGGTGGAAGATATGGCAGCGGAAGTGCGCCGGCTGCGTGACAGCGGTTTTTCCATTTATGCTGCGACACCCGAGGCCGGGCAGGATTATACGGCGTGCTGTTATGAGGGAAGGACGGGGATACTGATCGGAAATGAGGCAAATGGTCTCTGCCAGGAAACGCTGGCACTGGCAAATGAGAAGATCCTCATTCCGATGGAGGGAGAACTGGAGTCTTTAAACGCGGCAGTTTCCGCCGCGCTTTTAATGTATGAAGTTCATCGCAGACGCTCCGTGTAGCAGGGGGGTCACCGATTCGTATCAGATTTATATAGATAGAAATAGCAACAGAAATGAGGAGAATTTATGGAAGGCGAAGATTACAACAAGGCATTTAGATTAGGAAAACGGGATTATCAGACGCGGATGCACCGGGGCGTGAAACCGACGCTTCTCGTGCTGGATGATATCATTCCGAAAAAAGGAGCGTATTCGGAAGAGTCACTCGGTCTGGTGCAGATCCCCATTGAGCAGATCATAGGAACCAAAAGTGTTGGCAGGAGCAATTCGTTTGCCGGGAATTTTATGCCGATCCTGCCGGAAGGCTCCGAGTTTGCCTACAAATGGATGAGTTTGAGCAAAAGCCATGTCGAAGAGGGCATCCACGATCCGATCAAGGCGTACGAGTACATGAACCGGTTTTATGTGGCAGAAGGAAATAAGCGGGTCAGCGTGATGAAATATTTCGGCGCGGTTTCGATTCCGGGCGAGGTGATCCGCATCGTGCCCAAACAGACAGAGGAAAAAGAAAACAAGATCTATTATGAATTTTTGGATTTCTATAAAGCTGCTCCAATCAATTACATCTGGTTTTCCCAGACCGGCAGTTTCGCGAAATTACAGGAAGCGGTAGGAAAAGAGCCGGGCGAGGAATGGTCCGAGGAAGATTTGCTGAAATTCAGTTCGGTCTATACACGTTTTAAGTCCGAGTACCAGTCGCAGGGCGGCGGGAAGCTGAACATTACGCCGGGCGATGCTTTTCTGGCCTTTATCACGCTGTATGGGTACGACGACATTGACGAGAAGACGACGAATGAGCGGAAAGAACTGATCACCAATTGCTGGGAGGAATTTGAGCTGCTGCAGGAGGAACAGGACATCAGCCTGAAGATGCAGCCGAACCAGGAGAAGCGCCCGCTGCTGAATTTCCTGTTTTCATCCGGTACGTCAAAACTAAAGATCGCGTTTCTCTATGAAAAGACGCCGGGGACGTCCGCCTGGACCTATGCCCATGAACTGGGACGGTTTCATTTAGAAGAGACATTTCCCGATGAGGTGAATACGGTCTGCTATGAAAATACGACGACGGAAAATGTGGACGCTTTTCTGGAAGATGCCGTGGCGAACGAATGCAATCTCATCTTTACGACGACGCCGTCTATGGCCCAGGCTAGCGTGAAAGCGGCGATCGCGAACCCGGATGTGCGCATCCTGAACTGCTCGCTCAACACGTCGCACCGCTACATCCGCACGTACTATTCGAGGATGCACGAGGCCAAATTCCTGATGGGGGCGATCGCCGGCGCGATGGCGGAAAATAACCGCCTCACGTATATTGCGGACTATCCGATCTACGGTTCGATCGCCAACATAAACGCGTTCGCGCTGGGGGCACAGATGGTGAACCCGCGGGCAGAAGTATATCTGGAATGGTCCACGATGAAAGAAGTTGATATTGAGGAAAAAATAAGGGAGACAAATTCGTCCTGCGTATCGGGCAGGGATATGATGATCCCGGAAGAGGCCTCCCGGTTTTTCGGGATCTACCGCATGGAGGACGGCCACCTGCGGAATCTCGCGATGCCTCTCTGGCACTGGGGGAAATTTTACGAGCAGTTGATCCGCACGATCATGAACGGAACGTGGAAATATGACGACGATTCGTCGAATATGAAAGCCATCAATTACTGGTGGGGCATGTCGGCGGGGGTGATCGACGTCGTCTGTTCCCATTATCTTCCGACAGGGACGAAGCGTCTGGTCGAACTGCTGCGCTCAACGATCATGTCTGAGGAATTCAATCCATTTTCCGGTATCTTACTTTCCCAGACCGGCATCGTCCAGGATGATCCGAACCGCAGCCTTCTGCCGGAAGAGATCATGACGATGGACTGGCTGTCCGAAAACGTGATCGGCTCCATTCCGGAAAAAGAAGAATTGAAGGAACAGGCGGAGCCGGTCATCCAGCAGCAGGGCATAAAGAAAAAGGAAGGTTGATACGGCACATGAAGATATTGGCGATTGCGGATAAGGAGTCCGAATACCTGTGGGACTATTTCGAAAAAAGCAAACTGGAAGGGATCGACCTCATCATTTCCTGCGGTGACTTAGATCCGCGCTACCTCTCGTTTCTGGCTACGTTCACGGCGGCGCCCGTGCTGTACGTGCACGGCAACCACGATGAGAAATACGAACAGATCCCGCCGGATGGCTGCGTCTGTATCGAGGACCAGATCTATGTGCATAACGGCGTTCGCATTTTGGGTCTGGGCGGATCGATGCGCTATAAGCCGGGAACACATCAGTACACGGAACGGCAGATGCGGCGGCGGTTTTCCCGGCTGCGGTTCCAGCTGTTTTGCAGGCGGGGCATCGATATCCTCGTGACGCACGCGCCCGCGTTTGAACTGAACGACGGGCGGGATCTGCCGCATCAGGGGTTCCGGGTGTTCCGGACACTGATGGAGAAATACCGCCCGAAATTTTTCCTGCACGGGCATGTCCATATGTCATATGGAAGAAATCATAAACGGTATGACAAATATGAGGATACAAACGTGATCAACGCGTACGAGCGATGCGTGTTTGAATTTGAGGACGACAATCCGCAGGAGCATTTATCGTGAGAATGACTTTTGTCCCGGGGCGGCTTTTACTCGGTATAAGGGATATGGTAATAAGGAAAAGTAGAATCGTTTTAGAAGAGAATTGAGTTTCGTGTATGAAAAATAAAACAGGAATGAAATTGGGCTGGGTGTACTGCTATATTCACTTTGCGGTAGAGGTTGTGTGTTTTTATTACCTGTACCGGTTGTTTTCTGTACAGCCGTTTTGGGGACTGGCGGCCTTTACATATGATGTGCTGGCTTTTATGCCGCAGTCGATGATCGGTATGTTCGTGCAGAAGCATCCACGCGCTCACGCAGGAATGTCGGGAGGGATCCTCCTCGCGGCGTCCCTGCTGATGGCAGAGCTGCCATTTGCGGCGTTTTACTGGATCGGATTGATCCTGCTCGCCCTGGGAAATGCGGCTGTTCATATATGGGGAGCATTTGCCACCATGACGACTTCCGGGGGGAAATTGGCGCCGAGCGCGGTTTTTGTCGCGGGGGGATCGTTTGGTGTCGTGACGGGGATGATGATGGCGGGAGGCGGCATGAACGTTCTGTTACCGTTGTTTTTGTTATTTGCAGCTATTGTTCTTATGATGGGAACGGATCATATGTGGCGGGATAGAGACGGGAGAGAGGAACTTTGTTCGGAGTTTGCACTGGCGGCGGATCGCCCGTTTGCGCGCATTCTGTTTTTGGGATTTGTCGTCGTGATGATCCGTTCCTATATGGCATACGGCATTCCTACGGCATGGAATAAAACGGCTGCGCAGACAACCGCTTTGTTTTTTGCTATGGGCATCGGGAAGGGACTCGGCGGGGTGCTGGCGGACCGCTTCGGGGCGAAACGGGTTGCCCTGTTCAGTTCCCTGCTGGCGTTTCCGTTTTTGGCTGCCGGGAACCGTCTGATGTATGTGTCGCTGTTCGGGATTTTGCTATTTTCGATGACAATGCCGATTACACTCGGCTTGATCGCCTCGGTATTGAACCGCGCGCCGGGGCTGGCTTTTGGTGTTACCACGATCGGACTGCTGTTTGGCTGCCTGCCGGTATTCTTTTTCCGGATACAGGATTTTTATGCAAATATCGGGGTGCTCGGAATGCTGACGATCGTGGCGGCAGCAGCGCTGCGCGATACGCTGAAAGGAGGAACGTGACAGATGAAAAAGAGGATATTATATGATGCGGGCTTTGGGGTGGTCGGTCTTTCTGTCCTTGTGGGGATGGGGTTTTTCGTTCTGATCCCGCTTATCATTGTGATCATTGTACTGGTGATAAAGACCGTGAAAAAGATCAAACAGTACCGTCAGGAGGAGCAGGAATTAGCTGAAAAGGTGGATGAAAAATGATAAAATTATTGTTTGCGGCGACGCTTATTTTTGCCTTTTATTTACTGGTGACATGTCTCGTCGAGGGCGCTGTGGCAGGGTTGGTGTTCCGGAAATTCCGGTTTGTGAAATACAGTATTGCCTGTAATGTTATAACAAATCCGCTGTTAAATCTGTGGCTGTATCTGATCGCGTTTGTCAGGGAGTTTGGCTTGCTGGAATTGTTTGAGACAGACTGGCATGTGCTGTTTTTGTGCGGGGAAGTTTTGGTGGTTTTTGTCGAGGCGTGGATTTATCATTATATTTTGCAGAGGAAAATGGCGTTATGTTTTTTGGTCTCGTTTTTGGCCAATTTGTGTTCCGCCGCGGTTGGACTGGTTTTTATGTGGTTTGAGGAACAATGGGTTTCTTCGCTGGTGGAATTTGTTTTGGCGTGAGAAATAGTTGTTGACTATTATTTTATACTGAATTATAATTTAGTAAATCGTGTTTGAGTAAAACAGAACCGCTTAATTTTTATTTGGGAGGTACGCCAATGTTCATCGGGAGAGAAAGGGAACTGAACACATTAAACAGGCTCTATCATTCGGATAAGTTTGAATTTGCCGTTATTTACGGACGGCGCCGTGTCGGTAAAACGGCCCTGATCAGTGAGTTTACGAAAGATAAAGATACTATTTTCTTTACTGGCGTGGAAACTAACGCAAAACAAAATCTGGATAACTTTTCGAGATGCATCATGGAGAGACATACGGAGATTGCGCTCAATACTTTTTTTGCGGATTTTCAGGCTGCGCTTCAGCATGTGTTTGAACTGGCGAAAAATAAAAGGATCGTGCTTGTCATGGATGAATACCCCTATGTCGCCCGTGCATCAAAAAGTCTTGCTTCTACGCTTCAGCTTCTGATCGATAAGAATAAGGATCACTCAAAGCTGTTTTTGATTTTATGCGGTTCTTCTATGTCATATATGGAGGATCAGGTATTGGCGTATAAAGCGCCGCTGTACGGAAGGAGGACGGCGCAGTTTAAGATTCAGCCGTTTGACTTTTTTGAGACCTGTTCCTGTTTTACAAATCTGTCGGATATTGACAAGGCTTTGGCTTACGGCGTTGTCGGCGGAACTCCTCAATACCTGCTTCAGCTTGATGACCGCCTTTCGATGGAAGAAAATATCAAAAACACTCACCTCAATCCTTCCTCGTCGATTTTTGAGGAGCCTGTCAACTTATTGAAACAGGAAGTGCGGGAGCCGATGATCTACAATGCGGTCATTACCGCGATCGCCACCGGTGCTTCGAGGCTGCATGAAATCTCCAATAAGATTGATGAGGACACGAGTGTTTGTGCAACTTATATAAAAAATCTAATTGCGCTCGGTATCATAAAAAAAGAGCTGCCCTACGGGGAAAAATCAAGCCGCAAGACGATATATTCCATCGAAGATAATATGTTTCGCTTTTGGTACCGTTTTGTGCCGGAGAATACTTCCATTATTTCCCGTGGCGCGGCAGAACTCGCGTATAGGCGTATTGCTCCGGAACTTTCGTCCTATATGGGCGGTGTGTTTGAGGAGATCTGCAGGCAATATTTGTGGAAACTGCTCCTTGAGGGCGTATGCGCTGTAAATTTCAGTGACATTGGCCGCTGGTGGGGGACGAATCCCAGGACAAAGTCTCAGGAAGAGATCGATATTATGGGAACGGATCATAAGGACGCCGCTTTGTTCGGGGAGTGTAAGTGGACAAATGAGAAGGTAGACCTTGGCGTGCTTGAAAAACTGGTGGGACGCAGTACTCTGTTTCACTATCAGAAAACACATTTTTATCTTTTTGCGAAAACGGGTTTTACCGAAGGGTGCATGGATAGAGCGGCGGAGATGGGGAATGTGACGCTTGTAGCGTATGAGGAAATGCTGGAACGGTGAATGAAAATTTGTGAATAGTTATGGCAAAAGAATAATGGTAAAAGAGCATAGAGGTGAGGGAATATGGACAATAACATGGTTCTTGATAAAATGGAAGACATTTTCATAGATGTTGGATTTATTCCTGTGATGCTCAATGGTGTTAAGTTTTTTAAATTTGAAGAGTGTTATTGTAAAATAACTTTTATAAGCGATTGGTCAGCATTTGTAATAGAAAGCGCTGATAACATCCGCGACGCGGAGAAGGGGGTTCTGGAGGATGGAGATCTGTATTACACGGATGTTTCTGAAAAAGAATTATTAGTTCAGTTCAGATCGGATTTAATCCAATATTATATGAGTTGACACGATGAAAAATGTAAGTGTTTATTAGTGGTATATATAGGAGATTTTTTGTATGTTTATGCTAGAACCTGATGGTTTTTATTTTAATAGATATAGTTGTTCGCTTTGAGAAAACATAAAAATAAATTGTGTTATTGTGTTGATCAGACAATATAATACAATTTTTTTTATGAATTATAGTTGGTGTAAAAATAAATAATAAGCGCATTAAAATTGACAAACATATAGATTTAAGAACTTTGTGTTTATACCTATAGTTACGTATGTTTTGCGGGATAAAATATGAACCGAAAATATTTAAAAAAGTGTTGACAATAAGAGATTAAATACATATAATTAGACCCATGTTGCATTAAATAAAATTAAGAAAGCAGGAGTGATGAAAAATGAAAAAAGCATTGTTTCATAGTAAAAGGGTAGTAGCTAGAATGCTTTCGATATAATAAAAAAGATTACCTTCTTTTAACAGGAGATTATTATAAACCATCAAAGGAGGATCGCAAGCATCTTTCTTCCAAATGGCAAAATGCATATTTTGCTACCAAAATTAAATGTATCAAGGTTAATACGGATCTTAAAGACAAGGAAATAAAAGTCACTGAAAAAGGGCAGATCAAAGGTTTAAAGTATTCGAACAAAAGTAGAAAAGCTTTTGGAAAATATGATGTCAATCGGGTTGATGTCGGACTGAATGAAGCTTGTGATAAACTGGTGATATGGAAGCGAAGGGAATTTGACAATCATGTAGAAATAAGCACGTTCAAATTTACAGATGCAATGAAAAAATGTATCACAAGAGATGATAAAAACATTACTTCTTTCGCAAAAACTACAGTAATAAAGAAAAGTGCGGGGCTGTCTTCTTATGTGATGTACAAGGGAACGAACAATATGGTTCTGGGAGAATCTGTACAATCCATTGATATTGGAAATGATAATTATATCTATATTAGTTCAGGAAGGGAACCTGGTTGCAAGCTTTATATCGGGAAGTGCCCTGTGCAGTGTAGCAGTAAACAAAATCCTTTTCTTAAAAGATATCAGCCGAAATTTCCGTCTGATTTTCCAATAGCAGCGAGTAAGGAGTTGGAAGGGGTGCATAGCGATGGAAAACGATTGGTCGCTCGTGTAAGCAGGGCTGATGCTAAATATGTATATATTAAGGTGCGGAATAAGAAGAATAAAAAGGTTGAAAAGAAAAAGGTTTTAGCTAAGAAAAAAGTGATATGCAGTGTGAAGAAGTAAAGGAGGCGGTCATGAAAAAACATATTATCGTCGTTCTTATATTTTGTTTCATGTGTTTTGGAGGAACTGTTCGGGAGGTGTCCGCTGCCAACAGCGGCACCTGCGGTCCTTCCGCGACATGGGAACTGGACGGTGGAGTTCTGACGATCTCCGGAAGCGGGGCGGTGACGGAGCGTCCCTGGCACTACAAATATACGCAGATCTGGGAAGTTGAGATCGGTGATGAAATTACAGAAATCCCAGATTCTGCCTTTGAGGGGGCGTTGATGGATCGGATTTCCATCGGAAGTAAGCTGGAAAAGATAGGAAGTCAGGCTTTTGAGGCAACCTATCTGACGGAGATTACAATTCCGGAATCGGTAAAAGAAATCGGGGAAGAGGCGTTTCTATATTGTGGTTTGTTACAAAAAGTCACTCTGCCAAAAGAAGTAAAGCGTATTTGTGAGGGGACATTTAGTTCCTGCACAAAATTGACAGATATCAATCTGGAACATATTTGCCAAATAGATAAAAACGCGTTCTACGATTGTGATCGTTTGGAGAGAGTCTCTTTTGGATCAAGTCTGGAACGTATTTCACCGAAGGCATTCGATGAATGCGATCGTTTGAAGGAAGTGACGTTTATGGGTGGAAAGCCGAACGTTCATGAAAAGGCATTCGCCTGGGCGCTGGCGCTCAGAAAGATTGTCAATCATTCGGAGTCGAACATTCCTGTGCCGCCATGTGATGAGATCATATGGAAGCAGGATAAGAAGAAGGTGAAAAAAGTATCACCCGGAAAAACGGCGAAAGGAATTGGGAAAAAATATAAGTTATCGTATACTGGCGTGGATAAAAAGCTTTTTGGAACGCTGCCGAAAAGTTACCGATTCTATGAAAAGACCAGTCTTCCTGTCAGTGTAAAAACAAAGGGCAGGATCCAATATTATTGGTTATATGATAAATGGAGATGGACAGACGGACTTATGGGGTTGTGCGGCGATCTAAAGCTGACACCCTGCTGGATGAAGTACCAGTTTATAAAGAAATCCGATACAAAAACGGTGTTGCGGGTGAATCTTGGCGCACAGTCACTGACAAGCATGCACTTGGATCTCCGGTATTCGGAACATAAGGATATGAAAAAGTCGAAGAGGGCGTACTGCAGGGATCTGGATGGGGATATCGTGTTGAAAAAATTGAAGAAGGGAAAAACATATTATATCCAGTTTCGGGCGGAGGATTTTGATATTGATATTCACACGAAATGGAGTGGGAAGATCGTGTATAAGAATAGATGAGACTTACAGAATCTTCTGAAAAATCATACATGTTTATTTTTCACTGCTGAAATTTGTTTATTTTCGGTTGACAAAGGCATAAAGGTGGTATAATGTAATAATAGAAGGAGACTTCTTGTGGAGCACACACATAAAAATGATGCTTTGGTATGCCTGTGAATCATGATCCGCGGTGGGATGCGGTGACTGTGGAGGCTTTGAAAAAGGTGGCAACTTACCATAACCCATCTTAGCTCAGGTGAAAGAAAGTTGTAATGGAAGAAATTTATAGCCTTGCATTTATGCAGGGCTTTTGTGATAGGTGCGGGGGGAGAAAAATGGGTCTAATATACGATGCAGCTGGTAAATTCTTGATGTTGGAGCAATATAATCCAAACTATGAAAACAGGTTAGCCACACCGGTTGCAAATCCCGCCAAAATGTGATAAAGTATAACTCGTTTATATAAAAGGAAAGGATTTTACGCGTATGGAAAGTCAGATTCTGTTTTTTGACATCGACGGTACGCTGATCGATGAGGAAAAGGATGTGGTTCCGGAGAGCGCGAAGCGGGCGCTCATGCAGGCGAAAGAAAATGGACATATCCTCTTTATCTGCTCGGGCCGGTGTCAGGCGATCATACCGGAAGAGGTGTTGCAACTCGGTTTTGACGGCATGATCGGCGGCTGCGGGACGTATATCGAATACAGGGGACGCGAACTGTTCCACCACCGGCTGGCGCCGGAATTACAGAAAGAGATGATCCAGGACCTGTTATCGTGCCATATCGACGGCGTGCTGGAAGGAAAAGACTGCTCAGCGTTCCGCCGTGATTACTGGATGCCGGTAGTGAAAAATATCTTTACTGAAAACGGCAGTTTTACGGCGAAGACCCAGTGCTTCTGGGACGAGGAATTTTCGTTTGACAAAATGGCGCTTTGGTTTGATGAGAGTTCGGATATGGCGGGATTTCGGGAAAAATATGGCGGGCGGTTTGAATTTATCGAGCGGGATCCGACTTTTTACGAGGTGGTTCCGGCAGGGATTTCGAAAGCGAGCGGGATGCGTTTTGTCTGTGAGTATCTGGACATCGACCAGACGCGGACGGTGGCGTTCGGGGACAGCGCGAACGATATATCCATGCTGCGCTGCGCACATACGTCGGTAGCCATGGGCGGCGGGAATCCGGTACTGTTCGATCTGGTGGACTATGTTACGAGCCCAGTCATGGAAGATGGGATTGATAAAGCATTGAGATACTTGAAACTGATATGATATAAAGGAAGGGTTATATGATCTGTTTACAGAAGAAATTGTTTGGTGCCATGTTTGCGGTTTTGTTTTTATGCGAGATTTCTTTTTTCGTGATGTCCGCGGAAAAGACGCTGCAGGCCGAGACGGCAGGTTTTGAGAGATCAACTGCAGCCGGCGTGTCCGGTTCCGCGGTGAACGGTCAGCCGACAGAGGGCGCGGTGAGCGGCGGAGCTGTATCTGATGGAACGGTGTCCGGTCAGCCGGTATCTGTGCCGGGAGTTATTTCCCAGCCCGTTCCGGAGACCCCGGCGGTGGAAACGGCACAGGTAGAAACAAAAAATACCGGAAACCCGCGCTTCATCACGACAAAGTACGGGAAGATCGAAGGAAAAAAGACAAAAAATTCATATGTATGGCTCGGTGTACCGTACGGGCAGACTGAGCGGTGGCGCGCGCCTAATGAGCCGAAGGCCTGGACAAAGACGAAGTCATGTAAGAAAAAGAAGAAGGCAAAAGGAGATGACTGCCTGTTTGTCAATGTCTATAAACCGCTGCAGGGAACGGAGGAGGCGAAACCGCTCCCTGTCATCGTGTTTTTGCACGGCGGGGGTAATGTCGGCGGCACGGCAAACCGGAACTTTGGGGAATTTGTAAAGGAGACAGGGGCGATCGCCGTATCGGTAGAATTTCGCCAGGGAGCGTTCGGCTGGTTCTGTTCCCGCGGCCTGTCGTCGGGTGACTCGCTCGGGAAGGGCGGGAATTTTGCGATGCTCGACATCCGGCTGGCGCTGAAATGGGTGCAGAAAAACATAGCAGCGTTCGGCGGTGACGCGGGTAATGTCACGCTGTCCGGATTTTCAGCGGGGGCGAGGGATGTACTTAACTGTACGATCTCCCCGGTGATGAAGGGGCTGTTTGACAAAGTGATCAGTTTCAGCGGCGGTATGACGACCTGCTCCATCCGGGAGGGAAGGCGCTGGTCAAATGAGAAGCTCGCCCAGGTGCTCGTGCGCCGGGGGCGGTTTTCGAAGAAGAAGAGGGCGTTAAAATATGTGAAGCGCATGAGCAAAAAGAAGATGAATAAGCTGTTAAACAGCCTGACTGACTCCGAGATCAGGAGGATGGTAAAAAATACGGGACTGCGCCTGACAAACTTCCCCCAGTGCTTCCGCGACGGCAGGGTGATACCAAAATCCGGTTTTGATTGTGTGGAATGGGGCGGGTATAACCGCGTACCGATGATCATCGGTTCGAATAATTCCGAATTTTCGAACGTGTCTTATCAGGCGATGCACCGAATGGTCACGAAAAGACCGAAGATGTTTAAAAACCGGAAACAGTTTTACAATTTGCTGAAGAAAGCGAAAATGTATGGAAGCCAGCTGCAGAGTTCGTTTTATCTGGAAAAGGTGGCTTCAAGATATAGTGCCGATCCATACCACCAGCCCGTCTATGCTTACCGATTCTGCTGGGGAGAGGACCGGAAGGTAGTTGGAGCTGATTATGCCAGATATATCGGCGCCATCCACGGGATGGACGTTGACTTTCTGCTGGGAAGGTTTGTCAAAGGAAAGGCCGTCACCTCGTCCCATATTTATAATAAGTCCAACGCGAAAGGACGGAAAGCGCTGGCGAGCAGGATGCGCCAGTATATAAAGAATTTCCTCTATACCGGAAATCCGAATGGAACCGATGCTTCAGGCAGGACTCTCAATCGATGGAATCGATGGGGGAGGGCTGGTTCAAAGCGGATCATGAAATTTTCCGCCACGAAAAAGAAGGCGAAGAGCAGCATGACATCGCGCTATATCAACCGGGTAAAATGCAAGCGGAGGATGCGCAGGAGTTTGTCGAAGCGGACATACAAATTTCTAAAACAGCGTATATTAAATGACAGGTTTTTTGTATAAAAGGAGGTTTCTATGCAGTTAAAAAAGTTACTTACAGGAGTAGCATACAAAGTACTCCAAGGTTCGCTGGAACGGGATGTGGCGGATCTGGCCTATGATTCAAGAAAAGTGGTGCCGGACGGCATGTTCGTGGCCATCGAGGGAACAGTGCAGGACGGGCACGCGTATATCGAAAGCGCAGTGAAAGCGGGGGCCGGGGTGATCGTGGTGGAAAAGGAGTGGGCGGTAGAGGCCGAAGAGGTGACCGTGGTCCTTGTCCCAAATGGCAGACAGGCGCTGAGCCTCATGTCGGCGGAATATTTTGATCATCCGGCAGAGAAAATGATCACGGTGGGAATTACCGGGACGAAGGGGAAGTCCACGGTGGAACATATGGTGCGGGACATCATCGAGAAATCCGGTAAGACGTGCGGTATCATCGGAACGGTGGGGGCGTTTATGAATGGAAAGTCGATCGCGACCGAACACACGACGCCGGAGTCCTATGAACTGCAGAAAATACTGGCGATGATGGTCGAAGAGGGCTGCGAATATATGGTGATGGAAGTGTCCTCGCAGGGAATCAAGATGGACCGTGTCGCCGGCATTGAATTTGACTACGGCGTGTTTACGAATATTTATCCCGATCACATCGGGCCGGGTGAGCACGAAGATTTCGCGGAATATCTTTCCTGCAAAGCGGAACTGTTCCGCCGGTGCAAGACGGGGATCGTCAACCGCGATGATGAGCATTATGACGACATTGTGAAAAATGCCTCGTGCCGCGTCATTACGTTCGGATGTTCGCCGGAGGCGGATCTCAGGGCGGAGGACATACGCCATGTGGTGGATGGCGGGGATCTGTCGATGGAATTTCACGCGGCAGGGCTAATGGATGGAGAGATCGTCGTGGGGCTTCCCGGCCGGTTTAACATTTTCAACGCGATGTGTGCGGCGTGCGTCGGTGTGGCGCTCGGTATGCCGTACGACGTGATCTGCCATGCGCTCGAGCATGTAAAGATCCGCGGGCGCGTGGAACTGATGCCGGTGTCGGATGAATTTTCCGTACTCATCGATTTTGCCCACAACGGCGTGAGCTCGGAAAATGTGCTCTCGACGCTGCGGGAATACAATCCTCACAGGATCATCAGCATTTTCGGGTGCGGCGGCAACCGCAGCAAGGTGCGGCGCTACGAGATGGGGGAGGTCATCGGGCGGATGTCGGAGCTCGCCGTGATCACGAGCGACAATCCGCGCCGTGAGGAATTCCGGGATATCGCGGAGGATATTAAGACGGGTATGGCCAAAAGCCAGGGGAACTATGTGGTGATCGAGGACCGGGAGGAAGCGGTGGCGTACGCCCTCGAACACGCGGAGAAGGGGGATATGATCATCCTTCTCGGAAAGGGGCACGAGGAGTACCAGGAAATTCAGGGCGTGAAACACCATTACAGTGAACGGGAAGCAGTCGTAAAAGGAATGAAAAAAGTTTACGGAAAAGACTTTAGTTTTCTGCTCGATCAGCCGATAAGATAAATAAGGGAAAAACTGGTGGGACAGTAAAATTCATGGATGAAATGCTTTATTGTGAAAGGAGTCGAGAATTATGACAATGTTTAATACTTCATTAGCTGATAGTTTATTTGGAGGTTCGAAGTCAGTTGGGTCCGGAAGTTTCTTTTCCGCTTCTAATTTTGGAGATCTGGCGTTGATCAAGAGCGGCGTTTATACGAAAATGATGAAATCTTACGTATCTAAGATGACGGAAGGGGAAGGAACGGACGATAGTTCGACCGATACAGGGTACAAATTTAAAAATTCAGTAAGTGAGAAGCTGGAAGGCCTGAGGAGCCCGAAGGATACGACGGCGGCTGATAAGGCAAATAAAGCGCTTTCCACGATCAAAGGTGCGGCCAGCAAGCTGGAGGCTTCGGCAAAGGCCCTCTCGGAAATGGATTTTGACACGAGCACGAAGGAAGATATGCTGAAGGCGGCAAAGACGTTTGTAGCGGATTATAATTCTGTACTGACAAGTACAAAAAATACCGATAATGAAAGCCTGTCCCGCAGTGTTAAATGGATGAAGGACGACATCAAGGCGCGCGATAAGATGTTTGCAAAGATCGGTGTTTCGATCGGTTCGGACGGAGCGCTTTCGATTGATGAGGAGAAGTTTAACGAGGCGAACCTGAGCGATATCAGGACGATGTTCAGCGGTAGCGGCAGCATCGTCGGCAAGACGGCGCAGAGAGCGACCGGACTGTACAATCTGGCAGCAAATCAGATTTCGTTTAATGGTGGAAGTACGTTATACTCCAGCAAAGGTGTTTTGAAATAAGACTGGGAACGCGGGGGATACGGCGGTTTTTCAGCTATTATGATTTGAAAATTAAGCACAGGCATTATCGTAGTGTAATGCTTGTGCTTATTCCATGTAACGGCGGAATGCGACGGAATCATGGTGCAGCGTAGATGGAACCGTGGTACGTCGTACTATGTTCCGTGGCTTTGAAAAGGAGGTTCCTATGTACCGTTTTTTTGTGCCCGACGGGCAGATCCATCAGGGATGTGCGGAGATTGCCGGGGATGATGTCAACCATATCAAAAATGTACTGCGGATGGAACAGGGGGATCCGCTTGTGATTTCCTGTGGACAGGGGACGGATTATTATTGTATAATAAAAGATATTCGGTCTGATCAAATTGACCTGGAGGTCGAAAGGGAAGTGCCGGTGAGGACCGAGCTTCCACTGCCGATCACGCTGTTTCAAGCTCTGCCGAAGGCCGATAAGATGGAATGGATCATCCAGAAGACAGTTGAACTCGGCGCGGTGGAGATCGTGCCGGTCAGAACGAGGCGCTGCGTCGTGCGTCTGGATGAGAGCAGGGCGGCGAAAAAACGGCAGCGGTGGCAGACGATCGCCGAGGCGGCGGCGAAGCAGAGCGGACGCGGTATCATTCCTGCCGTGCACGAAGTCGTATCGTTTACGGAGGCGCTCCGCTATGCCGCCCAGCTTGACAATTGTATCATTCCGTATGAACTGTTTGATGATATGGCGGAGACGCAAAAGACGATTGGGAACATCTGTGCCGGAACGTCGATCGGTATTTTTATCGGGCCGGAAGGCGGTTTTGAGCGGGGAGAGATTGAGCAGGCGATGCGGGAAGGGGTGGCCCCGGTTTCGCTCGGCAGAAGGATTTTGCGCACGGAAACGGCAGGACTGGCGATCCTTTCGGTCCTGATGTTCCGCATCGAGGGGGAAAATGATGGAAGCTTATTTGGATAACGCGGCGACCACAAGGGCGTTTGATGAGGTTGGTGCACTGGTCGCGCGAGTTATGTGCGAGGATTACGGAAATCCGTCTTCGCTTCATGCGAAAGGCGTGGAGGCGGAGCGGTATGTACGGGAAGCGGCAGACATTATCGCGGGGACGCTGAAAACCGCGCGGAAAAACATTATCTTTACGTCCGGCGGGACAGAGAGCAATAATATGGCGATCATCGGCGGGTGCCTGGCGAACCGAAGGCGCGGGCGGCATATTATCACGACGTGTTTTGAACACGCGTCGGTGCAGCAGCCGTGTCTCTATTTAGAGCAGAATTTTGGCTATGAGATCACGTTTCTGCCCGTCGATCCGATGGGACATGTGGATGTGGACGAGCTGCGCGGGGCACTGCGGGAGGACACCGTGCTCGTTTCGATCATGATGGTGAACAATGAGGTGGGAGCCGTTCTGGACGTAGAAGAGATCGGAAAGACGGTAAAACAGTTTAACAAAGACATTTTATTTCATGTGGACGCCATTCAGGCGTACGGTAAGATGAAGATCAATCCGAGGCGGGCGAAGATCGACCTTCTTTCCGCCAGCGGCCATAAGCTCCACGGCCCGAAAGGGGTCGGTTTTTTGTACGCGGCGGACGGCGTCAGGATGCATCCGTACATTCACGGCGGCGGCCAGCAGCAGGGGCGGCGCTCCGGAACCGATAACGTGCCGGGGATTGCGGGACTGGGACTGGCAGTAAAGAGGATGTACGACGATCATGAGAAAACGGTGGAACGGTTGTATTCCCTGAAAGAATATGCGTGGCAGCTATTCCACACGCTGGATGACGACGGGGGAGTGCGGATCCACGCATGTGATCCGCAGCGCATCCGGGAAACGGCGCCCCATATTTTGAGCGTCGGGATCGAGGGAGTGCGGAGTGAGGTTTTTTTGCACGCGCTGGAGGAGCGGGGGGTGTACGTGTCGTCCGGTTCAGCGTGTTCGTCAAATCATCCGGGCATCAGTTCGACATTGAAGGCGATCGGGGTAAACGAGAAACTGCTCGATGCGACGATACGCGTAAGCTGGTCTGCACTGACAGAACAGGCGGAACTGGATCACGCGGCGGCGCAGATCCGGGAATTGCTGCCCGTGCTGCGGAAGTACCAGAGAAAATAAGGAGGAAAAAGATGGTTCAGGCATTTTTGATAAAATACTCGGAGATCGGGATCAAGGGAAAAAACCGCTACATGTTTGAGGACGCCCTGCGCGACAGGGTGGCGGAAAAACTGAAAAAGTGCGAGGGTACATTTGCCGTGCAGCGTGAGAACGGGCGGATCTATGTGGAGGCAAAAAGTGAGTATGATTACGAGGAAGTGATGGAACAGCTCACGAAATGTTTTGGCATCGCCCATATATGCCCTGTCGTTTTGATCGAGGATAAATCGTTTGCCCACATTTGCCGGGAACTGGTGGCGCACATGGAGGAGGAGATCGGCAGCCGGCCGTTTACGTTTAAAGTGTTCGCGAAGCGCAGCGATAAGCAGTATGAGCGGACAAGTCCGGAAATATGTCAGGATGCGGGGGCGTACATTTTGGAGCATATGCCAAATGCCAAAGTCGATGTGCACCATCCCGAAGTTTCGGTCAACATCGAGATCCGTCACCGCGCCTACGTGTACGTGACGAGCATCAAAGGGCCGGGAGGTATGCCGGTCGGAACGAGCGGACGATCGATGTTACTTCTGTCCGGCGGGATCGACAGCCCGGTGGCGGGGTATATGATGGCGAAGCGCGGCGTACGGATCGAGGCAGTTTATTTTCACGCGCCGCCGTATACGAGTGAGCGGGCGAAGCAGAAGGTGATCGATCTGGCGGAGATCGTGAGCGATTATGCGGGGGAGATCCGCCTGCATATCGTGAATTTTACCGACATTCAGATGTATATTTACGAAAATTGCCCGCACGATGAACTGACGATCATCATGCGCCGCTATATGATGAAGATCGCGGAGCGGATCGCCGGGGAGACGGAATGTATGTCGCTCGTGACAGGGGAGAGCGTCGGACAGGTGGCAAGCCAGACGATGCAGAGCCTGGTGGCGACGAACGCGGTCTGCACGATGCCGGTGTTCCGTCCGGTCATCGCGTTTGACAAACAGGATATTATCGATATCGCCGAGAAGATCGGGACATTTGAAACGTCGATCCAGCCCTATGAGGACTGCTGTACTATTTTTGTGGCAAAACATCCGGTGACAAGGCCTGATTGTGCGGCGATAGAAAAATCGGAACAGAAGTTAGCGGAAAAGATAGACGAGATGCTCGAACGCGCGATCTCGGAGAGGGAGATCGTTACAGTGCGGAAATAACGTGCAGAAGCGCGGGATCATGCCGGGCAGCAGAGGCTGTTAGCAGAAACTGTTAGCAGGGGCTGCTTCGGCAGCAAAAAAGGACTGCTTCTTGTACGCAAGATATACAGTCCCCACATTTTACTTTTTGTACCCCATGTTTTTCCTTCTGATCTGTACCGGCCCGCTCCCGGGAGGGAACGCCGGTGGATGTAGTCGTCCGGTTACTCGACGATAAACTCTTCGAGTTTGGTCATGATCTCATCTACGTTATTTTCATTGTGGATGTTCAGATCGATCGGTTTTGACAGGTCAAGACTGAAAATACCCATGATGGATTTTGCGTCGATCACGTATCTACCGGAAACCAGATCAAATTCGGCATCGAATTTTGTCACTTCATTGACAAAAGCTTTTACTTTGTCGATCGAATTCAGGGAAATCCGTACTGTTTTCATAATTCACCTCATTTCTGCAAGGTGTTTCATTCACCTAATGCTTTTTATTTACACATATGATATGCTTGTGGCACGCACAATCCTATCATATTCATTTATTATACTATTATGTTATCGATTTTATGTCAATGGAAAATTTAAACCAGTTGTTAGAAAAAACAACAATATTTTTGTGCAATTTGTAGAAAGGAACGGGGCCGGGAAATGGAAGACCGTATGAAAGCAGCTTTTTTGACGCTCGGTTGTAAGGTAAATTACTATGAGACGGAAAAGATGATGAAAGATTTTGAGCAGCACGGGTTTGAGGTCGTGGATTTTCATGAACACGCGGATGTTTATGTGATCAATACGTGTACGGTAACGAATATCGCAGACCGCAAATCGCGGAAGATGATCCACCGGGCAAAGAAAAGAAATCCGGATAGTATCGTGGCCGCTGTGGGATGCTATGTGGAGAGCGCCGGGAGGAAATCGGGGATAGATGGCGCGCTGCCAAACAACGCCCTGCCAGATAACGCCCTCTCCGAAACCGCTCTTTCCGATCTCGTCTTTTTGAATTCGCAGAAAAAGGATGTCGCGCGGGAAGTCGCGGCTTACCTGCAGCAGCATGGCAGGATGACTGGGGCAGGGGCGCGCTGCGGGGAAGCGGGTGGTATGCGGGAAAATAAGATGTCTGGACGAACGTCTGGACGTACGAGAAAATATATTAAGATCCAGGACGGCTGTAACCAGTTCTGCAGTTATTGTACGATTCCTTACGTGCGCGGAGGCGGGGTGCTGTCCAGCCGGCCGGCGGAGGACGTGCTCGAAGAGATCCGCCAGGCGGCGGAACTTGGCGTTCAGGAGGTCGTCATTACCGGCATCCATCTTTCTTCGTACGGAGCCGACGGTTCCGAACTCGGGCTCCAAAGCGCTTCCCACTTTGTCCGTCTAAAGGGCGAGCCGCTGGTTGAACTGCTCGAGCGGGTGAACGAAGTGGCCGGTATCGAGCGGATCCGGCTGGGGTCGCTGGAGCCGCGTATCATCTGTGAGGAATTTATGCAGGGACTTTCGCGGGTGGACAAACTGTGCCCGCATTTCCATCTGTCGCTCCAGAGCGGGTGCGACGCCACGCTGCGGCGCATGAACCGCCATTATACGGCTGCGCAGTATCGGGAAGGGTGCGAGCGAATCCGGCGCTATTATGAACATCCGGCGATCACAACCGATGTGATCGTGGGGTTTCCGGGGGAGACCGAGGAAGAATTTGAAGAGACCAGGCATTTTGTCAAAGAGGTCGGACTTGCTGATATCCATGTCTTTCCCTACAGCGTGCGGACGGGAACGAAGGCGGCCGGGATGGACGGTCAGGTATCACCCGATGAGAAGCACCGGCGCAGCGAAATACTGATCGCGGACGCGGCCGAGTTAAAAGCCGTGTATGCACAGTGGTTTGTGGGAAAAATAGAAAAGGTGCTGTTTGAAGAGGTGCGGGAGGCTGACGGCGGCCGTTATCTGGTGGGGCACAATGAGCGCTACATGTTATTTGGCGTGCCGGTGCAGGAGGCGCGGGAAAAAGGGTACTTGGAGAATCAGATCGCTCAGTTGGAGATCAGGCAGGAACATTGTTTCATCTTCATCTAAAATAGCCTTGAAATATCGGCTGTTTCAGGGTATACTGAAAAAGAAAAGTGATGGAAGAATAAAAAAAGAGTTGCGATTTTTTGCCATTTATATTAAAATAAAAGATAATTGTTTGATGAGATTGGGAATTAAGCTGTTGGAGTTTGAAAGGAGTATGGCAATCATATGCAGGAAATGAGCAATACACAGCTTTTTAAGGTGGATGTAGAAAAAGATTTTGATGTGAGGGATGTCATCGCTTCCGTCTATGCGGCACTGACTGAGAAGGGATATAACCCGGTCAATCAGATTGTAGGGTATCTGATGTCGGGCGACCCGACGTATATTACGAGCCATAAAGGGGCGCGGAGCCTGATCATGCGGGTGGAACGGGATGAAGTGATTGAACTGTTTTTAGAGGATTATATAAAGAATAATTTAAAATGAAGAGAATATTAGGACTTGACTACGGCTCTGTGACAGTAGGGGTGGCGGTTAGTGACGCGCTGCTCATTACGGCACAGCCGGTTGAAGTAATAAAAAGGAAACAGGAAACAAAACTGCGTCAGACTCTGGCCAGGATTGATCAATTGATCGCCGAGTATGAAGTAGAAACGATTTGTTTGGGGTATCCTAAGAATATGAACAATACTCTTGGGGAACGGGTACAGCGAACGGAAGAATTTAGAGATAAGCTTGTGAAACGAACGGGTTTGGAAGTAGTACTGTGGGATGAAAGACTGACTACCGTATCTGCTATGGAGGTTCTGAAGGAAGGAAACGTGCGTCGTGAGAACCGGAAGAAATATGTGGATAAGATAGCGGCAGCATTTATTTTACAGGGCTACTTGGATTCGTTGCGTGTCGAAAAGTGAAAAGGAGAGAAGCCATGGGAAAAAATGGTGAAATTGTGCTTACTGCTGAGGATGGCAGCGAGGAGGCTTTTTTTGTTGTGGAAAAAGCGGAGATCGCGGGAAGGGTGTACCTTCTCGTGAGTGATCAGGAATGGAACGATGAAGATGATACAACTGTAGAAAATCAGCGGCAGGATGAGGGAACAGCGCTGATCTTACGGGTAAAAGAAGAAGGGGACGGGAGCGATATGATGGTCTGCGATGTCGTTGAGGACGAAAAGGAATTGACGATCGTATCGAAGTATTTTGAAGAGTTGATGGAGGGGATCGATATTTCCGTGTAGGGAAATTGTACACATCCAAACGAGTGCAGAGAAGAAAAAATAGTAATTATCATAAATCAAATAAAGAAAAGAGAGGTGCTACAATATTTTGAGTAAAAAAACGAAAACAGGGAATGAAAAGGTGCGTATCATCCCGCTGGGTGGACTGGAACAGATCGGTATGAACATTACGGCGTTTGAGACGGAAAACAGCATTATCGTGGTGGACTGCGGACTGGCGTTCCCGGAGGACGACATGCTGGGGGTGGATCTGGTCATACCGGATGTGACGTATCTGAAAGACCACAGGGAAAAAGTGAAAGGGTTTGTCATTACCCACGGACACGAGGACCATATCGGAGCTTTGCCGTATATTCTGAAAGAGCTGAATGTGCCGGTGTATGCGACGAAACTTACGATGGCGATCATTGAGAATAAGTTGAAAGAGCATAACCTGTTAGGGGTGGTGAGACGAAAAGTTGTTTCGTACGGGCAGTATATCAATCTCGGGGATTTCCGTATTGAGTTCATCCGCACGAACCACAGTATCGCGGATTCGGCGGCGCTGGCGATCTACACGCCGGCCGGCGTGATCGTGCACACCGGCGATTTCAAGGTGGATTATACGCCGGTTTACGGGGACAGCATTGATCTGGCCCGTTTCGGGGAACTCGGGAGGAAGGGCGTGCTCGCGCTGATGGCGGACAGTACAAATGTGCTGAAACCCGGATTTACGATGTCAGAAAAGACGGTCGGGGAGACCTTTGACACGATCTTTGCGGAAAATGAGAAGAGCCGGATCATCGTGGCCACGTTTGCTTCGAACGTAGACCGCGTGCAGCAGATCATCAATTCGGCGCATAAATATAAGAGAAAAGTGATCGTAGAGGGGCGCAGCATGGTAAATATACTGGAGATTGCCGTAGATCTCGGCTATATTCAGGCGCCCGACAATATCATTATCAGTCTCGATGAGATGAAAAATTATACCGACGACCAGATCGTGCTGATCACGACCGGGAGCCAGGGCGAGGCGATGGCAGCGCTGTCACGCATCGCGGCGTCCATTCACCGCAGCGTGACGATCAAGCCGGGCGATACGGTGATCTTTAGTTCCAATCCAATCCCGGGTAATGAGAAGAGCGTGTCCAAAGTGATCAACGAGCTGTCGATGAAAGGTGCGAAAGTTATCTTCCAGGATGCCCATGTGTCTGGACATGCCTGCCAGGAGGAACTGAAACTCATTTATTCGCTCGTGAAACCAAAGTACGCGATCCCGGTACACGGCGAGTACCGCCACCTTCTCCGCCACAGTGAACTGGCGCAGGAGATGGGGATACCGAAAGAAAATGTGATGATCATGAGTTCCGGAAACATCGTGGAATTGAAGGAAGACAGCATCAAAGTCGTGGGAGAGGCGCAGGCGCAGGGCATCATGGTAGACGGGCTCGGCGTTGGCGACGTCGGAAATATCGTGCTGCGCGACAGACAGCATCTCTCGGAAAATGGCCTGATGGTCGTCGTTCTCACACTGGAGCGCGGATCGAACCAGATCCTTTCGGGACCGGATATTGTCTCGCGCGGATTTGTGTACGTGAGAGAGGCGGAAAACCTGATGGATGAGTGTCTGGAGATCGTCAATATCGCGCTTGACCGGCTGAGTGACAGGGGGATTTCTGACTGGGGAAGGATCAAGTCGGAGATCAAGGATTCCCTCAACGATTTTCTGTGGAAAAAGACAAAGAGGAATCCGATGATCCTGCCGATCATCATGGAAGTATAAAGAACAAGGAAATAACGTGGAAATATGTACAGAGAGGAGGACGTTTATGGCGGGTAAAGCGGAAAAGGGAAATGCGACAGCGCTGCTTTTTATACGGGGATTTCTGATCCTTTTGCTCAATGCCATCTTTTATGTCGTGATCGTCCTCGGAACTGTGGAAGTTTGCCAGATTTCGTATTCGTTTGCCAACGAGGTTTTTGGGGATGTGGTGGCGCAGCCGCCGCCGGGCGCGAACCGGACGTTTGTCATCGCGGAGGCGGACGATTCGATGACGATCGCGAAAAATCTGGAAAAGGAAGGTATTGTTCCGAATGCGTATTCATTCTACATTCGTCTCCGTCTGTCCCAGAGTAAGAAGAGCATTATCATGGCGGGGAGCTATGAATTGAATACGAGTATGACATATAAGGAAATATTGGAGCAAATCGTAAAGGGAGTCAGCGGATGAACCGGAATGAGGAGAGGGCAGAGGTGTTTTTTGACACGATGCGCATGGAGTTACCGGCGTATATTACAGAGCTGGAACGCGAGGCGATCCGCGATGAGGTGCCTGTGATCCGCAGGGCCGTAAGGGACCTTCTCCGCTATCTGCTGCGGGTGCATCGTCCGGGGCGGGTGCTGGAGGTCGGAACGGCGGTCGGGTATTCCGCCCTGTTCATGAAAGAATGCCTGCCGCCCGCATCAACGATCACGACGATTGAGAAGGTGGAAATGCGGCTTGTAAAGGCGCAGGAAAACTTTGCTATGTATGACAAAGAGAAGCGGATCCGCCTGGTGGAGGGAGACGCGTGCGGGAAGCTGGAAGAGATGGCAGACAGGAAGGAATCGTTTGATTTTATTTTTATGGATGCCGCGAAGGGGCAGTATTTGCATTTTCTGCCGTCGATCCTGTCAATTCTCCGCCCGGGCGGTATTCTGGTATCGGATAATATCCTTCATGACTGTGACGTGCTGGAGTCACGGTATGCGGTGAAAAGACGGGACCGCACGATCCACGCCAGGATGAGGGAATATTTGTATACGATCACCCATATGGACGAGCTGGAAACGCTCTGTCTGTCACTGGGAGACGGCGTAACAATCAGCACGAAGATGAACGATACGATACATTAGTTTGGATCAGCCGAAGGCAGCGGAGGCAAAAAAGCCAGCCTGTTTCAGGCAAGGAAAGCGGGAGACGAAGATGAAGAGAAAAAGACCGGAAATACTGGCGCCGGCAAGTTGTCTCGATGTTCTGAAGACAGCTGTAGAATATGGCGCGGATGCGGTTTATATCGGTGGGGAAATGTATGGACTGCGGGCGAACGCAAAGAATTTTTCTTTTGATGATATGAAGAAGGGGATCATTTACGCCCATGAGAGGGGAAAAAAAGTCTATGTGACAGCAAATATTACGGCTCACAACCGCGATCTGGATGGCGTGAGACAGTATTTTGAGGAATTGAGGCAGATCCAGCTGGACGCCCTGATCATTTCGGATCCAGGCGTGTTTTCTATCGCGCGGGAAGTATGTCCGGATATTGACGTCCATATCAGTACACAGAGTAACAATGTAAATTATATGACGTTCCGTTTCTGGAACGAGCAGGGTGCATCCCGTGTCGTGACGGCGAGAGAGCTTTCGCTGGAGGAAATCCGGGATATCCGGCAAAAGATACCGGATGAATTGGAAATTGAAACATTCGTGCACGGGGCGATGTGTATTTCGTACTCGGGCCGCTGCCTTTTGAGCAACTATTTTACCGGGCGCGACGCGAACCTCGGCGCATGTACGCATCCGTGCCGGTGGAAGTACTATATTATGGAGGAAAAGCGCCCGGGAGAGTACCTTCCGGTCGAGGAAAATGAGAGGGGAACTTATATTTTTAACTCCAAAGATCTGTGCATGATCGAGCATATTCCCGAGCTGGTTGAGGCGGGCATTGATAGTTTTAAAATCGAGGGACGTATGAAAACGGCGCTGTATGTGGCAGTAGTTTCGAGAACATACCGCATGGCGGTCGATGACTATCTGAAAGACCCGGCGTTGTACCGCAGCAGGATTCCGTATTATCAGGAAGAGATCGCGAAATGTACTTATCGTCAGTTTACGACGGGATTTTTCTTCGGGCCGGTCACGCATGAGGGGCAGATTTATGACAATAACACGTATGTGAAGGGTTTTGTTTATCTCGGGATGATCGAGCAGGTGGAAAGCGATGGGACGGGATGGTTTGAGCAGAAAAATAAGTTCTCGGTAGGGGATGAGGTGGAGGTCATGAAACCGTCCGGCGAAAATGTGCAGACGGAGGTGGCTGCCATGTTTGATGAAGAAGGAACGGCGGTTGACAGCTGCCCGCATCCCGGCCAGCGGATACGGATCGATCTGGCGTGTGAACTGGCCCCGTTTGATATCATACGGAGAATGGGGGATGGATCGATATGAGCGTAAAGACCGAGCTCCTGTCTATTTTGGAGGCAAACAGGGAGAAGGATCTGTCCGGTGAGGAAATCGCAAACCGGCTCGGCGTGTCGCGCACGTCGGTGTGGAAAGCGGTAAGAGCGCTGAAAGAGGAAGGATACCAGATCCGTGCCGTAAATAACCGCGGCTACCGGCTGGAGGGTTCCAATGATGTGATCAGTGCCGAAGGGATCCGGCTCGGACTGGAAGAGAAATACCGGGACCTGCCGATCGAAGTGTATAAGAAAGTGGACTCTACAAATGTAGAATTAAAGCGCCGGGCGCTGGACGGAGGGGCGCACGGTCTTACCCTTTTGGCGGAAGAGCAGACAGGCGGAAAGGGACGTCTGGGAAGGAGTTTCTATTCCCCGCCGGGCACAGGCATCTACATGAGCATCTTGCTGAAGCCTGAAATGGGTGGTTCGGATGCGGTACTGATCACGACGGCGGCGTCGGTAGCTGTCTGCCGCGGCATACGGAATGTACTGGATATCGAACCCCAGATCAAATGGGTGAATGATATTTATTTTGAGGACAAAAAGGTATGCGGCATTTTGACGGAGGCGATTTCTGATTTTGAAATGGGCAGGATCGATTCCGCCATCCTGGGTATCGGCATCAATTACCGGACAGAGGATTTTCCGCAGGAATTGGGAGACCGCGCAGGGTGTATCGGACAGGGAGCCCTTCCTCCCCGAAATGAATTAGTGGCCTCTGTGCTCAACGAGTTTTGGAATATTTACGAACATCTGACAGAGCGTGAATTTATGAAGGAATACCGGATGCGTTCCAATGTGATCGGAAAAGAAGTACGTTTTCTGGAGCAAGGCGAGTGGAAGGAAGCGACGGCGCTCGACATTGATGATGACGGGGGTCTGGTCGTAGAGTGGGAAGAGGCCGGCGGGAAACGGGTGAAACGAACTCTTCATACCGGAGAGATCACACTGCGCATAAAAAATGGCCTGCCATCGTGAACGTGAAACAATGCACGATGGCAGGCCATTTATTTTATTGATGCCTGGCGGCATATGTTTTCAGATCGATTTCGCCGCGCTTCGCTTTTCCCATAAACTTGAACAGCATGTAGATCTGTACAAACCAGATGAGAGAGGAAACGATGCCCATCCCTAAATTTTTACCGGGCTCGCTGTCTTCACATACATCGTACATCTCACCGAGAATACATCCGTTGATGAGAAGCGCAAGAATAGGGAAAACCTTGCCGATAAAGGGAATGAACCTTGCGAGAATGGAAGCGATCAGGCTGGCAAAACCAGCTGCCGGCCGCGGCATCGGTATTCCGAATGCCTGTATGTTTGGTTCATTTTTGTAGTTGAACGCCATCGTGATGGCAAAATACTGGCAGAAGGGAATCCACGCAAGCCATGCGAGATCATAGTCTACTGCTTTCAGTATTTGGAACAGTGGATATGCCGTCAGCACATAGAGGGCAAGTAAGATAACGCCAATGATGATGATGAAAATGATCATGCCTATAATGCTGAGTCCGGCAACCGTATAAAACGTTTCGTCTGACATAAGAAACCTCCTTCTTTCTTTTTTTGAGTTTATATTACATATGTCTGTTTCTATTATACACTACAATTCTCCAGATTTCACTAAAAATTTGAAATAGATTCCGTTTTTTTATCCCCTATTGTGCGGAACGTTTGGAGCTTTTCTGCATATACTGGATACTGAGGATTGTGCATAGGAGACAATGATGCGGAAAGGATTCTATTTTCTGTGCGTGTGTGCACTCAGTATGTTGATTTTCAGTGAGTATGAGAAAAATAATCTTCAGAATGAAAACAGGAAAAGTGTAGCAACGACCGCTAACGGTTCAGCGGTGGAATCGGCGAAACCTGCTGGCGAAAAAGTGGCGTATCTTTCGTTTGATGACGGTCCGAGTGAGATTACGCCAGTCATTCTTGACACACTGAAAAAGAAAAATGTTCCCGCTACTTTTTTTCTCGTGGGAAATGAGATAACCCCTGAGAGAGAAGCAATCGTAAAACGGGAGGTCGAAGAGGGCCACCGCATCGGTGTACATACGTTTTCGCATAAAAAGGATGAATTGTATTGTGACGAAGAACGGTTTTTTGAGGATTTTAACATGTGCCGGGACCGGATCCAGCAGGTGACAGGAACAGCTCCGACGCTGCACCGTTTCCCGTGGGGCAGCAGTAACAGCTATGTGTGCCCGATCGTAGACGATCTGATCCAGAAACTGAAAGAGCAGAACGTCATGAGTTTTGACTGGAACGTATCCGGTGAAGATTCCGTCGGAAGTCATGTGCCGGGCGCTGTCATTTACCGTAATGTGGCAAAAGATCTGGAGAAGCATGATCAGCCCATTATTTTACTGCATGATTCGAATACGATGAAAAATACGGCGGCGGTGTTAGGGGAGATCATAGAGTTGATCAAGGAAAAAGGTTATTCTTTTGGGACGCTGGATGAGAGGGAAGAGTATACGTTTCCGGCAAGCTGGCGCAGGTAGCAGGGATGGGGGTCAATGTAACATGCGCCCCATCTTCTTCCCCCATTTTTGGCGTTCCTCAAATCCCTCCCATTCTCCGTTAAAGGCGTCGCTGCTAAAGTAGTCTGTCTCAAAATAGGGATCATATAGGTCGTTATATGACAGCCATCTTGTACCAGTTGCCTTTTGGAATGAATCTTTGTCGAAGGAAAATGTCCGTTCCCGCTCGGTCACGTCAGAACCATATCCTGAACGTATTCTTGCGTGTTTAAGATACGTATTACCGAGTGGGTGGATACCGCCCGGGCATGAAACTTTTACCTGGAAGGTGGTAAAAGAATAGGGGGAAATCCAATGTGCGGGATCGGTCGTTCGGATGCAGTATACGTTTCCTTCATGGGATACGATTTCAGCGCCCGAAATGCTTTCAATGGTATCTTCACATTCCAGATAAATTTCCCAGTCAGCGATAGATTGATTCAGGTCTTCTTCATCTTCGGAACCTGGAGAGTGGTGAGGGACAATATTAGTCAGTTCTGCGGTTGCCGTATAACTTTCTGGAGTTTTTTCGTCAAAGACAAATAATAGATTGGTTCCCCAAACGGTATCGGCGACTAAATATGTTTCCATTTTTGCGTAATCAGCCCCGTATTGACGTTCCATAACTGCCCATGTATCTGTATCACTTACATCTTTCGTTTGATATAGCTCAAAAGCGTCATAAAACTTATTATCTATTTTTGGCTGTTGTCCGTCGGGGCAGGTTCCCACGAATGAAATTTTTATTGTTTCACCAGCTGCCAGATCCATATCTTGACCTTTGGCATAGATGGTTAGAGTCCATAAGTCTTTTTTTTCATCGTATGTATAGTGTTCTGAGCCGTAACCGGCATAACCATTTTTCAACGAAGTAATCTGAAAATTAGAATTAAAAATAAGTTCCCAACCCGTTATTTTTTTGCTGGAACAGTTAGTTAAACAAATGGTTCCAGTTACTACATCACCGTCTTTTTTCAGGAATGTACACTGGCAGTCATATTTTCTGGGGGAGACAGGTTCAAGTTTTTTGGAAAAAAAGCAAAATTTTGGTTCGTGGATCTGTTCTTTAAAAGAGGCTGTTATTCCAAAGCTGATCTTAAATACCAGATCATCTGCATTTCGACCGTCATCAGATGAGTGTTTCGGTGGGGCGCCACGGATGATATAGTGGGTCCCCTCGTGGGATAAAATACTGGCGCCGGAAATTTCCTTGATTTCATCGGCAAACTCCATATAAAGTTCCCAGTGTACTTGGGATTGCTGTCCGATATCGATGGTATTAACCTGGAGACTGATTTCGGCCTGATACTCCCGCGAGCTGCTTTCTTTAATAATAAAGGCGGCATCGCAATTTTGATAAGGCGTTTTCATTGAGGTTTTTTGGGGGATCGCGTTCCTGTCTTGTTTGTTTTCCGTTAGATTATTTTCGGAAACAGCTTCGCCGGACACGGCTGTATAAGTTGTTTGGTTGTTGCCGGCGGATGGTCCGCCACATGCTGTCACGCATAAACAGGTGAATAGAAGAAGCGTGATGCGCCGGATAAATTGTTTCATGTATGTCTCCCGAAATCTCAAGTTATTATGATTGCCTATCGTTTTAATTCGATTATAATTTGCAGACGCCACTATGTCAAGTTTTTCCTCAAGCACCATAGGGGCTTCAGGCACCATAGGGGCTTTAGGCACCATAGGGACTTTAGGCACCAGCGGTAAAATTTTAATTGCATTCTATGTATTTTTGCTGTAAAATATAGATTATGAAATTGGTTTTGGGGAATGTTTGTTGCTGCGGCATAAGCATTCCCTTTTCCGACTGATCGATATGAAGAGGAGTGAGCTGGAGTGATGCGGATGGTAGAGTGTATGGCAGATGAAGAAGGTTTGATATTGAGGAACCAGAAAAGGGTTGTTCGGTTCACTTTTGCTGAGATCGAGTATGTGGAAGTGATCAACAAGACCGTGTTTTTTCATTTGGAAAATGGTGCGGTCCGCGAGGTGGTTTCGGCATTGGCAGTTTTTGAGAAGGAACTTCTGGCCAGGCCGGAGTTTCTGAAAACACACCGCTCGTATCTGGTCAATCTGAAATATATCAAGGGGATGGATGCCGATTTTGCCGTGACGAAGAGGGGAAATAACGTCCCGATATCGCGGAAGAGGCGTAATCAGGCACACAATGCGTATACACAGTTTTGGCATCAGTCTGATCATATAAATATACCGTCTGTACGGAGCAGAAAGCCGAGTGGTCCGTGGCAGATCCTGCTGGTGGATGATAGCGCGGCCGACCGCGCGTTTTGGGCAGTCCCGTTATTTTCCTGAGCTGCCATACGGAATCGGACAGGCAGGTGGAGGGATTTGCGGCGGGCGGCATTGATTATATCACGAAAGATACGCCGGAAGAACTTTTCTGGGCCAAAGTGGGGACGCGTATTAAACTGGCTTCGTCCAGAGACGCGCACATTCAGGACGGCCCCCTGTTTCTGGATCTGGCGGCGCGAACGGTAAGTCTGGGAGGAAAACAACTGTCAGTTGCGTCGGTAGAATTTGATATTTTGTGGTGTCTTGCGGAACGGAGCGGGCATATTTTTACGGCGGAGGAAATATATGGTATCGTTTGGGGTGGGTGGCGAAAGGACAAATGTCCTAAGGACATATATCCTAAAGACAATGGACAAATGGTGCTGATGCACATGTCCCGGCTGAGGCGGAAACTGGAAAAGGCATGGGAAGGGCATTGTTTTATCGAGTCGGTTTGGGGACAAGGTTATCGTTTTGTTCCGGTGGATCAGGCATCCTGTGTGGAGGAGGGGATGGAATGAAGCGGCAAAATGTCTGGTGGCAGCAGTTGATCGTCCTAAGCGTGATGACGGTCTTTTTTGTTTTACTTTTTTACGTGGATAATAAATACTAGACGCCGCCTCCGTATGGAAGTTCCGGCATCATCGACTTACATATTGATGATCTTGAGCGGGCGGATCCCATCTTTCTGATTGACGGATGGCTTCTCAGTGACGAGTATGTGAAAGAAAAACCAGTATATATCGGGGAATTTTCAAATCTGCAGCGGGGAAATCTGTCCGTGTCTCCTCATGGACAGGCGAATTACAAGCTGATGCTCCGTTATGATGGCGCATCGCGGATCGTGTCCCTGGATTTTCCGCAGTTGTCCTGTGATCATACGATTTCGGTGGACGGGGCGCAGCTGGCGGAGGGGACTGGCAACGGGCAGATCACGTTTCTGCTCACTCCGGGTGATCACATTTTGACGGTAGATACTTCATCTGAGATCGGGTATTACAGCGGAATGTATTTTCCACCTGCGCTCGGTACCAGCCATACACTTTCACAGGTGGGCAGCATCCGCGGTTTTGTATATGCGTTTGCAGTTTTGTTGCCCCTTATATTGGCAGTGTTTACGTTTTTCCTATGGCAGACGGGCGGGGAGATCAGTCGCTTGTTCGGGGTGTTGTGCTGCTGTTATTCTCTCTATATGATGCGGTATTTTGTATTTCAGTTTTCGGTGCCGCTGGGACGGTACTGGTTTTTGATACAGAGTCTGGCGCTATACGGTGTCTGTTTTTGTGTGATCCGGCTGGCGGCCCACGTTTCGGGTACGGACGGAAGGGCCGCAAGGTGGTGGCAGAGGGCGGTCTTACTGCTGCTGCCGGCTGTACTGTTCCTGCTGAGTCTGCTCATTCCGCTGCTGCCCTGGGCCGTTTTCATTCATGGCAGGCTGACAGATCTTTATTATGCCCTGGCTTTTTGCACGACGGTATTTTTTGCCGTGCATGGTGTGAAAGGAACGGAATTGGAAAGCCGTTTTACGGCGGCCGGCTGTATGGTTTTTGGCGTCGGATTGCTGGTCAATCTTTTTTTCTCTAACCTTTTTGAGCCGATACGTTTTTTCTGGCAGTTTGAATGGTGCGGTCTTTTGCTGGTGTTTTTATTCGGAGCGATGATGGTGTCGCGCCGCCGCCGCATCGTCCGGGAAAATGAAATGCTTACGGATCATCTGGAGGAACAGGTAAAAAAGCGAACGGAAGAAGTCGTTTGGCTTTTGGATGAGCGGAAGGCGTTTTTTTCGGATATGGCGCATGATCTAAAAGCGCCGGTGTTTGCTACCCAGTCTTATATCAGGGCGATTCGGGAGAGAGGTGTGGGAGTGGACAGAGAGCTGGATAGAGAACTGTTGGGGTATCTCGAGCAGGCGGAGGGCAGACAGCGGGAATTGGCACGTCGCCTGCAGGGGCTTTCTGCCATCAATGAACTGGATAAAGTAGAGGGAAGGCGGGTTCGGATCTCGGTGCGGGAACTGCTTTCGGAAATTTATGCCGCCCATCACGGGGAGGCAGAAGTGCAGTCCGTACACCTCTCTGTAACGCAGCCGGAACGAGATGCGTTTTTGCTGGCTCAGCCGGAAAAAATGGACATTCTTTTTGAGAACCTTATTTACAATGCGCTCCGGGCGACGCCGGAAAATGGAAATATCCGCATTACGGCCCAGAGCAGGGGAGGGATGATCCGCATTGTGGTAGAGGATACCGGCTGCGGCATCCCGGAAGAGGAGCTGCCGCTCATCTTTCAACGATTTTATGTGGGAAAAAGTAATCGGGATACAGGCACAGGACTTGGGTTGTATATTGTTCAAAGCATTGTGGCGGAGATCGGCGGTACGATTCATGTGCAGTCGGTGGTGGGTCAGGGAACTAAATTCTTGATGGAATTTCCGGTGTGACGTCAGGTTGTGGTTGTCTCATCGTCTTTTTGGCGGCTGGCGGAACGTGATTTCCGGCTGGTCAGGGCAAAGAGGCAGATGCCGATGAAACACAGTCCGACGATAGAGGCACCGGTGAACCAGATCATGGCGGTGCGGGAGCCGGCTGCTCTTGTGGTTTCGCGCTGCCCGGAATCTGCGGGAGAGTTAGAAATGTTCGTTGTTTCGGCTTTTTTACTCGTGAGGAGTTGCTCTTTTGGGTGAACTTTTGTGTGGGAGGAAGTTCCCGCACGGGAGGGAGTTCCAGCATGAAGGGAAATCTCGGCATGTGGGGAAGTTCCTGGGCGAAAGGCATTTTCCGCATGGGGCGTCGGGAAAGGTGTTTTGGGGTGTTCGTTGGTTGATGAACGGCTCAAAACGTTTGTTAAAAAGGGCGGCAGTGTTACTGGATCGATGTTTTCAGGCATGTCTCTGTCTTTTTTTGGTCCGACGGGTTCACATGTGAGTATCCCCTGTCAGATGTGGGCGCGGTTGTATTCTCAACTGGTTTTTCCGTGGTTTTGGCTGGTTTTTCTGTGGCTTCCGTTGGTTTTTCCGTGGTTTGAGCCGGCTTTTTCGTATTTTTAGGCAGGGTCGGCCGCTGTCCTTCCGGCGTGCCGTCTTCTTTATTTCCGGCGCCGGCATTGTTTTCATTTCCCCCGGAGCCCCCGAGTTCCGGAAGTTGGAGAGGCAGGTTATAGCTGGCTGGCCAGGTGAGGATGAGTTGTCGGCCATCGTAGACACCGCCCTCGATTTACAGGCCGATAAAAAATGGGACGGGGGTGTCTGCGGCGGCGATGGCGGCCAGATAGGAACGGAGAGGTTCCTGATCATTTTTCAGCACTAACGTATAGCCGCTGTTCGGGGTGGAAGGTTGTACATTGACCGCATCCAACAGGGGAACTTTGGGCAGTTCACGCCATTTGGTTTCGTTCTCGGCTAGTGTATATGCCTGAATCTCAGTGGCGCCTGTAGGCTTTTGGTCAAAAGATAGTTCTAATCCGGTGTTTTCTAATGTCAGCGCCCCGGTGGGAGCATCCTCTTTTGCAACGACGTTCAGGACCAGTTCGATTTCGTCCGAAAGAGCGTGATCATGGATTCCGATCGATTGTTCCAGCCGGAAAATACCCATTGGTGTTTTTAGTATGGTGCCGGAGGAAATCAGGATTTCTTCCGCGGCATCGGAAATGGTTATGCTTTCGCCGGCGGTGAGTTTCGGGAGCGATAAGGGTTTCCAGGTGACTGGGCATTGTACGATACCTTCCGTGAAGTGATCGATGCCTTTTTGAAGCTGGATTTCGACAGGGACAGTGTCCGGTAAAAATGCCAGGATCTGTTGTGGAGTCATATCGGAATTGACGGTGATTTGGTATTTTCCATAATAGAGGAACGGCCGTGTTTTGCGGACGGACATGCAGGAGGCGAACGTGGCGATGGTGGTTACATCTTTTGGAAGCGGCTGCTGCGCGCCGCGGTCAATGACTGCTGTTTTCGTCTTCCGTATAGTCCCGTCGGTGTGTGAAAGACGGAGTTTCAGATAAAAACGGTCGATTTCCCCGTCGAGATAGTTTTTTAGCGGTTCATAGCTGTGGTAAAGGCAGATCTGATTTTGCAGTTTAGCCAGTTTGTCGGGATCTTTGCTGTTAAGTGAAGATAAATCCCACTCTACGCCGCATGTATGGTAACTTTCCCCATCCAGTGAAAATAGTGGCTGGATCTGGCTGATATCCGGTGTAAATTCCGTAAAGGTACCTGTTACGATATATCCCTGGGCAGAATATTCTATGTAGGCGTCAAATGCCGGAGGATTCGGGTTTTCCGCATATATGGCAGGTGCGGGGGAAAAAACAGCGGCAAGTATAAGGGCGGTAAGTACGATCAAAAGCTTTCGGTATATGTTCACAGGAAGATTCCTCATTTCTTTTTGGTTATGGCTTTACTATTTATTTTAGCCAGCATTAGGCGTTATGTCAAGGAAAAGGGAGAGGATGGGCAGCCATTCACGCCATATAGATGCCATTCGCGTCAAAAGGCGGTACGGGGCAGACAAAACAGTTATAATAGTTATCGTAACGTGAAATACGATATCAAAAGGAAGAGGAGGAAGGAATATGCAGGAATTTCCAAAAGTTATCAATAAAATGCTGGCAGTACTGCTCTGTCTGTCAATTTGTATGGCGCTTGTGTGTTTTCCTTCGGCGTCGATACAGGCATCCGGGGCAGGGGACGAGGCATATCTGAACAGATGCTATCACAGTATCATGAATTTATCAAATCTATCACCGACTCCCCGCATTATTGCGTATGCCTATCTGGTCGGAGAGGATGATGTGGTAACCCCGTCATGGCTTCACAGTTTCCAGACGCATCCACTTTATGCCGTGCACCCGGATACTGAAATTCAGGGGTATCACTATGACAGCAGATATTATCCACAGGATAATCTGGACTATCTAAAAGATGTGAAAGAAAATTATACGAATAATTTCCATGCTTCGAACAAAATTTATAACATGCCGGCTGGCGCTCAGTATATCGAGCGGGAGGGGTGTAAGTATGCCGTTGTTGCCTGTGATGAGGAATGGGTGACAGTCTGGGATCAGGGATACCAGAAATGGAACCCATACAGGGCGGCAGATGGTATGACCCTGGGCGAAGGCTGCCAGCACAACGTGGACGATTATATGGAAACACACCCGGCAGGTTTTTATAAGATCCCGCGAAAGAAAGTGTGGATTGATTTCGGCCTCGCGGAGAACCACCCGTATGATTCAGAAGAACGGATCCCGAGCGAGGGGGAGGGCGTCGTGACGAAACTGGTGAAGCTGCGTCCGGTTCCGGATGAGGGGCATAAAACATACACAGCAGTTTACGCTCTGCCGATGGGGACGAAATTGAATGTCGTATCAAAACAACTCGTACCCTCGAGGCAGGAGGGCAGTACGAGGAAGTTTTATGAAGTATCTTTTAACGGCGGCCCGGCGGTGGGAAATAACACGGTGGGTTATATGAAATATAAAGTGCCGGGAGTCTACTATGTGGACAGCAGATATGTAAACGTTAAATGGAAAGGCTTGAGATCTCCTGCAGATACCGTTCCAGGCGAGATCACCAATGTAAAGGAAAACGAATCGGTTTATGTTTACCGCTCTAAGAACACAGATTCTGAGCGAGTCGGTATTTTGTGCAAGGGTGTGGAGATCGAAATATTTCCATCGGAATCCGATGCGGAATGGACGACAGTATATTTTAGCGGGCGAAAAGCTTTTGTGCAGACGAAGTATGTAAAAAGGGCAGAATATAAGGTAGAGGATATATCGAAACCTTACATCGCGGATATCGTGAATGACGAGATCGTCATAGGCTTTCGGAGAGGGAAAAACAATGTGGAATTCTCCTGCAGCATCGCGACAACTGCCAATCATGATGGGAAAGCAAAAGTTTTGTGGGCTGGTAAGTTAAGTCAGAACCAAAACCAGTTTGTGATCAAAAGGGCATATATAGAAAAGGCGTCAGCTCTGGATATTGCCGTTCAGGCCACGGATAAAAACGGCAGGCAGGGGAAAAAATATACCAGACGGATACTTTTGCCGACGACTGGACGCCGTTTGGAAAAGAAAAAATTAATTGTTGGCAGGAACAAGATCACGAGCCGTTCCCGGTCGATAAGCCTCGGTTCTTCTCTGCAGTATTCTACAAAAAAGAATTTTAAGAAAGCCGTGACGGTGGAAAGATATTATAACAAAAATGGTAAGTGCAGCCATAAGCCGATCAGGGCGATCAAAAAGTTAAAAGCCAAAAAGACATATTATGTCCGCAGACGTTATAAAAAAGTATACATGACAGCGAAGGGGAAGAAATGGCTGTCGGGTAAGTGGTCGAAGCCGATCAGGGTAAGGACAAAAGCGAAAAAATAATTATCTTCGTGCCAATATGTGTCCGCAAGAGACTTCTCAGATTTGGATGCATATTGGCACGGATGATCAGATAATGTTTAATAAGGACATAGTGTCAGCATTGTGACACAGGTTAGCGCTGTACCCGTCCAGATGCGTCTCCGCCGGCGAGTTTTTTCACTTCGTCCACGGATACCTGATTAAAGTCACCTTCGATACTGTGCTTGAGACAGCTGGCAGCTACGGCAAATTCGATAATATCCTGTGATCCCATATCCTGCAGGCAGGCGTAGATCAATCCGCCGCCGAAGGAGTCACCGCCGCCGACGCGGTCAACGATGTGCATCGTGTACTGTTTGGAAAAATAGCATTCATTTCCATCGTAGAGCATCGCCGCCCATTTATTGTCATTGGCGGAAATCGACGTGCGGAGGGTGATGGCTACTTTGCTGAAGCCGAAACGGTCAGCCAGTTGTTTTGCGACATCCCGGTAGCCCTCGTGGTTGACTTGTCCGGCCGTTACATCGGTACCGGCAGCTTTGATGCCGAATACGTCGCTGGCATCCTCTTCATTGGAAATACATACATCTACATATTGACAAAGTTCACCCATCACTTGTCCGGCTTTTTCCTTACTCCACAATTTGTTGCGGTAATTCAGGTCACAGCTGATCGTTATTCCTTTTTCTTTTGCCGCTTTGCAGGCGTCCAGGCAGATGGCGGCCACATTGTCACCTAGTGCCGGTGTGATGCCTGTAAAATGGAACCATTCAGCGCCTTCAAAAATGCGGTCCCAGTCAAAATCCTCCGGTTTGGCCGTTGCGATGGAAGAGCCGGCTCTGTCATAAATGACTTTGGAAGGGCGCTGGCTGGCTCCTTTTTCCAGAAAGTAAATACCGACACGGTCTCCGCCGCGCACGATGTTTGATGTGTCGACGCCGAACCGGCGCAGGGCATTGATTCCTGCCTGACCGATCTCATGGGCGGGCAGCTTTGTGACAAAGCCGGCGTCCAGACCATAATTTGCCAGAGAAACAGCTACATTTGCCTCACCGCCGCCGTAGGTGGCCCCGTACGATTCCGCCTGAACGAACCGGTAATATCCTTCCGGAGCGAGACGAAGCATGATTTCACCAAATGTGATCACTTTTTTAGACATTTTTTTCCTCATTTCTGCACCGCTTTTAAATATGATAATGAAAATATTTGCGGGTCTGGGACAGGCAGTGCGCAGACGCAGACCCGGAACTCTATGTTCTCATGACTGCTTTATCGTTCTTATTCGATTATAATTTGCAGGCGCCCGTATGTCAAGTTTTTCCTTTTTGCGTCTGCGCCGCGCAAAGTCGGGAAAGGTCCCGATCACGAACGGAAAAACCTGAAATTGATCGTTTACAAGAGGAAAAATCCGTGATAAGGTAAATACACCTCGAGGAAAACAATATAAACCAATCAGCTTATAGGTTAGGAGTGATCAAATTGAAAAAATTCTTTTCGTTACTACTTGTACTGGCGCTGCTTGTTACAAGTGTTTCTACAACAAATGTGGTGACGGTGTCCGCGGCATCTGCATTGGATGCGGGGAGTAGCAGTACCGTTGCAGCGGTTTCCCAGGTGAAGGGAATCCGTTTTGATATCGGGAATATACGTTACTCAGGTGAACTTGGGAATATCAGATGGGGAATTGATACTTCGGGTGTGTTCGCGTTTTATCATTCGGATGCTACGCCGGAAAAAAGAATTACAGCTGCGTCTGGTTTTTCGGCATATTCCGATCCGACCAAAGTTCCATGGGACCAGTACCGCTCTGAGATCAAGTATATTACACTGGCAAATCTGGATAGCTATTTTACGATTCCCAATATGGATTATTATTTCTATGATTGCAAAAATCTGTTGGAAGTAGCGATGCTTCCGGCAGCGGCCACATCTATGAATTATACGTTTTATATGGATATCAACCTGCATTCAGTTGGCTGTGTGCTGCCTGATACGAAGAAAATGAATTATTGTTTTCTAGGTTGTAAAGAGTTGGACACGGTGGTGATGGCACACAATCCATCGGAATGTGCCTATGCGTTTAATCGTACTTCCTGCCAGGTGATCGTACTGCCTGCTATCTACGATGAAAGATCGAAATTGGCGATCGATTCTAAATGTGACGGGTACTACAAGATGAACTCTTTTGAACCGACTCTTTATGGTATTTCCAAAGTAGATGGCAGTACGACGGACACATACAGCTCGGATTGCTGTGTTTCTCCGATTCGCTACGGGCAGTCGATCTCTGATGCGGAAGTTGGCAGTACAGGCGGACTGCGGTTGTTGTATACATATGGTTCCAGCAGCTTTTGTCGGAGTGTATACCTTCCGTACAAGATTACAAAATTGATAAAAAGTCCCCGGAGCTGGCAGGAGGTCCTGAGTGTCGGAACATACAGGAATGTACTGGATATAAGTATGCAGGCTGACCCTTCCGGTGTGTTTGAGGCGGTTGTTCCATCTTCTTTTTACCGCACGACATATAAGAGTGTTGTCGTGGAAAAATGTCAATTGGAGCTGTGCGCGATCTCCCTGTCAGACAATTCGTTTGTGTATGATGGTGCGGCTAAAACGCCTGGCGTCAGCCTTACAAATCCTTATAACACAGAGAAATTAGTGAAAGGAAAAGATTTCACTGTAGCGTATGAAAATAACACGAATGCCGGAACTGCGCGGGTGATCGTCACGGGGATCGGAAATTATACGGGTTCTGTGACAAAAGATTTTCAAATAAAAAATGCTGAATTGGCCGGCGGAGTCAACGCGGCAGGTTTTTCGGGCACATATGACGGGAACGCGCATGGCATTCAGGTAAGTGTGAGTAAGCCATCTCAGGGTGTTACGGTAAAATATGGCACGTCACCGGGAAATTGTAGTCTTTCGAACAGCCCCGTGTATGAAAATGCAGGGACTTACACGGTATACTATCAGGTGTCGGCAGATAATCATAATACATTTACCGGCAGTGAGACCGTTCGTATCCAGGCAAAAAATGCGGGGGAGTGTTCCATCAGCAATATTGCGGATGAAACTTATGATGGAAAGGCACATACACCGGAACCCGCCGTATCCGACGGAGCGAAGAAGCTGGTAAAGGGAACAGACTATACAGTGGTTTACAGCCGGAACACCAATGCGGGAACCGCATCTGTGACGATCACGGGAAAAGGCAATTATACCGGAACAAACACGAAAACATTTACGATCCGGCCACTGACGCTGCAAAGTGGTAGTGGGAACGGCGCGGTGCGAGCTGGCAGCGTTGTCTATACAGGAACGGTTCAAAACCCGGAGATATCCATTGTTCTTGGAAATGGCAGCGTTACGTTAAGGGCGGGAACTGATTATGAAATCTCAGGCAATACAGCAGTCAATACCGGTTTTGGAACGCTTTCTGTTTCCGGAAGAGGGAACTATACGGGTACTGTGACGACGAGGTATACGATATCGGCATTTCCTATGGAGGGACACGGAGAGAAAATGGTATTGCAACAGGAAGAGCTGGTGTATACGGGGCGTGATATCCGTCCGGTTGTACAGATCCGGGATTCAAAGGGAAATGTACTGGAAGAAAACAGGGATTACACGCTTACTTATAAGGATGCGGTCCTCGTCGGAACGGCAAAAGTGCAAGCGGTCTTTAAGGGTAATTATTCAGGCAGCCTGACGAAGTCTTTTTATATCAAACCGGCTTCTGTTAAGGATGTGGAATTGTGTGAAGATGAGTTTGTATATAATGGGAAGGAACACAGACCGGGGCCCGAGGGATATCATGAGGGCGAGGATTATTCAGTGACATATCGGGATAATACCGATGCCGGAACAGCGTTAGCAATCTTTTCTTTTCATGGGAACTACACCGGAACGGTGACAAAGGAATTTGTCATCTGCCCTCGGAGGATGGAGGATGAAATTGAATTTCCAGATGCGGAGAAGCTTGTGTACCGAAAGGGACGGCCGGTATCGGATTCCGCTCTGTCTGTAACCGAAAATCAATATGGAAGATTTGACTGGAATGAGCCGGAGGAAGAGATTGCAGTCAATAATGAGGGATATGGGGTTCGGTTTACACCGGATGATCTGACAAATTATGATTGGAGCAGCGTACCGGGTTGGAGTCCGAGAGAGAAGGTTGTGATACGACGAATTCCTCTTATGGTAGAAAAAGCGCAGGGAATCCTGCCGGAATTTTCTACCACATGCCTGGCCGAGGGCGATCTTGTAAGTAAATCGGAGATTTCATGGAATCGTGAAGAAGGAGAATTTTTCTGGCCGGCGGAACAGATCATAGTATCGCCGGATATTAAGGATTACACCTTGAATTTTGTGCCGTCGGACAGTGAAAATTACGACTGGACGCAGATTGGACAATGGGATGAAGAAAATCATCTCTGCCGCATTACATGCAGGGTAGCAGTTATCTCAAACCCGGAGGCGTCCTGTGTCAAAGACGGGGATCGATTGGCTTCGTCTGTGCTGACTTCACGGCAGGAAGGGGCAGCTTATGAGTGGAAAGATCCCGATATTGTAGTGATAAAATCAGAGGATGATACGAATCAATATGAGGCTGTTTATCACTATGAGGGACAGACGATAGTCCGTATGGTGCCAGTTCCGGTTTGGAAAGAACCAGAAATCGTATGGACTCCAGAGCCTGCGCCATCCTGTGCGCCAACGGTGGAGCCTGCGCCGGCGGGGACGGCAGAAGAGACGGTAAGGCCGACACCAGTAAGTACAGAAGGAGGTCCGGTGGGAGAAACGGCCAAACCGACACCAGCGATTATAGCAGTACAAACGAATGAACCGTTGCCGGGGGGCGTATCAGTAAAGCCGACGGAAATACCGTTGCCTGAGCACACCGGCATGCCGGATCTACCGCTTCAAACATTGGCGCCATCTGAGATACCGGGCAGTAACCCCTCGGAAACGCTACGGCCGGAAGGGACAGAGCCACCAGAAGAAGATCCATCTGAAACGGAATGGCCGAAAGAATCGAATCGACCATCTGACACGGCAGCGCCGTCCGCGACTCCGGTTAATACTCCGCAGGAAGTATTTTGGCCGCAGGGGATGGAAAAGCCGGTGGCGGATATGGATGATCAGGTATTGGGAGATGAAGTCTATTTGGAATCAGGGGGTCAGGCGCTGGGTGCATATGCTATGATCAATGATTTTATCAATGCAAATCTACTTACTCGCCGGGGAGTATTTAAAGCAAATCTGCAGAAAAATCTCTCGAGCCGCTCCAAAATCAAAGTGAAGTGGATCCGCAAAGCAAAATCGCAAATTTGTCTGAAAAAAGGCAAAAAAGTATTTCTTAAAGTGAAAGGACTTTCCCCAAAAGAGAAACCGGTTTGGCGAACAAAAAATAGGAAAATTGTTTCTGTGCGTAAGAGTGGGGTGGTCAAGGCAAAGAAGAAAGGAAGTACGAGCATTATCATCAAGGTTCGAAAGAGGCGGTATGTCTGCAGGGTGAAGGTGAAGTAATGCGTGTGGTAATTTGATATTTTTACCGATTTGTGGTATGCTATCGTAATAGCAAAGAAAGCAGCAGGATTGTGTACACGCCTGAGCCTGCATTGAAGGCGGAAGGCGTGTGCGCATGAAGATTCGAATAAAAAGCGGGGGAAATGATGGAACGATTTTTTCAGAATGAAACAGGGAAAGAAACGGTAATCCTTGTAGCAGTAGATCTTGGGGATGGGACTAATGTACAGGTGTCACTGGATGAACTGGAAGAACTGTCGCAGACAGCGGGAGCGGAAACGGTGGGACGTATGGTGCAAAACCGAGAGGGAGTGCACCCAGGAACGTATATTGGAAAAGGAAAAATAGAAGAATTACGGGATTTGATATGGGAAACAGGAGCGGATACCGTAATTTGTGACGATGAACTTTCTCCTGCGCAGTTAGGAAATCTGCAGGAGGAACTGCAGTGCAAGGTCATTGACCGGACGGTTTTGATTTTGGATATTTTTGCGGCGCATGCAAGTACGAGTGAGGGAAAACTCCAAGTGGAACTCGCTCAGCTTCGCTATCGGTCTTCACGTCTGACCGGATTTGGCAAATCTCTTTCCCGGATCGGAGGAGGGGCAGCGGGAAGCAGCGGAGGCATCGGGACAAAAGGCCCGGGAGAAAAGAAACTGGAGATGGACCGCCGTCTGATCCGGGAGCGGATCGCTGTGCTAAACCGTCAGTTAAAACGTATGGTAGTGACGAGGGATACGATGAGAAAACAGCGAATGAGACAAGAGATAAAAGTTGCTGCTATCATCGGGTATACCAATGCAGGAAAATCGACATTATTGAATACACTGACACAGGCTGATGTCTTGGAAGAGGATAAACTGTTTGCCACACTTGATCCTGCGACGAAAAGCTATGAGATGGAAAATGGGCAGCAGATTTTGTTTACGGACACCGTAGGGTTTATCAACAAACTCCCCCATCATTTGATCCAGGCGTTCCGAAGTACATTGGAGGAAGCTAAATATGCGGATATGATCCTGCATGTTGTGGATTGTTCGGATGAAAATTATGATATCCATATGCGTGTTGTTTACGAAACGCTAAAGCAATTAGGCGTTCAGGATAAACCGGTCCTGACGGTGTTTAATAAAATAGATAAATGGGAAAATGGACTCTCGGGATGTATCTGCAAGGATGAAAATAGCGAGGATGTGGTAAAGATTTCTGCCAAACAGGGGATTGGGATAGAAGAACTTTTGGAAAAGGTGGAAAAGATTTTAAATGCTGGATTTGTACAGATAGAAAAACTGTTTTCTTATGAGGAAGCCGGATTGATCCAGATGATTCGGAAATATGGAAATCTGGAACACGAGGAATATAAGGAAGACGGCATTTTTGTCAAAGCGGCAATTCCGTCAGAGTATGTGGGGCGTATTATGAAACGTACTGGCGAATGATCTTTTTTTGAAGGGGAGGAAGAAATGAGAGAAATCATGCTTTTGGCAGCAGCTGATGCGAATTGGGGTATTGGCTATCAAAACCGGTTATTGTTTCATTTGAAAGAGGATATGCAATATTTTCGCAAATTGACGTTGGGAAATATTGTCGTGATGGGAAGAAAGACATTCGAGAGTTTGCCGGAAGGAAGACCTTTACCGGAGAGAACAAATCTCGTATTGACTAGGCAGACGGGATGGGGAAAAGCATTGGCGCAAGGAGATGAGGAGGTTGTTGTTGTGCACTCTCCGGATCAGGTATTAGCATATGTGGCTGACCGGAGGGAGGATGTGTACGTCATAGGGGGCGGGGAGATATACAGGCTGTTTTTGGGATGTGCGTCGAGAGCTTTTATTACGAAAGTCCAGGCAGAAAAACAGGCAGATACTTTTTTCCCTGATTTGGATCAACTGGCGGGATGGAGCAGGGGGTATGAAAGCGAAAGGATCCACGATGAAAGTGGGGTGGAATATCAGTTTGTACAGTATGAACGCGCGAAGTGACAACAGCCGTTATGGAATACTGTCTTTGAGGCACAGGACGCCCCAGCCGATCTGGGGGCTGGGATATTTTTGCACGGCGGGGAGATGTCTGGCGCCTTTTTGTAAATATGCCTTTACTTTTTGTCCGTAAAGATACGGGTCCCGTTCCTGAATGATGCCATATTCCATGAGAAGGGCTGCGCTGCCCGTTACAAATGGGGTGGCCATAGAGGTTCCCGTGTTCTGTGTATAACCGCCGCCAGGTGCCGTGCTTGTAATGTCTACACCCGGAGCGGCGATATCCGGTTTGGGAAGCGAAAGACCGGTAAATCCCTGCCCTGAAAAGGAGGCAAAACTATCTGTATTACTGTTATAGGCGGCTACCGTGATGGGGTTCGACGCGGTCGAGGGAATTGTCAAAGTGACGTCTGGTGAAGGAACGAGAAAGTTGGTGGACGGATTGACAGCATTACCGGATGGAAGCCATAGGTCGAATCTGCCATCTACAATATCTACGGGAGTGAATTCAAGTTTCCAAATGCCGCTTTGTATATATGAACTTCCGGGAAGAGGGATCATCTCCAGATATATTTCCTGTGATACGCTATAGGGTGCCGGTTCTCCAAAGTACCATAACAGCTGCGTACGGTCTAAAACATCGCGGTATGCTCCGATGGATTGTTCCGTGAGAATGACGCTGGCACCAGAAGGGGCGACTAATCGAAACTGGAAGGTGTCTACATAATTTTTCCAAAGCTGTACATTTAAGGAGGTTTCATTGGGGGAAACTGCCAGTTCAATCTGCATCGGAGTCTCATCCATGAGTTGTCCGGCGGCATGCCTGCCTTTATTACCCTCATTTCCACTGCCGATTGCGATCGTGGTCCGTCCCAGATTGGACAGGTTATCAATGAATGTTTCTAAAAGCGAGCTGCCATCGTGGCTGCCGTAACTGTTACCGAAACTGATGTTGAGAGCTAGTGGCATATTTAAGTCAGCAGCTTTTCGAACACAGTAATCCATTCCCAGCATGAGTTCGGTTGTTCTCGGAAACCCCTCGGGAAAGGTGTTTCCTAATTTGACGATCAGAAGTTCACTTTCTGGAGCGACACCCTTTTGTTCTCCCCGGCTCGCGCGTCCATTTCCGGCTGCGATGCCGGCTACATGAGTTCCGTGGCCGGAAGGATCTCGGCTTGGAAACGATTGGTCGTTATCGATCAGGACTTGATTGATTTCTTCCCGGCTGAATATTTTTCCCCTGTTATAGAAAAAACTGCTGTCTTCTTCATTCGGGATTGTTTGGTCCCAGAGTTCCAGAATCCTTGTAGTTCCATCTTCATTCCGAAAATCCGGGTGAAAAATATCAATTCCACTGTCTACGATGCCAACGATGATTCCTTTACCAGTCAGGGAAAGGGGGGGATTTTGGACGGGGGTTATACAGGAGGCAGCGCGTGCTTCGTAGAGGGACAGTACGAGGTTTTTTGGCTTTTCGATATATTCTATCTGAGGGTTTTGGGAGAGGGACTCAATTTCTGTTTCGGGGATTGAGATGATAGCATATCCCCCGTATAGGGGGAGTACCGAAACAGATTCCGGCAGCTGCAGTTCACCTGAGTATTTGATGATCAGTTCCCAGCGCTTGGTTTGGGAGTCATATCCCACGTTTAAATTTTCGCTTTTTTCACGTTGGTTTTCATTCGCGGCTAAGGAAAGTTCCAACATGTTTTCTAACTTTTGATCAGCCATCTCAACCTCCCATTTGAACGACAGATATGTTATGAATGGAATATTTCGCTTTCATATGCTTGACGAAGTTTTTCAAGAGCTTTTTTTTCAATACGGCTTACATAGCTTCTGCTGATTCCATATTTTTGAGCGATTTCCCGCTGGGTAATTTCATTTTTCTCGTTTGCGTTTCGATTTTTGGGTAGTCCGTATCGAAGGCGGATGATTTCCTTTTCCCGTTCAGTAAGAGCTGTTTCTACATATTTGTACAGCTTTTTTACATTTTCCTCGATTTCCATTCGTTCTGCTACGTCTTCATCTGTTGTTTCGAGCAGATCAAGAAGGCTGATGCTGTTTCCTTCTCCGTCATCGCCGTTGATTGGCTCATAGAGGTATACTTCTTTTGCCTGCTTCTTTGCGCTTCGAAAGGTCATGAGAAGTTCATTGTCGATACACCGCGAAGCATACGTCGCCAGCCGGACGCCCTTTCCCTGCTTATAACTGTCGATCGCTTTGATCAGTCCGATGGTACCGATAGAAATGAGATCCTCCTGGCTGTGTTCGCTGTTGCTATATTTTTTTACAAGGTAGGCAACCAGTCTTAAATTCCGTTCGATGAGAACCCTTCTGGCCTCCATGTCCCCATGTTCTAAACGGCGTATGTATTCCAGTTCTTCTTTTGCGGTAAGGGGTTTGGGAAATGATTGCAAGGACGACACCTCAGAAACATACGTTAATCATAGTTTATGAGAGTCAGTGTCCAATAGTGCCTGGCAAAACTAGGTTATGCTTTTAAAGTTTTTCCGGTACTCGGATGGACTTTCCTTCATGATCTGCTTAAAGGCCCGGTTGAAATAGCTGATGTTATTAAAACCACACCGGGATGATATATCGGCTATTTTTTTATCTGTGCCGGTCAGCATGCTGCATGCCTTTGTGATCCGTACCCTGTTAATGTATCCAAATGGGGTGAATCCTGTAACATCCTTAAAAACCCGGCAGAAATGTCCTTCGCTGAGTCCGGAAGCGGCGGCGAGATCGGCAAGGGAGAAATCATACATATAATTGGAGTTTATCGTATCAATACATTTGTTTAACAGAGGGTAGGCCGGGTGTGCGTGATGTCTGGCGATCAGTTTGGAATATATGTTGTTGTAGAGAAGCTGCCACGCACTGAGTAATCTGCCGCGTATGATAAGCTCGCATTGATCCATTGGGATATTGCCATAATCAAAAATTCCCGTCAGGGAATCAATAATGGCATGCTGCCATTTTGTATCCAGGGTCAGGCAGCACACTCCGGTTATGGAATTACAGATCGCAGAGTCAAAGTACTTTCCACAATAAGAAGGCAGGGCATCGGTCATCATCTTCGTGGAAAACACGATAGCGTCAAAGGAACATGCTGACTCGCTGCTGTTCGTACGCGTCGCATAATGGATCAGACCACCGGGAATAAGAATGGCATCTCCGGTCTGCATGTGATATACGTTGCGTTCGATATAAAAGTCCAGTTCCCCTTCTGTGAGATAAAAAAATTCGAGTTCAGAATGACAGTGGATATACAGCGCATATTCGGTACTAGCCGCCACATCGGTATGGTGAATGGAAAAAGGCCTGCCTTCTGTCTGGTGCTTGATCTTTTCAGTAAGTGAGTCCAGCTGCGTGTCTGTATTTGCTGTAGTCGTAGTTTTGGTGATTTCATTTTTCGGGATCATAGGGAACACCTCGGCTTCCGGTATTTAGTACTGCCATCATAACACAATTGAGTTTTCGTATCAATATAGTGTCGGAAAATCTATAAATTGTACTAGATTTTTTGGTGGAAAATCAATATAATCGTTGTAAAGGCAATAAAAGGAAGGTGGGCAGCCACCAACATGAATCGAACGTGGAAGGAGAGATATTGCGATGGGAAAGATCACGGTTTACAAAGATAAGCTTGTCTATGAAAGAAGAGAGGAACTGACGGTCATAGAGCCATACGGCCGTAACTGCCTGCGGTGCCGTTCAACGAGAAATGGAAAGATACTGGATGAGACATGGACGCTCCTGCCTCCGACGGATGACGCGGAATGTGTCACAGAGGGAGACGAGAAGGAAGCGACGATACGCAATGGGATGATGTCAGCAAAAATAGAGGCAGGGGATCCGTGGTATGGCGGGATCATAACCTATTACCGGGACGGCAGTCAGATCTTGCATACCAAATTTGAGGGCGAGTACACGGGAAGGAATGTGCATGTGGAAGGCGATCATTATCAGATCAAAGTTATATTTGACGCCAATGAAAACGAGCACTTTTATGGACTTGGACAGGAGCAGGAGAACCAGTTTGACCGAAAAGGGAGCACAGTCAATCTTCTGCACTATAATACAAAGTCGGCTGTCCCGGTTTTGTATTCTTCTCTTGGTTACGGATTTTTCTGGAATAATCCGGCCCCGGGAAGGTGTGAGACGACAAATAACCATACGATGTGGGTGGCGGATAGTGCGTATCAGGCGGATTATCTGGTGTATGCGGACACGACTCCGGCAGCAGTTGTCAGAAAATACTGTGATCTGACGGGGTATGCGCCGGCGTTTCCTGAGTGGGCGGCAGGTTTTTGGCAGAGTAAGCTTCGCTATGAGAGCCAGGAGGAGCTCTTGGAGGTGGCGCGCGAGTATAAGAGGAGAGGTTTGCCTCTTGCCGCGATCGTCATCGACTTTTTCCACTGGACAGAACAGGGCGAGTGGAAGTTTGATCCTGCTTACTGGCCGGATCCCAAAGCGATGTGCGGCGAATTGAAAGAGATGGGGGTAGAGCCAGTTGTGTCGGTGTGGCCGACGATCAATCCGGCGAGTGAAAATTATACGGAGATGAGCGAGGGGAACATGGTCGTCCGCACGGAAAATGGTCAGTATGGCCTGTTTGAGTTTCATGGGCAGCAGACGTTTATTGATCCTACGCATCCGAAAACCGGACCATTTGTATGGAATATCATCAAAAAGAATTACTACGACTATGGCATCCGGAATTTCTGGCTTGATGAGGCGGAGCCGGAGGTTCATCCGCAGCAATTTTCGAATCTGAAATTTTATGCGGGAAATGGCGCGCAGACGGCCATGCTGTATCCTTATTATTACAGTAAGATGTTTTATGAGGGGTTAAAGGAGGCGGGGGAGGACGAGATTATCCTTCTGACGAGAGCCGCTTATCCCGGCACGCAGAAATTTGGTTCCCTCGTATGGAATGGTGATATCATGTCAACCTTTGAGGCACTTGAAATGAGTGTAAAGACGGGGCTTTCGATGGCAATGAGCGGCATTCCCTGGTGGAACAGCGATATTGGGGGCTTTTTGTTTGGTGACATTGAGAGCGACTATTTTAAGGAGCTTGTCGTGCGGTGGACCCAGTTCGGCGTATTTTCTCCGGTTATGCGCCTTCATGGAGCGCGGAACAAGACAAAAGGTCAGGTCGATAAACATCCGGGCATTAAGGAAAGCAGCGGCGGAGATAATGAAATATGGAGTTTTGGAGAGGAAAATTATGAGATCCTCAGTAACCTTGTCAAACTGAGGGAGAGACTGAAACCGTATATTTGTAAACATATGGAGATCACGCATGAAACAGGCGAGCCGATCATGCGCCCCATGTTTTTTGACTATTACGAGGATGAGGTTTGTTATACGCTGGAAGACCAGTATATGTTTGGCAGGGACATATTGTTTGCGCCGATCACGCGGCAGGGAGTGACGGAGAGAAGGGTATATCTTCCCAAGGGTGAGTGGATTGATGTGAACAGTCGGGAAACATACACAGGGGAACAGTGGATCGAGGGCAAGGCGCCTATTGATACATTCCTTGCTTTTGTCAGAAAAGGCTGCGAGGTTTTGGAGGTATTTGCACGCTGAATGTTGTTTTGTTTTCACATGGGACACGGTTTGATATTGATTTTCGCAAATAACGAACTTTTTGAATGCTAACTTCCTTAAAAAAGTCAAGAAACGAAATAGCGGATGATATATAATACAGTTACATCGCGATGTTACTGGAATCAGAAAGGAGTTCGATGATGAGTTTTTCAACACATACACGAGCCATGATCCGCTATATCGAAGCCCATCTCCAGGGAGATCATTTTGATTACAAAGAAATGTCAGACTGGATTGGCTATTCCGAGGCGTATATGCGGGAATTGTTCCGCCGGAATACAGGCTGTTCCCTGTCATTCTATGTGAGGAAGCGAAAAATCCTGGCTTCCGCGTTTGATCTGATCCACTCGGATGCTTCTATTATGGATGTCGCGCTGCGATATGGTTTTGCAAATCATGAAAGCTACACGCGGGCTTTTCGAAAACAGGTGGGCATGACGCCGAGCCGTTTTCGCAAGGAACGGCCGATCGTGGGAAAAGAGGAGCTGGCGCAGGGCGTGTACGGTATCGGACTCCCCGGAAAAAAAGAACGAAGGAGCGATATCTGTATGAAGAAAGAACAGTATAAAGATAATGAGAGTACGATCTTATACGGCGTGCCCAAAGTGGGATGGGGTACGTATGGCGGGAATACGCCGTATCCGATCTGCCTGAAAGCGTGCTTGGATTATCTCGGCGAGGATGTCAGTTATGAAGAGGTGATGGTGTCGGGTGGGGCGGCTTTTCGTCTGACATGGAATGAAGAAACGTGGGACCTGAGCAACGTAGATATTTACCATACGCTGGAGTCACAGGATGTCTATTATATAGGCGCGGGAGCGCTTGGGCGGGAATTTGGATTCCTGGGACGGGAGAAGCAGACTTCAAAAGAGGAATTCATCCGTTTTATCAGGAAGCATATCGACGAAGGCTATCCGTGTATTGCCCAGGGTATCATTGGCCCGCCCGAGACGTGTGTGATCACCGGTTACCGGGATCGGGGAAATACGCTTCTTGGCTGGAACTTCTTTCAGGAAGACCCCGAATTTGGCGGCAGTGTGAAAACCGATGAGAGCGGTTATTTTATCTGTGATGACTGGTGGGAAAACAAGGATACCCATGGCGTTATGTGCATGGGAGCCATCCGGGCTGAACGGATTTCAAGGAAAGAGATCTTGGAACATGCCGTGCGTGTCATGACAGGACGGAACGAACACCAGTATGCAAAAGGGTTTTTCGCCTATGATGCCTGGGAACGCATGCTGGCAAATGATGCGGATTTTCGCGCAGGAGATCATGATTCCCTTCTATATGAGAAGTGTCTGTGCTTAAACGATGCGATGACGTGCCTGATTGATGGGAGAGGCTGTGCCGCCCGTTATTTCTCCCGTTTGGCGGGATTGCCAGACATATCGGAGAGAGAAAAGGAAGCGTTTGCGCACACGGCATCGTCATTTGAGCGGACGGAGGAGAGTATATGCCAAATGCGGGAGTTATTTGGCAATTGGGAGGACATGGGTGCCAGATTATCGGATTCATCCGATGCGGGACTGCGGAAAAAGGCGTGCCAGTTTATCCGAGAGGCGAAAAGGTCGGATGAAGAGGCGTGGCAGTGGATGAAAAAAATAATTCAGGGGATAAAATGATCAGGATAAAATGATCTGAGAGGTTAGGCTTGTTTCCTTCTTTATTCTGTGCTATGATAAATAAGGCAATTTGGAGCATGGAAAGTGGAGGTAAAGATCATGTTAGCGGAATTTCTAGGTGAAAAGTATGGAAAACGGATGGAAACTTGTACGGATCAGGAATTGTATGCCGCACTTGTCCAAATGACGAACGAACTGGCTGCGAAGCGCGTTGTGGATCACTCACAGGCAGCGCACGAGCCAAACGAAGGAAACAAAAGAAAACTTTATTATATCTCGGCGGAGTTTCTGATCGGGAAGCTGCTCAGCAATAATCTGATCAACCTCGGTATTTATGAAGAGGTAAGAAAAGAGCTTGCGAAGGCGGGGAAAAAACTGAGCGTATTGGAGGAAATGGAGCCTGAGCCGTCGTTGGGAAATGGCGGTTTGGGCAGACTGGCCGCCTGTTTTTTGGATTCGGTGGCGACGCTTGGCCTGCCGGGAGACGGAATCGGTTTAAACTATCATTTTGGATTGTTCCGGCAGGTATTTAAAAAACGGCTGCAGAACGAGGAACCGAATCCGTGGATGGAAGAGAAAGGCTGGCTCATTGACCGGAGGAGCCGATTTGTCGTTTCGTTCGGAAAGTTTGACGTGACAGCTAAATTATATGATATCCTGGTAACCGGCTACGGAAATCGGACGAATGCCCTGCATTTATTCGATGCGGAACTTGTGGACGAGAGTATAGTAACGAGTGGGATTGATTTTGACAAATCGGAGATCGAGAAAAACCTGACGCTGTTTCTATATCCGGATGACAGCGATGAGGCTGGCCGGCTTTTGCGGGTATACCAGCAGTACTTTATGGTGAGTACGGCGGCGCAGTTTATTTTGCAGGAAGCCGAGGAGAGGGGAAGTAACCTGCATGATCTTTACGAGTATGCAGCGATCCAGATCAACGACACCCATCCATCGATGGTGATTCCGGAACTGATTCGTCTTCTGATGCAGAGAGGGATCGCGATGGAAGAGGCGATCGAGATTACGACGGCGGTATGCGCGTATACCAATCACACGATCCTTTCCGAAGCGCTGGAAAAATGGCCTGTGTGGTTTCTTGAAGAGGTGGCGCCGAAACTCGTTCCGATCATACGGGAATTGGACCGCCGGGTGAAGGAAAAATACGACGACGAGTCGGTTCATATCATTGACAAAAATGAACTGGTCCATATGGCTCACATGGACATCCATTACGGACACAGCGTGAATGGTGTGGCACATCTCCACACCGAAATTCTGAAAAAGAACGAACTGCATTCCTTTTATAAGATCTATCCGGAGAAATTTAATAATAAGACAAACGGCATCACGTTCCGCCGCTGGCTTCTTCACTGTAATCGGCCGCTGACGCATTTTTTGGAGGAAACGATCGGGCCGGGCTTTAAAAGAGATGCGGAGGAACTGGAGAAATTGCTGGCATTCAGTGAGGATAAAGCCGTTCTTCAAAAGCTGCTTGCCATCAAACAGCGCAATAAGCACAAACTCGCAAAATATCTGAAGCGGACGCAGGGGATCAAACTAAACGAGGACTCCATTTTTGATATCCAGGTCAAGCGGCTTCATGAGTATAAGCGGCAGCAGTTGAACGCCCTGTACGCGATACACAAATATCTGGATATTAAGAGCGGCAATCTGCCGAAAACGCCGATCACGCTCATCTTTGGAGCGAAGGCGGCGCCGGCTTACACGATCGCCAAAGATATTATCCATCTGATCCTCTGTCTCCAGAAGATCGTGAAAAAAGATAAGGCGGTAAGGCCTTATCTCAATATTGTCATGGTGGAAAATTATAATGTGACACTGGCCGAGAAACTGATTCCGGCATGTGATATATCGGAACAGATTTCGCTGGCCTCGAAAGAGGCGAGCGGCACCGGCAATATGAAATTTATGCTCAATGGCGCGGTGACTGTCGGAACGGAGGATGGCGCGAATGTAGAGATACACGAACTCGTGGGAGACGATAACATCTATATTTTCGGGGAAGACAGCGATACGGTTATAGCGAGGTATGACAGAGGAGATTACTGTTCGCGGCAGTATTATGAAACGAATGTGGATCTGCGGCAGGCCGTGGACTTTATCATGAGTGACACAATGCGGAAAGTCGGAAAGAAGAAGTCGCTGAAAAGACTTTACAACGAACTTCTGAATAAGGACTGGTTTATGACATTCCCTGATTTTGATGAGTACGTTGCGGCGAAAGAACAGGCATACGAGGACTATATGGACAGACAGGCGTGGGCAAAAAAGATGCTTATCAATATAGCAAAATCCGGGTTTTTCTCTTCCGACCGGACGATCGCCCAGTATAACGAGGAGATCTGGAAATTGGGAGAGTAATTAAGGCCGCTGAGATAGAGGTCTTAGACCAATAATTTCTCGACATTTAGCAGTCCCCATCCCTGGCTTCCGTGGGGGAGCGACAGGTCGGTACAGCTATTTTTCAGCCGGACTTTCACGTCCTTTGGCGTAAGATCAGGATATTTTGAGAGAAGGAGCGCGATACTTCCACTGACTACAGGCGTAGCCATAGAAGTGCCGCTCTTTTTTATGTAGGCGTTTTGCAACGCGTACTGATGGCAGCAGCTTGTGATTTGATAGCCGGGCGTAACGACGTCCGGTTTTTTGATACACAATGAGGTCGGGCCGACGCTGGAGTTGGAGTGCTTGCTATAGTATCCGACGGTAATGATCTTGCGGCTGTTTCCGGGCGCGCTGATGCTGTAGGGAGTCGGGCCTTTATTGCCTGCCGAGGCGGTGACGACAATGCCCATATCCCATAATTCATTGACCTGCTGGACGAAGTTCGACGTTTCGTTGAACCGCTCGCTGTCCGCTGTGCCCACGGAAATGTTGACGATATTGATACCGAGCCGGCAGCGGTTCTGCATGACCCAGTGAATGCCGGAGATAATATGAGGGATCATGCCTTCCCCATTTTCGTCAAGGATCTTTACGGATACAATGCGGGCTTCCGGCGCCATGCCGCAAAATGTCCCCCGGCTGAGCGATCCGTTTCCGGCTGCAATGCCGGCGACATGCGTGCCGTGTCCATTGTCATCATAAGGGGTGCTCCTGCCGTTGATGGCATCGTACCAGCCCGTGATGCGTGTTCCAAAATCCGGGTGGGCACAGATCCCGCTGTCTAAAATAGCGATACAGCTTCCCTGACCGCGTATGCCCTGCGCATGGATCTGGTTTGCGTTGACGATCTCCCGTACACGATTCATGTTTTCCCCTCATTTCTGTGCATGTCGATCGGGATCATGGTTCTGACCCGGATCATCCGCTGCCACACAAATTTAGTTACATTTTATGCGCGGATTTTGTTTTTGTGAATCGAAACGAGGGGAGAACATTTCATTTATGCGACAGGGGCGGCGAGGCTGGAGTCGATCAGCTGCCGAAATACGAATGGCAGCGCGCGCCCATGTTCAGCATGCTAATGTTCAGCGCGCCCGGTCCACGCCGACCGAGGGCAGGCTGCTCAGGTTATTTCCCTCTTCGCTGTCGGGAAGGGATTTCAGGTATCTCGTATCCCCGCGGTGGGCAATACCGACGCCGCGGATCTCGCCGGATTCAGCCAGCGCGACGCCCTCCTCCTTACTGACGGTCTGGCCGTCGGAGAGCTGGTAGCCGGTAATCTTTCCTCTCTGTTTTACGAGTCCGACGATGTTTTTCGCATCGGAACGGGGTTCGGGGATTTCATCCAGCGCCGCCATCGGAAGGGCGCTGCGCAGATTTTTTGTCTGATTGTTATCGCTCATAGTATTCCTCATTTCTAATTTTTATTTTGCTGTTAGCATGTCCATCCCCGTTTTTTTTATGCACATGCCGGTGCAGACATGCTTGATCCGGCTGGCCTTTTTTTAACCGGGATACTTTATCCGAGCATTGTGCCGGCATTGACGCACGCCGCATTGTCGGGTATAATGGTTACATACGTTTGAAATCGGGGTTGCGGGAAAGAAAAGGAGAGAAAACATGAATAAGTTAAAGTCAATTGCCTTCGCGGTATTATATTTGTTTATCACAGTTGCCGCACAGTTTCTGCTTGCGATCGTTCTAGGAGTTCAGATGATGCTCTTTGGTTTTCTGAATGGAACGCTTGACAGGGATTTATCTATACAGATCCAGGAACAGTTTGAGAGCAACCAGTTTAACCTGATCCTGGTAGCGCTCGTCAATCTGATACTGATCGCCGGGTTTGGTACATGGTATGTGCTCATCCGGAAGGAGCGGGATGTTTCACCGGTTCCGTACCGCAAGATCCTGTCGGCGAAAAGTCTGGTCTTTACGGCACTGCTGGCCGTCTGCAGCCAGTTTGCCTGCAATATTATCATGGTCGTATTTCAGATGATCTTTCCTGCGGTATTTGCCCATTATACGGAACTGATGGAGGGACTGGACATCCATGTGCTGCCGGCGTGGGCGATGCTTTTTATCGTCGCGGTATGGTCGCCTCTGGCGGAGGAACTCGTGTTCCGGGCGATGGTATTCCGAACGCTCCGCAAAGGGTTTTCGTTTGTACCGGCCGCTATCATTTCCGGCGTCGCGTTTGGCGTCTATCATATGAACTGGGTGCAGGGGGTGTATGCGGCCGCGCTCGGCATCCTGCTTGCGTATACATATGAAAAGACAAATTCGCTGCTTGGCTGCTATCTGTTCCATCTGGCATTTAATCTGTCGAGTTACGCGATCGAAGCGCTGCAGTCGGCCGGCAGCGCTCTCCCGGATGTGGTTATGGGACTTTTGATTCTCGTCATCCACGGCGTTTCGATCGTGGGGGGCGGCTTCCTGATCTGGCGCTATTCCAAATTGTATGCGAAAAAGGAGATTGTGGAACATGAAGAAATTCGAGAAATCTGAGAAACTGCACGGGGTCTGTTATGATGTGAGAGGTCCGGTTTTGGACGAAGCCAATGCGATGCGCCAGCGCGGCGTGGAAGTGCTGCCGTTAAACATCGGCAATCCGGCGCCGTTTGGCTTTACGGCGCCGCCGGTCGTGCTGGACGCGATCCACCGGGCGCTGGAAGATCCGGTGAGCCAGGGGTACAGTGATTCGAAAGGCATTTTGGAGGCGAGGCTGGCGATCCTGGATTATCATAAGGAGAAAGGACTTCCCAATATCAATGAGGACCATATTTATTTGGGAAATGGCGTCAGCGAACTGATTTCCATCGCGATGCAGGGACTTTTGAACAATGGCGATGAAATACTGATCCCGGCGCCGGATTATCCGCTCTGGACGGCAGCGGCGAAGCTGGCCGGCGGAAATCCCGTACATTATATGTGTGATGAGAGTGCCGGCTGGTATCCGGACATGGCGGATATGGAGCGGAAGATCACGGACAGGACGAAGGGGATCGTTGTCATCAACCCGAACAATCCGACCGGTGCATTGTATCCGAAAGATCTTTTGCAACGGATCGTCGAACTGGCGAGGAAGCACGATCTCATATTATTTGCGGATGAGATCTACGACCGTACGGTGATGGACGGCAAAGAGCATGTTTCGATTGCGTCACTGGCGCCGGATGTGTTTTGCGTGACATTTAACGGACTTTCCAAATCACACCGCATCGCCGGCTACCGGAGCGGCTGGATGATCCTGAGCGGGGATACGGCTAGGGCGGCCGGCTACATTGAAGGGATCAATATGCTCTCGTCGATGCGGCTGTGCGCGAATGTGCCCGCGCAGTACGTCGTCGCGCCGGCGTTGAAAAACCGGCCGCAGGTGGATGAGCTTTTGCTGCCGGGCGGAAGGGTTTATGAGCAGCGAAAGTGCATCTGTGACGCGATCGCGGAGATTGACGGACTGTCGGCGGTGACGCCGGAAGCGGCTTTTTATATTTTCCCTAAGATCGATGTGAAAAAGTTTGGCATAAAAGATGACGAGCAGTTTGCGCTCGACTTTTTGCGGGAGAAACATGTGCTGGTCGTGCATGGCGGCGGGTTTAACTGGCCGGAGCCGGATCATTTCCGCATCGTTTATTTGCCGGAGGTGGAAGTGCTGGAGAGGTCGATGGCGAAGTTGAGGGAGTTTTTTGGTGGGGGGAGATGAAAAACAAAGGAGAGGGAAGTGACCGCGCTGGTGCTGTTTGATGTGAAGGAAAGGTGTACCGGACAGGAGTTTGATACGGCGAAATTTAGAAATGAGGATAATGAAAGGCTGGAAAAGGCGCTGCTCATGGCATTTGACCCCTATACCAATGAAAAGCTGAATTGATACATGGGAAAAGAACTCTGGTTCGAATGGGTATTTTGATTTTTGGGGAGGCAGTATGGGGAGTGACGTTCGGGGGACGGACATGAAATTTAGTATGATGGTGAGGGAGAGGAATTGAGGGAATGCCAAATAAGCACACATGTGTGATAGGAGGAGCACATTAATGGGGAAAATTATTTTATATCACGGTAGTCCCAATGAAAAGATAACGCCAAAATTTGGTTTAGGAGATGAAAAACATGATTACGGAAAAGGATTTTATCTTACGGAAAGTTTAGAACTTGCAAGGGAATGGGCTGTTTACCGTCCCGATGCTTCAAACGGTTGGGTGCATAAGTTTGAAATAGATACAGCGGGACTGAATATACTGGACTTCCAGGAATATAGTGTTTTAACTTGGCTGGCTGAATTGATGAAACATCGTGACGCAGCGGATTCCAAGCGTTATCGTTTGCTTTCAAAGCAGTTCATTAGTAAATTTGGTGTATCTACTGAGGACTATGATATTATCAAAGGATGGAGAGCTAACGCTTCATATTTTTATATTGCGAAGTCTTTTGTTCGTGATGAAGTAGATATAGATATTTTAGAAGAACTACTGGCTCTCGGTGGATTGGGTATTCAGTATTGTATCAAAACGGAGAAGGCATATAAGAAAATGTTCGAGCATGTTGATGCTTTACAACCTGTTTCTTTTTCGCAGTTTAATGAAAAATATAATAGACGGGACATTGAGCCTCGTGAGAATATGCGAAAGTTAATTGACTCAGACCGAAACAGTGTGACCAATGTATTTAGTACACTACTCTAAAATTGAGGTGACGATATGGGGGCTTATTCCAAGGCATATTTGGATGAAATCATTGAAAATCAGGGGAAACTGTTTGATTATGTGGCAGTAACTTACCCTGATATGGATACGGAGGATTTTATCTATGCCTATATGAGAAGCAGAACAAGAAAATATGTGGATGATGCGCAGGCTTTTGTCTGCACGATGGACGCAAGGAGTTTGTGGGAGTATTTTTTGCATATAGATCAGTATAAACTTAAAAAAGGAACGGCGCTTGGTGGTTTTATTCCGGATTGGATCGGTGAATTTTATGCTTTGTATCAATGGCAGTATAACATTCCAAGTTGTGAAGTTATAGAAAAAATACCAATTGAGTATTTAAAAAAAGCATATGCCGGCCTGCACGACTTGGATTTAGAACTAGCTGTAAGAAAGGTAGGTGCTTTATGAATCGTATCATTTGTTTTCATAGTCCAAATGAAGAAAATGGGTATCTAAGTAATTGGTATCACTCCTGTTTCAAAATAAATGAAATAGAGTTTTCATCTATGGAGCAGTATATGATGTACCGTAAAGCAATTTGTTTTCATGACAGCGATATAGCGGATCAAATTCTCAAGACAGATAATGTTTCTCATATCAAGGAACTTGGACGACTTGTATCAGGATATGATGAGAACTATTGGAATGGAGTGCGGCAGATTGTGGTTTTTGAGGGATTAATAGAAAAGTTTTTACAGAATGTTGAATTGAGAAAAAAACTTAAAGGTACAGGGGAGGCATTTTTGGCAGAGTGTGCTGTAAAAGACCGCATTTGGGGTATCGGACTATCAATGTATGACCCAAACAGGTTTGATCGAGCCAAATGGAAGGGAAAAAATTTACTTGGATATGCCCTTATGACGGTGAGGGATAAATTGTAAGTGGCTTTGGTTTGGGAACAGCGTAAGGTGGGGGAACTTAAAATTATTAAGAAATATATGCTCCCAAATATATTTATGTAAAAAGGATGTGAATGGCATGATCTTATATCATGGAAGTAATATAGTTGTCGAGAAACCTAGGATTCTCCAGTCAGACCGCAGGCTTGACTTTGGCACAGGTTTTTATCTTACGTCAAGTTATGAGCAAGCGGAAAGATGGGCGTTACTCACAGTGAAAAGACGAGGAGAGGGAAAACCGATAATTACTTCATTTGATTTTCAGGAAAAGATATTATCTTCTTTAAAAGTGGTTTGTTTTGAAGGCGCAACCAGCGAATGGCTAAAATTTGTAGCAAATAATAGAAATATAAAGGATTTTGCAGATGACTCGGATATTGTTATAGGCCCAGTGGCGAATGATAGGACTATGCCAGTTATTAAACTGTATTTTTCTGGTATATATGATGAGGCTGAAACTATTAAAAGACTTTTGCCGCAAAAACTCAAAGATCAGTATGCTTTCAAGAGCGAGAGAACTCTAAAAGCAATAATGTTAAGTGAGGTAATTGAACGATGAATAATGAAATGGTTTTTATCCTATCTTTTTATAACGAAAGAGTATCTCAGATGATCGTTGAAAAATATGCGATCTAACCGCTTGCTGCTATAAGAAAATTTCTTTTTTCTGAAACCTATCGTATGCTTGCGAATGAGGATCTTGAGATGTGGGATTTTAGTCCCTTTGGAATTTTTGATATGTGGGAAGCTGAGCAGATTACTGGAGATCCAAGAAATTCATTATATATAAGGAGAGATTGATATGGGAAAAGAAATGGAATTTTTCATATTTTTAATTGAAAATTATGCGGAATATAAAAGCACAAGAGCCAATAAAGTTTTGAAGCAGTGGGATAAGTTGAAATTAACAGAATTTATTTATGATATGTATGAGTTATATCATGTAGAACGTTTGGAAAATGCCTTTGAGGATATTGACAGACTTGTTGCAGAAAAAAGTAAGAGCTCACAGAATATGCAACAATGGAGTCTGGATTGCCGCTCTTGACTTCTGCCAGAAGTGGAATAATGTACCAGTCTGAATATAGAGGAAATACTACTGACAAAAACAAAACGCAGAAGTATAGGGATACCCGTTCTTTCTGTTTTTGAGTTCCATATAGAGTATGCTGAAAAAAATCTTCGTATGAAAAAATTTGTAAAACCTGATTTGGAATGGTTGAATTTTGTAGTTGATAATCGCAAAGGATTATATAAAGGCACATGTTATGATATTGTTTTTGGGCCTGTAGCGAATGACAGGACAATTTTAACCATCAATGATTATATTTCAGGAGCAATTCCTGCAAAAACGGCATTGATTCTGTTGGAGCCAGCGAATTTGACAGATCAGTATGCTTTTCTGACCTATGATGGAATAAAGACTTTGGAGTTTAAGGAGGCAGTCAGGGATGCTGGATAAAAGAATTCAAGAGCATATGAGATATTATCTTAATGCCGAAGTTTCTACGTTGATTGCAAACAGTCGTAATATTTCTCCTTTGGAAGGACTGAGGTTGTTTCTTAAATCAGAAGTATATTTAATGTTATGCGATGATGATTTGGATATGTGGGAATTTAGTCCGTTAGCATTATACGATATGTGGGAAAATGAAATTACAACGGGTGATCCGAGAAATTCTCTGTATTTAAGGGGGGATGAAATTGAGTGAAGAGTTTTTGTTCCTAAACTATTTATTAGAATGTTATGCGACTTACAGAGGTATAACTGCTAGTAAAGCTTTGGAAGAATGGGATGAGCACGGTATCACACAAATGATTTATGACAGCTATTGGGAATACCATACGGAACGGATCGAGAATGCATTTGAAGATATAAATAGTTTACTTGCTACAGGGGAACATGCGTGGTAAAAACAATGGTTGAAGTAAATGATGAAGTTCTTTGATGGAGGTAACGTTGAATGACGATTAGGACAATGACAATCGAAGATTTTGAAAAGATATATGATTTATGGATACATACGGAAGGTATGGGATTAAATACAACAGATGATTCAAGGGAAGGAATCGCTAAGTATTTATTGCGAAATCCTAACACATGCTTTGTGGCTGAGGACAGCGGAAAACTCATCGGTGTTATTATGAGTGGACATGACGGACGCAGAGGCTTTATCCATCACACTACGGTCAAGAAAGAATACAGGGGGCAGGGAATTGGAAAAAAGTTGGTTGATTCAGTAATGAAAGCTTTGGAAGAAGAGGGCATACATAAGGTAGCCCTGGTGGCATTTGAGAAAAATGTGCCGGGAAATGCTTTCTGGGAAAAGGCTGGATTTACTGTCAGGGATGACCTGGTTTATCGAAATAGAAATATACACCAACTCAAAAGGATTGACACATAAATTGTTAGTGATGCAAAAATGGCACCAGGATCTGGGCATCCGAGGTGCCTTTTTCGTATTGACATGTGTAAAAAGTGCTTTTTTGGGCATGACCAAAAATGCAACATTTCTTAATAAAATGTTGCATTTTTCTGTTTGATGTTATATATATCGGAGCGTCTAATTAAAACTTAACCCCTTTTTAAAAAAAAATTTATAAAAAGGTTTTCAGGTAGACTTCATCCTTTTCCAATTGGTCGATACAGAGATATTTTTTCGTGATCTCGTATGAGGAATGGTTGTAAATGTTCATCAGGAGTGCCGGCTGGAAGCCGTTCCGCCATGCGTGGTAGCCAAATGTCTTCCGTAGGGAGTGGCAGCTGACGCAGTGATCGAGTCCGCACGATTCGGCAGCTTTCTTGATGATGCGGTAGGCCTGGGATCGGCTGATATTTTCATACGGCGGTTTCTGGCTTGCAAAGATGAAGCTGTATTCTTCATACATTTCCAGAGATCTGCGGTAAAATTCCAGCGCTTCCTGCAGGGAAGCATTGATCGCAAGTACATTTTTCTTCCCCGTTTTCTTCTCAATGATTGATATGTGTTCCCGGTATTTATGCTTTTTCATATTATAAACATCGCTCCAGCGCAGCGTCAGTATATCCCCGATCCGCAGGGCGGAATTGAGTCCGAGCACGATAAGCGCGTAATTTCTGGGGTTGCACTGGACGTTTCTGTAGTAGTTTCTAAATTTTTCTAATGTTCTTTTACTTTTGATCGGCATCGTCGTTCCCATCGGCATAACCTTCTTTCTTTGTCATTTCTGCCACAAAATATGTGGCGGATTATGCAACTCTTTATTAAGTTCTGTTGCATTCCAGAGCCGGATTGGAGGAGATTTTATGCTAAGAATGAGCGTGAGCACGGAAGAGTACCTCATGCTGGGGGATGACATCAAGATCGTATTTCTTGGTGGAAGCCATAACCATATGCGAATCATGATCGATGCCCCGAAAGATGTCAACATCGTGAGAAGCACGGTTCTGGAAAAAAACAACCCGGAGATGAAAAAGTCATCTGGCGGCGGGTATTACGCGGAGCCGGAGCTGCCGGAGAAGTACCGGAAGCCGAGGAAAGGAAGGACGCTGGAATACAGCAGGGAGCATTCCGGACACTGACAGGCTGGAAAGAACCCCAGATAGATAATAACCCCAAATAGATAATAACCAGAGGAAGCGTCGGATCACCATGCCGGACATTCGGGCGGGCGGCGGTTCCGGTGGATATTATATAGATTGCGGCAGAGGCGGGTCATGTCCTGCTGCATCGGAAAATAAAAACACAGCAACCGTTGCAAATGGATTTGCGGCGGTAAAACAAGGAGGTAATCAGTATGATAGTACAGCACAACATTACATCTATGAACGCTAACAGGCAGTTAGGTATCGTAGGAAACAATCTTACCAAAGCAACGGAGAAACTGGCAAGTGGTTACAGGGTGAACCGTGCGGCAGATGATGCAGCAGGTCTGGCAATTTCTGAGAAAATGAGAGCACAGGTTCGCGGTCTGAACAGGGCTTCCGACAATGCTCAGGACGGCATCTCGCTGATCCAGACGGCTGAGGGTGCATTGGAACAGCAGCATGCGATTCTTCAGAGAACACGTGAGTTGGTTGTTCAGGCGGCCAATACTGGTGTTTTGGAAGGAAGCGATGACGATGATTATCGGAAGATTCAGGATGAGATTGACGAACTGAAAGGCGAGTTCGAACGTATCAACAGCCAGACTGAGTTCAACAAGAAGAAATTATTGAATGGTGACTATTCGAAACAGTGGTTGCACATTGGCGCAAATGATGCGCAGGGAATTTCGGTGACGATTAGTAAAACATCTTGGACCTCGGTTACTGTTACGAGCGGAGCGGCTGGTGGCGCTAGCGCGAAAGTCATTGGCACGGTAGATACCATGCTGAAGAGTGTTACGACCGTTCGCTCGAAACTGGGTGCGATTCAGAACCGTCTGGAATATGCGGTGAAGGTAGATGATAACACCGCTGAGAACTTGCAGTCTGCTGAATCCCGCATTCGCGATACGGATATGGCTGATGAGATGACGAGATTCTCGAAAGAGAGCATCCTCCAGCAGGCAGCTACATCCATGTTGGCTCAGGCAAATCAGGCAAACCAGGGAGTTCTTTCGCTTCTCCAGTAATGGCTCTGAGTGAATGCCCAAAGCGTGTATACTTTGGGCATAGGCGAATGGAAAAGTTGTACAGTGCGTAAGAAAAAGGAAAGCGCCCGGTGCCATCTGTGCTGGGCGTTTTTCCGTAATTTTCTTATTATACGGCCAGAAAGGGGAGAGTGGACGGATGATTGAATTTCCGGATTCATATTTTGAAGACGAGGTGCGGGATGGTTTTCTGGTACCGGGAATGATGAAGCGGTACTGGGCCGCGCTGCAGGAAGTGATTCTGGTGGTCCACGAAGTTTGTGAAAAGCTGGGGATTTCCTACTGTGCCGAGTGGGGGACACTCCTCGGGGCGGTCCGGCATGGGGGAATCATTCCGTGGGATGACGATATTGATCTATGCATGACTCGGCTGGATTTTGAACGATTTTTGAAGAAGGCGCCGGATGTGCTGCCGGATGGCTACAGGGTGTTTACATACCGAAATCAGGAAAGCGACAATATGGTGAACCAGATCGTAGCATGCCCGACGATGGTCATAGATTATGAACAGCTGCCCCAGTTTCATGGCTATCCTTATTCGGTGGTGGTCGATCTGACCGTTTTGGATGCGCTTCCGCAAACTCCGGAAGAAAAACAGGCATTTCGGGATTTGGTGCATATCGTAGGAGAACTAAAGGTGCATATTGATGAGGGTGACATGGAGTCTGAGGTAGTTGCCTGCGCCCTGAATGAGATTGAGCGGATATTTGGCGTCGCGCTCGACCGGGAGCATGCGCTGAAGAGGCAGCTGTACCAGATCATGGATCGGACAGCTTCCCAGTTTTGGAGGCGGGATGCGGTGGAATTGGCAGAAACGGCAGGATTCATGGAACGGGGTTATCGTTTTCCTTCTCAGATACATGACAGAGCGGTACGTATCCCATTTGAACAGATCAGTATCATGGCGCCGGCGGGGTATGAGGCCATGCTGAATTATGAATACGGCCCGGACTGGATGTGTCCGCGGCGTGTCAACGGTGCTCACAGGTATCCGGTCTATGAGACGATACTCAGCCAGATTCAGGAGAGTGTCCCCATTGAGCTTCGGCAGTATAAATATGACCCGGTACAGATTGGGGAAACAAAGAAGAAAAGAAAACCGCAGGAGTCTTTGCGGCGGGAACTGGAAGACTGCTTGCCGCTTTTTCGCGAAGCGCGCGAGGAAATGCGGAAGCAGGTGGAAGCGGGGAATCTGGGGCAGGTGGCTGCCTTGTCCGGGGAATGCCAGAATCTGGCACTACGGCTTGGCACGAGGATTGAGGAAGAGCAGGGGGAGGAGCATCCGACGGTCCGCGTTCTGGAAGAGTACTGTGAGTTGATCTTTTCGCTGTATGCCCAGTTGACCGCAGGGGAGGGCGTGATCGGGGAAGCGCCTGACATACCTGCACTGGTAGAGTATGAGAAGCGACTAGAGGAGAGCATTTCTCGGGATATCAAAGAGAAAAGAGAAGTAGTATTTATCCCGTATAAGAGTTCTTTCTGGGGAACGATGGACGGATTGTGGCAGGCGGCGTCAGCGGATGAAGAGGTTGATGTTTATGTTGTTCCGGCGCCGTACTACTACAAAGACGCGTTCGGGAAAGCAAAAAAGGATGAGCCGCACTACGAGACGGATTACCCGGAGAGTGTGGCGCTCACGAACTATGAGGAGTATACGTTTGACATGAGACGGCCGGACGTGATCGTCATCCAGTGCCCTTACGACGAATATCATTACGGCATGACGATCCACCCGTTTTTTTATGCGCGGAACCTGGCGCAGTATACAGAGAATCTCGTCTATGTCCCGCCGCTGGTCATGGATGAGATCGTCCCGGGGGACGAGCGGGGGCGGTTTACGCTCCGTACGTTCTGCAATACGCCGGGAGTCACCTATGCGGACCATGTGATCGTCCAGTCGGAGCAAATGAAGGACGTCTATGTGGAACTTCTGACAGAGTTTGCGGGAGAGGGGACAAGGGTAATGTGGGAAGAAAAGATAACGGGGGCTGCAACTGTGGCGGGGGAAACTACGATGTCAGAGACGTCAAGGCGAGCGATTGCGGAAGTGGACGTGCCAGAAGAGTGGCGGGTGTATGCACAGCGGGAGGATGGCAGCCGGAAGATCGTGATCCTCCTGCATATGAACGCCAGCGTGTTGTTTGAATACGGCAGGGAAGCGATACAGAAACTCCGCGAGGTCATGGAACTTCTGCGGAAGGAGCAGGATGACTTTGTGCTTCTGTGGAAGCCGGACAGCAGTGTGAGGGAGCTCCTCCGCAAGGAAGATGCCGAAGCGTGGGGCCGTTACCGGGACCTGATGGAAGAATACAGGCGGGAGAAGTGGGGGATTTTTGACGACTCGCCGGACTGGGAGCGCGCCATCGGTTTCTGTGATGCATATTATGGAGACGCCGGTGTAATGTCCACTCGTTGCGTGCGGCTGGACAAGCCGGTACTGATTGCCTCGGCGGACTTCCACCAGTACGGCGACAGGGCGACGTCGCCGATAGAATGACACCGCTGATGGGTGATACCGCTGATGGGTGATACCGCCGACAGGGTGGAGCAGGAGGGCAGGAACAATGGAATTTCCGGATTCTTATTTTGAGGACGAGGTACGGGACGGGTTCTACATCCCGAGCCTGATGAAGAGATGCTGGGCGGCGCAGATGGAGATGCTCTGCCACGTCCAGAAAATATGCACCAGACATAAACTTCGCTATTTTGCCGACTGGGGGACTTTGCTCGGGACTGTCCGGCACGGCGGGATGATTCCGTGGGACGACGATATGGACATCAGCATGCCGCGGGAAGATTACGCAAAGTTCCGAGAAGTGGCGGACGCAGAACTTCCAGACGGATGCTGGTTTAAGGACTGGAGATACTCCGATGAAATAGACAGTATGCTCGGGCGGATTGTCAATTCCCATGTACATGTTTTGGAGGGCAGAGCGTTGGAAGTTTATCATGGATTTCCTTATGTGGCAGGGATCGACATTTATTGCCTCGAAGACCTGCCTGACCATGAAAGGGAGTCCCGCGTGTTCTGGGAAGAACTTTGTTTTTGTATAAGCTGATCTATAAACTTCAGGATGACAAGCGAAAGGGAAGGTTGGCAGGCGAGGATGAACTTTCATACTATATCGGACGGATCGAAGCTTCTTATCAGGTGAAACTGGACCGGAAAACGCCACTGCGTCGCCAGCTCTGTGAAATATTGGACCGGACGGCGGCACTCAAGTATCAGCGGGAGGATGCACGTACGGTGAATTCTCTAATTTCATGGAAAAAGAATTTTATTTCCCATTATCCCAAACGGTGCTTTGAGAAAGTGGTACAAATGCCATTTGAAGGGATGGAGATCGCGGCGCCGGCAGGGTATGAAAAACTTCTGGCGATGGAATATGGCCCGGACTGGATGTGTCCGTTTCATTCCGGCGGCGGACATGAGTATCCCTACTACAAAAAGCAGCAAGCTTACCTGAATGAGAAGAATGCCGGAGCGCTTTTTACCTATGTGTATTCCGGACAGGAGAGAGAAGAAATACGGATGTTGAGAGAAGAAGTAAAGTTGAATGCCGGTGAGCGTATGAAAGAGGAACTAAGAGAATTTCTCCCGCTCTTTCGAGAGGCACATAGAGAGATTGCGCAGCTCGTAAAAGGCGGAATGTTATCAGCGGCACGGGAACTTCTTAGCGACTGTCAAAATGCGGCGATTCAGCTTGGAACAAAGATGGAGGAAATGGAAAACCGCCCGGGGGAATCCCGGACGGCGGTGATGATATTGGAAGAATACTGCGAATGGATTTATGATTTGTATGAGGTGCTGTCTCAGGAGAAGGCAAGTGCATTCAGAGATCTGGAACGAGAACTCGCTGCATGGGAAGAGAAACTTTGGCAGGCAGTAAACAGCGGGGCAGAATATGTATTAGGGAGAAATAACGCCCGAAAAATCGTGGTATTTGTGCCGTACAAGCCTGCTTATTGGAATACGATGGCCGGCATATGGCGAGAGGCGGTGGATGATCCGGATACAGATGTATGGGTCATTCCGGTTCCATATTATCATAAAGATGCGCACGGGAAGGCAAAATCGGAAGAAATGCATTATGAAACGGACTATCCGGATGAGGTAGCGGTCACTTCATACGAGGAGTATCCATTTGATGTGTGTCAGCCGGACGTGATCGTGATTCAGTGCCCATACGATGAATATAATTATGGTTTGACAATCCATCCGTTTTTTTACGCAAAAAATTTGAGAAAATATACCGACCGACTTGTTTGTGTACCGCCTTTTTGGATGGATGAGATTGCTCCCGGGGATGAAAAAGCAAAAGAGAATTTGAGATCGCTGTGCTGTATGCCGGGCGTAGTTCTTTCCGATACGGTAGTTGTTCAGTCGGAGCAGATGAGATCGGTCTATGTAGACATCCTGACGGAGTTCGCCGGGGCGGACACAAGGCCGGTATGGGAACGAGTAGTTGTCGGTGGTGGGAAGGAAAAGAAAAGGAACATTATTACGGATTGGCATTAACAGGAGGGACAGGATGCAGAAAACAGCGTTTTCACGAAGGAAGACAAATATAGCGTTTTCGAACTGCGTAGTAGATGATGGGGTGATGTATTTTTATGCCTCCAATATCCGGGCGCTGTGCAAAATGGATATGGGGACAAAGGAGGCTTCCTTTGAAAGCGACATCATCATAAACGGGGAGCGGGTAGATGATGTACTGATGGTTTCGGCGGACGGGGATGCACTCTGTATGCTCACGCCGGATGGAAAATATTATGTCTGTTACCGTCTGGGAAACGGGGAATACCATGTTTCGTACATAGGCGGGGACAGGACATCTGAAAATGAACTGGCATGGGGAGAATACGGGGAAGCGGTGTACGTGTTTTTTACAAACCCAGCCGTGCGGAAGGTCATTCGGATCGACCGGAACAGCGGGGCGGCAGACGAGTTCCATTGTGACTGCTGGCAGGAAGCCCCGGATACTGTGTATACGAATGCCAGCAGACAGTACGGGGAAGATGTGTGGCTTTGTCCGGCAGCCCCCTTGTGTCTGACCCGTGTTTCACTGAAAACGGGAAAGAGCGAACACTACCATCTGCCGGGGCTGTCCCAGCTGTGTACGGGGTTTGCGGTTTCGGGAGATACGATGTATCTGTTGGGAATCAAGGGGAAGATTTTCCGCTGGGAGATTGGGAGCGCCGATGTGGCCGAACTGATCGACCTTGATTTCTGGGTTCGGGAATACGTTGTTATCGTGGTGGCGGGAGAGGATGTGTATCTACTGCCGGGAAAAGGAATGGATTTTCTGCGGGTGCATGAGGGAAAGGCAGAAAAGATCTCTTTGGTGGACGATTTTGCATTCGGGGTATTCGGACCGGAAAAATGCAGGCATTACTATGAGGATGCGGATATGTGCTATTTTCCGCAGAAATACAGTAATTACAGTTTTACGTTCGATAAAAAGTCCGGAGAGTTTTCGTGTTACCAGATGAGGCTACCAGCCGCCCTGCTGAGGGAGAGGGGCTGGATCTTGCGGGAAAGTGAGGAAGTGACGCTGACGGATTATCTGAGGTATCTAGAGGCAGGAGAAGGAGTAACAGAAAAATATGAAGAGATTGGGAACAGTATCTTATAATATCTACTGCAACTTTACGAATTATGGGTCTGCCTGTCAGACATGGGCGTTGCATCAAGCAGTAAAGAAATTGGGGCATATGCCTGTTCTGGTAGATTATTGCCCTGCGGTGCTTGCAGGGCAGAATCCATTAAATCCCTATGAGAATATGTGGGACAAAGACGAAGAATCACGCCGTATGGTTGAACTGACCATGTCGGAAATCAGGGAGAACTATGCTAAATTTGATCGTTTCTACCGGGAGCAGTTTACAAGAACCAAAAAGAAGTACATGTCGGAGAATTTTAGTGAAATAACATCAGAATTGCTGGATGGATTTATCTGTGGCAGCGATACAATTTTTTGTATAGATGAATTCGGAGGATTTGATGACGGCTATTATGCCAATTACCCGGAGATGCGGGGTAATACGGTTGCGTATGCGGCGAGTTTTGGCAGTTCCCATTTTGACGAGCGGACATATGGGATTCTTAACGACAGGCTGAAAAACTTTAAGGCGATTGCTCTTCGGGAGAATGGGATGCTTTCTTATGTCAAAGAGCATGTTGAAGTTCCTGTGGCAGGGACGGTCGATCCAACTTTGTTGTTGACATCAAAAGATTATGATGCGATGGCGGAGACCAGGCAATATGAAAAACCATATTTGCTGCTTTATGCCCGTTGCTATGATCCTCAGATGGAGGCGTATGCGGAGAAAACAGCGAAGGAAAAAGGACTCGAGATCATCGAGATTAGTCTTAGGGCGATAAACGTAAAAAAAGGCCATATCATGAGATATGACGCGGGGGTTGAAGAATTTCTATCCCTGATAAAATATTCTGCTTTTGTTGTGACAAATTCTTTCCATGGATTAATTTTTGCGGTTTTGTATTGCCGGCCGATGGCTGTGTTTACACGAAAACAGGCTGTCTGCAAGATTAATGATTTGCTCGCCCTTATGGGGATGAAGCAGTTCGGACTGACAACGGAGGGAGAAGAGTATCAGGAAATCGACTATGATGAAGTTCATGAGAGGATCGGTGAAGCAAGGAAAAGATCGCTTGATTTTTTAAGAATGGAATTGGAGCTGTTATAGATGTTTTTAGATTCAGGGGATAAAACAGAATGCTTTGGTTGTGAGGGATGTGCACAAAGCTGTAGTCAGGGTGCGATTTTCATGGAAGAGGATGAAGAAGGGTTCCGGTATCCTCGGATCGATTCATTAAAGTGCACGACATGTGGGATTTGTCGAAAGGTGTGCCCGTACGGACATGCGCCGGAGAAACATATGGAAAGCAGATACGTATTTGGAGGCTGGCACTGTAGTCCGGAAACACGTTTTGAAAGTACCTCCGGAGGAGCGTTTTCTGCTATTGCGGATGCGTTTTGTGAAGAAAACTATTTAATTTTCGGTGCGGAGGCAAAAGCTCTGCAGGTTTTCCACAGTTATGTGACTGACAAGAGCCAGATGGGAAAATTTAGAAAATCAAAATATTCGCAGAGTATGATCGGATCGACATACAGAAAGGTTAGGGGATTTTTAAACGAGGGATGCAAGGTTCTCTTTTCTGGTACACCTTGTCAGATTGCCGGGCTTATTTCTTTTTTGAAAGCGGCCCACACAGATACAGAAAAACTCCTGATGGTCGAAGTGGTCTGCGAAGGGGTGCCGAGTCCGCTTTACATTCGGAAACTCGACAAAGAAATGAAAAGGAAGTATGGTGCGGGCATCTATTCGCTCGACTATCGTTATACTGGAAAAAGCGTTTTATCACATGGAAAATGGGATTTTGAAGAAATGAAGATAGTATTGGAAGAAAAGAAAAAGATTCTGAAAAAAGACCGATGGTTGAATCCGTTTTGGTCAATTTGGTTAGAACACTTAATGAGCAGGCCGTCTTGTTATGAATGTCCGTTTGCTACACAGGAAAGAATAGCAGATATTTCACTTGCCGATTTGTGGGGAGTACATTTGTATTGTCCAGATTTATATGGACAAAATAAAGGATCGTCCCTGATAATTGCTAATACGGAAAAAGGGAGAGAGGTAGTCAAAAAAGCGCGGCATTTTATGTATGGGCATGAATTGAGATTTGAAGATGCAGTAAAATATCAGGGGCCGCTTAGGAAGCATATTGACTGTAATCCTAACCGGGAAATATTTATGCGTGATCTTGAAAGCAATATGACGTATAAAGAAATAAATAAGAAATGGACAAAAAAATTTCCTTTCAAACTATTGTGGCAGAAATATATATGGGGAAACCGACAGCGGATTGTCTTTTGGAAGCTTACCAAAGGCCGCTATAAAATAAAATGAGGTGAATTTTGGGAGCTATTGATGATTTATATAAAAAGTTTGGAGAAGGAGATTTGTCCCATGAACTACTATGTAAATGAAGATATTAAAAATACGGTGCGCGTTTTTCCGGAACAGGGAAGATATGGATATTTGCGATATGATATGAATGAAAATCCAGAAGGCCTGCCAAAAGACTTTGTAGATGCTGTCCTGCGGGAGATCACACCGGAGTTTCTTTCTGTGTACCCGGAACCGGACCGGTTTCTGCACAAATACGCATCGTTTATCCATGCGGGTTTTGACAATGTGCTCGCCACTAACGGTTCGGATATGGGAATCCGTTATTTGCTGGAAACATTTGGGGAGCGGGGAAAGGAAGTGTTGACAGCAGCACCCACTTTTGAAATGTACGGAGTCAACTGTTCCATTCTGGGGTTAAAGCATGTTTCTGTTTCCTATGAGGATGACCTGAGCATAAAAGTGGATCATATCGTGAATGCGATCACGGAAGATACGCGAGTTGTCGTTCTGGTCAATCCCAATAACCCAGTGGGAAATGTGTATACAGAAGATGAATTTCAGTTGATTGCCGCACGGGCAAAAGAAAAAGGAGCGATCGTTGTTGTGGACGAGGCGTATCACTATTTTTACCCGAATACATTTTTGGAATATGCGCTGCGGGAAGAGAATGTCATTGTTCTGCGTACTTTTTCCAAGCTTTTTTCGCTGGCGGCGTGCAGGATCGGAGTCATGGTCAGTAATCCCCGCATCATCCAGTATATAAAAAATGCAAGGCTGACATTTGATGTGAATGCGGTTGCCCTTTTGTTTGCGGAACATATACTGGACCGGCCGGAACTGGTTGCCGAACTGATCGATGCGGAGAAAGAAGGGCGGGCTTATATCCGGGATGAGCTGGAGAAAAATGGGTATGAGTGCAGACCCTGCGAGGGAAATTACATTTTGGTTAAACCGAATCTTCCAGCAAGGAAAGCGGCGAGAATCCTTAAGGAGCAAAAAAAGATTCTAGTACATACTTTTAGTAATGAATTGCTGAAAGAGTACCTGAGAATATCAACGGGGTCCGTAAAAGCCATGCGGATTTTTCTGGAGGCGTTTTTGGAAATCGACAGATCAGATGACAGATAAAAGTGCGGACGGCAGGTGGTAAATAGTGATAAAAGTAATTACATATGGGACATTTGATCTGCTTCATCACGGGCATATCCGTTTGTTGCAGCGGGCTAAGGCGTTGGGAGACTATATGATCGTGGGAGTGACGACGGATGATTTTGATAAAAGCCGTGGGAAAATAAACGTGCAGCAGTCGTTTATGGAGAGAATAGAAGCGTTGAAGGCTCTCGGCATAGCAGACGAGGTAATTGCCGAAGAATATGAAGGGCAGAAAATTGACGACATCAAGCGGTATGGCATTGATGTTTTTACAGTTGGATCCGACTGGGAAGGCCAGTTTGATTATTTAAAAGGATATTGTGATGTGAGCTACCTGAAAAGGACAGAAGGGATATCGAGCAGCGAGATCCGCGGGAAACGGGAGATTCGCCTGGGACTGGCCGGAGATCTGTCCTTATTGTGTAAATATAAAAAAGAAGCAGAAGTGGTAAATGGCATTAGGGTGACAGGTGTTTTTACAAATAATGAAAAAATCGTACGGGATGCACAGGACGAGGGCATATCCGTATGCACTTCGTACGATGAATTGCTGGGAATGTGCGATGCGGTATATATTGCCACACATCCGTCCTTGCATTATGAATATATAAAGAGGGCCCTGCTTTGCGGGAAGCATGTTTTATGCGAATCTCCGATTGCCATAAAGTATGCGGAGTGCCGGGAATTGTTCCAATTGTCGCAGGGGAAATGTCTGGTTTTGATGGATGCGATAAAAACCGCTTATTCGACTGCATATAACAGGCTTTTGCTTTTGGTTAAGAGCGGCAGGATCGGGAAAGTACTGTCGATCGATTTCACCTGCACCAGTTTGGGAAACATATATGAGTGGGATCGCGAAATGATAAGAAAATCATGGAAGAGTATCTGTGCCTGGGGGCCTGCAGCGCTGCTCCCTATTTTTCAAATAGCGGGTACGGAATATAAAAAAAAGATCATTACCAGTTACATGCTGAGTGAGGAGGAAAAATTCGATGCATATACAAGGGTGGATTTTATTTTTCCGAATCTCACGGCGTCAGCCCGCGTAGGGAAAGGGGTAAAATCCGAGGGAGAACTTGTTATATCCGGAACAAAAGGGTATATATATGTGCCGGCGCCCTGGTGGAAGACAGATTATTTTGAAGTCAGGTATGAGGAGTTAGAAAATAACAAGCGGTATTTTTACCAGTTGGACGGGGAGGGGATCCGGTATGAGATTCTTGCATTTGTAAGGGCGATAGAATCAGGGAAGAGTATGAATTATTTAAATGAAGATGTGTCAGGGGCGATTGTAAGAATTATGGAAGACTTTGAAACAGGGGTAGATGTGCAAAGGATTCGGTAGGATCGCTGCTTTTCCGAATTTTCTATTTCAACTTTATCCGGAATCCAGTATGCTTATCGTGTTACTTCGGTTTGGGACTTTTGTATGAACAGAAAATGAAATAGTACATTTGACACTATTCGAGAATATCATTTATTTTACAATGCCCTGCTTTTGTTGTTTTCGTATATTTTCCGTTCATTCTTTGCAACAAAAGAGGCTATTTGTAACACCAAATCTTTAATCAATGTATATGTCTCCATGAGGTTTTTTCCGTTTTTGGTATCTAAAAGTGGTATATCTATTACGCAAATATCAATACTGATTTATGTGTTTTGGTTGCAGTTAGTATAGTGATGATAGAGTTCGAAAGTAATGGGCGGAAAAAATTTTTCTTGCATTAGGTTGGAAAGTTGGGTATAATACAGATATACTGTGGAGAATGATTTTGTGAAAATTTCTAAAAAACCTAAAATCGGCCTGAAAAAAGAGAAAAAATCAACCTGATTCAAAAACATATGCAAATTCGGGGTCGGAACGTACCGGAAAAACGTTGGTTTTGAAGGGGGACCGTAGAAATGGGTGAAGCCCGATGTAGGGCATTGACACATGGTCTTCAGGTGCATATTCAGGCTCAGTTAAATCTTGTAGAAATGGGTGAAGCCCGATGTAGGGCATTGACACCCTTCTTTCTTGACTACTTCCTCATTTCCTGGTACTTTGTAGAAATGAGTAAAGTCCGATGTAGGGCATTGACACCCCCCTGTTTCAATTGTTGCAGTTTGTGACTCTTCGTAGAAATGAGTAAAGCCCGATGTAGGGCATTGACACATAAGCTGTTGCCGCTCGTCTAATTCTTTAGCCAGCGTAGAAATGAGTAAAGCCCGATGTAGGGCATTGACACACGGCTGCTGTCCATGCACGGTCCACTCTAAACTCGTAGAAATGAGTAAAGCCCGATGTAGGGCATTGACACCCATCGGTGTTTGTGTTACTATTTGTAACTTCGCTGGGTAGAAATGAGTAAAGCCCGATGTAGGGCATTGACACCGGTTTTTCCAACTTGTTTTACCTTGAAATTCCGTATGTAGAAATGAGTAAAGCCCGATGTAGGGCATTGACACAAGTTTTGGGCGGTGCCCTACATCTGCTGCTTATGACGTAGAAATGGGTAAAGCCTGACATAGGGCATTGGTACAATGTTTCAGTACAATTTCCACTAAAACATGCCCATTGTTGAATTGAATCAATATGCCAGAGAGCATTTGCCAAATGCGGTGATGCATATGTTTACGAATGGAACATTGTTTACGCTTGAAAAATTGATTGCGCTGGCAGATGTTTTGGATGAGCTGATCGTTAATAATTATCATCAGGAATTAAAACTTATAAAACCATGTTTAGAAATACAGGAGTATTGTAAGACACATCCGGAACTAACAAAAAAAGTTACGATCGTCCTGAGAAAACCGAAAGAAATCCTTACTTCAAGAGGAGGGACGGCACCGAATCGGAATGAACTGATCGAGTATGGGAAGAACTGATACGTGCTGCCATTTCGGCAGATGATCATAAGGCCGGATGGAAAAGTTTCACTGTGCTGTAACGATGCGGTAGGAAATTATACGTTGGGTGACCAGAATAAGGAAAGAATGATAGATGTCTGGTATGGGCCGCGTTTTCAGGAAGTGCGAAAAAGCCTCTATGAAGGGCGGGAGCGATGGGGAAAATGTAAATATTGTGATACATTTTATTTGTGACAGGTTAAAGTTCCTGTAAAAAACGCATAAAATTGTGCTTATTTTCCAGTGCTGTTGTAGTGGGCCGGCCCAATGTTTCCCTGGAACCGATATTACATTTTGCTTCAATAAAGGAGAGTTCACTGCTGTTTTTTGCTCTTTTTAGTTCAACGTCTAATTCGTCATACGTGTGGACTTTAACAGTGTAAGGGTAACCACATGCAGCAGCAAGGGCAGGCAGGTCGATTCCCTCCGCAACGGTGGGCATACCGCCGACCGTTTCATGGGAACTATTATTGATCACTACATGGATCAGGTTGGAGGGCCTGTACTGGCCTAAAACAGCAAGGGAACCCATGTGCATCAATAAGGCGCCGTCACCATCGATGCACCATATTTTGGAATCCGTTTTTTGAAGCGCTGTTCCGAGCGCGATAGAGGAACAATGTCCCATAGAACCAACGGTAAGGAAATCATACTTGTGAGAGTGTCCGAGTCCTTCTCTGATCTCAAATAGTTCACGGCTGGCTTTTCCGGTCGTGGAAAAAATGGGATCATGTTCGCTGACGGAAACGATGTGGCGGATGATTTCTTCCCGGGACATGGTATTATCATTTTTATATTCTCTGGTACTGGCGTAATGCAGCCCTCCCTTTTTTACGACGAAGGCAACATTTTTTCCTTTCTTTAGAAGTTCATCAAATGTATTCATGGCTTCTTTTAATTGATCCTCAGTCGTTTCCTTTCCAATGAGGAAGGAAGCGATGTCCATGTCTTCTAAAAGTTTGATCGTTATTTTTCCCTGATATTTGTGCTGCGGTTCGTCCGGAACACCAGGTTCACCTCTCCAGCCGATGATAAAAATGACTGGTATGGCGTAAACCTCATCATTTAAAAGGGATGCAGCCGGATTGATGATATTTCCCTCTCCCGAGTTTTGCATATATACGACGGGGATTTTTCCTGTTGCCAAATGATAACCCGCAGCTAAAGCCGCGCAATTGCCTTCGTTGGCAGCGATGATATGATGCTCCCTGTCTATACCATAGCGATCCATCAGATAATTGCATAAAGGTTTTAATTGTGAATCGGGAACGCCGGTATAAAAGTCTGCGCCGATTATGTCTGTGAAAGATTCTATGTTCATAAAAGCTGTCTCCGTTTCCGTTATATTCTGGTTTTTGGAAGAGGTTGATCTTTTTTATTTCAATGAAAATACACAATTTTTCATATGGTAAAAATATGATCTGTTTTATAAAATTATCATATCGGATTTTGGTTCATGTGTCAAAAAAATGTAAGTTATTACGAGAAAATCTTAAAACAGTTGGTTAGGCGACAGGGAATTCACTTATAAAATTGTAAAGTGGAGCAAAAAAAGTTGATTTTTGACTGAAAGTTGACTTTTTATTGTATAATAGTTATCAAATAGTAGTACGTGTGAGGATGCTGAGACAGAGGGTGTTATCGAACCAACTGCGGGGGGATCCCGCATCTTGACAGGAGGGGATAAAATGTCGGTAAAAGCAAAGCTTTTAGTTATAGATGACGAGCGGACGATCTGCAATCTTATCAAAATACACTTTGAAACAGAAGGATATATCGTATATACCGCTTCTGATGCAGAGCAGGGAAAAAAGATGCTGTCAGAAGAGCCGGATTTGATCCTGCTGGATATCAATATGCCGGATGAAAATGGAATTGATTTTTGCAGGGGAGTCCGGCAGTATGTGGACTGCCCGGTTCTCTTTCTGACTTCCAGAGTAGCGGAAGAGGATAAAATACTGGGACTGCAGGCCGGAGGGGATGATTATATCACGAAACCGTTCAGCATGGCGGAATTAACGGCGCGTGTGGAGGCGCACCTGCGACGGGAAAAACGGACAAGCCGAAGAAATGTTAAAATGTTTGGCGATCTGGTGATTGATTACAATGAGAGAGAGGTATATTTTCGGGACTGCCGTATTTCATTCTCAAAAAAAGAATTTGACGTGATTCAGTTTCTGTCTCTGAATGAGGGACAGGTTTTTACGAAGGAGAATTTGTATGAGCGTATCTGGGGATATCTCGCCGAGGGAAACAGCGATGTCCTGAAAGAGCATATCCGCAGGATCCGGGGAAAATTTCAGGAGGCGGCAGGCTGTAAATATATTGAAACGGTATGGGGGGTCGGTTATAAATGGGTAAGAGAAATAACACAGTAAAAAAAGCTTTTTATTATTATATTTTTATCATGTTTGCTGTGGTCCTGCTTCTATCGGGGGTCGCCGTAAAAGTCTGCACCGTGATGCGTGATAAAATTATCGCGTCCCACGCATATGTTTATGAACCGCGGACTGGTATGGCGGGAGAGGACGAACGCTTGTATACATACGGGGGAACTTATGTTATTCCCCCGGAAGATACGTCAGAACAGAAGGAAACAGAGAGTTTCAGGGAGAACGATTCACAGGAGTTTACCAAACGGGACAGGCTGCTTTGTCATTTGCTTGAAATGCTGACTGTGTTTCTTCCCTTTCTGTTTTCGTGTACCGGGATCTGGGTGGCAGGTTCCATCTTGTATTCCAGAAAACTAAAAGAGCCGTTCCGTTTACTACATGACGGTATTTCACACATAGAAAATGGGGATCTGGATTTTTCACTGGAATACCGGCAGAACGATGAACTGGGGGATTTGTGCAGGGCATTTGAGACGATGCGTCAGAAGGTTCTGGAAAACAATATAGAAATGTGGAGCATGGCAGAGGAGAGGAAGAAGCTGAATGACAGTGTGGCGCATGACCTGCGTACGCCGGTTACGGTTATCAAAGGATACAGTGAATTTTTAATGAGCCATCCGGGATCGGACTGTGTTTCGCCGAAAAAACAGCGGGAAATACTTTCATATATCCAGAATGCGGCGGAGCGGCTGGAGACGTATGCGGAATCGGTGCACCATATTCATATGCTGGAACAGCTTGACCTGGAATACAGTGAGACAGATTTGCCCAGACTCGCTGCTGAAATCACATCTGCCCTGAAGGTGATCGCGGAGAATGGGGGCAGGAGTATTTCCGTATCGTCTCATCTGCCGGAAGAAAAAGTCTCCGTTTCTGCAGCGGTTGTTTTCCGCATTCTGGAAAATGTTGTGCAGAACGCTGTCTATTACAGCAAGGAGAAGGTATCAGTGGAACTGGCGAAAAGGGACGAATATCTAGAAATCCCCAGGATTTTTCCTTTTATCCCGGTATGACGGTATACGACAGCATGAAATACATGGCGGCGCTGTCCGAGGTTTCTGTTTTATCTCAGGATAAAGATATTTCGTTGCTGCTGCAAAAGGTTAATTTGTGAGACAGCAGAAAAAAGAAAATCCGGACATTGTCCGGGGGAATGGTAAGGCGTCTTGGAATCGCACAGGCGCTGCTGGGTAACCCGAAAGTTTTAGTGGCTGATGAACCAACGAGCGGTCTGGATCCAGAGGAACGGCTGAGAGTTTATAATCTTCTGGGAGAGTATGCTGAGGAAAATATCGTTATACTGTCGACCCATATCGCGGGCGATATTGAAGCAACTTGTACCAGTGTGGGCGTTTTGGAAGCCGGCAGGATGATTTTTCACGGTTCCGTGGGGGAGTTAGCGGATTTAGCGAAGGGAAAAGCGGAAAGCAGGCCTGCTTCTAGTGCTCCAACCGTTGAGGACGGCTATATGGCGCTTTTGAACATTGTGGATGACAGAGAGGAGGGATCCGATGAGACGGTTATTTATACTGGAGTGTAAAAAAATAGTAACAAGCGTTGTGTACTGGCTGTTTGTGGCTGCCATGGCAGTTGTATTCCTTCTTAATTACGGAGATGTGGACGAAGAGCAGATTGCTGACGATTCCAGTCCGTGTTCTTTGTTTTACTGTGCGAAGGATGGGAAATATGCGGATGAACAGGATCATTTGTCGGGAAAAGACGGACAGAATCAGATGATGCAGGGACTTACGAAAAAATTATTGCACAGCTATCAAAATAATTCCTATGAATACTATCCCTTTGACTATATTAAGATAAAGGTGTTTTCGGATTCAGAGCAGAAGATGGTTCTAAAGTATCTGCAGGAAATCACAGGGATGAAAGAGAAAGAGATTCTGACGGGTACAGGGGAAACAACCGACACGATTCCGGAACAGACTGAAGCATCCGGTGAGGGGCAGTATATAGCGGAACCGGGAACAGGGAAAATGAACGAAGCCGGGCAATATGAATTCCGGCCGGATGAATGGAAATATGTGGAAAATCCCTCTGCCTCTGCCAGAGAGGAAGAAAAGATACAGGTTTCATTTCAGAGGTTTATGGAGATTATGGATGAAATCAGTGGAATGATTGGGAAAAACTCTTATTTTAGTAGGGAGCTGATCGATCTTTACTATGGCGACAATGATATGGAGGATTCTCCTGTTACGTTAAAGCAGCATAAAGAATTTTATGACGGGGATCGAATTACGGGGGCATTTGCAAGATACTACTGTGACAGTATTGCTCTGGCGGTACCGATCCTGCCTGTATTTGTGATCACTGAAATGATGGCAGGGGACAGGCGGAATAAGGTGAGGGAACCTGTATATACAAAACCGGTATCTGGATTTAAGCTCATTTTTATAAGATATCTTGCTGCGGTCGGGATGATGTTCGTACCTATTTTGCTTTTGCCGGTCAGAAGTTTCATCCTGCTTGCCCAGTACGCGGATTCAATAGGGGCAGCCATTGATCTGTTTGCATTCCCAAAATATATTTTTGGATGGATTCTGCCAACACTTCTGTTTGCTGCGGCGCTCAGCCTGTTTCTGAATGTTTTGGCGGGGAGTTCGGCTTCTGTCCTGGCGATGGGGATTTTTTGGCTGTTTTTCAAGCCGTCCGTCGGTAAACTGGCGGGGGGAAATTATGAATTATGGGACATAGCCATCCGGCATAACACACTGAAAGGATTCGGGAGGATGCTGCAGCAGCTTGACCGGCTTATCATGAACCGCATATGGATTCTGAGTATCAGTGTTGTGCTCGTATTACTTTCGGTATGGATTTATGACGTAAAGAGAAAGGGAGGTTTACGTTTCCATGTGCGGGAATTTATACGTTATCGTAAAAGAGAATGTTAAAGTCGTGCTGCGGCAGGGGGCGTGGGCGGCAGTTCTGTTTCTCTTTGTGGTTCCACATCTATATGGCATCGCGAACCTCAACGGTGAAAAAGCGGCGGACTGTCTCGGAAGGCTTGTGGCTTTTGTTGGTATACCGTTGTTTGTCCCCCTGTCAAAACCGGAGCAGGTTTCCGGTCTCCGGGATGTCATTTTAGTGAAAGAGTTTCCATACCGGATCAGTATCTTTCTGCGTGTGGTTTTTGCGGCATTGTTATCGGCGGTTTTCATCTGTATATTTGAACAGTATATGCGATATCGGGGCTGCGATTTTCCCACCGTAATATATACAGTACGGACAGCCGGGGTCAGTATGCTGGCTGGCGGAGTGGGACTTTTAGGCAGCGCGCTTTTTCGGGGAACGCTGGTGGGGATTCTGATGTCTGTCGGTTTTGTGTTTTTGTGTTATGATAATTTTACCGGAATGGTTCTGGAAGGAGTTTCTGGATTTGTTCTGGTGATGGAAGTGTTGGTGTATGGAAGTGTTCTGTTATTATGTAAAGAATAAAAAGGGTTCATTTTAAAACAGATTGATGCCTTTTTGATACACAATTTAGTTGACAAAACCATACTTCTGTGTTATTATAATAAAAAGCATTACTATTCTTTTATCTTTATGAATCTATTATTTCAAAGAACGTCAATGCTTTATTCCAAAAAATCAGAAAAAGCAGAGAGGTTGTTTGAAATACAAGGAGCGGGCTCTCTGCGGAACGGAGGGCTTATGGGGAAAAAATCAGATCAGAAAACAGAAACGTGTCAGGAAACACGTGTGCGGAGAAATTATAAGGATACCGTATTCTGCATGCTTTACCGGGATAAGTCAGAACTGTTAGAGTTATACAATGCAGTAAATGATACCAATTACTCAGACCCGGAAGAACTTGAGGTGGCAACGCTGGAAAATGCCGTCTACCTGTCAATGAAAAATGACGTATCCTGTGTGGTGGACCTTCGGCTGAACCTGTACGAGCATCAGTCCACGGTAAATCCTAACATGCCGCTGCGGGACCTGTTTTATGTGGCAAAACAATACGAAAAAATGATCCAGAAAGAACATCTGGATCTGTATTCGAGTAAGAGGATCTGGATCCCGTCGCCCCGTTTTGTTGTATTCTACAACGGAACAGAGGAACAGCCGGAGAGGAAGATCCTGCGGCTGTCGGAATCCTTTTACCACAGGACGGATGAGGTTAATCTGGAACTGGTTGTGCTCCAGTTGAACATCAATCCGGGATATAACGGGGAACTGTTGGGGAAGTGCTGTTCCCTTTATGACTATATGCAGTATGTGGACAGGATCCGCCGTTATAGCAGTCAGATGGCTTTTGAGGAAGCGGTAGAGAAGGCGGTGTCAGACTGTATCAGGGAGGGGATCCTGAAAGAATTTTTAGTTGCTAACCGTGCGGAGGTGGTCCAGATGAGTATATTTGAATATGATGAGGAATTACATATGGCGACGGTGTGGGGAGAAGGGCGAGAAGAAGGATTAGCGGAGGGATTAGAGAAAGGACGGGAGGAAGGATTAGCAAAAGGACGGGAAGAGGGATTAGCGGAAGGATTAGCAAAGGGACGGGAAGAAGGAGCCGCCTGGGGTAGGAGATTGCTTGCAGGTATGCGAAAGAGGGGTATGTCGTTGGAAGAGATCAGTGAACTGACAGAGGAGCCGGTGGAAACCATATGATGTATATGTAAGGAGGCGAAAGGGGAAAAAGGAGGGAGTTATTCTCCTAAAATCCTCCCAAAATCCAAATTTTCTATTTGCAAATTTGTCCAAAATCCTGTATACTTATCATGTTACAGTTTCAATAACAGGAGGTGAGCGGCGTGGCACTTGCGGTAAATGGTGTTTGGGCCAATCCGTACGTGAATACGGCTTATGTGGATCAGGGGAACGGGAAAACGACGATTACCCCATTTTCCGATATATTAAAAAAAGAAAAACAGCAGGCGGCATCGGCAGCATCCGCTCAGACGGCATCATCGTCTGGAGCAACGACTTCGTCCGGAGCAGTGTCTCCGTCTAACGGGATCGTGTCAACAAACGGAACGACCGGCAAAATGTCTTCGGATGGCAAGCTGACGACAAAGCTGGATGACATATTCCGGCGAGCCTCGGAAAAATATAACATTTCCTATGATTTCCTCACCGCGGTGGCGAAAGCGGAGTCGGATTTTAATCCGAACTGCGTATCATCGGCAGGCGCGAAAGGGATCATGCAGGTGATGCCGTATGAAGCGAAGGAGCTCGGCATTACCGATGTGTTTGACCCCGAGCAGAATATCATGGGTGCGGCAAAGCTGCTGGCCGCGCATTTGGAAAAATTTGACGGGGACACGACGCTGGCGGCAGCGGCTTACAATGCCGGAAGCGGCCGGGTGAAGCAGTATGGCGGCGTTCCGCCGTTTAAAGAGACACAAAATTACGTGAAAAAGATCGCCTCCTATATGAAAGAGGGAGTCAAGGTGCCGGATAAGACCTACACCGTATCTCCTAATAAATTAAGCGGCGATGTGACGAAAAGCCAAGGGCAGAGCACGCAGGCTTCGTCCGGCGCGCAGAACCAGATTTCCGGTGCGGTTCCTGCTACAGATGAGGAATTAAATCAGAGCATGGTAGTCGTGGGAAGCGGCGAACAGGCGGTGACGATGACATACGGCGCTTATTTACGATATTTGGAATTGGGAAGCCTGGGAGTAGGCTGAAAGGAGATTTTAGAAAATGGGTAAGAAACCTACGGTATTGATGATATTAGATGGTTACGGTTTAAATGAAAAGACAGAGGGAAATGCTGTCGCGCAGGGGAAAACGCCGGTGATGGACCGGCTGATGGCGGAGTGTCCGTTTGTCAAGGGAAATGCCAGCGGCATGGCGGTGGGACTTCCTGACGGGCAGATGGGAAATTCCGAGGTGGGACACCTGAATATGGGTGCCGGCCGCATCGTGTACCAGGAGTTGACGAGGATCACGAAGGAGATTGAGGACGGTGTCTTTTTTGAAAACGAGGCGCTTCTGAAAGCGGTGGAAAACTGTAAGAAAAACGGCTCTGACCTGCATTTGTTCGGTTTGTTGTCCGACGGCGGCGTGCACAGCCATAACACGCATATGTACGCGCTTTTGGAACTCGCCAAGAAAAATGGCATTGAGAATGTTTATCTCCACGCCTTTTTGGACGGACGTGACACGCCTCCGTCATCGGGTAAGGATTTTGTAAAAGCGGCGATGGATAAAATGGAAGAGATCGGCGTCGGACAGGTGGCGACCGTGATGGGCCGCTATTACGTGATGGACCGTGACAACCGCTGGGATCGTGTGCAGAAAGCGTATGAGGCGTTGGTACTCGGACAGGGTGAGACAGCCGAGTGTGGCGTCTGTGCGGTACAGCAGTCCTATGATAAAGATGAAACGGATGAGTTCGTGCTTCCGACGGTGATCGTGAAAGACGGGAAGCCGGTGGCGACCGTAAAAGAAAATGACTCCGTTATTTTCTATAATTTCCGCCCAGACCGCGCCAGAGAGATCACGAGGGCATTCTGTGATGATAAATTTGAGGGATTTGAAAGGGCGAAGGGATTTTTCCCGCTTACCTTTATCGCGTTTACGGAATATGATGTGACGATCCCCAATAAGACGGTGGCATTCCACAAAGTGGAGATCACCAATACGTTCGGGGAGTTTTTGGCAAAGAACGGTTTGAAACAGCTCCGCACGGCGGAGACGGAAAAATACGCGCACGTTACTTTTTTCTTCAACGGCGGCGTGGAGGAGCCGAATGAGGGCGAGGACAGGCTGCTCGTGAATTCTCCGAAAGTGGCAACCTACGACCTGCAGCCGGAGATGAGCGCGTACAAAGTGTGTGAGGGTCTGGTCGATGCGATCAAGTCCGACAAATATGACGTGATCATTGTCAATTTCGCGAATCCGGATATGGTCGGCCATACCGGTGTCGAGGCGGCGGCGATCAAGGCGATCGAAGCGGTCGATGAATGTGTGGGAAAAGTCGTGGAGGCGATCAAAGAGACAGACGGGCAGATGTTTATCTGTGCCGACCACGGAAATGCGGAGCAGTTGATCGACTATGAGACAAAGCAGCCATTTACGGCGCATACGATCAATCCGGTACCGTTTATTCTCGTCAATTATGACGAAAACTTCACGCTTCGTGAGGGTGGATGTCTTGCTGACATAGCGCCGACCCTGATTGAGATGATGGGGATGGAGCAGCCGAAGGAGATGACAGGAAAGTCGCTTCTCGTTCGGAAGTAAATAGTGAAAATGAACTTAGTTTTGGGGCTGCGGTTTTCGGTCAGCCCCTTTTTGCATGAATGGAATGGAGAGCAGAGCATGATGTCTGGTAAAGTTGTTGTCGGGATGTCCGGCGGAGTGGATTCGTCAGTGGCGGCATATCTCTTGAAAGAGCAGGGGTATGAGGTGATCGGTGTCACCATGCAGATCTGGCAGGAAGAGGCCCTGCATGTGCAGGAGGAAAACGGAGGCTGCTGCGGGCTGTCGGCGGTGGAAGACGCCAGACGGGTGGCGGATCATTTGGGCATCCGCTATTATGTCATGAATTTCCGTGAAGAGTTCCAAAAACATGTGATTGATTATTTTGTCGGTGAATACAGGAAAGGGCGGACGCCAAATCCGTGTATCGCCTGCAATCATTTTGTAAAATGGGAGTCTCTTCTGCAGAGGAGTCTGGAGATCGGGGCGGACAGCATAGCGACCGGGCATTACGCGCGGATCGAGCGGCTGGCGAATGGCAGATACGCGCTCAGAAAATCGGTAACGGCGGCGAAAGACCAGACCTATGCGTTATATGGACTGACGCAGGAACAGCTGGCCCGTACGCACATGCCAGTCGGGGACTATGAGAAGGATGATGTGAGGAGGATCGCGGGAGAGGTCGGGCTTCCTGTGGCGTGCAAGCCGGACAGCCAGGAGATCTGTTTCGTGCCGGATGGTGATTATGCGGCTTTTATCGAGCGCGAGACGGGCCGGGCGGACGAGGCGGGGAATTTTGTCGATATACACGGAAATGTACTAGGCGTCCATCAGGGAATTACGCACTATACGATCGGCCAGCGAAAAGGACTGGGACTGGCGATGGGGCATCCGGTTTTTGTCACGGAGATCCGGCCGGAAACGAGGGAAGTCGTCATCGGGGAATCAGAGGATGTGTTCCGCACGACTTTGCGCGCGAGCGGTCTTAATTTTATGTCCGTGCCGGAGTTTGACGGGGGAGTGCGGGCTGTGGCGAAAATCCGTTACAATCACCGGGGCGACGACTGTTCGGTCCGTATGGTGGGACGGGATACAGTGGAGGTCGTGTTTGACCGGCCGCAGCGGGCCGTGACGCCCGGGCAGGCGGTTGTATTTTATGATGGCGAGTATGTGATGGGCGGCGGGACGATCCAGTGAATAAGTGTTATTACATGAACTTATGCCAGTACCGGATATATTCCTGGGTTGAGCGCGCAGAAGCGGAGGAAGGCAAAAAAGTGGATGGAAAGTGAAAACATGGAAATCATAATAAAAAAGAATGAGGCTGAGATCAATGAAAATGTGGCGAGCGGGCTTTTGGTGATTTGGGGAGTTGTCCTGCTGGTTACTTTACTTTGTTGGAGTGGAGTATTTGATATTTATTTTGACATGACGATTGTTCTGCTGTTGGTAGCGTTGGCCACTTTGGTTGTACCTGCAGTTATGATATTAAAGTTTCATTTTTATAATAATATGATGAAATATCTTATTGTGACTGCAACAGCAATTATGGCAGGAACGTCATATGTGTTATTTACGTTTCAAGCTGTAATCGTTTTTGTAGTCCCCACTTTAATAGCCGGATTATATATGAATAAACGCCTGTTATACTATTCCGGAATACTCACAGTTTTGGTTATTATTCTGGTCCATTTGATTACAGGAATATATTTATGCCAGCCGTGGATTGAGCCATTTACAGGTATGGAAAAAATTCTTAGGTATGGTGCAATGCCAAGATGCTTGCAGTATTTAGGGTGCTTTTTACTTATAAAGTTGATGGTGGACCGATATATGGAAATAATTATCCATACCGTTTATACAAAAGAGAACTCAACAATTGATATGGATAAGAAAATGGCAGAAGAAAAAGAATTTGAGATGATGTTGCAAGCGTTGACAGAACGTGAGAGATCTGTTTTTGTATTGATTGTACGTGGGTATACTAATATGCAGATTGCTGACAAATTATATTTGTCTAATGGAACCGTAAAAAATTACATATCTACTATCTACGAAAAGATTGGAACTAAAGAAAGAAACTCTCTTATCATGAAATATAATGGTTATGTGAAAGAAGATGACTAAAGTCATATAAAGTAATGACCGATGTAACTTCCTTTTTGTGAATGTATTTTATACATTAAAAAGCAAAAAAGGAGGTTTTTGCATGACGACAAAAACAAAAAAACGTATTTGGGGTATTTTCATAGGAATAGGTATACTGCTGGTTGGTCTTCTAATTAATTTTATTCCAACATGGAATTTACAAACCAAAGGAATGAACGTGTTGAGAGGTGAATGGATTAATGTCTATTATGAAGCTGAAACAGATGCTGCAAAGGATGTTTTTATATTTGCGAATGCTGAAACAGCTGCAATCGCAGAAAAGTTAGGTTTCAGTGAAAAGCAGGATGTAAATGTTTATATTTATGATCATCAACGTGTAATGCAGACAAAGAAGTATGGATATGTAGTGCCGTTGTTAGGGCTTGATTGGTATATTGGTGATAATATTGGAACAGATGTTATTTTAACATCTCCAGCAAATCCAGGAGAAGCACATGACTATGATGAAAATAAATACGCAGTATTGCATGAAATTGTACACGCATATGTTAGCGTAATGAACCCAGATATAGATTTGTGGCTTACGGAAGGAGTGGCATTGTATTTAAGTAATGGTGAGCCATTTTATAAGGAGTACTTAGAATATGTTGCTATACCAGCATACAAAGATACAACTTCAAATAATCCGCTTACCTTCTCAAACTGTGGAGGTTATACTTTTTCACATACATATATTGAATATTTGGATCATACCTATGGCTGGGACCGGGTGTTAAAACTCATCAGTACAAAAAATTATGAAGAATGTTTTAATAAATCTAAAAAAGAAATCTATGAAGAATGGGTTCATTATATTGATAACTATTATCAATAAACTTTTTCCTTGAATAAATTTCCCTCTTATGATAGTATATATTAGACATATCATCAATTTGAAAGGGGATTGTCATGAAGTATTTTGGTACAGATGGCTTTCGCGGGGAAGCAAATGTTACGCTGACGGCGGATCATGCGTTTAAGATCGGGCGTTTTTTGGGCCATTATTTTCAGGACGGAAAACATCGGGTGAGAGTGCTCGTCGGGAAGGACACCAGGCTTTCCGGTTACATGTATGAGACGGCACTGGCGGCAGGACTCACGGCCAGCGGCGCGGATGTGTATGAGATCCATGTAACGACGACGCCGAGTATTTCCTATCTGATCCGGAAGGAGAACTTTGATTTTGGCATCATGATCACGGCGAGCCACAATCCGTATACTGACAATGGCATAAAAGTCATAAACGGACAGGGGCACAAGCTGGAGGAAGAGATCGAGGAGCAGATCGAGGACTATATAGATGGGCGGATTGCAGAACTTCCCTATGCAACCGGAGAACATTTGGGAAGATGTTACGACTACACCGAGGGAAAAGAGGTTTATCGCGATTACTTAGTAAACCTGGTCAGGCATTCATTCGAGGGAAAAGTCATTGCCCTTGACGTATCGAATGGATCCGCGACGAGGATTGCGGGTGTGATCTTTGAGCGGCTGGGCGCTAAGGTACATATGATAAACGATAAGCCGGATGGCATGAACATCAACAGGCATTGTGGTTCGACGCATATTGACCGTCTCCAGGAGTTTGTCAGGGAGACGGGGGCGGACGCTGGTTTTGCTTATGACGGCGACGCCGACCGGTGTCTGGCCGTAGATGAACGCGGGGAAGTCGTGAGCGGGGATCATATTATGTATCTCTGTGGCATGTATTTGAAGGGGCAGGGAAAATTAAAGGATAATACGGTTGTTACGACCGTCATGTCAAATATGGGACTGTATAAGGCGTTCGACCGGGCAGGGATCAAATACCGGCAGACCGACGTGGGTGATAAATACGTTTGTGCCGATATGATGGAGAACGGTTATGTGTTAGGCGGCGAGCAGTCCGGGCATATCATTTTCCGCGAACACGCGGTGACGGGAGACGGAGTCCTGACTTCCCTCATGATCATGGAGGCTATGCTGCATGAAAATAAGAAGTTGTCCGAACTGACAGAGGATCTGACGATCTATCCGCAGTTGTTGGAAAATGTGAGGGTCAAAGACAAAGTGGCAGCCAGAGAAGATGAGGATGTGAAGGCCGCCGCAAAAGAAGTGGAAGACGCGCTGGGAGATGACGGAAGGCTGCTTTTGCGAGAGAGCGGAACCGAACCACTCATACGGATCATGGTAGAAGCAAAAACAGATGCCATTTGCCGGGAACAGGTGAGAAAGATCGCTGCTGTCTTGCGGGCAAAGGGACATGTAAAAGAAGCATGACATGGATCATGGTAGAAGCAAAAACAGATGCCATTTGCCGGGAACAGGTGAGAAAGATCGCTGCTGTCTTGCGGGCAAAGGGACATGTAAAAGAGGCATGACATGAAAGGATGAACGAGATGAAAGGTGCTTATTACACAAAACAGTATCGAAACGTGTTTGCGGAGTGCGGGCACTCACAGGAAGAAATCGACGCAAAATTGAAAGATGCGTTCCACACGGTATTTTATGGAGCCGAAGGTGAGAAGTTTTACTTTGAGGCCGGAGACGACATGGGATATTTCGAGGATACGGGCAATTTTGACGCGAGAACGGAAGGTATGTCCTATGCCATGATGATGTGTGTGCAGATGGATATGAAAAACGAGTTTGACCGTGTATGGAAATGGGCGAGAACCTATATGTACATGGAAGATGGATACAACAAAGGATACTTTGCCTGGTCGTGCCAGACAAATGGAACGAAAAATGACAGGGGGCCGGCGCCGGACGGCGAGGAATTTTTTGCGATGGCGCTGTTTTTCGCGTCCCACCGCTGGGGAGATGGCGAAGGGATCTTTAATTATTCCCAGGAGGCGAAAAACATACTGAGCGCCTGTATCCACAACGGGGAAAAGGAACCTGGCGATCCGATCATGGAGCCGGAAAATTATCTGATCCGGTTTATCCCGAGCCGCAAGTTCAGTGACCCGTCGTACCACTGCCCACATTTTTATGAGCTGTTCGCGGAATGGGCCAACGAGGAGGACAGGGACTTTTGGAAAAAGGCGGCGCAGGCGAGCCGGGACTATCTGAAGAAGGCATGCCACCCGGAGACGGGGTTGGCGGCGGAATACGCTTACTATGACGGGAAGCCGTATCCGGAAGAACAGGATGTGTTCGGCGGAAGGCATGACTGGTATTATAGTGATTCGTACCGCGTGATCGCGAACATCGGCCTCGACTATGAGTGGTTCGCGCCCGATGACTGGCACAAGGAGAATAATAATAAAGTACAGAAATTCTTCATGGAGACGCACCGGGACGAGGATTTCATGACGTACGAGATCGACGGAACGGTTCTTGACCAGCCGGCGCTCCATCCGGTGGCGATCATTGCCACGAACGCGCAGGCATCTTTGGCCGCGGACGGCCCGTACGCGAAAGAGTGTGTGGAGCGTTTCTGGAATACGCCGCTGCGCACCGGTGAGAGAAGATATTACGACAACTGCCTGTATCTGTTCGCGCTTTTGGCATTGAGCGGAAATTACCGGATCTGGTAAAGGTTGTGAAAACTCAGAGGAATTCGTTGTTTGAAACATAAAAAACAGGGAATGCTAAAAAAATATATGTTGGAGGATTAAAAAATGAGTTACGAAGTAGAAAATTTGGAACACAGTATGGCAAAGATCACGATAGAGGTAAGTGCGGATGTTTTTGAAGCGGCCGTCGTAAAGGCTTACAATAAGAACAAAAACCGCATCAGTCTTCCGGGATTCCGCAAAGGGAAAGCTCCGCGTAAGCTGATTGAAAAACAGTATGGCTCGAATATATTTTATGAGGACGCGGCAGAGATCGCCGTTCCTGAGGCGTACCGCGAGGCCGCGAAAGAATGCGGGCTTGATATCGTATCCAGACCGGAAATCGACATTGTGGAGATCGAGAGCGGCAAGCCGTTTATCTTTACGGCTACCGTTGCTGTGAAGCCGGAAGCAAAACTCGGCCAGTACAAAGGGATCGAGGTTGACAAGCAGGAAGTGAAAATACTGGCTGCTGATGTCAATGCGGAGATCGACCGCGTCCGTGAGCAGAATTCCCGTATTATGACGGTGGATGATCGGGAGATCGAGATGAATGACATTGCTGTGATCGATTATGAAGGATTTTTGGACGGCGTGCCGTTTGAGGGCGGAAAGGGAGAAGATTATTCCCTGACGATCGGAAGCCATACGTTCATTGATACGTTTGAGGATCAGTTGATCGGAAAGAAACCGGGCGACGAAGTCGATGTGAATGTGACATTCCCGGAAGAGTACCATTCCGAGGAACTGAAAGGAAAACCGGTTACATTTAAGGTTGTCATCAAGGAAGTCAAAGTGAAGGAACTTCCAGAAGCCGATGATGAATTTGCCAGCGAGGTCTCCGAGTTTGAGACGATGAAGGAATATAAGGCGAGTGTGAAAAAGATGCTGACCGACCGGAGAAAGGCTCAGGTCAACGCAGAAAAGGAAAACCAGGCGCTCGAAAAAGTGATGGAACTGGCAGAAGTTGAGATGCCGGGACCGATGGTGGAAGAGCAGGTATCGCAGATGATCAACGAGTTTGCGTCACGTCTCGGACAGCAGGGACTCTCGATCGACCAGTATATGCAGATGACAGGTATGCAGCCGCAGATGCTGATGGATCAGATGCGGCCGGAAGCAGAGAAGCGCATCAAGTCCCGCCTCGTGTTAGAAGCAGTTGCCAAAGCGGAAAATATAACAGCGACAGAGGAAGACATAGACGAACAGTTGAAGAAGATGGCAGAAATGTATCACATGGATGTGGAAAAATTAAAGGAAAGTATGGGAGAAGAGGACAAAAAGCAGGTCGCTGAAGATGTTATGGTGGAGAAAGCGGCAGAGTTCCTCGTAAAAGAGTCCGTAGAAGTTGAAGCGGCCGCAGAAGAAAAAGAGGAAGAATAAGCATAGGCATAGCACAGAAAGGGAGGACATTATGGCATTGATTCCTTACGTCATCGAGCAGACGAGCCGGGGCGGCGAGCGCTCGTATGACATTTATTCACGATTACTCCGGGACCGTATCATCTTCCTGGGGGATGAAGTAAACGATACGACGGCGAGCCTCGTCGTGGCGCAGATGCTGTTTTTGGAGTCCGAGGATCCGGGCAAAGACATCAATCTCTATATAAACAGTCCGGGCGGCTCCGTGACAGCGGGCATGGCGATCTACGATACGATGAATTATGTAAAATGTGATATCTCCACGATCTGTATGGGTCTGGCGGCGAGTATGGGGGCGTTTCTGCTCTCGAGCGGCGCGAAGGGCAAACGGTTTGCCCTGCCAAATTCGGAGATCATGATCCACCAGCCGTCCGGCGGGGCAAAGGGACAGGCGACGGAGATCCAGATCGTGGCAGAAAATATACTGAAGACAAAGAAAAAGCTGAATGAAATTTTAGCGGCCAATACGGGTCAGAGTGTGGAACAGATCGCCGAAGATACCGAGAGGGATAATTTCATGTCGGCGCAGGAGGCACTCGAGTACGGTTTGGTCGATCAGATCATTGTAAATCATGATGAAACAAGAAGCGAGGCTGAAAATGACAAGAAATAATGACAACCAGAATCCGCCGTGCCGCTGTTCCTTCTGCGGAAGGACCGATAAGCAGGTACACAGGCTGATCGCGGGCCCGACGGGTGTCTATATATGTGATGAGTGTACGGAACTGTGCGAAGAGCTTCTGGCCGAGGAGTACCAGAAGATGTACGACGACGAGGATGGCGGGGATGTGGAAGAAGTCGAGATCAATCTTCTCAAACCGATGGAAATAAAAGCGTTTCTCGATGAGTACGTCATCGGGCAGGAAGAGGCGAAAAAGGCCCTCTCCGTCGCTGTGTACAACCACTATAAACGGGTGATCTCAGGGCGTGAGCTCGATGTGGAGATACAAAAAAGTAATATTTTGATGATCGGGCCGACTGGTTCCGGGAAGACGTATCTTGCCCAGACGCTCGCCAAAGTGCTGAATGTGCCATTTGCCATCGCCGACGCCACGACGCTGACAGAAGCCGGGTATGTCGGGGAGGATGTGGAAAATATCCTGCTCAAGATCATCCAGGCGGCGGATTATGACATCGCGCGCGCCGAACACGGGATCATTTACATTGACGAAATCGATAAGATCACAAAGAAATCGGAGAATGCTTCGATCACGAGAGATGTATCCGGGGAGGGCGTCCAGCAGGGACTGCTCAAGATCCTGGAGGGAACGGAAGCAAGTGTTCCGCCGCAAGGAGGGCGCAAGCACCCGCAGCAGGAATTCTTCCATATTGATACGACGAATATATTATTCATATGCGGAGGGGCGTTTGACGGCCTCGATAAGATCATCAGCAGGCGTATTGACAAAAAATCGATCGGGTTCAATTCGGAAGTGTCAGATAAGGTGGACGCCAATATCGGAGAGCTGTTCCGTCAGGTGCTGCCGCAGGATCTCGTAAAATTCGGCATCATCCCGGAGCTCGTAGGACGTGTGCCGGTGACGGTAAGCCTCGATCTTCTGGACGAGGAAGCGCTGAAGGAGATTTTGGTCAAACCGCGTAACGCGATCACCAAACAGTACCAGAAACTGCTGGAACTCGACGGGATCCGCCTCACGTTTGATGAGGAAGCCGTCCGCGAGATCGCAAGGCAGTCGATCGCGAGAAAGACCGGAGCCAGAGGACTTCGCGCGATCATTGAAAATTGTATGATGGATTATATGTTTGAACTGCCGTCCAGAGAGGACGTGATCGAGTGCCGCATTACGAAAGAGGCCGTGGACAAAACGGGACAGCCGGAGCTGATCGGAGTAAACAATCAGGTCGTGCGGCTCGGGAAAAAAGAAGAGAGTGCCTGAAAAGAGAGGGAAGCAGTCATGGATGAACAGATGAAGAATTTGCCAGTGATTGCCCTGAAGGGAATGGCAATTTTACCGGGAATGCTGGTTCATTTGGATGTGAAACGCGAGATAACGAAGCTCGCCATCGAGGAGGCGATGGAGAACGACAGCATGGTGTTTATTACGAGCCAGAAGGATGACAGGGTGGAACTTCCCATTTATTCTGACCTTCGCGCGATCGGTGTCGCCGCGAAGATCAGGCAGGTCATCAAGCTCGAAAACCATGTGGTGCGTATTTTAGTCTCTACGCTGGAGCGGGGGACGATGGCTGCCCTGATCCAGAATGAGCCATTTTTGATGGGAGAGATCGTTCTCCGGAACCGGAATGATCATCCAGAACCGGAGGGAGAAATTGAAAAAGAGGCGATGTGCCGCGATATCAAGGATTTATACACGCAGTATCTCGAGTTGAATCCGGGTGTCGGGCGGAGCGCCTATGATAAGATCCAAAGGGAAACGAGCCTAGATACCCTGCTGGATCTTATTGCCATGCACACGCCGATGGATTTGGAAAAACGGCAGGACATCCTCGAATGTTTTCCGGCTTCTGAACGTTTTTTCCTCGTCTCGGAATATCTTTCGGAGGAACTCGATATACTTAGATTGAGGGCGGATTACCGGACGAAGGTAAAAACCGAGGTGGACAAAAACCAAAAGGAATATTTTCTCCGCGAGCAGATGAAAGTCATCAAGGATGAGCTCGGGGAGGGGCCTTCGGGTTATGAGGAGAAATACAGGGAACGGCTGGAGAGGCTCGTGTGTTCGGACGAAGTAAAGGAAAAGATCGAGGAGGAGATGAAGCGGTTGGAGGCGATGCCGGCGAGTTCGTCGGAAAGCGCGGTGTCCAGGGATTATATCGAAACGCTGCTCTCCCTCCCGTGGGATAAAATGGATGAGTCGCAGCTTGATCTGGCGAAGGCCGAGCGGATCCTGAATGAAGACCACTACGGACTCGATAAGGTGAAGGAGCGTATTTTGGAGTTTTTGGCCGTGCGCAGCCTGACCGGGAAAGGCGATGCGCCGATCGTCTGTCTCGTGGGGCCGCCAGGTACGGGAAAAACGTCGATCGCGCGGTCGGTCGCGCGGTCGCTGAATAAAGAGTATGTGCGCATCTGTCTCGGCGGCGTACGCGACGAGGCGGAGATCCGCGGGCACCGGAGAACGTATATTGGAGCGATGCCGGGGCGGATCATCGACGGACTGAAAAAGGCCGGCGTGAAAAACCCGCTCATGCTTTTGGATGAGATTGACAAAGTGAGCAGTGATTACAAGGGAGATACGGCTTCGGCATTATTAGAAGTGCTCGATCCAGAACAAAATAAAAACTTTGCGGATCACTATGTGGATCTGCCGGTGGATCTTTCCGAGGTCCTGTTCCTCTGTACGGCCAATACGGTCGATACGCTTCCGCGGCCGCTCTTAGACCGCATGGAATTGATCGAAATTGCCGGATATACTGAAAATGAGAAATTTCATATCGGGAAGCAGTACCTGATCCCGAAACAGATGGAGAAAAACGGTCTGAAAAAGGCACAGCTCTCCATCAATGACAAGGCGTTGACGGACATCATCCACTATTATACGAGGGAAGCTGGCGTGCGCGAACTGGAGCGCCAGATCGGGAAGATCTGCCGCAAGACGGCGAGGAAGGTCGTAGAAAATGAAGAGAGTAAAGTGCGGGTTTCCGGAAAGAACCTGAAACAGTACCTCGGGAAGCGGAAGTATTTGGGCAAAAAGGCGGAGAAGGCAGATGAAGTCGGCATTGTCCGGGGACTGGCGTGGACGCAGGTGGGCGGCGATACGCTGGAGATCGAGGTCAATATCATGCCGGGCGAGGGAAAACTGATCCTGACCGGACAGCTCGGCGACGTCATGCAGGAGTCGGCGCGGATCGCCCTCAGCTATGTGCGTTCGGTTTCCAAAAAAGGAAATGACTATTTCAAAGAACATGATATCCATGTCCATGTGCCCGAAGGCGCGGTGCCGAAAGACGGGCCGTCTGCTGGTATCACGATGTCAACGGCGATCTTTTCGGCGGTCGAAAAACGGAAGGTAAACGTGAAGGTGGCGATGACGGGCGAAGTCACGCTGCGGGGCCGCGTACTGCCGATCGGCGGGTTGAAGGAAAAGCTTTTGGCGGCGAGGCTGGCCGGTGTGGAGAAGGTGGTCGTGCCGGCCGAAAATGAGCCGGATGTGGAAGAACTTGAAGATGAGATCACAGAAGGCATGGAGGTCGTATTTGCCAAGGATATGAAACAGGTTTTGAAGGAAGCGCTGGCGCAACGAAGTTGAAGAAACGAGGATAAGATGGTTATTCATTCACTGGAACTGGAAACCGTCTGCGGCATCACGAGCAGGCTGCCGCAGAATGATAAGATCGAGATGGCTTTTTGGGGGCGGTCGAATGTGGGAAAATCCTCTTTGATCAATTCCCTGATGAACCGGAAAAGCTTTGCCCGGATCTCTTCCCAGCCGGGCAAAACGCAGACGATCAATTATTATAACGTCAATGACGTGTTTTATATGGTGGATCTGCCCGGGTACGGGTATGCGAAAGTGTCGAAGGAGACCGCGGCGAAGTGGATGAAGATGATCGAGAAATATCTGAGGACATCGCAGGCGCTCCGCGTCGTATTTCTGCTGATCGATATCCGGCATGAGCCATCGGAAAAAGATGTAGATATGTACCGCATGCTTTTGGAGCAGGGATTTAACCCTCTCATTATCGCGACAAAGGCGGATAAGATCAGTAAAAATGCCAGAGCGAAACATATTTCCCGGATCGAAAAAAAGCTTCAGCTTCTGGAGGGAACTCCGGTCGTGCCGTTTTCGGCGGTGAGTAAAGAGGGGAAGGATGAGATCTGGGAGTATATTGATTATTTTATCAGGGAAATTCCGTTATAAGATGGCTTGCTGTTTGTTTCAGAGCGAGAGCAGACAGTGAATGGTGATCGCCTTTTCGTGACAAGTCGCTCAGAAATGGGGTTGAGTGTAATTATGGATCAGGAGACAAAGAACACGATCGAACGCGCGGTGGAAGAGATTTCGGAAAATTATATGAACGAACCTCTTTTTTCTACGAAGGCGGGAAAAAATATGCCGGAGAGGAAGATCATCATTGATGCACTGAGAGAATTGCGGCTCGTTATGTTTCCGGGATATTTTGGCGAGCAGGACGCGACGAGGGGCCTGCCCAGATATTTTGTGGGGAGCCGGTTTCTGTCGATTTATAACATGCTCTGTGAGCAGATCGCGGACGCGTTCGCCTATCAGGAGGAAGAGGGCGACCTGCGGGCCCAGTCGCTCGAGGGAATGCCGGATGAGAGGAACTGCAAAAAGGCGGAGTACATATGCAGCGGTTTTCTTGAACAGCTTCCCCGCATCCAAAAACTTTTATTGAAGGATGTGCAGGCCGGATTTGACGGCGACCCGGCGGCAAAGAGTAAGGAGGAGATCATTTTCTCGTATCCGGGCCTGTTCGCCATATTTGTCTACCGGATCGCGCACGAATTTTACATACGGAATGTGCCGTTTATTCCGAGGATCATGACCGAGTACGCTCATGCGAAAACGGGGATTGATATTAACTCCGGCGCGGTCATCGGGGAGAGTTTTTTTATCGACCACGGCACGGGTATCGTCATCGGTGAGACGACGGTGATCGGTGACAATGTCAAGCTGTATCAGGGCGTGACGCTCGGCGGTCTGTCCACACGGGGCGGCCAGAAACTCTCAGGCGTAAAACGGCATCCGACGATCGAGGACAACGTGACGATCTATGCGGGCGCGACGATCCTCGGTGGGCAGACAGTCATCGGGAAAAATTCGGTTATCGGCGGAAATACATTTATTACCGAATCGGTGCCGGAAAATTCGCGGATCAGTATCAAGCCGCCCGAACTGGATATACGGCTCCGGTAAAACGGCGCACTTTTTCAGGATGATTTTGCCGCCGGGTTCAGTACCTTTTCATAAAACAGCCCCACAAGGAACCAAAGAGGGGCGTAGTCCAGCCGGACAAGTCCTTTTATATTGTGTTTGGCATCACTGTAGTCCCACGGACAGCAGTGATTTTTTTTCAGGATCTTTCCGGTTCCGTATTCGGTGGCGAAAATACATGTCGTGTAGACGGCGCCCCGGAACAGGACATTTGTGTTTTTCAGGAGTTTGTGGATCGGCTGTATGAGAGAGGCCATGCCATAGATCGGAAACATCCACATGGATGTCCGGCATGTCAGTTTTTTATTTTCGCGGGAAACGATGGAGTGGAGTCCCGTCCACAGGCATTCGAACCCCCATCCGTACACGCCGCATTTGATAAAGTTTTTCGCAGGATTTTGTATTTTCATTGTCTCCTCCTCATTGGCGAAATAACAGGATAACATTTGTTTTAGTTTCATTTTGAGCAGAAATGGGGAAAAATATTCTGGGAGGATTTTTTATCCATATGGTGGGGGAAAATGAATTGTCAGAACATAGGGAAAGTGTTATAATAAAGCTGCTTTGCAGACATATTAAAAAGGAAAGTGAAAGTTTGGGAACGGGGAAAGCCGGTGGAAAGGAGAACGGCAATTTCCGGGAGGACGCAGTTGTTGAAGGAGGGATTTCGGGTGACGGCAGAAGAAATCTTAAACGGAGAATCAAAAGAAGTAGAATATAAGGAACTGGTTCCGGAAAATAGCAGAAAATATACTAAAACAGCGGTAGCTTACGCAAACTGCGCAGGCGGACTGCTGATTTTTGGCGTGGGAAATAATACATGGAACGTCACGGGTATACCACAGGAGAAGGTTTTTGAAGTGGCAGACGGTATTTCCAATGCCATTATTGACAGCTGCGAGCCGATGATCGATTTTGACATAAAATATCAGACCATAGAAGGTAAAACCATTATAATCGTGCAGGTTTATCCGGGCAAACGCAGACCGTATTTTTTAAAGTCAGAAGGTAAGCCGAACGGAGTATATGTGCGAGTACCTGGTTCTACACGGGTGGCCGATGAATTTATCGTAAAAGAGCTGGAGCTTGAAGGTGCGAATAAAAGTTATGACAGGATGCCTGCGGTAGGCGAAACCGTTACAGAGGAAGAGATTGAAAATTTGTGTGATACCATGTATGAGTATGCGGTCAGCAGATGTTTGACCACAGAAGAAAAGCAGAGTGTGAAAAGAGTTTCCAAAAGGCAGTTGTTGTCATGGGGGTTATTACAGGAGAGAGAAGGAAAGATTTGTCCTACCAATGGATATCTGCTGTTATCTCCGCAGCATATACAGGAAACTTCTATCCAATGTGGTGTATTTAAAGGTACGACCAGAGCTGTTTTTTTGGATAAAAAGGAGTACAGCGGGCCAATCTATGAGCAGATAGATGAAGCATATCAGTTTGTTCTTAGAAATATCCGTATGGGTGCTGAGTTTGGCGGTTTGCTGCGCAGGGATGTCTATGAACTTCCGATTGACAGTATTCGAGAGCTGATCGCCAATGCAGTCAGCCATCGCTCGTATCTGGATACTGCCAATGTGCAGGTGGCCTTGTATGATGACCGATTGGAAATCACTTCTCCGGGAATGTTGATCGGCGGCCTTACGATAGAGGAAATGAAACAGGGATACAGCAGACCGAGAAATAAAGGGATTGTGAGTGCTCTTGCCTATATGAAGGTTGTGGAACGCTGGGGCAGCGGTATTCCGAGATTATATGAGAATTGTGAGAACGCAGGATTGAGAGAGCCGGAACTCAGCGAGAAAGCAGGCTGTTTTCGGGTAAATATGTTTCGGAACACGGAGCTTACGCAGGAAACATGGGACTCCCCCTTGGATGAGGACAGTTTTGGGGAAGAAGAAAGGAACAGAAGAAAGGAACAGAAAAAGGAACAGAAAAAAGGAACAGAAAAAGGAACAGAAAAAAGCACAGAAATCATAGAACGAACAGCAAAAATATGGGAATTACTCTGCCGTAATCCTAATATTACGCAGTCTGCAATGATGGAAGAATTGGATATTTCAAGGAAAAAGGTACAGTTGGCGTTAGATAAACTGATTGCCGATGGCAGAATTGAAAGGGTCGGCTCTGATCGGAGTGGAAGTTGGAAGGTCAATGAGTAAAGGAGGAGAAAAAAGAAGATGGAAAGAAACATGGAAACTACCTGTCGATATTATTCGAAATGGTTAGGACAGGATGAAATTCTGCTGCGTGATTTCAGAGGGACCAAGTACCTGTATTCGGAGGAGAGAAACAGTATCCCATTTGGCTATGGAACGCCATTTGATTTATATGTATTCTGCCAAAAAGAGCGGATGATCATTTCCTATGGCGATAAGGGGAGAGAGCAGGCAGGGATTCTGACGGACAAAATTAAAAAAGATATGTCCGCAACAGAAGTAAAACTGGTTTTAGAACGGATTTTTGGGCAGAAAGCGGACCATAATGTAAAGTACGTTTTTGCCGGTTCGGACTCGGTGCCTGTTTCGGAAGCTTTGGTATTGGTAGAGGAAGATTACGGCAAATATGAGAGTTTCTGGCGAAAATGCCATCCGGAATGTCTGGATACAGTGTGGCTTAAGGATTATTTTAATGAAATGGTACAGGAACATATGTGTATCGGGGTGTTTGTAGACGACATACTTGTCAGCTGTACCGATGCGCCGGGAATGCCCTATATGGAGAATGAGGTGCAGGAGATCGGTATAAATCCCTGCCTGAATATCGGAAACAGGGATTTGCGGCCGCTGCATGCCAAAAGTGTCTTCGTGAAATTTTGTGTCATGGCAAAGTGCCACAGTGGTCGTCGGCTATGGGAAATCAGGTGTCCCGGAAGCTGGCGGAGAAGGTGGGATTTGTCGAGTTTGGTGAGGTTGTTTCTATGACGATTTAATAGAAATGGTTGATTATTCAAGCGCGTTCTTGCTTTTTTCCTTCTTTGGTATTTTATTTTACTTTCGTTTTATGTTGTATGGAGGGACGTTATGGATGAGAATCATATTTTGGAATTTTTAGATACATATAAAAAATTGGATGAATTATGCAGGCAGCTCTTTTTAAGTGACAAAGGAGTATCCCAGTATATTGATGAAATGAGTAGTGAGGGATACGGGAAATGGAGGGTTGCTGGTTGGGAGAGGGACTACAAACGATTAAAGAACATAAGATGGATTCGGAACCGTTTGGTTCATGATAGAGATTCATTTGAGAGTGATCTTGTCAATGAAAAAGATATTGAATGGATGCGGACATTTTATCAGCGGATTATGGAATGCACAGATCCTTTTTCTTTATTACGTCAAACGGAAAGAAGGAGTGAGGAGACAGCGGAACGTACAGAAAGCCGTTCTTCGACAGATACAGCATTTTCATCTCAAAATGGAGGTTCTCAGGACAGAAATATAATTTTGGCAGCATTGATTTTGGCAGGAGTGATGTTGGTAGGAATAATTCTGGCGGCAATAGTAACGTTTAAAATTTTTTAATAGGAAATGTGTTGAGTGCTCTTGCCTGTATGAAGATTGTGGAACGCAGGGGCAGAGGTATTCCGAGATTATATGGGATATGACACGCAGACGGCGGGTGCAGTAGATTTGTTTTGGTACAAAAGCATGGAGAGGAGTGAAAAGCCCTTGCTATTCCTTTCTTGTTTTAGTATAATATAGTTAATGGTGTGCTTAAACGGTGGCGGTTTATCTCTCAAACGTATTTACATACGGAACTTCCTGCAATTTGGAGGTGTTGCCAATTGGAAAATACAAGAGAGGAAATTTTAAGATGGTGGAATTAGTCATAAAAATTGAGTGCTATTCATATGATCCCTAACTCACTCCCCAAAAGCATATTTTCGATATGGTTTTTACAAAGAATCCCGTAAAATCAATACTTCCCATATGGTCCATCAAGAAACGACGATTTTCTAGTGATTTCTGTGATTTTAACAGCGAAAAATGTCCTGTTTTGGTCACGTCTGGTCACACTGGTAACTGCTCCAGATACTATAATAATTTTCTATATTCCTGCCTTCCATCTACAATGGCATATATCGTTACAATTCTTTCATTGCTATTTACTTTGTAAAATACCAGGTGTCTTTCCACAATAACAACCCTGTATCCCTGTTTCCGCAAAATTGAATATCTCGGTATGCTGCCTGACAATGGAAAATCCTCTAACCTGTTTATAGCCTTTTCTATTTTGTTGAGATAGTTAAGTGCTACGTCAATACTTCCTGAATCATCCGCAATATAGAAAATAATATCCCTCAACTGCTCGTCTGCTTTATCTGTCCTGACAATACTATACTTCATCATTTTTCCTTTCTATCAGGTGTTTCCTTATATCATCAAATGTATTTTTTATTGGTGCCACTCTTCCATTCACAACATCCTCTTCTGCTTCTGCCAGCGTTCGCAACAATTCCAATTCTGACTTCATCTGATAATATTCCTGTAGTCCTAAAATTGCTGTATCTCCACGCCCATTCACTGTAATAATAACCGGACTTCTTTCCTCGTGGCATTGCCTGGATATTTCACTATAGTGGTTTCGTAAATCGGATGATGGTCTGATTGCTTCCATATGAATACCTCCTGCACTTTTTATATAGTCATATTATACCCTGATTTGAATATGAATTCAATATGCTATTTTCATTTAGTGGTTTTTATGCTTATTTGTGCAATATATAGTAGTTCAAAAGGGGATATTGAGGTATTTGAATTTTGAATGATTATATATGCTTTATACTCGTTAAGCATATCAGCATTTTTTTCGAACAATATTTCAAAAATCCATCCCCACCTCACACCAGAACTAACACCCCTTAAAAACCGTACATTCTGCTGCCCCCATCATCCAGTTCGAAAACAAACTCTATAATATTTACTTATAACTATACAGAATTGTACAGAATCTCAAACGCTACAAGAAAATTATCACCAACACGAATTGATTGCCGAACACTAGAACTCAATATGTTACATATAAAAAATATATCATTACGCCAATGAACAAGATTACGTCAAAGGGAAAGGTGGAGTAGCTATGTTAAAATTCATTTAGTAGGCTATGTGGTAAGCGCTCTTGCCTATATGAAGGTTGTGGAAAAATATGTTCCCGAACACGGAGCTTACGAGGGAATAATGGGAAACTGCTCTGGATTCGGATAGTTTAAAGAGGTCCGCAATGATGAAAGAATTGAGTAGTAACTGTTAACCGAGGTGAACCGTTGCTATAGGTATACCTCTTTTCCTAAATATATAACATAACTATAGTTAAATGTTGCACAAATATCACTGTTTTTTTTGTATGTATTGCACTATAGACAAAAAATACCATATAACAGATAATATTATGTGAAATGATTGATTGATGTGGAAGAGCTAAACAAATGCGTATATAAACCAGAAGGAGAAACTTATGGGGCTGAGAGAGTTATTTTATTTTGCATTACAATATGTGAAACTGGGCGTGATTGTCGGCATTTTGTTTTTTATTGGTGCCGTTTTATATAAAAGACAACAGAAGAGGGCCGGAAAAGACGTTCCTAAAATAAAAATATTTTTAGGCACATTGTTTGTCATGTATATTGCTTTTCTGTTTTGTGCCACGCTCGCACGGGAGGGATATGGGCGGGTTATAAAACTCCAGCCATTTAGTTCTTATATAGCAGCCTGGAACAGTGCGTCTGCTTCTGAGTGGAGGAATTTAATAGTAAATATTCTTTTGTTTACCCCGCTTGGTTTTTTACTCCCTCTTCTTTCTACCCGTTTTCACAAATGGTGCCATACATATGCGGCGGGCTTTTTGATGGCTGTTTTCATTGAGGGTGTCCAATTCGTATTTCAGCGGGGAATCGTTGAGTTTGATGATGTACTGAATAATACGCTGGGGGTCATGATCGGCTATGGGTTCAGCAGGGTGGTCATGCAGTTCGGTAAATATAGAAATAAGGAAAACGGAACGGGCTGGGGAACTGTCCTGCTGTATCAGGTCCCGGCAGTTATTGTAGTGTGCGCGTATTTGGGTGTATTTTATTATTATTCGCAGCTGCCGATGGGAACATTGTCCTGCCAATATAGTGAAAAGGTATCTATGTCACAAATAGAAGTGACTTCTCGATGTGAACTGGATCCTAACGAGAAAGAGGACTATGTGTATGTGAGTAAGATTTGGTCTGTCGAGGATTGCCAGTCATTTGCAAAAGATTTTTTTGAGAAATTAGGTGCCGCGTTGAGTGAGAGGCAGAATGCCTATGAGAATATCGTGATATTGAATTCCGAGCCGTCGCGGTATATTCTTCAGATGGCTTATCGCGGAGGGGGATATGAATTGACGGATTTTGGGTTGGAGGACGAGATAGAGGAAGAGGAAATGGTTGTGGATGAGAAAATAAATGGACTCTCAGAGGAGAAGGTGAGGGAACTTTTGCGGCCGTATTGTGTGGAGCTTCCCCCGAGTGCGGTTTTTTCTGAGCTGGGTGACGGGGAATATCGTTTCGAGGTTGAACCCGTAAGCGAAGGTGAGGGGTGGCTGTGCGGAGAGTGCATCGTGGTCCCGACGAAAAAAGACAGAATTTGGAATATCCGGAATCATATTTTTGGTTTTTCAGAACGAAATGGCGTTACGATCTGTTCGGAGCAGGAGGCGTTTGAATGTTTGGAGCGGGGGGAATTTGTTGTACCTGAAGGGGAGATGCAGGATCTCTCAGAAATATCGGAAATCACGGTATCTCATGTGAAGATCGCCTATGAGATTGACAGTAAGGGGTTTGGGCAGCCGGTATATGTGTTTCGTGTTGTTATAAATCAAAACGAAGGTGAGACGGCGGAGATTAAAATTCCGGCGATAAGATGAAAATCATTCATTTTACAACTCCCCATTCCTCTGTATACCATGTTTTTTCTCAAAATCTAAAATTTTTTCTGTAGGCTTCCAATCCTCGTTTTCCATTTCCTTTAATTCTTCTATTGTAAATGAAATCGTATCGCCCCTTTTGTGATTTTCCGCACTCTCATGAAGCTTTGCCATGTATTCGGCGTTTCGTTTTGCTTTTTGTAAGGCGTTATATTCTGCCTCGTTGATCATGTAGATATTTTCATTATGAGGTCTGAAAATGATTACGGTTTCTCCCATGCTGATCTTATCACACCAGTCTTTAAAATTATCTCTTATATCCATACTTTTAGCTGCTAACATCCGATCGCTCCTTTCGAAAATCCATACGTTGATAATCTTTTCCCGAAAAGCTTGTTTTCTTTTTCCTTTTTCGTTATACTAATACAGTAGAGAATGAACAGGAAACCGTGTACAGAAAACCTGTACAGCAATAGCAGACAAGTGAAAGACGCAGAATGAACGATAAACAGCTTTCTGCGCAGAAATGAGGATAACAATGGCAGAGATCAGACCATTTTGCTGCGTCCGCCCGGCGGAAGCGCTGGCGGAGCGGGTGGCAGCATTGCCGTACGATGTGTACAACAGGCAGGAGGCGAAAGAAGAGGTGGCGAGAGAGCCGCTTTCTTTCCTGAAAATTGACCGGGCGGAGACGGCGTTTCCGGACTCCGTGGATACGTATGCTCCCGAAGTGTACGAGAAGGCAAAAGAACTTTTGGAGCAGGATGTGGCGGACGGCGTATATGTAACCGATGAGGACCGGGTTTATTACATTTACCAGCTGGTGATGGATGGACGGGCGCAGACGGGACTTGTGGCATGTTCTTCCGTAGATGATTATTTGAACAATACGATCAAAAAGCATGAGAACACGAGGGCGGATAAGGAAGTCGACCGCATCACCCATGTGGATACGTGTTCGGCGCAGACAGGGCCGATCTTCTTGGCCTACCGCTCACACGAGGCCATCAACCAGATCGTAAAAAAGTATGTGGCGGAAACGGCACTCTACGATTTTACGGCGGTAGACGGGATTTCCCACCGCGTCTGGAAGATCGTGGAAAAAGAAGATGTCGATGTCATATACCGCGCGTTTCAGGAAATTGACCGCATTTATATCGCGGACGGGCATCACCGGGCGGCTTCCGCTGTCAAGGTTGGCCTGAAGAGGCGGGAGGAACATCCGGGGTATACCGGGGAGGAAGAATTTAATTATTTTCTTTCGGTGCTGTTTCCGCACGATGAACTGATGATCATGGACTATAACCGCACGGTGAAAGACTTAAACGGCCTGACATGGGAGGCGTTTATGGAAAAGGTGAGTGAGATGTTTGAGGTAGAGCCGTCGGATGTGCCGGTATCGCCGGAGCGGAAGGGTACGTTTGGCATGTATTCCGGAGGGAAGTGGTATCATCTGAACGCAAAACCGCAGCTGTTTGCGGGGAAGGATGCCGTGGGGCGCCTGGATGTATCGGTGCTGCAGGATACGCTCCTCGGGCCGGTGCTGGGGATCGGCGATCCTCGTACCGACGCGCGCATTGATTTTGTCGGCGGGATCCGAGGGTTAAAAGAGCTGGAACGGCGGGCGGACAGCGATATGTGCGTTTCGTTCTCGATGTATCCGACGTCGATCAACGAGCTGTTTGATGTCGCGGACAACGGGCTTTTGATGCCGCCGAAATCGACGTGGTTTGAGCCGAAGCTCCGCAGCGGGTTGTTTATACATAAGATTTAGGAGGGAACTTTGCATGGAACGTTTTTTTAATTCGGATAACGCGGTGATGAGGGCGATGTCAAAAATATTTGATATCGGGTGGCTCAGCATCATTTATATCGTGTTCTGCGTGCCGGTCGTCACGATCGGGGCCGCTACGACGTCGCTTTATTATGTGGGAGCTAAGGTGTTGCGGCATGAGCGCAGCTATGTGTGGACGGAGTTTTGGAGGAGCTTTAAACAGAATTTTGTTCCGGCTACGATCCTGTGGCTGATCTTTGCGCTGATCAATGGCATTTTATATGTCAACCTGAACCTGGTGGGGATCACGGACGCGGAATCGGAGTACGGCGGCTATTTGGCGGGTGCTTATCTGGCGATCGCGTTTGTGGTAGCCTGTGTGATGTCTTATGTGTTTTGTGTGCTGTCCCGGTTCACGATGTCGGTCGGCCGCATCATCCGATTTTCCCTTTATGCGGCGTTCCGTCATTTTCTGCACACGCTGCTGCTTTTACTGATCCTGTTTGCGGCGGGATTTGGCATTTATGCGGGATTTGTCGTGCAGATGCCGATCCTTCTCGTATTTGTACCGGGGACGGCAGTTTTTCTCTATACGTTTCCGATGGAGCATCTTCTGCGGAAGTACACGCCAAAATCAGAGGAACAGTATACGGAAGATGGAGAAAAGATCGTGCAGTGGTATGAGGAATAAGTGCGTCAGGGACAGCAATTGACAGGAATTGATACATTTTATATTTAGGAGGAATCGAATGAGGCATAAACTGGAAGATTACATGGATTGGCCGAAAATAGAAGATTTGGAATATGCCGAGTGCGCGGACCCGCAGGAGGTGCTCGGTCCGGTCGAAGTTAAGGGAAATGTGCTTGTCAGAGGTTATTTTCCGGATGCTGAAAAAGTTTCGGCTGTGGTGAAAGGAAAGAGCCGTCCGGTCGCGATGACGAAAATGGATCAGAGCGGGTATTTTGCGGCGTTTTTAGGAGGGAAGAAAATCCCGGAGTACACGTTTCGGATTGAGACGGAAAAGGGTAAAATGGAAATCTGTGATCCCTATGCGGTTGATGATTTTGTGGACGCGATGGACGAGGCGATGTTTGAGAGCGGGACGCATGATACGATCTACGAAAAACTCGGGGCACATGTGCGCACGGTGAATGGCCGTAAGGGCACGAATTTTGCAGTGTGGGCGCCGAATGCCGTTTCGGTCAGCGTCGTCGGTGATTTTAATGGATGGGATGGCAGGAAACATCCGATGCGGCGTCATGCGACGGGAATTTTTGAATTGTTTGTGGAACAGACGGCAGCAGGCGACCTGTATAAATACGAGATCCACGGCGCGGACGGAAAAGTCGTACTCAAAGCGGATCCATACGGGTTTTATTGTGAGAAACGGCCGGCGACAGCAAGTATCGTTTGGGATCTGGGGCAGTATGCGTGGAACGATCAGTCATGGATGGCGGAGCGGAAAAAGAAAGATATCCTCAGTGAGCCGTTCATCGTGCTGGAAGTACAGCTGGGGTCCTTCCGCAAGCCGCAGATACAGGAAAACGGGGAAGCGTTTTATTCATACCGGGAACTGGCGCCGATGCTTTCCGAGTATTGTAAGAAGATGGGATATACCCATATAGAATTGATGCCCGTAATGGAACATCCCTATGACGCGTCGTGGGGGTATCAGGTGACGGGGTATTTTGCGCCGACTTCCCGGTATGGGACGCCGGACGATTTCCGCTTTTTTGTCAATCATATGCACCAGAACGGGATTGGCGTCATTTTGGACTGGGTTCCGGCTCATTTTCCAAAAGACGAGCACGGACTGGCGCGGTTTGATGGAACATGCCTGTACGAGCACCTTGACCCGAGACAGGGGGAACACCCGCACTGGGGGACGCTGATCTATAATTATGGCCGTCCAGAGGTTGTGGATTTCCTCGTTTCCAACGCGCTGTTCTGGCTGGACAAATACCACGCTGACGGACTGCGGCTGGATGCGGTGGCATCCATGCTCTATCTGGATTATGGAAAGCAGGATGGCGAGTGGGTGGCAAATATGTACGGCGGTAAAGAAAATCTTGAGGCGGTCGAATTTTTAAAGAAATTGAATGAGAAGGTAAAAGAGAGAAAAGATGGGGCGGTGACGATCGCGGAAGAATCGACGGCATGGCCGAAGGTGACAGGAGAGGTCAGCGAGGGCGGACTCGGGTTTGACATGAAATGGAATATGGGGTGGATGAACGATTACCTCGAGTATATCAAAACCGATCCGCTGTTCCGGAAAGGCAGGCACGGCATGCTTACGTTCAGCATGGTGTACCATTATTCGGAGAATTTTGTCCTCGTGTTCTCCCACGACGAGGTCGTACACGGCAAGGCGTCCATGTTTGGCAAGATGCCGGGGACCACAGAGCAGAAGCTGGCAGGACTGCGTCTGACGTATGGGTATATGGCGGCACATCCCGGGAAAAAACTTTTGTTTATGGGACAGGATTTCGGACAGGAGCGCGAGTGGAGCGAGGAGAGGGAGCTGGATTGGGAGCTGCTGAACGACCAGAAGGCGGCGAGAAGCGATTCCGGCGATATTATTTCCATCAAATCGCCCCATACGCTGCTGCACGACTATGTGGCGTCGCTGTGGAACTTTTATAAGGAGCATCCGGCGATGTATGCCTGGGACGACAAGCCGGAAGGATTTGTGTGGGTCAGTATGCTCGACGCCGACCACAGCGTGATCTCGTTTATGCGCAAAAGCGCGGAAGAGACGCTTTTAGTCGTCTGCAATTTCACGCCTGTGACTTATGAGGAGTTCCGGCTCGGCGTACCATTGGCCGGAAAATATAAAGAAATATGGAACAGCGACAGTATAGGTTTTGGCGGAACGGGAAATATAAATCCGAGGTTGAAACAGTCAAAGGCAGTAAAACAGGATGGTATGGACCAGTCGATCGAATTTGTGCTGGCGCCGTCGGCGATACAGATCTTTGAGTATACGCCGTTAAAAAATAAAAAGGAATGACAGACAAGGAGACAGATTCATGAAGGACGTAAACGGATACAGGGTAATCGTAAAACAGGAATTAAAAGAGCTGGATGCCAGCGGGTATCTTCTCGAACATGAAAAAACAAAAGCGAAAGTCGTAGCGATCGAAGCAAAAGACGATAATAAAGTATTTTCCATCGGATTTCGGACACCGCCGAAAGATTCGACAGGAGTGGCACATATCGTAGAGCATACCGTACTCTGCGGCTCGAAACATTTTCCGGTGAAGGACCCGTTCATCGAATTGGAAAAGGGTTCGCTCAACACGTTCCTCAACGCGATGACGTATCCAGATAAGACGGTGTACCCGGTTGCGAGCTGCAACGACAAGGATTTCCGTAATCTGATGAACGTGTATCTCGACGCCGTATTTTATCCGAACATCTATCAGGAAGAGAAGATCTTCCAGCAGGAGGGCTGGCACTATGAACTGGACGATATGAAGGGGCCGCTCACGTATAACGGCGTTGTGTTCAATGAGATGAAAGGGGTATTTTCTTCGCCCAAAGAATTACTGGAGCGAAAGATCCAGCAGTCGCTGTTCCCGGATACGGCCTATGTCCATGAATCGGGCGGGGATCCGGCCGCGATCCCGGATCTGACGTATCAGGACTATCTGGACTTTCATTCGCGCTATTATCATCCGTCGAACAGCTACATCTATTTGTATGGCGATATGGACATGGCAGAGCAGCTCGCCTGGATCGACGACAACTATTTAAGCAGTTTTGACTATCTGGAAGTGGATTCCCGCATACAAAAGCAGGAGGCATTTGACGAGCCGGTGGACTGCCGCAGCTATTATTCACTGGCTGAGGGGGAATCGGCCGAGGAAAAAACGTATTTTAGCTATAATGCTGCCGTGGCGACCTCGTTAGACCGGGAACTGTATCTCGCGTTCCAGGTGTTGAATTATGTACTCGTGCAGGGCGTCGGCGCGCCGGTCAAACAGGCGCTCATGGATGCGGGTATTGGCACGGAGATCGTCAGCTTTTATGATGAGGGGATCTGTCAGCCCACGTTTTCGATCATCGCGAAAAATGCGGCCGCGGATAAAAAGGAAATGTTCGCCTCTATCGTGCGGGAGCAGTTAGAGAAGCTCGTGGCAGACGGGATCAACAGGGATTCCCTGAACGCCGGATTGAACGCGCTGGAATTCCGTTACCGGGAGGCGGATTTCGGGATGTATCCGAAAGGGCTTATGTATGGACTGCAGATTTTCGACAGCTGGCTCTACGATCCGGAAAAACCGTTTATCCATTTGCAGGCGAATGAAACGTTCCAAAAGCTGCGGGAGAAAATGGACGACGGGTATTTTGAGTCGCTGATCCAGAAATATCTGTTGGATAACACGCACCGTTCGTTTGTGACGATCGAGCCGAAGGCCGGTCTGACGGCGGAGATGGAGGAACAGGAGGCAAAACGCCTGGAACAGTATTTTGCCACGCTTTCCGAGGCGCAGAAGGAGGAACTCATCCGGCAGACGAAAGAGTTGAAGCGCTATCAGGAGGAGCCGTCCCCGAAGGAAGAACTGGAAAAGATCCCGCTTCTTGCGAGGGAGGACATCGGCACGAAGGCCAAAGGCTTCTCGAACCGGGAAAAGACGACGGCGGGATGTCCGGTCATCCACCACGATTATTTTACAAACGGGATCCAGTACATTCAGATCATGTTTGATATCAAGCCGCTTTTGAAAGATTACGCCCCCTACATTAGTCTGCTCTGTAATGTGCTGGGGTGCGTGGATACCGATCTGCACGATAAGCTTTCGTATTCCAATGAGATTTTGCAAAATGCCGGGGATATGTATTTTACGCCGAATTTGTATCAGAGCCGGGTAAACCGCAGCCAGTATAAAGCGTTTTTGACATTTGGCACGAAGGTTTTCACCGACCGCTCAGAAAAGATCATTGATCTGTTGTACGAGGCGTTGACGATGTCCCATCTGGATGATGAAAAGCGGTTAAAGGAAATCATCGGGGAGCAGAAATCGGCGCTCATCATGCGCCTGCTTTCGGCCGGGCACAGTACGGCCGTGAGCCGGGCGATGGCATACGGTTCAGAACCGTCCCGCTACGACGAACAGTTCAGCGGCATTTCCTTTTATCGGTTTTTATGCCGTCTGGAAGAAAATTTCGATCGTGAAAAAGAGAATTTAATCCGGGTTCTGAATTATTTGGTGGAGCAGATTTTTACGTGCGATCATATGAGCGCGGGCATTACGTGTACCGAGAGTGACTATGCGCCGTTCGAACAGGCATTTACCGGGTTTGTGCAGAAAATGGGGGCGCGCGCCGGAGCCGGGTGTGCGGTGGAGCCGGGACTTCGCTGTGAAGAGATCACGGAAAATGAAGGGTTTAAAACGGCAGGTCAGGTGCAGTTTGTCGCGCGCACTGGTAATTTTCTCGATGCGGGCATACCGTACAGCGGCGTGTACAAGGTTGTGAGATCGATCCTCGGATTTGATTACCTGTGGAATGAGGTGCGGGTAAAGGGCGGTGCGTACGGTGTGATGTGCGCGTTCCCGAATACCGGCGAGGGGTATTTTGTCTCCTACCGGGATCCGAACCTCGCGCGCACCAATGACGTGTACAAAGATGTGCCGCAGTATTTGCGGAACTTTGAAGCGGATGAGAGGGAGATGACGAAGTATATCATAGGAACGATCAGCAGCGTGGATACACCGCTGACGCCGAAAGCGAAAGGGTCGCGGTCGATGGCTGCCTATCTGACGGATGTAACGGAGGAAGATGTGCAGAGGGAGCGGGACGAGATCCTGCACGCCACGGCGGAAGAGATACGTGGGGCGGCCGCGATGGCGGAGGCTGTTTTGTCCGGCGGCGCGATCTGTGTTCTCGGGAATGAGGGCAAGGTGGCGGAGAGTGAGAGTATGTTCCAGTGTGTGTCGACGCTGGCCTGAATGGCAGGCGGAGGCGCCGAGACGGAATGGGAAATTCCGATTTCAGTAATATAAGTAACCGCCCCAGTGTATCGTTCGGATACAGGGGCGGTTTTTTGAACAATATTTGATCAGGTCAAATTTTCTTATCCCAATAAGTCCACTCAATACATCGCTCAAAACCAATCGCGGCATAAAATGGATCACCGCCTCCGGTCATATGGGTGGCTCCCAGGGGTTTCATCCGGCGGTACATTTCAGACAATGCGGCTGCCGCCAATCCCTTATTTCGATATTCGGGAACAGTACATAAAGGTTCCATATAAGCCAGTTTATTTTCTGGTGTCCACCACATGCCAGCATAGCAAACATAATCTCCAGCCTCATTTTTCACAGCTACATCATATGGAGTATAATGTGGAGCTGCCAGCAGGTGGTATCCATTTTCTGCGTCGCCATTCCAGGACCCTTCGTCTTTTTCACGGTCAAAGCCTTTCCAGCAGCATTCGGCCGCTTTTTCAATATTAAGTTTTCCGCATTCTTCAAACTGGAAGCCTTGTGGAAGAGGAAAATCTAATGGTTTACTGAAATCATAGATCATTTCATTGTAACCCCAGGATTTTTCATATCCTGCTTTCGATACGGCGCTTTTGGCTGTTTCCTGGCCATCAAATAGAACAAAGGTGTGCGTTCCATCTATTCGGGGCATATATTCTTCTGAATATTGCACCATTTCTTCTGCCAGTGATTCATATCCGGGACGAATCGAAAAATAAATATGACTGATTGGATTTTCTGTAAAACAAAAAGCCACAATTGTGCCATCCTCCTCCCAAATCTGATAGCGGTGTGTAAAGGATTTGTCCATCCAGTCACTTGATAAGGCGTATTCCAAAAAAGGAGCGGGAACACCGTTTTTCCAATTTCTTTCATAGATTTCCACCATAAACTGGCGTATTTCCATAAAATCACTTAAAATGCGAAAATTTCTGGTTGTAATATTTTTCATGCTGTCAATTCCTTTCTTTCCCAGATGCAAAATTCGTTTTTGGATACGGCAAAAGAAAAAACGAATCATGTGTAGTCACATAATCCGTCCACATTATAAAGCAATTTACAACCCCTGAGTTTTGTGAAGAGTATTTTGCATGATGTGAACGTTGAAAAGTCTATTTTGCTGTAACAAAAACAAACGCATCTGTATGCGCTGAGATTTTAAGTTACATTCTAAAAATAGACTACTGAATCATGTTCACACCTCATTTCATAAAAAGTAATTAGAGTATAACATATTTAAATAGAAGTGTAAAGTATGAGCTGCAGGGATGGTTTCAAGTTATATTACAGAGCAATTAGGAAGTTTTATTAACAACAATGCCCGCTCCCGTTGCTTTTGACTTCTTGTTGTGATAAAATGATTTCAGGATAAGGGAACCAATTAGTTTGATGTACAAAGGCGGGGTGGTGTGTTGATACGGGACAATATGGCAAGAAAACAGGAATTAAACGAAACGATTGATAGTTTTTCACTATTTGATGATGACTTTATGGGCATTGTATTTGACCGGAATGTCGAAGCAACGGAATTTCTTCTAAATACTATTTTAGAACGCGACGATATTGAAGTGTTGGAGGTAATCGGTCAGAGGGAGTATAAAAATGCTGTGATTGGCGGACGATCTATCCGTATAGACATTTTTGCGAGAGATTCTACAGAAAAGATCTATGATATTGAGGTTCAAGGATATGACGAAGGTGCGGATGTTCACAGAGCCAGATTTAACAGCAGTATGATCGATACGAGAATGTTAAAGGAAGGACAGAAATTTAAGGAGTTGCATGAATCCTACGTTATATTTATTGCGAGAAATGATGTTATGGGAAGTGGGTTACCATTATATCATATAGATCGAGTGGTAAAAGAGACAGGTTTGCCTTTTGGGGATGGTTCGCAAATTATTTATGTGAACGGAAGTTACAAAAATGAACATGATCCAATCGGAAAATTAGTACATGATTTTAAATGCGAGAAATCAAAGGATGTGTATAATCCTATATTGGCAAAGCAACTTCATTATTTTAAGGAGACGGAAGGAGGGCGAGCTATTATGTGTAAAGCGGTAGAAGAACTGGCGGGGAAATGGGCGGCCAGAAGTGCAGAAGAGAGCAGGCTTGACACAATTGTTGTCAATTTGAAAAGTATCATGAAATCAATGTCATATACATTAGAGCAGGCAATGGATGTTTTAGAAATATCAGAGGACGACCGAGCCGTTCTCTTAAAACGGTTCTGACAAGAGGCAGGAGGATAAAAGATGAATAGAAAGATAAAAAAGATAGTAAAGAAAACATTTGTATTTCCCCTTTTCCTAATTTATTTTTTGATCGTGGAAATATGGATTGGTGCCGGCATTTATCATGTTTGGGATAAAATGATGAAATGGACAGATAAATAAAAAACAAATGCACAAGCGCTACAGATTTTGGAGGGAATCATGGCAGAGAATAACAACGGACAGGAATATAAATCCGGCTTCGCCGCCCTGGTCGGCAGGCCGAATGTGGGGAAATCGACGCTCATGAACCGCATCATCGGGCAGAAGATCGCGATCACGAGCAATAAACCGCAGACCACGAGAAACCGGATCCAGACGATCTATCACGAGGAGCGGGGGCAGATCGTGTTTTTGGATACGCCGGGTATCCATAAGGCAAAGAACAAGCTGGGCGAGTACATGGTCAATGTCGCGGAGCGGACGTTTCACGAGGTCGATATGATCCTGTGGATCGTGGAGGCGACGACGTTTATCGGAAAGGGCGAACAGCATATCGCCGAGCAGTTAAAAAAGGCGGACATTCCGGTACTTCTCGTCATGAACAAGATCGATAAAGTGAAAAAGGACGAGCTGCTCGCCTGTATTGACGCGTACCAGAAGGTTCTGGATTTTGATGAGATCATTCCGGTGTCGGCACAGAAGGGTGACAATGTGGACCATCTTGTGGATGTGATGTTTGGCTATCTGGAAGCGGGGCCGCAGTTTTATGACGGCGATACCGTGACGGACCAGCCGGAGCGCCAGATCGTGGCCGAGTTGATCCGGGAAAAAGCGCTTCGCCTTTTGGAGGATGAGATCCCGCACGGGATCGCGGTCGTGATCGATCAGATGAAACGCCGTTCGGGACGGGGAGGGATGTATGACATCGACGCCACGATCATATGCGAGAGGGATTCCCACAAGGGAATCATCATCGGCAAGCAGGGACAGATGCTAAAAAAGATCGGCAGCAGAGCGAGGCTTGAGATCGAGGATTTCCTTCAAACTAAGGTGAACTTAAAGCTGTGGGTGAAGGTGAAGAAGGACTGGCGGGACAGTGATTTCCTTTTGAAAAATTTTGGATACAATAAGAATCATTTGGAATAATGTTCTAGTATATGGACTTTCCTTTGTGGAGAAGATAATGAGTGAAGAGGAACTACTTACATCAACAATTTATAAACCACGGAGGAAACCAACATGCAAAGTAATAATTGGGAAAATTTTTATCAGTCAGGAAGGGTATCTGACTATCTGAAGTATATAGATTCTGCCAGGAACGCGGCAGAGGGGGACGGGAGTTATTCGAGGAAGGACAATTTGTCCGGCAGTATGGAGTCGGTGCAGTATGCAGGAGAAAGTGACAGGGATGGTGCTCTCGGGCACACCGGTTGGTGAATATGATAAAAGGCTTGTCATACTTACGAAAGAGCGCGGGAAGATCTCCGCGTTCGCAAGGGGGGCCAGAAGGCCGAAGAGTTCGCTTCTGGCAGCCAGTGAACCGTTTACGTTTGGTGAATTTGCCCTATACCGCGGCCGCGATTCCTACACGGTTTCATCCGTGGAGGTGAGCAATTATTTTTCCGATCTGCGGGAGGAACTGGAAGATATTTATATGGGCATGTATTTTTGCGAAGTTGCGGACTATTTTACGAGGGAAAACCTCGATGCCAAAGAGGTGCTGAAGCTTTTGTACCAGTCGCTGCGTGCCCTGAAAGTACCCTCGCTCCCGCGCGGTCTCGTAAAAACGGTTTACGAATTTAAAATGATTGCGTTAAACGGGGAAGCTCCCCGTTTATTTGCGTGTGTCAGCTGCGGGCGGAAGGAAGGACTGGCTTATTTTCACAACCGGGAGGCGGGGGTTTTATGCGACGCCTGTTATCAGGCTGCTCCCTATTTTGGGAAGGGAGCAGCTGGTATCACAGGGACGACCATTTATACGCTGCAGAGGATCGTCGCGTCACCGGTTGAAACACTATATACGTTCCGTGTGTCGGAACCGGTATTCCGGGAACTGGAACATATTGTGAGCGCCTATTTTTCGGAAAAAGCGGATAAAACATTTCCCTCGGCCGAAATGCTCTCCCTTACTGAGTCGTTCCAAATGTGATCTCATTGGCGCACGATCCTGTTTGAAAATATTCTTTCAGGTTAGAGAGAGTAACGCTCGCGATCCCTTTCAGCGCCTCTTCGGTCAGGAAAGCCTGGTGTGACGTAATGATGACATTCGGGCGTGAAACTAAAATGGAAAGGATGTCATCTTTGATTACGATATTGGAAAAGTCTTCATAAAAAAGATCAGACTCTTCCTCGTAGACGTCAAGTCCGGCAGCACCTACTTTTCCCGATGTCAGGCCGTCTAACAGGGACTGGCTTTCGATCAGGCTGCCGCGCGACGTGTTGATGAGGTATACGCCCTGTTTCATCATGGCGATCGAATCTTTGTTGATGATATGGTGCGTCTCTTTCGTCAGCGGGCAGTGAAGGGAGATGATGTCACTCTCCCGGAACAATGTTTCCAATTCGACATAGTTGATGCCGCTGTCTTTCGCGGGATATTTGTCATAGGCGAGTACATTGGCGCCAAATCCACGGCAGATGTCAATGAACACCCGCCCGATCTGTCCGGTTCCGATGACGCCGATCGTCTTGCCGTGGATGTCGAATCCGATCAGGCGGTTGAGGCTGAAATTGAAATCCCGGGTTCGGATATAGGCTTTGTGTATCTTCCGGTTCAGTGTCAGGATGAGTGCCATCGCGTGTTCGGCGACGGCGTACGGAGAATAGGCGGGAACGCGTAGGATGCGGATCTTTCCCTGCGCCGCCTTCATATCCACATTGTTGTATCCCGAACAGCGCATGGCGAGAACGGGAACCTTTTCGTTGTACATGGTATCGATCACAGTCTTATCAATGTCATCGTTGACAAATGCGACTACGCCGTCGTAGTCCCTGACGAGTTTACATGTTTTCGGCGTAAGTTTTCCCTCAAAATAATCAATGTCAAACTCGTCATTGAATTTGTCAAACCATATTTTATCATAAGGTTTTGTGTCAAAAAAAGCTATTTTTTTCATGGTTTCCTCCATCTTTTTTTCTTTATCCGTTATCATTTCCCACTGTAAGAACCGTTATGCACCATATGACATTTTTCTCATAAAATGAGGTAAGGATAGAGTGTACAGGACAAAGGGGGACGGCCTATGAGTACGATCTTATCAGCGGATCACATTTCTTATTCTTACCACAGCGTGTACGGGGAAACGCTTGCGATCGATGATCTGAGTTTCCAGGTGGAAGAGGGCGAATTCTTAGCAGTCGTAGGGCCGAGCGGCTGTGGAAAATCTACGCTGTTATCTATTATTTCCGGTTTGATCGAGCCGGACTGCGGCAAGGTTTTTATCGGAAATGAGGAACGGGAGAAATCGGGGATCAACATCGGCTATATGCTGCAGAAGGATCACCTGTTAGAATGGAAAGATACATATGAAAATGCGATGCTGGGGCTGACGATCCAGAAACAGGCAGGGAATGAAGAGAAGATCGTGCTGTTAAACCATCTTTTTCAGTCGTATGGACTTGTTTCCTTTCAAAAATCAAAACCGTCAGAATTGTCCGGCGGCATGCGGCAGCGGGTGGCGCTGATCCGCACGCTTTTGATGGAGCCGGACCTGCTCCTGTTAGACGAACCGTTTTCGGCGTTAGATTACCAGACGCGGCTCGAAGTGTCCGATGATATATGGAAGATCATTAAAAAGGAAAAGAAGACGGCGATACTCATTACACACGATATTTCCGAGGCCATCAGTATGGCTGACAGGGTGCTCGTGCTCACCGCGCGGCCGGCGTCACTGAAAAGGGAGATTCCGATCCGTCTGACATTTGAGGATGAGGTCACGCCGTTTAAGGCGAGGAGTACACCGGAGTTTCATCATTATTTTAATGAGATATGGGAGGAGTTAAATGGTGGAAAATAAAGTGTCGATTCGGGAGCTGAAACGAAGTCTTTCAAAAGAATGTTCGCCCAGGCAGCGGGAGTTTATCCAGTCGCATATCCGGCAGAAGCGAAGCGTGCGCTTTTTCCAGATCAGTATTTTTTTCACGTTTCTCGCCGTATGGGAGATCGCTGCCAGGACCGGTGCCGTGGATCCTTTTGTGTTCAGCAGTCCGTCGCGCATGGTTTCGTGCTTCGCCGACCTCTCTGCCGACGGGAGTATCTATTATCATATCGGGATCACGCTTCTGGAGACGTTTGTCAGTTTCTTCTTTATTATGTTTTTCGGTATTGTGATCGCTGTCCTGTTATGGTGGAACGAGACGGTGGCCAAAGTGTGTGAACCTTATCTCGTCGTGCTGAACAGCCTGCCGAAAACAGCGCTCGCTCCGGTTTTTATCGTCTGGCTCGGCAATAATATGAAGACGATCATCGTCGCGGCGGTGTCCGTGGCGGTGTTTGGAAGCATCATCACACTCCACACGGCGTTTTGCTCCGTGGAGGAGGAAAAGATCAAGCTGATCCGCACGCTCGGGGGAAGGCGGAGCGATATTTTGAAATACGTCGTCCTGCCGGGAAACGTCCACACGATCGTGAGCAATATGAAAGTAAATATCGGACTGTCGCTCGTCGGCGTCATCATCGGGGAATTTCTCGCGGCCAATGCCGGACTGGGATATCTGATCGTATACGGCAGCCAGGTGTTTAAACTGGATTATGTCATACTCAGTATCGTCATTCTCTGCATTGTCGCGACCGGATTATATAAGGGACTCGAGGCCGTAGAAAAATATTTTTATAAATAGCAAAAAGGTCTTTTCTATCCCATTCAAATGGTGTATACTAGTATTTAAGAATACGTAAGGAAACCACTGAATGGAGGTAGAATCATGAAAAAAGTCCTATTTGTAGCTTCTGAGTGCGTACCATTCATCAAGACGGGCGGGCTTGCTGATGTTGTAGGGTCCCTGCCAAAATATTTTAACAAGGATGAGTTTGACGTACGGGTTATGGTGCCGAAGTATATGGCGATACCGGAAGAATATAAAAACCAGATGGAATTTATCACGCATTTTTATCTTGAACTTGCCTGGCGTAAGCAGTATGTAGGTATTTTCCAGATGGAATATCAGGGCGTGACGTTCTACTTTTTGGACAATGAATTTTATTTTAGCGGAAATACTCCTTATGGGGAAATTTATCAGGACATTGAGAAATTTGCTTTCTTTGGGAAGGCAGCGTTATCCTCTCTTCCCCTGATCGGGTTCCGGCCGGACATCATCCACTGTCATGACTGGCAGACCGGACTGATCCCGGTATATTTGAAAGACTCATTTCAGCAGGGAGAGTTTTTCCGCGGGATCAAGTCGATCATGACGATCCATAATTTGAAGTTCCAGGGCATTTGGGATAAGAAGACCGTGATGGATACGGCCGGACTGGATGCGTATTATTTTACACCGGATAAATTGGAAGCGTATGGCGATGCGAACTACTTAAAAGGCGGTTTGGTATATGCGGACCAGATCACGACGGTGAGCGATACATACGCCGAAGAGATCAAGACGCCATTTTATGGAGAAAAGCTGGACGGCCTGATCAATGCCAAGGCAAACTGTCTGACAGGTATCGTGAACGGATTGGATTATGATGAGTACAATCCTGCCAAAGATCCGCTGATCGCGGTAAATTATGACGCGAGGACGTTCCGCAAGGAAAAGATCAAAAATAAGCGGGCGCTGCAGAAAGAACTGGGACTTGCCCAGGATGATAAGAAATTTATGATCGGTATCGTTTCCCGTCTCACGGATCAGAAGGGATTTGACCTGATCGACTATGTGATCGAAGAGATCTGCGCGGAAGATACGCAGCTCGTCGTTTTGGGAACCGGAGATGAGAAGTACGAGCATTTGTTCCGTCACTTTGCATGGAAATACCCGGAGCGGGTATCAGCAAACATTTTCTACTCAAATGAGCGATCCCATAAGATCTATGCTTCGTGCGACGCGTTTTTGATGCCGTCACTGTTTGAGCCGTGCGGACTGAGCCAGTTGATGAGCCTGCGCTACGGCACGGTGCCGATCGTGCGCGAGACGGGCGGACTCAAAGACACGGTAGAGGCGTATAACGAATATGAAGGTACGGGTACTGGTTTCTCCTTTGCGAATTACAACGCGCACGAGATGCTGAATACGATCCGTTACGCGAAATACGTTTACTACGATAAGCGCCGCGACTGGAATAAGATCATCGACCGCGGTATGGCGAGGGATTTCTCATGGGCAAATTCCGCGAAAAAGTATGAGGATTTGTACCGACGCATGTAAAAGGGAACGATTTTCCTGAAAAAAATCACATTTACCCTTGAAATTTTTGGATAAATTGGGTAGAATAGGTTTTAGAAGTTTGTAAATTTTTTAACAAACACGAAGAAAGTATATCATTTTATTTAGGAGGAAACGACAAATGGCAGTAAAAGTAGCGATTAACGGATTCGGACGTATTGGACGTCTTGCGTTCAGACAGATGTTTGGAGCAGAAGGATACGAAGTAGTAGCGATCAATGACCTGACAAGCCCTAAGATGCTTGCTCACCTTTTGAAGTATGACTCTTCTCAGGGTAAATATGAGAAAGCAGATACGGTATCCGCTGGTGAGGATTCCATCACAGTTGACGGAAAGACTATCAAAATCTACGCGAAACCAGATGCAAATGATTGCCCTTGGGGTGAACTCGGTGTAGACGTTGTTCTTGAGTGTTCCGGATTCTATACATCAAAGGAGAAAGCGCAGGCACATATCAATGCCGGTGCCCGCAAAGTTGTTATTTCGGCTCCTGCTGGAAATGATCTTCCGACGATCGTTTACAACACAAACCATGAGACGTTGAAAGCAGAGGATACGATCATTTCGGCTGCTTCCTGTACGACAAACTGTCTTGCTCCGATGGCAGATGCGCTGAACAAGTATGCTCCGGTACAGTCTGGTATCATGGTTACGATCCATGCCTACACAGGAGATCAGATGACACTGGACGGCCCGCAGAGAAAAGGCGACCTCAGAAGATCCCGTGCCGCTGCAGTGAACATCGTGCCAAACAGCACGGGCGCAGCAAAGGCGATCGGCCTTGTTATTCCGGAACTGAACGGCAAACTGATCGGTTCTGCTCAGCGTGTTCCGACACCTACAGGTTCTACGACGATCCTGACAGCAGTAGTGAAAAAAGCCGGCGTTACCGCAGAGGATGTCAATGCAGCGATGAAAGCAGCAGCAAATGAGTCCTTTGGATACAATGAAGACGAAATCGTTTCATCTGATGTGATCGGTATGAGATATGGTTCCCTGTTTGATGCAACACAGACGATGGTGAACCAGGTAAGCGACGACCTTTACGAAGTTCAGGTTGTTTCCTGGTATGACAACGAGAACTCATACACGAGCCAGATGGTAAGAACGATCAAATACTTCAGCGAACTTTCCTAATTCGAAACTCGCATTTGATTGAAACCCAAACGGGTCCGGTCTGTCAATGGGACCGAACCCGTTTTTGCTATGAAGCTTAAAGGAAGGAGATAACATAATGTTAAACAAAAAATCTGTGGATGATATCAATGTAAAGGGCCAGAGAGTGCTGGTTCGCTGTGATTTTAACGTTCCTTTGCAGGACGGAAAGATCACGGACGAAAATCGTCTGGTGGCAGCGCTCCCGACCATTAAGAAACTGATCGCGGATGGGGGAAAAGTGATCCTCTGCTCCCATCTCGGAAAGCCAAAAGGAGAGCCGAAGCCGGAACTTTCACTGGCCCCAGTTGCTACCCGTCTCTCCGAACTTCTCGGCCAGGAAGTTACGTTTGCCGCTGACGCCAACGTTGTGGGCGACAATGCGAAGGCAGCCGTTTCCGCGATGAAGGACGGAGATGTTGTTCTTCTTGAGAACACGCGTTACCGTAAGGAAGAGACGAAGAACGAGGAAGCATTTTCGAAAGATCTCGCTTCCCTTGCCGATGTATTTGTCAATGACGCATTTGGAACGGCCCACCGTGCACACTGCTCGAACGTAGGTGTGACTGACTATGTCGATACGGCTGTTGTCGGCTATTTGATGCAGAAAGAGATCGATTTCCTCGGAAACGCGGTAAATAATCCGGAGAGACCGTTTGTAGCCATTCTCGGCGGCGCTAAAGTTTCTTCCAAGATCTCTGTTATTGAGAACCTTTTGGATAAAGTAGATACATTGATCATCGGCGGTGGTATGGCGTATACATTTATGGCAGCGCACGGCGAAGAAGTCGGCCAGTCCCTTCTCGAAGAAGATTACAAGCAGTACGCACTCGATATGGAAAAGAAAGCAGAAGAAAAAGGCGTGAAACTTTTGATTCCGATTGATACGATCGTGGCAGACGATTTTTCAAACGATGCCAATACAAAAATAGTCGGACGCGGTGAGATCCCGGCAGATATGGAAGGACTTGACATCGGCCCGGAAACACAGAAATTGTTTGCGGAAGCCATAGCCGGAGCCAAAACCGTCGTATGGAACGGCCCGATGGGATGCTTCGAAATGCCGAACTTCGCCAAAGGAACCGTAGCCGTAGCCGAGGCAATGGCGAACCTGCAAGGCGCCACGACGATCATCGGCGGCGGTGACAGCGCAGCAGCCGTAAACCAGCTCGGTTTTGGTGACAAGATGACCCATATCTCAACAGGCGGCGGAGCTTCGCTGGAGTTTTTGGAAGGAAAAGATTTACCAGGCGTAGCAGCAGCGAACAACGCGTAAGCAACGAGCCCTTCAAAATCCAGGACAGAAACAAAAATGATGCTCGCATCATTTCTTGCTTCTGTCCTGGATTTTAGCGGGCGACTGCCCGCGTGCAGACTGCGGAGCGAAGCGGAGCAGGATGCCTGAAGGCCACCCCTTCGCGGAGCCCCTCACTCATCTAGCCCCAAACCTCCCTAAACCTCCGGACTCCCGGAGCCCTACCTATAACCCCAAAAAAAGAAAGGAACCTCTAAATCATGTCAAGAAAAAAAATAATCGCAGGAAACTGGAAAATGAACAAAACCCCAAGTGAAGCAGTAGCACTTGTCAACGAATTAAAACCCTTAGTAGCAACCGAAAACGCCGACGTCGTATTCTGCGTCCCAGCCATCGACATCATCCCCTGTATTGAAGCAGCAAAAGGCACGAACATCCAAATCGGCGCCGAGAACATGTACTACGAGGAAAGCGGCGCCTACACCGGTGAAATCGCCCCTGACATGCTCACGGATGCCGGCGTGAAATACGTCATCATCGGCCACTCCGAACGCCGTGAATACTTCGCCGAAACCGACGAAACCGTAAACAAAAAAGTATTAAAAGCCTTTGAACACGGCATCACCCCGATCATCTGCTGCGGTGAATCCCTCACACAGAGAAAACAGGGAATCTACATCGACTGGATCCGCATGCAGATCAAGATCGCCTTCCAAAACGTGACAGCCGATCAGGCAAAGAAAGCCGTGATCGCCTACGAGCCGATCTGGGCGATCGGCACCGGCGAAACAGCGACTTCCGATCAGGCAGAAGAAGTATGTAAAGCGATCCGCGACTGTATCGCAGAAGTATATGACGAGGCAACCGCCTCCGAAATACGCATCCAGTACGGCGGTTCGGTCAACGCGGGAAATGCGGCAGAACTCTTTACAAAACCAGACATCGACGGCGGCCTCGTAGGCGGCGCATCTTTAAAAGCCGATTTTGGTAAGATCGTAAATTATTAAGCAAACTTTGTAATAGCAGTAAAAAGGGGGTATCAAGGAAAGCGGATTCCTTTGATATCCCTTTTTGGTGTCTTTAGAATTGATAAAAGTTTTTGATGATTGGATGCTTGACAAAATCATCGTGAATAAAATATTTAGTTGAAAAAATAACGATTAAACAGTAAAATATAAACGTAGAAGAATGTATGACGAAAAACGAGCCATACTAAATAAAGGAGGTGTTTTTATGGCAACTTCGAGCATTACCAAGAATTTTGTCATTTCCGGCAAGGAACAGGTGGAGATGTTTGTCAATGCGATTAAAGAGTCTGCTAAAAACCGTCCTGTCCGTACTCCGGTAAATGTAAAATACATAGAAACCGAGGATGAACTTAGAGAGTTTATGAAGTTTAGGGAAGAAAAAGCAAAGGAGAAATTGAATGTCAATAACGGATAAGTTTTTTTGCAATCAATATCCGCGAGTATTTGGCATTGGGAGATGATTATGAAGCCGGAGAGCCAGCACTTATAAAGTTACTCTCCGGAGTATCTTGTTTTTTCAAAGGATAATGGAGAAATGTTAGGCTTATTTTACCCTTGCGTTAAAGTCGTTGACAATAAAGGGCGAAACGGTAAGCAATACCACAAAAAGAAAATTGTTGCGAATTAGTGAGTTGGATGAAAAGTCTAATACATATACCATGTCGGCATATCTTATTGCCCAGTTAGGAAAAAATTATTTGGATGAAAGAGATAAGGAGATTACTGGAAAAGAGCTTATAGAACTAGCTTGGATAATAATTGAAAGAACACAGTATATGCTTGGTGGTATGGTAACATTCTTAGTAGCGGAGAACGAGGAAAAACTGCTGGCATTTTACCAAGCGAATCGTTTTGCACAGTTTGACACCAGAACGGCATCAGGTAAAGATGAGGCATTTGAGTTGGTGCAGCTTTTAAGATTGCTTTGAGTCAATTTTGCGATAGAGCGTCACAGGGTTTATATATCATGTAGCGTTCCAGAATGGAGAGGAAAATGAAACGATTGAAAAAATATATTTGCATGTATCTTATTGCCGCCCTGACTATCACAGGTATTTCAATTCCAACAAAAGCGGCAGAAAAGAGAGAAAAGCCAGAACAGGCTGAAACAAAGGAGAGAACCGCTCCTATCACACCGGCACCTACAAAACTGCCGGAGCAGACGATGGTGCCGAAACCGACCGGAAATCCCTCTGTAAGCACCAAACCGACTGAATATCCTTCCGTGAGCGCGAGCCCGGCACCGAGCTACGGCCCCAAACTGGCAGCACCGGTTTTACATACGGCAACCGCGGATGAAAAAGGCATTCATGTTGATTTTTCCAGCGTAGAAGGGGCTCGGATGTATTACATTTACATCCGCAAAGCCGGAAGCGCAAGCGGTTTTTTTGAGATCAGCGAGTTGGCCGCGGAACGTTATGAAACTGTCATGGCGCAGGGCGGAGTATTTTTGTCGGTAGAAGAGGAGGACGTGGAACTCGGGATATCCTATGAGATCATGGTGCGCTCGTCGAAAAACTATATCATTTCGCAGGATAGTAATATCCTCCGTGCCGACATGCCGCAGGATATCGTGGCAGGAGTGTCGGCGAAAGCGTCAAGTCAAAGTTCCGTTACGATCGAGTGGGACAGGCTGCGGGGCGTGAATGGCTATGAGATCCAGTTCAGCCTGACCGAAAACGGACCATACCAAACGGCTGTCATTCTTCAGGATAATGCGGCCACTTCATGGGTGCATCACAACTTAGAGCTTGGAACGACCTATTACTATAAAGTGTACGCGCTGGGAGAGGTGACGAAAAGTTACGCGGCAGCTGTCGTAACATGTCTGGTGACCTTTGAGAAACCGAAAGGGATCCAGAGTAAGATGGCGGGCCCCAAAAAAATGAAACTGAGCTGGAAAAACGTCAGCGGCGCGGACGGCTACATCATTTACCGTTCGGAGACGAAAAACGAATGGCATAAAGGAAAGCTGAAAAAGTACAAGGTGCTGCGCGGTGAAAAGAACACAAAACTGACTGTGCCCAAAGTGAAAAACGGCATGTGCTATCACTACGAGATTCTGGCATACGCAGTAAAAAAAGGTGTGACGATCGAGGGAAATACCGCGTCATACAGCCGGTACGCCGATTACTACGGACACGAAAACGAAAGCTACGATCATCGTTGGAAGCGGATCTACCAAAATAAAAAAACAGAATATGATCACCGCAAGTCGGGAAAATATATGACGACGATCCGCGTAAAGGTGTGGGATTTTGCCCGTGGCATGTCGGGAAGAAAGGTTACAAAGATTAAGACTTTTTCGGTCCATAAGAAGATCGCGCCTACCATGAAGAAGATCTTTCAGGAGATCTACCGCGGAAAGGAAAAGGCGCCAATCTATGAGATCGGCGGGTATGCCGCGAGAAGCGGCCAGCACGGCCAGGGACTTGCCATTGACATCAATTCCAACTATAACTACATGGTACAGGGAAAGAAAGTACTCGCCGGAAGCTGCTGGAAACCCGGAAAGTACGCGTACTCCATCAAACGGAACGGCGACATTGAGAAGGCATTCCGCAAATATGGATATACGCGTGGTCTTTGGGGAAACCGCAGGGATTACATGCACTTTTCCTATTTTGGAACTTAAAATATAATAAAATAGACAATGAATACTGACAATTTTTGTGAAAACCGCTAAAAAATGGTTTATTTGGTAAAAAAGTGCTTTATCTTTCGGTATGGGTTGTGTTATAATATTCACAGCGACCATTCAAATGCAATTTTGAAGGTCAAAATCACAATACTATATTTTATAGGAGGAATTTATAGACATGGCAAACAAATGGGTTTATTTATTCAGTGAAGGAAATGCCAACATGCGTGAGCTTTTGGGTGGTAAAGGCGCAAACCTTGCCGAGATGACCTCGCTCGGTCTTCCGGTACCACAGGGATTTACGATTACGACAGAGGCTTGTACGCAGTACTATGAAGACGGCCGTGAAATCAATGATGAGATCCAGGGTCAGATAAACGAGTACATCGTAAAGATGGAAGAGATTACAGGTAAAAAATTTGGTGACAAGGAGAACCCGCTCCTCGTTTCGGTTCGTTCCGGTGCTCGTGCATCCATGCCGGGAATGATGGATACGATCCTGAACCTCGGACTGAATGAGACAGTAGTAGAAGTTATTGCAGAGAAGTCAAACAACCCGCGCTGGGCTTGGGACTGCTACAGAAGATTTATTCAGATGTATTCCGATGTCGTAATGGAAGTCGGGAAAAAATATTTCGAAGAACTGATCGATAAGATGAAAGCTGACCGCGGCGTACAGCAGGATGTGGAGCTGACGGCTGACGACTTAAAAGAGCTGGCAAACCAGTTTAAGGCAGAATACAAAGAGAAAATCGGCGCTGATTTCCCGGATGATCCGAAAGAGCAGCTGATGGGCGCGATCAAAGCTGTATTCCGTTCCTGGGACAACCCTCGTGCAAATGTATACCGCCGCGACAACGATATCCCGTATTCCTGGGGTACAGCAGTAAACGTTCAGTCTATGGCATTTGGTAACATGGGCGATGACTGTGGTACTGGTGTTGCATTTACCCGTGACCCGGCTACCGGCGAGAGAAAGCTGATGGGTGAGTTCTTGAAGAACGCGCAGGGCGAGGACGTGGTTGCCGGTGTTCGTACACCGATGCCGATCGCACAGATGGAGCAGGAGTTCCCAGAGGCATTCGCGCAGTTCAAAGATGTTTGTTCCACACTGGAAAACCACTACAGAGATATGCAGGATATGGAGTTCACAGTTGAGAACAAGAAACTGTACATGCTCCAGACACGTAACGGAAAGAGAACAGCACAGGCGGCTCTTAAAATTGCCTGCGACCTCGTAGACGAGGGAATGAGAACAGAGGAAGAAGCTGTTGTCATGATCGATCCGCGTAACCTGGATACGCTTCTCCATCCGCAGTTTGACACTGCTGCGTTGAAGAAAGCAACACCGATGGCAAAAGCACTTGGTGCTTCTCCGGGAGCAGCCTGCGGTAAGATCGTATTTACAGCAGAAGACGCTGTAGAGTGGAATGCCCGCGGTGAGAAAGTCGTTCTCGTTCGTCTTGAGACTTCTCCGGAAGACATTACCGGTATGAAGGCTTCTCAGGGTATCCTGACTGTCCGCGGCGGTATGACGAGCCATGCAGCCGTTGTAGCCCGTGGTATGGGAACATGCTGTGTATCCGGATGCGGCGACATTAACATGGATGAGGAAAACAAGAAATTTACTTTAGGCGGGAAAGAGTTCCACGAAGGAGATTCTATTTCCATCGATGGTTCTACCGGAAATATTTACGACGGCATCATCCCGACCGTAGATGCTACGATCGCCGGTGAGTTCGGCCGTATCATGGACTGGGCAGACAAATACCGCACGATGAAAGTCCGCACAAATGCAGATACGCCGGCTGACGCAAAGAAAGCCCGCGAACTTGGCGCGGAAGGTATCGGCCTTTGCCGTACGGAGCACATGTTCTTTGAAGAGGACAGGATTGCTGCATTCCGTGAGATGATCTGTGCCGATACAGTAGAAGAGAGAGAAGCTGCTCTCGACAAGATCCTCCCATATCAGCAGAGTGACTTCGAGGCGCTTTACGAGGCTTTGGAAGGAAATCCGGTTACGATCCGTTTCTTAGATCCGCCTCTGCATGAATTTGTTCCGACCGAAGAGGCCGACATCAAGAAGCTGGCTGACGCACAGGGCAAATCGGTAGAAGACATTAAGGCAATCATCGCTTCCCTGCACGAGTTCAACCCGATGATGGGACACCGTGGATGCCGTCTTGCCGTGACATATCCTGAAATTGCGAAGATGCAGACAAAAGCTGTCATCCGTGCAGCGATCAACGTTCAGAAGGCACATGCAGACTGGACCGTAAAACCGGAGATTATGATTCCATTGATCGGCGACGTGAAGGAATTGAAATATGTGAAGAAATTCGTTGTTGAGACCGCAGACGCGGAAATCGCGGCAGCAGGCAGCAGCCTCCAGTATGAGGTTGGTACGATGATCGAGATTCCTCGTGCTGCCCTGACAGCGGATGAGATCGCGAAGGAAGCTGATTTCTTCTGCTTCGGTACAAACGACTTGACGCAGATGACATTCGGATTCTCCCGTGATGACGCCGGTAAGTTCCTGGATGCTTATTATGACGCTAAGATCTTTGAGAACGATCCATTTGCAAAACTGGATCAGACGGGTGTTGGCAAGCTTATGGAAACAGCTCTGAAGCTTGGTAAACCGGAAAACAGCGCGCTTCACTGTGGTATCTGCGGTGAGCACGGCGGAGATCCGTCTTCGGTAGAGTTCTGCAATAAGATTGGTTTGGATTATGTATCCTGTTCACCGTTCCGTGTACCAATTGCGCGGTTGGCGGCAGCACAGGCAGCTATTAACGAAAAGAGGAATTAGACAACAATATATTTACTTCTGTACCTTAACGGTGACAAGGGAGGATGTAAGGGCATTTATGGCTGAACGTCCGGAGTACACAAAGGCTAACAGATTTAAAGATATTGTAGTAAAAGTCTATATATAAGTTCTGCAAGGGAAAGCAAAGCGCTTTCCCTTGTTTGATGTTTGGGAATAGACCCTATTTCGGGTTTGTTCCCTTTTTTTATTCAATATCTTTAATGAAGGAGGTTCAGGCATGAACAACACAGCGTTAAGAGCAGGGGCGCAGAGCGCCAACAACACACACATGGTTTTTGCAAACGAGGAACATGAGAAGTTTTATTATGAGAAATTGAAACAGGCAAGGTATCAGGACTGTTATCACAAGGCTTTGATCTACATTCTCGGCATTTCAGAGGACACAAGAAATCATTTCAGCCAGATTTATGATATTAAGTCAGGGTACATCAAGCCGGAATGCCTGCATCAAGGATGGCAGACAAGCGGCAGTGTCCGGGTGGTAAGGCTTGCCTTTAACCTTTACACGGACGGAACGCCAAGCGTTGATGATTATGAGAGCAGGGACGAGCAGATAAGCGAGTGCAGGGAGTATTCCGTGAGCGATATTTTTTGCTGCGGTTATGCGGTGTATTTCTGGCAGGGCATTAAGCTTCGTTATCCGGAATACTGCACAAAGCAGAAGTCCGTTGAGGAAATCCTTGCGGAAATGGAGAGGAAACGTGCTGAAAATTCGACTGATGGGAACGAAAAATGATATTAAATGGTTCGGGAAATTTTTGCGAAGACAGCCCCAAGTAGCTGTTACGGAGTTTTCCGAACTGTACCGGAACAAAGGTACAAACAGGTATTACCGGGCTTATGTGGAAGTGCAGAAAGCCAACATCAAAGAAAAATCTGACTGATACGGAGGAATAAAACCATGTGTAAAATTATAGCAATCGCAAACCAGAAGGGCGGTGTGGGCAAGACCACCACCACAAGCAGCTTGGGGATCGGGCTGGCAAAGCAGGGAAAGAAAGTTTTAGTCATAGATGCGGACGCACAGGGCAGTCTGACCGCAAGCCTCGGCTTCACAGAGCCGGACAAGCTGGAAGTTACCCTTGCGAACATAATGGAAAAGGTCATCAATGACGAGGAAATAGAGCCGGATTACGGTATCTTAAAGCATGGCGAGGGCATTGACTTGATGCCGGGGAATATTGAACTCTCCGGTTTGGAAGTTTCCCTTGTGAATGTAATGAGCCGGGAGATTATGATGCGCTCTTATGTGGAGATGGTTAAGGAGCAGTACGATTATATCCTGATTGACTGTATGCCTTCCCTCGGCATGATAACCATAAACGCCTTTGCGTGTGCCGACAGCATTTTGATTCCCGTTCAGGCGGCATATCTGCCCGTTAAGGGATTGGAACAGCTTATTAAGACCATAGGCAAGGTAAAGCGGCAGATTAACCCGAAACTGGAGATTGAGGGAATCCTTCTGACAATGGTTGACAGCCGGACAAACTATGCAAGGGATATTACAGCATTACTTGTTGAGAATTATGGAAAAAATGTAAGGATATTCAAAAACAGCATACCGATGTCGGTGAGGGCGGCGGAAACTTCCGCAGAGGGCATCAGCATTTACCAGCATGACCCGAAAGGCAAAGTTGCGGGGGCATACCAGTCCTTGACAAAGGAGGTGCTTGAGAATGGCAGGTAAGGCAGGGAGTGCATCAAAAGTCAGGCTGAACAGTTTTGACGATTTATTTGGAGGTGCGGAAAACCAGACAGGGGAGCAGATTATCCATGCGAAGCTGACCGATTTGCACACTTTCAAAGGACACCCGTTCCGTGTCCTTGATGATGAAAAAATGGAGGAAACCACAGAGAGCATCGGCAAATACGGTGTGCTTGTGCCGGGGCTTGCAAGACCGAGGGAAGGGGGCGGCTATGAGATCATAGCCGGACACCGGAGGAAACGGGGTTCGGAACTGGCAGGGCTTGATACCATGCCCGTCATAGTCAGGAATTATACGGACGATGAAGCCACAATTATCATGGTGGATTCCAATATCCAGCGGGAGGATATTCTGCCGAGCGAGAAAGCAAAGGCTTATGCCATGAAGTATGAAGCGATGAAGCATCAGGGCAGCAAAGGGGGCAGCACCCTTGACGAAGTGGGGGAAGCTGCCGGGGAAAGCGGAAAGACGGTGCAGAGGTATGTATGGCTCTCCCGGCTGTCTGATGAACTTCTTGGCATGGTGGACACAAAGAAGATAGGAATATCGCAGGGCGTGGATATTTCCTTTCTGCCGGAGGAACAGCAGCAGTATGTGGAGGTTGTTCTTCAGGAAACGGGAGCGTCGGTTTCCAACGCACAGGCGGCAAAGCTGAAAGAGTATGGGAAAAGCGGCGAACTGACGCTTGCGATGGTGCGGCTGATACTGGCGGAGGAAAAGCCGAAAGAGAGGAAAGTAACAATCAAGGGCGATAAGATCAGCCAGTATTTTTCAGAGGACTATTCCAATGACGATATAGAGGGCATCATTATCCAGCTTTTGGAGGAATGGCAGAGGAAACAGTGAAAGGGGCGGTAACATGGGCGAGCCATTAAAGTTTGATTATTACTATGGCGTTGAAGCGGAGCAGTTTTCTTTTTACCGTGTTCCCCGCCTTTTGATAAAGGACGAGCGTTTCAGGGGGCTTAGCAGCGATGCTAAGCTCCTGTACGGGCTGATGCTTGACAGAATGGCGCTATCTATGAAAAATGGATGGCTGGACGATGAAAACCGGGCATATATTATTTATGCTGTGGAGAACATCATGGAGGATTTAGGCTGTTCCAAACCTACCTGCATAAAGATTATCAGGGAGCTTGACGCAGATAACGGGATTGGATTGATTGAGAAAAAACGCAGGGGGCTTGGAAAGCCTGATATAATTTATGTGAAAAATTTTGCTTCTGTGCCGGAAAAAGAAAGCGGAAAAAAGCCCGCTGATACTGACGTTTCCACAGAAGTAAAAAATCTTTACTTCAAGAAGGAAAGGAATTTTACTTTTGGAAGTAAAGAAACTGAACCTCTGGAAGTAAAGGAATCTGACTTCAAGAGGGAAAAGAATTTTACTTCTGGAAGTAAAGGAACTGGACTTCAAGAAGTAAAAGAATTTGCCCCTAATTATAACAATACTATCTATAACAACCAGAATAATACTGATATGAGTTATACCAATCCTATCAATCAATCAGAGGGAAATGCAGATAGTTCAGGAGCGCATGAAAAAGAGGATAGGATTGATGTGATTGATGAAACAGCAGCATATATGCAACTCATTCGTGATAACATTGAATACGAGCATCACATGAAATATGACCAGCATGGCGATAAGGAGATGTATGAGGAAATCTACGAAACAATCTGTGACGTAGTATGCGTGAGGCGGCAGATAATCCGCATCAATGGGGAGGAATACCCTTATGAGCTTGTAAAATCACGCTTCCTGAAGCTGAACAGCGGTCATGTGGAGTATGTCATGGGGTGCATGAAAGATACCGTTACAAAGATTACAAACATCAGGGCATACCTGATCACTGCCCTTTACAATGCCCCCTCAACCATGAGCCACTATTACCAGCAGGCGGTTCAGCATGATATGTATGGCGGAGGGTGGGCGGAAAAAGGAATTACATAACGGACTTCTGGACACAATGTCCAGAGGTGGAAAAAATTTAAGGCAGGGTGTATGATACTGCTATGGAACTGGAAACGGAGGAATTTATGGTGAAAGAAACATATATTACAGAGGAAGAACGGAGAAAATGCCGGAAGGTGGCGGATGCCTTTGCGGAACTTGAAGATGTGGACGTTGTTGTGGTCGATGCAGGCAGATATGGCTTTGTCAAGCTGCAATATTATGTGCCGCAAAAGGGTTTTGAAAATGACATTACCTTTACGGAGAGCATGGAGCTTTTTGAGGATTTGTGGGAGGAATGGCTGCACACGCAGCTTATCATACTCGCAAAGGAAATGGGAATATCCAATATTGTGTATGATGATGTGTTTCAGCGGCTGACGGAAGAAAAGCAGAGGGAGCTTATGGGCTGGAAACAGCATTTCGCAGAGATAGCGGGAATAGAGATGCCATAAGCCAGACAAAGTGTAGTGGGCGGCACATTCAAGCCTTGTTGGAAGTGTGATTATCTTTTCAATCACACTTCCGGCAAGGTTTCCAGAGGTACGGAGGTGGAAGACCTCTGTCTTAAAAACAGTATAACAGGAGAACAGCGTAAGGGCAGTTATAAGTCAGTAGAGATTTGTAGCTGCCCTTTTTTTATTGTTTCCGGTCAGCATACCGGGAAACGGAAAGGAGAAAGATATGGAATCGCTGCGTGATGTCAGGAGGGTAATGGAGCGTGAAGCCAAAAAAGGGAGCTGCCCGCTCCTGTTTGAAAGGATCGGGTTTGGAGAAAAGCCTTTCCAGCTTATCTTGTCAGAGGAAAAACTGGATGAGGTTCTCGCCTATCTGTTAAGGCTGAAATCTTTCCGGCAGTATGCGGAAAAGACGGTCATCAACAACGTGTATATGGATTTGGATATGTTCTGCAAGAAGCCGCAGTTTAAGCGTACCCATTCCGTTATGGAGCGTGAGGGGATTTACGCAAGGGTGCAGAGGTATAAAAAGAAACTGAACCCGGACTATGAAAGCGGGCTTTGCCTTGAAACGGTACGGTGTATCTTTACGCTTCCAGAGGGGGAAGCGGAGAAATGCAGAATGACCCATGAGGGGCAGGAAACCTATGCTTTTATCATGTCAAATAAATATATCCTCGGACTGTTTACCCACTGTGAGGCGGCAAGGAAATCCGTTGTTTCGGACGGTGTGGAATACGGACATCTTGCGGAACGGGAACAAAAGACTGCGCTGCTTGAAAATGTGGGAGATGTGCTGTTTCAGGCGCTTCTCCTTGATGATGTGGAATACGGGGATGGCAGGCTGTGTGCGAATCTCCACACAATCTACTGCCTGAACGAAAAATAATAACTTCTGGACATGATGTCCAGAGGTAGGAAGGAGAAAAGAATGTATTTTACAGTGAAAATCATTTATGACATTACCTGCCGGGGGATTCCCCCTTAGTGCGTGTATTTTAGCAGGAATTAACAAGGAGGTGTTTCATGCAGGAGGAAGTAACACAGAAAACAATCGCCCTTGTGATTAAGACCGCAAAATTAGACGCCAACGTGCTGAAAGCCGCCATGAGGATGTACTTAAACCACCGGAAGCAGAAAGCACAGAAAACGCATGGAAAAACTTCTGTGAAAAAGCTCGTTGGCGAGGGCGTGGGAGTATCGTCAATCGAAGTCACTGACGGCAACATCAAATCTTTTGAGCGTGTGGCGAAAAAGTACAATGTTGGTTTTGCCATAAAGAAAGATAAGACGTGCGAACCGCCGAAATATCTGGTCTTTTTCAAGGGTAAAGATGCTGATGCGATAGCGCAGGCATTCAAGGAATTTGTTTATGGTAATGAGAAGAAGAAAGGCAAAGTTTCCGTGAGGGAAAAATTGAAGCATTTCAAGGACGCAGTATCGCAGGATAAGAACCGGGAACGGAGCAGGGAGAAAAACAAGGACAGGGGGCAGAGCCTATGAGCAATATCGTAAGCGGCATAGCCAAAGACTTAAAAGCCATTCCGAAGAACCTCAAGGCAAAGACCGGGAATCTGGATAAAAAGAAACTTGTCCTGATGAACCTGCCCTATGTGCTTGCCGGGTATTTCTGTGACAAAATAGCGTGGCTGTGGCGGGTATCGCCGGGG
>CAJTXO010000004.1:0-148380 GCA_910583555.1 uncultured Eubacterium sp.
CTATTATCCTATTTTTGACCAAATCAGTCGAGGTACATGCTATCTACCGTTTACTATCCGAAAGACAAAAAAAGGCTTGTCAGTATCATTGTCAACGAATCTATTAAAATTTTGGAAACAGAGTTATTACCCTGTTGTGCTTATCGTTTGGGATTGTACAAAAAATATTGGTTACTGGTGTTTTCCTACAGACGAAACTGATATAGTAAAAACAGAAAATAAAACGGTGAGTGTTTCTATAAAATTCACTCATGTTTTGATGATGAGGGAGTTCGAAGGATTAAAAGTCAGGTTGAGTCTTATTATTTGACGAGAATATATAAAACTCATAATTCTAAATTTAAATGTAATATTTATCCAATATGGATGCCACAATTTAGGCTTTTTACTTCAACGGAGATTTATAATAATTTTCCGATGCGAGAATCGGGTAATATGAAAGCTATCTCAAGCATGCCTGAAATGTTATCAGCTTTTTTAGCTTCCTATCATCATTGTGAACTTGGTGAATATATTACAGGTGTTGAATATATTGCTAATGCACAGCCATTGGAACAATTTTTGGATGGAATTTATGAAGTTATTGTACAGGTAAAGCCGGATTTACAGACTAATGAATGGATTGCATTTATAATAAGTCCTGTCGAAATAATATCTGAATTAGATGAAAGAAGAATAACTAATTTGACAGAATGGACAAGTTTTTCTCGAATTGAAAATAGAATCATTACAGATTACAATTTTGAATTTGATTTGGATGATAGCTATATTTATAGTGAAAAAGTACGTTCATGGTCTGATGAACAGGAACTTTTTGTACATAATAGCGGTGACTTTGCAGTGGAAATATTTTCAGCAGGTTTTTCTTTCTATACTAGGAAAACAGATTTAGAATTAGTATCAGCTATGAGAAATAAATCTTTTTGCATTATAGATATTTCCCAACGCTCTGTTAAAGAAGTTGTATTAATAGCAGAATGGTGTAGAGAAAGAGAATATAGGTTTGTTAAACTTTGTAATGATAAAGATAAAATTGCAATCACACATAAATTTTTTGATATAACAAATGTAGGAACTTTCTTTCCTGGAATTGTTACATGGAAATACTGGGACGAATTAGAATTTGAAAGAGAGGAATTTTTAGAACAAATTCCATTCGGAAATCCATTAAAACCAGAGGAGAAGAAAATGATTTTTAATACATATTGTCAAGAGGAAAAATATTTTAATTTGAGTTTATTACAATATTCGCAAACATTGAGTGGAGAAGCGTTGGATCATGGTAATAGAAATATAAAATTCGTTACATATGTTGGTATATTTGATGAACAAGAGTGTGAAATATATTTTGAGGATGCTCGAAAAAATTAAAAGAGAAGTTAAAATGTTTTAGACTATATTATGAGGTGTATGAAGGCGTGTCGAATATAATATTAGAGATATGCCCAGAGATACATAAATCCACAAAGCGAGAAGTGGCTTTAGTAGAAAAGATGTATCATGAGTTTGTTGTTGAAATTAGAAAACATAGCAGTCGTCAAGAAAATATGGGATATTATATTAAGTACTGTTTGGATAGATGGATTCCTGAAATACTTGTGAAAAAATATGGATATTAAAGTTATTTACTTGTATTAACCCCAAACGGAGGCGATCCCCATATCTACATACGTAATCTCTGATTTCCACGGTGAATATAACATGTTCATCGAATTACTGGAAAAAATAAAACTACAGGAAACAGATACATTATACATCCTGGGAGACATCCTTGACCGGGGCCCCCATCCTGTGAAACTCCTGCGCAAACTCATGGAAATGCCAAACGCCATATGTATCGCCGGCAACCATGAACTTATGGCGCTGCCGTGTCTGGAATTCTTGCGAAAAGAAATTACAAACTAGTCCATCGAAGAACTGAATATAGACATGTTAGACAATCTTGTAGCCTATGTGGTCACGGGACATACGCCCACACAGGAAATCGCGGGAAATCCCAGACCAGGTTACATTTACCGGGCGAATCATAACATCGCCATTGATTGTGGTGCATGCTTTCCGGGAGGGAGGCTTGCGGCAATATGCCTCGATACAGGCGAGGAATTTTATTCTGACAGATGTTCGCCGGCAGAAAAACAAAAACATAGAAAAAATAAATAACACAACACATAAACAAACGGAGGCGTGATAATCATGGGCGATACTTTTGTAACGCTAAAAACAATCGCCGATCTTCAGACGGAATCGGCAAAATTTTATATCGATGCGTATCAGCGCGGGTATCGCTGGGCGGAAAATGAGGTTCGGGATCTGCTGGATGATATCCGGGAATTCAGTCATGTGAAAAGGCAGGACGACAGAACCTTTTACTGCCTGCAGCCGATCATTGTGACGCATGCGGATGACGGAATTTCATGGAAGGTGATCGACGGCCAGCAAAGGCTGACCACGATCTATCTGATCTATTCCTTTTACTGGGTTATGCAGGGCCCTCTTCTGCGTAATCAGCTGCCGTTTGAACTTTCCTACAACAATAAGCCGAAACTGCAGGAATGCATCAAAACGTTTGCCGAAAAGGAATACGCCGGTTCTGGGCAGGTGGAGCAAGAAATGGCTGCTTATGAAAGCGATATTGACTGCCATTATGTTTTGGAAGCCTATAAGTGCATATGTGATTATTTCCAGAAACTTATCAAGAATTTGAATACCCGTAACGAGCTGTACGAAATGAAGAAAATTTTCGATGCCTGCTTGAAGATCATATGGTATGAAATAACGGATTGCGATGTGAATACGGAAATCGCGATCTTTTCCAAGATCAACATGGGGAAGATCGCATTGACAAACGCAGAATTGATCAAAGCGCTTCTGCTTAAAAAGGATGGCAGCGATTCGGATATGCTTGTCTCTACACAGATGAATATTGCCGTGAAGTGGGATGAGATAGAAGCGCAGCTTTCGGAAGATGATTTTTGGAGTTTTCTTGTAAATGAGAAAAACGGGGGATTAGCGTATGCCACAAGGATTGATTTTATATTCCACGTAATGGCGAGAGAGCTGAATGACGGAGTCCTGAAAGAAGCAGAGGGTAAATATCCAAACGAGGAATCGTATACGGTTTTCGAGAGCGTAAACAAGGATAAGTTTTCGTTCTATGTTTTCAGTAATTATGTCAGACTTCTGCAGAAGCATCCGGATGAGAATACCGAGGATGATCAGAATTATATAGAGCGCATTTGGGATGGCGTGTGTGAATACTATCGGATGTTCAGGGACTGGTATAAGAATATCCGCTGGTATCATATGATCGGTTTCCTTGTTGAATCCTCGGACAAGCAGTATATAGAACAGGTTCTTGAACTCAGCCGGCTGTACCGGAAGGGATCCGATGACAGCGGGGAAGGGCATAAGGACCATTTCGAGAGGGAACTGAGGATGCGAATAACGAGGGAAGTATTCGGAGGCAAAATTCCGACATCAGCGGAGTGCCGTGAGTTCATTACCGGGCTTGATTATCAGGTAGATAAGAACAAGAGAGATATTCGTAATACGCTGCTTCTCTATAATATTGCCTATATTGAAGCCTGTGAAGAAAACGGAAGGTTTCCGTTCGAAAAGTATAAGGATGAGAAGATTTCATGGGATCTGGAACACATCAATGCCGTTTCCGATACAAGGCCGGATGATGACAGGCGGGATTCGGATGATAATAACAGACTTCAGTGGCTGAAGAAGGCAGTTGATATTCCGGAGATCGACAGGATCACGACGGCGGATGGACAGCCGGTGCTGGATCTGGTAAAGACCATTGTGGACAACAAGTATTATCTGACAAAGTACCAGCCGAATACGAAGGATTTCGTTCAGGTTTATGAAGCTGTGATCAATTATTTTGGAGGAACCAGAGAGCCTGATCATTCCGTGGGAAACCTTACGCTGTTGGATGGCGGCACGAACAGATCGTACAAGAATGATGTGTTTCCACTCAAGAGGAAAACCATTTTGGAGCGAACGATGAGCGACGTCTTTATTCCGCTGTGCACAAGAAAAGTGTTTATGAAGGCATTTTCGGAATCCGGGGATCTTTTAAGGTGGCGTGATGTGGACAAAAAGGCCTATACAGAAGAGATCATCAGCTGCGTGGGCAAGTATCTGAAACTGGAGGATGAGAGCCATGAGTCAAGAGGAACAGAATAAAACAAACGCGACAGAGGAAAGTTTCTGGAGTATGCTGAGCCGCACCGGAAGTGAGTTTACTATATATATTCCGCGAATCCAGAGAGATTACGCGCAGGGGCGTCAGGATGCTGCTGCGAAACAGATTCGCGATCGGTTTGTGGATGATATCTTTGATAGTCTGGTGGATTATGAGGAAACAGGTAATATCCTTGATGTCAATTTCATTTACGGAAATATAGAAGAGGATGACGGAAAAAAGAGGTTTATTCCGATAGACGGGCAGCAGCGACTGACGACGCTGTTTTTGCTGCATTGGTATTTTGCTGTTTATTCCGGCAGGATTGATGCGGATCCGCAGGTAAAGAAGCGCCTTCTGCAGTTCCAGTATGAGACGCGTCATGTGACCGGCAAGTTCTGCAGGGATCTGACAGAGTATGTTCGGATAGATTTCAAAGCACTGTCTGATGATAAAAAGGTATCAGATGCCATAAGGAACTATTATTGGTTCTTTTCCGATTTTGAGAATGACTCCTCTGTCAGAGGAATGCTGGTTATGATCGACGCCATTCATGATAAGGCGAAAGATTATGTCAGAAAGGGTGTATCCCTGGATGGTATTTTTGATCTGCTTATTTCGGAAGATGCACCGATTCGATTCCTGTATCTCAATCTCGATGATGCGGGTCTTACGGACAGTATCTATATTAAAATGAATGCCAGAGGAAAAGCGCTGACACATTTTGAAAATTTTAAAGCTCAGCTGCGAAAATATCTTTCCGATGATGAGAATTTCGCCCACGAATTTCTTGATCATATCAATGGGAAATGGTCCGAGTTTTTCTGGAATCCCGCATACAGAAGGATGATAAAGGATAAAGAAACCAGAAAGGAAATACGAGAGACTACAATTGACGCCCAGATGATGAAATTGTTCAGATTTATTATGACGATGGATTATATCGTTCATCTGGACGACAGTATCGTTGTCAATAACCGGAAGCAGATCAGGGATACGTTGATGGAACTGATGAAAGAGCAGGATTATATCTTTACGTCACGGCTGTTTCAGGATAGCTTCCAGCATGTGTACTGGCTCGAAGCAGAGAATCCGGTTCTGAACATTGGAACCTTTAAGAAAATCAACAAGCTGCTGAATGTTCTGGCAAAAAGACAGCAGCAGACAAAGGCAATCTCGTTTGTGGATGGCGATGAATACAACAAGACCTATATTGATGAGACGAAGGCCTTTCAAAAGCTGATCGGCATTTCCGATGAGCGTGCGTTGACAAACGAGGAACAGATCGTTCTTTATGCGGAATATGCGTTCCTGATCAAGTACGCAAATGAAGATGATACATTCGACAAGGAAAAGGAGCTGAACAGGTGGCTCAGGCTCATATCAAATCTCGTAAAGCCCACCTTGAACCTGCAGCTGGATGTATTCTTTGGCATGATCCGTTCTGTGGACCAAATGGTGGAAGAGGGAGCCGCGCTGGAATGCGATCAGTATATGAGCAGGCTGCTGAGAAATAATTACCGTCAGAGCGAAATGTCGGTATTTACCGAGAAGCAGGTGGTTGAGGAATCGATCAAATCTATTTTGATGCAGGTTGATCCCGTTTGGAAGACGGCGGTCATGGATTCAGAAAATACGTTTATGGATGGCCAGACTGGTGCGCTGTTCGCCTTCTCCGGACTCACTGTGGAATATGAGAGACAGATCAAAGAGTATGAGGTTCATAATCCGGATGCAGAGGTGGTGGATGATGGAGCAGGCCTTTTGTCCGGTGTGGATGGCAGCAGTTCTTATTATTCAGATTTCATTAATTATCTGCACAAGTTTACGATGCTTTTTGATCACGACGGCGTGAAAAAAGAAATTGAAGATGCGGCGCTTTTTCGAAGGGCTCTTCTATGTTATGGTGGGAAATGCAGCTACATGCTTCCGTCTCGCAAGGCTAGACAAAGTTTCCTTGATAATACCGATCGTGATTGCAGTTTTAAGAGACTTCTCAGGGATGACAATAGAAAGAAGCGCGGCTTGCTGAAGGAACTTATGGATGATATTGTCACCGACAGACCGATCGTGGAGCAGCTGCAGGAAATCATTGACCGAAAGACGTTTGATCATGACGACAGATGGAAACAGTATTTTGTGAAGATGCCGGAGATCCTTGATTGTATTGATGCGGATGACGAAAGCAAAAAGGATCCTCAGGGCGACTGGGTATTTGTAAATCCAAAAAGATTTATCCGCCGGAACAGCAACGATGATATCCTGCTCCTGACCAGAACACAGACAAATTCCATCAACAGGGAGCTGTATTCCTATGTTCTGTTTTTAAAGGCAAGGCAGCTGGGACTTCAGGTCAGCTATAACGCCGAATACGGCGATAATACTGAGAAATATGCTTACTATGACAATAAGCAGGGGGAGCAGATTCAGGTGGTGTATAAGAGCAAGGAGGGTGTGGGCTATAGTTATATCGCGAGGAAGACGGACGGCACGGAGGTTATAAGTTATACCGATCTGGATGGGATGCTGGATTATGTGGATAAAACGATAGGCAGGTGAAAGAGGAGAAATAAGAATGCGGTTTATATCCGCAAAACTATTGTATCATTCTATAAAACGCGGTATACTACATAGAGTGGAGGTGGTTACAATGATCAACAGACCATTATATAAAGATAAAATCATGGCCTATGTCGACACACCTTTTGTAAAAATCCTTACAGGTGTCCGCCGGTGTGGAAAGTCTACGATACTAAAAATGCTGATGGAAAAACTGCGCAAGGAGAGAAATGTCGAGGAAAGCCGGATCGTAAGCTACCGCTTTGACTCTTTGGAATATGAGGATATGATCGCAAAGCAGATGTTTGAGCAAATAAAGAGCAGGGTTTCAGAAAATGAGAAAATCACTTAACTGTTTCTGGAGGAAGTGCAGGAAATCAACGGATGGGAAAAAGTCGTCAATTCACTTGCTTCCGACTATCCAGTGGATCTTTATGTGACCGGTTCAAACTCCCGCATGATGTCCTCGGAAATATCTACCCACCTCACCGGACGCTATATCACGTTTCGAATCTATACTTTGTCATTCCGGGAGTATCTCGATTTTAAGTCAACGCACACGCCGATAGGCGATGCGAAAACAGAACTGGCAGAATATATCCGGTTTGGCGGTTTTCCCGCGGTACATCTGAAATCCTATACGCAGGATGAGGTGTATACCATTGAAAAGCTTGCGACGGGGAGATTGACTTTGTGGCGAACCGGCAAAACGACCGGATGTACGTTCAGGTGACACAGGAAATACGATCCGGGATAACCGAGAAGCGCGGATATGACCGTCTGCTCCGGATCAGGGATAATTATCCCAAATACGTGCTGCGCACAGATGCGTTTGCTGCCGGAAATTACGAGGGAGTGAAAACAATGAATGTCGCGGATTTTCTCCTGAGTGAGGAATTCTAAATGTGACGATACAAATAGAGCAAAAATAAAAAAATATTCTTGACAAACGGCAACTATCATGGTAGTCTATAGACAACTACTTTGATAGTTGCTGTTTGCGCGATAAACCCCGCGTCAGCTGGAATGGAGGGGAAGCCAATATGAAACCGATAAAAAAGATACTGCTTTCCAGTTTTACCTGCCTGCTATTTGGGATTTGCCTGTCTCATACCCCGGCCTACGCCGCCGATACGCCTGTCAATGAAACTACATTTCCCGATAACGATTTCCGCCAGTACGTGCTGGCGCAGATCGATCAGAATAAAGACCGCATCCTGACCGACGAGGAAAAAAATAACGCCCGGAAAATCGTAGTGGATGCGAACAGCGCTGATAAATACGAGGTGAAAAATTTTCAGGGGATTGAAAATTTTACGGAGTTGGAAGAATTACATATTCTGCAGTTTGTCGAAGCACAAGGGGAAGATGAGTGCGGATACAGCGTCAACCTCACGCTCGATCTTTCGGCCAATAAAAAACTGAAGATTTTCGTTTGCAAGGCTGGTGAAGTGAAAAATCTCGATCTGTCGGGACTGGTTTGTCTGGAGGAACTGCAGCTGGACTGCGGATATCCAGTGCAGGATCTCAGCCGGCTCGGCGCATTGAAACGCGTCGACATAAGGGGAAATGCCGCTGTGAAAGAAAGTGTGGTACTTCCGAATGAAATGCCGCACATCACGTCGCTGAAACTGGGAAGCAACATACATATCCCGGAGCGGATGCCGGTGCTGCAGGCGCTCTCTTTAAATACGCCCAATGTACCGGCTGAGGATTTCTCGATCGATCTTCACAAATATCCGACGCTGACAACCCTTTCTCTTATGGGGGTAAATATGACGGAACTTGACGTGAGCGAGATGAAGAATCTGAAATCGTTCTACTGCGGCGGATATCGTGTCAATACTATCAATATGCGCGGCTGCTCGGCGTTAGAGGAACTGGATATGTCATCGTCAGCGTTGCAAAGTAACGTGTTACTGGGTGGATGTACGAAGATCCGGACTCTGAAATACGGATTTACGGGGGTGACGATCTCGGACATCCAAATAGGGGAACTGGAAGATCTGGAATATCTGGATTGCAATAGTACGGGAGCGAAAGTTTTAGATCTAAGTAACAACCATAAATTAAAAGAAGTACAGGCCAGCCTGAACGAACTGACCGAGGTGAGATTATCACCACAAGCTTCTTATGAGACATTAAGTTTGATCGAAAATAAGCTGACAAAACTGGATCTGCGAAACATCAAAGTGCGGACCGTTCTCGCAGACCTGAACAGACTGAAAGAGATCACATTTTCGCCGGATCAAATGTACAAAGAGATCAGCCTGAATGGCAATAAACTCGCAAAGCTGGATCTGCGGAAGATCAAGGTGCAGACGATCCGGGCAGAGAGGAACAAACTGAAAGAAATACGGCTCTCGACAAAGACGCCGTACAAAATGATCAGCCTGGATGGTAACCGGCTGACGAAACTGGATCTGCGGAACGTGAAGGCCGAGACGGTGTTGTGCCGCCGCAACGACCTGAAAAAACTGCTTTTATCCGCCAAGGGGAAATACAAAACCATATCGGTAGACCAGAACTTTTTAACGAAACTGGATCTGCGGAACATTAACGTGCAGACTGTCACATGCAGGGATAATAGGATACGCTCACTTAAAGTGAGGAAGAATAAGACGATCCGGAAGCTGGACTGCCGCCATAACAAACTGAAATCGTTGGATGTGCGGCAGTGCAGGAAACTAAAGAAATTATTGTGGTATTCGGGGAGTAAAGGATTGAAAAAGAGTAAGATTCGAAAAAGATGATGTAAAATAGTTTTTTTCGTTGCAATTTCTAAGAATAAGGTATATAGTATACAAAGAGGTGCTGGCTAGCTGCACCTCTTTTTGTGACTGAATGGAGAATGGATAGGAGAAGAAGATGAGAGACTGGAAGACGAAATTGATCGGAGACAAAAAATTTTACCGGCGGCTGTTCGCGATCGCCGTGCCCATGATGATCCAGATGGGTATTACCAATTTTGCCAGTATGTTAGATAATATTATGGTGGGACAGATGGGAACGGAGCAGATGACTGGCGTTGCGATCGCGAACCAGCTTATTTTTGTGTACAATCTCCTTGTATTTGGCGCGGTGTCAGGGCCGGGCATATTTACCGCGCAGTTTTACGGACAGCGCAACCACGAGGGGATCCGCCACACCGTGCGCTTTAAGCTGATCTGCTGCGGGATCATTACGGTGATCGGCCTGGTCGTGATGGGACTTTTTGGAACCGAACTGATCACACTCTATCTGAGCCAGGAGGGAGAGGCGGGAAATGCCGCCGGGACGCTGATGTACGGTCTGGATTACCTGCACATTGTCATGTTATGCTTTATTCCGTTTGCGGTCATCCAGGTCTATGCCGGGACGCTGAAAGAGACGGGAGAAACGCTGGTGCCGATGAAAGCGGGGCTGATCTCGGTTCTGGTGAACTTGTGTTTAAACTATATACTGATCTACGGAAAGTTTGGCGCGCCGGCGCTCGGTGCCAGCGGCGCCGCCATCGGTACCGTGGTGGCAAGGGTCGTGGAAATGCTCGTCGTCGTTGTGTGGACACACCGCCACCGGGAGCGGAATCCGTTTGTGGAAGGCCTTTACCGCGGACTGCACATACCGAAGGAACTCGTTGTGAAAATGATCCGCAAGGGCACGCCGCTCTTATTGAACGAGGGACTGTGGTCTGCCGGCATGGCGATGCTCATGCAGTGTTATTCGGTGCGCGGCCTGGACGTCGTGGCAGCGATGAATATATCCAATACGTTAAACAATATGTTCAATGTCGTATTTTTGTCCATCGGAAACAGCGTGGCGATCATCGTCGGCCAGCTTTTGGGGGCAGGGAAGATGAAAGAAGCGAAATACAGTGCGTATAAGATCATTTTCTGCTCGACGACGCTCTGTGTCGGGATTGCCGCGTGTCTGGCCGGGATGTCGTTTGTCTTTCCGGGCGTTTACGAGACGTCGGAGGAGATACGCAGCCTCGCTTCCCGGTTCATACTCGTGCTGGCGTTGTATATGCCGCTGAACGCGTTTTTGCATGCCGCCTATTTTACGATCCGTTCGGGCGGAAAAACGATCATTACCTTTTTGTTTGACTGCGGATTTATGTGGTGCGTCTCGATTCCGTTTGCCTACTGTTTATCGAGATTTACATCGCTTCCGATCGTACCGCTTTACCTTCTTTGTTCCGGTGTCGACGCCGTGAAGGCGGTGGCGGGATTTGTGCTGCTCATCAGGGGAAAATGGATGAATAATCTCGTGGAAGAAGGAATTGGATAACGTTAAGATTTTTATGGGGATGGAAAAGCAGAAGGAAGAGAGTGAGCGCATAAAGAAAAAGGGCACTTCGGTCTTATGAAGTGCCCTTTTTATCCGTTTTTGCCCGCCCACATGCGTCTGCCGGCTGGTTTTATGCTTCCTCCGAATTGGTATTTAATACAGCGGAGAGCTGTTCGATACCGTTTTGCACGTTTTTCATGGATTTTAGTATATTTTCCACACCGGATGCCTGTTCTTCTGTCGAGGCGCTGATCTCGCCTGTAGTCTGTACAGAATTCTGTGATATATCTTCCACCCGTTCCATTTCTTCTGACAAGCGTTCTTTGATAACAATAATATTTGCCAGTTCTTTCTTCAGCAGATCCGTAACTTTGAGGACTTCTTCAGAAGAATGAAGCATACTCTCAAAAATCTTAACCGTATCATTCAGTTTATCGTTGGATTCCTGCACGATGACGTTATTGTTGTCGATCACTTTGTTTACTTCATTCACGGTAGAGATGACATCTTTCAGGATCGTGTCGATCTTTTGGGTGGCGGTGGAGGATTCCCCTGACAGCATATTGATTTCATCGGCTACCACGGCAAATCCTTTTCCGGCCTCTCCGGCTCTTGCAGCCTCTATGGCGGCATTTAAGGCAAGAAGGTTTGTCTGCTGTGCAATCTGGCTGATGCTTTCAATGATCTCACCGATGGAATTCGATTTTTGTACCAGAGAGTTCACACCTTCCGATGCCACCTTCGTCGAGGTAATATTTTCGCTAAATTTCTCTGACAGTATTTCAATCGCCTGGATTCCTTCATCGTTTTTCTCCTTCAGGTGAAGGATCGTATCCATCGTCTGGTTGACACGCGTTTCGGAATTCTGGATATTGCTGTCCAGATCATTAAAGATGTCAAGGCTTCCTTTAACCTGTTGGATCTGGTCATCGGCACTGTCAGCGATAAGGCTTGTGGAAGCGGCGATCTGTGTCGTACTTGCCTCAAAATTATGTAAAGAGTCGTAAATTTTTGCGGAAGATTCTTCCAGTCCTTCAAAGGCGCCGCGGACATTGGAAAGGAGGTGTTCCATCTCATGTTCTTTTTCCTCTACGGAAAGGAACAGAGAGTGTGCCCTCTTGATAATAAAGATGGCGACGACAACGGCAAGGACGTAGACCATCCATACAAAGATCCAGATTGCCCTGGTGTACATCGCCAGATAGGCATCTGGAAAGATAAACATGGCGATCACATTTGGAACGATCGTAACACCTGTACATACCCAGACAAGGCTTGTGTCATAATAGGGTACGGTAAGGAACAGTACGAGGAAATAAGCCTCGGCCATCGCTCCGAACGCAGCGGGACTTCCGAATACGATCGTCACGACTCCCAGAATCGGCAGAACCGAGATGTACAGATATTTGGCAAACGAACCGAGCTGCTTTTCAAATATGCGTACCAGAATACTGCCGGCAACCATAGTGAGGACGATACAGTCCCTGAGGGCTCCGTTGTTGAATAATAAGACATATCCGACGGCAACACATGGGATGATCGCAAGGAAGAGAAACATGATCATATTCATTCGTTTTTCTTCATTTTTTAGAATTTCCAGTTCCATCAAATTCCTCCTTTGAACAATTTTCTAATATTTTACATTTTAACACAAATTTTGTTAAAAATCAAATGGAGGATGACAAAAATTTTTCCCGCCGGATTTTAAGTTGATTTAGGAAGTATCTTATATTATAATCTGGATATGACGTAAAGAGATCAAAGATGATCTGGACGAAATTCTAGAAAAAGAAGCTGCGGAGAAAAAGGGGCGAGACAATGGTTGAATTAGTGAAGGCGGGTACATCGGACGCGTTGGTGATAAATGGGATCTCGAAACGTTCATTTGAAAGTGATATAGAAGTAGGGGCGCCTAACAAATGCGGTCCTTCGGGGTACATGTCGATAAAGTTTCACACAAAGATGGCAAGATTAAATCATTTATACAAATTGTTAGTTGATGGATTTATTATAGGCGGTGCCATTCTTTTTATTGATGGAGACAGGCTTACTATAGGAAGGATCTTCATTAGTCCGGAACACCATAGAAAAGGGTATGGTGTTTATATGATGCAGGAAATCGAGAGGATGTTTCCTGCGGCAAAGGAGATCTGTCTGGACACCCCTGTTTGGAACATCCGCACAAATTCTTTTTATCAAAAGCTGGGATATACCGAATATAAGAGGGATCGTGAGATCGTATATTATACAAAAAGAATTAAGTAAGCAATTTGATCGTAGGAGGAGATACACTTGAAACATGTAGGAACAAAAACAATCGAAACTACACGACTGGTATTGCGCAGACTTGAGCTTACCGATGCGGAAATGATGTTTCGTAATTGGACAAGCGATGATAATGTTACACATTTTCTGCGGTGGGACGCACATAAAGCGGTGGATGAGACAAAAAATATGATCGAACAATGGATTCAAAATTATGAGCATGATTCTACTTATTACTGGGGAATGTACTTAAAAACTGGTGAAATGATTGGGTCAATTGGCATCACGATAACCTCGGAATATGATTTTAAAGGTGAATTGGGTTATAAGATTGGTAGTCGCTGGTGGAATCAAGGTTATTCAAGTGAAGCGGCGAGAGCGGTTATTGATTATATGTTCCGTCATACGGATATTGAACGAATGGATTCCTTTTGTGCGGTAGAAAATTGTGCGTCAAGAAAAGTGATGGAAAAGATTGGAATGCACCATGAAGGTCTTTTGCGGCATTATTATAAAACGCGGGACGGATTTCATGATTGTACTTTATATGCAATAATACGAAATGAATGGGAGCGAGCTGATCGATGAGTACAAAAATCTTTTGCCTTGACAGGGATATACAGTGATCAATAGCAGCCGAATAGCGACGGATGCTTGACAATAACAGGCAAAAGTGATAGAGTTAATCTAAGTATTTCTGATGTTTCTGAAGCACTGTCAATAAAAAAAGGGGAGGTATTTTAACATGAAATTCACCAGAAAGTGTACAGGACTTTTGCTGGCGACTGCATTAGTTGCGCAGGTCGTTATGCCGGGAGCCCGGGTAGAGGCGAAAAAGGCATCTAAGCCCGTACTTTCAACAAAGACGGTTAAAGTCAAGGAAAAGGCAAAGAAAAAAGTTACAGTAAAGAAAGCGAAGGGGTTTAAGTTAACGGTTAAGTCTAAAAACAAAAAGATTGCAACTGTTTCGAAACAGGGTAAAACGGCATTCGTCGTAAAAGGCGTGAAAGCCGGAAAAACAAAGGTGACCTGTACCGCGAAAAAGAAAAATACAAAGGTAACATTAACATGTACGGTAAAGGTTGAAAAGGGGAGCGGTAACGTGAAACAGCCTACTGTACCGCCAATAGCAACAAACAATAATGCAGGAGTTACGGCTACACCGGAACCTGCAGCCACACCGGAACCTACCGCTACACCGGTACCTACGATTGGTCCGTTCCCGGAAACAGATACATTTGCTGATGTTCCATATGGATTTGCAGACGCTTCGGAGAATGTAGAAAAGGGACAGATAGAAGAGTTTACTTATGTATCAAAGACGACAAATAAGACACATAAGGTTCTTGTACAACTTCCTGCAGATTATTCACAGGACAAAAAGTATCCGGTATTATATCTTTTCCACAGTGAAAATGACACGGAGAGCATATGGAAGGATATGGCAGCGGATCAGATTATTGATAATGCAGTTACATTTAAAGCCGCTGAAGATATGATCGTAGTTATGCCAAATATCAGTAGTGACAAAGATGAAGATGTTATGAAGGATTTTGCTGATGTTTTAAAACCGGAGGTAGAAGCAAAATATTCGGTAGCAGAGGAGCGCCATAACACAGCGGTAGCCGGATACGGTCTTGGTGGCCGCATTGCGTTGAACATTGGTCTGTCGCTTCCTGAACAGGTAGCATATATGGGCGCATTCGCTCCGGTGGAAGGGTTATTGCCATATGATGGGGGAAATGGTTCCTTTGATAACACCAGTTTCCGCATTGATGATAAATATAAAGATGTTACCTTCCTTATGATCCAGAAAGGAACGAGTGATGATGTGGCAGGCGAAGCTCCGGCTTCCTATCATAAGACATTGACAGATAACGGATCGAAATGTCTGTATCTTGAGATGGATGGAGAGCATGATAAGGAGTTATTTAAAGCCGGTTTATATAATTTTGCAAGACGTATCTTTAAACGCGGTACACAGGATGAAAGTATTGTAAATGGATTTGTTACAAAAGTACCTGATTCTGCAACGAAACCAACGACTCACAGAGGGAAAATTGAGAAGATCGAGTACGAGACCGAGACATACGATCCGGGCAATTCACAGAAGATCCAGAAATGGGCGAATGTTTATCTGCCATATGACTATGATCCTGAAAAGAAATATAATATCTTATATTTGATGCACGGCGGAGGCGAGAATGCGGATACATGGATCAAAGGGGATAATATTTACGGTGACTATACTCACAACCGGGATATGCTTAACCGGCTGTTTGAGGACGGATACTGTGAGCCATGTATCATTGTAAACCCTACCTTCTATCGTCCGGAAGGTGCTCCTGAACCCAGTAATGCGTTTGACCTTACCATCCTGTTCCAGCACGAATTGCGAAATGACCTGATTCCGGCTGTTGAGGCCAAGTATTCTACTTATGCAGGCGGCGATGTATCGATTGAAAGTCTGAAGGCAAGCCGTATGCATCGTGGTTTTGCAGGATTATCAATGGGGTCTAACACGACATACCACTCTGCATTCTTCGGAAATTATGACTTGTTTGCATGGTATGCCCCATACTCCGGCTACTTTGGAACAGAGAACGGAAATGATGCTGATGCGGATCGGTTTAATAAAATAATCGAAGAGGGCGAAGCAAATGGTATGCCACTTGGGTTTATATATTGTGGTAATGGATCGGAGGACTTTGCGCTGTCTGGACAGTTAGACTTGATGCAGAAAGCGTTGGTTCGTTCTAACATTTTGGTTCCCGGCCGCAATTATGATTTTGTCATCATACCAGGTGGAATCCATGATATGAATCAGTGGCATATCCATTTGTACAATACATTAAAGATCTTCTTTACAAAGGAATAGAATAGTCGATAAACAAGAACCGGGGCTGTCGCATGAGCGAATGAAAATTCGTGAAGCGGCGGCTTCATTTTTGCCATTTCTTTAACAACATGAAATAGCAACAGCCTGTTGCTTGGATTTCAAAAGTATCTATGATATAATGTTTCGTGTAAGGAGATGATAATTATGGAAACAAAAACGATCATATTTGATCTACGAACGAAACATGGATTATCCCAGGATGAGCTGGCCGAAAAACTTTATGTAACCCGCCAGGCGGTATCCCGGTGGGAAACGGGTGAAACCGTACCAAATACGGAAACCCTGAAACTGCTGTCGAAACTGTTTGATGTTTCGATCAATACGCTTCTTGGTTCTCCAAGAAAGCTGATCTGCCAATGTTGCGGCATGCCGTTGGATGAGTCTTCGATCAGTAAAGAGGTTGACGGAACATTCAATGAAGAATATTGTAAGTGGTGCTATACGGATGGAGCGTTCGTTTATAACAGCCTGGAACAATTGACAGATTTTCTTGTGGAACATATGTCTAATGAAGAATGGCCGCCAGAGCAGGCGCGGGTGTACTTTGAATCAGAGCTGCCGAAGCTTGGCCACTGGAATAAATGATATAAAACAGACCGTGGAGGTAATCGTATGGAAGCCTTGAGAAAAAAAGAAATGTATACGATAGATGATATTTATGCGCTGCCAGACGGAGAACGCGCAGAACTGATCGACGGAAAAATATTTTATATGTCTCCCCCTAGTTGGAAACATCAGCAAATAAGTGGTAAGTTATACCAGAAGATCGCAAATCATATCGAGTCTGAGAATGGAACCTGTGAAGTTTTAGCGGCTCCGTTTGCGGTATTTTTAGATCAGGATGAATTCAATTATGTGGAGCCTGATCTTTCCATTATCTGCGATCGTTCAAAGTTAGATGAAAAGGGATGCCACGGTGCCCCGGACTGGGTGATAGAGATTGTATCACCCAGCAGCAAATCGAGGGATTATATGGAAAAATTGTTCAAATACCGCATGGCGGGCGTCCGGGAGTATTGGATCGTCGATCCGGATAAACAAAAGGTAATGGTTTATTGGTTTGAACATGATGTTGTCGAGCAATATGATTTTGGAACCGATGTTCCGGTGGGAATATATGAGGGATTTCATATAAACCTATTACTCTGAAACGTCGTGCGGAACCTCTCATCAAACGGATTCTCCGTAAGAACGGTTTCATCAAACTTACGGATCATTTCCACACATTTGGCGATACTTTCCTTATAGATCCGCTCCAAGACCGGATTGGTTTTTGAAGCCGTCCGTTTTGGAATGAGATCCATCATATGGCCTTCTAGTTTTTCATAATAGCCGGACAAGAACATAATGGTCCGGATGCACATTCTCCGAACGGATTTCCCCGTGGTGAAAAGCCACTTCACGAGCGACATTGATTTCAACGATTTCTTAATTTTTTTCCTGGATACTTCAAACGACCGGTAAATGCCGTGGACGGCGTCTAATGTCTGCTTATCCCAGCGGATGTATTTCCATGCCGGGTAATGGAGCGGGTTTTTTCCAGCTTTTTTCAGCAGATACCGGTCAAATTCGATCTCCATGACCAGGTGGTTATACCCGGGTTCTTTTGCTTTGGGGATCACGAACGTGTGGCTCTCGCTGTCGAGCATGAAATGACAGATGAAACCGAGTAAATAAGCGTATTCGCCGCAATCCTTCCCCTTCCTGCGGATGGTGGGCCGGATCTGTTCGAGAAATTCCTCAAAGGATTCCCTGTGCTGGGCGTGTCCGAGCTTATTCGTATGGCAGCGGAAAAAAGGGCGGTAGAAAAATAAAAAATCCGGTCCCTGAAGCCCCGCTTTGAACGCTTCCGGATATGTTCGGATGATCTTTTTTAAATCTGCCGGTAAGTCCCGGAATACTTTTGTTCCAAATGAATGGTGCGCGTATAAAGATGGCATACTTCCTCCATTTCTGCGGGAAAAAGGAACATAATACTTCCAAAAAAACAGCTCCCGCGGACGTAAAAAACTTGTTCATTTTATTCTAATTGTAGTATACTATAATGTGGAAAAGTTATTCAAGACAAAAAAGGAGTTTTGTGACGATATGGACAATAAGATCGAGAAAAATAAAAAGATCATGTGGGTAGAGCGGGAAGGCGTGCCGTTCCTGCAGTTTCCGTCTCTGCAGGAATATCCGCTCGTACACGGTTTTTCCACGAAACTGGGCGGCGTGAGCAGCGGGGACTGCGCGACGATGAACCTCAGTTTTACGAGAGGCGACGCGGTAGCCGATGTGAGGGAAAACCATCGGCTTTTTGCGCGGGCCGTCGGATATGATGTGTCAGAACTCGTGCTTACCGATCAGGTTCACAGCACGAACATACGGCGTGTCGGCGCTGGAGACTGCGGGGAAGTCTTTCTGGAACAGCGGAGCATCCGTGAAACGGATGGTCTGGTGACAAATGAGAAAGACGTCGTTTTGATGACGTTTTTTGCGGACTGTGTGCCGCTTCTATTTTACGATCCTGTGCATCAGGCGGTCGGAAACGCCCATTCCGGCTGGCGGGGAACGGTACAGAAAATGGGAGAGAAGATGGTGGAGCGCATGAGGCAGGAATTTGGTTCCGAGCCGGAGGATCTGCGCGCGGTCATCGGCCCTTCGATCTGCCGGACTTGTTATGAAGTCGATGAGGCCGTCATACGGGAGTTTGATCTGGCGTTTGATGAGGGACACCGGCATGCCCTATATGACAAAAAAGAGAATAGACACTACCAGCTCGATCTGTGGCAGGCAAACCGGATCATTTTAGAGGAAGCAGGACTGCGGCCGGAGCATATTTGCGTGAGCGGCGTCTGCACGTACGAACATCCGGAACAGCTCTTTTCCCACCGCTATACGAATGGCCGGCGGGGGAATTTATGCGCGGTCATCGGGCTTCGCTAGGGGAGAGAACGATGAACAGAAGAAACTACCAGCGGGAGTTGGACGAAATATTACGCGGGATACCGCAGACCGGAACGAAACAGACGTTATTCCTCCACTGTTGCTGCGCGCCGTGCAGCAGTTACGTGCTCGAATACCTGTCCGGTTATTTCCATTTAATCCTGTTTTTTTACAACCCCAATATTACCGAGGCGGCAGAGTACGAAAAAAGGAAAGCCGAACTCAAACGTCTCGTCCGGGAAAAGCCATTTCCCGGTGCGATCGAATTTGCCGATGCCGATTACGAAGACAAGCTGTTTTTTGAAAAGACAAAGGGACTGGAGCGGGAACCGGAGTGCGGCAGGCGCTGTTTTGTCTGCTATGAGATGCGCCTTCGAAAGACGGCCCAAATGGCGGTGGAAGCGGGCGCGGCGTACTTTTGTACGACGTTATCGATCAGTCCGCATAAAAACGCGGACAAGCTGATGGAGATCGGGGAAGCGCTTGCCGATGAATACGGCATTTCCTATCTGCCGTCGGATTTTAAAAAGAAAAACGGGTATAAGAGAAGCATCGAATTGTCCCGGGAATATGATCTGTACCGCCAGAATTACTGCGGTTGTATTTATTCCCGCAAGGCAGCAGAACGTGACAATGGATGGGAGGCGGGACGATGAGACGGCAGAGGATCTTTTGTGTGATCTGTCTTTGTATTGTTATGCTGGCCGGCTGCAGCGGAGTGGAAGTACCGTCGTCAGACCGGACGCAGACGAGCGGGACAGGAGCAAAGGAAACAAAACAGACCGCGGAAATATTCGCGATGAATACGATCATGAATCTGACTGTATACGGGGAAGAGGCCTCGCAGCTGTTAAAAGAGGCGCGGGCGCTGATCCAGACATATGAAGCGCTGCTTTCCGTCAATGTGGAGACGAGTGATGTGGCGAAATTGAACCGGGCCGGCGGACAGCCAGTCCAGGTGTCAGAGGAAACATATGAGCTCATTCAAAAGAGCAAGGCCATATCGGAACAGACCGATGGCATTTTCGATATTTCGATCTATCCGCTCGTGCGGGCATGGGGGTTTACGGAAGAAGAGTACCGTGTCCCCTCGGAAGAAGAGCGGCTGCAAATCGCAGGCAGCGTAGATTACCGCCAGATTCAGTTGAGGGAAGATCATACGGTTGTCATGCCGGAGCAGATGCAGATCGACCTCGGCGGTATTGCCAAAGGGTATGTTTCAGACAAGCTGATGGAGATGTTCCGGGAACAGGGAGCGCAGGCGGCGGTCGTGTCCCTCGGTGGAAATGTGCAGACGTACGGGGAAAAGCCGGATGGAACGCCGTTTACGGTGGGGATTACCGATCCTGCCGACGGTGAGAGCATGCTCGGAACGATCGAAGTGGGACAGACGGCAGTCATTACATCCGGTTCCTACCAGCGCTATTTTGAGAAAGACGGCGTCCGTTACCATCATATTATGGATAAAAGAACGGGAGCGCCCGCAGAAAGTGATCTGACGAGCGTGACCGTTTTGTGTGAACACGGGGAGACGGCGGACAGTATCGCCACGGCCATGTTTGTCATGGGAAAAGAGAGGGCGATCGCCTTTGAACGGGAACATGACGATATTTCCTGTATTCTGATCGACAAAAATGGCGGTGTATGGACGTCCGAGGGAATTCACTTAAAATTAATCAAATCTTAATGTTCCTTCAATGTCCGTTTAATGGATAAACGGTATGATTACAAAAAAACGAAAGGAAGGATACGATTATGGATGATTTAGAAAAAGTAGAACGCCTGCGGGAGCGGGCAGATGTCAGTTATGAAGAGGCGAAAAAGGCGCTTGATGAGTGCGGCGGCAATATGCTCGACGCAATGGTTTATCTGGAGCAGCAGGGCAAGGTGAAAAAGCCGGGTCAAACAAGCTATACGACACAGTACGAGGAACCGAAAGATTTCAAAGATGTGGGAAGGGAAAAGAAAGAGGGCGGCTTCCGGGATGCCTGCAACCGCTTTTTCAACTGGTGCGGAAGGGTGATACAAAAAGGGAACCGGACGTATTTCCGGGTGGACCGGAATGAGGAAAACATCATCCGCGTGCCGGTGACCGTCTTTGTTCTCCTCACCATCCTGTTCTTCTGGATCCTTTTTTGGGTGTTAGTGGCGGGGCTGTTTTTGGGATGCCGCTACTCGTTTGAGGGAGTGGATGAGGTTACTGTCGATGTAAACAAAGCGATGGACCGCGCGGCCGAGGCAGCACAGTCCATCAAAAAAGAATTTACGGAGAAGGAATAACAAATGGCGGAACGGATTTTAATTGTCGAAGATGAGGAAAAGATCGCCCGTTTTGTGGAACTGGAGTTAAAGCACGAAGGTTATGCCGTGGATAAGGTGACGAACGGGAGAGACGGCCTTTCTGCCGCGCAGAGTGGAGCTTATGACCTGATGCTTCTTGACATCATGCTCCCGGAACTGAGTGGATTCGAGGTGCTGCGCCGTCTGCGCCGTTCGTCCGGCCTTCCCGTCATTTTACTGACCGCGCGCGACGCGGTCATGGATAAAGTGGCGGGACTGGACGGCGGGGCCGATGACTACATCACGAAACCGTTTGCGATCGAGGAACTGCTGGCGAGGATCCGTCTCGTGCTGAAGAAATCGGCAGGACAGCAGGCGCTTCGAAAGGAAGCCGGCCTGGATGCGGACGCGGAGGGAAAAAAGCTGACATTTGGGAAGCTGACGCTGGATGAGAGACGGTATGAAGTACTCTGCGGCGGGGAACTGGTTTCCCTGACGAACCGGGAATTTGAACTGCTCAAGATCCTTTTGGAAAATAAAAACATCGTGATGACCAGGGATACGCTGCTCGATCGTGTGTGCGGGTACGAATACGCGGGGGAGACGAATGTGATCGACGTGTATATCCGCTATCTGCGAAGTAAGATTGACGAGCGGTTTGACATGAAAATGATTCAGACGGTGCGCGGTGTAGGGTATGTGATCCGCGAAGATAAACAGCGCTGACCGAGAAGGAGACCCGTGATATGAATGCTAAAAAAACAAAAAAAGAGGGGACCAGAACGTCCTCCATCGCGCGGAGGATCAACCGGAGTTTTGTGTTCCGGCAGTTCTTTTCCTATCTCAATATGGATCTGTGCCTATCGATCATGGCGATTGTGAGCTGGTGTATGTGCGTAGAAATCAACCGGTTCGGAGATTTTGTGTGGAACCGGGGCTTGCGCTCTCTTCAATGGGACCGTGCGGAGGATGTGGTCTTTTATGTCGTAAATGACGGAAGTGGAAAGCCTGTCCGTTTTGACAGCACGCTGTTCGTCATTTTTTTTCTGTTCTGTCTGTCATGTATCGTCATCGCGCAGCTTTTTTCGCTGCTGCGCGGTCTGTTTTTTGGTGCCAGAAAGGTGAGGGAGCAGCTGCTTCCGTTAAATGAACTGGCAAAAAAGGCGGAACAGCTGAGCAGCATCGCCTTTGACGAGAGTAAATTCCAACGACTCGAAGATGCGATCTCCAATGTGAACCCGGGGAGCGGGGAGGAACATCTGGACATCGGCGACAAGGAGTTAAAGGGGCTTGAACTGGCGGTGAACAACCTGATCGACCGGATGCGGGAATCATACCGCCAGCAGTCCCGTTTTGTATCGGATGCCTCCCATGAACTGCGGACGCCGATCTCCGTGATCCAGGGTTATGTCAATATGCTGGACCGGTGGGGAAAGGAAGATGAGACGGTGCTGGCGGAGGGAATCGAGGCGATCAAGCACGAGTCCGAGCACATGTCGTCGCTTGTCGAGCAGCTGCTATTTCTCGCCCGCTCGGACAGCGGGCGCCACCAACTCGTATCAGAGAAGGTTTCCCTGAATGAGTTGATAGAAGAGGTGTACGAAGAATCGGTGATGATCGACCCGGACCATGTGTATACGTTTCAGGAACCAGCTACCTGGGACCAAGGGCAGGTTTTCATTTTGGGCGATCCGACGATGCTAAAACAGACGATGCGCATCTTAGCGGACAACGCGAGGAAATATACGAAAAAAAATGACGAGATCATGTTTGCCGTCGGCGTACAGGGAGGGGAGAGTTTCTTTTCGGTGCAGGATACGGGGATCGGTATGATCGAACAGGATATTTCCCATATTTTTGAGCGATTTTACCGCTCGGATGAAGTGAGGAACGGCAGCATTGGTGGTTCCGGACTCGGACTTTCGATCGCCAAATGGATCGTGGATAAGCACCGGGGGCATTTTGAAATCCTCTCCCGCGAAGGATTGGGCACGAGGATCATCGTCTGGCTGCCGTCTCACGATTAGTGCATTGTACTTGTAGTACAATGTACTCGTAGTACATTGTGCTCGTAGTGCATTGTGCTCGTAGTGCATTGTGCTCGATTGTTTGAAACGTCCACAAAAAACGGAAACCTTACAACATCTGTAAGTGGTTTTTGAATCCTTCTGCTGATATACTGTGTTCATGGAGGGTTTTTCCATAGGAAATCCTGATACAATGCAGAAAGGAAGGAGTAACCTGTTATGAATACACAAAAAGAACTGTTACAGGTGGAGAGCCTGACCAAAACGTATGGAAAGGGCGAGAATAAAACGGAAGCGCTGAAAGGCATTTCCTTTCGTGTGCTGGAAGGAGAATTTTTAGGCATTATGGGCGCCAGCGGTTCTGGAAAAACGACGCTTTTGAACTGTATTGCGACGATGCGCAAGCCGACATCGGGAAAGATCATTCTGCATGGGGCGGATCTATCCGGCTTCCGAGGCAGTGAGCTCGCAGATTACCGCGGAAAGGAGATTGGATTTCTGTTTCAGGAATTTGAGCTGCTCGACAACCTGACGGCGAGGGAGAACATCATTCTCCCGCTGTCGCTGCACGGCGTTCCGGCAGAAAAAGCAGGAGCGGATATGGAAGAGATCGCGGCGATGCTCGATATTACCGACGTGTTAGAGAAATTTCCATCCCAGATGTCCGGCGGGCAAAAACAGCGTGTGGCGGCGGCCAGGGCACTGATCTCTGACCCGAGCCTCGTGCTTGCGGATGAGCCGACCGGGGCCCTTGACTCCAGAAATTCCAAAATTCTGATGGATAAATTAGCTGCGATCAATCGTGAGCAGGGGAAAACGATCATGATGGTGACACATGACGCCAGTGCGGCCAGTTACTGTTCGCGAATCCTGTTTATCCAGGATGGAGCAATCTTTCATGAACTGCGGAGGAACCGGCAGAACGAAACAAACGCCGGTTTCTATGAGCGCATCGCGGCCGTGATGGCGCAGATGGGAGGTGGCAGCGCGCATGTTCTTTAAACAGGTACGGCGAAACGCCGCAAAAAACCGTAAGGGAAACGGATTGTTTTTCGGCTCCCTTGTGACAGCCATCATCGCGTTCTACACGCTGCTTTCCCTGGGGGAACTGGATGTCATGCACTTTCTTTCCACGATTGAGAGCGATGCCGTACAAAAACTTATGGCTTTGCTGCCGCTCGTGTACGCGGTCTCTTTGTTTTTTGTATTTTTCCTCGTGTATTTTGCCTGCCGCTACCAGATTGACAGCCGCAGGCGGGAACTCGGCATATATCTCATGCTTGGGATGAGACGGGGGCGTCTGTTTTTGATGCTGTTTTGTGAAACGCTGTGGAGCAGTGTGATTTCCCTGATGATCGGACTTCCGGCGGCACTCTTTGTAACGGAGGGGATCAGTCTTTCGTCTGCTAAGATCGTGGGGCTCGGGATCATAGGCCACCGCTTTTCCTTCTCTCCAAATGCCGTTTTCTGGACGGTGTGCGGGTTTGTCCTCGTACAGCTTTTATCAATGTTCATCCTCTGTATCGGCATCGCCAAAAAGGAACCGGCGGAATTTTTCCAGGCCGGAGATGTAAAAAAACAAGCGGCAGTTTCCGGTTTACGGAGCACGCTATGTTTTGCAGCGGGACTTGGATTTCTTTTATATGCTTATTGTCTGGGCATGTTCCGCCTTCATTCCCTGCGCCTTACGGTCGTATGTTCCATTTTGGTGTTCGGAATTTCCGGTACATTTCTTTTGTATCGCGGTCTCGGAGGCATGTTCGGACTGTATATCCGCGCGAAAAGCAAACATGCGGCAGGACTGCAGATCTTTACGGCAAGGCAGGTACAGGAAAATGTACTGTCCCAGCATCGGTCGCTGGCAATTTCCTCACTTCTGCTGTTGATGGCACTGGCGTGTATTTCGTATGGCATATCTATGGGATTTGGGCGGTCATCCGATAAAAGAAGCGTAGATATCTCGCTGTTTGGAACAGAAGAGCAGGTGGATGCCGTACTGAAACAGGACGGTGTGCGGGAAATGGTGCAGGACAGTTTCCCTATGTACTTGTCTATGATAAAGCGCGGGGATTTCCACGGGGGGGACAGAAAGGTTGACATATCGGGGCTGGCAGATGCGCTTGACGCGCTTACAAAATCGGGTATGCGCACGTTCGAACAATCGGATCTGATCGAAAATATCATTGAAAACCTCCACATCGACTACGTGATCGCACAGAGTTCGTATAATCATATGCTGCAAAGTATGGGCAAGGAGGAACTTCAGATTTCCGACGGGCAGGCGGCCATCTATACGTCAATGGGAAATGACGGGGATTTCGGCCTGATCTGGCAGGAGGTACTTGAGGGAAACGTGTCCATCGGCATAGACGGAGAGGCGTATGAGCTCCTGCCGGATCTTTGTATGGATAATGTCGTGGCAGACAGGGCGATCACGTTATATCTCGCGCTGATCGTACCGGATGACCTGTACCGGGAGCTGGCAGAAGAACCAGGGGCATATTGCTGGAATGTCAGGCTTTCCGACCGGGTTGTGGAAGAGGCCGGACTGATGCGGGCCATTCAGGATATGGAAGGGCTGCTCGACCAGACGGAAGGTTTAACGACGGAGGATCCAACGGAAGATCCAACGGAGGATCCGACGGAAAATCCGACGGAAAATCCAACGGAAAATGTGGCAGTAACTTCGGCGGGGATCGAATACGACAGCTATCTGGGCGGCATTGGCCGAAATCTGTTTTATACGGTGGCGGCAAGTTATCTGACGATCTACCTCGGCGTGCTGTTCTGGCTCATCGCCAACACGGTCATCGGGGTGAAATATCTGATCGGACAGCGGGAGACGAAACACCGCTACGAGACGCTTTCGATGCTAGGGGCGCATACGTCGTCCATGTGTGTTTCGGTAAACCGTCAGATCCAGCTCTATTTTTCGCTCGTGCTCGTTACCGCCATCGTCAGCAGCGCCGTGGCCATTTACTCGATGTTTACAAGCTTTACCAGGTTGCCGGTCGGCGTGTCCGTTGGAAAGGTATCCCTGCTCGCGGTACTGGGGTTGGTGATTTTTGCGGGACTGGAAATTCTTTATATCAGTATCGTACGACGGATGGCAGACCGCGAAATCCGTATGCTTCAGACGACAAAGGAATGATCCGGATCACAGACAGGGGGTGACAGGTTGGACAGGATCGTTATCGTGGAAGATGACATGTATCTGCGGGAAGAATTGATTACGACGTTCCGGCGGGCCGGATATGACGCTGCCGCGCCGGATTCGTTTGAACAGGTGGAGGACGGGATCGCGTCGTTTAGTCCGAAGCTTGTCGTACTGGATGTAAACCTGCCGGGAACGTCCGGGTACGAAATTTGTAAAAAACTAAAGAAGAGGGGTTCGTTCCCTATTTTGATACTGACGGCAAGAGATACGCTGTCGGACGAGTTGACGGCGCTGGGACTGGGGGCGGATGATTTCCTCACAAAGCCATGCCACCCCGACCGTCTGCTCGCCAGGGCGGAGCGTTTATTGAAAACGTATCATAAGATTCGCAATATCGTCCAGGCCGGCGTACTTGTCCTGGATACCGATACACATAAACTGGTTTGCGGCGACAAGGTTCTGATCCTTCCAGAAACCGAGGGAAAGATCATGAGATGCCTGATGGAGCGCTATCCGGAACTTGTCAGCAAAAATGAGTTATTTTCTGCCGTCTGGGGGACCGAGCAGTTTGTAGATGAAAATATACTCCAGGTCAATATGAGCCGGCTCAGGAAAAGCCTTTCGGCAGCTGGCATTGATCAGGTCGTGCACAATGTGAGGGGAAAGGGATATTTGTTAGAGGTGGAATGTCTATGAATCAGAGGGGTAAGCAGGTGATCAGACGGTCGTGGCACTGGATCGTATTATTTTTATGTACGGACATTATTTTTATTTTTGTTACATGGATCGTGCGCCGGGAGGCAATTGCATCGGTATCCCTGTTTCTTATTCTTTTTACAGTATTGATGCTGATCGTGGGGTGGTGGGCGCAGTGGCGGCGTCAAAAAAAAGACGAAGCCGTGTTACTCTGTTTTCTGGATGCGCCTGGTGAAAAAACAAGAGCCGATGTCCTGGCGCGATTTGGAGACAGCCTGCCGGCCAAGGAACTTTGCGCGCGCCTTTTGTCCCTGTTATGCCAGATCAATGAACTAACGGTGGATCTGTCCGGGTACCGGGAATACATCGAGACGTGGGTACACGAAGTAAAAACGCCCCTGTCACTTTCTGCGCTTGTACTCGGCAACCACCAAGGCGAGATGTCGCCCTACGTATACGACCGGTTTCAATATATCTGGCACCGGCTCAATGAGGATGTGGAACGGATCCTTTATTATGCCCGTCTGCAGACAGGGAATACCGACATTAAATATACCGCGTTCCGGCTCGATGACTGTGTCCGCGACGTATTGGAAGAATACCGGCCATTTATGGAGGAAAAAAAGATTTCACTGAACGCCAGGTTAGAGCAGGCCCAAGTTGTTTCTGACCGCAAGATCGTTTCCTTTATTTTATCGCAGTTTATGAGTAATGCGGTAAAATACGCGGACAATAGAGAGGGAAGCATATCCGTTTCCATAGGCCGGAGCGGGGAGAAGATTAAAATATGTATTTACAATAATGGCGACGGCATACAGCCGGAAGACGCCCCGTTCGTATTCGATAAAGGCTTTACGGGGAATTATCAGGGGCAGTCAAACGCAACCGGGATGGGATTATACCTCGCAAAAAAATATGCGGAAAAGCTTTGTGCGGATGTTGGTCTGGATGATGGGATACCCTATGATAAGGGGTTTGGCGTGTCGTTAGTTTTTTTGTTGTAAGCGCGATTTATATAAATTATATCATGGAGTTTTTGCGTTTCATCTTGATAAGATGTGGACTTAGATACAATGGCGTGGTATACTGTTATTGTTGTAAGAGACAATTGGGTGTTTATGAGATGTAGGATATTAAAAGGGTGCATTTAGAGATTACAATTACGAAAAATCGAGGTTTTAGATATGGCAATGTGGAACCCGTGGCGTGGTTGCCGTAAATGCAGCGAAGGCTGTTTATACTGTTATATCCATAAAGGTGATGTCAAGCGTGGTATCAATACGGCTGAAATTGTAAAGACAAAGGATTTTACAAAGCCCGTAGAGAGAAAGAAAAATGGTGAATACAAGATGAAATCAGGAATTGTTTATCTTTGTTTTTCCACCGATTTTCTCATAGAAGAAGCAGACAGTTGGCGTAGTGACTGTTGGCAGATGATAAGGCAGCGTCAGGATTGCACGTTCCTTTTTCTCACAAAACGTATAGACCGATTTATGGATTGCATTCCTGATGATTGGGGCAGCGGATATGAAAATGTTGTAGTCTGTTGCACCATAGAAAATCAGAAAAATGCGGATTACAGGCTCAGTATATTCAAAGAACTGCCAATAAAACATAAGTGTATTACCGCACAGCCTTTAATCGAAGCAATTCGTATTGAAAACTATCTTGATGGCATTGAGCTTGTTGTGGTTGGTGGCGAATCGGACAGAAATGCCCGTACTCTTGACTACGATTGGGTATTGGATATTCGAGAACAATGTATTCGGAAAAAGGTCAATTTTGAGTTTCGTCAATGTGGCACACACTTTATAAAAGACGGAAAGAACTACACGATTCGAACAAGGGATTTAGCGGGGCAAGCAAAACTTGCTAACATTGATTACAATGTGAATGGGTAAACAGAGTGATGACTTCCCATTTGTGTAGGAGTTAGGCAGAGAAAGAAATCGGGATTTGAAGAGTTGGATAGGAGAAATAACATGACAACCTTTTATTTTATCCGTCATGGGGAAATGGATACCACTATGGCTGGAAGAAAATTTTACAAAGGATTCAGCTACAACATGATGACTTTATCGGAAAAAGGGATTTCTCAGATACACGAAACGGCAAAGGATACAAGGCTGGCTGATGCCGAATTGATTATCACATCTCCTTTTGGCAGAGCAGTACATAGCGCGGCCATCCTGTCAAAGGATTTAGGAGTTGAAATGCGAGTGGAAACGGATTTGCATGAGTGGCTGGCGGATATCGTTAACTATGATTTTTTGTCTGATGAAGAGGCAGGAAGCTATTATAGATGCCTTGCAGAAAATAATGGGCATCATCCAGAGGGAGAGGAGTGCATATGGGAATCTGCTGACCAAATGAAAAAACGTGTCATGGCAGTGTTAGATAAATACAAGAATTACAGTACAATTATTGTTATGTGCCATGGAACATTGATGCAGTATGTATTAGGAACCGAGCATCCCGAAAATGGTCAAATTGTGAAATTCATATATGCCAAGAAAGATTGAGATATAACTTCGGGTTTGTGAACGGGAATGGATTTTGAAGAAGGTGGTTATATGTTGCCTATGGTAAGTGTCTGGGATGGATGAGAACAAGGCGTACATCGTGGGAATGCTTCATGATATTTGAGAATCATTTTTGAAATAGAACAGGATTTGAATTGTGCTCTCCATGGGAAAAGAGCTTTTTTCATGGATTTTCTTGAATGGCTAAAAGAAGCACTTAAACACACGTCTATTATCGTAGTTACAGGAAACTTATAATTACTTACCAATTCCCATTTGTGTAGGAGTTAAGCAGCGCAGAAAATCGGAATTTATTAAGGAGGACAAAACAGTGAACAAAGAATGGAAAATGTTATATGAAGAAGCAATGAGCGTTTTGAACCCTCATGATGTTTCAAATAAAATGTGGGTAGGGAGTGTGGCATCTGCCGTACTCACGAAAAAAGGTAATATTTATAAGGGTATATGCATTGATACGGACGGCTCTATAGGGATGTGCGCGGAAAGAAATGCTTTATCAACAATGCTTACATATGGCGAAAGTGAGATTACAAAAGTGGTTTCAGTATATAAAGATGGAAATATAATTCCATCTTGTGGTATTTGTAGAGAATTTATGATGCATTTAGGCGGAGATGTGGAAAATATTGAAATTCTACTGGATAAAGAAGGGCGGACAACAACATTGATTGATTTGATGCCTGAATATCCACGACATAAATAAATTCAAGTTTAAGGAGAAAACTAAGTAATAAAGGAGATTTTGTAATGGTATTGCAAGACAATGTAATGAAAGAATATTTAAAAAATGTTTATTTTATAACAGGAACACCTTGTGGAGGAAAGACAACGATTTCAAGAGAGTTAGCAAAACGACACAATCTATTGGTTTACGATGTTGATGAGCAATTTGAGAAACATCAACAAGTTTCAAATGCTACTTTTCAACCATCAATGAATAAGAAGTTTAAAGATGCGGATGAATTCTTTTTGCGTACTGTGGATGATTATAAAAAGTGGTTGCTTGATAATACACGAGAACAATTAGACTTTGTATTATTGGATTTGATTCGTCTTTCTCAAGATCAAATTGTACTATGTGATTGTCATTTAACTATGGAGCAGGCACAACAGATTACGGAACCACCTAGAATTGTTTTTTTATTAAAGGAACCTTCTAATATAATTGATGATTATTGTAACCGCCCAGACCATCAAGGTTTTTGTGATTTTATTTCAAGTGCGTCTGATGTTGAAAAAGCAAAAGAGACATTAAATGCAACTTTGAGAAGTCTCAATGAGAAATATTATTGTGATATCAAAAAAAGCGGTTATTTTTGGCTTGAACGAACACCTCAGAGTACAGTTGAGGAAACAACAGGCAAAGTAGAACGATATTTCGGGTTAGAAAGTTTACCAGAAATTAAAAAGGTAGATAGAAATACAGAATTGGCAGATGGATTAGTTCGCTTTGTAGAGAACTTTTCTTGGGAGGATGTGAAAGAACATACGTTGCAGGTGCTCCGTAATTGGGAGTTTAGTGAGTGGGAGACTATGTTTGTGGCATTAGTCAACAATCAGATTGTCGGAATGGTATCTATTGCGAAAACTGATTACTACCCATTACCTGGCATTTATCCTTGGGTATCTAGCATATTTGTGACAGAAGAATATCGTGGGCATAGGATTAGCGAAAAGTTGATTGAAGCTGCGAACCAATATGCGAAGTCGCTTGGATTTAAAAAAACCTACATTCCGTCAGAACATGTTGGCTTATATGAGAAGTACGGATATCATTATATTAAAGATATTGTAAACTATGGAAATGGGATAGACCGATTGTATGTCAAACAATTGGGTTAATTATTGTCTCAAATTGGGCATTGACAAAAGAAAGAAGTTGTGATAAAGTACCGATAATAACATAAGAAAAGCGATGACGGAAAAGAGTAGTTTAGTTGGAAGCATCCAGAGAGAATAGCGCTTGGTGGAAGCTATTTATGTGGAAAGTAGACGAAAACCATTCCTGAGCTGTAATGCTGAAATGAGTAAGCGTTACCGTACGCCTGCGTTAAAGGATAGGATTTGATGGAATCTGAAGTGAAAAGTTAAGGTGGAACCGTGCTGAACGCACCCTTAAGACGATACGATCATGGTCTTATGGGTGCTTTTCTTATGTTGTTGCCAATAGAAAACGTTGAAAAAAGAAAGGAGCAGCAAATTATGAAGGTTCTGCGAAAAAATGGAGAAATGGTAGAAGTGAATTTTGAAGAACAGGAGGGCAAAAAGGCATTTTGGCACACGAGCGCACATGTGCTCGCACAGGCGGTAAAACGCTTATATCCGGAAACGAAGTGCGCCATTGGGCCGGCGATCGAAAATGGATTTTATTATGATTTTCAATTTGATTTTCCATTTACAGAGGAGCATTTGAAGACAATTGAAGCAGAAATGCGAAAAATTGTAAAGGAGTCACTCTCCCTGCAAGTCTGTGAGAAGTCAAGAGAAGAAGCTCTTAGCATTATGGATCAAGCAGGTGAAACATATAAAATGGAGTTGATTCAGGAACTGAATGAGACGGAACAAATCAGCTTCTATAAGCAGGGAGAATATGAGGAATTTTGTGCGGGGCCACATATTTCTAATGTGTGTCAGATTAAAGCGATCAAGCTATTGTCAGTGGCAGGGGCTTATTGGAGAGGCAGCGAAAAAAATCAAATGCTTACGAGGATTTATGGTATTTCTTTTCCCCAAAAGGCACAATTGAATGAATATCTGCATATGGTTGACGAAGCAAAAGCCAGGGATCACAGAAAATTGGGAAAGGAACTTGGAATATTTACGATTTTTGATGAAGGACCGGGATTACCGGTATTCCTGCCAAGGGGAATGGTGTTGAAAAACCTGCTCATTGATTATTGGAGGAAAATCCACCGCAGAGAAGGATATGTTGAAATTTCTACGCCCATTATGTTGGAAAGAAATCTTTGGGAAACATCTGGTCATTGGGATTTTTATAGAGATGCCATGTACTCTCTTAAAGTTGAAGATGACGATTATGCGATCAAGCCAATGAGTTGTCCGGGGGGAATGTTAGTGTATAAACTGGAACCGAGGTCGTATAAGGAGCTTCCTATGCGAATGGGGGAATTAGGGCTTGTGCACCGTAATGAAAAGTCCGGAACATTACATGGTCTCATGAGAGTACGTTCCTTTACGCAGGATGACGCTCACATTTTTATGAGAGAAGATCAGGTAATGGATGAGATTCAAGGGGTTATGCGTCTTATTGATGAAGTTTACCAGAAGTTTGGTTTTTCCTATGAAATTGAATTGTCAACGAGACCAGAGCATTCCATCGGCAGCGATGACGATTGGCAGCTCGCTACGGAAGCTCTAGAAAAAGCAGTGCAGGGAATGGGCAAGTCTTATGTCGTAAATAAAGGGGATGGCGCATTCTATGGCCCGAAACTTGATTTTCATATAAAAGATTCCATAGGCAGGACGTGGCAGTGCGGAACGATCCAGCTTGATTTCCAGCTTCCGCAGAGATTTGATATTGACTATATCGGGGCAGATGGAGAGAAACATCGCCCGATCATGCTGCATCGAGTTGTATTTGGCTCAATCGAACGTTTTATTGGTATTTTACTGGAACATTATGCGGGGAAATTTCCTGCGTGGATCGCGCCTGTACAGGTTAAGGTTCTTTCGGTTTCCGATAAATATAATGAGTATGCCAGAGAGATCGAGGGGACTTTGAAGGAAAATGATATCCGGGTTGAAGTGGATGATAGAAGTGAGAAACTTGGATATAAGATCCGACAGGCTCGTCTCGAAAAAGTGCCGTATATGATCGTCGTAGGTGAAAACGAGAAAAATAATATGTCGGTATCCATAAGGCAAAGAGACGCAGAGTTTGATAAACAGGACATGGGAGAAATGAGTCTTGAACAAGTCGTCAGGTTTTTGTTATAATGTCTTTACAGCAGGCAGGGTGAACCGGAGCAGTCACAACGATCGACTGCCAGGAAGACGGCGATCGTCCATGTGGATTACAAGAGGTTGGAACCAGAAATTTTAATCAAAGTATAAAGACCGAGGTACGAATGTTGAGCCAAAAAGTGATTATTGTAGAAGATGACATGTTATTAAATAAGGCACTGTGCAAAGCATTTGCGAACGCCGGATATGAGGTGGCGGGAGCGGCATCCATCCGGGAGGCACAACGCGAATTGGATCATGGCGCGGCGCTTCTGGTGATCGATGTCGGCCTTCCGGATGGAGACGGGTTCTCTCTCTGCAAAAAAGTGCGGGAACGCGGGAACATTCCGGTCATATTCCTGACAGCGCGCGACGAAGAGGAGGATATGCTCCGCGGCTTCGACTGCGGGGCGGACGATTATCTCGTAAAGCCCTTTCCGATTACTGTCCTGCTAAAACACGCACAGGCAGTTTTGCGCCGGATGGGAGAAGAGGGTACGGAGACACTCTGTTATGAAGAACTCGTGATCCATTTTGAGCGTGGAGAGGTGATACGGCGTGGAGAGGTTATCAATCTTACGCCGAAAGAATACCGCCTGCTAGAACTGCTTGCCAGAAACCGGAATAAGGTGGTCACAAAACAGATGATGCTCGAACAGCTTTGGGATGCAGAAGGTTCTTTTGTGGAGGAAAATACCGTAAATGTCACGTTATCCCGGCTGCGGAAAAAAATCGAGCCCGACCCGTCAGAACCGACCTATATAAAAAATGTATTTGGACTTGGCTATACGTTTGGAGAGTGAACATGTTTCAGAGAAGGAAAGAATGGGAAGCGTTTTCCCGGATATTGGATCAGATGCTAAACGGGAGGGATCCGCATATCAACGTGGAATATCAGGACGAACTGCCCTCAAAGATCCGGTATCAGATGGTACGACTGTCAGAGAAAATACAGGGGAGCGAGCAGCAATTAAAACGAGAGCGCGATGAAATCCGTGAACTGATCGCGGATATTGCGCATCAGATGCGAAATCCTTTGGCAAATATCGAGAGTTATCTGGAACTACTGGGCGATGTCCAGTGTGAGGCGGAGAGGCAGGAATATGTGGAAGCATTAAAAAAAACGTCATCCCAGCTGTATTTTCTGACGGAGAGTTTTATCAAGATGGCAAGGCTTGAGAACCGGATCATACAGATCAAGCCGGATGCTTCCCGTCTCTCCCAAACGATCCTGCACAGTATTTTTCAGGTGAAAAAGGCGGCGGATGAGAAGGAGATCGTCATTGACCTGGCGATGGATGATGCATTAGAACTTTCGCACGACGCCAACTGGCTGGGGGAGGCCATTTATAACATGTTGGAAAACAGCGTAAAATATTCGCCGTCGCATTCGGTGATCCGTGTGTCTGCTGTTCAGAATGAGATGTATACGAAAATTTCTGTCTCGGACAGCGGTATTGGCATTATAGAGGGAGAGGAAGAGCAGATCTTTCAGAGATTTTACCGGGGAAAGAGAACGGATGGACAGCCGGGGTTCGGGTTGGGACTTTATCTCGCAAGGGAAATCGTTTTGCTGCACGGAGGGTTTCTAAAAGCAAAGCGGAACACACCGGGACTCGAGATTTCCATATTCCTTCCTTAGAAATCGAGATTTCCTGAAATTGAGATTTCCTGAAATTTACATTCCCTAAAGATGAAAAATGTAATTAGATTGTAAGTACTTCCTGTTAAAATGAAATTACAAAAAGAAGGACAGGAGGGATCAAAATGAATGTATTAGAAACAAGAGGCTTAAAAAAAATCTATCAGATTCCGTCAGGTGAGGTGCGCGCGCTGGACGGAATTTCTATTTCGATCGAAGACGGAGCGTTTGTCTCCATTACGGGATCGTCCGGAAGTGGTAAGACAACGCTTCTTAATATGCTGGGGTGTCTTGATGATCCTACAGAGGGTGACGTGATCGTCCGGGGTGAGGACGTCAGTAAATTGAAAAACGATGAACGGACCATTTTCCGAAGAAGGAATATCGGGTTCGTATTTCAGAATTATAATCTCGTTCCCGTGCTGAATGTGTATGAAAACATCGTGCTGCCGCTGCAGCTGGACGGGAGGGAGGTCGATGAGACTTTTTTTTACAGTATCATCGACACACTGAAGCTGCGCGAAAAGTTGGACAGTATGCCGCATATGCTTTCCGGCGGACAGCAGCAGAGAGTGGCGATTGCCCGGGCACTGTCCACAAAACCGGCCGTGATCCTCGCCGATGAGCCGACCGGGAATCTGGACTCGGTTACGGGGACGGAAGTCGTAGGCCTGATGAAATCAAGCGCCGCCAAGTTTCACCAGACAATCGTGATCGTGACGCATAATGAGGAGATCGCCCAGATGACGGATCGCATCATCCGTATCGAAGACGGCAGGATAAGGGGTGGGCAGTATGAAGAATAACAATAAAAAAGTGATCGCGCACCTGGCGAAGAAGCAGTATGACGCGGATAAAAAGCGCCACATGATCCTGATGGGAGCCGTCGCGTTTGCCGTTATGGCACTGTTTTGTGTGTTCAGTTTTGCTGCCGGGAAGTTCGAGACCGATATGCTGCGTGAGGCAAGGAAGCGGGGGGTGGTATCGAACACAAGGCTCGAGAGGGCAACGGAGGAACAGTATGAACAAATACAGGAACTTTCATATATCAAGGATGTCGGAAGATGTGTTTGGTTTGGAGTCATGTCGGAAGCCAGATGCGCGGTCATTGATGATGTCACCTGGGAAAAGATCAAAAAGCCGGCGTTTACAGATATTCATGGGAATTATCCACGAGGGAAGAGGGAGGTCATGCTTCCCGTGAGGGCCTTGGAAGCGATAGGTATTACAGATCCACAAGTGGGCATGAAATTATCATTCCCTGTCGGTTTTTTGGATGAGAGTAAGGAAGTGGAAGTATTCGATTTCGTCCTCTCCGGATATTATACGGAGTATATTGCCACCGCCCAGTATGGTCGGCCGGATGCGTATTTTTCGCAGTCATTTCTAGATTCCGTTCCGGGAAAAGAGGAACTGGATCTGACGCTGTATCTGAGACAGGATGACCGGTTAAAGGGTATCACGGTCGAGCAAAGACTTTATCAGGATATTGAGATGCGCGACACAAGCCAGAAGTTTTTTGTGTCTGACACGGCTGGATGGCAGGCGATGTTTTTGCTGGCAGGTGGAGTTGATACGATATTGATACTGGCGGTCGTTATTTTAACGAGCGTGGGGCTTCTGATCTATAATGTTCTCCACATTTCTTTTGAGCGGAGTATCCGCGAATACGGACTTTTGAAAACGCTTGGTACAACGAGGAGACAGATTTGCAGCATTGTCTACTGGCAGATGAGAAGGATCGTCCTGCGGGGAAGCGTAATCGGTGCCCTGATGGGGGTGGTGATCGCGCTCGTAGTCATACCAGTATTATTGTCCAAAATGTATCTCCATCGATTTGGAAGCGCGTCAGGGATGATTACCTTCCGTCCGATCCTGCTGGCAGTATCTTTCCTCTTCTGCGGCGTAGTAGCGTACTTTAGTTCTGCTCTTGCCATCCGCCGTACTGTGAAATTGACGCCAATCGAGGCAGTCACTTATATGGATCAGGCGGCGAGTGGAGATGGGTGGAAAGATGTGACAAAAGTGAACCGGAAGCAGAAGTTTTTGCTCACACACATGGCTTGGCGAAACATCATGCGTTTTAAAAGACGTTATTTTGTGAGTGCGACCTGCCTTAGCTTGGGACTGATCGCATCGCTTGCCGTAGTCATGATTTCCAGGGGGGCAGACACGAGCAATCAGATTGAATATGAGCATCCGGATATTTACGTGGGCACGCTTTTTACAGCTGAAGAGTGTCAGGAGTTTAATCGGCATATCCTTTTTCCAAATGAAATCCTGGCTCAAATCCTGGCTCTTCCCGGAATTGAGAACAGCAATATTTCGAGGGGCGGTTTTGGGGAAATTTTGGTAGATGAGCCGGTATTCGATCCCATTCGGGACAATCTGGAAACAGATTTTTATTTTTACCGCTCTCCCTGCACGATCCAGATTTTGAGCGATGAATATCTGACCCATTAAAGGCGATCGCAAAAGAACAGGCGTTGTATCTGGATGTGGAAACGATGATAGATGGCGATGGTATGATTTTGCTGCACGATCATCTGCTTTCCCCTGCGCAGATAGAGATGAGCAAAAATACCGTTGGCATGCCACTGAAGATTTATGATATTGTGTATGGACAACAAGCAAGGCATATGCGCTTTTGCGGATATTTGGACTTGCAGCTGGAAAAGCTGCCGGATATCCAATGCACAGCGAGGTTTGATGATTTAGTTTACTTATTGACCAGTGAAAAAGGGTTTCAAAAGTTACAGATTGAAGAACAAAATTTTTGCGTGTCCCTAAAAGCACAATCAGGCAGCAGGCTTGATCTGGGGCGCGAAGTAAAAAAAATCGTGGAAAAATATAACGAGCAATATAAACCGGATCCATACGGAAATGAAGATCAACGCTCGCTTAGTATAGTACTTAAAAATGATATTTTGCAGGAAATGAGCGATTATATTAATTCGAACAGGCTGGTGATGGGAGCTTTATGCGTGATCCTGCTCCTTATGGGTATTGTCAATTATGTGGATGTTACCATCACAGGACTGACAGTCAGGACGAGAGAGTTTGCGGTAATGGAGAGCATCGGACTTACGAGGAAACAGCTTAAAAACATGCTGCTTCTGGAAGGTGTTTTTTACAGCCTCATCATAACTGCGCTGACAGCAGGTTTGGGTGGTGGGATTTTCTTTCTGACAGGCAGGGGGATGCAGGAGAGGATGGAATATTTTGTCATTCAATATCCAGTTTTGGAGTTTACTGCCTGTGTTGCTGCATTATTCTTACTATGTATCGGGATCGTACTTGTTTTATACCGGGGATATGGGGATGAGAGTATTTCTTTGAGGGTGCAGAGGAATAACTAGTGATTTAAGGGGGCTGTTTTCCAACAGCCCCCTTTACGTAAGTTACATTATTTATTATTTTTCTTCCTCACACTGTGCCAGTTTCATCGCGCGTACTTTCGTGGAAAGTCCGAACAGGTTGATGAATCCTTCGGCGTCGTGGTGGTCGTAGAGATCTCCGGTCGTAAACGAAGCAATGCTCTCATTGTACAGGGAATACGGCGATGTCGTGCCCGCTTTGATGATATTTCCCTTGTAAAGTTTGAACTTCACTTCACCGGTCACGTATTTCTGCGTGGACTCGATAAAGGCCTGAACGGCTTCGCGGAGAGGACTGAACCATTTTCCTTCATAGACGATCTGCGCGAGCCGGTTTCCCATGTCGATCTTCTGATCATACGTATCCCGGTCAAGGATCAGTTCTTCGAGCTGCTGGTGCGCCTCGTACAGGATCGTGCCGCCCGGCGTCTCATAAACACCGCGGGATTTCATGCCGACCACGCGGTTTTCCACGATATCCACGATGCCGATCCCATGTTTTCCGCCGAGACGGTTCAGTTCACGGATGATGTCCGAAACTTTCATTTCTTTTCCATTGACCGATTTCGGCACGCCTTTTTCAAATGTCATCGTGACATACTCGCCCTCTTCCGGCGCGTGTTCCGGTGTGGTGCCGAGTACGAGAAGATGCTCAAAGTTTGGCTCATTGGCCGGGTCTTCGAGTTCTAGTCCCTCGTGGCTGATGTGCCACAGGTTCCGGTCGCGGCTGTAGCTCGAATCCGCGGAGAACGGAAGATCGATGCCGTGCGCCTTGCAGTACTCGATCTCAGATTCACGGGAATCCAGTGTCCACTTGTCGCTCCGCCATGCGGCGATGATCTTTAAGTCAGGGGCAAGCGCCTTGATGCCGAGTTCAAACCGGATCTGGTCATTTCCCTTGCCGGTCGCGCCGTGGCAGATCGCGGTAGCGCCTTCCTTGCGGGCAATCTCAACGAGACGTTTGGCGATGACCGGACGGGCCATCGATGTCCCGAGCAGATATTTGTTCTCATATACAGCATGTCCCTGTACGCAGGGGACGATGTATTCGTCACAAAATTCGTCGATGACGTCCTCTATGTAAAGTTTGGCAGCGCCACACGACTTCGCCCGCTCTTCCAGGCCGTCCAATTCTTCCTCCTGCCCGCAGTCGATGCAGACACAGATAACTTCGTAGTCAAAGTTTTCCTTCAGCCACGGGATGATGGCAGTCGTATCCAGGCCGCCGGAGTAAGCAAGTACTACTTTTTCTTTCATGTTAAAACCTCCGTTTTATAAAATTTATAGTTGATCTCACCGCGAGGCAGATCATGTTTCGCCTTTCACATCTCCTAATATACAACAAAAATGAATATTATGCAAGAACTTTTTAAATTTATACTTGCGTTCTATTTCAAGGGGGTGTATAATAAGAGGAGTCCTGAATATATTGAATAAAATTACGTTTTATACATAAAAATATTCATACCCATACAAACCGGATAGAAAAAACAGGGAGGAAAAAGAAATGATAAAAGCGGGCATTATCGGCTCCACCGGCTACGCCGGTCAGGAATTAGTGAGGCTGCTCCTGCAGCACAAGGAAGCGCAGATCATCTGGTATGGCTCAAGAAGCTATGTCGGAGAAAAGTTCCGTTCGGTATTCGGAAACATGTTCCAGATCGTCGAAGATCTGTGCCAGAAAGACGATCTTCACACGCTCTGCCGGGAAGCGGACGTCATTTTCACCGCGACGCCGCAGGGCTATCTGGCGTCGGTACTCGAAGAAGATATTTTAAGTCACTGTAAGGTCATTGACCTGAGCGCGGATTTCCGTATCAAAGATGTCGATGTGTACGAGAAGTGGTACGGCATCCATCATGAGAGCAGACAGTTTATTGATGAGGCTGTCTACGGACTGTGTGAGCTGAACCGCGAACAGATCAAGGGGGCGCGCCTGATCGCCAACCCGGGGTGTTATCCGACCTGCTCCACACTGGCCATTTATCCGCTGGTAAAGAATCATTACATCGAAACGAAAACACTTGTCATCGACGCGAAGTCCGGAACGAGCGGAGCCGGACGAGGGGCGAAGGTGCCGAACCTGTACTGTGAAGTCAATGAAAACATAAAGGCGTACGGGGTGACGAGCCACCGCCACACGCCGGAGATCGAGGAACAGCTGTCGTACGCGGCGGGAGAGCCGGTCGTTCTGAACTTCACGCCGCATCTCGTTCCGATGAACCGCGGCATCCTCATCACGGCGTACGCCGATCTGAAACCGGGCGTGACACCGGATATGGTGCGGCAGGCGTACACGGAATGTTACCGCGACGAGTATTTTGTCCGCGTGCTGGACGAGGGCGTGTGCCCGGAGACGCGATGGGTCGAGGGAAGTAATTTCGTCGATGTATGTCCCCGGGTTGATACGCGCACCGGCCGGGTGATCATGATGGGCGCGATGGACAACATCACAAAAGGCGCGGCCGGGCAGGCCGTACAGAACATGAATATCCTTTTCGGCCTGGACGAGACGGAAGGATTACGGCTCGTGCCGGTATTTCCATAAAATTCGTGTTCCGCGGCGGCTGTATAAGTTCGTGATAGCGTGCAGAGAAAGTGACGAGAAAGAGAGGAAGGTTATGAAACGGATCGACGGAGGCGTGACAGCTGCCAAAGGATTTGAGGCGGCTGGAGCGGAAGCAGGTATTAAATATGAAAACAGGAAAGATATGGCGCTCGTGTTTACGAAAACGCCGGCAGCAGCAGCAGGGACATTTACTACAAATGTAGTGAAGGCAACCCCGGTACTTTGGGATCAGAAGATCCTGGAAAAAGGAAAACCGGTTCATGCGGTGGTGCTGAACAGCGGTATTGCCAATGCCTGCACGGGTGAGGAAGGAAACGGGTATAACAGGCAGATGGCAGAGGCGGTGGCAGAGGTGTGTTCGGTCGGTGTAGAACAGGTTCTTACGGCGTCGACTGGTGTGATCGGCATGCAGCTTCGGCCAGAACCGGTGAAGCGGGGAGCTGTTTTGTTAAAAGAGGCGCTCTCGCCTTCGAGGGAGGGTGCAAGAGCGGCGGCGGAAGCAATCATGACGACGGATACCGTTGCGAAAGAGTGCGCGGTTCAAATTGAAATAGACGGAAAGGAAGTCTCCATCGGCGGCATGTCGAAAGGATCCGGCATGATCCATCCGAATATGGCGACGATGTTAAGCGTCATTACCACAGACGCGAACATCGGCCGGGAACTGCTTCAGGAACTGCTCGTAAGCGTTGTGAGTGATACATTTAATATGATCTCGGTTGACCGGGATACGTCGACAAACGACACCTGTCTCGTTCTGGCAAACGGCATGTCAGGCGCGGAAGAGATCCAGGGCGGAACAGAAGCGTGTGAAACATTTAAGCAGGCGCTTTTTACGGTCGCCTGTGAGCTGGCCAAACAGATGGCCGCGGACGGCGAGGGCTGTACAAAGCTTTTGGAGGTGACGGTAGAACACGCGCGCACGAAAGAGGAGGCAAAGCTTCTGAGTAAATCCGTGATCACGTCAAACCTCGTCAAAACGGCGGTATTCGGAAGCGACGCCAACTGGGGACGGATCTTATGCGCGCTCGGCTATGCCGGCGTAGACTTTGACCCGAAAGTTGTGGATCTGACGTTAAGCGCCGGAGACGGTGAGAACCTCATCCTCGTGAAAGACGGCGTGGCCACGGACTATAGCGAAGAGCGGGCGACCGAACTTCTCGCTCAGCAAAATGTAACCGTCGTGTGCGATATGAAACAGGGAGAGGCGGACGCGACGGCGTGGGGCTGCGACCTGACTTACGACTATGTAAAGATCAACGGGGACTACCGCTCATAAGAAAGGACAGGATAGAAATGGATAAGAATATGAATGATGTGCTGATCAAGGCGGAAACGCTGATCGAAGCACTTCCGTACATAAGGGATTTCAGCGACAAAAGGGTGATCGTAAAATACGGGGGGAGCGCGATGTTGGACGAGAAACTGCAGCAGAGCGTGATCAAGGACGTCGCGCTCCTGAAACTCGTGGGCATGAAGCCGATCATCGTGCACGGCGGCGGAAAAGAGATCAGCAAGTGGGTCAAACTCATGGGAAAGGAACCGGAGTTTGTCGAGGGCCTGCGGGTCACGGACGAGGATACGATGGAAGTGGCGGAAATGGTTTTGAACAAGGTGAATAAACATCTCGTCCAGATGATGGAAAAACTCGGCGTGCGCGCGGCCGGTATCAGCGGCAAGGACGGCGGGACGATCATTTGTGACAAAAAGACCGTAAACGGCAAGGACATCGGATATGTCGGCGATGTGCGGGAAGTCCGTTCCGATCTGATCGATACGCTGCTCGAGCATGATTTTGTGCCGATCATCGCCCCGATCGGACTGGGAGATGACTTTAAATCGTATAATATCAACGCGGACGATGCGGCCTGCGCGATCGCCAAATCAATGAAGGCGGAAAAGCTTGTGTTCATGACGGACATTGAGGGCGTGTGCCGGGATGCCAACGACCCTTCGACCCTGCTGTCGGTCCTGACACTTGATGAGGCCAACCGCATGATCGACGAGGGATATGTCGGCGGCGGCATGCTTCCAAAACTTAGAAACTGCATTGACGCCGTGGAAGGCGGCGTGGGCCGCGTGCATATTCTGGACGGGCGGCTCGAACACTGCCTGCTCCTCGAATTTTATACGAAAAAGGGAATCGGGACCGCGTTTATCGGCAACGAAAACAGTTTATACCAGTATGAGACAGAAGGAAATGCTTAAATACAGAAGGGATGCTTCAATATGAAAGAGATCATAAATGAATCCGAAACGTATCTCATCCATTCCTATAACCGTTATCCGGTTGTTCTGGACCACGGGGAAGGTGTGTACCTGTATGATACGGATGGTAAAAAATATTTGGACTTTGGCAGCGGGATCGCTGTCTGCGCGTTTGGATACGGCGATGAAGAACTCAAACAGGCGCTGAAAGACCAGATCGATAAGGTCGTCCACGTCTCCAATTACTTTTATTCCCAGCCGCTCAGGGACGCGGCAGAAGGACTGGCGCGCATTACGGGAATGGAGCAGGTTTTCATGGCAAACAGCGGTACCGAGGCAAATGAGGGAGCGCTGAAACTGGCGCGCAAATACGCGCTGATGAAAGGATATACGGACCGCTCCGAGATCATTTCGATGGAAAAGGGCTTTCACGGCCGGAGCATGGGCGCCCTGTCCGTGACGGGCACGAAAAAGTACCGGGAGGCGTATGAACCACTTATTTCCGGCGTGAGTTTCGCGGATTACAACGATCTGAAAAGCGTGGAAGAGAAGATCACAGACCGCACGTACGCCATCATCGTCGAGGCCGTGCAGGGAGAGGGCGGCGTTTTCCCGGCCGAGCAGCAATTTCTCCAGGGGATCCGCGACCTTTGCAGCAAGCACGATATCATGATGATCTGCGATGAAGTCCAGTGCGGCATGGGGCGCACGGGGAAAATGTTTGCCTATGAACATTACGGCATAAAACCGGATATCGTGACGATGGCAAAAGGGATTGGAAGCGGGATCCCGGTAGGCGCGATCGCCACGACGAAGGAGATCGGAAAGGCGTTTGTGCCGGGAGACCACGGAACGACGTTTGGCGGTAATCCGCTCGCCTGTACCGCCGTCGCCAAATCGATCGAACTGATGGAGAAACGGCAGTTGTTAGCGCATGTGAAAGAAACCGGGGATTATCTGGGACAAAAACTGCAGGAACTCGTGGAAACCTGCCCGGTCGCCAGAGAAGTGCGGGGACTTGGCCTGCTCCGCGGGCTCGTCTGCAGCGCGCCGGTCGGTGAAATATGCAGCCGGGCGTTAGAACAGGGGCTTATCGTGCTGAGCGCGGGGACGGACGTCGTTCGTTTCGTGCCGCCGCTCATTATCGAAAAGGAGCATGTGGACGAGATGACCGCCGTCCTGAGATTGGTATTGCAGAGTGTTTCCGCTGCCGTGTGACAGCGGAGCGGGAGGCCTTTTGCGCCGGGTCGGCGTGCGGTGCTACCACAGCCTGTCGATCTGTGCAGCCCTGACGGCGGCGCGTGAACAGTCAGGAGTTTTTTCGCTTCCGTCATGGCTGGGGTGTCTCTTTTTTGGCCAGCCGGCGGTAGGCGTTGGGGGACACCTCGAAATGCTGTTTGAACTGACGGCTGAAATGCTCCGTGTTTGAGTAGCCGCACTGTTCCGCGATGCGATAAACGGGAAAATCCGTCTGCTCGAGTTTCTCTTTTGCGAGGAGCAGGCGGTTTTTTATGACGTCGTCCATACAGGTGATGCCGAACCGCTTCTGATAGATCTTCTGCAAATGCCTCGGACAGATGTGCAGCTGCTTTGCCATTTCTGGTACACTCCAGGGAGAAGCCGGGTTGTTCCGGATGTTCATGTGCAGCTGCAAAAGCTCCAGTTCACGGAAGTCATCGGTGTCACCTGACAGCGACTCGTGCAATTTTGAAAACAGCAGCTGGAACAGCGCCTGGATCGATGATTCTTTGTGCTGGTTCTCAAAGAAATTTTCGCAGGCCAGCAGGTGGAGGAGCTGCTTGATATACATGTGGTCCCTCGTCTGGAACGGCGTCTCCAGCGGAATGTTCCCCTTGCAGATAAACGGTTCGTCCGTGTAAAACCTCGTCCAGTCATCGCTGTAAGGCTTTTTTTCCGCCGCGCCATACTGGATGAGGGAATGCGGCGGGTACAGGATGGCCGCGTGTGCCGGCATGACAATTCTCTTTCCATCAATTACAAAATATGTCTGGATATGGGTTTGTACGAACAGCCACCAATCGTGTTCCCGACCCATATCACATTCAAAACCTACCGGGTGGGATGTGTCTGTCTGAACGAAAATAATATCTATCATGATCAACTCTCTTTTCTGTCGGATGACACGGGCCTATCATCAGGCCCATATTTCATAGTACTGTTGTTAGTATACAGGAACAGAGAAAAAAATACAATAAAAAAGTCTCAATATATCATGAAACGACACCCAATTTGTCATAGTAAAAAAGCAGTTATACGTCTAGAATGGAAGGTAGGTACATATAGGTTTTTCGTGGATAATAGATGATAGAAGGATAAAACAGGGAAAGGGCGCGTGAATGATGATTTCTCCGCGTTCCCGCTGCTGTGCTTCAGGAATGGAGGATCAGGATGAAACATAAGATTGTGCGAACATGTATGGCGTTCACGCTCGTGTCTGCCATGCTGCTGACTATATGCCTGCCGGGAGGCGTTTCCCAGGCAGCAAAAAAAGCGACACTGAAACAGAAAAAGTTTACGGTCATGAGAGGAAAGCAAAAAAAAATCGTAATCAAAAACAAGAAAAAGAATCGGAAGTATACATTTTCTTCGAATAAAAAGAAAATTGCAACCGTTTCTAAAAAAGGCGTTGTCACGGGAAAAAAAGGGGGTACGGCGATCATTACCGTAAAAGAAATAACACCGGCGAAAAAGAAGAAAAAGAAAAAGACGAGAAAAGTCGGAACCGTAAAGGTAACGGTAGACTACTTCATGTGCCGCATCCCGGGGCCGACGCCAGTTCCGTCACAGACACCAGCTCCGACAGCTGCCATCGGTAATACGGCGGTTCCTCCGGCGACAAAGACGGAAGAACCAGCCGAAACCGGAAAGAAGATTTACGTATCGGCACAGGGGAGCGACAGCGGCGACGGTTCGAAAACCCATCCGTTCCAGAGCATTTCCCGCGCGAAGGAAGCCGTTCGCTCAATGGATAAAAAATCGGGTGATATCATCGTGGAGATCGCGGACGGTTTCTATCCGATCGGCGAGACGATCCAATTTACGGCAGAGGACTCCGGCAGTGAGAAGGGAGCGGTCATTTACCGCGCGGCAGAGGGCGCGAAGCCGGTTCTGAGCGGCGGCAGAAAATTGGAGACGGCCTGGCAGAAAGCAGAGGACGTGGACTGGCTCGCGGACGGCCTGACTGCCTATAAAACACCGCTGAACCGTTCGGAGAAGCTGCGCGCCATCTACGTCGACGGCGAGCGGGCTTCGATGACGACAAAATCGGGTAAACCGGCCCGTGCCGTCGGAAGTTATAAAGTAGAAAAAGGCCAGGCGGAGTGGGCCTGGGCGCCGAGCACGACGACGATCTATACCGGGGCGGAGTTTGCCGCGTCGTTCGGACTGCCGGCCGATACGAGAAATCCGCAGAACATTGAGCTCGAATCCGGTTCCACCTGGGCGAAACAGCTCGTCTGCGCCGAATCCCTGGCGCTCACGGACGAGGGAAACACCGAGGTGACTCTGCAGATGCCGTACGGGGCGCTTGCGCAGAATCTTGGCTGGGGAACGGCATACAGTCCGGAAAAGACGAAAGTAAACGATGTATCCAATGTATTTGAATGGCTGGAATCGCCCGGTGAGTTTTATTTCGATCAGGCGGGGAGCATGCTCTATTACATACCGAGAGAGGGAGAAGACCTGGCGCAGGCCGAAGTGGTCATCCCGGAAACGGATACGCTCATCGATATGAGCGGGGACGCGAAAAAGTCCGAGCATGTCGAATATATCACGTTTGAGGGACTGAGTTTTGCCTATACGGACTGGAATCTCTATGAACTCGAGGGATCCCACGGTTATGCCTCGGTGCAGGGATCGATCGTCCTCACGAATTTCGGTCTTGTAAACCAGCACGATGACATTTACCGCTCCTATGACGTGCCGCCGGCCGCGATCCACGTCACATCGGGCAAAAACATCCGCTTTATCGACGGAGAGATCCGCCACACCGGATATCTGGGCATCCATTTGGAAAACGATGTAGAAGAATGTGAGGTCACGGGAAATTATATCGCGAAGACGGGCGGCGCCGGCATCGTTGTCGGACATCCGCAGCACGTATATGAAAACGATACCGAGATCCATAAAGTGAAAGTGGCGAATGCGGCGGGACCGGAAAAGGAAAAGTTCCGCGACGGCACCGAGTCGGTTCCGAAAGAAATAACGATCACGAACAATTATCTCTTTGAGAACTGTTATTTCTTCCCGGGAAATTCACCGATCACCACATTTTTCACCTACCACCTGCAGGTGCTGCACAATTTTGTCTATAAATGTTCGTACAGCGGCATGAGCATCGGCTGGGGCTGGTGTAACTTTGACGGGGAGAACGGAAGCGATTCGCAGCTGCCGGGCGTCCCGACCGATACGTCAAAGAACAATCACGTAAATTATAACCGCGTCGAGGAGATCTGCTCCCTGCTGCAGGATGCGGGCGGCATTTACACGCTCGGCAGACAGGGAAATGACGACTGGACCGAATACTCCGAGATGAGTTTTAACTATATCAATGCCAAGCGGAAACCGCAGGTGGCCAACGGCAGCAAGATGATCAACGGCTTCCACCCGGACGAGGGAAGTGCGTATATCAAATTTGACAGCAACGTGGTGACCAACATTATCCGCAACGTCTATGAACTGAACGACTGGCGCAGAAAGCACGACATGATCGTCACAAACGGTTTTTCCAATACGAGCCGCTCCGAGACGACCGCACCGAACTGTTCGCTCGAGCAGTATGTCAATGAGCAGTACATCTGGCCGCTCAAAGGATACGAGACTGTGCTCTATTCCGGATTGGAAGATGCGTACGTGCACATGGTCGGCAAGGATGTCATTCCGGATACCGACTATGAACTGGCCTCCAATGTGCGCCTCGCGGCAGGACAGAAACTGCCGAGAAGGGGGCTGCTCGCAAAAGAGGATGAAGTATGGCTCGCCAAAGAGGGGACGACTGCGTTTGCCGAGGGAACGGCGATGACAAAAGCAGCCGGAAATGAGAAATCGATGGACATTCCGCAAGAACCCGGCGAGTATAAACTCTACATCCGGTATGCCGACGGATCGCTGTCAGACGCGTCCACCTTTACCCTTTATGTCGGGGAGAGCACGAACGCCGCGAATGTATCGGACGGCGGAAACTACAACGTATCCAAACTCCGTCCGCTCACGCTGGAACTGATGGAAGACGCGTATACCTTTACGCTGAACGGAAAAGCGGTTTCGAACGGAGCAGTCATCAATGAAACTGGCGTCTGGACGCTGAAAGCGACCGAGAAGGCGACGAAAAAAGAGATCACGCTGGCATTTTCCACAACGGTTACGGAAGCAAACCAGCTGTTAGAAGATAACGTAACGACGACAAGCGGGGGAACGGTTACCTTTTCCCATGCGCTGTCCGACGGCGGAAAGACAATATGGCTCGCGCCGTCCGGATTGTCCGCCTTTGACGCGGCAGACCCGACGATGTCGAAAGCCGCAGGAAACAGCAGTTCCATGAAGGCGCCGGTTACGCCCGGAGAATACATTCTCACGGTAGTCGGCCCGAACGGGGAGATTTTAAGTCAGTCAGACGCGAAAGTAACGGTAGGTTCCTAAAGACCGCCGTTCAAAAGCGGTTGGAGTCCAGTCGCTGTTCAGATCTACCACAGACAGCAGGAGTCGCCGCCGCTTGATATAAAAAAGAAAGGATGAGTAAAATGAAGAAAAAAACAGGTGTAAAAGCTCTTGTCGGGTTATTGACACTCTGTTCCGGGATCATGGTTTCGAACATTCCGGCACAGGCGGATAATCCGGTCGTACAGAATATCTATACGGCGGACCCGGCACCGATGGTATCAGGGGATACGCTGTATCTCTATACGTCACACGACGAGGATAAGCTGGTAGACAATTTCTATACGATGAATGACTGGAAATGTTATTCGACGAAGGACATGGTAAACTGGACAGATCTCGGAACGATTATGAATTATGAGTCGTTTACGTGGGCTGACACAGTGGATCCGAGGGCCTGGGCACCCCAGTGTGTGGAGCGCAACGGCAAATTTTATCTGTATGTGCCGATCCATAAAAAGGGCGGCGGCATGGTGATCGGCGTCGGTGTCAGCGATAAACCGGAAGGGCCGTTTGTTGATGCCTTAGGGAAACCGCTTGTCGATGACGGAACATGGAATAACATTGATCCGACCGTTTTTATCGACGATGACGGCCAGGCATACTTGTATTTTGGAAATCCGAGCCTGCGCTACGTGCAGTTGAACGAAGATATGCTTTCCTATGACGAAAGTATCGGCAAAAAAGGGATTGTCAGCATTGATATGACGGAAGAAGCATTCGGGCCAAAGGCGCAGAGCGACCGGAAGTGTGCTTACGGAGAGGGTCCCTGGTTTTATAAACGCGGCGATCTGTACTATATGGTATACGCGGCATTTATGAAATCCGGACAGGAGAGTCTCGCCTATTCGACGAGCCAGTGGCCGACCGGACCGTGGGAGTTCAAAGGGGAATTCATGTCTCCGCAGGGACTGGGAAGTTCTCCGACCTGTTATACAAACCATCCGGGTGTCGTTGATTTTAACGGACATTCTTACATGTTCTACCACAGCCAGCCATTACCAGGCGGCGGCGCTTACCATCGTTCTGTGTGCGTGGAGGAATTTACCTATAACGAGGATGGAACGATCCCAGAACTTAAAATGACCGTAGAAGGCCCAGATGCGATCGGTACGCTGAATCCGTTTGACCGGACAGAAGCAGAAACATTTGCCTGGGGTACCGCCGTAGAGACGGAAATGAACAAACAGGGCGGTGTGTCGGTCTATGACATCAAAGACGGAAGCAGCCTCAAAGTAGAAAATGTTGATTTTGGCAGCAAGGAAGCCATCCGCTTCCATGCGTCCGTTGCTTCGGATAGTGATAGTTCCGCAGCCATTGAAGTCCGCCTGGATTCCGAAGATGGCGAAAAGATTGGTACGGTTCAGGTTCCGAACACGGGAAGTAAAGACACCTATCAGACATGTACCATTGACATCACACCGACGACTGGCGTTCACGATCTGTATTTCCTCTTTACCGGAGAAGGAAGCGAAGAACTGTTTAAATTTGATTACTGGCAGTTTGAGAAGGAAGCAGAACCGGAACCGACCGTAACGCCGGCGCCGCAGACACCTACACAGACGCCTCCAGCGACTGTGACACCTGTGCCTTCACCGACTGTTTCACCGTCAGCCGAGCCGAAAACAGAAAAAATTTCGGTGGCAAAGACGAAAGGTCTCTCCGTGAAAAAACAGAAGGGCAAAAAAGCGAAAGTGACATGGAAAGCCGTTAAAAATGCGGATGGATACCAGGTCGTATGCGCGACAGACAAGAAAATGAAAAAAGGCGTGAAAAAATACAGCACGAAAAAAGCGTCTTATACGATAAAGAAATTGAAAAAAGGTAAAAAATACTTTGTAAAGGTACGGGCTTATCAAAAAGATGAGAACGGCAAAAAAGTATATGGAAGCTATAGTTCAGTTAAGAAATTTAACGGATAAGGAGTTTTATTTCCATGAAACACGAACTGTTCGTCTATACACGGATCCCTGACGACAGCTTCTGTCCCCCGGAATACGGAAACAGCGTACATATCGCTGTTTCCGAAAACGGAGGCACAGCAGTTCCCTTAAATAAAAACGAGGGTATCCTGTACGCGGAGGCAGACATCAGCCAGAAAAATGAGATCATAGGAAAAAGCCTGTCCGAGCCGGTCGTCATTTCCCTGCCCGTCGGAAACGGTGCCTCGCCGGAATACGTTATTTTAGCAAGGCGGATCGAACACGATGGATCGGAAGAATGCGGCACGGAATCGAAACGGCTATTATGGCTGACAAAAGATTTTATTTCATTTGAAGAGTGCGGCCTTGTCGATGCAGCGGAGCATCCGCGCCTAAGTGGACTCAAGGATATCACGACGGGAGAGTTTGCCAGGGATGGAAAAGAGCAGGGTCCACATCCGGAAACAGACGTTTTATCAGTAATGGACGCCGCTTCTGTCTCAAGCATTGAGATCAGTGCCGAACTTTATAAAACGATCCTGCAGTATTATGTGCCTGAGGAAGAACAAAATACCGTTCATCCCAAGGAATGGCCGCTGGACTCCTTTCCGCTTGCTTCCGGATTCGCGGATCCGGTTATTTTTTTATGGAACGACATGTATTATTATATTGCTACCAACGATAATACGGGAGATGTCGGCTTTTTCGTACGTGAGGCCAAGCAGCTGCCAGATCTGTTCCTTCCGGAAACGCCACAGCATCTTATCCTCGATAAGAATGCGGAAAAGGGGCTGATCCAGACCTTTTGGGCACCGGAGTTTCATGTGATCGGCGGGCGCGTATATCTGCTGTTTGCCGTGAGCGGGGATACGTTTGATCCACAGTGTCATATGATGCGGCTCAAAGAAAATGGCTCGATCACCTGCGCGGACGACTGGGAAGATCCGGTCCGCGTGAGAAAAAAAGATGGAACCTTTCTCGGTGAAAAAGGCATCACGCTGGATATGACACATTTCAGCAATGCCGGTCAATCTTATCTGGTCTGGTCGTACCGGGAAAACTGTATGTCGGAGGGAGATACCGGTTCCATGCTCTATATCGCCTCTACCGACCCCGGTCAGCCGTGGCGCCTGACGAGCGACCCAGTGCTCTTGTCGCGCCCATTATACGGGTGGGAAAATGTCGCGGGCACCATCAATAATGAGGGCCCCTATCCACTACTGACGGAGGATGCCATTTACATTACGTATTCAGGCGGATCTGCCTGCAACTGGACATACGCTATAGGACTGTTATGTATCGGGCGGGATGAGGATCCGCTGGATGCGGCGCGCTGGAAAAAGAATCCGTATCCGGTTCTTTCTTCTGCGGATCTGGATGGCATATACGGCCCGGGGCACAACTCCTTTTTTCAGGATCGGAGCGGGGATACTTACATCGCCTATCACGGAGAAGTAACTCCTTACGATTCTCCGCGGAGTACAATGCTGCACCGCATCCGCTTCCGGGAAAATGGCGAGCCGGTTTTGGGGATGAGCCAGAAGTGAAGGGCGGAAAAAAAGAAGAAAAAGGGCTGAAAACAAAGAAAATATAAACAATTCAGTTGACAAAATCATACTTCTATGTTATTGTAATAAAAAGCATTACCATTCTTTTTATCTGTAAGGAATCTTTTATTTCAGAGAACGTCAATGCTTTATTCCAAAAATCAAAAAAAGCAGGGAGGTTGTTTGAAATAAAAGAAACTGGCTCTCTGCGAAACAGGGAGGGTTTATATGGAGAAAAGAACAGACCGGAAAGCGGCTGTACCCGCACTTTCGGTGACACCAAAAAAGAGAAATTATAAAGACACTGTATTCCGGATGCTCTATCAGGATAAGTCAGAACTTTTGTGCCTGTACAATGCGGTCAACGATACTCATTATACAGATCCGGAAGAACTGGAAGTGGCCAGGCTGGAAAATGCCGTTTATATGTCAATGAGGAATGACGTGTCATGTGTGGTCGATCTGCGGCTGAATTTATATGAGCATCAGTCCACGGTAAATCCCAACATGCCGCTTCGAGACCTGTTTTATGTGACAAAGCTGTACGAGAAGATGATCCAAATGGAAGGACAGGATCTGTATTCGAGAAAGCGGATCCAGATTCCTTCACCTCGTTTTGTTGTGTTCTACAACGGAACGGACAAACAGCCGGAGAGAAAGATCCTGCGGCTGTCGGAATCCTTCTACAACCAGACAGATGAAGTTAATCTGGAACTGATCGTTCTGCAGTTGAACATCAATCCGGGATATAACGAAGAATTGTTGGGGAAATGCCGTTCCCTGTACGACTATATGCAGTATGTAGACAGGGTACGCCGTTATAGAGGCCAGATGGAATTTGAGGAAGCGGTAGAGAAGGCGGTGTCGGACTGTATCAGGGAGGGAATCCTGAAAGAATTTTTAATAGCCAACCGCGCGGAGGTGATCCAGATGAGTATATTTGAATATGATGAGGAATTACATATGGCGACGGTGAGGGAAGAGGGACGAGAAGAAGGAAGGGAAGAGGGTCGACAAGAAGGGCGAGAAGAGGGTATAGCCTGGGAGCGCGGCAGATTGTTTGCCAGCATGCAACGTCGGGGAATGTCACTGGAAATAATCAGAGAATTGATCGACGCTCCCATCGAAACTATGAATGATGTAGATAATAACCAATAATCACGTAAAATGTATCCTATTCAAGCTTCTTATCATTATCATAAAACGGAAATAATAATATCCCGCGGAATTCTAAATTTTTGGCACGAGAATTTTCGCGGGATTATTATTTCCAGCTGTAGAGCAAAATCGGTCAAAAACTACCGCATCAACTTTCAGTTACTCTGGTAAACTGGTTATTTTTTGGCAACAAGTGTGATTTTATCCAACGAAACGTTGCCGGCAAATCCTTCTTCCGCCGTCTGTACGCCTACTGAATAGGTACCATCCGTAATCGTAGATTCATACTTGGAAAGATCTAATGTGGCAGTGTCATTCGTAATTCCCTCTGTATGATCACCATGCTGTGAAAGTCCCTCGCCAAACAAAATGGCATTCAGTTTCTTTGGACTGCCATCCACCGTTACTTCGTAGATGATTTTTGAATACTTCTTTAAATTGACATCGGCCGGCAGAGGAACTTTAATCAATGCAAGCCAGATTCCCAGACCGGTCATATTGGATTTCTTCGACTCATCTGGTATAGTTGCGGCAGTTCCATTTCCGCTGGCATCTTTAAACGTGAGGGAAGTAAGCTCGAGGTCTCCGTCAAAAACGATTGTTTTATCGTCCTTTGGATCATCCCATTCCACCTGAATCACCAACGCTTCCGGATCTTCCTTCGAATTCTTAAGCTTTGTTAGATCCAACGTTTGTGTTTGAGGGCCATTTTTATCCGTTTTAAACGGATTATTATAGAACATATCCGTTTTATTTCCCCAAGAATCGCCTTTCCCCCTGATACCAAGCTGTATCGAACAATTCGACTTTGCTGTGGCATCTATGATATTCGCCGCTACCTCCAGCGAAGTATACGTGCCAGCCTTGATCTTTGCAATCTCGTCTGCCGTAAATTTATACGTGATCAGATTCGAAGAACCTGCCCATACTTTTTCATATGTATAGGAGAGTGCGTCTTTCCCTCCGAGATCAGCAGCTGTGAATACCCTGTCGCTTTCCACGATAGGCTCTGATTCTAACCGGCGGTTTACTCGGTACCGGTGTTTCCGGCATACTTGGATCCTCTATCGAAGAACCGATATTGTCACCGTAACGTACCCAGATTCCCGTGATCGTAATACCTGCCAATGTACCGCCCGGCGCCGTTGCTTTCAGTAAAATGCTCTTACAGGTAATATCTGTGTCCTGATCCCAGTTATTGGTGGTAAACACATTTTGAAGCTGGAATGATTTTCCTGGTTCAAACGTTCCTTTTTCTATCACTGTCGGGTTATCCTTAGGAGGAACAAGGAATCTATGACCGCTTGCCATGTACTCATACTGACCCGTCATCGTCTTTGCAGCGGAATTGACCAGCCAAAAACGGAATCCTTCTGAATCAGCCGAGACAGAACCGCGCACCAGAACTTCTACCTTTTGGTTGAGTTGATCAATAACTGGTGTTTCTGGAAGTGGAACCGATACCGCTTCTACATCCTCTAAAATGAATTGATCACCGGTTTCTAAATAATTCCCTTCGTCGCCATCCCATTTGGAAAGATCGATCTTCACCCAGTCTTTCCCTTTTGGTTTCCATCCATCCGGCGTCGGAGTCGGTTTGTCCGTCGGCGGAGGTGTCGGCGGCTTCGATGCTTTTACTGGAGGCGTCGCCGGATTTTTCGAAGGCTGCGTACTTGCCTGCGGTTGTGGTGTCTGCTGTCCCTGATTATCCGGTGCAGTCGACGGCTGAGTCGGATTAGTAGATGGTACCACTACCGGAGACGTGCTCGGTGCTGGTTTTTTCGTGTTATTCGGTTTCTTAACCGGATTTACCTTCACGGTCACTGTACCGACTTTACGTGTCTTCTTTCCTTTTTTCTCTGTTACCGTAATCTTTGTGCTGCCTTTTTTCTTACCTGTGACAACACCTTTTTTGCTGACTTTGGCAATGGAAGCTTTTTTGGATTTGAACTTATACGTAGCTTTCTTTGCTTTGTTTTTGATCTTGATCGTTTTTTTCTTACCGACCACGACTGTCAGCTTTTTGGTTGATAATTTGGCCTTCTTGGCGGCCTGGGCTTCCGTTCCCGGCAACCCCGTAAAAACAAGGGAAGCTGCCATTAAAGCGGCAACACTTCTCCCCCATTTTGTTTTGTAAGTACTCATGAATACCCTCCTTTTTCTGTTGATTCTACTGAAACCAATGTCCTATTATGTGTACTTTTGAAGACAACATTGTTTCATCTGCATCAATTTTCAAATCTTGTACAGTCCAATCCTGATGTCAATATATAATAGAATAACTGTCCTTCTACGGTTTTAGCAGCGAAGTCAATATTTTACACAATATCTTATTTTGCATAAAGAATTGACAGATCAGCATGAATATGGTAAACTTTATTAAGAAGAAAACAGTGTCCTAAAAAGTACACTTTATGGGACATTTGTTTCAATGTAATTTAGCTACATAAATTACATGAATCGAAAAAAAAGGAGGGTATTCATGAGTACTTACAAAACAAAATGGGGGAGAAGCGTTGCCGCTTTAATGGCAGCTGCCCTTGTTTTTACGGGGTTGCCGGGAACGGAAGCCCAGGCCGCCAAGAAGGCCAAATTATCAACCAAAAAGCTGACAGTCGTGGTCGGTAAGAAAAAAACGATCAAGATCAAAAACAAAGCAAAGAAAGCTACGTATAAGTTCAAATCCAAAAAAGCTTCCATTGCCAAAGTCAGCAAAAAAGGTGTTGTCACAGGTAAGAAAAAAGGCAGCACAAAGATTACGGTAACAGAGAAAAAAGGAAAGAAGACACGTAAAGTCGGTACAGTGACCGTGAAGGTAAATCCGGTTAAGAAGCCGAACGACACAAAAACACCGACACCGAGCACGGCTCCGGTAGTAGTTCCATCTACTAATCCAGTTCAGCCATCGACTGCACCGGATAACCCGGGACAGCAGACTTCACAGCCACAGCCAAGTACACAGCCTTCGAAAATTCCGGCAACGCCTCCGGTAAAAGCATCGAAGCCACCGACACCTCCGCCGACGGACAAACCGACTCCGACACCGGATCCGTATGCTCCGCAAGGGGAAGGATGGGTGAAACTTGATCTTTCCAGCTGGAGTGGTGGAGAAGGCAATTACTTAGAGACAGGTAACCAGTTCATTCTGGATGACACCGAACTGGAAACAGTTCCGCTTCCGGAAACACCGGCGATCGATACGGTAGGTCAGAAAGTTGAGATCCTGATCCGTGGATCACTTGCAGCACAGTCAAGCGGTTTCCGTTTCTGGCTGGCAAACGCTACGGGTGCAACAATTTCCGAGCAGTACTATTTCACGGAAAGTTCAGTAGGTATCGGGGCAGATTCCGGCAGTACGGAAGGCTTTAACTTAGGAAAGCCGTTCCATTTACAAGCTACGTTAGCGCACACGAACCATGACGGTTCCGATGATATGCTCGCAACAACGCTTCTGCTGAAAGGTCCTTCCTATGGAACATATCTTGAAGGTGTAACGATTACAGGTATCTGGATCCGTTATGGCGATAAGATTGGTTCTTCAACAGAAACACCGGATAATCCGGGAACAGTAGTACCGCCAGTAGATACATCGAATACGGATACATCTTCTGGAGAAAAACCGGGTGGCAACAAGGTGGACACAGATGTTGAACTTACAAAAGCCAATTCCCAGGCTGTGGGCGCGCTTGCTCCTAGTGCTACAGGTCAGGCTTCGTGGGGAGCAGATGAAGCAGATGAGAATGCAGACGGAAGTATTACATTCCATACTTCTGCCACAGCTTCTGGCGGCGGACGTGTATTCTGGTTTAACAAAGATAAGTCCGATTTGGATTCATCTTACACAAAAGTAATTGTAACGTTATCATCTGTGCAGGCAGGGTTACCACTTGCAATAGAGGCTAGGAAAGATAATGATAAAGTTGGAGAAACACTATATCCATCTACAGTTGCTGAAGCAGGAAAGTCTTGTTCATTCGAAATCAAGACTGGTGAGGCTGCTAATGATAAAGAACTAGCATTCAAAATCCCGACCGGCAAGGCTGTTAACGGAATATTGATCAAGTATAATGGATGGATGCAGAACGATGAAAGAACAGATGAGGAAAAAGAGTCAACAAGAGCAGATATTACAGTAACATCTATAAAATTAGCAAAATAACTCTTTTTAATCAAGTAAAAGTGTGATAAGAAAACTGGCTATTCCGAATAAGTAGGAATAGCCAGTTTTTTGTCCTTATTTTTAATCTGCGACAACACGACAAATCTGTCTATAATATGTCACATTAACCTATATAAAAATTCACTCCCAGCATGTATAATAAACATAGAACGCAACAAAAAATCAGCAACCAAAGGAGGATTCAGCTTATGCGACGAAATAGGGTATGTCTCCTGTCTGCACTTACCTTTCTGTTCGGCATTCTTTTCTTTCTGCCGGCAGATCGCGCGATGGCAAACAGCGATTCCGTAACCATTTCACCAAACGCATCCAATGCGACAGTAGCTGTCACGATCACCGACGCGGGTCTGAGCGGGAAGGAAATTTCCGTCGTCTGCTACGAACCGGGCAAAACGGGGGCGGTAAATGACCTGACAGCAAACAAAAATTCCATTGTATACATAAATCAGTATACAGGAAGCGGGACGACATCTTTTTCATTCCCAATCCGAAAACAGCTGATCAAAGGGGATTACACACTTGTGATCACATCGGAAAAGGGACAGATCGTAAAAACGTTTCAAATGATAACCGACACGGCCGCGCCGCCGGCTGCAAATACGCCGACCGCGAATCCGGCATCACCGGATCCGGGAAAAACCGAGGCCATTAAAAAGCCAAAAGCGCCAGCTGGCGTAAAAGCGAAGGCAAAAGGCAAAAAAAAGGTCCAAGTCACATGGAAAAAAGTGTCGGGAGCAAAAGGGTATATCATCGGCACGTCAATGAAGAAAAACGGGAAATATAAAACAGCGCTGACTGTAAAGGGCGGTTCAAAGAAAAAAGCCACGTTAAAGAAAATGAAGAGCGGCAAAGTTTATTATGTTAAAGTGAAGGCGTACCGTCTTTCCGGAAAAAAGAAAATTGCCGGGAAGTGGTCAAAACCGGTAAAAGTCAAGGTCCGCTGATGTGAACACCAGAGAGGGCGAAAAGACGAAGAAAGGTGCGAGATTAGTTATGAAACGAATTAAAAAAATGTTATGGGGGAGTGCGATCATGGTAACAGCATCGCTGGCAGCGGCCGCCTTTGTTTCGATGCCAAAGATCCAGGCGGAAACGACCGAATGGAAATACGGGATCGGCGGGGCACTTGGCTTTCATGAGAACACATACGAAACCGTGGAAAAGGGGACGAGAAAAGATTCATGGCGTGAGGGTTCTGTAAGCGCGAACGGCGAGATTGCGTTTATTGAGAGCTGTGATCCGGATGAGGACGTATTTATATTCAATAACACGAAAATCGTAACCGACGGAATCGATTACTACGAAACACCCGTGCTCAGTGATATTCTGGAACAGCAGCGCAAAGGTGCTGTCAACCGTTCCGGACAGAACGATTTTCCCTGGGTCAATGCGGTAAACAAATATGCTTCCGATACGTATGGTGCTTCCTGGGGAACGACATGGTCGAGGCCGTACCAGCCGGCCAGCCAGTTCCGTATCAAAAACAACAGTTTTACCGAAGAAAACAAAGACAATTACAACCGCTATACGAATTATGAGACCGGTGAGGTCGGCGTACAGTGGAAAGACAGTCAGGGAAATGAGTGGAACCGGCGCTCGTTCGCGTCCAGGAGCGACGATGTCATTGTCACATACATAGAAGCTCCGGATCAGGGGGAGCTGGACCTCACGTTAAGCATTGACCATATGGTTGAGATGAGGAACCAGGGCACGGTAAATCCCCGTCCGGATTCCGATTACGTCGTGACGCAGGATGAACACGGTTACGCCATCGGCATGGTGGGAAAATACGCCGATCAGTACCGCAAGGGAAATAAAAACCGCGAAAAGGTATTGTTCGCGAACGGCGGATGGGGAACGGCCATGCGTATCGTGACGGACGGAAATATCGAATATGCGGCAGATACGCGGACGATTGAAAAATCGAACGGCTTTGGCTCCGGGCGCATTGTTGACGCTAATGATCCGAAGATCACGATCACCGGCACGAAGTCCGTGATGCTGATTTCCAAAGTGGACCGTCAGGACGACGGATGTGAGAGCACGGACGATGTAAAAGAGAAGCTGTACGACCGCCTCGTGCGTGACATTGACAGCGTGATCGCGAAATATAATGTGAAGAGTAATGACGAATCTTACCGGACGTTACTGGATCCGCATGTGAAAATACACGGCGGAATGTTCGATAACGTGCGGATCGAACTTTGCGAGACGGAAGAGGAAAAGGCAGACCGAAATCTGACGAATACCGAGCTGATCGCCAAGCAGAACAGCGATAAGAACGTGATCAATAAAGCGTTTCTGGAGCGGATCTACAACAACGGCCGCTTCGGACTGATCTGCGCGAGCGGTTATCATACGACCCGTCTGGGGGCGATCTGGAACGGCGCCTGGAATCCGGACTGGAGCGGGGACTTTACGCTCGACGCCAACACAAACCTTCAGGTTTCCGGTATGAATACGGGAAATATGGAAGGAGCCGGCGACGGTTATATTAATTTTATCGTCCGCATGGTAGCTGACTGGGAGACGGATGCCAACCATATTTACGGCATGACCGACGCGATCAAGGCGCCGCCGCGCGTGGATGGCACCGGCCAGGCGGGAAGTTATCATTTCCTGAGCGGCTACCCGCACATTTATGTGAACGGTATTACGGACTGGCTCATACTGCCGATGTTTGAGTACTGGCAATGTTACGGCGATCAGGAGATCCCGCTCGGAAAAGACATTGACCTCGAACGGAACCGCCACGTGCTCGACTGGTCGGATGCCGATGTGGAGAGGATCCGCAGTACCGGAAAGATGAAGCTCGTGGAGGATATCCTGTATCCGATGTTGGATAAGACCATGAATTTCTGGCTGCAGTATGTCGATGACCGCTATTATACAGACGGAACCGGAAAGATCCATCTGGATGACGGAACGACGCTGTCCGGAGCGATCGCAGCGGGAGATACGAAAGCGAAATATCTGTTCTCGCCGGGATATTCCCCGGAGAACTCACCGGCCGGCAGCGCCGACAATTCGGTGTACGCGCTGACCTACAACACGACGATGGATATTTCCGCCTCACGCGACACATTATTTATGGCAAGGGCGATCTTAAAAGAAGTGGGGCCGATGGACGCCACGGGCAAATTGGAAAAATGGGCCGATTTTGAGAGCAAGATCCCGGATTATCTCTATGCGGATACCGGGGAATTGAAAGAATGGGCCACGGAAAACCTCGGTGAAAAACACCAGCACAGACATGTCAGCCACGCCTACCCGGCATGGCCCGGCTATGAGACCCAGACCGATGACAAGCTGCGCGAAGGTATTTTGGAGGCGATGGCGCGCCGTTCCGCTGCTTACGGTGGAAAAGAGGCGTCGGAGTCCCACGGTCCTACGCATAAGGCGCTCGTCGCGGCGAGACTGAAAGATCCTGCCAGCCTGAATTCGGTACTCCTGTACCTGATGACAAATAATTACCAGTACAGTTCGATGATGACGTCCCATAACGACAACCATTCGTCCACGTATTGTACCGACTCGGCGTTTGGTATCATGGGAGCTGTCAACGAATCACTCCTCTATTCAAATACCGGTGAGATCGAGATCCTCCCAGCCCTTTTGGATACGGTGGGGAAGGGCAGTATTACGGGACTGATGGCGCGATGCCGCGCTCAGGTAAACGCGATCACCTGGGATATGGCGGAAAAGCGCGCGTCGGTAACGATCACATCCGAGGAGGATGGCAACAAAATTGCCCTGTCATGTGCCCCGGCATGGAGTAACGCTGCGATAAACGGGAACAAACAGGCCATTCGCTTCAATAAGCAAAATAAAGCATACGTCGCGCTCGATCTCGACAAGAACGAAACGGTGACGGTAGACTTTACACTCGGCGACCGGATTCAGATTTCTACCACCGTCGACAATGAACAGCGTATTTTCGCGGGAAGTGACATTCCGTTTACGGCACAGGTTCATTCCCTTTCGGGAGATGCGCCAGATGTCAGGTGGCATGTCGTGAACGCGATCGATAATCTGCCGTTCGACGGCGCGTCTATTTCAGACAGCGGCGTGCTCACGGTAAAGGAGAGCGCGAAGGGTAAGATGCTCAAAGTATTTGCTTCGTCCGCAGACGGCGGGATCTCATCGAACGAAATCATTCTGTCTGTTTCTTCCCGGGCATCAGCGGACGCGGAAGGAGAAGAGCCGTTTGTGGTTTACGCGGGACTCTCAAGCGGGGAACTGGATCTCTGCTTTTCCAATAACAACTGCAGCCGGAAACTGCATGCTGTCTGGACGGCATATGACGGAACCGGCGGCATGGCCGGCGTGGCGGAGAAATCGATCGAAGTGGATGCTAATGGCTATATCCATGTGACGATCCCGGCCGAATGGAATACGGAAACAAATACATCGTCCCTGTTTTTGTGGGATGCCGATACACTCGTACCGGTGATTCCGAAAATGGAGATATAGAATCTTTTGGAAAATTTAAGAATCTTTTGGAAAAAGGTGTAATTATTTATCAGGAAGTCCGTTTACAGAATACGATGTTGTAACGTGACTTCCTGATAAAATATGCACCGAAAATCATTTAATATTTATATGGGCTTACAGTATTCATATAGGCTTACAGAATAATAACATTTGCGCATTCGATATCGCCGGTCAGATCATATACTTTTCCAGATTCCAACCCGACCACGACCGGCCGCAGAACAGAGTTTTTATTGTTTTTTACGACACGCGCTTCCTCGCCGTTACTTAGTTGGACCGTAGTGTCAACCGGATAGAGTATAACGCTGGAAAGAAACGTTTTCATCGCTTTCAGATCAAGTTCCTCTGTCATGGACATGATCATTTCTACCGCGGTGCGCTGGGAAAATGATTTTTTATATGGCCGCTCTGTCACGAGCGCGTCATACACATCTGTGACGGAAAGGATTTTGGCGTAAGGGCAGATCTTATCTGCGGTAAAGCCAAACGGGTATCCTTTTCCGTTCATTTTTTCATGATGCTGCAGCACGGCCAGCGAGATCATGCCGGAAAATTCCTTCTTTGTTTTCAATATATCGTAGCCGAGAACGGAGTGCGACTTCATCACGGCAAATTCTTCATCGTTCAATTTGCCAGGCTTATTTAATATTTCCAGAGGGATTTTTGATTTTCCCATGTCATGCAGCAGTCCGGCAATACCGATCTTGTAAACATCTTCCTGCGGAAGACCCTGGTTCCTGGCTATGATCATCGACAAAGTAGCCACATCCACACTGTGTTTAAACGTGTATTCATCGCTTGTTTTTAAGGCGCTGATGTCCACGGCAAGGGCATCGTTATCGTTGATCGCTTTCATCAGGTCATTTGTAATTTTTGTTGACGTGTCGGTAAACTGCTGAGAATCCGAATTGTTGTAAAGATACTGGATTCCTTCCGAAACCCGCTTTTTGACACTTTCAGTCAGTTTTACTTTCGCTGCGTCCTGCGTACGGTATTTTTCTATCGTCTTTTTCACCGCTGGTGAAATTGGTTTTTCTTTTTCTACCGGTTCCGGATCTTCCTCACCCTCACAGATGAAAACCCCTGTAACACCTCGTTTTTTCAATCCTTCGATCAGGTATTCGTCCAATAGTGTGCCGCGGGCGACCAGCGTCCGGTCGAGCCGGTCTTTGATCGCCTGATCTATTTTCATTCCTGCACGCAGGGAACTGGTACGTACATAAAAGCGTTTAACCATTTTTCCTCTCAATCCGCCGCCGAAGCGGCAACTACGTTGTTTTCATTTTACCCCTTCTAAATCTCGAAAAATTAAATTACTTTAATATATTATATCGGCCCATACGCCCGATTTCTAAAGAGACGGCTATTCATTCCTCAGGCGGACAGCCAATGCCGCCTGCCGTTTTCGATCTTCCCCAAGCGCGGCGTAATGCTTTCTCGTCGTATTTACGTCATTGTGGCCGAGTACTTCGGCGACCAGGTATATATCGCCGGTTTCCTGGTACAGGGATGTTCCGTACGTGCTGCGGAGTTTGTGCGGGGTGATGTGTTTGATGGTCGTTACCTGTTTTGCGCAGTCGGTCACCAGGTTTTCCACAGACTGCACACAGATCCTCCGTCTCTGGGCAGAGAGAAAGAGTGCGTGTTCGTGCCCCTCTTTGGCTGTGATGCCATTCCGCACCTGCACATAACGGGATAACGCGTCAGCGACCTCATCGCCAAAATATACGAAATCCTCCTTACCGCCTTTTCGTATGATCTTGATGCGGTTATTTTTAAAGTCAATATCCTCTCGATCCAATCCGACACATTCGGAAACACGGATCCCGGTTCCGAGCAGAAGAGTAAAGAGTGCCAGGTTTCGCTCCTTATTTTTTTCGAAATACACTTTCTTCATCCCGGACATCTGTTCGCCGCCGTGTTCGACATAATCAAGTAATTCGGCGACCTCGTCGTAATCCAGGCGGATGATTTCTTTTTTATGTAATTTGGGCATGTCCACGATCAGCGTCGGATTACTGCGGATCTTTTCACGCTTGTAATAATAAGCAAAGAAACTTCGCAGCGCGGCCAGTTTGCGGTGAAGACCCTGTTCAGTATTTGTGTGCAGTTTTCCGTCCGCATCGGTATATAATTTCAGATATTCCAAATATTCCTCGATGTCTACCGGTTCTAACCGCTCAAGGTCATCCAGTCGGATCTCGGTTATTTCCTTATTTTTAAATACAGGATTTGCCGTGATCAAATAGCGGAAAAAGATGCGCACATCATATACATACGAAATCCTTGTCTTCGCAGAGGTATTTGGCTCAATGGCTCGAAAATAATCTTTGGCAAAGCCAGGCATCGTAGCCAGCACCTCACGCAGCTTCAACGTGTTTGAGCGTGTGTTTTCTTCATGATAAGTCGTTTTCTGATCCATTCAAAACATCCTCCTAACAATATATAGTATAGCATATCCGGGCTGTTTTGTAAATATCTTTTTGAAAAACTGGAGTTTGTCCAAGAGAGATAAGAGGAAGAAAAACAGTCCACCAGTATCGCCGGTAGACTTCATTCGTCCCGCTGGCAAGACTGATGGACGTTTCTCCTGTTTAGTGACTTGCTTTTTTAGGCCTGTGGTAAACTTTTTGTTTCTTGAATTTCCACAAGCTATCGATTGTCATCCACAACTTTTTGTAATTCCAAAACTTCATCTGACGACAATTTCCGCCCGTCAAAATATTCGTGGATAAAACTTGTCAGAGAACTATTATACAAATTTTTGATCAGTACAGTAGTCTCAATTTCCTGCACCCTTTTTTTTGAAATTGCCGCCCGGCATAAAAAACCGGGATCCTCCCTCGTGATCGCGCCTTTATCAATCAGGCGCTTGATATACGTATATGTAGTATTTTTTTCCCATCCGATGTATTCCTTTATGATCTTAGCAATATCTTTTGCTGCCAGAACTTTATTACTCCAAAGCAGTTCCATGACATTTAGTTCTCCTTCGTGCAGACGGATTTCCTTTCCCTTTGGCTGACCCATTTTTCTCAAAACCTCCTCGCATAATTACTTTTCTTCTTTAGTAGAACCTTGATAAAACCATGATTCTTCCGCCGTAGTAAGAAGCCCCCAATAGCATTCCCCGACAAAAAGCAAAGCACACGTTTATTCTACTTTCGTATCCCGCTCATTCTACTGGCTGATGAGGGGAAATTACCTATATTCTACTACAGAAGAAACAGGAAGTCAATGATATTTTTGAAATTATTTGTTAAAAATTTTAAAATCCGGAAATTCTATTTTTCGTCCGTGTATCCCAGTGTTTTCAGCATGTTTTCGAAATACGCGGGCAGAGGCGCGTCAAACGCCATGTATTCTTCACTTGTAGGATGCACAAAACCAAGAGTTTTGGCATGCAGTGTCTGGCCCTGCAGATCTTTGAATTTTCTATTATCCGGGCCGTAAATCGCGTCACCCAAAAGGGGATGTCCGATATGTGCCATGTGGACACGAATCTGATGTGTGCGGCCAGTCTCCAGTCGGCATTCGATATAATTGAATTTGTTGTTCAGATGGTCGAGGACACGGTAATGGGTGACTGCCCTCTTCCCGGTTTCCGGTACGACTTTCCGCTTCTTTCGATCTATCGGATGTCTGCCGATCGGTTTGTCGATCGTCCCCTCTTCTTCGGAAAAATTGTTGTACACGATGGCATGGTATGTTCTGTTTATCGTGTGTGTCCGAAATTGCTGGGACAGGCAGAGATGGGCGTTGTCATTTTTACAGACGACGAGAGATCCAGTCGTGTCTTTATCAATCCGGTGGACGATGCCGGGACGCAGCACTCCGTTGATACCGGACAGATGATCCCCACAGTGATACATGATGGCGTTGACCAGTGTGTCGGAATAATGTCCGTTCGCGGGATGTACGACGAGGCCTTTGGGCTTGTTTATGACCAAAATATCATCGTCCTCATACAAAATGTCCAGCGGGATATTCTGGGGTTCGATTTCCAGCGGTCGGGGGGCTGGCAGATGGATACAGATCTCGTCGCCAAAAGAAACGGGATACTTCGTCTTGATTCCAAAGTTCCCGTTTACACTCACGCAGTTTTCCTCTTTTATTAATTTTTGGATATAGGAGCGGGACAAGTCCATGCATTTGGCGGCAATCACCTGATCCAGCCGCCTGCCCGCGTCACATTCCCCAGCTTGTAACGTAATAAGTTGCTCCATAAAACTTCCTCCGCGTAAATCTAATTCCTCCATGTAAATGGTAATTGTAAAAGGTAAATGTCAATGCGTATATGCGGTCCTCATTCGTTCTTCTCCTCTACGCAATATTCCGTGTCCATATCCTTGTACCGGAACAGAATACAGTATAAAATGAGGACAGCGGATATGCTTACAAAACAGTCCGCAAAATTGAAGACAGGAAAATCGATCAGTGAAACATAAATAAAATCAATAACGTAATGATTCATAATGCGGTCGATCAGATTTCCTAATGCCCCAGCTGCTAATAAGACCAGACAAAACCTCAGAAAAAGGAAGTTATGCCAAGTAGAACAGCTTTCATTGGAATACGTTCCATTGGCAGGCGTTCCATTGGAAAACTTTGCATTAGAAAGGCGGGAAAGGCGGAAAAAAACACAGGCGATCACGATCAATACGATTGCCGTAATCGTTATGAGTATCCATGTCTGGTTCTGCATCATTCCCCAGGCAGCACCTTTATTTTCCAGATAATGCAGTTCCAATACGCCGGGAATCAGTTCGATATCGGCATCACGAAGGAAAAGGTACGCTGCTCTTTTGCCCGCCTGATCGATAAACACAAGTAAAACAAACACTATAAAAAATATAATGTTTGTTTTACTGTTCCCGTGTTCACGATATGTCTTGTCAGATCTGTTACGTTTCATTGATTACCCCTGAAATTACCTCTAAAAAAATCGCCTCTAAAAGTCGTCGTCGATCGATCCTAAAAACTCAAACGGATCATCGGATTTCTGATTGCTCCTGTTATTGATGTTCAGATCCTGCAGCAGAGCGTCTAACGTCGGCACGGATTCTGGTTCTTTGACTACCGGATCCAATTTGATCGGTTCCTTCGCCCGCTCGTCATTTGCCGCGATCTCATCTTCAAACACAGCATCGAGCGGTTCTACCGTTCTTGCCGGTACTGGCTCAATAAACGCCGCGTCAATAGGCTGCGCTTGTTTTACATTTGAAATATTGATGCGGGCATTTTCATCTTCATGCGGAACAATAACTTGTTCGGGTACTAACTGTTCGAGCGGTTCCGCGGACAATTTCAGGTCATCCTGCAAAGATGATTGTGTACTGGTCTGGATCGAAATATGTGTAAAGTCATCTTCTGCTTCTTCTCTCATCGGATCATTTACGATCGTCTCAATCGACTGTACCGCTTCCGGCTGAACTGCCGTTGGTGGGATAATCGTTGCTTGCTCCTGTGTCTGGTGTGATTCTGCCGAATGAATTGTCGTCGACTGAACTGTCGTCGGCTGAACAACCGATGGCTGGTCGATCGTCGACTGAATTGTCGTCGGCTGATCAACCATTGGCTGCTCCGCCTCTGAAATTGATGATTCTGCAACGGCGTCCTGCACATAGGACTGTATCGTATTCAGCGTCGTTCGCAGATCGATCGTATCCGCCTGCAGGATTTCTTCCGTCGTCAGCTTTTTCGAAACGACAGGTTCTGTTTTTATCTCCGGCTCCGGTGTTGACAGCGGTGTTGGTTCGGGCATTGGTGCTGGCCCAGGTGCTGGTGCGGGTTCTGGCATTGGCGCGGGTTCCGGTACTGGCGCATGTTTTGCCGCCGGCTGCGTTCTTTTTTGTTTGGCGGAGGATGTCTTTGGCGCCTGCCCGTATTCATCCGGTGCCTCGATGTCGAACTCGTCCCCTTCCACAAGTTCAAGCTGGGCACTCGCCGCTTCGATTAACCTTGTTTTATACTGGTTGAACTGCTGTACCAGATGAACGCATTTTCCCTTGATCTTGTTATATTCGCCTTCCGCGTTCCGGAGGATCTCGTCTGCCCGTTTGTTGGCGTCTTTCTCAATCGACTCCGCTTTTAACAGCGCGGCGTCTTTCGTCTCTTTCGACGTTTTTTCAGCCAGGATCAGCGCCTTTTGGAGCGTGGTCTCGATCGAACGGTAATATTGTACGCCGTCGCTCAGTTTTTTTACTTTCTGGTTTAGTTCCGCTTTTTCCGCTTCCAGCTTTTTAACCTGATCCAAAAGTTCACGGTAATTTTCATAAACCAGCTCTAAATAGCTGTCCATCTCGTCTTTATCGTATTTCTTTCTTTTTGCTTCTACCTTTTTTCGCTGCAACTCTATCAAAGATAACATTTACAGTTTCCTCCTTACTTGTCTTTTCATTACATGAGAAGATTAAAATTCCCTGCTGATCGTCGGCATCGTTGCCGTCCCATCACCCAGTGACAGAGAATCCCCACTAATATCAACATTTTCAGGTGTAAAGATAAAAATGTATTTGGAAATCTGATGATATTTTCCATTTATGGCGTAGATACATCCAGAAATAAAATCCATGATGCGCTGGGCGTCATCCGGGTCAAATCCCTCTAAATTCACAACGACCGGTTTTGATTCTAACAGCGTATTGCAGATTTCCTGTGAATCTTCAAATGAAGTCGGCTGTACGATCTTTACTTCCATCATCGAGCGGTTTAATGAGACAACTTTCGGTTTCGAGTTGTTCAAAAAGCTGTTTTTGGACTTTGCCGATTCCTCCGGTATCTCTCTTGTGGAAGCTGTTTTTCGCGGAACAGAAGCTTTTCTTACAGAATGCACTTCCTCTTCTTCGTACTCGTCATAGTCATAATCCTCATATTCATCGTCGATTCCATCTAATTTAAAAAAGTTCAAAAGTGAATTTAATCCCATGATCTTAACCCTTTCCTAACTATATTAACGAAAGCCTTTCTTTTGTTTTATTTGGCATACTGCCTGCTTCCGAATATGCCGGTACCTACCCTTACAAACGTAGCCCCCTCTTCGATTGCAATTTCATAATCACCTGTCATTCCCATGGAAAGTTCCGTCATATTAACATTATCAATGTTTTTGCTGTTTATGTCAACTAGTAATTTTCGTAAATTGCAAAAATGTACCCTGTTTTCCTGCGGATCTTCCACATAGGGAGCAATCGTCATGAGTCCGCGCACTTCGATATTTCCCATTTTAGCGGCTTCACGGATGACCGCTTCGGTTTCTTCTGGCATAAGGCCGAATTTCGTCTCTTCTCTGGCAATGTTTACCTCTATTAGTATTTTGGCCACCTTACCGATCGCCTCGTATTCTTTCTGGATCTGTTCGGCCAGGCGGAGGGAGTCTACCGAATGGATCATCGCGACTTTTCCGGCGATCTGCCTTACCTTATTCCGCTGTAAATGTCCGATCATATGCCAGTCGACATCGTCCGGGAAATACGGCTGCTTTTTTATGATCTCCTGCACTTTGTTTTCCCCAAACGTGCGCATGCCGGCAGCCATCGCCTCTTCCATCTGCTCGACCGGCTTTGTCTTACTTACGGCGATCAGCGTCACATCCGCACGGTTCCTGCCGCTGCGCTCGCAAGCACGTACGATATTAGATTCTACTGTTTTCAAATTCTCCGTTACCATCCTGTGTTACCTCCATCTGATTGATCCGTCTGCCGGACCCGGTTATTGCTTATTGATCGACAAAATCGTCCTCGTTTATTTTATCCGGATTTACGATGATATGATCGAAATTCGATATCCCGCCTTTCGTATCGGAAGAAATAATCGTATACTCGTTGTTTTCGTAAATCTTTTCAATCTTCCTGAACTGGCAGTAACCCGTATTGGCGCAATATACGCCATCGACTTTGATCACATCCTGAAGTGTATAGGGTTTGCCATCTGCCGGATCCTTGATCACGTCTCCCGGCTTCAGGATGGACGGATCTGCACAGTATTTTCCATCTGAAACGGAGCAGTTTTTTAATGAGGTAAATACTTCCTTGCTGCCGCCGTTTTCGTCGTACACCACTTTGATCACTCCCTTTTCCTCCCCGTTTCCACCGACTTCCGTCATGTGCTCTGGGACGAGGGTCAGTTCTTTCGATAAAATAGAGGAATTGGGGATCTTGAAACCGCTCGCCGCGTTCAGGTTCAGCTCGATATCGAGAAACCGGTCGCTCAAATACCGTTCCATAAAACGTGACGTCGTGAGGACGGCAAACGTATACCCGCCATGCTCATCCAGCGACAGGCTGACGGGAAATGAAATATTGTCTTTTTTCACCGTGATCCGCAGCGTCGAAGAATCTTTGATCTTTTCATATAAACTGTCGGAAACCGGGATAACGATGTTCCATTCCTCATTGGTAACCAGCTTATACACCGGTGTCCCCGCCTCGATCCTTTCAGAAGAACGGATGAGCGTCCGTCCGACTTCCGAACCCTGTTCAAAAAAATCTGCCGTCACATCGTCGGCTTTCGTGTTCTCATAACCATCGATACAGTAAGAAATGATGCCGGAGGCCTGCGCGCGCGACCGCACAAAATCGCCCTTCATGTTATTTTCCGACATCCTTTTTTTCAGATCGCTGTACAGATTGTTGCGGCTCTGTTCAAAAATAGAATTTTCGATGCTGTAATGAAAGTCCCTGACCTTATAAAAAGCGGCGGGATTGTAACTGACATAATAATCCTGAATGACCTCGCGCAATTTGGCGATATCACTTGCCGTCGTGGCGGAACCTGGCTCCACCTGGTTGAGAAGTTCGCTGACGGCCCCCGTGCTGTCGATCGTATAGATCACTTCGTTTTTTCCGACTTTACTCTGGTCGGCGTGATAAAAATTTACATAACCGCCCTCGTCTGCCGACACTACGGTTTCTTCGCGCGTGATGAATCCCGTGATCGTGCTGTCGTCGGCAATACTCGTTTCATTCACCTCGTATATGCTGATATGCTCTTTGCTGAAATAATTCCAGGCAACTGCAGCGACATATACAATGATGATGCATAAGATCATCGTGGCAACCTTTGGCCGAAATGGTTTTTTATATTGAATAATCTTTTTGTTTGCCAAAAAATATCATTCCCTTCCTTAGGAGCAAACGCTATGAACGCACGAGTTCGCGCCAGTCCAGATCTCCCCGCTCCAGTGCTTTGATCAGCAGTTCGGCAGAAGCCACGTTTGTCGCCAACGGGATGTTGTGGACGTCGCACAGTTGGAACACGGTTGTAACTTCCGGTTCATGTGATTTTTTCGTCAGCGGATCCCGCAAAAAAATGACGAGGTCGATTTCGTTGCTCTCAATCTGCGCTCCCAACTGCTTTTCGCCTCCCAAATGTCCGGCCAGATACTTATGGATGCTTAAATTCGTCACCTCTTCTACGAGCCTTCCCGTCGTCTCCGTTGCGTAAATATCATGTTTGCTCAGGATCCCCCGGTAAGCGATACAAAAATTCTGCATTAGTATTTTTTTGGAATCATGTGCAATTAACCCAATATTCATACTCTTCTCCATTCCTGCGCCGAAGAACATTTTCCCACGCGCATCTACTTGATAGTCAGGCTGTCCACAAAACTGCTGTTACTCCCGCGGTTCGGCTGTATTCCGATATTAATGAGTATCCCGACTGCCATCGAACTGCTCATCAGAGAAGACAGGCCGTTGCTCAAAAATGGAAGTGGAAGTCCCGTATTTGGCAGGATCGAGGTCGCTACCCCGATGTTAAAAAAGATCTGGAAACAAAACATGGAACCAATGCCGATCGCGATCATCATCCCCATATAATCTTTGGCCCGTTTCGCCGCCAGAAAGCATTTGATGATAATGACGGACAATAGTGCCAAAATGACCATACAGCCGATAAACCCGAATTCTTCACTGATCGGCGTCCAAATGAAATCACTTTCGGTGACGCTGACCGAGTTGTAATTCCTGCTCTCCGCCGCGTCTTCCAACAGCCGTTTTCCATACAATTTTCCGGAGGCGATGGATAGTACCGAGTTGTTCTGCTGGTACATCGTATCGAGCGCCTGCGCATCCGGATTCAGCCATCCGGTGATCCGCTTGAGCTGGTATTTATCCAAAAGAAGCTGGTTCGGCTGGAAAATATACCAGACCAGAAAACCACTGACCGGCACGAGGACGGCGATCACCGGTCCTAATATCTTTCTGCCAATCCCGGACGACAAAAGCATCATAGCGAGCACTACGATGATGACAACGCTGGATGAAAGGTCCGACTGTACGAGGATGAAACTGGTAGGTAAAAACGCGATCAGACACGCGAGAAAAAATGTCTGGAACGTTTGAAGCTTCTCCCTCCGGTAGACAAAAAAAGCAGCCAGTGACAGGATCACGACGATCTTACACAGCTCAGACGGCTGTAGATTAAATACTTTAAAGTCCAGCCAGCGGTACGAATCGGTATTCAGCGTCGTGCCGAGCGGTGAAAACCGCGTGCAGGCAACTAAAATGGTAGTAACGATATAAAGCAGCGGGACATACGTACAAATGGTATGATAATCAATGAGCGAAAACACGACAATGATAAACAGACCCGCTGCAACAGTGAAAATCTGGCGTTTCAACGAGCCGACATGATGATTCTGTACATTCAATATGGATAAAATATAGGAACTGATCAGAGATAAAGCCAGCACGACAATTACAAGCGCGATATCGTAGTTCCGCCAGTTATATCTCTTTGATGTTAACCAAATACGTGCTTTTTCTTTTATTTTATTTCCCATGATATTTTCACTTACCAATCACTTATCGCTTATTTTGACTGTTTCATGCTGACGATCGGGATATTCGCATAAAGGGCGGGTACCGAACCATTATTTCCTTCTGATTCTGTCTGCTCTATTTTGATATCCAGACCGTCCTGATCGATCTCCACGTACTTCGAAAGTACGCGGATAATGTCGTTTTTGATCTGCTCCATCAGCTCGGGCGAACAGTTCGCGCGATCTGAAACAAGTACGAGTTTCAAGCGGTCTTTGGCGACATTTCCCGACGATTTCCTTCGAAAAAAATCTGAAATTCCCATAGTGGTGATATCCCCTTTTCTAGTTGTTTTTAAATTTGTTCTTAATCTTAGAGAAAAATCCGCTGTTTTTTGTCAGATCCAAAAAAGGAACCTCTTCTCCCATGATCCGTTTACATATATTTTCAAATGCCTGTCCGGCCATCGTCCTCGTACCAACGAGCGGTTCTCCCTGATTGGTCGATACGACGATGCTCTCGTCGTCCGGCACGATACCGAGCAGATCAATGGCGAGGATCTCCACAACATCATCACTGGACATCATATCGCCCCGTTTCACCATATCGGCGCGCAGACGGTTGACGACAAGCTCCACCTTTTTCACGTCATTCGCGTTCAAAAGGCCGATGATCCGGTCCGCATCCCGGACAGCGGATACTTCCGGCGTCGTCACGACAAGTGCGCGGTTTGCCCCGGCGATCGCGTTTTGGAATCCCTGTTCGATCCCGGCCGGACAATCCAGCAATATGTAATCAAATTCATCTTTTAATTCTTCGGTCAGTTTTGCCATCTGCTCCGGTGAAACAGCGGTCTTATCCCTTGTCTGGGCAGAGGGGAGCAGATAGAGGTTCGGATACCGCTTGTCCTTGATCAACGCCTGTTTGATCCTGCAGTTTCCTTCTATTACATCGACAAGATTGTACACGATACGGTTTTCGAGTCCCATTACCACATCGAGGTTGCGCAGTCCGATGTCTGTATCGATCAGCACGACTTTCTTTCCTTCCTTTGCTAATCCGGTACCTACGTTTGCCGTCGTAGTTGTTTTACCTACACCGCCTTTTCCGGAGGTGATAACAATTACTTCACTCATGTTGTTTTACCTATCCTTTCCTTCTTGCAAATCTTATTCATTGTACCATACAATACAATATTTTTAAAGAGAAATATCTTTCAGGACATCGCGGTCCAAAGGTTCAATATAGATATTTCCATCTTGTGAAAACGCTATTTTTGTCTCAGATTCCACTTTCTTTTTTTCATCCGGACTTCTGGCGATCACGTCGCCGATGCGGATCTGGTTCGGACTCATGTGAAGAGCCACCACAAAGGAATTGCTCCTTCCGGAGGCGCCGGCATACACATTTCCCAGCAGTTTTCCCAAAATGACGACATTTCCCGCCGACACGACCTGTGCGCCGGCATTGACGTCTCCTAAAATGACGATGCTCGTATCAAACTCGAGTACCTGGCCGGAACGCAGCGTTCCCTTGTAAAACTGCCCCGTGTTCGTATTCATGGCCATCAGCTTCTCCTCGAGTGTCTTGCTGAAATAAGCTTCCCGCTCCGCGTTGTCATCAATGACGCAGACGACGTCGAGATCAGAATTTTCCGTGATACAGTCCACCAGCTTGAGCTGGTCGTCATCGCTCAATTTTCTGCCTTCAAAAGAAAGGGCGATCTGGGCGTTTCCCAGAAATCCGGCGGACGAGCGGAACTTCTCACTCACTTTTTCCAACAGTTCCGGAAACGGAAGTTCATCGCTTACATGCACGATGATGCCGGATTTTGTTCCCTTTATGACTACAGGGTTCTTCATACTTCTCCTCATTTCTTTATTATATTGCGCCTGCGGATCAGTCGGCAAAACCGCCTGATGTTCCCGCTGTGCTCGTCGCCGTATTTTTCAAAAGTTTCTTTCTCGACGACTCATCAAAATAGTACTTATAAATATTGCTGGCTAACAATGCCGCGTTGCTCGAAGTAAACGCGTTCGGTATAACGACGGTTACCGCGATCTCAGGTGACTCATAAGGCGCGTACGATACAAATAGGGCGTGGTTTGGCTCGTTTGCGCTGATCTGCGCCGTACCGGTCTTTCCTGCCACCTTCACGGGAACGCTCTGGAAGATCGATTTCAAGCTGCTACTCTCATTGACAACCATATACATTCCCTTTTGGATGGCATCCAGCGTACTGCTCTGGATGTCCAGCTTGTTCCTTATTTTTGCTTTATTTGTTTTCTGTTTGTCTTTGGCAATATTTTTTATACTGTCGATCAGCGTCAGGTCAAAACAGGTTCCCCCGTTCGCAATCGTAGATACATATCTGGCAATCTGCACCGGCGTGTAACTGTTCGTGCCCTGTCCGATCGAGGATCTCACGGCGTCACTGTCGGAAACGGTCGGATCGGCTTCGGACAGTTCGATGCCGGACGTATTTGTAAATCCATAAATATCGGCATATTTTTTCAGTTTCTTTAAGCCCCGCTCATGGTTGATCGCGCCGCCGGTCTTTCCGCTCAGACGATATCCCATCTCATAGAAAAAGTAGTTACAGGAGTGCTGGATCGCCTGTGACACGTTAATCGTTCCGTGGCTGTACTTACTCCAGCATTTCGGCGGATTCGGCTGATACTTATCAAATACGACATGGTCGGTCACTGTGGAATAGGGGTCGATCGCGCCCTCTTCTAACGCCGCGGTGGCGACGACCATTTTATAAGTGGAACCGGGAGCGGTCTTCTGCTGCGTCGCCCGGTTTAAAAGCGGGGACGCGGAATTTACATTGATTTTTGAAAAATAATCGGTATCGACCGAATTGGCAAATTTATTGTTGTCATAACTCGGGTAGGATACGAGCACTTTCACCTTCCCGGTCTTCGGGTCGGTAATAACGACCGAAGCCGCGCACGGTGTCAATCCCAGCTCACCGGGAGCGATTTCCAGCGACTTGATCTTTGACTTCAAAAAACTGAAGGGGGAAACGCTTCCCGCGCGCAGTTTTGAAACCTGCGTCTTATTTTTTTTCAAATACCCCTGCTCGTACAGTAACAGACAGACTTCACGGCCGCTGATCGTGTCTTCATAGATCAGCGTATGATAAATCTTTTTGTCAAACGAGAGATCATCCGACAGCACTTCAAAAATATAGTCATACATTTTTTGATAAATCTCTTCCGTGCTGTAATAATCGTCCCCGACATCGAGCGCGTTCAGATCGATCCAGTTGTTGGAGATCGCATGGATGAGGAATTTACTCAGGCTCAATTTGCCATCCGCGTAGTCGTTATAAACCTGGTCGGACTTGTCCATCTTATCGGACGAAATGATCTCTTCCTGACGGAGCATCGAATAAATATGATCCAAATATTCATTCATCGTCTCCGACAGATCTTTCCCCGGCGTGGCGTAATTATATTTCAAATATTGTTTCAGCGTCCGCAGCGTCGTGTTTTTCGCGGAAGTAAATTTCTCCTGGATATTTTTCTCCAGCGAGGAAGCGTCCGCAGCGGAAAATTTCGATATATCGACGAGGCCGTTTTCAATGATCGCGCAGTATACGTCATAAATGGGAATGCGGATATCATCTGCCTTTTTCCCCTTCGATCCCGCGCTTTTGCTGTTATTGAGCTTAGAGATCAAAACGCCGGCGATCGCCTTCTCTGTCAATTTGTACACCGCTTTCTGCAGTTCTGAATCAATCGTCAGGTAAATGTCACTTCCGGCCACGGCATCCACATGATCCTTCGTCTCCACGATGCGGGAACTGTTGTCGATCACAAGCGTATCGCTGCCTTTCCTGCCGCGCAGCTGCTCTTCGTAAGAACTCTCGATCCCCGTCTTACCGATCTGGTCGGCGGCCGTATAGGTCTTGTCATCCTTTTCTTTTCTGGCAGCCAGTGATTCCGAGGAGATCAGTCCGGTATAGCCGATGATGTGCGAGAAGAACTCGCTGTCATAGTAAACCCGTTTGGCATCCTCGCTCACTTCGACACCTGTCAGCTCCGCCGAATTTTCCTTGATGGCGGCGACTGTTTCCGGGGACACATCGGAACTGATCGTAACCGGTTCATATTTCTGATACGTTTTCATCATGAGCGCGTAGCGGATGGCCATGATCTTGATCGCTGTCGCGTCATCGTAATCCGGCTCTTTTTTTGCCCTCTCTTCGTCCGTTGTCTCTTCGCCTGTCAGCGGATCAAAGAAGTGGATCTTGTTTGTTTGTGTCGAAGTCCGTATATAGCGGAAACAATCCTCAGCGCTCATGTTTTTCTGCTCTTCTGACAATTCGTCCACAGTTTTATAATAATAGATCTCGCGCTTAAAACGCAATTGCGCGTTTTTGTCTACGTTAAACTTAAATTTGCCTTTTTTCGTGATTTCGATTGGAAATTCCACCGAAACTTTATCGCCGTGTTTTTCGATGAGGGCTATCGCCTTTAAGATCACCTCATTGAGCTCTTTATTCGTTTTGAGTTCCCCGGTATCCTCAATGGTGATCGCGTAGCTCTGTTCATTGGTGGCAAGAAGGTTTCCTTTGCAGTCGAAGATCTTTCCGCGGGAGCTTTTTTGTGTTTTCACTTTTTCGTTTCTTATCGTCGCCTTTTCATCGTAAGCCTCGCCCTGTACGATCTGCAGATAAAACAGACGCGCCACCAGTATGCTGAACAAAATGACATACACGATAAGCAGGGAAATAATTCGCGATTTTACAAGTGTTTTCAGGTAATCCCATATCGCAGAAATCAAAGTCAATCCTCCTCTCTTTTCTTCATCAGGTAATTCTCAAGTATATTAAGGAGACGGAATACAACAACTGCCAAAAGCATCGTATAGATCATCTCGGGTAGGATCACGGTAAGGAAATAGAACTTAAAATCAAGCCGTCCCCGCACGAGAAACTCCGTCACATAATAGTAAATACTATAGGCAAAATCACTGATGCCGACAAGGACACAGGGAAGTATGTAATTATCGGTAAAATATACCTTCTGGCTGTGCCCGCACAGAAATCCGATCGTCATCAGGCCGAACGCGTAAAGTCCGACTACGGTTCCGTACATCATATCGGAAAGGAGTCCACAAAAGAAACCGATCAAAAGACCGGAAGTCCTTCCTCTCATATAGGCGTAGCACACGACCAGGATGAGCATGATGTTAGGCGCCACATCCGCCAGCTTGAGCGACTGGAACGTCGTTGTCCATAATATAAAAGCAAGCACGATAATAATAATCGTTGATAGTCTTCGTTTAATCATACTTCTTGATATCCTCATTTTCCGATGAATCTTTTAACGTCGTAATGACAAGGACAGATTCGAGTTTATCAAAAGATACGACCGGTGTCAGCTGTGCCGATTTTGACAATCCATCGGATTCGTCCTTGATATTCGAAACATACCCGACGAGCAGGCCGGGAAGGAATTTATCGCTGATGCGCGATGTGACGACCGAATCTCCGTCTTTTGCCTCCGTGGAATTGCTGATCATCGTAATGTCAATGAACCCTTTGTAGATGCTCTGCATGTTCCCCTTCACCATACATGTCTCCCCGGTGCTGTCAAACATGGCGCTGACATTACTCTTGTCATCGATGATCCCGCGCACTTTCGCGTAGTGTCTTCCCACTTCCGAAACGATGCCTACCAGGCCGTCCCCGGCGATGACGTTCATATCCACGTCCACGCCGTCGTCTTTTCCCTTGTCGATCGTAAACAGCCGGAACCAGTTATTTCCGTCCCGCCCGATGACGGTGGCAGCCACCTTCGGATAGTCCGGGTACTGCTGATCCAGTTCGTACAGTTCCCGGAAATTATCGAGATTGCTGTTTTCATTGGCAAGGATCTTATTGTCATAGTTCAGGGCATCGATCTTTTCTTTCAGCTGCTTATTTTCCTGTAACAGTCTTTCTTTCGAATCCAGCAGCTCCATCTTATCGGAAAGATATTTCCCGACCCGGTTGATCCCGCTCTGCATCGGAGAAACCACATCTCCCACTGCCGATTTGAAGCCGGCGAACTGTTTTGAAAATTTAAAACTCAGCACGACGAGCAGCGCGCAGAGGATACTGAGGAAAATATAAATGTATTTCGGGTGAAACGAGGGTCCTCTTTTCCGTTTATTTTTCATATCAAACAGGCTCCATTCCAATCACTATTCAATCTATAACGCCAGTTTCGCCAGATCCGGATCCTCAATAACGGCGCCGAGTCCCATAACAACCGTACTCTCCGGCTCTTCACATAAATTTACTTTTAAGCCGAGCTCCTCATAGATGAAACGGCCGAGATCCTTGATCCGGCTGGAGCCGCCCGTGAGATAGAGGCCGGATTTATAAATATCGGATGAAATTTCCGGCGGCGTGCGCTCCAAAATGATCTTGATCGAGTCAACGATGTTCTGGAACAGCTCGGCCAAAGCGTCGTGTATGATCGAGCCGGTCACGGTGATCTCGCTCGGAAGCCCGGTCACCAGATTCCGTCCGCATATGTCGAGTGAATCCTCGGTCACATACGCGGAGGCGATGTTTTTCTTGATCAGTTCAGCGCTCTTCTCGCCGATCACAAAATTCATATCTTTTTTGATCTTCTGGATGATCGCCTCATCAAAGCGGTTTCCGCCTACTGGAATGAGCCGGCTCAGTACGATGCCGCCCAGGGACAGCACGGATATTTCTGCCGTATTGGCCCCGATATCGACGACGAGCGTTCCTGTCGATTTCGTAATGTCGAGGTTCATGCCGAGCGCGTCCGCGATCGGTTTTTCTACCACGTGGATCTTCTTGGATTTGAGGTTTGTATTGGCGATGAGGTCGAAATACGCCCTCTTTTCTACTTCTGTAATATCGGTCGGCACGGCGATAAAATACTCCGCCCCCTTAAACCGTTTTTTTCCGTTTAATTCGGTAAAGAAATAGTCGATCATCGACTGCATGTTGCCGATGTCGGCAATGACCCCGTTCTTGATGGGATATGACACGTCGAGATTTTCCGGCGCCTTTTCATACATTTCGAACGCCTCGTCCCCGACGGCAAATACATGGTTTTTTTTATAGATCGCAATGACGCTTTTTTGATGTAAAATAACGCCTTCCCCGTTTTTATAAATTTTGATCGAACTTGTACCAAAATCGATTCCTATTGCTTTTCCCGGCATGTTGTTCATCCTCTCTATCTTTTTCTATTAAATGTGTCCTCTCTCTCGAAGGCTGACATACTGACAATCACCCAGTATAATATGATCTAACAGCTGTATACCGATCAGTTCGCCGGCGTCCCTGACGCGCTCGGTCAGGACAAGATCCGCCTGGCTGGGCGTACAGTCGCCGCTGGGGTGATTATGTATCAATATGAAGCAGGAGGCGTCGTATTGTAGTGCTTTTTTTAAAATTTCCCTCGGGTTCGCGACACAGGAAGAGATCGAACCGACAAACAGCACGTCATACCGCATCAGCCGGCACCGGTTGTCCAAAAAAGCAACAACGGTCGTCTCTGTCTCTTTGGTGCGCATTTCCTCCATAAAATATCCCGCCACCGTCTCCGGCGACTGAAATGGTTCGCGCTCCGGTATACGCTGTTTCGTCATACGGTTTGATATTTCCGCCGCGCACAAAAGCTGTGCGGCTTTTACCCTCCCAATCCCATCGATATGCTTCAATTCTTTATCGGAAAGATAGTGCAGACCGATCAGTCCTTTGTGGACCGGATGAAGATTTAAAATTTCCCTGGCGAGTTCGACGCTGTTTTTGTTCCTCGTGCCATTTTTGATGAGAACGGCTACGAGCTCCGCGTCGGACAAACACGAAACCCCGCATTTTTCGATTTTTTCATAAGGTCGTTCCGATGTCGGAAGATCTTTGATCGCAGTAAAATTCTGGCTCATACGTTTCCCTGACCCTGCCAACGCCAATCATACATGACTATTCTACCATATTTTTTCATAAAAGTATAGAAATAACAAAAGTTTTTTTAGATAGTTTTCGTCTTTTCCTAACGCAATTCGACTAAATCCTCATCGACGAGCCGCTGCAGCGACATTAAGATGCCGTATTTCCCGTGCTGCCACGTCAGTCCTCCCTGAAAGTACACGCTGTAAGGCGGTTCGATCGGCGCGTCGGCGCTCAGTTCGATCGACGAACCCTGGATGAAATTGCCCGCCGCCATAATAACGTCGCTGTGATAGCCAGGCATCGCGTACGGCTCCGGCGCCACGTAGCTGTCCACCGGGGAACCTGCCTGGATGCCGCGGCAGAACGCGATGACCTTTTCCGGGGAACCGAGCGCCACGGCCTGGATAATGTCATTCCGCTCTTCGTCGCCCGCGGGACTCGTCTCAAACCCGAGCCCTTCGTAGAGATTGGCGGCAAACACCGCGCATTTGAGCGCGCTCGCCACGACGGTCGGCGCGAAGTATAACCCCTGGTAAAAGGACGGATTGATGCCGAGCGAGGCGCCAACCTCTTTTGCCAGTCCCGGTGCTGTCAGGCGGCTGGCGGCAAGTTCCACGAGTTCTTTCTTCCCCGCGAGATAGCCGCCCATCGGCGCGATGCCGCCGCCCGGGTTTTTGATGAGGGAGCCGACGACCAGATCGGCGCCCACTTCGGACGGCTCGATCAGATCGACAAATTCCCCGTAGCAGTTATCCACCATACAGATGACGTCCGGCTTGCATGTTTTCAGGAAAGAGATCAGTTCCCCGATCTGTCTGACCGACAGCGTTTTGCGCATGGCGTATCCTTTCGAGCGCTGGATCGTCACGAGCTTTGTGCGCTCGTTGACGGCCTGCCGGATGCGCTCCCAGTCGAAACTGCTGTCCTCTTTTAAGTCGGCCTGTGCGTACGTAATGCCAAATTCACGCAGGCATCCGGGTTCTTCCTTTCCGTTTATGCCGATGATGCCCTCCAGCGTATCATACGGTTTCCCCACCGGGGAGAGCAGTTCGTCCCCCGGCCGGAGGATCGAGGAAAGCGCGATCGTAAGCGCATGTGTACCGCAGGTGATCTGCGAGCGGACGAGCGCGTCCTCGCACCCGAACAGATCAGCGTACACTTTTTCCAGCGTGTCCCGCCCGTCGTCATTGTATCCATAGCCGGTGCTTCCGTTCAGGTGTCCGGCGCTGACACGGTTTTTGTGGAACGCCCGCAGCACTTTGAGCTGGTTGTACTGCGCGACCTCATCGATCTGCCGAAACCGCGGCTCAAGCCGGCGGCAGACGCCGTCCGCGTAATCGAGCACCGCCCGGCTGATCCCGCAGCTTTCATACATCGCGTATAATTGTTCCTTATCTATCGCAGTTCCCGTTTTGTCCATAGCTTCCGTTCCGTTCATAGTTTCCATTCCGTTTATAGCTCCCCTTTCCTTCCTAACTCCAGCTTCTTTTCTGCCAAAGAAAGTATTTCACAGACGACCGCATCGTCGTTTTCAAATTCATCTTTATTCAAAAAAGTAACATCCCGCTCCCGGCGGAACCAGGTGAGCTGCCGCTTCGCGAAATGTCTCGTGTCCTTCTTGAGCTGCTCGATCGCCTCTTCTCTCGTGACCGTCCCCGCAAAAAAAGGAAACAGTTCTTTATAGCCGATCGCCTGCATGGATACCAAATCCTGCGTATACCCTTTTGACAGGAGCCGTTCTGTTTCCTCAAATAAACCGCCCAGCACCATTTGATCGACCCTCTCATTGATCCGGGCATACAGCTTCTGCCGGTCCATCGTCAGGACGAGGTACAAAAAATCATACGGCGATCGTTTTTCCCGCTGTTCCCTGTTGTGCGCGGAAATCGGCGCGCCGTTGTCGTGGAAATATTCAAGCGCGCGGATGACCCGTTTTATATTGTGGGGATGGATGTCATGCGCGGAGCGCTCATCGACTCCGCGCAGCATGTCATGAAGGTACGCCGCCCCTTTTTTTTCCGCAAGTTCCGTCAGTTCGCGCCGATAGGCGTGATCGGCCGGCTCATCGCAAAAATCAATATCGTATAAAAGCGCCTGGATATAAAAACCGGTGCCCCCGGTGACGATGGGTATGTGACCCCGCTCATAAATCTGTTCCATCGCGGCCTGCGCCATTTTTTTAAATTCATATACGTGAAACGGGGTATCCGGCGTGATCTCGTCGATGAGATGGTGCGGCATGCCCTCCATCTCATCCGGCGTGATCTTTGCCGTTCCCACATCCATATATTTGTAGATCTGCATCGAATCCGCGGAAATGATCTCGCCTCCGACCGCTTTTGCCAGCCGGATCGAAATGGCTGTTTTTCCGACCGCCGTCGGGCCGGTCAGGATGATTAGTGGTTTTTTCATAACTCAAACGATCCTCTTAAATTTCTTTTCAAATTCCTGTTTGGACATGGAAATCGTAGTCGGCCGGCCGTGCGGACAATGATACGGCTCTTTTGCCTGTAACATCTGCTTCAGAAGTGTTTCGGCCTCGGCAAAAGAAAGGGTGTGGTTTCCCTTCACCGCCGCCTTGCAGGCGATCGACGCGCAGCGGTCCGTGATGGAGCCGTATTTCGAGGCCATCGGGTTTTCCAGCAGTTCATCGAGTATGCTGTAAAACAATTGTTTGGACGCCAGATGCAGGAAATGGGACGGGACAGCCTTGATCGCGTATTCATCCCCGCCAAAATCCTCGATCTCAAATCCCAGGCTGGCAAATGTCTCCCAGTACGTCTGGAGCGCTTCTTTTTCCCGATGCGTCAGCGTCAAGACGATCGGCGTCAGCAGGTTCTGGCTGTACACATGGTTCGTGTCCAGTTCATGGATCAATTGTTCGTAAAGTACTTTTTCGTGGGCAGCGTGCTGGTCAATGATCAATAATTCATTATTCCACTCGACGAGCCAGTACGTGCCAAACACCTGCCCGATCAGCCGGAAGGAGATGGCGGTATCCTCTTTCAGCAGATCTTCCTGATATAGTGTCTGCTGTTCGTACTGATGGATCGGGCGCGGATGGCTGTTACCGGGTGGCATGGATGGTGCTTGTTTCGGCCCGGGATGCTCTGTCTGCTGTACGAGTGGTTTCTGATCCACCGGTGTCTGTCCGGCTTGTGACTGCTTATCTTGAACTTGCGTGGTTTGCACTTGCTTATCCAATTCCTGTCTCACAAGTTCCTGATTGATGCGATTTGTTTCAAATGGTTCCGGTGAATCTGCCTGCGGCTGCGACTCTCGCGCTCTCTTCTCCTTTTTGGCCTCTGCCGTCCGTTCCCTTTCATTTGCAAGTGTTACTTTAGGTATCAGGACTGATTGGTTGAGCACCTCGTGCAGTCCTGTCTCGAACAGGTCATAGACCTCTTCCTGATTCGTAAAACGGACTTCCATCTTTGACGGATGGACATTGACATCGAGAAGGGCACTGTCAATGTCCAGAAACAATGTAGTAAACGGAAATCGGTTCGTCATCGTAAATCCGCTGTAAGCGTTTTCAATCGCATTTTGTACGATCGGACTCTTGATATATCTTCCATTGATGTAATAATTCATAAAGGACCGCGTGCCGCGGGACAGTTCCGGTTTCCCGATAAATCCTGTTACCGTCATCCCATGTTTCTCGATGTTGACGGGAAGGAGCGCTTTTGTAATATCCGCGCCAAATTGGTTGTAAATATTATCTTTGACATTCCCGTTCCCTGACGTCTGTATTTTTGTCCTGCCGTCCCACATGAACTTAAAGCGGATCTCAGGATGAGATAAGATGAAGTGGACGACGACGTCGTTGACATAATTTCCCTCCGTCGTTTTTGTTTTCAGAAATTTGCCGCGCGCCGGCGTATTGAAAAACAAATTGCGCACAATAAACGTCGTTCCGTCGGGGCAGCCGATCTCCTCATTTGCCACTTCTGTCCCACCGTGTATCTCATAGCGCGAACCGAGGATGGCCCCGGTCTCTTTTGTTATGAGTTCTACCTGGGAAACGGCGGCTATGCTAGAGAGCGCCTCGCCACGGAAACCGAGGCTTTTCACGCGCAACAAGTCTTCAATGCCCGCTATTTTGCTGGTCGCGTGCCGCTCAAACGCGAGCGGGATCTCCTCGCGCCGGATGCCGCACCCATTATCTGTGATGCGGATAAAACGGATGCCGCCTTCCTTGATTTCCACCGTAACTGCGTTCGCCCCGGCGTCAATGGCGTTTTCCACCAATTCCTTTACGACGGCGGCAGGCCGCTCAATGACCTCCCCAGCCGCAATCTGGTTGATCGTATTTTGATCTAATACTTGAATCATTATGTTTTACCACTTATCTTTCAATTTGTTCTGCCATTTATTTTTTGGTTGATCGTATTTTGATCTAAAACCTGAATCATTTTCCTTACCACTTATCTTTCAATTTATTCTGCCATTTATATACGAGGTTCATCGCGTCCATCGGCGTGACGCGGGACAGGTCGATGTCGCGCAGTTCAAAGAGGATGTCCTCATAGCCGAGTGATGGGACGGCGTCAAAAATAGATAGCTGCGTCATCTCCTCTTTTGCCGACGCCATATCGGCGTTCGCCATACCGGCGTTTGCCATGCCAGCATTCGCTGTCTCACCATTCGCCGATACGCCATGTGCGGAAACAGCGTTCGTCATATCACCATTTCCCGCATCGGACCGTAACACAGGGTTAATGCTGCCCTGCTCCAGATCTCCCGCAATCTCATGCGCCCGCTCCAGCACGCTGTCCGGCACGCCGGCAAGTTTCGCGACCTGGATGCCGTAACTTTTATCGGCGCCGCCCTTGACGATCTTGCGCAGAAAAACAATGTCCTCCCCGTCCTCTTTTACGGCGATGCAGCAATTCTGCACGCCCTCCAGCTTCCCTTCCAGCTCGGTCAGTTCGTGGTAGTGGGTGGCAAATAGCGTTTTCGCTCCAATATTTCTTTTGTTTACGATGTGTTCCACGACGGCCCAGGCGATGCTCAGTCCGTCAAACGTAGACGTCCCCCTGCCGATCTCATCCAAAATGATGAGGCTCTTTTTCGAGGCGTTGTGCAGGATATTTGCCACCTCGGTCATTTCTACCATAAACGTACTCTGGCCGCTGGCGAGGTCATCGGACGCCCCCACGCGCGTAAAGATGCGGTCAACGATCGAAATGTCGGCCGAGGCCGCCGGAACGAAACTCCCGAGCTGCGCCATCAAAACGATCAACGCCGTCTGCCGCATATAGGTGGATTTTCCCGCCATGTTCGGCCCGGTAATGATCACGAGACGATGCGAATCCTCATCCAGGTATGTATCGTTGGCAATAAACATTTCATGGTCGATCATCTGCTCGATCACAGGATGCCGTCCATCTTTGATCTTCAGCCGTCCGTCACTGTTCAGCGCCGGCCGCACATACTGGTTCTTCTCGGCCACGTAGGCGAGGGAGGCGATCATATCCAGCGAAGCGATCGCCCGCGCCGTCTTCTGGATGCGGTCAACCTGCGTAAAAATATGATCCCTCACATGACAGAACAGCTCGTATTCCAGATGATACAGCTTTTCCTCCGCGCCGAGTACGGTATCTTCCAGTTCTTTTAAGCGCGCGGTCGTATAGCGCTCCGCGTTCGTTAATGTCTGCTTCCGCGTCCAGTTGTCCGGCACGAGATCTTTATATGAATTTGTTACCTCCAAATAATATCCGAATACCCGGTTGTACTTGACTTTTAAGTTTTTGATACCGGTCTTTTCCCGCTCTTCGCTCTCCAGGGAGGCGAGCCACGTTTTGCCGTCAGATTTGGCGGCGCGCAGCTGATCGACCTGTTCGTTATACCCCTCCCGGATGATCCCGCCGTCGTGGAGCGTCAGGGACGGCTCGTCCTGAACGGCGCTCTCGATGAGGGTACATATATCTTCCAGCGGATCCATTTCCTCTGACAGTTCCTGAAAAAAACGGCTCTTGAAATTTCCGCATAAAAACAAAATGGGCGGCAGCATTTTCAGGGAACCGCATAACGCCACCAGATCTCTGGGGTTCGCTGATTTGTAACTGATCTTACTGAGCAGGCGCTCCAGATCATAGATGGGGTTTAAGTACTCGCGCAGTTCCTCTCTCGTGATCATATTCTCATTTAGTTCCTCGATCGCATCGTGCCGCTTGACGATCTCTTCCCGGTCAATGAGCGGCTGCTCCAGACTATTTCGCAGCTTCCTTGCCCCCATCGCCGTCTTTGTCTTATCGAGCACCCAGAGGAGCGACCCCCTCTTCTGCTTTTCACGCAGCGTTTCGACCAGTTCCAGATTTCTTCTCGTATTCCGGTCCAGCAGCATGTATTTCCCTGTCTGGTACGGTACAAGTGACAAAATGTGGGCCAGCGAATTTTTCTGTGTTTCCAGCAGATATTCCATCACAGCGCCGGCCGCCGTGACGCCGGCGGAGTAATCTCCCAGTCCCATCCCGTCAAGTGTCGCCACGGAAAAATGGCGGCAGAGTGTCTTTTTGCAAAGTTCCTCATCAAAATAATGAGGCGCCAGCGAGGAGATGGAAATGCCGAGCCGGCCGGTCAGTTCCTCGATCTCCAGACCGTTTATGTAAAAAGAATCGTTGCATATGATTTCCGAAGGGCTGAATTTATTGATCTCGTCCAATAATTTTCCCAGTGAATCGACTTCAGTCAGCAAAAATTCCCCGGTCGTGACGTCCGCGACCGACAGTCCGAACAGATTGTCCGTGGACACAATGCCCATCAGGTAATTATTCCGGCCCTCATCGAGCGACGACGGGCTGCAGTTCGTACCAGGCGTGACGACGCGGATCACTTCCCGCTTCACAAGCCCCTTGGCTTCTTTCGGATCTTCGACCTGCTCGCAGATCGCCACTTTGTACCCTTTGGATACGAGCCGCGTGATATAACCTTCCGCAGAATGAAAGGGGACACCACACATGGGTGCCCTTTCTTTTAATCCGCAGCTCTTTCCGGTGAGCGTAAGTTCTAGTTCTTTGGAGACGCATTTGGCATCCTCGAAAAACATTTCATAAAAATCGCCCAGCCGGTAAAATAAGATGCAGTCATGATATTCTTTTTTTGTTTCCAGATATTTTTGCATCATTGGTGTCAATTGTTCACCCATTGATTTCCTCCATTAGCAATAAAATATGTATCCTTTTATTCGGAAATCTCTGACGGCTCCGGTTCCTTCGTGGATTCCGGCGCTTTTGTCGGATCCGGAGCCTTTGTGGGCTCCGGTGCTTTCGTCGGTTCCGGTGCTTTTGTCGGAGTTGGTGCTTTTGTAGGTTCTGGTTCTTTTGTCGGGTCCGGTTTTTCTATTTTATCCGGTTTTTCTGTTTTTCTCGGTTTCTTTGTTGCATTTGGCTTTTTCGTCGCCTTTGGTTTGGCGGTCGGTTTTGGTTTCACGGTAGCTGCCGGTTTCGGTGTTGACACGGAAGGCGCTTCCGGTTCGTTCGCCGGTTTTCTCGTACTCAGGTAGATCGTACTTATATAACCTTCTGTTCCATTAAATGTAACGTGTGTCCATTCCTTGTCAAATTTAATGATCGACACCTTATCCCCCGGCTGGAGTTTTCCGATCACTGCCGCTGTGAGCTTCGGTTCTTTACGAAGATTGACAACCGTAGTCGCATAGGCGGTGTCGGCTGTTTTCAAATTCTCATCTTCTTCGTCATCCTCATTCATAAAATCTTCTTCGTTGTGATTGATAATAGCTGATTGATACGGCTCATCCGTTTCTTCCGGCTCTTCTGCTTCAAACGCGGGCTCGGATACGAGAACAGGGGTATCATCATCGACCTCGTCGTCGGTTTCAACCGTTTCATTACTGGCGGCAAGATATACCCCGCTAACCTTTACAACAGCAAAAATCAAAAAAATGGAGATCAGGCCTGTCCAGATACCCACGATAAGTTCAAATCGAAATTTTTTATCATTTTTTAATTTTTCACCAAATTTTTGTTTCCCTTCACTCATTTGCTTCTCTCTCCTTATTAAGTATCGAGGTGGCATTCACCAAAACGCTTTCTTATCTATTATAACTTTATCGCACGCATTTGTCTACTATAAATATCAATTTTCTTCCCGCGTTCTACATTTTTTGTGCTCTGTCCATTCAAAGCATTTGCATTGTTTTTCTTTTTTATACGCGGCAGAACGGCATAAATTCAAAAAAATCAGAACAAACGTTTGACATCAGAACATAAATGTGCTATAGTAATATTATCAACACATAATCAGGAGGGAAAACCTATGGGAAATGGTCGCATTTCAGCCAAACAAAGTGAAATTTTAGAGTATATAAAAGAAGAGATCCTGTCAAAGGGTTATCCGCCCGCCGTCCGTGAAATCTGCCAGGCGGTACACTTAAAATCCACATCTTCTGTCCATTCGCATCTGGAAACACTGGAAAAGAATGGTTATATCCGCAGGGATCCTACGAAACCGCGGGCGATCGAGATTATAGATGATAATTTTAACCTCACGCGAAAAGAGATGCGGAACATTCCGATCATCGGAACAGTAGCGGCGGGCCAGCCGATTTTTGCGGAACAAAACATCAGCGGATACTTTCCTCTTCTCGCAGATGAACTGCCGGCCGGCGATCTGTTCATTCTGAACGTACGCGGCGATAGCATGATCAATATCGGCATTTACGAAGGGGACAAGGTTATCGTACAACAGACACCGACTGCCAGAAACGGTGATATCGTCGTCGCTCTTGTCGATGACTCCGCCACGGTGAAAACTTATTACAAGGAAGGTTCACGTTTCCGACTCCAGCCGGAAAACGATACGATGGAGCCTATTTATGTGGATCACGTCGTTATCCTCGGAGTTGTGATCGGATTGTTCCGGTTGATGAAGTAAGTAGCTCTCACGGGTAAGCAGTTCTCACATCGAAACATGTGAAACAGCGATCTCCCGACAGAATTATCTATGTGCCGGGAGATTGCTGTTTTTATTCACATTTTGTCAGGCTGGTTCGTTTGTTCTGCCTTGTTCATTTGCTCCGCCTCGTTTCCCTGTATTTATCTGGCGCCTTCCAGCGAGTCCGGTTCGACGCTCACGCCGTCCCGCCAGATTCGTTCCAGGTCATAAAACAACCGGTCTTCCGGTGAAAAAATATGGACGATGACATCGCCGTAATCCATGAGGATCCAGGTGGAGTTCCGATTGCCTTCCTTCTGCTTGAGCGAAATGCCGTTTTGCTGCATTTTCATTTCCACATTATCCGATAACGCCAGGATCTGGGTATTGCTGTTTCCGTTCGCGATGATGAGATAATCAGCGATGACAGAAATTTCATCAATCTTAATGATCCGGATATCCTTTCCCAGTTTTTCATCCAGGGCGTCATATGCGACTTTCGCCATTTCCTTTGCATCCAGCATGTTCATTCTCCTCTCTATAATACTGATATGTTTCCAGTGTCAGCGGATCTATGGGCGCCTTCGTCTGCTGCAGATAGGACACACAGCACGCCAAAACCATCCTCAGCGCCCTGTCAATATCCAGATAGCACATTTTCCGGATTTCGGTCAGGGAATGAGGCCGGCAATCCATCTCCCTGCCCGGCTCCATATAGTCCGCCACGTAAATGATCTTCTCAAAAAGTCCCATACCCGGCCGCCCGGTCGTATGATATCGTATGGCGTCCAGGATCTCTTCGTCTTCCATGCCATACCGGGTTCTGGCAAAATGCGCGCCTAATTTCCCGTGGATGAGCACCGTATTATCCCGCTCCACATCAGAGAGGGGGATCTTTTCCTGTTCACATATTTCAACCCATTCCTTCCCGGTAAAATATTTCGCGCAGTCATGCAAAAGTCCAGCCATATAGGCCCTTTTCGGGTCGGCATTGTGAACGGCTGCGATATTTGCGGCCGTCGCCGCTACACTGAGCGTGTGTAGGAAACGTTTTGGTTTCAGACTGGCCGCCAGATAACCGATCAGTTCATGCGCGGAAGGACTGTGCTCGAACACAGGAGATGAAAAACCGTATAACTGGTTCGAACGGATATAACGCTCGACACACGCAGGTACGTAATCCGAAATAGAACAGTGATCGGCCAGTTTTTCGCGGATCATTTCAGATGAGATGGATATTGGCGGCATCTGGATCTCGGAAATTTTTGCGCCGTACTTTTTCTCGTAGTGATGGATCAGTTCGCGGATCCGCCCATTATCGGTTTCGTCGCGATTTGCCGCTAAAATCCGGCAGTGCTTAAATATATAAGCCGGCTCATTCCACTGTTCCATCGCTGCCAGCGAATCGCCGCCGAGAATAAAATAAAATTTGTCATCCGGATATAACTGTTTCAGCGCGGCGATCGTATCTTTCGTATATGTCGTTCCCTCCCGGACAAGCTCCAGATCTGAAAAAAGAAAAGCGGGGTTGTCCTGTATGGCATGCTGTATCATGCGTTTCCGGTGTTTGTCAGATGCAATATCCTTCTTTTTTTTATGAGGTGGATTTTTAGACGGCATGAACAATACCTTTTTCAGCTGAAACTGCCGTCTGGCTTCTTCTGCCATGATCAGATGGACATTGTGTACCGGATTAAACGTTCCCCCCATAATACCGATTCGAGCCATGATTTCCCTCTTTTCTTCCTTTTTTCTTTCTAAAATCCGCGAAAAAAATTTGTAAGATCCTACTTTTTCTTAGGAGAATCGGGAAGGACGATCTTTTTTTCCTTTTTATCCTTCGGTTCCCTGTAAAGAACGATCTTTTTTCCGATGACCTGGACGACCTGGGAACGTGTCCGCTCCGCAATCGTTTCCGCCAGTCCTCTCGGATCGTCAAAGCAATTTTTCAGTACATGGAGCTTGATCAATTCCCTGGCTTCCAGCGCCTCATCTACTGCTTTTGTCAGTTCCGGCGTAACAGACGCTTTTCCAATCTGCAGCACCGGTTCCAGCTTCATGGCAAGTCCTCTTAAATAGGCCCTCTGTTTGCTTGTCATTTCTTTCCTCCTAATTCTGGTATTTAACGAAAATATTCAAAACTCCATCCATAGATCTGTACCGTATCGCCGTCTTCAATCCCCAGTTGTTCCAGTTCTTCCAGAATCCCGTTGTTTTTCATAAAATTCTGGAAAAATTCAAATCCCTTTTCGGAATCAAGATTCGTATATCCAAGCATACGTTCCACTCTGGGACCCTCGATCTTAAAGACGCCGTCCTCTTCTTTCCACACGGAATAAGGTTCGTTCTGGAAGTCAGGTTCCTGGATCATGTACTCTTTTTCGAACATGATCTTATCTTCCTGCTGCTCATCGAGCATTCCTTTGACATGATATAAAAGTTTTTTTACGCCTTTTCCTGTGACTGCGGAAATCGGGAACACCTGGATCCCCTGCGGCTCAAACTCCTCCCGCAGTAATGTCACAACCGTTTCTTCCTCATCTCCATAAAAACAGTCGGTCTTATTTGCCGCGATCACCTGCGGACGGGACGCAACTTCCTCGCTGTACGCCCGTAATTCTTCATTTATGACGCGGATATCCTGAATGGGGTCCCGCCCCTCAGTCGATGCGGCGTCAACCATATGGATCATGACCCTTGTTCGTTCGATATGTTTTAAAAACTGATGCCCAAGCCCGATCCCCTGCGAAGCGCCTTCGATCAATCCCGGAATATCCGCGATGACAAAGCCATCCGTCCCGTCCAGATCAACCACGCCGAGATTTGGGTTCAACGTCGTAAAATGGTAGTTGGCGATCTTTGGCTGCGCGTTTGTGACACGCGACAAAAAGGTGGACTTCCCGACGTTCGGAAATCCGACCAGTCCCACATCCGCAATCGTTTTCAGTTCAAGTATAACTTCAAGTTCCATCGCCGGCTTGCCCGGCTGGGCATATTTCGGCACCTGCATCGTAGGCGTAGCGTAATGCTGATTGCCCTTCCCGCCCCGTCCGCCTTTTAATATGACTTCGCGCTTGTTTTCATAGGACATATCCGTGATGACCTGTCCTGAATTTGCTTCCCGGACGATCGTGCCCGCCGGTACTTTTACGACCAGGTCGCTGCCGTCCTTGCCGTGGCATCTCCTCTTCCCGCCGGGTTCTCCGTCTCCGGCGCAAAATTTTCGAACATGCCGGAATTCATTTAATGTATTGAGCCCCGGATCGACTTCAAAGATCAAGTCGCCGCCGCGGCCGCCGTCGCCGCCGTCCGGCCCGCCCGCCGGAACATAAAGCTCGCGGCGGAAGCTCACATGCCCGTCGCCGCCTTTTCCCGAGCGAATATAAATTTTAGCCTGATCTGCAAACATGTCTCCTCACATTCTGCCGCATCGCGGCGGCTTCGTCCATACTCAAAGGGCTGTCAAAATACTTTGACAGCCCTCATATCACCTTACCTTATTCGGCATCGACCGGATACACACTAGCCTGTTTTTTGTTCCTGCCTTTTCTCTCGAACTTCAGAACGCCATCTACCAGAGCGTATAGTGTATCATCGCCACCTCTTCCGACATTATTGCCCGGATGTATTTTCGTTCCACGCTGTCTGTAAAGAATGTTGCCGGCTAATACGAACTGTCCATCTGCTCTTTTCGCGCCCAATCTTTTGGATTCGGAATCACGTCCGTTTTTGGAAGATCCCATTCCCTTTTTATGGGCAAAAAACTGAAGGTTCATTTTTAACATGTCATTTTCCTCCTAAACAATCAATTAATGTAACGTAACATATTTACTGCCATATGTGTCCTGAATCCCCTGCACGCCTAAAAACATGGAACGCAAAAGCAGTTTCGCCTTCTCATCTAACGGCTCCCTGCAGGAAAAATCAATGATCCCATCCTTTTCATTCTGGATCAGATGAAACCGTGTTTCAGAAAACTGCTCAATCGAGTTGATACAATTAAGTACCAGTACCGAAATGCCCGCGCAGACAATGTCTGTCCCTCTCGGAGAAAACCCAGCATGACCGGACACATAAAACCCGATAACGTCACCGCTTTCTGATTTCTTCGCATTGATCTGTATCATAAGACACACCCTCTTTGTTACGATAATGGTTAACAACTGATCTTATCGATCTTAACCTGGGTAAATGGCTGCCTGTGCCCATTTTTCTTATGGTAGCCGGTTTTTCTTTTATACCTGTAAACAATAACTTTTTTCGCTTTTCCCTCTGCTACGACAGTAGCCGTCACAGATGCACCTGCTACGGTCGGAGTTCCAACCTTTGTCTCGCCGTCGCTTACTACGAGAACCTGATCAAACGTAACCGTCTCTCCAGCTTCCACACCAAGCTTTTCTACCTTGATCACGTCGCCCTCTTCTACCTTATACTGTTTACCACCGGTTGCTATAATCGCGTACATATAGCACCTCCTAATTCATTTACTCGCCAACTATGGTGCCCGCCTTTCTGACAGACGCAAAAGGGCAGAACTATAACCTCGTTGTGCGGCATACTTCTATAATATATCACGGGGCAAAACGATTGTCAATCTTTTTTTTGCGATTTGCTTTTTTGTGCAAATGTCACTCGATTTGCTACTCGATTTGCTATTTCGTTATTTGGCAATTGCGATTTACTTCTTTACCAGTTTGGCCGTCTTGGGAAGTCCCATTTTCTTAAACAGTTTTTTATAGCGGTCAAATTGTTTCGCAGGCACTTTTACCGCTGCCTTTTTATGAATGCCAGTCCAAACACCGGCTCCCGCCTTCTTCAAATTTACGGCCTGTATCCGGATCGTTTTCAGCTTACTGCAGTTTTGAAAAGCCTTTGCCCCGATCGCCGTCACCCATTTCCCGATCGTCACCTGTTTTAATTTTTTATTGTTTCGAAAAGCTTTGGCAGCGATCCCGGTCACTTTATAGTTCTTCCCGCGGCAGGAAACTGTTGCCGGCACAGTTATGCCCGTGTTTTGTTTGCTCACTGCCTTTTTTACTTCCACCGTATTACTTGAGGTGATCTTATACTGAAGTTTCCCGGACTGGAATACCGTTCCCTTTTTAATGTCGTTTTCTGTTTTCGGAGCAGGCGTATCCTGTGCCGGAACAGCCGGTACAGGACTGGTGGAAGGCGATGGCGTCGTACCGGACGAAGGTGTTTGTGCCGGCTCTTCCTTTTTCTCCTTTACCGTTACGGTTAATGTAACCTGTCTGTTTTGCGGAAGGATCTCGTATTCTTCTTCCATATTCAGAATCGGCGCTCCGTCTGCACCGAAATGGACGATCCGTAAGAAGGCATCTCTCTGAAACGCATTTCCGTTACCCGGCCTTCCGTGAAATACATTGATCAGGCTGCCGTCTTCATCGGTCACGTAAGAATTATGGCCAGGTCCATGATATTTATTCTCACCACGGGAAGACAGGCCGGTCAAAATCGGATAATTTGATTTTTTCCAGGAATCCGCCTGAAGGAAATCCACATTCTCTGACAATTCGATCTGCGTCATGCCGACACAGTACGATTCATCGGTCGCTCCGCCCGAATAGGTGAGATAGAGCACGCCGTCCCGTATGATAACAAATGGCCCCTCTGTAACTGGTGTTTTATTGTTTCGCTCCCAGCTGTATTCACACGATACGATCTTTACCTGTTCACTGATCAGTTTTCCGGGATCTTCCGCTGTCGTTTCCCCGATCCAGAGATCTGCGGTTCCCCCGTTTTTACTGAAGTTTCTCTGAGACCAAACGACATAGTGCCTGTCGTTATAAGAAAAATGTGTCATATCAAGCGTGATCCCGCCGTAATAGGTACTCAGATTTTTCCCATCTTTATCAAGATAGCGCTGAGGCATCTCCCAGTCATCATAAAGGGTAGGGTTTCCGCCTTCCTTTAACTTCATGATCATCGCCTGCACATCAAATCCCGTGCCAATATTGGTGGCAAAAAACATATACAGCTGCCCCTGGATCACATGAAGTTCAGGCGCCCAGTGATTACTTTTGGAAACGATACCCGCCTCCGCTGCTTTCGCCTCATCATACACGAGATGTTCTTTTGACTCATTCAATCCGGTAACCGTATCGGATTCCCTGATATAAAGACCTGTATTACCCGATTCGTTCGTCGCGATAAAATAATATTTTCCCTGATAGAAAACGACGTTGGGGTCTGCCCGCCCGGCTATGAACGGGTAGTTTCCGGCGTCGGAAATACGGTCTGAGAGCTGACGGACCGTACCGGACACCTCGTAAGTTCCCTCATGGGCAAAATCTACTTTTTCCAGATCACCGGCATTCCATGTCACACTCTTCTCAGCCTGGGAACCATCCGAATAATTGGCGTTCACTTTCACCTTAGATAAATCAACCGCTTTACCCGGTTCTGTCTCTACGAACGCATTGTCAACCGTCGTATTTGTGACACGTCCCAGTTTATTCTGTATCCATTTCGCCTCAGCTTCCGTCAGCGCGATCACATTACTCTCCACGGCATATTGGATGCCGGAATCAATCGGTCCCATCTTTAACGATTCCGCTTCTTCTCTTGCCGTAACCGACTCAAAATCCGTTGTCCGGTTCGCGTAACTGATTCCCGTATCCTCGCTCGTCCACGTTATAAGATAGCTGTCGGACGCGTCCTCATAAACACAGGCCGGATCCCTGACATAATCCTCATCACTTAACGTTAACCTCTTTACTTCTTTGTAGGAAACGAGATCGTTTGAAGTAAAGAACATAACCTCCCCTATGTTATCGCCCTTTTCCTCCCCTTCATCTGCCCGGACAGCTAACACTCCGAATCCGCCCTCTTTCATGCGGAACAGATAAGGCTGTTTCAAAACTTTCGTCTTACTGCCTTCATTTTTGGCAAATAAAACACCGCTGTTATCATTCAGCGCTTCAAAATGTGTTCCATCCGCGCTGAAAGCCAGATGCATGCTGTCAGTCGTCGCCGACTGGTACATACCGTGAAGTTTACTGTTTCTTTTCATGCTATCATCTTTTTCTCTCGTATAGCACAAAAGATATCCTCCCGTTTCCTGCGCCGTCCGCTCGGAAATGCACGGTACAGCGGAAAAATCGGGCGCCATCGTCATGGCAGATCCCCGGTCTGCCGGCAAAACTCCTATCGCGAAAGCTGCTGTCAGCACCCACGCCATCCATCTTCTTATTTTTTTATTCATGTTCCTGTAAACCTCCTTTTGTTTTACACATAACTGTTGATACATTTATTCTACTACAATGGATGTCTACAGACCATGATGTATACTACATAATTGTTGATCTATTCTTTACTGTTCGAAAATTTTCACCCGGAACTGCCGGTTATGGAATGCACGCCATAGTAGTCGGCGAGCACCTGATTGATCCAGTAAGAGGGATCTGTTTGAATATCGGAGAGCCCGGTCAGCGCATCATGATGTGAGCGCAGCGGATATTTATGAGTGATCACAGGCGTAATGATATCCATATGTCCCTGCGATTTCTGTTCTAAGATGTAGCGCTCCCTCTCTCTTGTCTGAACGGTGATCTCATAGCTGTAGATCATCGTATCCATCATAGATACAAACATCATGACAAATAATCCAGCGGTAAACAGCACAACTCCCTTTCTTACGTGCCCGCTCATCTCCGTATTGATACGGGAAAACAAGATACCATTCGCGCAAACCATATACACGCATGTAATAAACCAAGTGCGTTCCGGCGACGTCGGGGCCGCCAGCATACAATAAGCGGAAAAAACAGCTGACATAACAAAAATACCTGCCTGCAAAATCAATTTATTATAACTGTGCTCCCTGTGTTTACTTGCAAAAAACAAAACAACAAAAAGGATGCTTAAAATACCGGCAAACGTGATCCAGTAATAATTGATAACAAAAAATTTAAAAAGCAGCGGCAGATCTTCACTCGCGTTTAACCGTTCCCGATTTCCCGGAGCAAAGACAAGAAAAGAGAAACCGATCAAACTCCCGATATACCCGCAGATAATAGGAAGCCGGATTCTGATCTTTAAATAAAACCGGAAATAAAATAGATACAGCGTCAAAGCAACGATCATTCCTGCACTGCTGTTTTCCATGCCGCAACCGGCGATGAGACCGAGCAGAAACGTAAAAATACCAAAAATCGGTTTATTTAACGTCTTCTCATAACAATAACTATAGCGCCGAAACAAGTAGATCATCCCCAAAATGGGAAGGGTCGTCCACAAATAATTAGCGGAACCACAAAGCCAGAACATGACCTGACCGTAATCAGGGACACAGATCCACAGCATAATGTGTATCCCTGCATATAGCACGAGATTGTGAGGATGGTTTCCTTTACAGATCAGATAGATCAGCGCGGTTGCCAAAAAGTATGCCAACGTGTTCAGAAAATCAAAAATATAAGCGGGAATACCGACAAATAGCGCCGTAAACAGCGAGGCAACAAACCGCCCTCCCCAGTTTTGGTAGGATTGCCGCGCGGAATCAATGATTTCCGCGAAAGATGTTGTCCTTTCCTCCATATACTTTGGAAGATTCCCGTAATCATCGGCAATATAAGGCGTCAGGACATTCATGGCAAGAAAGCTGATAAACAGGATAGCTACTGTCAGAGCCCATCTTCTTCTATATACTACCCGTAAAAATTTGTCTACTGCACCCATTGTGACATTCACACCTTTCCTGCCCGAATCTCCTGTCAACTCACATCTATCATCTACCGGACGCCTACCGTCCCGTCGGATATGTGTTAAAGATCTCGTTGATCGTATCGAAGATCACTTGAGCTGAATTCGCCTGAAACGACGGATTCGTCAATTTGCCATAGTCGGAACTGCCCGACAAAAATCCAAGTTCGATCAGTACTGCGGGCACGGTATTCCGTTTTATCACATAAAATCCTGCGGATTTCACGCCGCGGCTTTTCATTCCTAAATTTGATACAAGATTGTCTTTAAACATCGTTGCCATACTCTTACTCGTAATCCCGGAGAAACGCGCGCCGTTATTGCTGGGTGAATAATATACCTCGGTCCCGTTGGCGCTGGAATTACTCGCCGAGTTCATGTGAAGGCTGATAAACAGATCAGCTCCCACTTTGCTGGCAAAGGCGGCACGGTTGGCAAGCGTGATAAATACATCTGACGTACGTGTCCAGTATACTTTCGTATCCGGGGCATTGGAAGAAAAATAATCTTTCATCAGCGTATAGATGATCTTAAAGTTGAGATCTTTTTCCTTCGTGCCTTTATGCGAAGCGCCGTTGTCATAGCCGCCGTGTCCGGCATCCAGCACAACAATATTTTTGTAAATATCACGTGGGTTACCGACAGTCACAACGAACGAATCCGGTTTGTTATAAATCTTATATCCCTGGAGTTTCGTGGTCGTAATGGTGATAACGGTATTTCCATCCGCACCGAGTCCATAGGAAACATCACTAATCACATCGCTGCTAACAACGATCGGATTCGCATTGAGGAACTCGATGTGATTGCCGCGGAGATACAGTTTAAATTTATTACTCTGATACAGATCCTCATTTGTGACATCCGTAATCGTCAGTCCCTCCGGTTTCATGATCTTCAGAGCATCCTTACCGGTAAATTGGCTCATGATATTGACCGTCAGTGTACTGTCCTGCACCGAAAAAGCAAAATCAGTCGGACTGAATCCGGTGATCTGGAACACGATATTGCCGGAACCATCCTCGATCACTTCAAATTTCTCCAGTGTATTGACAAATTTGGAAAAAGAGAACTTGTCCAGACAGTATTTGGAAGCTGCCGGGATCGTAACCGTAACGACCCGTTCGTCCCGAACAGCAGCGGCCTGGCTCATGATCGCCGCATCGGACCCCTGAAACGTAAAGGAAATGCAGTTCATATCCTGATTATAAACGGCTTTCGCCTGTGTTATATAGTTTGTAACGCCGTCCGGAGCCGGGGCATTCTCAGCTTTCCAGTCAAAATAGATGAGATCGTGAATGCTGACTAATGATTTTGTCTTATCCCATTGATAAGAATAACCCAGATATTTACATACCGTTTTTGCCGGCACGCACAATACCTTTTTGTTATTATCCTTTCTCTTGATCATATACATCGGCGTAGAGAGTGTCTTCTGAACGCCGTTCACCTGACATGTTCCCTCGTTTAACTTAAGTATCAACGTAGCCTGTGTTGCCTCATTTTTCAGAGTCAGCGTCTCCGATCCCGCATCGTACGCGTACTCAATGCCGACAATCTTCTGAAATGTCTCTTCTGCCGGTAGATATACTGTACTTCCCAGTTTAATGACTGGCATGGAAGAGAGGCTGTTTTCTTTGCCATTATATGAAAGTTTACCTATGACCGGAGACTTCTTTATCGTATTATTATACTCCAGCAGAAGTCCGTCCGTGATGGTGATCGTCGAACTTGAAGCTTTATAGTTGAACCCAAACTGATCACAGAGGAATTTGGTGGGTACGAGAATTTTTGTCTTTTTCTTCTTTACGTATTTCACTTTAACCGGAGCAGTTGAAAGCTTACGTTTTTTTCCGTTCACGTAAGCGGTTTTACTCCCAAGTGTCATCGTCACTTTCATACCGTTTTTCGTCATCGTGAACTTTTTCGAAGAGGACTTCTTCACCTTTACCTTCAGTCCTTTTTTAAATACGTCATCATAGGGCACCATTCTAGTTCCCTTGATGGTAAGACCTTTATATTTTTTGTTTAATACTTTTTTCGTACCATACTTTACGGTAGACTGCGTCCTTTTATAATTGGTCGTTTTGCCGTTCATCCTGATCTTCATGGAAGCCGCGCGGGAATCCGCCGGCATAAACAGAACCAATCCAATCAACAACAAAACACCGATCATCAAACGTTTTCCAATACTGTTTCCTGATGTACTCATAAAACACTCGCCCCTTATCTAAAAATGTTATCTCGTTACTAATGTCAATCTGACATTTGTCAATCTGACATTTAAAATCTTATCAACAAATTTTGACATAAATATGTCGTCTTCCCACAATTTCCCCATCAATTTTGTAGGATGTATGAGCTGAAATCTTTCAACAAATTTTGACATAGATATGTCGCCTTTTCAAAACTCCCCATCTATTTTGCGGGATGTAAGAGCTTTGCGAGACACGAGATCACATTTCCGACGGAGCAAAACGACCGGGCTCGTCAGCGGTGTTTGGGCAACAGGATATATTTCCCCGCGTGGATCCTGGAAGATGTAATATCGTTAAGGGAAACGATCTCTTCCACGTATGCCTGGATCTGCGCGTTTGTCGGATCCATCATATTCGCCTCCGCGATCGACCACAGGGAGTCTCCACAGCGGACCAGGACAGATTCATATCCGATCACCTCATCTGCCGCCCTTTCCTCCGCCCCTTCGGCGCGGATACCCGTGAGAAAGAAGATCGCGCAGGCGAAAATGATGACAGACAATATGCCATACCCGATCTTCGGATGGGGAAATTCTGAGGGTACATGTACCCGGAAACTGATTTTTTTCATAACAGCCGCCTCCTCTGCAATTCAGATCTATCGAACAAATGATACGAACACATAATACGAACAAGTGGTTCAAACGTTTGTTTCCTATATCATACTACGCGAACAGGCGTTTGTCAACTGTTTTTTTAATTTGAATCAATTTTTCCGATCATATACTGGTACAGATCCGTGCCGTAACTGGAATAATGCGGTTTTCCGCGCAGCATACGGAACGTGCGGTCTCCGTTTTCCTTCCGCTCCGCCACGAGGAATTCAGCGTCTGGCAGCTGTTCCCCGTAAACTCTTTTGGCAAATTCATGAAGATGTGTGACCATCATGACTTCAATCTTATTCTCATACAGCGGCATGATAATATCATAAGCGATCTGTGATCCCTCTTTCTCTGTCGTGCTGGCAAAAGACTCGTTCAGCAAGAGAAGGCTGTCTCCCGAGATGCGGGAAATAATGCCGCTCATACGTTTCAGTTCCTCTTCCAGCCTTCCTCTCGAAAGCATCGCGTCCTCTTTTCTCGTAAAATGCGTGTGGATCCGCGAATACAGCCCGGAACGGAACGCGGCAGCCGGCACCGGCATACCGCACTGCATAAGTACCTGCGCAATCCCGAAACTGCGCAGAAACGTGGATTTCCCTCCTTGATTCGCGCCGGTGATCACAGTCAGGACCGCTCTGCTATTCAGGGAATTGGGCACGGGCCGGACCTGCACGTAAAGCGCCAGTGACAACTCATACAGATCCTCGATCTCTTTCCGGCCCTCATCTTCCCGGCATTCACCATAACAGAACGGGAGGGATAGTTCGTTCATGCGCGTCTGCAGCGTATTTACCCCTTTGTAAAAACTGATCTCCCGCCCGTATTCCAGCCAGAAAGCGAGCAGATCATCAATGAACGGCTCATAAATCTTCATCAGTTCAGCGATATGGCGGTCCAAAAAGGTATGCAGGTCGCGCTGTAATGGCTCATCTTCTACGAGGATGGAATCCTTTTTTATGACCTTGTAATAAAACCGCAGCAGTTTTCTGGACGTATTGGACAGGCTCGCCGCTTTATAACTGCGACAGCTTTCGAGACGGCTCCGCGTCAGTTTCAGCCCGCCGCTGATACGGATGGAAAAAATCCCCTCGCCGCCTGTCGTATAAAACAGGAGCTGTTTATGGAATGCCTCAAGATCCTCCAGCGGGTAGTTCGAAAGACGCCGGAAAAATCCGTTGATCCCTTGCGAAACCGTTTTCCCCTCATCGCCGGAAACGTCATCGGGAGCGTCCATACTGCTTTTTATATGATCCCTTAATTCCTGCAAAAGGGAAAGTGACTGCTCGATAAAGCGAAAGGCGGCAATAACAGCTCCTGCCCCGGCCGACGACCGGCTCCGGTTCTGCTCCCGCTCTTTTTTATACTGTTCGGCCAGTCCGCACCCCTGGCATCCGATCCGGTACATAGCATCCAAAAGTTCCCGCCGGGCGCAAAAATCGCGAATGATGTCATACCGGTATTGGATCACAGACGGCGCGTGGACCGGCACCATCATGACGCTTCGGATCTGCTCCATCAAAAACACGTCATCCTGTGCCATTGTCTTTAACACGATGTTCAGGTTCAGATCCTTGAACATATCCTGAAAGGAAGGATATGCCGCTTCGGTGGAAATTGTCCTGTCCTCATACAATAAAAATGAATTCATCCGTTCTCCCCTCCGATCGCCCCGGCGATCCGCTGCGCCACCTGTTCCGCATCCAGTCCGTATTTTTTAACGATATGATCCGAATAGCCGAGCCCCTGCGCTTTCATCGGTTTGATCTTAAATGTCCGCACTGAGGCGTCATGTTCGTCCACCTGGGCTACCATGCTCTGGATCCCGTCCTGCGTCGTCTCATCCGCGAGTTCCTGTATATGGGTGACATAAATACCGAGACATCCGTGACGGGTAAAATGATCCATCACTTTTTTTGCCATAATTTCCGCGTCGTACGTCGTCGCCGTCGTAAACAATTCGTTCAGTATGACAAAACTGTGATCGGCGTACATCGTCATCATCGGCTTTAAGCGCTGCAGCTCCTCTTTTAATTTTCCCGCGCCGGTCTCCACACTCTCTTCCACTTCAAAATGAGTGAGGATGCGCTCAAAAAACGGTGCCTTCATCGACTGGCAGGGAGCCTTTAACCCCATTAACATAAAGTAAATACATTGTCCCACCGCTCTTGCCAGCGTTGTCTTCCCGCCCTGGTTCGGCCCGGTAATGACGAGAAACGACTTCCCCTTCCGATAGGAAATATCATTGGGCACGACGGATGTGCCGGAAAAACGGTTTTTCCAGGCCAGCGCCAGATCGTACACCCCGGTGATCTCCACACTTCCTTCCTTTCTTGTTTCAGGAACATGAAGCTCATACCCCGCCGCGGCAAGCTGCTGTTCAAACTCATAAAAACTGAGATAAAAACAAAGTTCATTTTTTAATTGTACAAAGCTGTCCCCTTCCGGCGAAAAGGAAAACGAAGCGAATTCCCGCAGCATAGAAAAAACGGACGGACGGCTTTTCTTTAAAATATCCACGATCCTGTCCTCCAGCGGCGATGTCTCCAACGGGGCGGGAAACAGGTTGGTCACGTCGTCCGGCGCCTGCTCCCACGCTTCGTCCGTCCTGACATCAAACGCGCGGATCAGCTGCTTCAGTTGCTGCGGAACACTCCGGCGATCGGACTCTGTGTCATCCTGCGGAACGCTCCGTCGATCGGCCTCCGTGTCATCCTGCGGAACGCTCCGTCGATCGGCCTCTGTGCCATCCTCCAGCACGCTGATCTCCTGGTCCCGTACCAAAAGCGTCAGCTGCAGCTGTTCCATCTGCGAAAACGAGGCGCGCACGGCATGATCAAATTTCTGAAAATCAGGGTCGTCGAATTTTTGTTCCAACAGGCCGCGGCACTTCGTAAATCCCCGGGAGGAAAGCTCGGCGCCGCGCAGCGTCTTTTGCAGGAGTTCCAATGCTTCCAGATAATTGTGACAGGTCAGAAGCAGATAACTTCCCTTTTTTAACTGGTCCTCGGCCTGCCGGCTGAGCCGGAAGTACTTCTCACAGGCCAATAACCGATTGGTATATTGTTTCAATCCGGTCAGCATCTTCGCGTTGTGCTCCAGATCACGGTAAATTTCCTGGCGGTAGCGCACGGTCTCCGGTGAATCCGGAATCGTATAAAAATATTTACGGATGTCAAATTCCATATATTTGGAGACAATGGCCCGGAAAATCCCTTCGAGCTGCAGATCTTCGAAAAATACCGGAGGCGTGCTGCGATAGGCGGGAAACTCCGCCGGAAATAACAAACTAAAAGACATATTTTTACCTTCTCCCTGCATGTAAAAACGGCCTGGCAATTCGCAGACCGTTTGTTTCCTATATTTTCAGGCTTCTTCGGGTTCCGTTTCCTCTTGCGCCGTACTCTCTGTATCTTCTCCCGAACTCAGTTCCTCATGTTCCACAGCCGCCAGAGTTTCCTCTTCTTCCGCCTCGTCCTCTTCCGAATCGATCTTTATGGCTGAAGTAGAAAGTTCCTCGATCGCCACACTGAGCGGTTTGGGAAAGCTGCCGTCCACGAGAGGCTGCGAGCCGTCGATAAGCTGTCTTGCCCGCTTTGCCGTGGCAAGCACGATGGAATACCTGCTGTTCACTACCGGATGTTCTCCTGGTTCAACATCGCTGTTTACGACATTCATTAAATCATTGTAAGATGGGTGTAACATGATCAATCTCCTTTCAGGGTGCAACTATATAGTTAATCTTTGAAATATTCCCCGGCAAAATAAAATCCTTTAGGGGATTCCAAATGTGTTTAACGGCCAGATACGCAGGATCACATGTCCTGCGATGTTTTCCCTCTTTACGGGCCCGACTTCAGGTTCCCGGCTGTCCTTGCTGACCTGCCTGTTATCCCCGAGAACGAAATACTCATCTTCGCCAAGTACGATTGGATCCGAGGCGATCCCGGCGTCATCCATCACGCCGTTTTTGGCGTATTCGTCGTCAATGACCTCATCGTTGACATAAATTTGATTTCCTTTGATCTGTATCATTTCGCCCGGCAGTCCGTAAATCCGTTTCACGTAGTATTCTTCCTCTTCGTCCTCTTCTCCCTTTGCCGCATCCCGTCCATACGGATAAAAGACGATGATATCATACCGCGCGGGATCACTGAAATGGTATGACACCTTTTCCACTAAAAGGCTCTCTCCCGTGTGCAGCGTATCCTGCATGGAACTGCCGTTCACCACCGTCCTCTGGATGACATGTTCCGGCACCCAGAAAACACATAAAAGGATGAGGCACACATAAATGGCACCTTCTATGATATAACTGAGCGGCGAGCGCTTTTTCTTCTCCCCGGAACGGTCTGCGTTCTGCTCATCTTCACTTATCTCCAAATTATCTCCACTCATAGTTACCCTCATTTCTATTTTGCTTGCACAAAGCGCCGTTACGGCGTCCCAAATTTATTAAATGGCAATATGCGAAGACATACATGCCCCGCGATATTTTCTGCCTTGATCGGCCCCAGATCGGGATCCCGGCTGTCTAAGCTCACCTTCCGGTTATCCCCGAGAACAAAATACTCATCGTCGGCGAGCGTGATCGGTTCCTCGGCAATTCCCGCATCATCCATCGCGTTTTTCGCGTAGTCGTCCGCGATCACTTCCCCATTGATGTAAATGTCATTGTTTATGATCTGCACGGTCTCTCCCGGAAGGCCGTAGATCCTTTTTACATAATATTCATCTACGTCCCTTCCCTGCGGATAAAACACGATAATGTCATACCGCGCGGGATCGGTGAAATGATACGACACCTTTTCCACAAGGAGGCTTTCTCCCGAATGCAGCGTGTTTTCCATGGATTCCCCGTTTACGACTGTCCTCTGCACGACATATTCCGGCACCCAGAACACGCAGGCTAAGATGGCAACGATATAGATGACTACCTCGATCGCGTAACTGAGCGGCGAGCGCTTTTTCTTTTCTTTTTCCTCTTTTCTCTTTTTCTTCTTTAAAGCAACATCGTTTTCACCGGCTATACTGTTTACTCCGGATGCACGGTTCACTTCTGGGCTGCCGTTCACTTCCGGCGTACTGTTCTCCGCGTATGCTTCGTTTTCCCCGGAAATAATCTCCTCCGTGCTGTCAGTCGTTTCCTCACTCATGGCCTTACTCTCCCTTCCTCGCCGCAAATGTGCTGATCTCCTGTTCCATTTTTTTGATCAGATGAGCACTGTTACAGGCTTTGTAATGATCATACCGGATCAGGTCGTTGACTTTATTGATCGCGTCCTCAAGATCGTCATTGACAATGATATAATCATAATCCTTCATATATTTGACTTCTTCTACCGCGCGCTGCAGGCGCCGTTTGATCTCTTCTGGCGACTCCGTTCCCCGGCCGGCGAGACGCTCTTTTAAAACTTCCGCCGATGGCGGGGATATGAAGATCAGAAGGGAATCCGGAAACTGCTGTTTCACGAGCATCCCGCCCTGCATCTCGATCTCGAGCAGAACGTCCCGGCCCTGATCTAACTGCTCTTCCACCCGCTTTTTCGGGGTGCCGTAAAAATTCCCGACGTACTCGGCCCATTCCACCAGTTCTCCCTGATCGATCATCTGCTGGAACTCTTCCTTTGTGTGGAAATAGTAATCTTTTCCATCCACCTCGCCATCCCTCGGACGGCGGGTCGTCGCGGACACCGACAGAAAATAATCATACCGCTTGATCAGTTCCTTCATGATCGTACCCTTCCCCGCACCGGAAAAACCCGATATCACCGCCAATACTCCTTTTTTCATACACAACCTCCAAATCGTAACCCTCAGTACATGCTAATCCTGTGTTTCTATGTTGTTAAACCGCCCGGCGATCGTATCCGGGAGAAGGGAGGACAATACGAGCATATGGTTCTCCATCACCATGACCGATTTTGTCTTCTTCCCGCAGGTGGCGTCGATCGCCGTTCCATCGTCTTTCGCCCCCTGAATCATCCGCTTCATGGGCGCCGCTTCCGGGCTCACGATACTGATCACCTTATCGCTGTTTACTACATTTCCATAGCCGATATTTACAAATGCCATCTTAAAAGAACTCCTTATTCCAGATTTTGGATCTGTTCCCTGATCTTCTCGATCTCTGTTTTCAACAGGATACCCTGATCAGCGATCACCTGATCATTTGCTTTCGACAGCGTGGTATTTGCCTCGCGGTTCAGTTCCTGCGCGATAAAATCGAGCTTTCTTCCCGCGGCTTCCTCGTGTTCAAGCGTCTCCTTCATATGTTTGATATGGCTGTTCATCCTCACAAGCTCTTCGTCCACGCATATTTTATCGGCGTAGATCACGAGTTCCGTGGCCAGCACACTCTCATCCGGTTTCGTATCGCCTAACAACTCCGTCACTTTGGCCCGGAGCCTCTCTTTATATTCCTCAAATACGAGCGGGGAGCGTCCGGCAATATCGTCCGCCGCTTTTTTCAAGTCAGCCAGCTTGTTCAAAAGATCCGCTTTTAATTCCTCCCCCTCGGCTTCCCTTGCCCTGATAAACTCTTTCAGCGCGCCGGATACGGTCGTTTCCAACAGATCCTTCAGTTTATCCGCATCACATGTAGTTTCTTTCACCGTAAAAACTTCCGGGTATTTTGAAAGGGTAAACGCATCGATATCGTTCGTGATCTGAAAATCCGACGCCATGCCGGCAAGCAGTTCCATGTACGCGTTCGCCAGTTCTTTATTGTATGTGATGTCCGCTGCTGCGGAACCGATCGCTTCATACGTGATGTACACATCGATCTTCCCCCGGCTGACGCTTTTTTTGATCTGCCTTCTGATATCATTTTCAAACGCGTTCAGGTTTTTGGGAAGACGGATTGAAATATCGCAATATCTGTGATTTACTGATTTTATCTCTACCGTAAGCCTGGCATCTTCGTTTTCTGCCTCATATTTTCCGTAGCCGGTCATACTTCTTACCATATTTGTCCTCGATTCTGCTCTTCGCGCTCCTGTTCCGACTGCTTTTATTGGTAATACTCCGTATTATTATATAGGACTTGGAAACATAAGTCAAGATTTGTCTTTCTTTTTTCCGGCAAATATAATATAATAATCAGAAGGATTGAATACAGGAGGAAATACAAATGGCTTTTGATGGATTTACCGTTGCGGCACTGACATCGGAACTATCGCAGCAGCTCACGGACGGCCGCCTGCAGAAGATTGCGCAGCCGGAAGCGGACGAACTGCTGCTATCAATAAAAAAGAACCGGACGACATATCGTCTCGTCCTTTCGGCAAACCCTTCCCTTCCTTTGGTCTACCTTACGGAACAGCCAAAGACTTCTCCCCCCGCAGCGCCTAATTTCTGCATGCTGCTGCGGAAACATTTAAACGGGGCCCGGATCACGGACATCTCCCAGTACGGACTGGAGCGTGTCATACGGATCAGCCTGGAAAACCTGAACGAACTGGGCGACGAGGTAACAAAGTACCTCGTCGTGGAGATCATGGGGAAACACAGTAATATTATTTTTCTGGACGATTCGGACCGGATCATTGACAGTATCAAACACGTATCATCTCTCGTCAGTTCGGTGCGTGAAGTACTGCCCGGGCGCGATTATTTTATTCCCAACACGAAAAAGAAACACGATCCCTTTGCCATCACGACGGATGCCTGGATGAAAGAGGTCGTGACGCAGCCGTGCGGCGTGGCGCAAGGCTTGTGCCGCTATTTCACAGGGTTTAGTCTAAACGCCGCGCATGAGATCGCGGACCGCAGCCGGATCGACGGCGACGCCCCGTTTGCCTCATTAAACGGGAACCAGCGCGCCAGCCTGTTCGAGACGTTAAAAGACATACTTGCCAGCATGCGGGCCGGCGCATTTTCGCCTGAAATCGTGTGGGACGGGAACGAGCCCGTCGAATTTTCCGCTTTCGAGCTTACGATGTACGGGAGTTTTACCCATCAGACGTTCCCCACGATGAGCCAGACGATCGAACATTATTACCGCGAAAAGGATATCGTCCAGCGGATCCGCCAAAAATCAACGGAACTGCGAAAACATGTGACAAATCTACTGGAACGGACCGCAAAAAAACTTGCGATCCAGGAAAAGCAGCTGGCCGATACCGGAAAACGCGACAAGTTTAAAGTGTACGGCGAACTGATCCACACGTATGGCTATCAGATGGAGGATGGGGAAAAGCAGCTCGTCTGCACAAATTATTACGACGGCAGGGAAGTCCGCATACCGGTCGATCCCACGCTCTCGCCTTCCGAAAACGCGAATCACTATTTTAACCGCTACAATAAACTGAAACGGACGTTTGAAGCCGTCACGCTCCAGATCGCGGAAACAAAGGAACTTCTGGAACATCTGGAAACGATACTGACAGCGCTGGATATTGCCCGCCAGGAGGAAGACCTCGTGCAGATCAAACAGGAACTCATAGACAGCGGTTACATGAAAAGCCGTGACAGCGGACGGCGCAAAAAAAAGCAGGCGCTGCCGAAAAGCGATCCGCTCCACTACGTTTCCTCCGATGGATACGACATTTACGTGGGTAAGAACAATTATCAGAACGACTACCTGACATTTAAGCTTGCCTCGGGAAATGACTGGTGGTTTCACGTCAAGCAGGCTCCCGGCTCCCATGTCATCATAAAATGCAACAATGAAGAGCCGCCGGTCACGACATTTGAAGAGGCAGCGAGCCTGGCGGCCTTTTATTCCCAAAAGCGCGACGCGCAAAAAGTAGAGATCGACTATGTGCAGAAGAAACACGTCAAAAGGCCAAAGGGAGGCCGATCCGGATTTGTTGTTTACTACACCAATTATTCGATGGTCGTGTCCCCGGACATCAGCCTTATTAAAGAAATCAATACAGGAGGAACGCGATGATCGATCATGATTCCCACGTACACACGGCGTTTTCGACCGACAGTGACGAACCGATGGAGCAGATGGTAAAGCAGGCGGTGCGGGCCGGACTGCACGGCATTACCTTTACCGATCATATGGATTACAATTTTCCGCAGGCCTTTAATCAAGACGATACGAACCCGGCTCCGTTTACGTTCGATCTGGAGCAGTATCTGGCACAGATCGGCCGGCTGGAGAAAATATATGGTTCTCAGGTGCGGATATACCGCGGCGTGGAGCTCGGCCTGAAACCTGACGCGGTCGAAAAAAATATTGCGTTGAGCCGGGACAGCCGGCTGGATTATATCATCGGCTCCATTCATCTGGTCGATGATATCGATCCCTATTTTCCACAGTACTGGGACACCTTTGGGGAGAAAGCCGGGATAACGGCTTATTTTGAAACAGCGCTGCAAAACGTGCAGCACGCCCGTGTACCAATCGACACCTTCGGCCATCTTGACTATATTGTCCGCTACGCCCCATCGGGAAGCCGTTTCTATTCCTACCGGATGTACGCGGAACTGATCGACGAAATACTCCGCAGTATCGTGGCACAGGGCATTTCCCTCGAGGTGAACACGTCGGGCTACAAAAATGGCGGCACGATGCCAAATCCGAATGAAGACATCATCCGCCGCTACCGGGAATTGGGCGGGGAATCGATCACGTTCGGCTCCGACGCCCATGCGGCGGGATTATTAGCGGCCCGTTTTGCGGATGCCGAAAAAATAGTAAGAAATGCCGGTTTTGACCATTATGTTACATTTACAGGCCATAAACCGACATTCCATACATTCGAATCTTAATATCCCGCGTCCTAAGCTTCCGCGCTGATCCTGTCCTGAACTGCCATGAGGATTAATGCTCCTCCTCGTCGTCCTGAACTGCCATGAGGATCAATACTCCTCGTCGTCCTCATCCTCATGGATGTCGGACTTCGGCTCTTCCAGTCCTTCGATCACGATACCATGTTTTTTCGCGTAATCCCAAAGGGCGGCGTGAATGGCTTCCTCGGCCAAAAGAGAACAGTGGACTTTCACTGGGGGAAGTCCGTCGAGTGCCTCCATCACAGCTTTATTCGTAACCTGCATAGCCTCTTCAATCGATTTTCCCTTGACCAGTTCGGTTGCCATACTGCTCGTCGCCACCGCTGCGCCGCAGCCAAACGTCTTAAATTTGCAGTCGTTGATGATCCCGTCATCGTCTATATCAAGGTAGATCCGCATAATGTCGCCGCATTTCGCATTTCCGACCGTTCCGACCCCGCTTGCGTTTTCGATTTCTCCGACGTTCCTCGGATTACTAAAATGATCCATCACCTTTTCACTATACATTTCTTCTTTCCTCCAATCCAATCGTTAATGCGAGTTCTTTTTTACAAAATCCTCATACAGAGGCGACATGCTCCGAAGCTTTTCCACGATAGCGGTTAATTTTTCCACCACATAGTCGGCGTCTTCTTTCGAAATATCTTCACTGAGCGTCAACCGCAGGGAGCCGTGCGCGATCTCATGCGGAAGTCCGATCGCCAGCAGTACGTGGGATGGGTCAAGGGAACCCGACGTACAGGCGGAACCGCTGGAGGCGCATATTCCTTCCATGTCAAGCATGATCAACAGGGACTCTCCTTCGACAAACTGAAAACTGAAATTGACGTTATTCGGCAGGCGTTCGCTGCGGTGTCCGTTTAACCGGCAGTACGGAATGCCTGTTTCTATTTTCTGGATCAGGTAATCCCTTACCTCGGTTTCCTGCTTTCTGCGCTCTTCCATCGAAGCTGCCGCCAAGGATACGGCCTTGCCAAAACCGACGATGCCCGGCACGTTTTCCGTCCCCGCCCGCCGTTTTCTCTCCTGCGCCCCGCCGTGGATAAAGGAACGGAGTTTCAGGCCCTTGCGGATATAAAGGAATCCGATCCCTTTTGGCCCGCGCAGTTTATGCCCGCTGGCACTCAACATGTCGATATTATATTGTTCCACATCGATCGGAATCTGTCCGAACGCCTGTACGGCGTCGGTGTGGAACAGTATCCCGTGCTCTTTCGCGATCCTGCCGATTTCCTGGATCGGCTGTATCGTTCCGATCTCATTATTGGCAAACATAACGGAAATCAGTATCGTGTCCGGACGGATCGCGTCCTGTAAGCGGTCCAGCCGCACGATCCCCTTCTCGTCCACATCGACGTAAGTAATCTCAAACCCGCGCTTTTCCAAATAATCACACGTATGAAGAATGGCGTGGTGCTCAATCTTAGACGTGATGATATGCTTTCCTTTCTCCTGGTACGCTTCCACCGTAGCAATCAACGCCCAGTTATCTGCCTCGGTTCCCCCTGCCGTAAAATAAATATCCCTCATATCGGCATGCAGCGTGTCGGCAATGATCTGCCTGCTGTCGTTCACCGCTTTTTTATTTTTTGCCGCGAAATCGTACACACTGGATGGATTGCCGAAATTTTCGGTAAAATATGGCAGCATAGCTTCTACCACTTCCGGCCGTACCGCCGTAGTCGCCGCATTGTCCAAATATATAAGTTCACTCATTTCTTTGTCTATCTCCTTTCTATGTTCATCCTGTCTGCTGCAAATAAGCGCAGGACAGCGTACTGCATCCCGTCAGCAGCCGCCGTTTTTATCTGCCTCCGCGTCCGCAAGAAGCTCTGAAAGCATCAGGTTATCAACCGCGTAGTTGATACTGTCGCTGATCCGTTTCCACACAACTTTAGTAAGACATTGTTCCGATTCCTTGCAGGGAGTCCCGTTTTCCATAACCTCCGCGCAGTTTACCGGCGCAAGGTCACCCTCCAGGGCGCGCAAAACATCCCCTACCGAAATACGGTCGGTCGGCGCCGCCAGCGAATATCCGCCTTTCGCTCCCCTCACACTTGTGACAATATTTGCTTTTTTTAACTTCGCGACCAATTGTTCCAGATAACTCATGGAAATATCCTGCCGTACGGCAATATCGCCGAGCGGAACCGGCTCGGATGTTCCGTGGATCGCGATGTCGATCACGGCCCGCAGACCATACCGACCTTTAGTCGAAATCTTCATCGTAACCTTCATTTCTGCACGAAAGGGCCCCACTGGAGTCGTTCCGCGGCTTTTTACACAATTTTCAACCCAATAACTGATACAAATATATTTCCTACCAATTTAATTCCTATTATTTTTATCGGGATTAAGGGTATTATACTCTTCCTCCCCACTTTTGTCAATATGGCAGATAAAAAATCTCCCTGCCTTCTGCGTTTGCACTTTTGTTTCTATTAGGGAAAAATCTTTATTTCAGATCGCTCAGCGCATAAGCGAATCCAGAACTGGCTTCAAGCCTGCTTTTTTCCACTCTGCTCCGTTTCGCTTCCACTTCCTGCTTTTTTAACTGATCTTCTATACCTGATACGGTAAAGACTTCTTTGTCATCCTCTGCAGCAGACGCATATTCAGCTTGCGGACTGCCGCTTTGGAATGAGGAATCGATCCTCCATTCAACCGGATTTTCCACGATCCCCTTATCCACGACGAAGTGGAATCCATCGCCGCTCTCTTCTCCCTCCGGTATGACAAATGTCTCAAACTCATGATCGGCTGTTTTCACATGCTTGCGCTCTGCCTGTTTTTTAGAAGCTTTTGCCAGTTTGCGTTCGGATTCGTTTTTAGATGCCTTTGCATGCTTGCGCTCAGACTCCTTTTTCGTCTCCTTCATCTGTCTGGATTCTGATTTCTTATGCAACTCCGCAATACCATTTACATTCATACCACTCGTCTCGGTCTCATCAAGCGGGGCCAGCGTTTTTATGACTACTGGTCTGGACACCGCCGGCTGTTCTACCGCAGCGGACTCTCTATGCACGGACTGAACTGTCGTTTTAGGTATCGTAGTATGATACTGTTCGAGAATCTGGTCAATGTTCATGCCACCTGACTCCGATTCATCGAGCGCACCCGGTGTTCTGATCTGCATTGTATCTGCTGCCACCGGTGTTTTAATCTGTATTGTGTCTGTTGTATCCGGTGTCTTGATCTTTATTGCGTCCGCCACATCTGGTGTCTTGATCTTTATTGTGTCCGCCACATCTGGTGTCTTGATCTGCAGTGTGTCTGCTGCCTCTGGTGTATTGATGTGCAGGGACTCCGGTATATCCATCTTTACCGTACGCTCCACTTCTGCTGTCTCAGCCTGAATCGCTTCCAGAAGCTCATTGTCCCGCTGCGTCTGTTCGATCACATCGGCCATATCTTCTTTGGCAGAAGCGCTCATACGGTGGATGCTGGCCGTAATATTGTCCAATCCCCGGCGGAGCGATTGAATATCGTCTTGCTCATCCTCCCCGTGTCCCGCGGAAATGTTTAACAGCATAGCAGCCGCTTCACTCAGCGCGTTCTCCGACTGCTCCCAGTCCTTCAGTGAGTTGGCTAAATAACCGAGCCGTTCTTCTACTTCATCGTTTTCCGCCGCCGCGGCCACCGGCTTCTGCGCCTCTTTCGGCGAAACATCCGGTACCGGTGTCCCATCCAAAAACTGACTGGAACGCTCCGTCTTTACCCTTTCATGAGACAGGTCAAGCATCCCATCATTTGAACGGAAATCCCGCTGTGGGGAAATGAGCGCATCGGAACTATCCGCAACAGGGCGAGGTGCCTTTCCCGGTGATGAAATTGTTCCGTCCAAAACAAACTCCGCCGAATCCAGTGCCATTTCTGCTATGTTTTCCCGATTCGGTGCAGCTTCTTTTTTTATTAACTCTTCCGTACTTATTTCAGAAGAAATCGACCATTCCGGCAAATTTTCTGTCGCTGGGCCCATATCAATTTTTGAATGTTTTGCCATATGCATCAACCCCTTTAATGAACAAGCATTCTCAACACATGCCTATACTTATTATTATCATACTACAAAATCCGAAAAAAAACAATAGTAGAAAAAGAAATCATAGTTTTTTATGTCGTACATAAATTATATTACACCGATCTGAATGGAATGGGAGAATCTGTCGTGAAAGAAAAAATACTGAAAGGGACGATTTTTTTAACACTTGCAGGAATACTTGCCCGAGTTATCGGTTTTTTATACCGGATTTTTTTAGCAAACACGCTCGGTGAAACAGAACTGGGGATCTATCAGCTTGTATTTCCCGTCTATTCCATCTGTTTCACACTATACGCTTCGGGATTGCAGACAGCCGTTTCCCAGCTTGTTTCCAATCCTCACTACAAATATTCAAAGAAAGTAATTAAGACAGGCATCATCCTGTCCCTCTGTATTTCGCTGACACTGTCCGCTGTCATTTTTATCTTTTCGGATTTTATCAGCCTGCATTTTCTATTTACAGAGAAAACCTCCGATCTTCTGAAGATCCTGGCACTGATCTTTCCGTTCTGCGGCGTGACCAGCATGATCAATGGCTATTTTTACGGCCTCCGCGAGGCAAAGGTACCCGCCGTTACCCAGATCATTGAACAGCTTTTCCGCGTCGGGTTTGTGTTTGCCATCTACATCAGCTCCGTCTTTGAATTTTCCTGTAAAGTAGCCGTGGCCGGACTGATCGCCGGTGAGCTGTGTTCCAATATTTATAACCTCATCAGCCTAAAACGGTCCCGCGTCAGAGAACTCGGGAAGCTTACCGTTACAAAAAGGAAAATCGCGAAAGCGATATTGAAACAGGCGATTCCGTTGAGCGGGACGAAACTTGTCATCGCCCTTTTGTCCAGTATCGAGTCGGTACTCATCCCGATCATGCTCACACGCTATGGACTGTCCCATGACGACTCACTGGCTTTATACGGCGTGATCACGGGTATCGTCCTGCCGTTTATCCTCTTTCCCGGCACGATCACCAATTCCCTTTCCGTCCTGCTGCTTCCTGAAATCTCGAAAGCCGACAATGAAAATAACCGCGCGCGGATCCTGCAGACGACAAAGATCACGATAAAATATTCCCTTTTACTGGGGTGCGTCGCCACCTCTATCTTCCTCAATTTTGGAACTTCGATCGGCGTTTTGTTTTTCCACAGTGAAAACGCCGGAAAACTACTGACACTTCTCGCCATGAGCTGCCCGTTCATATACGTTTCCACCACGCTGGCGAGCATCATCAACGGACTGTCCAAAACGCACATCACCTTCCGCAACACCGTATGCGGACTTCTCGTGCGCATCCTGTTTCTCGTCACCGTAACGCCCAAATACGGCGTCTACGGTTATCTGTTCGGAATCCTGTTAAGTCAGATCATCATCAGCATTTTGGACAGCGTTTACCTGATCCGGCACGGATACACGGAAATCGAGCTATCCCGCTGGCTCATTTTCCCCTGTATCGTACTCTCGGCCTCTATTTATATATGCCGTATCCTCATGCAGAACTTATGCCTGTACCTGCATGTTGAAAAAAATTACATTCTGCTGCTCGCCATCGTACCGGCGCTCTTGATCTCCTTATTGTTCTTCCGCGCCTCGGGACTGGTGCAAAAAGAAGACCTTACCTGAGCATTTGCAAAAGTTCCTCTTCCGTAATGATCGGTACGCCCAGTTCTTTTGCTTTTTTATTTTTGGACGAAGACGACTGGATATCATTATTTACGAGATACGTCGTATTTTTGCTGACGGACCCGCTCACCCTGGCGCCGGCGCGCTCGATCTGCTCCTTGCACGCGTTCCTGTTTTCAAAATGCTTCAGGCTTCCGGTGATGACAAAGACCGCTCCCTCCAACTGCGTCGAAATATTCTGTTCCGGCATCGTAATACGCAGGATCTGCTCCAGTTTTTTTACCAGTTCCCGATTTTCCCCGCGCTGGAAGAACTCACAGAAGGATTCAGCCAGTTTTTCTCCAATCCCGTCGATATCGGTCAGCTCCTCAGGCGTCAGGTTCTCCATCTCTGACAGGCGCACCGGATACGTTTTGCAGATCAGTTTTGCCATGCTCAGTCCAATCCCCTTGATGCCGAGACTGTACACCACCCGTTCGAGCGCCGCGTCCTTGGCTTCCTCGATCGCCTGGATCAGGTTTTGGTAAGATTTTTTGCCAAACCCGTCCATCGTCTCAATTTCCTCTTTGTGCTCCGCCAGGTTAAAAATATCACACAGGTCATGAAGCCATCCCTCATTGATGAATTTCTCGAGAGTCGCCTCAGAGAGTCCATCAATATTTAACGCGTCCCGGCTCACAAAATGAGTAAAAAGCTTGATCTTTTTTGCATAACAACCCGGATTCGGACAAATCAGAAATTCCGAACCATTTTCATTCACACATTCTGTCTTTTCCCCGCATACCGGACACTGTCCCGGTATTGTCAGACGGCTGCTCCCAGTCAGGTTTTCATGGATCTGGGGAATGATCATATTTGCCTTATAAACTGTAATCCGGTCACCGATCCCCAGTTCCAATTCCCGCAAAACGCTGAGATTGTGTACACTGGCCCTGCTTACCGTCGTCCCCTCCAGCTCCACAGGCTCAAAAATGGCGACCGGATTGATCAATCCCGTACGGGAAGCGCTCCATTCCACGTCCAGAAGTGTCGTTTCCGCCAATTCATCCTGCCATTTAAAAGCGATCGAATCTCTGGGAAATTTTGATGTCCGCCCAAGACTTTTGCTGTATTCGATATCGTCATAAGTCAAAACCAGTCCGTCGCTCGGAAGGTCGAGTCCGTTTGCGATCTCATCTGAAAACTGCGCCACAGCCTGACGGATATCCTCTCCGTCCACCACCTTGTACGGAACAATGTCAAACCCCTGGCCATCGAGAAACTTTAATATTTCCTCCTTCTCGGTAAAAACCTGTCCGCTGCCATCCGATTCGATCAGGTCGTATACATAAAAATGTACATTCCTCTCCGCCGTAATCTGGTTGTTCAGCTGTCTGACCGTCCCGCTGCACAGGTTCCTCGGATTTTTATATTTTTCCTGAATATCGCTGAATGACTCATTCAGCACCCGGAAATCCGAGTAACGGATCAACGCCTCCCCGCGGATCACCAGATGTCCCTGAAAGGTAATCTTCGCCGGGATGTTCTGAAAGGTCCTGGCGTTGTTCGTGATCACCTCGCCGATCTCGCCATTCCCTCTTGTGAGTGCTTTCGTCAGTTCACCGCCCTCATACGTCAGTATGACACTGAGACCGTCCAGTTTCAAAGAGAGAAGGCCCTTCCTCTCCCCAAGCCAGTCCGCCAGTTCTTCCGCGTCTTTCGTTTTCCCGAGTGAAAGCATCGGGGCAACGTGCGGTTCTTTCGGCAGTTCACTGATCGTCTCATATCCGACATGGACCGTCGGGCTGTTTGCCATGACAATATTGGTCTTCTCTTCGAGCGAGACCAGTTCGTCATATAATGCGTCATATTGGAAATTTGACATTTCCTCATCCTGACCCTGATAATACACTTTTGATGCGTGATTGAGCACATCAATCAATTCTTTCATCCGCTGCAGCTCTGTCATTATAAAATTTCTGCCCTTTCATAGATTTTTCCAGTTTCTCCCGCTCTTTCGGAGTCAGATAACGCCACTCCCCTTCCGGAAGCTGTCCCAGTTCAATATTCATAATCCTTACTCTCTTTAATGTGAGTACCCGGTAGCCAAAATATTCACACATCCTCCGGATCTGACGGTTCAGTCCCTGCGTCAGTATCATTCGGAACTTCCGCTCCCCCAGTTTCCGGATGCGGCACGGTTTCGTCATCGTATCAAGGATGGGAACGCCCTGTTCCATCGCGCGGATCACTTCCTGACTGATCGGTTTATTTACTGTCACTTCATATTCTTTTTCATGCCCGTTCCTCCCCCTCAGGATACGGTCGGTAAGCTCCCCGTCATTTGTAAGGAGAATGAGTCCTGTCGATTCTTTATCAAGCCTTCCTACCGGATAAATGCGTTGGTCAAAATGCAGATAATCGATGATATTATCCTTATCCTTTTTACTGCTCGTGCAGACGACGCCAGCCGGTTTATGGAACGCGATGACGATCTTTTCCTCATTGATCCGGATTTTTGTTCCATCTACGCAGACGGTCTGCCCCGGTTCGACCCGGTCTCCAACTCCTGCCGTCTCCCCATCGATCGTCACACGCCCCTCTTCCAGGTAACGATCGGCCTGTCTGCGCGAACAAAATCCGCACGAACTGATATATTTATTAATTCTAATTTGTTCAGCCAAAATATGGTTCTCCTTTTTGGGAAGAGAAAAGCGCCGACAACATCCGACGCTTTCCTCTTATAAACTTTTCTCTTTATAGAGGGAATGAACCCCTCGATGGTACATAAATCGTTCGGTATGAGAGCGATCACTGTGCAGGTGCATTTGGGTCAGCTGCCGCATTCGGATCGGCCGGCGCATTTGGATCAGCTGCTGCATTCGGGTCGACCGGCGCGTTTGGATCCACTGCTGCATTCGGGTCGGCCGGCGTATTTGGATCCGCAGGTGTGTTCGGATCTGCCGCTGCATTTGGATCCGCTGCTGCATTCGGGTCGGCCGGCGCGTTTGGATCCGCTGCTGCATTCGGATCTGTCGCTGCCGCGTCAGCCGGCTGGCTTTTTTCTGCTGCTGCGATCCCCTGGTCCATTTTTTGATATAACTGCCGGAATGCCTCATCTGAGTCGATCGCTTCCTGAAAAGCTTTTACTACTTCTTTTCTCATCTCTTCCACATGAGAATTTTTATCGGCTGCCAGAATAAACTCTTCCTCGTTCACATCCAGCGCGCTCAGGTAGATCAGTTTGTTCCCCTCCGAACCGACTGTTACATACAGGCCACTCAGGGACGGCGCCAGCGTATCAATATTTTTCATCTTCATATCATAGCGGACATACAGTCGAAGCGCACCGTTATCTTCGTTTTCCAACGAATAACACACGATGTTCAGGTAATCTTCCACATATTCTGCCTGCGCGATCAGTTTTTCCTGATTGATCTGGCTGATCGAACTGACAAGCGGTTCCATCATCTCCATATCCACATCCCGCTTTGCCTGAAAATAATTGGCTACGAGGTTGTTTATCTCCTCATCTTCACACTTGACAAGAGGCGCGTCTTCCACCTGGCTTGAATCATCGCCGCCGGTCGGGATCAGAGTCAGGATGAGAAAACTGAGAAGTAATGCTCCAATTGATATAATAATGATTAATTTTTTGTATTTTAATTTCATTTATCCATCCAACTTTCTAAGTATCTGTTATCATACTGCCATTACCGCTTTGAAACGATTGTCTGAAATAGATTATATCAATTATTAACAAATTTGTCTACGGCTTTCACAAGATTTTCAAAAAAAGACTTTACTTTTTGCTGATCCTTGTGTATAATAAAAAGGCATTGTAAAAAACAAATCAATAGTACCATTTATATGCATCTGTGGCTCAGTGGATAGAGTAGCGGCTTCCGAAGCCGTTGGTCGGGGGTTCGAATCCCTCCAGGTGCATTTTTTTTGCGCTGTTTTACTACTCTCTGATCACAAATTTACGCTCTTTCCTTTCAAAAACATAGATCTGGTCCGAAAGAACTTCATCCGATGCCACGAACTGGTCGTTGATCTCCTGGATCATCGCCAGAAGTTCATGATAGATGTCCTCGTTTTCCACCGGAACCAAAATCATCTCATGCACGCTGCTCGGTATTACATAAATATCACATCCCATTTCCTGCGCGACCATCTCCAGTACGCCGCGGTACAAGACGGCAGAAGCACCGTATATGCCGATACAGTTCGTTAAGACGATCATATTCGTATTGTCGAACTCCTCTTCCTGCGGCACGCTGGCGTATCCGTGTCTGGCTGCCAGCTGTTCCATGTCATAAAGTTCCAGCGGAAGGAGCTGTTCGGTATTATTTTCCGCTGATTTTAGTAACTGTTCGACCGACACGTCCCACCGCTCCTGAAGTTCGTGATCGATCTTGATCGTCTGTATATTCGTTTGATCGATACTGACGAGTAAATGGAACGTGATCGCCATATCAAGAAACGGTATGTACGGCATAGTCCGTAACATCTTGCGGCACCGCTGTCTCGACACAAGCCGGTAAATCACGCGTTTGCGGCACGAATCCCAGTCCAGGTCCAGCCTGTGGATATCCGTGACTGTTTCCATACTCTTTTCATAGCGCTTAATGACTTCCTTCACAATACGAGGGACGTCTTTCCCCTTCTCGCGGTAATCGACAAAGAGATCGTCAATAAATACCGCAGGGACGATATCTCCCTGTCGTCCGTCGAATACGATCCCTGTACGCTCCGATGAGGCATCTTTTGCATGAGGCGTCACGAAAATCCGGTAGCCGTCACCCATCTCTTTTTGTATCCCCTCACAAACAATTGCTGCAAATTCTTTTAACTCCATGTCATCACCCTTTCGAATTTTGTTATGCACTTATTCTAGCAAAAAGCCTGCGGCATGACAACAATCATATTTCGGGTTTTCCAGTCGTAACCGGGACCTTTTCCCATTTTGCGCGGAAAGAGGGGAACAAAAAAGAGGTAAATTTTTTTAAAATCGGCCCGGAACCGGCACCATATCGCTGCCAGAAAAAAGGAGACACGATAAGCGGAAAAAACTCTTTCCGCATATCGCGTCCCCGTTTAATCGCATATATTTTATCGCATTGATCGGACCTTATACGATCCCCTGCGCGGTCATCGCCTCAGCTACTTTTTCAAAGCCGGCAATATTGGCACCTACGACATAATTTTTCTCAAAGCCGTATTTTTTCGAGGCGTCATCACAGGCATGGAAAATATTGACCATGATGCCCTGTAATTTGTTGTCTACCTCTTCAAACGTCCAGCTCAGCCTCTCGCTGTTCTGTGACATTTCCAGCGCAGAAGTCGCAACGCCGCCGGCATTGGAAGCTTTGCCAGGCGCGAACAATACACCGTTTGCCTGGAGATATTCGGTTGCTTCGATCGAAGTCGGCATATTGGCTCCCTCGGCAACGGCGAGTACGCCATTGGCAACAAGTGCCTTCGCGTCGTCGATCAAAAGTTCATTCTGTGTCGCACATGGAAGTGCGATATCGACTTTGACTGTCCAAACGCCTTTGCCCTCGTGGTACTCGGCCGAAGATCTCTTCTTCGCGTACTCCGTCAGACGCGCGCGATGTACTTCTTTTACTTCTTTGAGCAGCGCGACATCGATTCCTTCCGGATCGTATACCCAGCCGGTAGAATCCGATACCGTAACAACCTTGGCGCCGAGCTGGTGAGCCTTCTCCGTCGCGTAGATCGCAACGTTACCGGAACCGCTGACAGCCACTGTTTTGCCGGCAATATCAATGCCGTTGCACTTGAGCATTTCTTCTGTATAATATAATAAACCGTATCCGGTCGCCTCAGTTCTGGCAAGGGAGCCGCCAAACGTCAGTCCTTTTCCGGTGAGAACGCCCTCATAGCAATTGCGGATCCTCTTGTACTGTCCGAACATATATCCGATCTCACGGCCGCCGACACCGATATCGCCTGCCGGTACGTCCGTATCCGGTCCGATATGTCTCTGGAGTTCGGTCATAAAACTCTGGCAGAACGCCATTACTTCACGGTCTGATTTTCCTTTCGGATCAAAATCGGAACCGCCTTTGCCGCCGCCGATCGGCAGGCCGGTAAGGGAATTTTTGAAAATCTGCTCAAAACCAAGAAATTTAATGATTCCAAGATTTACGGATGGATGGAAACGCAGGCCGCCTTTATATGGGCCGATCGCGCTATTGAACTGCACACGGTAACCGGTATTGACCTGGACATTTCCGTTGTCGTCAACCCACGGAACGCGGAACTTGAGCTGTCTTTCCGGATTCGTCAAACGCTCCAGCAACGCGTCTTTGCGAAATTTCTCTTCATTCTTTTCCACGACAGGCCGGAGGGATTCCAAAACTTCCTTCGCTGCCTGGTGAAATTCTGGCTCAGCGGGGTTTTTCTCGATCAACTGGGCCAGTACCTCGTCTACATATGACATGTGTCATACCTCCTTCTTCTCTTTTTTCTCATTTATTATATAACACTTTTTTTGCATGCACAACATTTTTTTACAGAATATATGTATAATTATACGTACCCCTGTATAAAAAATAATCTATATCACATGTCCGGAAAGAGCAAGACTGGCGTTTGAATAGCGGTAATCGCCGCTCACATTTTCACCAAACCAGTCCGGCGGCACAAACGCCTGCGCCTCCTGTTCCGTGGGAAATTCTACTTCCGCCAGTATCATCCCCTCGTACGTTCCGTGAAAGACATCGAGTTCAATCGTGTATGGTCCGCAGCCGATGCGGTAGCGCGTTTTCTCGATCAGACAGCCGTCGATCTTGCCTCTCAGATGTTCATACGCTTCTTTTGTCAGCGGCAGTTCGGCTTCACGGCTCACACAGACGGGATCTTTGCCCGCGGCGTCCACTTTTGCTTTATAGGTAAACCAATACTCATCCTCCATTTTCCGGATACGGATCACCGGTTTCTCGTTCAGATATCCCTGCTCGATCTGAGAGTGCTCATACGTTTCCAGATCGTCCGGAAGCTGGCGGACCAAAAACTTTTTTTCAATTTCCATCTGCTGATCTCCTTTTTGGCTGACATTATTTCCGCTCATACGATAGCTAATGCAATAGTCCAAATTCATCCGCTGGCAGGATGCGCAGCCACGCCCTGCCCAGAATCTTATCGTCGCTGACCGGCCCGACCTTCTCACTTCGGCTGTCTTCACTGCCCTCCCGGTTATCGCCGAGAACAAAATACTCATGCGGGCCGAGCACCAGCTTTTCGCTGGCAATACCGCCATTTTCCAAGCTGCCATTTCCGTACTCGTCATAGATCGGCTTATCATTGATGTAGATCTTTCCTCCGCTGATCTGGATCTGCTCTCCCGGAAGGCCGATGACCCGTTTGATATATTTGGCATTTGCGCTGTGTTCAAATACTATGATGTCAAAGCGCTCCGGTTCGCCCATAAGATAACTGACCTTTTCCACGACCAGATGGTTTCCATTCTGTAAGGCCGGTTCCATCGACGAGCCTTCTACCAGTGTATAATTGGCGACAAATTTTGTGATCAGTACGCCGGCGGCAACCGCGACGACGACACAGATCAGAAGGCTCCGCACGGTTTTCCATACGGATGTCCCGCTTTTTTCAGGTAAAGACCGCACTGCCTCTCTCGCCGGTTCCCGTTTTGCTATGTACTCCGGTTCAAAAGAAACAACAGACGGCTCGTCTGCCGCTACGTCTTCCTGTGGCATTTCCTCCCAAAAGCCATCCAGATCAGAAAAATCTTCTTCAACTGCAAAATTCGGGTTTCTCTTCAAGAGTTCTTCGCAAAACCGGACATTTTCCTCAATCTGCTCGTCAATAGACTGACTCAATTCCCTTCCTCCCTTCGCGTTCAGGGCTTATTTCTCATCCGGGCGTTCGAGGGAAATATGACCCAGCCTTCCATTCCGGAAATCGTCCAACAACAGGGAAGCCGCCTTTTCGACATCCACCTCATTCCCTTTTTTCAGGCATTTGCGCACCTGTCCGATCGCTTCGAGCACGGCAGGTTCTTCCCCGGTTTCTTCTACCCCATACATATTCGTCAGCGTTTCCGCATATTGTTCCCTGATAAATGCAATAAAATCGAGCGCAAGCTCCGTTCTCTGCAAAAGTTCATCTTTGATGGAGCCGATAAAGGCCAGTCTCAGGCCGACGCTCTGATCCTCGAATTTCGGCCACAGGATTCCCGGCGTATCAAGGAGCTCCACCTGTTTATTTAAACGGATCCACTGTTTTCCCCTCGTAACGCCCGGCCGGTTTCCGGTCTTCGCGCAGGCGCGGCCCGCAAAACTGTTGATAAAGGTGGATTTTCCCACATTGGGAATGCCGACGATCATCGCGCGGATCGGGCGGTTCAGAATCCCCCGTTTGCGGTCCCGTTCGATCTTTTCCCGGCACGCCTTCTGGATCAGCTGGTTTACCGCTTTCAGTTCATTTTTTTTCGTCGCGTTGACCGCCAGGGTAAAATATCCCTGTTCTTCGTAATACCGCTTCCATTTCTCAGTCACAGCCGCATCTGCCATATCCGCTTTATTGAGCAGGAGCACCCTGGATTTGCCGGCCGCCAGCGTATCAATATCGGGATTTTTGCTGCTGTACGGAAGACGGGCGTCGACAAGTTCAATGATGACATCGATCAGTTTTATATCTTCCTGCATCGTGCGCCGCGCTTTTGTCATATGGCCCGGATACCATTGAAAATACATAATATTCCCTCCTGTTCATCTTATGGAACACGGGTCGGTGAGGCGGATGGCGCCGCCTGTCCGCCTCGGTCCGGTCCGGATACCAGGGAAAACGGCTTCATCGTAAAAGACACCTTGCCGACGATCTGATCCTTTTTTACATTTCCGAAACTGGCATTTCTGCTGTCATCCGAATCGATCCTTGAATCACATAAAACAAAATATTCGTCGTCTGCCAGTTTGATCTCCTGTTCCGCGATGCCTGCTGTCGTCATGGCGGCGTATTTATACTTTTCCTTTAACTCGTCTCCATTAATATAAATCCTGCCATCCACAATCTGCACCGTTTCCCCGGGCAGTCCGATGACACGGCGGAATGTCATGAGCGGTTCCTCCCCGCCGTCGCTGTCCCATTCTTTATCATAAAAAGCGATCACATCCTCCCGGTCAGGTGAAAATACAAGGTAGGCCTTTGTGTTGATGAACACTTCCTCCCCGTTGTAAAGAGTAGGTTCCATCGCTGAACCGACCGTACTCGTCCGGCGGATGCAAAAATAGATGAGCAGATAAGCAAGCGCGATGACAACTGCGATCTCCACAAGCCAGATGACGCACTCCTTCAACATTTTTTTCCACTTATTCTTCCGTATTTCCTCTTCAAAATTCAAATTCATGTCATTTCCCCAAAACCACTAAATACAATACCACGAGATAGAAATATAGTGTATGCCATGTTTCATCCATAACATACACTATGTTGGTCACTCTTGTCAGATCAGCGTACGCGCTCTTTAACTTTGGCAGCCTTACCTACGCGGTCACGCAGATAATAAAGTTTCGCACGTCTTATCTTACCTCTTCTTACCACTTCAATCTTTTCTACGATCGGCGAGTGCAGAGGCCATGTCTTCTCCACGCCGATGCCGTTGGAATTTTTGCGGACCGTAAATGTCTCACGGCTGCTTCCGCCCTGCCTTTTCAGTACAACGCCTTCGAAAACCTGTGTTCTCTCACGATTTCCCTCGATTACCTTCGCGTGTACTTTCACGGTGTCACCCACGGCAAACTCCGGAACGACTTCTTTCATCTGCGCTTCTTCGATTTTTCTGATCAATTCGTTCATTTTGTTGTTCCTCCTACATTTTTTGATGTTCTTAACGCAATAATACAAAGGCGGCATCCCGTCTATTACCGGCCGCAGCGCCAGAGGACCATCTATTTTTTCACAACATGAAAAATATAGCATAAAAAGAGGGAAACGTCAAGAACTTTTTCCCATTTCTTGACTTTTGGATGGCCCGCTATTATACTAAGTATATTAAAATGCGAGGGGGTACTCGAACATGTTATACAAATGGATGTACAAAATCAGTCCGACGCGGATCATCGCGCTGAGTTTTATCGCCGTGATCCTGACTGGTACATTTCTGCTCTGTCTTCCCGTTTCCTCCCGTACCGGCCAGTGGACGGAACCGATTGATGCCCTGTTTACCTCTACGAGCGCCACATGCGTGACCGGACTTGTCATCGCGGATACATTTACGAACTGGTCGCTGTTTGGACAACTTGTCATCCTTGTCATGATACAGATCGGCGGTATCGGACTGATGACAGTCATATCGATGGTGTTCATCTTTATGAAACGGAAACTCAGCATGCAGGAGCGCATGGTCCTCATGCAGGCGGCGGGAAATGTCCAGGTCGGCGGCATGGTCCGGCTGATCCGCCGGATTCTAGGCGGTACCGCATGTATCGAAGGCGCCGGCGCGCTTTTGCTGGCCATCCGGTTCGTGCCGCGCATGGGGTGGGGTCAGGGCTTGTATTACGCCGTATTCCACTCGATCTCCGCGTTCTGCAACGCCGGTTTTGATCTGATGGGAAAACAGGAAGCGTTTTCTTCGTTTACCGCTTTTGCCGATGACTGGCTCGTCGGACTCACACTGGCGGGACTGATCATATTGGGCGGTATCGGATTTCTGGTTTGGGAGGATCTGTTAAAGAACAAGTGGCATGTCCGCCGCTATTCCCTGCACACGAAACTGATCCTTATCATGGCCGGCCTGATGTTATCCATCGGCACGGTCGGTTACTTTATTTTCGAAGGCGCCTATACGATGCAGGGCGACGATTTTGCGACCCGTCTCTTAAAATCGTTTTTTGCGTCTACAACGATGAGGACAGCCGGCTTCAATACGATCGATTACAGCCAGATGTCTCCCTCCTCTGTCCTCCTCTCGATCACTCTCATGATGATCGGAGGAAGTCCGGGCTCGACAGCCGGCGGCATTAAGACGACTACGATCGCCGTTATTTTTATCGCGATGGTTTCGATGGCAAAAGGAAATTCGGACACGACGATCTTTAAAAAGCGTCTCGGAAAAGACCTGGTCAAGCAGGCAGCTGTCATTATCATCGTCTATTTAACGTATGTGGTCATCGGCACGATGCTCATCTGCCACATCGAGGGCATTTCCCTGGCTTCGGCCTCCTTTGAAACAACATCGGCCGTATGTACCGTGGGCGTCACGATGGGTATCACGCCCGCTCTGGGAACCATCTCCCGCCTGCTCTTGATCCTGTTCATGTTCAGCGGGCGCATCGGCGGTTTCTCCCTGATGCTCGTACTCGGTGAGCTGGATAAACAGCCGCCGATGAAACGGCCGAAGGAAAAGATCCTGATCGGCTAAAGAACCGAAAAAAACAGCGTTCTTCAAAAAAATGTGAAGCAGCTTTTCTAAAACAAAAATGGAGGAAATTTATGAAATCAATATTAGTCATTGGAATGGGAACCCTCGGCGCCTGCCTGGCCGCAAAAATGCAGGAACTCGGAAACGATGTGATGGTCATTGACAAAAACGAGGAGCGGATCCAGGAATTATCGACGATCTTTAGCGACGCGATCGCGGGAGACTGCACAAATCCAGCCGTCCTGCAGAGCATCGGCGTCAATAACTTCGACTACTGCTTTGTGGCGATCGGTGAAAATTTTTATGCCTCGCTGGAAATCACCTGTATCTTAAAAGAACAGGGAGCCTCCTGTGTGATCTCCAAAGCAAAGCAGGCGCGCCAGGCCGAATTTTTAAAAAAGATCGGCGCCGACGAAGTGTTTTTCCCCGAACGGGAGATTGCGGAAAAACTTGCCGTCCGCTACAACGCCACCAATATTTTTGACTACATCGAGCTGACGGCGGACTGCTCCATTTTTGACCTTCCGATCATCCCGGAATGGAAGGGCCGGTCCATCGTCGAGATCAACGTGCGATCCACATATAATGTGAACATCATCGCCATCAAAAACGGCGAAAAGATCGATCCGATGCCATCCGGCGATTACCGATTTCAGGAACATGACCAGATCGTCGTCATCGGAAAGTCCGAAGATGTGTTCCGGCTTTCCGCGCAGACGACATCTGTTTAACCACCTATTTAGCGTTGTAACCGAAACGGCGTTCGGCGTTCAACATCCTTTCACTTCCGCTATATCAATGAGCGACATCCGGCTCGGATCCGTATGTTCCAGGCTCGTGAGCAAAGCATTTGCCGTGTCTAACGATGTCAGGCAGGTGACGCCGGTTTCGATCGATACACGGCGGATGAGGAATCCGTCGTGGGAGTTTTCTCCCTGTCTCGGAATGTCGATCACGAGGTCGATCTCGTGCCCGAGCAGAAGATCCATGAGCGTCGGCGCCTCCTGCTCGATCTTATTGACACCGATCACTTCCACGCCCGCCTCGGCCAATGCCTTCTGTGTCCCCCTCGTGGCGTAGATCTCATATCCAAGGGCCAAAAAACGTTTTGCCACTGAAACGGCATCCTTTTGTTCCTGCCTTCTTACCGTCATGATCATTTTCTTATGTTTCGGAAGACAGATCCCTGCACCTAGAAATGCCTTTGAGAGCGCTTCATTAAATGTTTTCGCGATACCGAGGCACTCTCCGGTCGATTTCATCTCCGGCCCGAGGCTGATCTCGGCCCCGCGCAGTTTTTCAAACGAAAATACCGGCATTTTGATCGCGATATGTTCTGCTTTCTTTGCCAATCCGGACGCAACACCTAACTCCCTCAGTTTCTTCCCGAGAATGACCTGCGAAGCCAGTTTGACGATGGGAATCCCCGTCACCTTACTGATATAAGGCACCGTGCGGGACGAGCGGGGATTGACCTCGATGACGAACACCTGCTCCTCATAGACGATGAACTGAATATTGATCAGTCCGATCACATGAAGGGACTTTGCCAGTTTTTCCGTATAATCCACGATCACGTCCTGGGTGTCCGGGCCGATACTCTGTGCCGGATAGACGGAAATGCTGTCGCCTGAGTGGATGCCGGCCCGCTCGATATGTTCCATGATGCCGGGGATCAGTATCTCTTCGCCGTCACATACGGCGTCGACTTCAACCTCTTTCCCCATCAGGTATTTATCGACTAAGATTGGATGTTCCTGCACATGACGGTTGATGATGGACATAAATTCCATAATGTCGTCGTCGTTGATCGCGATCTGCATCCCCTGGCCGCCGAGCACGTAAGACGGGCGGACTAACACCGGATAGCCGAGTTCATTGGCCGCGCGGATCGCCTCGTCCGCCGTGTAGACCGTATGGCCTTTCGGCCTCGGAATGCCGCATTCCTCCAAAATCGCGTCGAACAGTTCCCTGTCCTCCGCGGCATCTACATTTTCCGCGCTCGTACCGAAGATCGGCACACCCATATCCCGCAGCGCTTCCGTGAGTTTGATCGCCGTCTGTCCGCCAAACTGGACGACCGCACCGTCCGGCTGCTCAAGATCCACGATATTTGCCACGTCCTCCGCCGTCAGCGGCTCAAAATACAGTTTATTTGCCACGTCAAAATCGGTGCTGACCGTTTCCGGGTTATTGTTGACGATGATCGTCTCAAAACCGCTCTGTTCCAGCGACCAGGCGCTGTGCACCGAACAGAAATCAAATTCAATGCCCTGGCCGATCCGGATCGGGCCGGATCCGAGAACGAGCACTTTTTTCTTCGTCCTCGTGGCATCCACCTCACACTGACTGCCAAAACAGCTGTAATAATACGGGGTTGCCGCCTCAAACTCCGCGGCGCACGTATCTACCATCTTAAACGATGCGGTAATGCCGTGTTTGATCCGCATACCACGGACCTCCCGCTCGTTCATCCCCGTATACTCCGCGATGACGCGGTCCGGAAACTCGATGCGTTTGGCCTCGGACAGAAGCTCTGCCGTCAGCGTTTCGTTTTTCAGCCGCTGCTCCATCTCTACGAGGATCGCGATTTTATCAATAAACCATTTGTCGATTTTTGTTATTTCGTGTATCTCGCTGTACGTAGCGCCCTTGCGGATCAGTTCCGCGATCACGAAAATCCGCCGGTCATCCACGATCTCCACCCGTTCGAGCAGTTCCTCTTTCGAGCGGTCGGTATACCTCCCGATATCAAGGCTGTCAATGTGCTGCTCGAGGGAGCGGAGCGCTTTCATCAGCGCCCCTTCAAAGTTCGTACAGATGCTCATGACCTCACCGGTCGCTTTCATCTGCGTCGTCAGCGTCCGTTTCGCCTTGATAAATTTATCGAACGGGAGCCTCGGGATCTTGACAACACAATAATCGAGTGCCGGCTCGAAGCTGGCAAACGTCTTACCCGTCACCGCGTTCGGGATTTCATCGAGCGTGTAGCCGAGCGCGATCTTGGCCGCCACCTTCGCGATCGGATACCCCGTCGCCTTCGACGCAAGGGCCGACGAACGGCTCACGCGCGGATTGACCTCGATGACACAGTATTCAAATGATTCGGGGTGCAGGGCAAACTGCACGTTGCACCCCCCGGTAATGTTAAGTTCCGTAATGATATTGAGCGCCGATGAACGGAGCATCTGATACTCTTTGTCGGAGAGTGTCTGCGACGGCGCTACGACGATGCTGTCCCCGGTGTGAACGCCGACCGGATCAAGGTTTTCCATATTGCACACCGTGATGCAGTTTCCGCTGCCGTCGCGCATGACTTCATATTCGATCTCCTTCCAACCCGCGATACACCGCTCGATCAGACACTGGCCTACACGGGACAGACGGAGTCCGTTGGCGCATATATCGCGCAATTCTTCCTCATTATCGGCAATCCCGCCGCCGCTGCCCCCGAGCGTATACGCCGGACGGATGACGACCGGATACCCGATCGTATTCGTAAATGCGACAGCATCCTCTACCGTTTCCACGACCTCGCTTGCCGCGATCGGCTCCCCGATCTTCTCCATCGTCTGTTTGAATGCCAGACGGTCTTCCGCCCGTTTGATCGTCTGGGACGTCGTACCGATCAGACGCACCTGCTGATCTGCCAAAAAACCGGACTCTTCCAGCTCCATTGCGATATTGAGCGCCGCCTGCCCGCCGAGCGTCGGCAGTACGCTGTCCGGCTTTTCCTTGCGGATGAGATTTTTTACTACATCCGTCGTAAGCGGCTCGATATAGACCTTATCCGCAATTTCTTTGTCCGTCATGATCGTAGCCGGATTTGAATTGATGAGGACGACCTCGATCCCCTCTTCTTTCAGGGAACGGCACGCCTGCGTTCCCGCGTAATCAAATTCCGCCGCCTGTCCGATGACGATCGGCCCCGAACCGATGACCAGGACTTTCCTAATTCCTTTACTTTTTGGCATCGTTTTCCTCCATATATGTCATAAATCGATCAAACAACACTTCCGAATCCCTCGGCCCGGCACAGGCTTCCGGGTGAAACTGCACGGTAAAGACCGGCTTCTCCTTATATTTCAGTCCCTCCACCGTGCCATCGTTTACATTCACGAACGAAATGTCCGCCTTCTGTCTGGGAACGGTATCCGCCTTGACGACATAGCCGTGATTCTGGGATGAAATATACACGCGCCCGGTTTCTAAGTCCTTGACGGGATGATTGGCGCCGCGGTGCCCGTACTTCATTTTCTCCGTATCGGCGCCGTTAGCCAGCGCCATCAGCTGATGGCCGAGACAGATTGCGAAAACGGGGATCCCCGATTCGTAAATCTGTTTGATCGTTTCGATCACCTCCGTACACTCCTTCGGATCCCCCGGCCCGTTTGTGATCATAATGCCGTCTGGATCTCCCTCTAAGATCACTTCCGCCTCCGTCCCCGCCGGATATACCGTGACCTCACATCCGCGCGCTAAAAGGCTTCTGGCAATATTCAATTTTGTCCCAACGTCAAGAATAGCAACCTTCTTCGTAACGGGAATGCTGCTATCTGTATCGATCTGCCCCGGTACGTATGTAACGGGTTGTTTCACCGTCACCTTGTTCACGACACCGAGAACCCTATATTGTTTTAACCGGCCGATCACGTCATCCAGCTCGTAATTTTCATTCGTTGTGATCATTCCGTTCATCGTCCCTTTTTCACGGAGGATCTTTGTGAGCGCGCGGGTGTCGATGCCCTCGATCCCCGGAATGTTCTGTTCCACGAGAAAATCCTGGATACTCTGCTCATCCCGGAAGTTGCTGCCGAGCCGGGACAGCTCCCGGACGATGAACCCGTCCACACTCGATTGTTTCGATTCCATATCCTTCCGGCATATACCGTAATTCCCGATCAGCGGGTAGGTCATCGTCACGGCCTGTCCCGCATAACTCGGGTCTGTCAGCACTTCGAGATACCCCGTCATGGAAGTGTTGAACACGATCTCACTTATGACCTCTCTCGTGCTCCCGATACTTTTTCCCGAAAACACGGTTCCGTCTTCCAAAATCAAATAGGCTTTCATACTTTCCCTCCATGCGCGCACGTTTTTTGCGCATTACACAAGTTTGGGCGTGTGCGCACAAACTTGCAGAGTGAAAAATTCATTTTTCACTCTAACCTCATTTCTACCAAACCCAGACATCATTCCAATGCCAGTATCATTTCCGCTGTCTCGATCAGATCATTGCCGCTGTCCATACTTAACTTCTGTATGTATTTGTGCGCCTCGGCTTCCGTCATCTGATTGCGCTCCATCAGGAGGGCTTTTGCCGCATCAAGCGTTTTCTGCTCTTCGGGTGACCGCCTCTTTGGCCGGGTCTTCTGACGGCGTTTCAGTTCCCTGGCGACATCCATCGTCATCATCCGCACCGTACTGACCAGCTCCTGCGTATGGATCGGCATCGCCAGACATACAATGTCCTGGCTGTAACAGTCCTGGAGTTTCCTGGGACTTGCCACAAGTAACATCGAACATTCCCGCGGCAGATACCCGTACAGTTCGCTGTAGTGCATATCCGCCAGCTTATACCCGCACACGACCACGCCGCCATCGGAATCATTGGCCGCGCTGATGACCTGATACGCGCTGCTACATGCTAGTATATCATCAAATCCGCTCCGGTTCAAAACATTTTTTATTTTTTTTGCATCGTCAAGTTTGGCAAATGCAACAATTACCCGCATATCCGTCATTCACCTCCGCCGGCGGCCTTTTTTATATTCTGTGTCGAACTTTCCAAGCGCATTCTGCACGCCATGTGCCCGCTGCGCGTTTTTGTCCCGCCCCCGGACTAAATTCGATCCAGATATTTTTCCACTTCCCACGCCGTGACCTGACGTGAAAATTCTTCCCATTCCTCCTGTTTCTGGCGGATGATGATCTGCGACAGCGTCTCTCCAAATACATCGGTCAGAAAAGAATCTTCCTCAAACGCCCGGATCGCCTCGCGCAGATTCCGCGGAAGAATATCAAATTTCACATCCGGGTTGCCGGCGGCATCTTCCATACTGATCGGCGGCTCCAGTTCATTCCGAATTCCTTCCATCCCTGCGGCCAGGCATCCGGCCAATACGAGATACGGGTTGCTCGCCCCATCTGGACTGCGCAGGACGACGCGGGAATTCGTACTCCCGACATTGGTGAGCCGGATCAGCGGCGTGCGGTTCGTCCTCGACCACGTAATCTCCACAGGCGCATTATACCCCGGAACAAGCCGTTTATACGAATTGACGATCGGATTATTGATGAGCGTCAGTCCTTTGATATGGTGGATGATCCCGGCCATGAAGTGATAGGCTTCCCGGCTCAGGCCGTCGGGTGCCTGTTCATCGATAAATACATTTTTCCCATTTTTACTTAAAAACATGTTGAGGTTCATCCCGGAGCCCTTGATGCCATACCGCGGCTTCGGCATGAACGTCGCGTGAAGTCCGTGGCGTTTGGCCACTGTCCTCACAGTAAGCCGGAACGTCATAATATTATCCGCGGTACAAAGTCCTTCGTCGTACATAAAGTTAATGCCGTGCTGCGCCACCTCGTTATAGTGGTAAGAGCTCTCCATCGCAAATCCCATTTCCTCCAGCGAGAGGACCATATCGCGCCTGGCGTTCTCACCGGAATCCAGCGGCCCGATATCGAAAAATCCGCCCTTTTCATGGGAATTTGTGGTCGGCTGCCCGTTTTCATCCGTATCAAAGAGGAAAAACTGGTTTTCCGGCCCCGCCTGAAATGTGTAACCCTCCTGCGCGGTCTGCGCGAGCACCTTTTTTAGTATATACCTCGAATCTGCCTCATACGGCGACCCGTCCGGATTCAGGACGTCACAGATGAACCTGGCCACCCGCCCCCTCTGGGGACGCCACGGGAAAATCGTAAACGTATCCAGATCGGGCGCGAGGATAAACTCAGACGACTCCTTCGTGTCAAACCCCTGTATCGCGGCGCCGTCAAACACACACCGGTTATCTAATATGCGGTCGAGATGATCATTGGTCAGCGCGACGTTTTTTAACGCCCCCGAGCTGTCCACGAACTGGAGACGGATAAAACCGACGTCCTCCTCTTCTACCATCCGGATCATATCTTCCCTCGTATATCGTTCCATTTTGGCTTCTCCCTTCTTCATCAATTCAAATTGGAATATCCCATCAGATCCTCGTCAACCTGCCTTGCCGCTTCTCTTCCCTCCCGGATCGCCCAGACGACGAGCGACTGCCCGCGGTGCATGTCTCCTGCGGTAAACACCCGGTCTGCACTTGTCTTATACTGTCCCGGTTTTGTATCCACATTCGTCCGGGCGTTCAGTTTCAGCGCAAAGTCGTCTGCCACATACGCCTGCGTGCCGAGAAATCCGGCCGCGATCAGAACGAGATCAGCGTCGAGTTCAAATTCACTTCCAGGCACCTCACTCATTTTCATCCTGCCCGTCTCTTCCTCTTTTTCCCACGCCAGTTTTACCGCTCTTACTTTCGTGAGTTTCCCATTTTTATCTTTGACAAATTCCTTCACCGTCGTCTCATACAGGCGGGGATCGCTTCCAAATACCGCAATCGCCTCCTGCTGGCCGTAGTCGGTTTTCTGTACCTTCGGCCACTCCGGCCACGGATTGTCCTCTGTTCTCTCTGCGGGCGGCTTTGGCATCATTTCGAGCTGGACGACGCTCTTTGCCCCCTGACGGATCGAGGAACCAACGCAGTCGTTTCCGGTATCGCCGCCCCCGATCACGACGACATGTTTGCCCTTCGCGTCGATATAATCAGAAAACTGCGGATCGAGTACGTGCTTTGTCACGCGCGTCAGATAATCGACCGCAAAATAGACGCCGTCCGCCTCGCGCCCCGTCACCTTTATATCCCTCGGATGGGACGAACCGCAGGCGAGGATCACGCGGTCAAATTCCGCGAGAAGATTTTCCGCTTTCACGTCGACGCCGACGTTGACTCCCGTTTTAAATACGATCCCCTCTTTCATCAGGCGGCTCACGGTCCTCTCAATGACGGACTTCTCGAGCTTCATATTCGGGATCCCGTACATGAGCAGCCCGCCTGGACGGTCGGAGCGCTCAAATACCGTCACATTGTGCCCGCGCTTATTGAGCTGGTCTGCCGCCGCGAGGCCCGCGGGGCCGGAACCGACCACGGCCACTTTTTTTCCCGTCCTGACTTTCGGCGGCTTTGCCTCCATCTGGCCGTTTTCATATCCATATTCTATGATCGCGTGTTCATTTTCTTTGATGCAGACCGGCTCATCGTTCAGACCGCATGTGCAGGCGGCCTCGCACGGAGCCGGACAGACGCGGGATGTAAACTCCGGAAAATTATTGGTTTTCAAGAGACGGCCGAGCGCCTCCTTATAATTGCCGACATAGATGAGGTCATTCCACTCAGGACACATATTGTTCAGCGGACACCCCGAAGCCATGCCGCCGATCATCATACCGGACTGGCAAAACGGCACGCCGCAGTCCATACAGCGCGCTGCCTGGCGTCTCCGCTCCTCCTCCGGCATCGGCACATGGAACTCATGAAAATCCTTGATCCGCTCAAGCGGCGGCGTCTCCGCATTGCCTTTTCGTTCATATTCTAAAAATCCGGTTGGTTTACCCATTGATCATCAACCCTTTCTAAATTATATATTAAATGATGTTCTCACACCACAAAATGAGGTCGTCATTTCTTACTTCTTCGTTTCATAAAACGCCTCGATCTGCGCCTGTTCATTACTCAATCCCTTTTCTTCCCAAAGGGCGATCTTCTGCATCATGTTCTGGTAGTCGTGCGGAATGATCTTCTTGAATTTCGGAAGATAGTCCTTAAAGTTCTCTAAAATCTCTTTCCCCTTTTCGGATCCCGTCGCCTCCACATGCGCCGTGATCATTTCTTTTAACTGCATCACGTCATATTTATTGGAGACCGGTTCGGAGGACACGAGTTCTTTGTTCAGCTTTAGGTACAGGTCCCGCTCCTCGTCGAGTACATAGGCGATCCCGCCGCTCATTCCCGCCGCGAAGTTCTTTCCGGTCTGCCCGAGGACGACGACGCAGCCGCCCGTCATATATTCACAGCCGTGGTCGCCGACACCCTCGACAACCGCGTGCACGCCAGAATTCCTCACACAGAAACGCTCGCCGGCCACACCGCTTATATAGGCCGTTCCGCTCGTCGCCCCATAAAGCGCGACATTTCCGATGACAATATTCTCATCGGCGCGGTATTTCGCGCGTTTGGGCGGATATACGATCAGTTTGCCGCCGGATAATCCCTTGCCGAAATAGTCGTTGCTGTCGCCTTCTAACTCCAGTGTCAGTCCTTTGGGGATAAAAGCGCCGAAACTCTGTCCGCCGCTTCCGCTGCACTGCACGGTAAACGTATCATCCTCTAAGTCATCCCCGAGCCGTTTCGTAATTTCGGAACCGAGGATCGTGCCGAGCGAGCGGTCGGTGTTCGTCACCTTGGCGGTGATCGTTTTCTTTTCCCCGGTCTCCAGGCTCTCCCCAAATTTTTTGAGGAACACCTTTTCATCGGTCGTTTTCTTTAATTGAAAATCATAGCGGTCTTTTGCCTGAAATTTACTTTTCTTTTCATTCACAAATGGGTTTTGAATGATCGGGGAAAGATCGAGTTTTCCGGCGCGTTCACTGTTGAGGTCCTCCCTCATCTTTAACAGGTCTGAACGCCCCACGAGTTCATCGAGCGTGCGCACGCCGAATTTTGCCATCAGTTCCCGCACTTCCTGCGCGATGAACCGCATGAAGTTCTCCACATACTCCGGTTTTCCCTGAAACCGCTTGCGAAGCTCCGGATTCTGCGTCGCCACGCCGACCGGACACGTATCCAGATTGCAGACACGCATCATCACGCATCCCATCGTCACGAGCGGCGCCGTAGCGAATCCAAACTCCTCCGCTCCGAGAAGGGCCGCGATCATCACATCCCGCCCTGTCATCAGTTTTCCGTCCGTCTCGATCACAACTTTCGAGCGCAGGCCGTTCATGAGAAGCGTCTGATGCGTCTCGGCAAGGCCGAGTTCCCACGGAAGTCCGGCGTTGTGGATCGAACTGCCCGGCGCCGCGCCTGTACCGCCGTCATATCCGGAAATGAGGACAACCTCGGCTCCCGCCTTCGCCACGCCGGCGGCAACGGTGCCAACGCCCGCTTCCGACACGAGTTTCACGGAAATACGCGCCTCTTTATTGGAATTTTTCAAGTCATATATTAATTGCGCCAGATCCTCGATCGAGTAAATGTCATGGTGCGGCGGCGGCGAGATCAGCGATACGCCGGGCGTCGAATGCCTCGTCTTCGCCACCCACGGATACACTTTCGTGCCGGGGAGATGTCCGCCCTCTCCCGGCTTCGCCCCCTGCGCCATCTTGATCTGGATCTCCTTCGCGCTCACGAGATACCTTGACGTGACGCCGAACCGCCCCGAAGCGACCTGTTTGATCGCGGAACAGCGATTTATGCCGTCCTTTCCGACCGTGAGCCGCTCTAAACTCTCGCCGCCCTCACCGCTGTTTGACTTGCCGTGCAGACGGTTCATCGCGATCGCCAGCGTCTCGTGCGCCTCCTGGGAAATCGAGCCGTAGGACATCGCTCCGGTCTTGAACCTCTTCACGATCTCATCCACACTTTCCACTTTCGAAAGGGGGATGCCCTTCTTCGGGAAGTTAAAGTCAAGCAGGCTCCTTAAGTTCACGTAAAGGTCTTCGCGGTTGATCTCACTGGAATACTGCTTGAACAGGTTATAGTCGCCCGTCTTCGTAGACTGCTGGAGCAGATGGATCGTCTTCGGGTTGTATAAATGTTCTTCTTTCCCGCTCCGGCTCTTATGGTTCCCCATGCTGTCAAGCGTAATATCGGTGCCGAGTTCGAGCGGGTCAAACGCCTGGTCGTGAAGCTTCTCGACCTGTGCCTGAATGTCCTCGATCCCCAGGCCGCCGATCCGCGAAACCGTGCCGGTAAAATAGCTGTCGATCAATGTCTTCGATAAGCCGATCGCCTCAAATATTTTCGCCCCCTGATACGACTGTATCGTGGAAATCCCCATTTTGGACGCAATTTTTACGATACCGTGCAAGACGGCGGCATTGTAATCATTGACCGCCACATAATAATCTTTATCGAGCATCCCGCTCTCGATCAGGCTGTTGATCGTGTCGAGCGCCAGATACGGATTGACCGCCGTCGCGCCAAATCCGAGCAGCGTGGCAAAATGATGGACCTCCCGCGGCTCGGCGCTCTCAAGTATGACAGATAAAGATGTGCGCTTCTTTGTCGTGACAAGATGCTGCTGCATCGCCGATACGGCGAGGAGCGCCGGTATCGCCACATGGTTTTCGTCCACTCCCCGATCGGACAGGATGAGGATGTTCGCGCCGTCCTTGTACGCGCGGTCCGCTTCGAGATAGAGCCGGTTGATCGCCTTTTCGAGCGATGTATTTTTATAATACGTAATCGGAATCACAGCTACTTTAAATCCCTTTACGTTCATAGATTTTATTTTTAACAGATCGGTATTCGTCAGGATTGGGTTATCGATTTTCAGGGAGTGGCAGTTCTCCGCCTTCTCTTCCAGTAAGTTTCCCGATTCCCCGATATATACCGTCGTCGAGGTGACAACTTCCTCGCGGATGGCATCGATCGGCGGATTTGTCACCTGCGCAAACCGCTGTTTGAAATAGTTATAAAGTGGCTGCGGCTGGCCGCTCAGCACCGCCAGCGGCGTATCATGCCCCATCGCCGCGATCGGCTCCGCCCCGTTTTTCGCCATCGGGAGAATGGAAGCCTTTACTTCCTCATACGTATAACCAAATGCCTTCTGGAGACGAAGGCTTTCCTCATAATCATACGGATTGATGCGCTTATTCGGTATTGCAAGGTCTTTGAGGTTGACAAGGTTCGTATCGAGCCATTCGCCATACGGCTGCCTCGACGCGTACATTTCCTTTAATTCGTCGTCGTCGATCAGTTCTCCTTTTACCGTATCCACGAGAAGCATTTTTCCCGGACGGAGCCGGTCTTTTTTCACGACATGCTCCTCGGCGATCGGCATTACACCGACTTCCGAAGACAGGATGAGCTGGTCGTCGTCGGTGATATAATAACGGGACGGGCGGAGGCCGTTGCGGTCAAGGACAGCTCCCATCAGATCCCCGTCCGAAAACAGAATGGAGGCCGGGCCGTCCCACGGCTCCATCATCGTCGCGTAGTACTGGTAAAAATCCTTTTTCCGGTCGCTGATATACCGGTTGTTCGCCCACGGCTCCGGAATCGTCACCATGACGGCGAGCGGAAGTTCCATCCCGCTCATCACGAGAAATTCCAGCGTATTATCGAGCATGGCCGAGTCCGATCCCTCGGTGTTTACGACGGGAAGCACCTTGTGCAGTTCCCCGCTCAGGCACCCGGATTCCATCGTCTCCTCGCGCGCCAGCATTTTATCGGCATTACCACGGATCGTATTGATCTCTCCATTGTGGACGATCAGGCGGTTCGGATGGGCGCGCTGCCAGCTCGGCTGCGTATTCGTGCTGAACCGCGAATGAACGACCGCGATCGCCGACTCATAATCCACATCCTGAAGGTCATCAAAAAACAGCCGCAGCTGTGACACGAGAAACATTCCCTTATAGACGATCGTGCGGCTCGAAAGTGAAACGACATACGTATTTTCATTTGACTGTTCAAACACACGGCGGGCGATGTAGAGCCTGCGGTCGAAGTCAAGTCCTTTTTCGACGTCTGCCGGTTTGCCGATAAAACACTGCATGATGCACGGCATACAGGCAACGGCCGCCTTGCCCAGTATTTCCGGCGCCATCGGCACCGTACGCCAGCCGAGGAACGGCAGTCCCTCTTTGTCGGCGATCGTCTCAAACATTTTCTTTGCCTGATTGCGCTGTAATTCATCCTGCGGAAAAAAGAACATGCCGACCCCGTACTCTCTCTCCCCGCCGAGATCGATCCCCATCTGTCCCGCCGCTTTCTGGAAAAACTTATGGGAAATCTGCAGCAGGATCCCGACGCCGTCCCCTGTTTTTCCCTCGCCGTCTTTTCCGGCGCGGTGCTCCAGATGCGCCACGATCTCCAGCGCGTTTTTTACGGTATCGTGCGTTTTCTTCCCCTTAATATTGACAATGGCTCCGATCCCGCAGTTATCGTGTTCAAAAGCCGGGTCGTATAACCCCAAGGAATCGTAAGATTCCTTCGATTTCCGTTTCACTTCTTCCTTATACATTCCACTCATATGACTCTCCATTCCTGCGCCGTTTTCCTGCATGGAAGCGCAACGTTTTTTGCAGCGCACGCATCATCGTTTCCTGATGTTTGCACGAAAGAATTTTCTTTGTTCTTTGGTAAAATCATCAAAAAGGTGCCAGGGAGAAACACTTCTAGCGCGTATTTCTCCTCTGACACCTTTGTCTGACAAGTATTATATAACACTTCATGCAAAGAATCAAGCATTTTTTTATCGAATTATGATCTTTGATCCTGATACCTGAAATAAAGCAACGCACCCCTGCTGTTCTACACTGTTTGCATGCCAGCGAGTTGTTCAACTTCTGCCACGCTAAGTCCCGTATCTTCTGCAATCTCTTCAATTGTCTGCTTGCCTCTTTTCAACATCCGAAGCGCCGTTTCCCTCTGGTTTTGGCTAATGCCCTGATCCATTCCCTGTTTGATTCCCTGGTTTAAGATCTTCCTCGCACTCGTTTCGATCAATGGTCCTCTCATCATATCACCTATACCTTTCTGCACGTTCTCATATTTCCGAGCAATTTCTTTGATCACATCGCCCGAGAGTTCTATGATCGTCCGCTTGTCAAACGACCCGATCACTCCCTGTTGCTCCAGCCCGTCAAGCCGTTCTAAGATATTCCGGTATTCCGCTTTCAGTTCCGCCAGCCTCTCCCCGTTACTATTATACTCCGAAAAATTTTTCTCATGTGAAAAGATATAAAATGGGATCAGCATCAGAAGGCCTTTTTCAAAAATATCGTTCAGTGAATACATCTGGATCTTCATGACCGGTATATCGTACCGAAGCGTCCCTCCCGGCGTGATGATCACATACTTCATCTTATTGGGTGTCTTTTTATACGTCCGAAGATACAGGACCGCCGTATTGGGAAATGTCACGGTCAGAGTCTCTTCTGTGACCTCGCCCTCGTCAAGCGCGATCTGCGCGTCATATTCAAAAAGTCTGATCGTAATCTTCCCGTCCGGCAGGCTACTCTCACACTCAATATGGTATTTCTTTGGTACCTTTCCGAATACCGTAAAATTCGTATCCGTGATCCGTTTCTGATCCGCCGCGTCCTGTTGGTCTAAAAAATGTTCATTGGGAGAAAAACGGATCTCTTCCTCCCCTGTGTATGTTTCCCCGAAAATCTCATTGATCACGGGGATCACCAATTTCCGGCAGTCACTTAGTATTGTCCGGAATGCCCCATCGTATATATCTGCCATATTTTACTCCCCTCCTGTTCGTGTCTTTATCATATCATTTTTTTAATCTGAGTTCAATACTGGTAATGTCAAGAAAATAAAGATTATGCAAAAGAGCAGTCAGTAGGGGACAGCTCTTTTGCATATTGAATTACTGATATATTCATAGATATGCCGATTTTACTACATCTTTGTCATATGTTTAAGCCCTTCGGCCAGCTTCGTTATTGATATAATTCATCAATCCCTCCGCCTTGATGATCTTCTGCATAAACTCCGGAAATGCCTGTCCCTGATAGGTCTGGTTCTTTGTTTTGTTGACGATCACGCCGCTGTCGAAGTCAATTTCCACCTCATCTCCGGCGCTGATGTTCTGAGACGCTTCCCGGCACTCAATAATGGGCAGTCCGATATTGATCGCGTTCCGGTAAAAAATGCGGGCAAATGTCTCTGCGATGACGCAGCTTACGCCGGCCGCTTTGATCGCCAGCGGCGCGTGTTCCCTCGAAGAACCGCAGCCAAAATTTTTCTCTGCCACGATGATATCTCCCTTGTTTACGTTCTTTACAAAATCAGCATCAATATCTTCCATACAATGCGACGCCAGTTCCGCCGGATCTGATGAGTTCAGATAACGGGCCGGAATGATGACATCGGTATCTACGTTGTCGCCATATTTAAAAACTGTTCCTAATGCTTTCATCTTAATCCTCCATCTTTTAATCTAAAGTCCCAAATGGACTGAAGTTCCTATAGAACCAAAGTTCCCGTGAAACTAAAGTTCCCACGAAACTAAAGCTCCCACGAAACTAAAGTTTCGTTAAAACCTAGAGTTCCGCTGGTTCCGTAATCTTCCCTGTCACAGCGCTTGCCGCTGCCACGGCCGGACTTGCCAGATACACTTCTGAATCGACATGCCCCATCCGTCCGACAAAATTTCGGTTTGTCGTGGATACCGCGCGCTCACCTGCCGCCAGGATTCCCATATGTCCGCCGAGACACGGGCCGCACGTCGGTGTACTGACGACAGCACCCGCTTTGATAAATGTCTGGATCAACCCTTCCTCGATCGCCTGCAGATAAACCGCCTGCGTGGCCGGGAAAATGATGCAGCGGATTCCTTTTTTTACCTTTCTTCCCTCCAACACCTGCGCTGCCGCGCGGAGATCTCCGATCCTTCCGTTCGTGCAGGAACCGATGACAACCTGATCGATCGCCACGTCACCAGCTTCTTTTACGGTCTTTGTATTTTCCGGCAGATGTGGAAATGCCACCGTTGGCTCCAGATTGTCCAGATCGATCACGATCTCCTCGTCATACGGCGCATCTTCATCCGGTTCGTAGATGTGATATGGCTTTGACGAATGTTCTTTCATATATGCGATCGTTTTCTCATCGACCGGGAAAATACCATTTTTCGCACCGGCCTCAATCGCCATATTCGCGATCGTAAAACGGTCGTCCATCGTAAGGCTTTTCACTCCCTCGCCCGTAAACTCCAGCGAGCGGTAAAGCGCGCCGTCTACTCCGATCTTCCCGATCAGGTGAAGGATCACGTCCTTGCCGCTGACCCATTTGCGAAGGCTTCCGGTTAAAACGACTTTGATTGCCGACGGCACTTTAAACCATGCTTTTCCTGTGATCATACCCGCGCCCATATCGGTGCTTCCTACTCCAGTAGAAAACGCTCCCAGCGCCCCATATGTACACGTATGGGAATCCGCGCCAATACACGTTTCACCTGCCACGATCAATCCTTTTTCCGGAAGGAGGGCGTGTTCAATCCCCATCTCCCCCACTTCAAAATAATTCGTGATCCCCTGCTCATTGGCATACTCTCTCACGCATTTACAATGTTCTGCCGATTTAATATCCTTATTCGGCGTAAAATGATCGGGGACAAGCGCAATTTTATCCTTATCAAATACTGTCTTTTTATTCAGCTTCGCAACCTCGTGGATCGCAACCGGCCCGGTAATATCGTTTGCCAGAACCATATCCAGATCCGCTTCGATCAGCTGTCCGGCCGTAACCTGGTCAAGCCCGGCATGGGCCGCCAGTATTTTCTGTGTCATAGTCATTCCCATCGTTGTTTCTCCTTTCATTATTCGGTTTGAGCCTATGTTTTAACATTATAGCAGAGAATGGGGAAAATGTAAAACAGAGAATTTTTTCCTTACAGAGTATCCACTTTGCTGTCCTATACTGTCTGGAGTCCGGCGAGTTTTTCTACTTCCTCGACACTAGCCGTTCTAAGTTTTCCCGGTACTCTGCCTCCTGTTCTGCCCGTTTCTATCATACTCCAGAAACCTTTTCTCATGTGAAAAGATATAAAATGGGATCAGCATCACCCTCGTCAAGCGCAATCTGTGTGTCATATTCAAAAAGCCTGATCGTGATCTTCCCATCCGGCAGGCTGCTCTCACACTCAACACGGTATTTCTTTGGCACCTTCCCGAAAATCGTAAAATTCGTATCCGTTACCCGTTCCTGATCCGCCGCATCCTGCTGGTCTAAAAAAAATTCTTTGGGGGAAAAACGGATCTATTCCTTCCCTGTATAGGTTTCCCCGAAAATCTCATTGATCACACGGATGACCAGCTTCCGGCATTCATTTAATATTGTACGGAATGCTCCGTCGTATATATTTGCCATATCTTACTCCCTTCCTATCTGTGCCCTTATCATATCACTTTTTCACTCCGGATTCAAGCCTTTCAAACCGCTTAATCCTCACTTTCCCTTGTGGATCACCCAATACTCACCCAGCATTTTAATCTGTCCTTTTGGCCGAACGGGTATTATTATACTATTCCACAAAAACATGTGAATTTTTACCAATATTTTATCTTTCAGCATATACTTTCAACCTGCGAAACGTTTCAAAATATGTCCCATTTAGCTGCCGTGTCCTCTTTATCATCTCTGCGATCACCTCATCACGAAACCCTGCCTTCACTTGATCTGGCACACATGCAAGAAATGGGACAATACATGGTTGATCGATCCAACGGATCAATTCCTCCTCATTTGAAAAATATCGATCCCTGTTCACTTCCATGATCGAAACATCCGAAAATCCGATCGAGGCTATCAATTCTTCATACTGCGATTTCGAAGGCATGAACCACGGCCACTCAAAATTGCTAAAATATCCCGCAAATTTACCATCCCTTATTTTTCCCCTAACCACATCACTAAAATTAGCACAATTACCCGCGCCGCCAAAATCCCATAATAGGATTCCCTTCCTCTTCAATGCCCGATACGCATTTTGCAACAATCGTTCATGATCTTTGACCCAATGTAATGCCGCATTCGAAAAAATAATATCAAATTCATTCTGATAATTTATCTCATTAATATCCATCTGTTGAAATTCAACATTATCTCTCATAATACCTTTTGCTGTCTCGATCATCCCCCTCGATGCATCAATCCCTAATACTTTTCCAGCCGGTACAACGAAAGATAATTGTTCTGTTAAGACGCCATCCCCGCAGCCTAAATCTAAGATCCTCTCATTCCCTTTCAGACTAAGTTCCGATATCAGTGTATTTCCCCACTCCTTCTGGTGTGAGGAAGCCAATTTGTATTTTTTTCCATCAAATTCAAATGTTTCCAAAGGATCACACCACCTTTTGCTCTTCTGTGTTGAATTATATCACCTACCATGATATAATTCAAATATATAGTTTTTATGAAAACCATAAATTCAATTTATAAAAAGAAAAGGAGAACGCACTATGGATATCATGGATCACCTTGCCAAATACAAAATATTTCTGTCAGTAGCTGAGTGTAAAAGCATATCAAAAGCAGCAAAACAATTATATATTTCCCAGCCTGCTGTAAGTATTGCGATCAAAAGACTCGAAGAAAGTTTAAATACCACGCTTTTTATCCGAAGATCGAAAGGCGTTACTCTCACAGAAAAAGGAAGATTACTATATGAAAGCGTAAATCAGGCGTTTCATTTGCTTTCGGAAACCGAACAGATCCTGACCTCATCAAAAAGCACGGGATACTTGCGGATCGCCGCCAGTCATGTATTGTGCAAATATTTTCTCATGCCTTACCTGAAAACATTTACTCATCAATATCCAGATACCGATGTGTCCATTACCTGTACCTCTTCCTCGAACGCCTGCGCCATGATCGAAAACGGCGAGATCGATCTGGCCCTCGCAGCAAAGCCGGACAAATTAGGAAACTCACAATATCATTCGCTGGGAATCATTGAATATATATTTGTCTGTACTCCTGCATATCGAAATAAATGTAACTGCCCAGATGATGAAATTTTTCAGTATGGAAATATCATGATGCTAAACAAAGATAATGGTTCCCGGACGCATATAGATAATTACTATGCGAAACATAATATCATTCCGTCGCACATGTTAGAAGTAAATGATATGGATCTGCTGATTGAATTTGCGAAAATGGGTATTGGCATATCCTGTGTTGTCAAGCAATTCGTGGAACCGGAATTAAACGCAGCTTCCCTCATCGAATTAAATCTCACAAAACCGATCCCGCCTCGTGAGATTGGCTTTTTGTACAAGCACATACAGCCGTTTAATAACAATATTTTAAAATTTATCAAATGCCAATCCTAAAACCCATATATCATATACTCCGCATCAGGAATCCCCTGAAATTTCAGCTCCGGGTTATACGGAAATTCGATCACCGTCTCCCGCCAGACCGCGCGGCACAGTTCACGGCTCAGCGGCATGATGTCCTCCCGTTCTACCGCCTCCTCCGGCGGGAGTAAAAGCACCTCGCTGTTCTCATACCCATCGGTGGCAGGCGTCCCGCTCACATACCGCATGCGGTACAAAAGAAGCCACTCGTCCTTTTTGATCCGTGTGCCGATCAGTCCCAAGGGGCGCGCCAAAACACCGGTCTCCTCCAAAATTTCCCGTGAAACGGCCTCTTCCGCCATCTCCCCCGGTTTCACATGACCGCCCGGAAGCAGGATCCTGCCTTTCGCTACGCCGTACGTATGGCGCACAAGTAAAATTCTTCCCTCAATACTAACAACTCCGCTAACCGTCGCTTCTACCACAAAAATCCCTCATTTCCAATATGATAAAATAGAGAAAGGATGAGACACCCGAGACTTCGCCCGAATGCCACATCCCCCTTCTCCAACCCGATGGCACATTCGGGTTGGACATATCGCATCGCAATCTGCGTATGCTGCGTACATCCTCGTGTCGACCTAATTCGCTCCCGACATATAATCCTTGATCTTCGCGATCAGTTCTTCCATTGAATCTGCTTTTACAAACTCAGTGTCGACCTAATTCGCTCCCGACATATAATCCTTGATCTTCGCGATCAGTTCCT
>CAJTXO010000004.1:148480-173821 GCA_910583555.1 uncultured Eubacterium sp.
GTGTCGACCTAATTCGCTCCCGACATATAATCCTTGATCTTCGCGATCAGTTCCTCCATTGAATCTGCTTTTACAAACTCAGTATTACCGGATTTCCACTCTTCCATACGCTCTTTTGCCTCTTCCTGTTTCGCTTCTTTTGCAGCCTTCGCCTTCTCTTCGGCTCTCTTCGATTTGGCGCTCTCTACCTGCTTTTGTCTGGACTCACTGATCTTATCCAGTTCCGCGAAATAAGAAACATTTCCTTTGCTGTCAATGGAAATTCCAAAACTCTTTACCTGATCGGCATCTTCTCCGAGTTCTTCTTTCATCTCTTCAAATTTGCCTCCGGCACCGGCCAGTACGTCCTCATACTGCTTTCTGACGTCGGCATCATTTGCCATCGCCTCAAGAGTCTCCGGATCGATCAGGACGCTGTACTCTTTGCTGCCGCGGTTCAGGTATTTCTGTGCCTCCTCGTCACTCGAATACGAAGCCACATAGAAATCCATGTTTGAATATTTCTCTTTTAACTCTTCCAAAAGTTTTTTGGCCTTGTTACTCAAATTAAAATCGGCAGCGCCGGTCTTTCTGGCAGAAGTTTGGTTCGTGCGATATTGTTTCGCTGCAGCCGAGGGCTCATAACTCTCTGCGGCAAGTTTCCACATCGAATCCATATTCGTTGACTTGTCCGCATTCCTCGTGCCCTTTGTGCTCTTTTTCGCCGAATAGCCATAATTTTTTCCGGTCGTCTGCTGTGTGTTCGTTCCCTGTAATGGCATCCATGCATTATAACTCATAGTCTGACTCCTTTCATAACAAAAAACATAGTTTGCTTCTTTTAACTATTTCGGCAAATGAACAAAAAAACTTAACCATCCCTCCAAATTCTTCCTTAAAGTTTCCGCTCCCGCAGCATGCTGATAAATACGCGGTACGCCTTGTCATAAACGATCCACCCAAGCTGTCCGGCCAGCCATAAAAGAAACGTGCCTGCCGGCATGTCAAACACCGGAAAAAAAGAACGGAAAAATAAGAGCATCGGCACAAAAATAACCTGAAACAACCCCCAGTTGCAGACCAGCTGGAAGCGGAGTTTTTTCTTTTGATCCTCGATATGGTTCCATTTTGCGAACACAAGTTCACACAGGAAAATATAACCGCCCAGGCAGAGATACAGCCCCCAGTGAAACTTATCCGGATTCAGGAAAAGATCAAGCAGCACACATAGGACCAACTGGGCAGCCCCGTATTTCAACCCGTATCTGCTGATCGTGTAACCGATGAGATAAGCGGCCATCGCCGTAAAGAACAGCGTATTGACTGGAATAAAAGTACCCAGCAAAAGAAGGATCGTACTCAGCGCCGCCATGAGCGCTGTCCCAGCGGCCGCGCGTGTCTGATTCAGATGCATGAACACAAATCCCCTCCCATACATTCACAAAGGGAATCGGCACACCAGAGGTCACAGCACAAATTTCCGGTGCCGCATGAGTTATAACTCCCGCCGTAGCCTCCATAATTCCCGTAACCTCCATATCCCCCGTAACCGCCGCCATAACCGCCGCCAAACGGACTGCCGAACGAACCGTAACCGCCTCCATTGACAAGCTGCTGGTAGTACTGCCTGAACTCCATATTATCAGGTTCCAGTTCTACCGCCTTCTGCGCATGGTCTTTGGCCGTCACGTTATTTCCAAGTCCCATATTTGCCACGGAACTAAAATAGTACCAGCGCGCATTGTGGTTCTCGATCCCGTCCAGAACATGCAGGGCCTCGTTAAACCGTCTGGCCCGGATATAGTTCATCGCCGCCATCAGATGCTGGTCCTCTTCGGAATACGACTGACCGGCGCCATTCCTGCCATAGCCGCCATATCCATAATTTCCTGACGTCTGGCCGGACCGCTCACTCACGATCTGATTATACGCTTCCTGGATCTGTTTAAACTTATCCGCCGCCGCTTCCGCCTCGGCTCTCGGACTGTTCGCGAACGAATCCGGATGGTATTTCCGGCTCAGGTTCCGGTATGCCCTCTTGATCTCCTTATCGCTGGCACCGCGGCTCACGCCCAGTATGCTATATGGATCATTCATCATTTTTTTCCCTCTCCTCCATCTTCTGCAAATCTTTCATCAACTGGATCCGGACTCCCTCGTATACAATATTGCGCAGGATCGGCAGATCCCTCTCGAGCGGCAGCTTTTCAAACTCTATGACGGCCTCCCGCATCGTATCATCCAGTACGCGCGGCATCCATTCATCAATCGTTTCACCGCCGCGCGGCTGTCCTGAAACAAGGAGCGGATTAAAATTTCCCTTTTTCCGGTCTTCCTCCCGATCCAGATAGGCGTCCAGCAGGTAGATATATTTTCCGATAAAGAAGCCAAGCCGCCTCAAGATCGGCTCAAACGCATCGCTCCTGTACACAAACAGCTCGGACATCAATTCCCCAAACGGCCGGCTGATCTCATCTAACTCCGCCACACCCTGCTGTTCCAGCCGGGCCAGCTTTTCCAGGCTCGATCGAATCACCTCCGACTGGCGGGGATACTCCGCCGCTATCTTCCCTGCCCTTTTATGAAACAATCTGGAGGCAAACAGCGCCGAATATTTGCGTTCATCCACCCAGTCATCCAGAAAGTGGTAATACGATAACAAAACATTCATATCCGCCGCGTAGTCCGTGATCTTATTGCAGATCATATGCTGCTTTTTCGCCGGGTGGATGAGGCAGCGCCGGCGCTCTTTTTGTTCTGCCGGCTCATACAGCGAGGACAAAAGAAGGATGAGAAACGTCATGTCATACGTAAGCGTAAGCTGGCTCGCTATCCCATTTCTTTGTTTCAGCCTCTGGCAAAGTCCGCAGTAAAAACCTTTATAGCGCTCAAATTCCCGGACTTTTAATTCCGGCTTGTTCGCCATCACATACCCAAACATTTTTTTCGTCCATTCCCTCACGTTCTCTTGATAAATTCAAACCGGCACTTTGGACACGAGATCGCTATCTTCCCCCGTCCTTTCGGCACGCGTATGACCTGATGGCATTTGGGACAGCGGTACAGTTTTTTCACACCGTTCCGCTCCTGAAAACGGAGATGGTAAAATTTAAAAAAGTTTTTCACCCGGTTCCAGATCGATAAAAACTTCTGATTTTCCATCTGCCTTTTATAGATATTCCTTGAAAAGAAACGAAAAAAATACACTGCCACAAAAACCAGATCAAGCGTGTTTAACACGAGGGCAAATACTGTCCCCCGGAAAAACATGGATATGATCCACATTACAATATATGCAGCGAAACAAAACATCCCGAGCTGATCCTGCCCGTATCTGCCGTACATCATGTGCTGCAACCGATCGCGAAACCGCATAAGCACACCCTCCTTTTTTTGTTATCTGGATGTAAAGATCCTGACACTAGTGCATTGTATCGTTCATATTTCGCCAAATCGCTTAAAATGAACGGTACAATACACTAGCTATCCTACACGTCATATATGAACATTCCGTGACGAGTTTTTAAATTTCCCGTAACGGTTTACATCACATAATTCGGATTGACATGTACCATACAGTGCTTTACGGCCGGAAAATCCTGCTCGATCCGGTCATGGACATCCTCCGCGATCGCATGCGCTTCAAACAATGTCATATTGCCGTCACATTCGATTTCAATATCCATATATATTTTATTGCCAAACATCCTCGTCTTAATATCGTCGATCGCGAGTACCCCGTCCCGCGCCAGGACACACTGCCGCATCTGTTCCACGGTCTGGTCGTCACATGCCTCGTCGGTCATCTTCCCAACGGCATCCATAAATATATCATACGCCGCTTTCAGGATAAAAATACTGATCCCGATACTGGCAACCGGATCCAGCACAGGAATACCGAGCTTCGCGCCCAATATGCCGGCAAAACTGCCGACAGAAGAAAGCGCATCCGACCGGTGGTGCCACGCGTCCGCTTTTAACGCGCCCGACTTTATTTTTTTCGCGGCCGCGATCGTATACCAGTACATCCCCTCTTTTACGGCGATCGAACAGAGAGCCGCAGCGAGGGGGAGTATGGTCGGAACCGTTATATGGCTGTGATCTCCCGACAAGATCACAAGAACCCCCTGATAACCGATGCCAAGTCCCGTACCGGCAAGGATGACCGCCAGCAGGATGGCCGCCACGCACTCCAGGCGCTCGTGGCCGTATTGATGGTTCTGATCCGATTCTTTTCCCGAAATGCGGACGCCGATCATGACAATGACCGTACTGAACACATCCGACGCGGAATGCACGGCATCCGAAACCATAGCCGCCGAATTCCCGGCAACACCGGCAATAAATTTTCCGATGGAAAGAATCAGGTTGACGATAATGCTGTTTCTGGAAACACGCATCGCAATCTGTTCCTCGGTCTGTCTTTGCATTTCCGTCAATCTCCCCTCACTTTTTATTCTTTTCCTTCTTATATTTCACAGTTTCCACGATTGAAATGATCACCCAGATCACGATAAGAACAAGAAATACCCAGTTCGCCACATTGTGGTTCGGCCCGAGCATCATGATCCGGAATACATCCGCAAAAATAAGCACGCCCGTACACACCCAGCACGACACCACGCCATTCTTCGGATCTTTTACCGCATTTGTATTCGCCATTGTTTTCCTCCATTCACGCACGCCTTTTTCCACCATACATACAAGTCTTTGCGGCGCGCCTTCTTAGTTCTGCATTTCGAGTCCAAAATGCTGATATGTCTTCTCTGTTACCATGCGTCCTCGCGGCGTCCTCGCGAGAAATCCATTTTGTATGAGATACGGTTCATAGACATCCTCGATCGTACCGCTGTCCTCTCCGATACTTGCCGCTAACGTCTCCAGTCCCACAGGGCCGCCGGTAAATTTATCGATCATCGTCATCAGGATTTCACGGTCGGTATTATCAAGTCCGAATGTATCGACTTCCAACAAATCCAGGGCAAAATCAGCGACCTCCCGCGTGATCCTTCCGTCGTACTTTACTTGCGCAAAATCCCTTACCCGCTTTAAGAGCCGGTTGGCAAGCCGCGGTGTCCCCCTGGAACGTCTAGCGATCTCAACCGCCCCCATCTCGTCGATCTCAACGTGGAACACGCCTGCCGACCGCCTGACGATCGTCGTCAGTTCTTCCACCGTATAAAATTCAAGCTTATTTACGACCCCAAACCGGTCTCGGAGTGGAGCCGTCAGCATCCCGGCACGCGTTGTCGCCCCCACCAGTGTAAACCGCGGCAGATCCAGACGGATGCTCCGCGCCGAGGCTCCTTTCCCGATCACAATATCGATCGCGAAATCCTCCATCGCCGGATACAGAACCTCTTCCACCTGACGGTTCAGCCGGTGGATCTCATCGACGAAAAGCAGGTCGCCCTCCTGCAGATTGTTGAGGATGGACGCGATCTCCCCCGGTTTCTCGATCGCCGGCCCGGACGTGATCTTTAAGTGAACCCCCATCTCATTGGCGATAATACTGGCAAGCGTCGTTTTTCCGAGTCCCGGCGGGCCATATAGCAAAACGTGGTCGAGCGCTTCCCCTCTCTCCTTCGCCGCCTCGATAAACACCTTCAGATTTTCTTTCGCCTTTTTCTGCCCGATATAATCACGGAGAAGTTTCGGCCGGAGACTATTTTCAATCTTATAATCCTCTTCCATGACATCGGTTGAAATCACACGTTTTTCCATATCCCTCTCCTTTTATATGTTCTTCAATCCGGCCTTCAGTATGTCCTCCACTGTCATTTCCGGCGTGACAGACACCTTCTTTACGGCCTTCATCGCCTCGGTACCCGTGTATCCGAGTGCCACAAGCGCCTGCACGGCCTCGTTTACCGCCGATCCGCCATCGCTGGAAAAAGCTGCTCCCTCGGCGCCGCCAGCCGCTCCTCTATCTAAAACGCCTTCCACCGCTTCCTCAAAGTCCATCTTATCTTTTAATTCCAAAATAAGCTTGCCAGCCGTCTTTTTTCCGATGCCTGGCGCTTTGGATATACTCCTGGCATCGTCTGCGAGAATGGCAAACCGCAGGGCATCCGCATCCATGACCGATAAAATACCGAGCGCGCCTTTCGGCCCGATGCCGCTCACCGTAATGAGCAGTTTAAACATCGCGAGCTCATCTTTCGTGAGAAAGCCAAAAAGCTGCTGGCAGTCCTCGCGCACATACATATATGTATAGATCTTTACTTCATGTCCCGCCGGCGGCAGCGCAGATACGACGGACATCGGGACCATGATCTCAAATCCCATGCCCTGGTTTTCCACAACGATCTGATTTTCGCCAACCGTATCTAACACGCCTTTTATAAAGTGTATCATATCATTCCCCATTTCTGCCTGTCATACAAGAGTAGAAAATACTTTTAGTACATGCTGGACCGCCTTTCGCATGAACGGCCGGTCCAGCCACTCCTCATAACTTATTTCGCGGCTCACTGCAAACGTATCCTCAAAATCCTTATGGATATGCGTTAAAAATTCACTGTCATACACCCACACACCATTTTCGTAATGCAGATAAAAACTGCGGTAATCCAAATTGATCGTTCCGACGACGGCACAGTGTTCGGACATGACCACTTTTGAGTGGATAAATCCCGGGGTATACTCGTAGATGCGTATCCCATACGCCAACAGGATCCCATAATTGTACTCCGTCAGCCATTTCACATGTTTTTTATCCGGAATGCTCGGCGTGATGATACGCACATCCACGCCCCGGCATTTCGCCTCGATCAGACTTTGTATGAGTGTTTCCTCTAAGATCAGATAAGGTGTCATGACATACAGAATCTTCCCCGCGTAATTCATCATCTGCTTATACACACTTCCCACAAAACTCTGTGGACTGAGCGCCGGCCCGTCCCGAAGGACATGGCAGTACATCTTCGTCTCTGGAAACGCGGCGCTTGGACGGTAGGATTCGATATCAAGCTTTTGCTTGTACGCGCACACGGACCACATTTCCAGAAAGGCGATCGTCAGTCCCCACACCGCATCCCCCTGGATACGGATTCCCGCATCTTTCCATACACCAAACCGCTCGATCAGGTTGGCATATTCATCCGCGATATTAAAACCGCCCGTGTATCCGATATTCCCGTCGATGATCACGATCTTCTGGTGATCCCGGAAGTTCATGTACAGCTTGCTCGCATATTTGTGGATCGGATTAAATACCTCGACCTCAAACCCTTCTGCCCGCAGCCTGGACGCAAAATGTTTGCCGGTACGGAACATGGCGCCGAAGTCGTCGTACAAAAATTTAACTTCGACCCCCTCTTTTATTTTGCGCAGCAGGATTTCATGGATCTGATCCCAGATCGCCCCTTCCGCCACAATAAAAAATTCCAGAAAAACAAAAGACTCCGCGTGCTCCAGATCCTCGAACAAGTCCTCAAACGCTTCTTCCCCAAACGCGTAATACTCCGCGGTATTGTTTTTAAAGATCGGAGCGCCTTTTGCGGTCATATATTTTGACATACGCGAAGAAACCGGATGCGCATCTGAAAATTCCCGCGCCACCTCCGGATCCTGAACGAGCCATCTGTCAGTATGCTTGATCTGAGCCGCGATTGCTTTGTTTAACTTATTTTTCTTTCCAACCTTTCCCCAGAGGTTAAACATGATCAGTCCGGAAATCGGAAAAATCAAAATCATACAGAGCCATGAGAATTTATATGAATAATTCCGGCTGTCATTCGTGAGGGCCAATATGCCAAAGATCCCCGACAGCTCGATCAAAATATAAAACTGCACGGCATACTCACGAAACAGAAACGGTGTCAGAACAATGATCGCAAACTGCAGTAAGACGAGAGCGCCCACGATGCAGGCCCGGAAAAAACCGCTCAGGCTTCCCTGCATCCTTCCTTTTAGCTTTTTTAATCTTCCTTTCTTTTTCGTAATCATGTCGTATCCTTCCTGCTATTTTTTCTTTTCTATTTTTACGCTTATAGCTTATCATAACACAGGATTGAAAATTTTTCCACGATAACTTTACAATAGTTTTCCCAAATGCTCTAAAAAATATAAATAACCGCCTTTCACACATTGGACTTATTCGCGCAGAAATGATATACTGACATGGACGATATCAATGATCTGAACAAACAGGGGGTAACACTTCCATGCAAACATTTGACCAAACGCACCCATTCCAAAACGATGCGCTTGATGTCCTCTCGGCGTGCTCTCAGGACAAGAACGAACGCTTTTGTTTTTTCGATATCGAGACGACGGGACTTTCCCCGAACGTTTCTTCCCTTTATCTGATCGGCGTTCTCTGGCAGGATGCCGGGGACGGCCTTTTCCATACGAGACAATGGTTCGCCGACGATTATATAAGCGAAAAGGATATCATTGATGCTTTTACCCGGTTTCTGTCCGGTTTTACGACGCTCGTTCATTACAACGGCTCCGGTTTTGATATCCCCTACATAGAAAAAAAGTGCCGCAAACTGGATCTGCCCTCTCCGTTCCAGCACATAAAAAGTTTTGATGTGTTCCGCGAAATACGCGCGCTGAAATCCCTTTTTCATACGCCGGACCTGAAACTAGCCACGGTCGAAACACTCGTCGGTTTCGCGCGGACAGACCGTCTGTCGGGCAGGGACTGCATCCAGGTCTATTCTAATTTTATGCAGAGAAAATATTTCCGGGATAACGAAGCGATGGAATCCGAACGTCAAAAACTTCTTTTGCACAACAGGGAAGACCTGGCCGGCACCTATTTATCCGCGGGCCTCCTCGCCTATCGCTGCCCTGCCGTGTTAGAAAACGTGAAAACATCCGGCCATACAGTCCAGGCCGTCTATCGAATGTCTGCTGCCGCGCCTTTTTCGCTTTTCCGGGAAGGCCAACTGTGCCAGGAACAGCATGCACTTTCTCGGAACGGTGGACCGAGCCAGGAACAGCCTTCACTTTCTCGGAACAGCGAACCGGACAGATTTTCCGTTCAATTTGAGAAAAACCGCATCCTGCTTCGCATCCCGTTATCGGAGGGAACTCTCTGTCATTTTTTCCCGAACTACAAAGATTATTATTATCTGCCGGCAGAAGATACTGCCGTCCATAAAAGCGTGGGCACTTATGTAGAAGCCCGGTTCCGCGAACAGGCCAAGGCATCCAACTGTCAGGTAAAAAAAGAAGGTGCATTTATTCCCATTCCAAAAGATGTCTCCACAGAAGACCTTCTTTTGTTCCGCTCCTGCTATAAATCCAAACAGCAATATGTGTTATGGGACGAAAAAACAGAACAGGACACCCCATTTTGGGAATCGCTCCTGCTCTGTCTCATCCGGCAGATCTGATCCTGCAACTGCAATCTGTCAGAAACAATCTGTATGATCCAACCCGACAGACCGCATGTTTCCTACATCTGTCTGATGTACTCCTCATACCCTATCTTCTCGAGTTTTTCCGCTTTTGCGGACACACCGTCTTTCATCTCGGTCTTATAGTCTTTCAGCTTTTTCCGCAGTTCCCTGTCCGACACGGCAAGGATCTTCGCCGCCAGGATACCGGCATTGGCGGCGCCGTCAATGGCGACCGTAGCGACCGGGATACCGGATGGCATCTGCACGATCGAGTACAGGCTGTCCACACCGCCCACCGATTTCGTGTGAATCGGGATACCGATGACCGGAAGGTCAAACAGTGCCGCGCACATGCCCGGCAGATGAGCGGCTCCGCCGGCGCCGGCGATGATGACCTCAATGCCCCGCTCCTCCGCCTTTGTCGCGTAATCCACAAAGACATCCGGCATGCGGTGCGCGGATATGATCGTCATCTCGTACCCGATCCCAAATTTCTCCAACATCTGAGCCGCCTTCTGCATCACGGGCAGATCGGAATCGCTGCCCATTAAAATTCCTACTTTTGTCATGATTATCCTCTTTTCTTTTTTGTTATTTTTATGCTCTGGATCGCTCCGCCGTTTTCCGGCCCCTGCCATCCTGCATTATTCCATATCGTCCCCGCATCATTCCATATCATTTAGTACTTCCGTTCCCGCAAGCACAAACCTTCCGTCGCGGATCAGGGCGATCTCCCTGCCGTCCTTTGTGAGAACGACAATGTCGCCCAGCTCATCATACGGGATCGTAATGTCCGTATGACAGTTAAAATATGCCTTTTCAATGTCCGTGTGGCGCCGTGCCGAGCACTCATTTTCCTTGGCGACGATCTCTTTGCCATCCGGGTTATGGAGCACGACATCTTCGCTCATCGCATAACACGTATCGCCGACCGCGAAATGCGGGCCTGTTTTTTCCGCGATCAGGATCGGGAGTTTGGCCTCGATACCATATTTCCTTCCCATCTTATACGCCGTCGTATTCGTGCCGATCGCAAATTCCCCCATCGGAAGCGTCTCCCGGTTATAGAGGACATTTTCCCGGATATACGATCTATTTTCCTCTTCCGAGTCATAATTTGAACAGCTGTAACCGCTGATCATCCCGTCCTCAAATTCCATGCGCAGATCCTCATACCGAAGTTCGTTTAAATACACCTTTGTCACATGGAGAACGCCGTTCGTTCCTTTGAGTACCGGGGACGTAAAGACCTCTCCCACCGGGATATTGACATCGGCCAGACAGTTTTCAAAATTCGTTTCCGTTTGCGGATCTTTCAGTTCGTGAAGCTTCACGGTGAGATCCGTCTGGTTTTCTCCCCGGCCGGTAATATGAACCCGGTCTCCCTGATCCAGCGCGTCGATCAGCGCCTGATGGATCTTGCGGTACAACCCCATGTCAAGCGTATTCAATTTGATCGTCTCCGCAAAAATTTCTTCAAAATCTTCCCCAATCTCCGGGATCGGAAAAGCGATGATCGTAAAACTCCGCTCCTCTTCCTTGATATACCGGCTCTGTATGAGGGCGTAATCTCTTCGGTATCCGACCGACAATTTCTGCTGTTCCGGCGTATATGACAGGCTTTCCGGCTTTTTCTGCGGAACAAATAATTTCTCACCGAACACTTCCATCAGCGCAGGCCCGGCAAATTTCCCCGCCAGCTCCCGGTGTGCTTCAAACGCCTTTTCCACATGGGCCAGTTTTTCTTTGACGAGGGCATGATTGAGATAAAGCGCGTCATCAAACCGATGATCATACATATACTGTTTGTTGGCCGGCGTCGTACACACGCCGACCGCCCTCGTGTTGGACTGCTTAAAAATGACCGGTACGAGTCCCATTTTCGCGAACAGCCGCACCGACTCCCGGATCACGCGCTCAAACCCGATATTATAACGGATCCCTACCGTCTCCTTTTGCGACAGATCGATCCCTGCCGCGATAAATCCCTGGCGGTACCCTTCGGTAAATGTCCGCGCCATCCGCGCGATCGTCTCCTGTGGGAGCGAGCCAATATAGCGCGCGGTACGTATTTCATTGTCCGTGATATGTTCGCCGTAATAGTACAGGTATCTGTCGTCTTCCAAGTCACTCTCCATGACGATGTTCACCAGTCTGTCCCTCGACGGATCAAGGAGCTTGCGGATATTCTTTTCCGTATAATACTCATCGTAATCGTGTACGTAATAATACAGCGTTTCCTTTAGCCACCTGGCCGCGTCCTGCTCGGTCGTGAGCACTGTATACACCTGTAAAAATAATTCCATCAAAAGGACAAGCGATTCCCTGTCCCCGTCATAGGCGTCGTCAATCCCGTCGCGAAACCGGCTGTACAGGCTGCAGAGAACGCCGCCTTCCTCTTTTCCAAACTGCTCGCAGCAGACGCGGGGATTGGCATAGGAATGTTCATAGTTCCCATCCCTAATGTCCTCATATAACACACGGTTCCATTCTTTCAATGTTTCCACCGGAACCTCGTCGATTCCGGCCTGCACGGCACAGTATACCTGATCCAGTGACTGGAACAGTTCTGCCGCATTGTGACAATAAGCACGGTATGTCCCGTCCCCGCCATCCTCGTTGAGGATCTGACGGATCCGCTCCTGTGCCAACTGATATCGTTCCTCCATATCTTCCTCTCAATTTTTCTCATTTTTTATTTACTATTTTTTATGATGGCGTTTCTTGTTTTAAAATCTAAAACCCGCCAAAATATAAGAAATGAGCAGCACGATAAGCCGAGTTCTGTCGTTGGATGATCATCTATCTGGACCTGCTGTTACCAACAGGCTCTAGCGACCTACCCGAAAGCACGACGGGCCGCCGTATCGCTCTCTGTTCGGTCTTGCTTCGGATGGGGTTTACATGTGCCCTTTCTGTTACCAGAAAGGCGGTGAGCTCTTACCTCGCCTTTCCACCCTTACCGGCCGTCATGGCCTGATGGCTATAACGGCCGGCGGTTTATTTCTGTTGCACTGGCCTGGGAGTCACCTCCACCGGACGTTATCCGGCATCCTGCCCTGTGAAGCTCGGACTTTCCTCACCTGAGACCTTTCGGTACGGACAGGTGCGATCATCTGTGCTGCTCATACTTCCTACTTCACTCTAATAATATCCCGCCGCCGATAAATTCCCTGACAATCGAATTCAGCGGCACTTCCTCTGGATTGATTCCGAGGAAGTAATCCAAAAATTTCAAAAGCCTCTGCGCCTCCGCGTACTCCTCGCTGCCGCGCGGCACTTTAAATAAAAGAGGCTCCGCGTATTGTTTCAAGGCGGAAAACTCATAGACGAGCGATGAATTGAACATCGCGTCCGCCTTCTCCTGAAAAGGAAAAATATTTTCGCTCTCCCCGCTCCGCACAGATTTCCACATGGCGATCGACGTCTGCGCCTCATGCCCTCTCGTCCTGGCGTCGCGGATGATGCGCCGCAAAAGCCTTCCGTCCGAGGTCGGAATCCGGTTGTGTTCATCAATGTTCAGTGTCGTAAGGGCACTGATATAGATTTTAAATTTGTTCTCCGGCATAACCCGCTCGGTCAATTTGTCATTTAACCCGTGAATACCCTCGATGATCAGCACCTCGTCCGGATCTAACTGCATCACTGGTTTGTTATACTCCCTCTCCCCCGTGATGAAGTTGTACGTGGGAAGCTGTACTTCCTCGCCGGCAAGCAGTTTTTCCAGATCCTCATTAAACTGTGCGACATCGATCGCTTCGATACATTCATAATTATATTTTCCATCTTTTCCCTTCGGAGTATTCACACGGTTCACAAAGTAATCATCCATCGCGATCGGATGCGGTTTGAGTCCCAGCGTCTTTAACTGTGCCGACAGACGGTACGAAAACGTCGTCTTTCCAGAGGAAGACGGGCCGGCGATCGTCACGACCTTGATCTTTCCAGTCGAGGCGATGCGTTCCGCGATACCGCCGATCCTCCTCTCATGCAGCGCCTCCTGCACGAGCATCAGGTCGCGCATCCCGCCGTTGACAATGATATCATTGAGCTGTCCGACATTTTCTACCCCCAGCCGGACGCCCCATTTCGACGTCTCGGTGATCGTCTGATGCAGTTTCATACTCGGCACGAACGAAGGAAGCACGCCTGGCTCCGACGATTTCGGAACGACAAAGACAAATCCTTTATCGAACTTTTCCAGCCGGAATGCCTGGAGCATACCGGTACTGTATGGCATCGGGCCATAAAAATAATCCATGACCTTGCCGAGTTTATATATATTGACTTTGGAACTTCTGCGGTATTTCATGAGGTTGCTCTTATCATACATCTTCCTCTCGTGAAAGAGCTTGATCGCTTTTTCCACATTCATTGTTTTTTTGTCAAATACCACGTCGTCATCTACATACTTGCGCATCCGTTTTTCTACTTTGGCGAGAAGTTCATCCGTAATCTCCACGCCGCCGGACAGCGTACAGTAGTATCCGGTGTCCAGGCTGTTTTCTACGGTGATCTTCTCGAACTGGTCTTTCGGCACCTCTTTGTAAAAGGCCTTGAGCATGATCATCGTAATGCCTCTCACATATGCTTTTTTCCCCTCTACATCCTGATACGTACAAAACCGGATCTCGCATTTCTCCGTTACGGAATTCCAAAGTTCTTTTACCACCCCGTCCACTTTGGCCACGATGGCAGGCCACCCGTCAGTCTGTTCATCGTACTGTACCGCAAGTTCCTGCAGTGTCGTCCCGGCTTCACAGGACATCGGCCTCCCATTGACCATTACCTTGATCTCTTCCAAATGTTACACCTAACCTTTCTCACCTGCAGACATCTGTGCAAGGCATTTATCGATCTCGTTTATTTTATGCCGCAGTTCTGCTCCCGGTTCGGCCTGTGCCTGTCCCGGGGCAAAATTGTTAAGGATCTCTTCGTATTTTCCCTTCTCTTTACACAAGTAACGTTTTAAAACGGGATCACGTTTTTTCACCAAATATGTACCATACCGATACTGCCATTCCTCTTCCCAGCGCTCACCTTCCCCGGTTTCCCGCCGTCTGGCACATATCGCAAAATAATATTTTCCGTCATCGAAACATGCTTTTTCTTCCACCGGAACAAACCCCTGCCCGATCAAAAACTTTCTCACCTCAGCTAATTCAGACTGCGGTTGTAGAATAAGAGTGTGGACATCCTGCATGACTGCTGCCCCTTCCCGGAGGATCCGAATCATAAGCGGGCCGCCCATCCCGGCGATCAAAAGCGTATCGACCTCTCCGGGACACAGTTTTTCCAGTCCGTCACTTTTCCGACACTCGATACGGGAATCCAGTCCCATCTGCCGTATATGCTTTCTCGCCCTCCGGATCGGCCCCTCGTTGACATCCATCGCGATGACCGTCTGCGCGGTCCCGTGCTCTACGAGCCAGATCGACGCATAGCCGTGGTCGCAGCCAATGTCCGCCACCCGGGCCCCATTGGGGACGAGGGATACATTCATCCGCAGCCGTTCGGACAGCTTTATTCGCTCTGATATCATCAATCCAGATAATCCTTCAGTTTTCTGCTGCGGCTCGGGTGGCGGAGTTTGCGCAGGGCTTTTGCTTCGATCTGACGGATCCTCTCCCTCGTCACATCAAATTCTTTTCCCACTTCTTCGAGCGTGCGGGCCCGTCCGTCGTCCAGTCCGAACCGGAGGCGCAGTACCTTTTGTTCCCGCTCGGTCAGCGTATCCAGCACTTCGCTCAATTGTTCGCGCAGAAGGGTAAAGGCCGCCGCTTCTGCCGGCACCGGCACATTGTCGTCCTGGATGAAATCACCGAGGTGGCTGTCCTCTTCCTCGCCGATCGGCGTCTCAAGCGAAACAGGCTCCTGTGAGATCTTCTGTATCTCCCTGACGCGCTCGACCGGAAGCTGCATCTCCTTCGCGATCTCTTCTGGATACGGCTCGCGCCCCAGTTCCTGCAGAAGCTGGCGCTGCACACGGATCAGCTTGTTGATCGTCTCTACCATATGGACCGGAATACGGATCGTACGCGCCTGATCCGCGATGGCGCGGGTGATGGCCTGACGGATCCACCAGGTCGCATACGTACTGAATTTATATCCCTTGCGGTAATCAAATTTTTCCACGGCCTTGATCAGTCCGAGATTTCCCTCCTGGATCAGGTCAAGGAACAGCATTCCACGCCCGACATAGCGCTTGGCGATGCTGACAACAAGTCGTAAATTCGCTTCTGCCAGTCTCTTTTTTGCATCGGAATCGCCTTCTTCCATACGCTTTGCCAGTTCTACCTCTTCATCCGCAGAAAGGAGGGGCACTTTTCCGATCTCTTTCAGATACATCCGCACCGGATCTTCGATGCTGACACCGTCTGTCACCGTAAATTCGATGTTTTCCAATTCTTCTTCCGTCGGCTCATCGTCAACATCCAGTATGATATCGTCATCCGCATCACTGTCCGGCACCATTGCCACAATGCCGTTCTGCTCGAGATAGTCCAAAATCTTTTCGGACTTATCACCATCCAGATCCATGTTTTTGAACAGCGTATTGATGTCGCGGAAATCCAAAACCCCGTCTTTTTTCTTTCCCAGTTCCACCAAGGCATTCAGTGATTCCATAAATTGTGCCTGCTCGTCTACCGTATCCTTATTCTGCTTCATAGCTTCCTCCAATCTTACTTCTGAATTGTAATATGCAAATGTTCCAGTTTCTTTTTCTCCAGAATGAGATTCTGTAGTTCATTCATATCCGTAACTTCCCTGCTCCGCTTTTCCAAACTGGCTTTTTTGAGCGTCTTAACCATCTCATTCAGCGCCTTTTCCCGCTCGGCCTGCGCGCTCACCTCTTTGACCTGGCGGTTGAAGATTCCTGCCACCACCGACTGCTCTTCCTTGCTATCGAACCGGCTGATGATCGTCGCCGGCGAGATCGCCCCCGTTTCGGCCTGCTCGTAGAGCATCGTGGCCACGGACCGGTACGGCTCGTCCGGAAAATCTTCTGGACCGACCACCTCTCTGACCGCCGGAAACAGGGAGAGGTCCTCCCCAAGCCATGTCAGAAGTATACCCTGGATCCGTGTAGTTCCATTCTCTTTCGCGGAAGTATTCCTGGAATTATTCGCAGAATAATTCCGTATGCCGCTTTCTTCTCTTCGTTTCTGATACGTCATTCCCGCCATCGCCGCTGCGTGATGGCGGACAAGCTGCCTGAAATCGTCCGTGCGCACCCCGTATTCCCGGCAGAACGCCTCAATATAATTGTTTCGTTCAATCTCCTGCTCAAAGGCTAAACATTTTTTCGCGGCTTCATTCATAAATTTTGTTTTTTCTGCCGGATCGTCCATATCATACTGCTGCCGCAGAACGCCGATCTCGTAGAAAAAACTGTTTACCGCGCCATCGATCCGCTTTTTAAACTCCTCTGCCGACAGAGCCTTGATAAATTCATCCGGATCTTTATACGGGCGCATATCAATGACCCGCACGGTGATCCCCGCTTCCTTTAACATCGGAATGGCCCGCAGCGCCGCTTTGACCCCGGCGCCGTCGCTGTCATAACAGAGGTACACCGTATCGGAATACCGTTTGAGAAGGCTGCTCTGCTGGCTGGTAAACGCCGTGCCCAGCGAGGCGACCGCGTTTGTAAAACCGGCCTGATGAAGCGCGATAACATCCATATACCCCTCACAGATAATGATGCCGTGGTCCAGTTTCCCGTGCAGGAAGTTCAGGCCGTACAGATTCCTGCTCTTATCAAAAATAAGTGTTTCTGGCGAATTCAGGTATTTCGGCTTCCCGTCGCCCATCACCCGGCCGCCGAAAGCGATCACTTTATTCGTCTTGTCCATGATCGGAAACATCACGCGGTTCCAGAACTTGTCACCCGCGCCATATTTTTCATGAAAAGTAAATAATCCTGTCTGGTTTAGTATAGTATCGTCAAAACCTTTCTTTTTCATGTATTGATATAGATCATTACTGTATTTATCTGAATATCCGAGGCCGAACCGGCGGATCGTCTCCTCCGAGAGCTGTCTGTCGAGCAGATACTGCTTTGCCCCTTTTCCCCTGTCCGAGTTCAGCTTCGCGTAAAAATAATTGGCGGCGAGCTTGTGGATTTCGAGGATCCGCTCCCTCATATCCCGCTGTTTCCGCTCTTCCTCGGAACTTCCCCCCTCCGGCAGCGCCATACCCGCGCGGTCGGCGAGCTGTCCGAGCGCCTCCCGGAACGTGAGGTTTTCGTACTCCATGAGAAACGTGAACACATTCCCCCCTGCACCGCACCCGAAACAGTAATACATCTGCTTACTCCCGGAAACGGAAAAAGAGGGTGACTTTTCATTGTGAAACGGACAGAGTCCGAAAAAATTGCTGCCGCTTTTTTTTAAATTTACATAAGAGGAAATGACATCGACGATATCACTGCGCTGCCGCACTTCCTCCACAACATCTTCGCTGTAATACATGTCCACCTTCCTGTCGTTTCACTGCCTGCTGCTACGCCGCCCTGACGTATTCGTATGTCAATAAACCTGCCACGTTGACGGAACCATCAGATTCTGAAACGTGGTGACGGCAAAATGATCCGTCATGCCCGCGATATAATCGCAGACGACACGCTCCACCGTTTCCCCCTTCTCCCACACCATCCTCGTATACTCTTCCGGCAGCTGCTCCACGTGCTCCATATAATACTCAAACAGCTGGCGGATCATCCGTTCCGCCTTGCCCTCCTGTGCCTTCGCCGCCGAATTGATATAGACGTTTTCAAACATATACTGGCGGAGTTTCCGCAGTGCTTCGCTCGTCTCCTCCGACATGATAATATCATCTTTCCCCATACTGTGGATCACGATGTCGTGGATCAGCGTATTCAGCCGTTCCCGCAGTGAATTTCCGAGAACGCTTACGCATTCCGCCGGCAGATCCTCCTCGCGGATCACCCGTCCGCGCACCGCGTCATCAATATCGGAATTGACATAGGCGATCTTGTCACAGATCTGCACGATCTTACCTTCGAGCGTCGCCGGCGATCCCGCCGTCGAGTGGTTCAATATGCCGTTTCTCACTTCTTTTGTCAGGTTCAGTCCCGCTCCGTTTTTTTCCACCTTTTCCACCACGCGCACGCTCTGCCTCTGGTGATGGAATCCATCGGAACAGATACGGTTCAATTCCCGCTCGCCCGCGTGTCCGAACGGCGTGTGCCCGAGGTCATGCCCGAGCGCGATCGCCTCGGTCAGATCTTCATTGAGCCGCAGCGCTTTTGCTACGGTCCTGGCGTTTTGGGACACCTCTAACGTATGTGTCAGCCTCGTCCGGTAATGGTCGCCCTCCGGGGCGAGAAATACCTGGGTCTTTCCTTTCAGCCGGCGGAACGTTTTGGAATGCAGGATCCGGTCGCGGTCCCTCTGATAGATCGTCCTCAGATCACACGGTTCCTCGTAGACGTCCCTTCCCTCCGAGCTGTCGCTGAACGCCGCATACGGACTGAATATATCGTGCTCCCGCTTTTCAAATTCCTCTCGTAACGTCATGTATGTAATCCTTTCCTCTCAAAAGAAATACCTCTACACTTAAACAATTCAACGCGAAAGAGGAATTTCCTTTTTTCTTTGTTGAAATTTTTACATTTTTCGTTTATTATGATAAATGTTATGACTCAGACATGCTTCATGGATTGTTTGTGGAAGTACATAAGATGTGCGCGAAAGGAGGAAACATTATGGCTAGGACCGGAAAAAATACATGGTCGTTATTCCTGCTCCTTCTGGCAGGAATCGTTCTCGGAAGCTTTATCGCCCAGCTCACCAGCGGCATATCCGCCCTCTCGTGGCTCTCTTTCGGGAGAACCTTCGGACTGGACACGCCCCTGACACTGGATCTCGGCGTCCTTATCCTGACATTTGGGCTGAAGATCAAATTTACGATCGCCAGCATCATCGGCATCGTGATCGCCGCCATCATTTACCGCCTGCTGTGATACCGTACGCTGAAACATAATACTGAAACGGCCTGACATTTGGGCTGAAGATCAAATTTACGATCGCCAGCATCATCGGCATCGTGATCACCGCTATCATTTACCGTCTGCTGTGACAACGTACGCTGATACATAATACGGATATGGTCAGGATAAATGCGGCTGCCTGTTTTCCTATGCCGCCATATCCCTGCCGGAAAAAATGGGAAACATGGATCAGTTTTACCACCGCAAAACGGGAAAACATTTCCATCCCCATCAGATACAGGATCGAGGGGAGCAGCGTGAACGAACAGATCAAAATGCCGATCTCCTGGCTGCTGCACCATCTGGCAGCCTCAGTGTACAAAAGAGAAAATACAAGAAGCCACAAAAGCCGGACCCCGTAGACGAGCATGCAGTACATCCCGATGGAAACAGAAAATGGAAGCTGTTCCATAAAGGGCAGGCTTTCTACAGGTGCAGAAAATCCACCCAGCGGGTAGGTCTGCCGCACATGATAAAGCTCCATCCCGTTTGCGACCAGCCAGAACAGGACAGTCAGCGAGACGATCACCGCGTATTTTCTCTTTTGCAATCGGTTCCGCCCGTACCGGGCCGTCCGCAGCACATATTCCATCCCGGACTTTCTTTCAAATGTGACGATCCCCGCTATGAGCGCCGCCAGACATAGCAGCACCAAAAGCGACGCCTGCATCTCTCTCTCTTCCCCTTTCCGCCCGAGTATATATTCATACCCGCCCGGATCGACGAGCCACAATCCCTTTTCCCCGTTCTTTTCGATATGATCCATCCGTTCGTGGAGGACCCGCAGACCGGCCGCGTAATACCCGGACGCGGGATTGCCCTGTTCGATCAGCATTTCCAGCTGCTCCTCCCTCGCCTGGATCTCTTCCCACACCTGCTCTGTCACCGGCCCCTCCCATTGTTCATAAAAATCCGCCATATACTCTCCCTCGCTCCCGAGCGTGATCTGCTGCGCGGCGGACGCCGGCTGCCACACCTCGCGTATGAGGACGGCCAGAAAAAATACGATCACGAACAGTCCCCGCTGCGGCACAAGCATTTTGTACCATTCCCAGCATCGCCCGGGCATGCCGCACAGCGCAGCGCGCAGGCGGCGGAGCGTATATTCGATCACCCGCTCGACCAGCTGTTTCTGATAAAACGGCCGCCGCCTGACCGAAAGAACGAAACAGAGGCCGGCCAGCACACCAGCCAGCAAAAAAACGGCCGCGCAGACACACGTCATCCGTTCCAGCACAAACGGCCCCACCGTATACAAACGGTAGTCCGCGAACAAGGGGCCAAGATCTAGCATCGTCATGATATTGATATATTTGAGCAGGCTCCACCGGCTCTGCTCTGGAATCCAGCGGAAAAAGAAATATTCCGCCGCGAATAACAGACCGCACACCGTTAAGGCAATCTTCTGGTTATGGATCAACAGCAGGAACATCCAGAACAAGAGCACGACGGCAAAAATGCCAAACGCCGAGAGCGCAGTCACAAGGAGCACAAACGTAATGCCATTGACCGGCAGCATACAGTTCTCGAGTCCCGCTACAAGCTGCACCGGCTGCCACAGGGCAGAATAGTTGCCCGTTTTCAGGCAGGCGATGGCGAGCAGGGGCCACCCAAACAACACGCTGCCGCCGAGCGCGGCCGCCAGATACAGGCGCAGCCTGCGAAGAGCAAGTGGGAATCGTCCGCTTTTCGCAGCATAGACGAGCGGGAACAATCCGCTTTTTTCCGTCTCAAACGTAATGAACACGAGCCAGAGGCAAAAGAGCAGCGTCAGATAGTGGGGCGTGGAGGCGGCAAACCACAGACTGATGCCCTCCGCCCGGTGCGTCGTACCGCGGACGGATACAAGCCTGCCGTAATCGCGCAGCATTTTCTCATCCTCCCGCGCGTGGTCCGCGTGCTGAAAAATCGGCACATGTTCCCATCCCTCGATCCGCTCCCGGATCTCATCCTGCTTTTTGGTGAAATCTACTTTATGTATCTCATCTGCCCCGCGCGGAACGTAACCGCGGATCGAGTGATCATAAAACAGGCCGGTATTTACCACAAAAAACAGCAGCAGCAATATCATGCTTTTTTTATTCCATAAAATCCTTCTCGCTTCCATCCTCATACGCATCACCCTCGTTTCCCGCATAATCCGCAAGTTTCGGACTTTCCGCATCACCCGCATTTTTCGCGTCATCCTCATTTTTCACATGATCCTCATCACCCTCATTATCCACATCTTCCAAACTTTCCACATCATCCGCATCTTCTCCTGACACGGTCAACACCGGTTTCCACTCGGTTTCTCCTTTCAACATCTGCTCCTTGTCGATGATGGAAACGGTGCGGTCCCCTTCATGGAATCCGATGGCAAAAAGATACGATCCGTCGCCGTACTCCCAGCTCATCTCCTCCTCCATCGGTATCGCCGCGACTTTATTCCCATCCGCGCCGAACACCTCGATGCCATAATTCTCGAAATTATTTTTTTCCCGGCATTCGGTCCAATTGCACGTATAAAAATATTCTCCTTCCAGAGCGGAGCACACATGAACCGTCCCGTACTGCGCCAACGCTTTTGTTTCGCCTGATCCCAGATCGAGGGAGAATAGTTTCCGGCTGTTCGAATCCTGGTAAACCACCTCATTCCCACGCTTGCGCAGAAAATTGATACTCCATTCAAAATTGGGCGCGGGATCATACAGTACATCCTGCCGCCGGCTGCCATCCCGGATATCGAAAAAGTCGGTGTGTACGGGGGCGTCACCATAAGGGGTATCGGCTGACGACCCACTCACGACTAAGGTGTTTCCGTAAGCGGTAAGGTCTTTGATGCCTGGACAATATCCTTCGTAGACAGCCACCTCCGAACAGACCGGCACCCCTTCCAGATTTATTTTCTGCACGACCGTTTTTGTTTTTTTGTCTACGCCGCGGTTTATGTCAACGACAAAATAGGCATATCCCCTGTGCACACAAAGCTGGAAGCCGACACCGCCGCTATCCTCTTCCACCGTGGCGATCTGAACCACTTTTTCCCGCCGGCTGCCGTCCTCACTGACAAACCACAGAAAATACCGGCCGACATTCTCGATTTCATCTCTATCCTCCGCGATGTAATATATTTTATGGTCATAGTAATTGATCTCATCGACAAACGATCCCATATACGCGTGGCAGTCCTCTCCCGCATGATCGCAGTCCGCCTTCCCGCACACAGGGATGGCCTGCTCCATCGGGGGAGCGTAATAATACAGGCGATCCGACACGAGAAAATAGTAACCGTCTCCCACTTTTTGTATCTGGGGCATGGACTGCTGCCCGAGACCGGCCTGGTAATCCATGCCCTCCTGGTATTCTTCCCCCAGATCTTCTGTTTCCTGTCTGCCGCAGGCGCAGAAAAGAAGCAGACTGTATAAACTGAGCAAAATATAAAAAAAAGTTTTTCGCCTACTCATCCGTTCCGCCTCCCTTCTCGTCGCCGTGTGGTTGCTGTTCAGCGTTGCTCTGGGATTCCTGTCCGGCCTCGCCGTCTGGTTCCCTCTCGGCGTTTTCCACCGGATAAAACTGTCCATTGATCCGTATCCCGCTCACTTGATCCAGATCGACATACTCATAACGGTATGTCTGGTCAAATAGTTCCTCTATGTTACCGGAACCAGAGGACAGAAAACGGCGTTCGTCGATTTCAGTCCCATCCCGGCACACGATCACAAAATCTGGCTCCGCGATTTCCTGGATGCGAGCAAGAATCGGAGAAACCTTTACCTGTGCCAGGCGCGTCCTGCCGTTTGCGTCCTGCGCCTCCAGATGCCATGTCAGCACCGGCATCTGCGAGATATTGGATAGCCGGATCATTTTATGTTCGATCTGCCTTCCGTGCCCCTCCGAGTCCGCCCCCTCTTCCATCTGCTCAATATCAATGAAGAGCCTGTTTATATTGCGGACCGCCTCATCGTCAGATGCTTCAAATTCGATATAAAAATATGCGGTCTGTTCCGTCGAATGTGGTTCGTCATACGAGCTGCTCATGGTAGAGGAACCACCGCCCGGCCAGAGAGTAAAACAAATGTTATCCTCGCGATCAGGATCGAGGGCAAATTGCTGATATCCGGCCGGATTCCGTCCTTTTCCCGAGACATCCGTCACGGACAGATATAAAAAGGCAATCCCCATCTGATCGTCATACCACGCCTTTTCCACGCAAAAGCGGAATCCCCCGGCCTCTACGCTTGCGCTCTCCGTGCCAAAACGACTGTCCAGTATCTCATTTTTTTCTTGCCCCGGCCCCCAGATCCAGGAAAAACCGCCCGCGGCGTAGACGCTGGCCGGAAGTAACAGCAGAAAAACGATAGCGGCAGCCGCAGCCGCCTTTTTCCGGCGCGCCGCTTTCTGCCGGCCCGCCTGTTTCACGATGTTTTGCCACACCTCGTCTTTTTTCTGATCCGGCATCCGGATATCCCCGATCGCTTGTTTCAACTGCTCCCCGTTCATATCCATTCCCCCTTTAATTCCTTCTTTAACAGCTCTCTGGCCTTCTGCAGGCGCGAGCGGACAGTAGACGGGTTTTTCCCGATCAATCGCCCGATCTCTTCGGCGGTGTATTCTTCATAGTAAAAGAGATATATGACCTCCCGGTACATTTCCGGCAGATTGTGTATCGACGACAACAGCATCTGCTTTCGTTCTGTATCCGCGCTCTGTTCTTCCCATTTCTGCACCGCCGATCCGCTGCCATCGTTATAATCGTCCCATGAAACACGTTTTTTCCGCCAGCTGCTTTTTAACTGGTCCTTGCAGCAGTTGATCGCCACCCGGAGAAGCCATGCTTTTTCATGGTCCTCATTCCGGAACATGCCGGGGTGAGGCAGTTTGGATTGGCGCAGCTTTGGGCGGGGAAGATTTATATGGCGCAACAATTTTAGGAACACTTCCTGTACAATATCGTATGCTTCCTGTTCGCTTTTCAAATATATGACTGCGGTACGGAACACCGCGTCGCTGTATTTTTCATACAATGTTTCCACCCACTCCATATGACGATCCCCGATCACAACCGCCCCCTTTTTCTTGTTTATATAATGAAAACGAATTAGTTTGGCAAAATGTCCATAATAATAATTATATCTTAAACCATACCATAAGATTTTTCAAAGCATAGTACCTGCTATGTCTAGAAAGCTTTGACTTTGGATCTAAAAATTGAAAACTACTTGAAAAGCCTTTGAAGATGTGCTAAAGTGAGCATGGAAAAGGAGTTGCCGCCCACAAAGTGGTTGACCTCCCGAAATAGTGTTTACAAAATAAACCTACCCGCACCGGTCAACTACAAGGTGAATTTAGAAAGAGAGGGCGCAAGAAATGAGTAACAAAGAAAGAGCAATGCAGTTATTGGAGGATATACCAGAAAATAAATTGGTTTTTATTGTAGATATGCTGGAAAATATAAAAGCATATGAAGGAGAAGAAATAGAGCCTGATGAGTGGGATTTGGAAATGATTGAACATGCAAAAAGAGAAAATGACGGTCACGGAATCCCAATAGAAACACTAGCGGAAGAATTGGGGATAACATTATGAAAGAATGGTAATTCTCCAATTCCTTCCACAGCAAATCCAAACACTTAATATATTCGTCTCGAGAAAAGAAGCATCCTTTACCTCTTTCATCCAATTTGGCAAATGCCATCAATAAGTCATCGCCATTCCAAATCCAAATGCAAAGATAAATACTGTCCGCATACAGAACCTGGATTAATATCTGCTATTGCGCTACCTATTTTTTGTGTTGTAAAACACTCATCAAAATTGATAACTCTCTTGCAATTCCTCTTTTTAAATATATTTCCATACTCAATTCTGATTGAATAATTTTGTTAATAAATACATCAATTGATGTATAATAGTTTCAGTAATAGAAATCAAAGACAACAAACATCTTATCACATGTACCTTGCTACGAAAATATAACTCGTAGCCAAGAACTGAACCTTGACAACAAAT
>CAJTXO010000005.1:0-131318 GCA_910583555.1 uncultured Eubacterium sp.
GATAAACTAACCCCAGTTCCCATAATATTTTTGGATGCGTTCACGGATTCAGGTTCTTATAAATGTCGCGCACGATTTCACCGGAATGGAATAACGCTGTCAGGTTATTGTTTACCTGTTGTTTGGATTCCGCATCCAATACCGCCCGGATGATCTCTTCCTTGTGCTCTTTATATTTTTTCTCGCTGAAATGCTGGCCGAAGAACGAACGGATCCGGGCCTCTCTCTGATTCATTTTAAACGGCTTCCCTTTCACCATGCCATCCACATCAGATATTTGGGGCAATTTTCTCACATTACAGTGATGGGAGACAAACATTTCGATCGCGTTATCAAAGTCGTTATCCCTTGATATAATATAATATTCTGCCTCTTTGTCCTCTTTTAACAGTATTTCCAGATCAAACAGCATCCGGCAGTCCACGGCATTTTTGATCGGTATGCGCACCTTTCTGTAAACAAAATGAGCCTCCGATTTATTCATGCGCTTATGCAGGCCAAAAGAAAGCGTTTCTGCGGATTCACTGTAATAAATGAGCACATCATCCCGTTTTGACAGATGTTCCACACCAACCAGACCGTCCCGGTTCACATTTTCGTAATCCACAAGAAAATATCTCCTGTGTCCATTTATATCATCATTCATGACTTTTCTCCTCTAAATATTGATTATCCTCTTCCTCGTCCACGAGAAATTGGATGGATCTAAGCCGGAAATTCCACCTGCTCTGCACGTGAAAACAAATATCCATCCTTGCCATAATCCAACATCACATTTTCCACTTTTTCATTCGGATCAACTGTAGGCTCTGGCGTAGCTGTCGGCTTTGGCTGATAGCCGATCACCTCTACACCCTCATCCACATTAAAATAACGTATCTTTTTATTATTCGTCAAATCCAGACTGCCTAACTGGTTTTCGGAACACCATAATCGTTCCAGTTCCGTGTTCTGGCTCACATCCAGGCTCGTCAGCTGGTTGCTGTCACAGCTCATCGTTTGCAGCATCACATTCTGGCTCACGTCCAAACTCGTTAGCTGGTTGCTGTCACAGATCAGCGTTTGCAGCACCACATTGTGGCTCACATCCAGACTCTTTAGCTGGTTTCTGGCACAATCCAGCCTTTTCAGCATCACATTCTGGCTCACGTCCAGACTGTCCAGGCGGTTGACCCAAAGATTCAGTTTTTTCAGTGATTGAAATGCGGAAAATGAGACATCACCACTCAGCGATACCCCGCCCCAGCGGATTTCCTCCAATCTTCCTTCCTGATTCCATACATACTGCAGATCATTCAGGTCTTCACTTACCTTCGCTCCCAGCGCCCTCTGTTCAGCTATGATTTCCCTCAGCGCCGCCGCTTCCGCAGGTTCTGGCTCCACCTTTTCCTCATCCACGAGAAATTCGATGGATCTCAGACAGAAATTCACGCCCTTCTCCTTTCCATCCCAGCTGTCTTCATACGGATTTACATTTTGGTCCAATTGCACACTGATACAATCGATCTGTTCCACCTCTTCTGGACTCCAACCGTCCAACAAATCTCCTCCCCGAATGTTATACTCCACTGTGTAGCCGCCGTTCTCATATATGAGGTCGCCAAAATCCTTGCGGTACAGGCCGTCAGAATAAGCAGACTGCCCAAAGCTTTCACAGGTCGAACTCAGCGAAGCTTTTCCTACCCAGCCATCTTTTCCCGGCAGTAATGCCCTGTCACATGTAAACCGGACGACAACTTTATCATAACGGCGCACATCAATCCCTTTCTCGGGATATCCGCTCACCGCATTCGAAAATCTCACCTGGTCTGCATGTGAAAATTGATAATCATAGTATAACCTGACGTTCTCTACCACACCCGTACCCGGTTTCTGTGTCGCTTTTCCCGTTGCTTCTGGTGAAACTGTGACCTCACCCGGCAACGGACTCTTCCCTGGTTGTCCCGTCGGCTTTTGTGAAGCGGGAGCCGCACTATTTTCCGGCTGTCCCGTCGGCTTTTGTGAAGCAGGAACTGCGCTATTTCCCGGACATTCTGCCGGTTTTTGCGAGGCCGGAGCTGCGCTGTTTCCCGGCTGTTTCGTCGGTTTTTGCGAGGACGGAGCTGCGCTGTTTCCCGGCTGTTTCGTCGGCTTTTGTGAAGCGGGAGCTGCGCTGTTTCCCGGCTGTTTCGTCGGTTTTTGCGTAGCCGGAGCTGCGCTGTTTCCCGGCTGTCCCATCGGTTTTTGTGAAGCGGGAGCTGCGCTGTTTCCCGGCTGTCCCGTCGGTCTTTGCGTAGCGGGAGCTGCGCTGTTTCCCGGCTGTTCCATCGGCTTTTGCGAGGCAGGAACTGCGCTATCTCCCGGCTGTCCCGTCGGTCTTTGTGAATCAGGGGAAGTACTGCCTTCCGGCTGCTTTGTCGGCTCCTGCGTCGCCGGCGATGCTATGGGTTCATCTGGCAACGGGCTTTTTGCCCCCTCGCCACCTATGGGACGATTTGTCTCCCCGTCTGCTGCCGGGATCCCGGTCGGATAATTCGGGACAGACCCCTTCTGCTCCGCATCATCTGGTATATTCTGGCCGGCAGTTACAGTAACCGTTATTCTCGCTTTCTTTTTTGGATTTATTTTGGATGCCGCTGTTACTTTCGCATTTCCCACCTCTACTCCCTTTATGATCCCACGGGAATTGACACTCACAATCTTTTTATTTGTAGAAGAAAATTTCAATTTCCTGTAGCGGCTCCTGGCTGGCTTTACTTTTACTTTTGTTTTCAGCTTAAACTTTTTCCCTTTCTGAATACGCAGTTTCTTTCCTGTGTTCGTTATTTTCACGGAAGAAACTTTCGCCGCCGCTTTCCCGTTTCTCCTTGCTGCCGATATAGCGTGATCGCCAACGGACACTGTCAGTATGAGCGCCACGACAAGCAACAGGCTAACCTCTTTTTTCTTATTTATCTTAATCATTACTTTGTACCTCCATCTATGAATCAATTACATTATAAACCCTTTTTACTCTTTCGGCAACCGTATTTCTCCCGAACGACGGTGGGATTCGTTTGCTTTGAAAAAAACTTGCCCTTCTTCCCCAAAATGATTATACTAAAATATGTGAAAAACAAAAGACTACTTTTGTTCACGAAAGGAGGAAAATGACTATGAAAGTAAAACGGAACACTCTGCTGTTACTCGCCTGCCTGGTGTGGAGTGTGGCGGGTTTTAACATTCTTCGTATCGGTCTGATGGCCTATTACGACTATCGTACCGTGTTAAATTATTTGCTGTCCGTACTGGTTTTCGCCGTGTTCCAAAAATTCATTTTCGGGAAATTAGTCAAAAAGCATACGGCCAGGATCAGCGCTTACGGTGACGAACGCCAATTTTTTCTCAAGTTTTTTGATCGCAAAGCATTTATCATCATGGCCGTAATGATTACGGGAGGTATTGTCTTGCGAACAGGCGAACTTGTGCCGGAGCGATTTATTGCGGTTTTCTATACGGGGCTGGGTGCTTCGCTTCTGTTGGCTGGATTGTTGTTTGGCCGTAACTTTGGCAAAGCGGTATTTTCTGCTGCAAAAACACAAAAAAATATTAATAATAAAGGAGAATAAAATATGAAACGCTACATAAACCTATCTCTGCTGTACGCCATCCTCGCGATGGCCGGCGGCGTATTTTATCGGGAGTTTACCAAATTCAATAACTTTACTGCCCAGACAACCCTGAAAGCGGTACATCCCCATTACTTCCTGTTGGGCATGGTGTTTTTCCTGTTGTTACTCCTATTGGAAAAGAATTTCTCATCAGGCAAGGCGTATCAGCAGCGAAAGTATGATGTAAACTGCTTAAAAGTGATTCACCACATTGGCTTTCGTCCTTATGCCAAATAACGGAAATCCCCTCCACCCGCTTTATTTTCCCCAAACTTTATGGTATGATTTATCCATGCAGGCGCACAAATAAACGCATACATACGGAGGTACCGAACATATGATAATCAACAAATGGAAACGTCTCTCACTCTACTGGAAAAGCATCCTCATCTTTTCTGCCTTTGTCCTCCTATCCCTCCTCCTATCGCGCATCCCATCGTTCTGTGATTTTTATACGGACCACATCTTTCCCCTTGGGCTGCAGACATACGGGCGGATCACGGGACTCTTCCCGTTCTCAGCGGGCGAAATACTGATCGCCGTCTCCGGCGTACTCGTACTGCTCCAGGTCGTGCTCGCACTGCTTCTTCTCGCATCCCGTGTAAAAAAGCGTCGACTGAAAACCGCGACGCTTAAAAGAATGGCTTTGCCATTCTTTAGCCACACACAAGATAACCTTTCTCATAAGATAAAAAAGCGTCGACTGAAAACCGTGACGCTTGAAAGAATGGCAGGTGCATTTTCGGCATTCGTTATCCGCTACTCAAAAAGCATGCTCGCCTTTGTCCTGCTCGTCATCTGGATCATGACAGCCAATTGCGCCACCCTTTATAACTGCAGTAAGTTAGCAGCCGGCGACAGCAGGGACACGACCTATTCTTTTGAAGAAATCCGGGAAGTCAGAAACATGATCGTAGAACAATGCAACGCCCTTTCCACCAAAATGAAACGCGATGCAAACGGGAACGTCGTGACAGACGGAAATATAAACGAAAAGATCAAATCAGCCATGCGCGGGCTATCGGCGGAATATCCGCGGCTCTCCGGTTACTACCCGACGCCCAAACCAGTGCTCGGCTCTTTTTTCATGTACCAGGCCGGCTACGACGGCGTATATTTCCCCTTCTCCCTCGAAGCCAATTATAATACATACATCAGCGACATCCGCTACCCGCATGTGGCCTGTCACGAACTCGCGCATCTAAAAGGCTATATCTACGAAGACGAGGCCGACTTCATCGCCTACCTCGCCTGCGTGGGAAGCGACGATGAACAGCTGCAGTACGCAGGTTATCTCGGCGTTCTCCATTACATTGATTCCGATTACCGAAACAGTGCAGCGACCCAGGAATCCACTTCCGAAGGGAATTTCTCGAATGAAGCTTTTTCCTCAGGAGAAATCCCCCCGTCCGGTGTTCCCGCTGTAGAGATCAGCGATCTGGTACATAATGACTCCGGCAGTTATACCGCCGAAACAAAAAAAGAACTGTCCACCATGCCGGAACTTATTGACACTGAAACGGTAGCTTCTGTGAGTAAGGGATTTACAGATGCCTACATGGACTATTACGGGGCCGAGCCAAATTACGCCGAGGTGACGAAGCTTTTACTGGCCTATTATCATACAACATAGTCCACATAATTCGAAAAAAAACTTGCCCTTCTCCCCCAAAACGATTATACTAATATAGGTGAAAAGCAAAAACTGCTTTGCGATCATATTTCGAAAAATATTGGAGAAACAGTATAAGAAATAAATGAGGATCTTATGGGGACATATAAAACAGACATCGCCATCGTCATCCCGGCGCTGAACCCGGATGAACGGATGGTTACACTCGTGCGGGAACTGACGGAAGCCGGTTTTGAAAATATCATCCTTGTCGACGACGGCAGTAAAATAGAAAACAGAACATTTTTCAAAACATGCAAGGAGGATTATCAGTGCCGTCTCATCCGCCATATGGTAAATTTTGGAAAGGGAATCGCCCTGAAAACGGCGTTTAACCACATATTAGACAACCGCCCCGACATTACGGGAACGGTTACGGTAGACTGCGACGGCCAGCACGTCGTATCCGACATTATCACATGCGCCAAGCTGGTGATGGAACACCCCGATCACCTCATCCTCGGCTGCCGCCAGTTCAACGACCAGAATATCCCGCTGCGCAGCCGCTTTGGAAACAAATTCACGAAACATTTCATCCGGCTCTTGTGCGGCATCAACGTATCCGACACGCAGACCGGACTGCGGGGCATGTCCAGACAGCTGATCAAACAGTATTTTGCGCAGACGAAGGGCGAGCGATTTGAATACGAGATGAATATGCTTTTGTGCGCCAGGGAGCACCAGATCCCCATCACCGAATTTCCGATACAGACGATCTATCTGGAACATAACGAGAGTTCCCATTTTAATCCGTTTATCGACTCCATCCGCATTTACAAAGTATTTTTGTCCTTTATGCTCAGCTCGCTTTCCAGCTTTATCATCGATATCATCCTCTATTACTTATTCGGACTGATCCTGCGCCCTGTCATCGGCGACAAACTGCAGGTTTCTTTTTTGGGAATCGAAATATCGCTCCTTATTTTGCTGCGGAGCGTCCTGTCCCGCCTCGGATCTTCACTGTACAATTTCACGGTCAACAAAAAACAGGTATTCCACAATGACTCAAAAGATGTGACGATCATCGTGAAATATTATGTGCTGTGCATCTGCCAGCTCATCCTCTCGTCGCTGCTCGTGGACAAGGCGCTGACCTTTATTTTCTCCTCGACCATACGAAAATGTATCATCGACACCCTTTTATTTACGATCAGTTTCCAGATCCAGCGGGAATGGGTATTCCGGCCTGGGAAAAAGAAAGGACATTAAAAGAGAGGCATAGCCATCAAGACTATGCCGGAATTTGATACAACGAATATTTGGTTACAAGTCTTTCGTTGTTAAATTTCAAGTTCAGAATAATCAATGCCAAAACTTGTTAATTTAACCTTTGCTATTCTGATCTGATACTCAAGTTCTTTATTTTCGCCTGTTTCGTGGGCCTTGATCCGCATCAGATCTACATATCTATTGATTGCTACCTCTTTTTGTTCCTCCATCATCCTCTCCCCACCTTGATTTCCTCAAGCGAAAGATCAATATACATCTGGATCTCATCCTCCGTCATTTTCGTATACTCCGCCAGTTCCGCCACTGTAGCCAGACGCCCCCACTCCTCGGCAAGCACTTTCGTAGCCTCATGGATGAGATTCGTCTTCGTAACGATCGTGCGCTCCATTCCCCGGCTCTCCAACTGGTCATCCGCCAGCTCGATCATCCTCGCCCGCACCGCGCGGTCAATTTCCTTTTTCACATCCGAAATCCCGTCATTTCCGCACAACATATCCACAGTCGTGAGCAGCGTCAGGTTTCCCTCCTGAATCAGATCCTCTAACGGAACACCCCGGTTCTTATATTTACCAGCCAGTGTGACGACGCGCTTCAGATGCGCCTCGATCACCGGATGCACCGCGCTCTCATCGCCGGCACAAAGCCGCCGGTAAAGCTCCGTCCGCTCTTCGTCCGAAACCTCCTTCAAGCCGCGCAGTTCACGCCGGTACAGCGAAAGATATTTCGAATCCTCGGTATTCCACCCGTCATCCGGCCCGTTTTGCGCGATCCCGCTCTCTCCGCTGTTTGAGACATCTGCTCCGCGGCCGTCATCGACACCAGCGCCGTTACCAGCACCTGCCCCACGGCCGACACCGGCGCTCTTCTTCTTGCGCACATGTCCCGCCACTTCGATATTGTGCTCATCGAGAAAATCATACACCAGCTTCAGCTGCGCGTCCGTCAGTTCCAGATCGCGGCAAAACTCACCGACTTCTTTCTTCGTGATCCTGCTGTCATTTGCCTTCGCCAGATCGACCAGCGCAAGCATCTGTGCCATAAATTCATTCTGATCCGTCATCCGCCACTCTCCTCATCACAACCAAGACAGTACATGCGTTTCGCGTCTCCTGCCATCAAAAATCTCATTACAAACCAAATCACACCTACGAACGCTCCTCACAGACCGAACGATAAATGCTCTTCACATCTTCCGCCCTCAGCTTCACATAATTTCCCTCGGTTCCCTTCCCGGCCAGAAGCTTTTCGGTCAGTCTGTCAATATCCTTCGCATCCGCCCCGATCTCCGCAAACGTGAGCGGCATTCCGATCGATCGCAAAAACGCTTCAAATCTCTCGATCCCCAAAAGCGCCGTCGCCTCTTCCGCGCCGTCGCCTTCCTGCGGTGGAACGTCCCACACCCGCTCGGCAAACTGCACGAGTTTATGCGGATTGATCCGCAGCACATGCCGCATCCACGCCGGTGCGATCACAGCCAGCCCGGCGCCGTGTGTCACATCGTAAAGCGCCGAAAGTTCATGCTCGATATGGTGGCTCGCCCAGTCCTGGACCCGCCCGACGCCGCACACGTTATTGTGCGCGAGCATCCCGGCCCACATGATATTGGCGCGCGCCTCGTAGTTATGTGGATCCTTGATGACACGCGGCGTCTCATGGATCATCGTCTTTAACACCGCCTCGCATAAACGGTCCGTGATCTCGACTTCCTCCGTGTTCGAAAAATACCGCTCGCAAATATGTATCATGATATCCGTCGCGCCCGCGGCCGTCTGATACGGCGGTAATGTGCAGGTCAGTTCGGGATTTAAGATCGAGAACTTCGGGCGCAGCAGATCCGAGCCAGCGCCTGTTTTCACACCGGTCGTCTCATTTGTGATGACCGTATTCGTCGACCCCTCCGAACCGGCCGCCGCGATCGTGAGTATCGTTCCGACCGGCAGCGCCTTCTCGATCACAGCCTTTTTCGTATAAAAATCCCAAAAGTCTCCATCATAACAGCTTCCCGCCGCGATCGCCTTCGCGGAATCGATCGTACTGCCGCCGCCGACTGCGAGAATAAAATCATAGCCTTCCTCGCGGCACATTTCAATCCCCTCGTAAACTAAGCCGCTGCGCGGATTCGGCTTGACTCCGCCGAGTTCCCCGTACGAAATGCCCTCATCGTCCAGACATTTCACGACCTTGTCATACAGGCCGGATTTTTTGATCGAACCGCCGCCGTAATGCAGCAGCACTTTTTTCCCGCCAAAGCGGCGGATCAGGCTTCCCACATGCTCCTCGGCATTTCTCCCGAAATCAAAATAGGTCGGTGCGTAAAACGTAAAATTATCCATATGTTCACCTCATGTTTATAAAATGATGTTGGGGTCAAAAGGTATTTTGCCCCCAACTGACGCCTCGGATTGCTCCGTTGTTTCACAACTCCCGCAATCCTTCAAACATTCGAAATCCGCTGATTTACTACGTAAATCGCTTCTTTCTCATGTTTGGCGGGTCCCAAGTTCAAATGCCTTATCATGTAAACATGAACGGCATTTTGACCTTTTGACCCTGGCATCATAAAATGTGCAATCCCGCTTTTTGCGCGCTCTCCATCGTCTCATCCGTCCAGATCGAGGACTGCACCTCGCCGATATGCGCTTTTTTCAGGAAAAACATACAAATACGCGACTGTCCGATCCCGCCGCCGATCGTATACGGGAGTTTCCCCTCTAATACGGCCTTCTGGAACGGCAGGTTTTTCCGCTCCTCACAGCCCGCCTTGGCAAGCTGCTCCTCCAACGCCTTTTCGTCGACGCGGATCCCCATCGAAGACAGTTCGAGCGCGATATCGAGAATGGGATAGTATACGATGATATCCCCGTTTAACGACCAGTCGTCGTAATCCGGCGCCCGCCCGTCATGCGGCTCGCCATTTCGCAGCTTGTCCCCGATCTGCATAAGGAAAATAGCGCCATACTCTTTCACCGCCAGATACTCCCTCTCCTTCGGCGTATGTTCGGGATAACGCTGTTCCAGTTCGGAAGTCGTTATGAAATGAATGTCCTGAGGCAGTGATTTCTTTATGTACGGATACAGGTTTGACATATAATCTTCCGTCTCTTCCAGAGATCGGTACACCTGATTGACTACTTTTTTCAGCGTCTCCTCATTTCTCTCTTCCTTCGCGATGATCTTTTCCCAATCCCACTGGTCAACAAAGATCGAATGGATGTTGTCCGTATCCTCGTCGCGGCGGATGGCATTCATATCGGTATAAAGCCCCTCGCCGTGCTGGAACTCGTAGCGCTTGAGCGCGTGGCGTTTCCACTTCGCCAGCGAATGCACGATCTCGATCTTCCTCTCGCCCTGCTCGCGGATGCCAAACGAAACCGGACGCTCGACCCCGTTCAGGTCATCGTTCAATCCCGTTTCCGGCGGCACGAACAGCGGGGCCGAAACCCTCGTCAGATTCAGATTTTCCGCTAATGTCCGCTCAAAAAAGTCTTTCACCGTCTTGATCGCCACCTCCGTCTCCCGGATGGACAGCGCCGATTGATATTGTTCTGGTATTTGTATGCTCATAAGCCTTTTCCTCTCTTTTTTGCACATGGTTTCTACAACTCGCAGTTCTTCACCGTTCTCGGGAACGGCACGACATCACGGATATTCTGCATTCCGGTGAGATACATCACGCACCGCTCAAAACCGAGCCCGAACCCGGCATGCCTCGTCGAACCGTACTTTCTCAGATCCAGATAAAACCCGTAATCCTCTTTGTTCAGGCCGCACTCGTCCATACGAGCCGTCAATTTGTCTAAATCGTCCTCTCTCTGGCTTCCGCCGATGATCTCCCCGATGCCCGGCACGAGACAGTCCATCGCCGCCACCGTTTTTCCGTCTTCGTTCATCTTCATGTAAAACGCCTTGATCTCCTTCGGGTAATCGGTTACAAATACCGGCCGTTTGAAAACTTCTTCCGTCAGATATCTCTCGTGCTCGGTCTGCAGGTCAGCGCCCCACGAAACCTTGTACTCGAACTTGTCATTGTTCTTCTGAAGGATTTCCACGGCCTCGGTGTACGTCACATGGGCAAACTCCGAATCCGCCACATGGTTCAGCCGCTCGATCAGTCCCTTATCCACAAAGCGGTTGAAGAAATCCATTTCTTCCGGCGCATGTTCCAGCACATAGCGAATCACAAATTTCAGCATCTGTTCGGCCAGCATCATATCATCATTCAGATCCGCAAACGCGATCTCCGGCTCGATCATCCAAAACTCCGCCGCGTGTCTGGTCGTATTCGAATTTTCCGCGCGGAACGTAGGCCCAAACGTGTAAATATTTTTAAACGCCTGCGCAAATGTCTCTCCATTGAGCTGCCCGCTCACGGTCAGATTCGTCTCTTTCCCAAAGAAATCCTGCGTATAATCAATCGTTCCATCGCTGTTTTTCGGTACATTGTCCATATCAAGCGTCGTCACCCGGAACATCTCCCCTGCCCCTTCGCAGTCACTCCCGGTAATGAGCGGCGTGTGCACATACACGAAATCCCGTTCCTGGAAAAACGTGTGGATCGCGTAGGCGATGAGCGAGCGCACGCGGAACACGGCCTGGAACGTATTCGTCCTCGGCCTGAGATGGGAAATTTCCCTCAAATACTCAAAGGAGTGGCGTTTTTTCTGGAGCGGGTAGTCGCTGGTGGAGTTTCCCTCCACCGCCACGCTCTCCGCCTGGATCTCAAACGGCTGTTTCGCGTCGGGCGTCTCCACCAGCGTTCCCTTTACGATGATCGCCGCTCCTACATTGAGTTTTGAAATCGCTTCGAAATTGTCAAGTTTATCGCTGTAAACGATCTGCAGCGGCTCAAAAAACGTGCCGTCGCTGATGACGATGAAACCAAACGTTTTCGAATCCCTTATACTTCGTATCCAGCCGCCGGCCGTCACTTCTTTCCCGGCGTATTTTTCTTTGTTACGGAACAGATCCCGTATACTGGTAAGTTCCATTTTCCTTATCCTCCTGGTCTTTCGGGCCCAGAAATCAAATATCCCCTTCTGCCCCTCATTTCTTCTTATTTAGTTATACACCATTTACGACATTTGTGCAAGTCTATCGTACTTCTCCTTCGCTTCTTTTTCTGATTTGTCAAACAGCCGCTCCGCGCGTTCCGGGTTTGCGCGCATCAGACGGTTGTACCGCACCTCGCCCATCAGGAAGTCACGGTAATTGCCAGTCGGCTTTTTCGAATCGAGCGTAAACGGATTTTGACCTTTCCCGGCATTGTCAGGATTGTAGCGGAACAAGTGCCAGTAGCCTGCCTCGACCGCTTTTTTCTCCTCGCCCATCGAGTCTCCCATACCGGTGCGGATCCCGTGGTTGATACACGGCGCGTAAGCGATGATCAGCGAAGGGCCGTGATACTGTTCCGCCTCCTGGAACGCCTTTACCGTCTGCGCCATATCGGCCCCCTGCGCCACCTGCGCGACATAAATATAGCCGTAACTCATGGCGATCGCCGCGAGATCTTTTTTCTTCACCTCTTTGCCCGCCGCCGCGAACTGGGCGATCGCTCCGGTCGGTGTCGATTTTGACGCCTGGCCTCCGGTATTTGAATACACTTCGGTGTCAAACACGAGGATGTTGATGTCCTGCCCGCTCGCGAGCACATGATCGAGGCCGCCGTACCCGATATCGTACGCCCATCCGTCACCGCCGAAGATCCACTGCGACTTCTTCGCCGCAAAATCTTTGTATTCCAGGATCGTCTGGGCATGGCTGCTGCCAGAAGCGCTGCCGCCTTTTTCCAAATATTCGGTCAGTTCTTTCACCGCCTGCTTATTTTCACAGCCCTCGTCCCATGTCTCGAGATACCGGCTGCATTTTTGTTTCAGCTCGGCATCGTCCGTCTCCTGTTCCAGCGCTTTTGCCGCTTCCTTTACTTTGGCCCGGAGCGTCCGCTGGCCGAGTTCCATACCGAACCCAAACTCCGCGTTATCTTCAAACAGGGAATTTGCCCAGGCCGGCCCCTCCCCGTCATGATTGACCGTATACGGCATCGCCGGCGACGAACCGCCCCAGATCGAAGAACATCCGGTCGCGTTCGCGATATACATGCGATCGCCGAACAGCTGCGTAGCCAGTTTCGCGTACTGCGTCTCCCCGCAGCCCGCGCACGCGCCCGAGAATTCTAAGAGCGGTTTTTTGAACTGGCTGCCCTTGACGGTATCGACTTTAAATTTCTCAAATACCTTCTCTGGCGTCTCGACATTCACCCCGTAGTCAAACAGCTTCTGCTGGTACATGCTCTCCTCTTTCGAGATCATCTTCAGCACGTCGTTCCGGTTGTTGCCCGGGCATACATTGACACAGTTGCCGCAGCCCGTACAGTCGAGCGGCGAGATCGTAATGGCAAATGTCATATCGTCCATGCCCGTCATCTTAGTCGTTGTTCCTTCCGGCGCCTGCGAAAGCGTATCGCCCTCGAGCGCGAGCGGCCGGATGCAGGCGTGCGGGCACACATAGGAACAGAAATTACACTGGATACACCCGTCCGGGTTCCAGCGCGGGATATCGATGCCGACACCTCGTTTTTCATAAGCTGCCGAGCCGAGCGGCGCCGTTCCGTCCACATAATCGGTAAAGGCGGAAACCGGAAGCTCGTCCCCCCGCTGCGCGTTGATCTTACTCTGGATGCCATTCACATAATCGATCAGCTTCTTATTATCTCCGCTCACCGGATCTGTGAGGTTCTCGTCCTCTGCCGACTGCCAGGACGACGGGATCTCGATTTCTTTAAATTTCTCCGCACCCGCCTCGATCGCCTTGTGGTTCATCTCGACGATGTCATCGCCCTTTTTCGAATACGTCTTCGTCGCCGCGTCTTTCATATAGCGGATCGCTTCTTCTTTCGGAATGATGCCGGAAATAACGAAAAACGCGGACTGCAGTATCGTATTGATCCTTCCGCCGAGGCCGATCTCCTTCCCGAGCGCGAATCCGTCGATCGTGTAAAAATGAATGCCCTGTTCCGCGATATAGCGCTTGACCTGCCCCGGAAGGTTCTTTTCCAGCTCCTCTTTGTCCCACGAACAGTTGAGCAGGAACGAACCGCCTTTTTTCAGATCCTGTACCATATCGTATTTGTATATATAAGCCGGCATGTGGCAGGCGACAAAATCCGCCTTGTCGATCAAGTACGACGACTTGATCGGCTCGTCGCCAAAGCGCAGGTGCGAAATCGTCACACCACCGGATTTCTTCGAATCGTAGTCAAAATATGCCTGCACATACTTTTCGGTGTGGTCACCGATGATCTTAATAGAGTTCTTATTGGCCCCGACCGTACCGTCGGCGCCCATGCCCCAGAACTTACAGCTCGTCGTGCCAGCCGGGCTCGTCTCCGGGCTCTCCGTCCTCGGAAGAGACAGATTCGTCACATCGTCCTCGATGCCGAGCGTAAATCCGTTCTTCGACGTATTCTCAAATACAGCCATGATGTCCGCCGGATACGTGTCCTTCGAACCGAGCCCGTAGCGGCCGCCGAACACGGTCACCCCTTTGAACTTACTGTCTTTTAGCGCCGCCGACACATCGAGGTACAGCGCCTCTCCCTGCGCGCCCGGCTCTTTGCTGCGGTCGAGCACCTGGATCTGCTTGACGGTATCTGGAAGCTCCGCGAGAAGATGCTTCGCGCTGAACGGACGGAACAGGCGCACTTTCACGAGTCCGACCTTTTCTCCTCTCGCCGTCAGGTAATCGATCGTTTCCTCTACCGCATCGCACACGGAGCCCATCGCCACGATGACTTTCTCCGCATCCGGCGCGCCATAATAATTAAACAGTTTATAATCGGTGCCGATCTTTTTATTTACCATATCCATATACGTTTCCACGATCGCCGGCAAACGGTCATAATATGGATTTGACGCCTCCCTCACCTGGAAAAAGATATCGGGATTCTGTGCCGTACCCCTCTGCACCGGATGGTTCGGGTTCAACGCTCTCTCGCGGAACGCGCGGACCTCATCCATCGGGCACATTTCCTTCAAATCCTCATAATCCCATATTTCGATCTTCTGGATCTCATGCGACGTGCGGAATCCGTCAAAGAAATGCAAAAAAGGCACCCTTCCCGCAATCGCGGCAAGGTGTGCCACTGCTCCTAAATCCATAACTTCCTGTACATTTCCCGCGCACAGCATCGCAAAGCCTGTCCCACGGCAGGCGTACACATCGGTGTGGTCGCCAAAAATCGACAGCGCATGGCTCGCCAGCGCGCGCGCCGATACATGGATCACTGCCGGCAGCAGTTCGCCCGCGATCTTATACATGTTAGGAACCATGAGTAAAAGTCCCTGTGACGCTGTGTACGTTGTCGCCAGCGCTCCCGCCTGCAGCGCGCCGTGGAGCGCGCCGGCCGCTCCGGCCTCTGACTGCATCTCGCTCATCACGACGGACTGCCCAAATATGTTTTTCAAGCCCTCACTCGCCCAAATATCGGTGTAATCCGCCATCGGGGACGAAGGAGTGATCGGATAAATAGCAGATGCCTCCGTAAACGCGTACGATACGTGAGCCGCCGCCATATTTCCATCCATTGTCTTTTTCTTGCGGGAAATCGTTCCCTTTTCGTTATTCGCCATAGTCATACCTCTTTTCTGCATAGTCAGGTCCTGATGCTTGTACAGAAACCTGTATTACTTGTAATTATATGCAGAAACAGGAAAAATATGACTACAAATCATCGGGAAATCGAAGAACTTACCGCGCGCCCGTCTATGGACACATTGACGGCGTCCTCCGTCTGTATAGCCGGCCTGGCGTCTGGAAGCGCCACAGTCATCCCGCACTTCTCAAAAACAACCGTATCCGCGTGCCGGATATAATAGGCAGAAGCCGGCAGATTTCCAAACACGTTGGATTCCGGGTACTGGTCGGCAAATTCCGGCGGCGGGGACGGGACGTAGGAGACGCCCCCCTCATAGATGACATTGACACCGTGAAAATAAATGTCCCGGATCGTATATACCTCTCCGTCTGGCGTCCGGTATCCCCCGAGATAACAGCCGTACGGCCGGCGCACGCGCTCCGCTTCGATCCATTCAAAGGTAATCTCTTCCACGCTGCCGATCCGTCTGGTTCCCCAGTCCGGTGTCCGGCCCTTGTCCGCGATCATGATAAAAAACACGCTCTCCACATTCTGTATCGTGATCCGGCGAAAACACAAATTCCGCACGCGCCCGCCGTCGACGCACTGGACGGCGATGGCGCACGTCCGGGTATCCTTGATCATACAGTCCTCACAGACACAGTTCGTAAAGCCGCCATAGCTGTATGTTCCAAATTTTATGCCGTTCGCCATCGTGCTCACGATACTGGTATTCCGAACGAGCACATTGTCGCATCCGCTCTCATTTCCGCTCTTAAAGCATATGGCGTCGTCATCCGCCTGAATACAGCAGTTCTCGATGAGGACGCGGAAACAGTCACAAATGTCGATGCCGTCCCGGTTTGGATACCAGGTGGAATACAGGTTCAGGTCATGTATATAGAGATCGTCGCATTCCACAACCGGAATCGTCCACATCCCGGCGTCTTTCACATACAGATCGCACAGCTGCGCCTGAGGACAGCCGACGAGCAAGACCGCGCAGACGCGGAGGCTCTCGGAACCGTAAGCTCCCGGGAAATCCCCGCTCCCGTCGATCGTGCCGCCTCCCATGATGCGGATATTTTCCTGTGAATCCGCGTAGATCAGCGATTTCTGCGGCCCCTGCACCATCGTATTCCAGTTCGGATGCTGGCTGCTCAGCCTCACCGGATAGGCGTCGAAATCCAACACCCCTTTCAGGACCGCATCCTCTTCGATATACAACGTCACATTACGTTTTAACTCGATCATACCGGTCAGATATGTACCGTCCTTCAAATACACGACGCCGCCCGACTGCCCGGCCTGGTCGATGAGGCGCTGCAACTCGTCTGTCACCACGGTCGTCCCGTCCGCCGCGATCCCCATCTCCCTGGCGTCCAAAAGAACTCCGCCATCCGGCACCGCCTGTTCCACAGACTGGACCGGCCGGGCGTACAACTGAACCCGGTTGACGTACAGGACCCCGCCATAACTGCCGGACGACAGCACATGGATCGTATCCGCCGGCGCTATAAACGCCGCGTTCCACAACAATCTCTTTCCATCCACAAACAGCGAATAGGTGTGCGACTTCGTATCAAGCACCAGATACACGCTGTACCAGGCATCGCTCTCAAAATGACACAGCTTCTGTTTCTTCTTTCCGTCATACGCGTAGAAATAGGCTCCTTCCGTATCCATCTGTATGACCTTATCCGCATCCCCGCATTCCCGGCCGGCATAAAGCGTCAGGACATTGACGCCCGTGTTATGGATCTCCATTCTGACCCATAGCGACACGGCCAGCTTTCCTTCCTGTGCCGGAAATACGGTGCGGATACTGCTATTTTCCCCGCAGATCTTCATACTGCGGTTTTCCTCATTGGGAACATCTACGCAGACAGCCGTTCCCTGTATGTCCCATCTGTTGTTGGCAGAAGCCGTCTCTTCCCGGAAATCTTCCTGAATGAGATAAGAGATCTGCGTCCTCTCTTCCATTTTTACGTCCGGCTCCCGGTATTGCTGCTTTATTTTATGATCCATATCGTTCCTTTACTCATTTTGCTGTTTACTCACTCAGATTACTTACTCAAACAACTTCAGGTCAATGGCATTTGCCATCGCCTCGTATCCGTCATACGGGTGCAGGCCATCGTCATGCGTATATTCTTCCAACACATTTTTCGGATTTTCCGGATCGGCCACCGCGCTCTCAAAGTCAATGATGCCATCCATCTGCGAATCCGCCGAGCGCATCCAGTTATTGATCATCGTCCTCACCTGCTCGGATCCCTCACTGTAATAATCGCTCGTTCCAAATGGAAGAATCGGCGCGCCGTATACTTTAATGCCATTATCGTGGCAGAGTTTCACCATTTTCTGGTACTCCGGCAAAAGCTTGTCATATAAGCTCGCATCCGGCAGCTTGTTCAGGTCGTTGACGCCGAACAGGATGATACAGTAGGCAACCCCGTCATGCTCCAGTAGATCCCTGGCAAAACGGTCTTTTCCGGCATCGGTCGGATAACTGCCGAGGATAGAATTGGCGCCGATCCCCTCATTGATCAGGGAAATGTGGTTCTTTGACTCATCTGCCTGCAGGCGCTTCGCGAAATAGTCGATCCATCTCGTATAGCTGTCCGGTTTTTTCCCTAAGTAGGAGGCGTCCGTTCCGTATCCGTCCGTGATCGAATCGCCGAAACATACGACCGCCTTACTCTTCGCCGGCGACCAGATGGACACGTCTGCCAGGAAGAACCAGCTCGTCGTCGTTTTCGGTCTCTTAAATGTCTCCTCGGAAACCTGATTGCCCTCGACCTGATATGTCGTCGCCCTGGCTCCCCGGTGGCCCGTTACGTTCTTTTCCGGCGCCGCTCCAAAATAGATGGACACTGCGACATTATCGAGCGCATTGACCGGGAACGCGACCTCGTCCGTCACGATCACCTGTCCCGCCGGAATGACAAACTCCTCACTGCCTCCTACCGTGACCGCCTGATCGGTAGCCGTATCGATCGTGGACTCGTCTGCTTTGACCTGCTTTGCCAGGTGCATCGACCGGATCTCCACATCGCTGTCCCCGTACTGGTTAGAAAGGCGCAGCCTCAGCTTGTCCCCGCCGGTCGTCACACGGATGATCTCGCGGACGGTCGTATCGGGAAGCGCCTGTTTCGGCATCGCGTCCTTCGTCGCATCACATTTTTCCTCTGCCGTTCCCCACGTCGTCACCCATTTGAATGACTGCACCGGTGTTTCGGATGCCGGCGGCTCTGTTACCGCCGGTGCGGACGATGACGGTGCCGACGGCTCTGATGGTGCCGATGGCACGGATGATGCCCCGTTCGGAGTCACAGAAGAGACTGGTTTTTTGTTATCAGATTTATCCTGTACTGTCACTTTACAGGTAAGTGTCTTCTTTTTCTTACCCAGTTTGTACTTCGCCGTGATCGTTGCCTTTCCGGCTTTCACCCCTCGGATCTTCGCCTTCTTTTTCGACGATTGAACGACCTTCGCAATCTTTTTCTGTTTGGAACCCCATGTGATTTTTGCCTTCTTTGCCGCGTTTTTCAGTGACAGGGTGATCGTTTTCCCCACCGGCACGGTCGCGCGGCTCTTACTCATCTTTGGTTGTTTCGCCGCCATACTTTCCGCTGGGGCGAGTAATGACAGCGCCATCGCCATGCTGAGAACGATGCCGCTTGCTCTTTTTACTGCTCGCATAATACCTTCCTCCTAAAAATAAATGTTTTAAAGACCAATAGTTCACATTACAGCCTTACCAATATTTTAACAGAAGTGCCAGCTTATGTAAAGGAGACGGATTACTTTCCGACGGACTACTTTCCGACGGATTTCTCTCCGACGAAATAACTCTCCGGCGCCCCGAGGCATGATGTCGGCAGCCGCCGGCTCGAATACAATACCATCTTCTGCAGTACGAGCGCCGGATCCTGCGCGTAAATGCGGATGGTATGCGTTCCCCATTCCAGTTCCCCGAGTTCCACACTCGCCGTATGGACATTGTTGCGCACGCCGTTTGACCAGATCGAATCGCTCCAGGCACCCGCGTTATACGACGATTTGATCGTATCGATCACCTGCACTTCGCCTCCGTCAATGCTCACCCCGAATTTCATGGAAATATGATCGGCGTCGACCGGATTTGACGGCGCGAAATACGTTTCCATCTTATACGCGGCATCGTATTCCAGCATAACTTTGTACTCCACATACGGCGCCTCGGAAACATCCGGGAAGGATTCGGTCGTCGGAAATACTTTCAGGGCCGACAGTCCCCGTCCGTATCCTGGGATCTTCTTCCACTGAGCCCCATTTTTTCCGGCTCCTGCGTCCGCATAATGCTCGGCCTCGATCGAGACGACCCGTGCGCTTCCACAAATGTCATCGGAGCGAGCCAGGACGTATCGACAACGACGGCTGTGACCACCACAGTGACCTCCTTCCCGTTTCCTTTGATCGAGATCGTCCCGCTGTCGCTTCCAGTCAGTTTGGAAAAGTCTACGCTCACTTTGACCGTGTCCTGCGCGCTCACCTCACCACCCGTCTTGTCCAGCCGGATCCAGTCCCGATCCGCCGTCAGCGTATAGCCAAACGGAGTGTCGCCGCCATTCGTAATATCGATCGTCACCGTTTCCTGGTTCGTGCTCGTAAATTCCGGCAGCGAAACCGTTCCCGTCGTGTACACATTCGCATCCCCTTCGACGCCGACCATCATATTACTTCCCGCCGGGACATCCAGATATTTCGGCGTCGGATAAGCGCCCTGCGGCTTCCACGTATCATGTCCGACATGCGCCGCGTTCCTCGCCTGCGCCATCATACCGTCCCACTTGTCGCCGACGCCGCCCGGCATATTTTTATTGTAGGTGCGCTCCAACTCCTGATCGAATTCAATCGCCTGCTCCACGAGTCCCGCGTAAACATTGGCACTCGCGCGCTTCTGTTTGGCGTGCGCTTTATTGAGCCCCGTATAAATCTGCATCCGGTGGATGTTCGCGGACGCGGCCGCGGGATAATAGACGAGCTGGTAATAGGCCGCCTGCGCTTCTTCCGACAGGATCTCCTTATACTTTTCGGCGTCCCGAATGATCGCCCCGGCGTTTTGCAATACCCTTGCCGCCTCATTATAATTCGTGAGGTTATATGTAGAGTCCGTGACGATCTCCGGCTTCTTACTGCCGTTTAACTTGAGATAGCGGGAAACGATGGACGTAATATCCTCGATCCCCTTTTCATCTGTGTAGTTGCCAAACTGCTGCCCGATCCATGATTTCTGGTATTCCTCAGCACTTTCGATATGGGATGTTCCCCAGCGATCGAAATCCCAGGCCATATCGAGGAAATAGGAGATCGGCATTTCCATCGGTTTTAAGTCGCCGACATTCACGATCCAGATGTCCCGGATGCCGTAGTCGTACGCCATCGACATCTGCTCCCACACCTTCTGCAGCTGCATCGTCTGCACCCACTGGTAGGAAGCCGGCGCCCCATTATAGTCGAAATGATAGTACATGCCCCAGCCGCTCTCGCGGTTTTTGTTCGCTTCCGTCGGCAGCGTGCGCACATTACCATAATTGTCTTCCGAGAGAAGGATCGTCACATCGTCCAGTCCTTCCCACTCCCGCAGTCCGGGAACGCCGTCGCCGCCCTGCCAGTACTCTTCTACCTCCTTGTACAGCGCCAGCATTTTCGGCTTATCCTGCAGTCCGTGTTGATTTAATATGTTTTTCTGCTCGGTGATGATCTCTTTGAGAAGGCTGATGTTTTCTTCCAGTGTACTTCCTTCGGGAAGCATCGTCGTATCGCCGTCGCCGCGCATGCCGACCGTGGCGATATTGTCAAATGCGCCGCGGGTTTTCGCGCCCTCTTCGAAGAACTGCATCAATCCCTCCCGGTTTTTCACGAAATCCCATTCCCCGGTTCCGTAGTTTTTCTTATTGCGCACCCAGTCCTGATGCGCCAGCATCATCGGCTCATGATGCGACGTTCCCATGACAACGCCGTACGTATCCGCCAGTTTCGCGCTGGCGTCCGCACTCTCACTTCCGTCCGCGCCAAACGAGGAATTCCACATGGCCGGCCACAGATAATTTCCTTTCAGACGGAGGATGAGCTGGAACACTTTTTCATAAAATTTTTCGTTGAATTTTCCGCCCTTTTCTTCTTTAAAGAAATTGTTGACCCACGTTCCCAGCGACGGCTCCTCATCGTTGAGGAAAATACCGCGGTATTTGACCGAAGGTTCTTTGGATACCGTTTCGATCTGCGAATAACGGAACGAGACCGTCTGCTGTCTGGCCGGGTTGACATCCGCCCAGTACACCCAGGGGGATACCCCCATCTGTTCGGAAATATGGAACATGCCGTAGATCGTGCCCCGCTTATCGCTTCCCACGACAACGAGCGCCTGCTGGATGCCTGCCACGGGATTTTCCACCACTTCGATCTTATATGTCTCCCATTTTCCCTGAATCGCCGATACGTCGAGTTTTCCCTCGCGGATCAAAGAATCAATGAGCGCATGGTTTCCGATGCTTCCGGCGATCACCGGCGTTCCCTTTAACTCATCCGCCTTTGTGACCACGTCCATGTCGGCGTCAGCGACCAGCTTCACATCTTCGGCCACACAGTCCGCGATGAGTTTCAGTCCCTCATAGTCGGCGCCATTCTCGTCCAGAAGGATCTGCGCGGCCCGGTTCTGCTCCGCCAGTACGTAAATGCCGTCTTCCTTCGGCGTCGCGGACGGGACTGCCGGGGATGGCGATACGGGAGCCGCGGAAGGTTCTGCCGGCTTCTGAGACGCCTGAGCTGACGCTCCCTTTTCTACGGTCACCGTGCAGGTCGCTTTCTTTCCCCATCCATCTGCCGCATAGGCGGTAATCTTTGCCGTCCCCGCCTTCTTCGCCGTTACTGTTCCGCTCTGATTCACGGAAGCCACGGAACGGTCGGACGATTGGAATACCACCTTCTTTTCGGTCGCGCTTTTCGGTAAAATTTTTGCCAGCAGCTTACACTGTCCGGCGTTCCCGTCTGTACCGCCTGTACCATTGACATACAGTGTCACCTTCCCGGTGTTTAACGTCACTTTTGAAACCTTTTTCAGTTTTTTCAAGACTTTTACCTGAATACGTGCCATCTTTTTGCTCCCATCAGTCGCGCGGACTGTCACTCTGGCTGTCCCCGCTTTTTTTGCCGAAAGGATTCCCCGCGAAGAAACGGAAACGATCGACGGCTTACTCGAGCGGTATGTTACCTTTTTGTTTTTTGCCGCCTTCGGCAGAATCTCTGTTTTTAACCGGTATTTGCTGCCCTTCTTCATTGACAGTCTGGAAATCTCCGGCTTGACGACCGAGATACTCTTTACTTTTTTCGCCTGCGGCGCTGCCCCTGCCGTTTCCCCTCTACTCATGAGGCCGAATGCAGTTGACAGCAAAGATAACATCATCAGAGTTATCAAAGATACCGCCAACGGCAATCTCAGCAAGAACACCCGAAGCGGGCAATTCTTGATCCATGACATACGATTCCTCCTTATCCTGCGCAGCTGCTGCTCACATGTCCGGCCGCGCCCAATTAAAAATGTACTTGCACAATTGCTATTTACGTTTTATAATAGCACTAAATACAAGCAACTTCCTTTTGTCTTTTGTACAAAAACTTGCAAATATTGCGCACATGGTTCTGATTGAGGCAGCTGTCGCCCCGCCGCCCTGTGCATAAACACAAAGAAATGAGGGTACGTATGATCAGGGAATTTTCAGAAAAAATAGATTTTAACCGATTGGTTTCGATGTCATCCTATGTTTCGGACTTCCACATCCACAATTTTTATGAATTTTTCGTTCTTCTGGACGGGGAATTATCATTTTTTATCCAGGATTCCTGCTATCAGATCACGGCAGGGACCATGCTGGTGATCAACGATCTGGAACTGCATAAAGCGATCAACCGCCTGCAGACGCCATATGAACGCATCTACATCCATATCCCGCCCCCGTTTTTCCAGCGGCACCAGACGCCGGAGATCGACCTGTCCGCTTGTTTTCACAACCGGGAACCCGGAACAAACAACGTCGTTTTACTGGACGACTCCCAGCTCCAGTACATTTTGCTGCAATACGAACATATGAAACAGTCATTGTCCTACCCATTAGCAGGGCAAACGCTTCTGATGGAAACTTATCTGCTGCAGCTTCTCATTTTTATCAACCACCTGTTTGACGGAACACCGGCCGTGCTGCCGTGCACATATTCGGAAAACACACAGACCATTCTCAAATACATACAGGATCATCTGCTGGAGCCGATCACGCTCGACGAACTGGCCGAGCACTTATTTCTGAATAAATATTACATGTGCCACATGTTTAAAAAGGAAACCGGGACTACGATCTTCAATTATCTTCTCCTGTGCCGCCTCTCAAAAGCAAAATCCCTGCTCATGCAGGGAAAAAATGTGACAGAAACGTGTTATGGCGCCGGATTTAAAGACTACACGAACTTTATCACGTCATTTAAAAAATTTACCGGCTATACGCCAAAGAAATTTCAGAAGCTGATTTTGAACGGCCAGAACAGGCAGTAACGCTGCATAATCAATGTTTTAGTAATACTGCATCTTGTGCCTCCTTCTATTTAATTATTTTCTTTTTCTGAATCATCCAGCAGTTCAGGTTCTTTAGCGTTAGCTGATGATAAAACGCTAATTTAGAGCAAAAAAGCAGCCCGACCTTTTCAAATACAGAAAAGCCGGACTGCTTTTACACATTTGCTTTATTCAAACATTGTCAGATCGATCGCCTTTGCCATCTCCTCATACCCGTCATACGGGTGCAGGCCATCCTCATGTGTATATTTCTCCAAAATATTTTTCGGATTTTCCGGGTCGGCAACGGCACTCTCGAAATCAATGATGCCATCCATCTGTGAATCCGTGGAACGCATCCATTCATTGATCTGCGTCCGCACTTGCTCGGAAGCCTCCGTATAGTTAACGCTCGTTCCGAATGGAAGAATCGGCGCGCCATATACTTTAATGCCATTATCATGGCAAAGCTTCACCATTTTCTGGTACTCGGGAAGCAGTTGGTCGTATTTATCCGTATTCTCCAACTTGGTAATATCGTTGACACCAAACAGGATGATACAGTAACCGACGCCGTCATGTTTCAAAAGATCTCTCGTAAAACGGTCTTTTCCGGCATCGGTCGGATAGGCGCCGAGGATTGAGTTCGCGCCAATTCCCTCGTTGATCACGGAAATGTGTTTCGTCTTGTCATTCGCCTGGAGCCTTTTCGCGAAATAGTCCACCCATCTCGTATAGCTGTCAGGCTTTTTCCCGAGATAGGTCGCATCCGTTCCGTACCCGTCCGTGATCGAATCCCCAAAGCAGACGACCGCCTTGCTCTCCTTTGTCGACCAGATTGAGGCATCCGCCAGGAAAAACCAGCTCGTTGTCGTCTGCGCATCCGTGAATGTCGCGTCCGAAACGTGGTTGCCCGATACCTGATACGTCGTAGCCCTCGCCCCGCGGTGGCCCGTTATGTTCTCTGTCGGCGCCGTGCCGAAATAGGACGTGACAGCCACATTGTCAAGGGCATTGACCGGGAAATCGACCGGGTCTGTAATGATCACCTTTCCCTTGGGAATGACAAATTCTGTCTTTCCACCCACCTTAACTTCTGTATCCGTCGCCGTATCGATCGTGGACGCATCCGCCTGTACCTGTTTTGCCAAATGGAGCGACTTTATCGTCACATCGCTTGCTCCGTACTGATTTGAGAGACGAAGACGGAATTTCTCACCGCCTGTCGTCACACGGATGATCTGCCGCACAGTCGTATCCTCCAGTGCAAGTTTCGGCATCGCAGGCGCATTACCATCATTATCTTTCAGATCACATTTTTCCTCGGCCGTTCCCCACGTCGACACCCAGCGGTTTGTCGCGCTGCCGAGACTCTTCACCTGGATACCCGTGATGGTAATTCCATTTAATGTCCCGCCGGATGCTGTTGCTTTTAGCGAAAGAAGATTTGCCGTCTCCTGCTTTAGTTCTTCCGCATTATTTCCTACCGTTAGCATGCCAGTTATGGTAAAGTTTCCTGCCTGATAAGACAAATCCCCGTCTCCCTGACCACCTATTCCTACTCCTTTGTTCTTCGTATAGTAATAATGATCCGATGCCGTAGCCCCCCCGTTCGCAAGCCACATACGGAAGCCGTCAGACTCATCCGAAAGCGTTCCACTGACGGTTACTTCCACCCTCGACCCTTTCATCAAAGTATCCATTTTCGGAAGAGGGATTGTCACCTGTTCAATGTTATTCAGCAACTTGCCATTTTCCACGTTTTCACCGCCGGACAGATTAGCAGGATCGAGCGAGGCTACATCACGGAATGAAAGGGATTTTACCGTAATCTTAATCGTCTTCCCATCTGTGAGTTCATTGGGATTAAAAATCTGGAATCCACTGATACATCCGTCAGGGCAATTGTTTGTCGCATTTAAGATGAGCGTCTTTTCCTGCGCGGACTCTTTTACTTGCTGATTCCAATCAGGATCTTTTTCTCCGTACTTGTCATACAGCGCATGCCCGAGATTTCCTCCCTCACTCGTATACTTGAGTACAACAGATCTGTAAGCGGTTCCGTTCCAGTTGCCCTGCGGCACATGGAAATTACATGCGGCATACTGCTTCTTAAAGGTAATCGTAATGGAGCCGTCGGCATTTTTTTGAATTTCCGCGCTTCCATTTTCACTTTCACAGGCACCTTCTGTCGTCAGATCCACGTCCAGCGCTGGCGGTGCCGTCGGTTTCTCCGTCGGCGGCTGTGTTGGTGTCCGCGACGGCGTCGGTGTCGGCGGAACGGTCGGTACCGCTGTCGGCAGCGTCGGCCTCTGCGGCGGGTTCAACGACGGATCCAGATCATACTTCGTCGGATTTGCTTTGCCGCAGAACATCATCGACTTGATCGTAATCTTAATGGTCGCCGTATCCTGCGTAAATATCTGGAACCCGCGGATACAATCACCTGCACACTCATTTGTAACACTGAAGATCAGTCTTTTCTCCGCTCCCTGTGTATTCTTGATCATCTTGCCCCAGTTCGGATGCTTGCCGGCATTCATATTGGCAGGCCCAACTGTGTTTCCATCATACAGTGAGTAGTTCAGATCTCCCCCCTCACTCGTATAGGTAAGGACAACAGATTTGTAATCCACATCGTCCCACTCACTTTTCGGCAGGAAGAAATTGTGTGCTCCGCCGCCGTTAAACGTAAGCGTGATCGAACCGTCATCGTTTACGACATAGGATGTCTTCGTACCGAGATCTTCACCCTCGTAAGTGTCATCGTTCATATCCTCTTTAAAATCATATACCCGCAGCGGCGGCGCCGTCGGTGCCGGCTTACTCCATTCAGATTCTGCCGCCTGCATGAACGCATAGTACGACGGTTTTGCCTCGTACGGAGGTTGTGCGAACTGATCTTCCTCTCCGTGGAACATCAGCGCGTGGGTTTTCACCCATGACACGCCGTCATGCATGCCCCACCATGTCAGTCCATTGATCTGGTAATGATAATCCCGCTGCAGGTTGATCAGCCTCTTTGTCAGGTCGCTGACATATTGCGCCTGCACCTCGTAACCCGCCATTTTTTCCTTGTATGGAAGCGGGCTCGCCAGTCTCTGCCCCGAATCATCTTTCAGATAGGTAACTTTCTTTCCGTTCTCCTCTACTTCCTCCGAATCCCAGCTTGCCACGTCCAGTTCCGTGATCTGCACCTGGAATCCCTCCTCGAGAAAGCTCTGGATCGCACGGATGTAATTGTCCACCGAAGAAAAGATTCCTCTCGAGCTGACATGGCTCTGCATACCGACGCCGGCGCATACTTTCTTGTCGCCGGAATTGATATAGTTGATCATATCAATAATCTCACTGGTCCTCTGATAGGTGTTAAAGTCATTGTACATCAACGGAATGAAATCGGCCAGTTCCAGTTTTTCCATCTCATCATAGGCGATCTCAAACGCCCGTTTCACGAACTCCGGCCTCGTATTTCCAAATCCCGGATGATCCGCATCCACTCGGTTGCCAAAAACTGCAGACCAGTTCTTATCCGCATTATTGGCAAAATACTCGTTCACCACATCCCATGTATATACAACATCCCTGTAGGCTCCGCCGTCCAGCGTATAGACATGGTGGATCACGCTGCGGATGTACATTTCCATACGGGCGTACATCGTCTCCGGCGACACATATGCTGCACTCTCATCCTTGCTGTAGCCCTCTTTGAAGAACCACTCCGGCGTCTGGGAATGCCATACGAGTACGTGATACCGGATCTTGAGCCCGTTTTCCTTTGCAATCTTCATTACCTTGTCGATCGTTTTGTAATTCAGCTCCGGAACCTGGGATTCCTTATAACTTTCAGGAATGACGTAATCTCCTGTTCTCCCTTTTGCTGTCTCCGTGCTGATCAGCGGACGGGACCAGTTCTGAAGCACAAAGTCTGGTTTCATACCGTTTTCCAGTGAAATACTGGAATAATTCTTTTTCACATAGGCCAATATGTTCGGATCCTCGAGCTGGGCCGGATTGATACACGTTCCCGTCTTTCCAAAAATCCGGTCAAACGTATCCTTTAAGCCGACAACCTGCAAGAGACTGACTTCATCAATATAAAATGTCTCTGTCGAACCTGCCAGCGCAAACGAAATCTCCAGTTTCGCAAACGAATCCGGAACGGTAAATGTCCCCATAAACTTTACCCATTCGCCATCAGAAACCGGAACCGTAACGATTTCATGCACATCTGCCTGTGTATCCCCCGTCCGGTAACTGCAGATCAATGTTCCGCTGCCGGATGGTACTTTGACATATCCCTGCACCGTATAACTCTGGCCTGCCTGTACTTGTGATCCGGCCTCAAAGAGTGCTCCGTCGGATTGACTGGTACGATCAGAGATTTCCAGACATTTCCCACTCTCACCATATCCGCCATCTACCGCCTGTATACTAGCGCTTCCGAGCGTAAGGAAACCATCGGTTCCCTCGTTGAAGGACATCTGTTTCACAGTCGTCGGAGTGATCGGCACGGGTTCTTCTGTCGGAGCCTGTGGATTACCGGACGGCTGCTGCGGATTCGCAGACGGTTTCTGTGGGTTTCCGGACGGTGCCAATGGCTTGCCGGATGGTGCCAGCGGGTTTCCGGACGGTACTAATGGATTCCCGGATGGTGCTAATGGACTCCCCGATGGCTGCTGTGGGTTTGCAGACGGTTTCTGCGGGTTCGCAGATGGCTTCTGCGGATTCCCAGACGGCTGCTGCGGGTTCCCTGACGGCTGCTGCGGATTCCCAGACGGCTTCTGCGGATTCCCAGACGGCTGCTGTGGGTTCCCTGATGGCTGCTGTGGATTCCCCGATGGCTGCTGTGGGTTCCCAGACGGCTGCTGTGGATCCCCGGATGGCTGCTGTGGATTCGCAGATGGCTTCTGCGGATCCCCGGTCGGCTGCTGGCCTCCAGATCCCCCTTCATTTCCATCTACTGGCGGCTGCGATGGTGCGGAATTATCGTTCCCGTTTCCGCCGCCCTGCTTATCCTCTTCGTTCGTATTCGTGGACGGTGTTTTCTTATTCTTTACCGTGATCTTACATACGAGTTTCTTTTTTGCTACTTTTGCCGTAATGTTGGCCTTCCCTTTCTTCTTCGCCTTTACGACTCCTTTAGAAGAAACGGTCGCCACTTTTTTTCTGTTACTCTTCCATTTTACTTTTTTCTTCGTCCCTTTCACTTTCAGGCGAAGACTTTTCCCAACTACTAACGTAGCCTTCTTTTTGTTCAGCTTGATCTTTGTTTTTTTCGCCATCGACTGCGATGGTGAAGAAAACATCGTGATGACCAATACCAGACAAAGTAAAATCGATGTAAACCTCTTACTCATTGAATCAATCCTTTCTCACTTATTTTCACGTGTTTGCCTGTCTGGGACAAACACATATAACAACACACTATCCATATCGGATCATTTATTCCTAATCTTTAGCCGGAGACATATATTTCAGGTCAATACCTTGTATACGCTTTAAATTTTTTGGCAGAAAGTGTAGCTGCGGTAATCTTTCGATTCCAGTGAACGGCTCCGTTATAGTTTCCCTCTAAAACCGTAATATGATTTTTCTTTTTAGTCAGGACGATGACTGAATGCCCATCTCCGATCCGAATGTTATCGCCCACCCGGATCTTTTTTGAAAGAAGAATGCGTCTTATACGACTGTCCTTTCCCAAAAACCGTATCACTTACTTTGGCGGCAAAGCCATAACAGCCATATCCCAAGCCAAACTTATTAGATAAATAAGAGAAATTATTATTTGTCAACGACTTTCCTTCCGGGTATTTTTTCCGAAGAGATCTTAACTTTGCGTATGCCCTTTTCTCTGTAATGATCTTCCGCTCCTGCACCTCGCTCCAGTAACCATACTTCTTCTGTCCCTCTTTGATCTTATAGGCTCGGACTTTTACAAAATACACCCGGTCTGTCTTTACCTTTCCAATCGTCAGTTTTGCCTTTTTCGTATGCTTTACTTTCTTTCCCTTGAATTTTGGGGAAGTACTGTACCAAAGTTCATAGCCGGATGCGCCCGGAACTTTTTCCCAATACGCCTGAATTGCTTTTTTCTTTCCTTTTAGTTCTAACTCTTCTACCTCAAACTCTTCATCTTCGTCGTCCTCATCGTCCTCATCCTCATCCAGAGATTTTTCCGGCGAAGTTGGAGCGGGCGTCTGCGATGACTCTTCCGGCGATGGCTCGCTCGTCTGTAAGGGCTCCTCCGACGATGGCTCACTGGTCTGCAGGGGTTCCTCCGACGATGACTCGCTCGTCCGCAAGGGCTCCTCCGATGATGGCTTACTCGACCGCAATACCGGGATCGCTTTCTCCGAAGCCTCACTATAACCGTGTTCCCTGAATTGAAGATCTGTCGTCAAGGAAAACAAAAGGATCAGACAGAGCGCTATTGATATCCGTAAGAACATTTTCCTATCTTTTTTCATTTTCTCCTCTTTCCTGTGCGGTATTTTACACCCACCGAGTAAAAAGAATAAAAAAGAAGGGCAATAAACCAGTGAAAACCTTGATCCGCGATACGAATTCCCCGTTTTCCACCGATTTATTACCGCTTCCCTTATTTCAACATCTGCTTACTGCTGCAATCCGCTATCTCGGATTATTTATAAAGCTCAACCAGCTTCTGCAAATGCTCGTAACGTTCTTTTGCCGCTTCTTCGGATTCCTTGAACAGTCTTTCCGCCCTTTCCGGGAACGGCTTGATCAGACGTGTATAACGCGCCTCGTTGTTCAGGAAATCCTGATATGTTCCGTCGCCTTCTTTGGATGTCAGCGTGAACGGATTCTTTCCTTCTGCTTTCAGCGCCGGGTTGAAGCTGAACAGATTCCAGTATCCGGCTTTTACCGCCTTCTTCATCTCATCCTGGCAATGGTTCATGCCGCCTTTGGCGATACCGTGGAGTTCGCAAGGAGCGTATCCGATAATGAGTGACGGCCCGTTGTAAGCTTCTGCCTCCGCGATCGCTTTCACAGCCTGTGCCGGATTTGCGCCGAGCGCGATCTGTGCCACATAGACATATCCGTAACTCATCGCGATCTCTGCCAGGCTCTTCTTGCCGATCTCTTTACCGGCAGCGGCAAACTGGCAGACTTCACCGATGTTGGAAGCTTTCGAAGCCTGACCACCTGTATTGGAGTACATCTCGGTATCAAATACCATCACGTTTACGTTCTCGCCGGAAGCAAGCACATGATCGAGTCCGCCGAAGCCGATGTCATATGCCCATCCGTCACCACCGAAGATCCAGACGGATTTCTTCGCGAGGTACTGTTTCTTATCGAGGATTTCTTTGGAGAGGTCACATCCTGCTGCCGCGCACTTCTCGATCTCTGCGATGAGCGCTTTGGCATCCGGTGTATTTGCTCTCGTATCATCTTTTGTCTCCATGAATTTATCGACAGCAGCTTTCAACTCAGCCGAAGCCTTATCGGAAGCAGCCAGTTCTTTTACTTTCTCGATCGTCTGCTTACGGATGACATCCTGTCCGATGTGCATACCGAGACCGTGCTCTGCGTTGTCCTCAAACAGGGAGTTCGACCATGCCGGCCCCTGCTTGGAGTCCTTGTGTACCGTATATGGCGAGGTAGCTGCCGGGCCTCCCCAGATGGAAGAACATCCGGTCGCATTGGAAATGTACATCTGCTCGCCGAACAGCTGCGTGATCAGGCGCGCATACGAAGTCTCCGCACATCCGGCACAGCTTCCCGAGAACTCGAGGAGCGGCTGGTTGAACTGGGAGCCTTTCGGCGTCGTGTCCGAAATTCCGCTGTCTTTTTTGCCGACATTGGCAACGAGGTAATCAAATACCGGCTGCTCGTCTGCCTGCGATTCCTGTGGTACCATCTTGATGGCCCCTTCTGCTGCCTTCGGGCATACCGTGATACACTCGCCGCATCCCATACAGTCTAACGGGGATACGCTCATCGTGAACTTGAATTCGCCGGCTTTCGGCTTCATGTCCGCAATCTTCATATTCGAAGGCGCTGCTTTTACTTCGTCGTCCGTCAAAAGGAATGGACGGATCGTCGCGTGGGAACAAACAAACGCACAGTTGTTACACTGGATACATGTATTCGGATCCCAAACTGGCACGGTTACCGCCGTTCCACGTTTCTCATAAGCCGAAGCGCCGAGCTCGAACTGACCATCCGCGATATCTTTGAACGCCGATACCGGAAGGCTGTCGCCATCCATGATCGAAATCGGCTCGAGGAGTTCTTTTACCATCTTTACCACTTCCGGACGGCCCTCAAGTTCTTTGGCCGGGGCATCCGGTGCCGGATTTGCCCAGGAAGCAGGAACGTCTACTTTGTGTACGGCATCCACGCCGGCGTCAATTGCTTTATAGTTCATTTCTACGACTGCGTCACCCTTCTTCGAGTAGGATTTCTTCGCTGCCGCTTTCATGTAGTCCACCGCTTCGTCGATCGGCATGATGTTTGCCAGTTTGAAGAACGCGGACTGGAGGATCGTATTCGTACGCTTGCCCATACCGATCTCGATCGCTTTGTCGATCGCGTTGATCGTGTAGAGCTGTACGTTATTTTCTGCTATGTATTTCTTCGATTCTGCCGGCATATGCTTGTCAAGCTCTTCATCTGACCACTGGCAGTTGATCATGAAGATTCCGCCCGGTTTTACATCCTGTACCATCTTATAGCCTTTTACTACATAAGATGGGTTATGGCATGCGACAAAGTCTGCCTGGTTGATGTAATATGGACTCTTGATCGGCTTGTCACCGAAACGGAGATGGGAGATCGTAATACCGCCCGTCTTCTTCGAGTCATACTGGAAATATGCCTGGATATATTTATCCGTGTGGTCACCGATGATCTTCGTGGAGTTCTTATTTGCTCCTACGGTTCCGTCACCGCCGAGACCCCAGAACTTACACTCTACCGTACCTTCTGCCGATGTGATCGGAGCCGGTTTTACTTCTGGAAGGCTCAGGTTCGTGACATCATCCACGATACCGATCGTGAAGCGTGCCTTCGGCGCGTCCTTCTCCAGTTCTTTATAGATCGCGAATACAGATGAAGGCGGCGTATCTTTGGAACCGAGACCGTAACGGCCGCCAGTCAGTACAACGTCATTCATGCCCGCCTCGCGCAGCGTCGCTGCCACGTCAAGGTAAAGCGGCTCACCGAGTGTACCCGGCTCTTTTGTACGGTCAAGAACCGCGATCTTCTTCGCCGTCTTCGGAATGGCTTTCAAAATGTGCTCGGACGACCACGGACGGTACAGGCGAACTTTGATAAGTCCGACTTTCTCGCCTTTAGCGGTCAGATAGTCGATCACTTCTTCTGCTACGTCACAGATCGATCCCATCGCGATGATGACGCGGTCTGCATCCGGTGCTCCGTAATAATTGAAGAGGTCGTAATCCGTTCCCAGCTTATCATTTACTTTCTTCATGTATTTCTCTACAACAGCCGGAAGCGCATCGTAAACCGGGTTACATGCCTCGCGGTGCTGGAAGAATACGTCGCCGTTCTCATGCGAACCACGCATCGCCGGATGCTCCGGATTCAGCGCATGGGCACGGAACGCTTCTACTGCGTCCATCGGACACATTTCTTTCAGGTCTTCATAGTCCCATTTTTCAATCTTCTGGATCTCATGGGAAGTACGGAATCCGTCAAAGAAGTTGATGAACGGAACTTTTCCCTCCAGTGCTGCCAAATGGGCAACCGGGCTCAAGTCCATGACTTCCTGCGGATTTGTCTCGGCAAGCATGGCAAAACCTGTCTGACGACACGCGTAAACGTCACTGTGATCACCGAAAATGTTCAGTGACTGCGTCGATACCGTACGTGCGGAAACATCAAATACACAAGGAAGCTGCTCTGCAGCGATCTTGTACATATTCGGGATCATGAGAAGAAGTCCCTGGGAAGCGGTAAAGGTCGTCGTCAGCGCTCCGGCTGCCAAAGAACCGTGTACCGTTCCGGCTGCACCAGCCTCCGACTGCATCTCTACTACTTTCACCGTGTTTCCGAAAATGTTCTTCAACCCTGCCGCAGACCACATATCAACGGTGTCAGCCATCGGGCTCGAAGGTGTGATCGGGTAAATACCGGCAACTTCCGTATACGCGTACGCAACGTGAGCGGCAGCGGTATTTCCATCCATAGATTGTTTCGCTCTAGCCATTTTTAAAGAATCCTCCTATTTGTTTTTTGAAGGAACATGCCATCCTCATCCGAGCAGGGCTTTTCCTCCTTATATTGATTTTATTTTCACTAGGTATCATTTTAGCACTAACATTTAAAAAAGTAAAGGCAAAAAAAGCAGGATATTGTCGAATTTTAACAAGATTTGAAATTTTTTGCGTTTTTGCCGGCGATCGCCTGACTGCGCGCCAAAAAACGGCAGGCCGGGGTTACTTCCCTGACCTGCCGGAACATGTTCTATGCCTTCTTTTTTATTTGACGCGGACTTTCAGCGATGCCTTCTTACCGTTATAGGTTTTTACGGTGATCACCGCATATCCTTTCTTTTTCGCCGTCACCTTTCCTTCCGGTGAGACGTCCGCGATCGCCCGCTTATTGGATACGTAAGTGAGCGTCTGGCTCGCCGTTCCTTTCGGCAGCCTTACTTTGATCTTAAACTTCTTCCCAATCTTCAGCGTCTTATTCCGGGGATTCAGTGTGATCTTTCCCGGCTTTTTCTTTATCGTTACTTTTACGACTGCCTTTTTCCCATTGGAAGCAGCGATCGTGATCTTACTGATCCCCTGCTTTTTCGCTGTCAGCTTTCCGCTTTGGGTCACTTTCACTTTCGCATTGGAGGCCTTATAAGTGAGTTTCCTGTCAACGGCGTTTCTCGGGTAGACAGCCGCCTCTAACTGAACTTTCTCCCCGACTCCCAGCGTCAGTTTCTTAGCTGCCACCAGCACACTTTTTACCTCAACCGGCTTCGCGGTTTCTTCCGGCGTTCCCGTCTGCACCGGTTTTTCCGTTCCCGTCGGTGTGCCCGTTTCCTCTGGTTTTGCAGTTCCACTCGGTTTATTCGTCGCTCCCGGCGTTTTCGTAGCGTCTGGTTTCTCCTCCGGTTGCATCGTCTGCACCGGTTTGATCGTCTCGCCAGGTTTTACCGTTACTTCTGGTTTATTCGTACTTCCCGGTTTAGTCGTAACTTCTGGCGGCGGTGTTGGTTTGCCTGTCGAACCCGGCTTTGCCGAAACCTCGGGGTTCGTTGTCGACCCCGGTTTGGTTGTTGCTCCCGGGTTCGTTGTCTGTACCGGTTTTCCTGTCGATCCCGGTTTGGCCGTAGTTTCCGGTTTAGTCGTCTGCACTGGTTTGCTTGTCGAACCCGGTTTTACCGTAATCTCGGGTTTCGTTGTCGACCCCGGTTTCACCGTACTCTCTGGCTGCATTGTCGAACCCGGTTTTATCGTAACCTCTGGTTGCGTTGTAACCTCGGGTTTCGTTGTCGACCCCGGTTGCGCCGTAACCTCTGGTTGTGTCGTCGGCACCGGTCGATCCGTTTCCGCAGGCGCCGCTGTTCCCTCCGGCGCTTTCGTCTCCTCCGGCTTTTCCGGTTCCATCCCGGCGATCATCCAATCTCTCGCCTCTTTCAGCGAGATCGTACCGTCGTCAAAGAACTCGATCGGCAGCCAGATATAGCAGACCGGCGCCTGATCTGGCGACATTCCGCCAACACTGTCTCCTATACAGACATACGTGTCCGCTTCCGCCGTTCTCACATGGAACACAGAACTCGTTTGATTCGGCCTCGGGATGTCCTTGTGCTCGGTACCGTCCCACATGTCCAATGACTTTTGCTCCCATGGTCCGTCAAAGGAATCCGCTACCGCATATTGTCCGCTGCCCGTATTGACCATATAATATTTTCCATCTCTCTCGAAAATGCCGCCCTCAGTGCTCGAGAGCGCGCCGGAACTGAACTGAAACACCTGATCCTCTCCTACCGTCCCTGTATAATCGGTGTTCAGCTTCTTTCTGCAAATCTGACCCTGAGTGCCGGAACTGCCATTATAAACGAGCCAAGCATTCCCCTCACTCTCTTCATACAGATTGATAAATCCCTGATAATTTTTCATTTCAGAATCCGATACTTCCGTAAACGGCCCTGTTATACTGTCACTCGTCGCGATCATTGTTCCTCCGCTCGGCGTGGTCGTCGTGCCCCCAGGCATGGACGGCGCGCCTCCTCCGGGCGTGGACGACATGGACATATAAGATACCCACATGACATACTGCGTCCCGTTATGAAGGATTTTCGGATGCGCATAGGTGATCCCGTCTTGATTCAGCATAACGCCCTCGTAATGCCAGTTGTATAGATCCGAGGAACTATAAAGATGGACACCCGGATGTTCGTTCATTACTTCAGGATTCAAGTCATCCACACCGAACCAGTACCACTTTTTCTGTCCGTTTTCTTCAAACTCGCGGACCTCGCCCCCGCAGGCATATATTTTATTGCCATTCGTATCGTACATCACCCTGCCCGAAAGTCCCGGGATATTTTCGTAATTACCCGACGCGCCCGGCCCTTCCGGCTCCACCCCTTCGACATCTTCTAATTTCCAATTGCTCAGATCCCAGAGAGCGATCGTCCTATCATCGAAAAACTTGATCGGAAGCCAGATATATCTCGGATCACTTCCACCGTTCACACTGTCGCCGACACATACGAGCAGATCAGAATCTCCAGATCTTACGCGGAACACATTACTCGTCTGGTTTTTAGATTTAATATCCGTTTTCTCCCTGCCATCCCACATCTGAAGAGTATACTTCGTCCATGTGCCATTCAGCGAATTTGCCGATGCATACTCATTCATGCCGGCATTGACGATATAATATTTTCCGTTCTGCTTAAAGATGCCGCCCTCGGCACTCACAAGCGAATCGCCTGAAAAATTCAGTGGCTGTATCTCTCCCACCGTCGTCTTATAATCCGCAGACAATTTCGTTTTACAGATCGTAGTGGGCGGCGCGCCGGGCGTACCAGATGTGTTCCCGTAATGGATCAGATACGCATTTCCCCGCGCCTCTTCATACAGATTGATGAATCCCGAATAGCTGTCTCCCATATCCGGCTGTTCTTCTACCTCGGTAAACTCTCCCGTGATGCTTTTGCTGGAAAGAACTTTCGTTGGGCCCGGAACCATATCGTTACCGTAATCGGTGCTGGTGCCTTTTGTGCCGGTTGAAACCCACATCACATATTCTTCCCCATTGAAAAGCATTTTCGGATGCGCGTAAAGCTCACCCTCTTTCTCATACATAACGCCTTCATATTTCCAATTGTACAGATCCGATGAACTGTACAGGTGAATGCCCGGGTGGTTATTCTGCCAGCCTGAGCCTTCATTCAGGTCATCCACCCCGAACCAGTAGTATTTGGTCTCACCGTTTTCTTCAATCTTATGTACCTCTCCGCCACACGTATAGACCCTGTTTCCATCTGTATCGTACAAAATCTCGCCAGACAGTCCGTCGATGGAATCATACGTTTCCACGTTTCCCGTCCGGGTTTCCTCTGATGCGGCACCAGCCGCCTGTACCGGCACCACCGGTGACAGCAGTAAAGCCGCGCTCAATGTGAGCGCCATCGTTTTTGAAATAACTTGTTTGAAACTCTTCCTCCTCAAAATTACAGTCAACTCCTTTCGACCAATTTGATTCCGGCAACTCCGGCTATAGTTCCCACTTTCAGGAAACGCCGGAGCACATCCGTTATTTTACCAAATATATATCAATTTTTTCCTGTTCTGTCAAGAGAAAATCATTTTTTTGATGATAACACTTGACAAGATCCATTTTTCAGTGTATCATTGCATTAAACAGTCAATACATTAACACAATAATACACCTGACATTAACAGAAAGGAGGTTGAGACATGCTATGGGAACTGACGAATGACAGACCCCTGTATATCCAGTTGATCGAACACATCAAGCTGTTGATCCTTTCCGGCGAATACGAACCGGGCCAGCAATTTCCGTCCGTCCGTGAACTCGCCCTGACTGCCAGCGTAAATCCAAACACGATGCAGCGGGCCCTTTCCGAACTGGAGCGGGAAGGTCTTCTCATCAACGAGCGGACGAACGGCAGGCGGATCACGGAAAATGCTTCGATGATCGAAGCCATGAGAGAAGCGCTCGCGCTCTCTAAACTGTGCCGTCTAAAGCAAGAACTGAAACAACTCGGCATGGCTGGCGACGAGCCGATTGATTTCATCCGCTCGCATTGGGATTCCTGCGACATAAACTAGCAATATTTTCAGATGGAGGATTATTTTATGATACTATTAGAAACGAAAGGACTGTCAAAAAAATTTGGCGGCCGCACCGCCCTTCAGGATGTGAACCTCTCCCTGGAATGCGGCAGGATCGTCGGCCTTCTCGGCCCAAACGGAAGCGGGAAAACGACGCTCCTCAAACTGCTGAACGGACTGCTCGTCCCGACGAGCGGCCAGATCACAATCGGAGGATACGAACCGGGCGTTGTGACCAAACAGCACATTTCCTATCTCCCGGACAGCAACTATTTCCCGAAATGGATGAAGGTCTCAGAACTGCTCACCTACTTTTCCGACTTCTTCGGCGACTTCGACAGGGAAAAAGCGATCTACATGTTAAATAACCTGAACTTGTCGACCGATATGAAACTCGCCCACATGTCGAAAGGAACGCTCGAAAAAGTACAGCTCGTGCTGGCGATGAGCCGGAAGGCGAACCTGTACTGCCTCGACGAGCCGATCGGCGGCGTCGATCCCGCCACGAGGGATTATATCCTGAATACGATCGTCGGAAATTATTGTGAAAATTCCACCGTCATCATTTCGACCCATCTCATCGCGGACGTGGAAAATGTACTTGACGAAGTCATTTTCCTGCAGGACGGCCAGGTCCGCCTGCACTCGAGTGTCGATGAGATCCGGGAAAAAGAAAACAAATCGGTAGACGCACTTTTCAGGGAGGTGTTCAAATGTTAACAAAATTAATGAAACATGAATTAAAAGCCACGTACCGTACATTCCTGCCCATCTACATCGGGCTCGCCGCCATAACCGCCCTTGCCGCCATCGGCACACAGGTCATGCGGAATTTCAACAATCCGATCCTCGAGATCGCCCTCGGCTTTGGCATTATCATTGTCGCACTCAGCTACGTTTTCGTATTCATATCGCCGTACATTTTCCTCTCCCTGCGGTTCTACCGGACGACCGCCACACGGGAGGCGTACCTCACGTTTACCGTACCGGCTGATATGAAAACCATACTGTTCGCCAAATTCACCATTTCATTCCTTTGGACGATACTGACCTCTCTCTTATGGCTCATATCCTTCCTGATCTTTATGGAATGCATATCGGACAACTTTATAAACCTGGGGGATCTCTTCTCTGAAAACGAAACGCTCCTCTACCAGATCCTCTCCGTGGCCGCCGGCTTCGCCAATAACATTTTGATGATCTTCACCGCCATCTGCCTGAGCCAGCTCGTGCGCGACCACCGCGTCATCGCTTCGATTGCTTTTTACGCGGCCCTTTACACCGTACAGCAGATCATAAGCATCATCGCGCTGCTCCCGTTCATGATCCGCACAGTTGACATCATTTCTCTGGCAGAAACGAGCGAGGTATCCGTACAGAATGAGCTGCTGGGCGAGCAGCTGCCGGTCTACCTGCTGACAATCGGCCTGACGCTGGGAATGTCGGTTGCTATGTTCTTTTTGTCGAATCATATATTGAAGAAGAAGTTGAATTTGATCTAGGGAAAGTCCGCAAACTCCCGTGTTCTGTTCCTGTTCGAACCCCGCTTGCGCTAATAAATGCGTAGCGGTACTAAGGCTGCATCGCGCGCATGGCGCACGATAGACGCAGCCTAAGGACCGACGCATTTATAAGGGTTCTCACAGGAACAGAACACGGGAGTTTGCTGCTCTTTCGGCTAGATTAGCGGGGAAGAGAGAGGGGGAGTTTTCAGTTTATAGGGGGGGATTATTTCTGTAGATGATGGTATTTTAGGATGCTATCTTTATGTTTTTTGTTTTCTTATTATGTTATCCGTGTTTATACGTGGCAAAATGTAGTAAGGATGGGAAAGGTGTTACATAGATGCCAATAGCATCGAGAGAAAAGTGGAAATACCTTAAAAAGAACAGTTTTAAAACCATCCGTCAAGATGGTTCTTATATAAAATATAAAATTAAAAAAAGAAACAAACTGGTTAACAAGTAATCATTCCTTATCATTGTACCGACTAAAGAACGGTCTGGAACAGACAATACTTAAACAATCAGGTCTTTTATAACACTACCAAAAAATCAGGAGGTTTCATTTATGAATAAATTATTTTACCTCGCTCTATTCCACACCGCAGAAGAAGGTGGTTTTTGGATCACCTTCCCCGATTTCCCTAAATGCCTAACCCAAGGCGAAACTCTGGATGAAGCCTATGATATGGCAGTAGCCTCCCTGGGCCTTTGCATTACAGACCTCTTGAAAGAAGAACCCCCTCTCCCACCCCCATCCTCCCCATCAGACATCACAGTTACCCCAAACGCCATCATTCTCGTAATAAAATTCAATCTCGAAAAATACCAACGCAAACACAACTCAAAAGCCAAAAAAACACTAAGCATACCTGAATGGCTGAACGAGGAAACTTTGGCCCTCAACATACCCTTCTCAGCCGTCCTCCATGAAGCCCTCATCCCAAAAATCAAACCCCCCCACCCCACACACCTCCCCCCTCTTCCTCAATTTTACCTACGGGGCCTGCCAGGAATGCAGCCGAAGTCCGGGAAATGCTGCCATTCGGGCCCTTATAAATGCGTCGGTCCTTAGGCTGCGTCTATCGCGCGCTCACGCGCGATGCAGCCTTAGTACCGCTACGCATTTATCAGCGAGAGCGGAGGGCCCGAATGGCAGCATTTCCCGGAATTTGGCGGACTCCCTGCCCCCCCGTCACCCCAAATACCCCCCAAAGATCTCCCTAGCGATCGGCACCGCATACGCGCTTCCCGTTCCTGCCCCCTCTACTATGATACTGACGGCCAGGCTCTTGCCGCCTTTCTGGGCGTATCCGACAAACCAGGCGTGCGAATCGGACGATCCCTCTTTAAACTGGGCAGAACCTGTTTTTCCGCCGGCGCGGTAGTTTGAAGAATTGAGGGCCGTGGCGGTTCCAGTTTCTACGGTTTCCCTCATATAACGTTTTAACAGCTTTGCCTCCTGTTCGGAGAGCGGCGTGGATACGGGCTGGGGATCAAAATGCTGTATTTCATTTCCGGATGTGTCCTCGACGCGGTCTACGAGGTAGGGTTTCATCAGCGTGCCGCCGTTGACGGCGGCGCATACGAGAAGGATGTTCTGCAGCGGCGTCGTCAGCGTTGTGCCCTGTCCGATCGCCATCTGCATGATATCGCCGGAGGCGTCGGACGGTGACGCGGAGAAGTTGGCGGTTTTCTGCTCCAGTTTGTCGAGCGGGAGAGCTTTGTTATAGTAGAAAGATTCGCACAGTTTCGTCCATTTCGCGGCGTCGAGGCCGACTCCGATCTGCGCGAACGCGGCGTTGCACGATTTGGCGAACGCGCGGGTGAGGCCGACTTTTCCGTGGACCTCGTTGCCATAACACTTGATCGCGTCGCGGCCCGCTCCGATCTTTCCTTTGCACTTGTATTGAAACGAGTCGTAATTTTCATTTTCCCTGATATATTGTAATAACGTGTATAATTTGAACGTGGAGCCGGGCGGGTACAGGCCCTGTGTTGCCCGGTTGTAAAGGGGGGAGCTGTCCTCAGATTCATCGATCAGCTTCTCCCACATCACGCCTATGGTGTTCGGGTTGTATGTCGGCTTTGACACCATAGCCAGTATTTTTCCCGTCTCCGGTTCCATGACGACGACCGCTCCCCGGTGGCTGCCGAGCGCGTCGCTCGCGATCTGGGAAAGTTTTACATTCAGTGTCGTCACGATATTATTGCCGGGATTTTTTTCTCCTTTAAATTCATTGAGAATGCCGGTAAGCGGGTTGATCGCGGTCGTGAGCATCGTATAGCCCTCCGATGCCTCCAGACCGGTCCTGCCCTGCGACGTGCGGCCGACCGTGTGGGCGAACAGGCCGCTGTACGGATAGCTGCGCCGCTCCGTTCCGTCGTCGTTCGTCACCGTCTCAGCCAGCACTTTGCCGCGGTCGGATAAAATACTGCCTTTTTTGATGCGCTCGGCTAGAAGGTCCTGCCGCTTATTCTGGGGATTGTTTAGGATCTGGTCGGTATCACCGGACAAAAACCAGATCACATACCCGGCCATCAATACAAAAAGAATCATAAAAAAATACGTCACCGCGGCCATCTCCCAGTTCATGCGCTTTCTTCTCAAAAGCTCATGATCCTCTTTTATTCTTTTTCTTCCTTCGCTTTTTATCTCCACTCGGTTCTTCTTCCCCATCGTCTTCCACCTCTCTTCCATTCAGCACATACATCCCCTGGATTATGCTGAATATAATGATCGTTGTCATGATCGAACTGCCGCCGTAACTGATGAGCGGAAGCGTCACGCCGGTGGACGGGATGAATTTCGTCACGCCGCCGACGCACAAAAACACCTGAAAGATAAAGACAACGCTCAATCCAAACGCGGTCAGCTTGTAAAACTGTTTTTTCATTTTCATGGCAATATTGACAAACATGATATAACTGCTGAGATACACCATGATGAGGCAAATGGCAAATACGCCACCGAGTTCTTCGGATATGGCGGCAAAAATAAAATCACTCTCCACAACGGGGACGCTGTCAGGCAGCCCCTTTCCGAGCCCCATGCCGATAAAACCGCCGGTGCCGATGGCAAACAGCGACCGGGCGATCTGATACCCCTCATTCTGGATCCGTCCCCACGGATCCTGCCATGCGTACACACGGGTCCGCACATGGGAAAACAGGTGGTACGCCGTTACCGCGGCGATCGCGCCGCCGGCAAATCCCGCCCCCAGATAGGCCGCGTTCATTGTGGCGACATAGAGTACCATGAGATAGGTGATAAAATAAATGAGCGCCGCTCCCAGATCTTTTTCCGCTACGAGTATGGCGACATGAACCGCCGCCGCGCACGTTATGAGAACAACGTGCTTAAATTTCGTACTTTTTGCCAGAAGCGAGGCCATAAAAAACACGTATAATATTTTCACGAACTCGGAGGGCTGGATGGCGATCCCCGCAATACGGATCCAGTTGCGGGAGCCGTATTTCTCGACGCCGATGACAAATACGAGAAGGAGAAATAAGACGCCGGCGAGCGCGTACTGCCACCCGAGGCGCTCCCAGATCGAAAATTTCTCGATGATGAGAGGGACAAACAGACAGATGACCATCGCGGCAGCCGCCAGGGCAACCTGATGAATGGCGTATTGGGACGAAAGCCGCCCCAGCATGACAAATCCGACCATCATGCACATCATCATATTGTTCAGCACAAGTTTGGACAGCCCCTTATAGCAGGCCTGATATACTTTGATGAATACAAAATAAAAAACCAGCTCCGCCGCCCATAAAAACACGTACGTAAGCGTCATGTTCTCCATGATGAGGAGCGCGCTCATCACCGCGTGGAGTAGCACGGTCAATGTCCGCTGGATCGCAAATACCCGTTCCTGCCGCTCCTTATTTTTTCCGACAAACACGCGAAAGGAATAAAATGTATACAATCCAAATAAAAGGATGATGACATACCGCGCGATTTCTACGATAAAAAGTTCCATTGTCCCAAAACCTTTCTCACCCCGGAGGCATCTTCCAAAGAAAAAGCGATCTCCGGAATGACATTGTCTGACAGCAAATATTTTTCAGGGTCATGTCTTTCAGGTCTATGTCTTTCAGGCTTATGTCCTTCAGACATTCGTCCGGAAGGCACTTGCCAGGAAGGCATATTTTCATATATTTCATTGTAACAGTAATGGCAGTAATTGACGACCAGAAATTCATCATTTTTCGGAGTCGCGATCGTATTCCGGCTCTTATCCCACTCCGCCTGCCGGCACCTGCCGAGTTCCCGGTTCACACAGCCCTCGCTCATCATAACCCTCGTCCGCCCGTACGCCGTGTACAATCTGCCGCTAATACCGAAATGGCGGTAAACACGCGCCGTCCGCCGATTCCACAAATACAGTCCCTCGCCCGCGAGGATCTCCCGCCCCTTCACGCCGGGCATGCGCGAAAGCACGGGGAACGCATCCATCGAATGGACGATCACGCCCGCCAGATTTCCGGCTGCCAGTTCTTGTCCGCACTGCCCCCACCACGACAGGAAGCGATCCGTATTTTTTTCGCGCAGCACGGCTGGCAGCGAAATGTAATACGGGAGATCACCGGTCTCCCGACTTAGTTGTTCCCATGTATCCGGCGCAAATTCATCTAATTTCAAATGGAAGGCCGCACGATCCGCCGTCACGTGCGCACAGGCACGGGCCGCCTGCAGCTGTTCGATATCGGCCACACGGATCATTGTAAATGCGGAGTGTGAGTGTACCTGACCAATTGGTTCATCCACCCGCTCTTCCACCGGTTTTCCCGCCGTGCGGACTACCGGTCCCTCCGACAGTTTCCCCGCCCCCTGAACCGGCAACTCTCCCGACAATTTCCCCGCCGTCCGGTGAAATGTGCCGCAAATACTGGCGCGGAGCCGTTCCAGCCCCTCCCGGCGCAGCGACGCGATGCTTCCCAATGGGATAAAAATACCGTCGGGGACATGCACTTCGAGCCTTTCAAACACAAACTCACTGCCGCCGGTCTTATCCAGCCTTTTTTTAATGTCCTCCGCTTCGACCGGCCTGCCCTCTGCCCGCTCGGCGCGGGCGCCTGCCACCTCGCACCTGAAATCCCGGTAAAAGAGCGTGAGTGTCACCGGGCGTCCGCATTCTGCCGTAAAAACGGCCCTCACTTTTATTTTTCCATTCTTCTTTCCGTCATCAATGATGTCTGAAATCTGCTGCAGCAGCTGGTTGTTCCTCATCCGGTACACCTTCTGTCCGGCGCGCGGCGCGCTTCCCTTCTGGTAACGCGCCGTCACCCGCGCAGGGGCGTCCGCCCCCTCTTTCAGCGTATACTCGTACACGGCATGTCCTTTTTTATCTCGGAATTCCAGTACATCCTGCGCGTGCGTCCGCTCCGTCAGGCGGTATTCGACCGCACGCGGAGTCACGTTCACGACCTCGCCGACGCACACGCCATAGTGCCCGTTGCGGCTCGTATCGATCACATTGTTTTTCGACGGTTCAAACAGATATCCCGCGGAAAAACCGCCCCGGTTATAAATGTCCGCCAGCCGCCTCACATCGTGCGCGACCTCGGCATCCGATTTCGTCACGCCGGCGAGGTACGCGTCAGCGTAAATCCGGTACAAATGAGACGTAAAAGCCGCATACGCCGGCTTTTTCATCCGCCCCTCGATCTTAAACGAATCGACTCCCGCCTCGATCAGCTCACCGACACGCCCGAGCGTGCACAGATCTCTGGGACTCAGTATATAGCCCCCGTCCTTTCCGTTGACGGTATAGCGCAGACGGCACGGCTGGGCACACATGCCGCGGTTTCCGCTGCGGCCCCCGATGACCTGGCTCATCTGGCACTGGCCGGAATAGCAGTAACAGAGCGCCCCGTGGACAAACACTTCCAGTTCGAGATCGGTCTTTCTTCTCATCTGTGCAATCTCACCGATCGTCAATTCCCGCGCCGGCACAACCCTTGTCACGCCGTACGGCTTCCACTGATCGGCCCCCGCACCGCTCACAATCGTCATCTGCGTGCTGGCGTGTATCGCTAACCCCTGAAAATTCTGCCCGATGAAATCCATCACGCCGGGATCCTGAACGATCACGGCGTCCAGCCCCGCTTCATACAGCGGAGCAATCAGCGCATAAAGACTACCCTCCAGTTCCTCTTCGGTCAGAAGGGTATTGACAGTGAGATATATTTTTTTATCATGGAGATGGGCAAAATCCAGAATCCCGCACAGCTCCTCCACCGTGGGATTGTCCGCGAACGCCCTGGCGGAAAAGCGGTCCGTCCCGGTATAAACCGCGTCGGCACCGCTGTAGATGGCTGCATAGATCGCCTCTTTGGATCCGCCCGGCGCCAGAATCTCTATTTTTTTCATACTATTATTTTTTCCGTCTGTTTCTGGACTCCAGATCCGTAATACGCTTCTGCGCCTCCGCCAGCTGTTCTTCCAGCGACGCGACCTTCGACGTATTGTCCTCGTTTTTTACATTCAGTTCGACGATCTTCTTTTCGGCATCGCTCAACTGCCCCTTCAGCTCGTCCTTGCGGCTGACGACATCGTCTGTCTTACTCTGGACTTCCATCACTTCATGCTTCATGTCAAGAACCATCTGATCCTTGCGTTCGCCATCGCGCACGAGCGCTTCCATTTCCTTTTTCAGCTTAAAATAATCGTCTGCAATATTGATCGCCAGCAGAATGTTTCGCAGATCAAGATCAAGGCTGTAGTAATAATCCTGCTTCTTAAATTCCGTATATTTGCCATTTATGTATGTCGCCACTTTCTGCAAATAATCTTCACTCTCAAACCCGCATATCGTATAGCGTTTGCCATTGATGAGCACTTCTACGTCATGTTTATCTTCCATTTCTTATCCCCGTTCCTTTTTATCATCTGCCAGCATAATCTGCCCTCATTTTACACGAAAATTCATGTTACGTCAAGAAGCAGCTCGTCGAATCCGCGTATGGCAAGATCCGCGTCGCGCACGATGTCGCCCCAGGAATATGCCAATTTGTCCTCGTACACCCCGACCGTATAAAAACCGGCCTCGTTCGCCGCCATGATCCCCTGGTGCAGATCCTCAAATACGACGCACTCCTCTGGCGCGCACCCAATCTTCTCCGCCGCTCTTATGTATATATCGGGAAATCCCTTGCCTCTCGCAACCTCTTTTGTCTCAGTAAACGCCTGGAAATAACTGTAAATTTCGTTCCGTTTCAGGCAGTCCTCAAACAGCGTCGCGTACGAAGCCGTTGCCACGCCGAGCCGGATGCCTTCCCCCGCCATCTGCTCCAACAGTTCGCGGACATACGGTTTGACCGCCACTTCCTCATGATATGTCCTCGCCGCCATGTCGTTCCATTCGCGGATAATGTCGTCTTCCCGTTCCTTCAGCCGGAACCGTTCGATCGTATAGCTCGCTGTCTCCCGAAACCCCATAGCCGCGATCGCTTTCTGATAATCCGGCGGCACCTCGAATCCCCGGCCGCCGAGAAAATCGGCATCGACCTTCTCCCACACCCACATCGAATCGAGCAGCGTCCCGTCCAGATCAAAGATCGCTCCTTTTATCTTCATTTCCATTTCTCTTTTCCCTCTCACTTGTACACAGACTGTCCTGTTTTGCTCCTCTTTCGATCCGTTTTTTGTCCGCCCCTCTCACGGCGACTTTCCAACCGACAGTCTCGGTATGATTTCATCTGCTATTTTCTTATGCCCTTCCCTGTTTGGATGCGGATCGATCTCCCCCCAGGAAACGACCATGTTGATCAGCTTCTCATCCGCCTGCTCAAATGCCTGTTTCACATCGACCAGCTCGTACCCGCCATTCTCAGCCGTTCTCTCGCTTTTATCTGACTGCTGCCCTTCCTCCGACTTCTGCCTTTTCTGCGACTGCACTCTGTATTCCGGCTGCTGCCCTTCCTCCGGCTGCACCCTGTTTTCCGGCTGCTGATTTTCCCCCGGCCGTCCCCCGCCGTTTTGCGGGTGGAACACGCTCTGCACTTCCCGGGACACGAACCCCTCGTTCATTTTTACGATGTACTTCTCCGCCATCGCGTCGAGCTGGGCGGAAAGATCAAATGAAACATCGTTGCACGGATTGTAAATATTATTGACGAAAAGCTGTGCCTGCGGCGCATGGCTGTGGATCACGTCGATGATCTGCGGGATGTTCTGCCAGAACCGTTCACAGGCTTTCGTGAAAATCTCGTCCCCGTGCGCCTCAAACTCCTCCAGATCCATATCGACCGACAAATACTGCAAAAGATCGTTCGATCCGATGGAGAGTGTGATCAGATCCGCGCGCTCGATCTCTTCCATATATTTCTTATGTTGTTCATTATTTTCGTCTGTCAGAATTTCCAAAAGCTGCTCGCTGCGCAATCCATTTTTTCCGAAATTCGTCAGTCTGACTGCGCCGTACTGCCCTTCCAGCGCCTGCGCGATCCGCCCGACATAAGACTCCCTGTCCACATCCTCCAGGCCGTACCCTTTGGCGATGCTGTCCCCCAGCGCGACGTAATGAATGATTTTATGTTCATAATCTCCCGATTCTATTTCCGTTCCCGGCATGAGGGCAGTAAAAATCAGAATGAAAATAAAAAATACCCTGACTATTTTCATGGCAGACCTCCACAAGACATTTTCCTGTAGTAGTCTGTCCCATCCAGGTACAATTATTCTCTGATCAATTGGTTCGTCTGTCACGGAATGCTGAAACTTTATGTATCAGGTAAAATTTTGGAAATATCCGAGTACGCCCATGAGCGACGGAACGATCTGATATGCCAGTTCCGCCATCTCCTCATCCGGTTCGATCAGATCCGGAACCATAAATACGCGCATTCCGGCTGCATGTGCCGAGCGCACGCCGTGATACGAGTCCTCGATGGCAAATGCCTGTGACGGATCGACGCCCAGTTCACGACAGGCACGAAAATAAATTTCCGGGTGCGGCTTGCTGTGCGTGACCATATCGCCGCCGACGATCACCGGAAAAAATCGAAGCAGCCCGGCCTGTTCGAGTTCCTGCTCTGCCGCCTGCCGGCGCGTCGAAGTCGCAAGTCCCGTCCGGTAACCGTTCACTTTGAGATAACTGAGAAGCTCCCTCGCGCCCCGTTTTACGGGAATCCCGTGCGCATCCACCTTCCTGCGGAACACATAGGAGGCTTCCCGGCGGAACTTCTCATAATCCAGAGCCTCGCCCCAGAAATCACAGACGATCTGCCTCGTCTGGGCAGAATTTGTGCCAATGCACCTGCGAAACGCCTCTTCAATGTCTTTCAGGCCATACTTTTCCCCCACCAGTTTCCAACACGACAAAACAAGCGCTTCCGTGTCAAACAAAACGCCGTCCATGTCGAACACTACCGTTTTTAACGCTGTTTCTTTATCCATCCTCTCCTCCCAAACTTCCTTTATGGCAGTTTATACCGGTTCTTATACATCGTATACGTTTCATGGAACGGCGTATTTTTGCCTTTGTCCAGCGTATCCAGATATCCATGCGGATCATACGAATCCTCGCGCAGCTGTATGACACAAACGCCGATATTCGAACAGTGGTCGGCGACGCGCTCAAAATTCGTAGCCAGATCATTGAGGATCAGTCCGGCCTCGATCGTACATTTCCCGTTCTGGAGCCGCTTGACATGACGTTTTTTCACCTTTTTATTCAACCGGTCCACGACCTCTTCCAGCGGCTCGATCTCATTGGCCGCATTCGCGTCCTCGTTCGTAAACACCTGCACCGTAAGATCGAGAATATGTTTTACGGCATCGGAAAAAACAACCAATTCCTCAGTCGCTTTTTCCGAAAACGAAATTTTCTTTTCTTTCTTCTTCCGCGCCGTTTCCCAAATGTTCACCGCGTGATCGGAAATGCGCTCAAAATCATTGATACAGTGGAGGATCATCGAAAGCGTCCGGCTGTCATTTTCCGAGAGATTTTTCGCGCTCAGTTTCACGAGATAGCTTCCCAGTTCGTCTTCATACCGGTCGATCTCATCCTCGTCGGAACATACCGACTTCGCCACATCCTCGTCGTAATGTTCAATCAGGGAAACCGCATTGGCAAGCGCCGTTTTCGACAGCTTCGCCATCTCCGCCGCCACCTGGCGGCACCTCTCTACCGCGAAAGCCGGCTGCTCTAAAAAACGCTCGTCGAGCAGCGACAGGATCTCATGCCTCTCACGCTCTTTCTCATCCTCACGGATCGACAGATAGGCGAGCCGCTCAAGCCCTTTCGCGAACGGCAGCAGAACGATCGTCGCCACAATATTAAATATGCTGTGCATCACAGCGATCCCCGCCGGCCCCGCCGCCTGATCGATAAATTCAAAATAGAATACCGCATGCAGCAGATAAAAGGCGATCATAAACAACGCCGTGCCGAACAGGTTAAAATACAAATGGACAAGTGAGGCCCGTTTCGCGTTTTTATTTGCGCCGATTGCCGAAAGGAGCGCCGTACAGCACGTTCCAATATTTTGTCCCATGATGATCGGAAACGCCGTCCCGTACGTGATCGAACCGGTGGCGCAAAGCGCCTGCAGAATACCGACTGACGCGGAAGAACTCTGGATGACCGCCGTCAGCACCGTCCCCGCAAGCATCCCGAGGATCGGATTGGAAAACATCGTCAGGATATTTGTAAACTCCGGCACATCCGCCAGCGGCTTCACCGCCCCGCTCATCGTATCCATCCCGAACATCAGTATGGCAAAACCCAAAAGGATCATGCCGATATCTCTCTTTTTCTGGCTTTTCAAAAACATCACGAAAATAATACCAATCACCGCGAGAACCGGCGCGAAATTGGACGGTTTTAAAAACTGCATGACCAAACTGTCGCTCTCGATCCCGGACAAGCTCAGGATCCAGGCCGTCACCGTCGTCCCCACGTTCGCTCCCATAATGATACCGATCGCCTGGGAAAGTTTCATAATCCCGGAATTGACAAACCCGACGACCATGACGGTCGTCGCCGACGACGACTGGATCACCGCTGTAACAAAAATACCTAAAAATACCGCCTTCACCGGATTTGAAGTCAGTTTCGCCAGAATCCTCTCGAGCCTGCCGCCCGCAATCTTCGTCAGCCCTTCCCCCATCGTATTCATACCGTACAAAAACAGGGCAAGGCCGCCGAGCATCGTAAGCACATCAAAGATCGTCATTCTTTTCCTCCTTTTTGGGTTGTTCTTGTTCTGATTATTTATTTTTTACATTGTTGCGCTTTTTTATTATATCATATGGCAGGGAGCCTTTACAAGAAGTAAAACATGCGCGCGATTTTCTTTTATTTTTTATTTTTCGCTTTGCTCCACTCCCTAGCTAACGATAGTAACGGATTCCTCTTAACATTTCAACTCCGTGGGCACAATTTCCCCCTCGCCGATCACGTCTCCATTGTTATAAATCAGAAACTTCTTTGCCCGGTACCATACGACATTCCGTTCCCCGCCCTGATCCTGAACGGGGACTGCGATCATACGCACCTTCGCCTTTTTCCAAAACAGGCCAAAACGCTTTTGGATCCGCACACACAGAACCTCACTGATCGGGGTACCATCCGCAGCAAAAAAACGGACTGGAAAAATCATGTTAATGATCAGACGGAGCCGCGGCAGTCCGATCCCTCCCTGACGGATGCTGTGCCTAACTGACTAATCACTTTTGTCGTTCCACCAAAACTCACTAAACCTCCCTTGTCTTTAGATGTTTGCTCACTTACGAAAGATGATAATGCCTTTTTCGCTGTTTTTAACCGATCATCAATATCCATACTTTTAGATGTGTCCACGGCATACTTAAAATGAAAATAGGCACACTTTCCCCTGTAATCGATTTCCTTTGACCATGTTTCAAACCAGATCTTTCGATCCACAAGCATATACTTGGAAAAATGTGTTGTTGTCAATGTAACAATATTTAACATCTAGTCCCAGTAATCATACACTCCCTTCAAAAGCGAAAGAGATCCAAAAACAAAAATGACCGCCTCCCTATGCTGCTTCGCCAGATCAAATGCCTCTGCTAATGTCCCGCACGCAACCGCCCGATTCAACACCCTTTCCGCATTCGCCACTTTCATCCCCGCAGCCTCCCTTTCTGCATCAGCCATTTCCGTCCCTGTCCCCCCTCTTTCCGCATTCACCGCTCCCGTCCCTGCAGCCTCCCTCCGGGCATCTTCCCCGTCCATCTCCCCTGCCCCGCGCCTTGCACATGCATTCAGCGCACTTGCCAGCTCCTCTGCCGCGAGCGCGCGCTCCGACGGCGGCGCCACCGTATAGATGTGGGAAAATGTCCGGCCAATCATACCGGCCATCTCGCGGTAGTCCTTATCCGCAAAAACGCCCATGACAGCTATTTTTTCTTTCTTTCCAAAATAACTATGTACTGACTTTAGAAAGCCGTTCATCCCATCAGGATTGTGCGCGCCGTCCACGACGACACACGGCTTTTCGCTTATGATTTCAAACCGCCCGCGCCACCGCGCCGCCGCCAGCCCGCGCCGGATCACATCCTCTGACAGCGAAAAACGCTGCACCGACGAAGAATCTCCCGCTAGCAAGGAATCCCCTGCAAACAAAGAATCTCCCCCTGACGAAGAATACTGCGCCAGCGTAGAATCCCCCTCAGAAGCACACAGCATTTCAACACACTCAATCGCCAGGCAGGCATTTTCCACCTGGTACAAACCGGGCACCGAAATCCGCAGATCCCGGTATTGCTTATAATCAAACCGCGTGCCCGAAAGCGCACTCTCCCTGATATGGATATTCTCCGGCACTACCTCTCTCCACTCACAGCCGTGCTCCTGGCATGTCCGCGCGATACAGTCTGCCGCCTCCCTGTCGTGCTGGCACATGACGACCGGCACATGTTCTTTTATGATCCCCGCCTTTTCACAGGCAATCTGCCCGATCGTATCACCCAGAAACTTCATATGGTCCATCGCCACCGGCGCAATAACCGCACATGCCGTCGTTGTAATGATATTCGTCGCATCGAGCCGCCCGCCCATGCCCGTCTCGAGAACGACAATGTCGCACTTCCAGTCGGCAAACGCCAGAAACGCCGCCGCCGTCTCAATCTCAAACTCGGTGGGAACGCCATCGGCGTGAATGCCGTCGCCGGGTACACCGTCGCCGGAGACACCATCGGCGGGGACACCGTCGCCACACCGCGCCATTTTCTCGATCGCCGCACGGATGGCCGTGAGATGTCTAGCCATTTCCTCTTCCGTTATATAAACCGTTTTGCCGTCCTGTTCGTACTGGATGCTCTCCCGCTCACTGAAAACTGCCGGCGAGACAAAACGCCCCACCTTCCATCCGGCGGCGGCGTATATCGAACTGATAAACGCCGCCGTCGAACCTTTTCCATTCGTACCCGCCACATGGACAAAAGAAAGCCCGGCCTGGGGATCACCGAGAAGCTGCATCAGCTTCCCCGTGACCTCCAAACCCGGCTTGATCTTTGCCCCCACCTGAATCTGTTTTACGTATTCCTTCGCTTCTCTGTAGTTCATAACAATGCCCTGTCGTTATCAAAATCTTCGCCGCTCACATCCGCAAACTTGTGGAGCAGGTCGTCTACGGTCAGTTTCTTCTTCTCCTCGCCCGCTATATCGAGAATCACTTTTCCGTTATTCATCATGATCAGGCGGTTTCCGTTGGCGATCGCATCCTTCATGTTGTGTGTGATCATCAGCGTCGTGAGGTTGTCTTTGCGGATGATGTTGTTCGTCGTCTCCAGCACTTTGGCCGCCGTCTTCGGATCGAGCGCCGCCGTGTGCTCATCGAGCAAAAGAAGCTTCGGCTTCTTGAGCGTCGCCATCAGAAGCGTTACGGCCTGCCTCTGTCCACCGGACAACAGGCCGACTTTCGAGGTGATGCGGTCTTCGAGTCCCAGATCGAGTATTTTCAGCAGCTCGCGGAACTCATTCTTTTCCTTTTTTGAGATCCCGCTCCGCAGCCCGCGCGATTTCCCGCGCCTCGCCGCCAGCGCGAGGTTCTCGTCAATGCCCATCGTGGCCGCCGTCCCCATCATCGGATCCTGAAATACCCGGCCCAAATAGGCGGCCCGCTTATGTTCCGATACTTTCGTCACATCGACGCCATCGATGCAGATACTTCCCTGATCGACGTACCACACGCCGGCAAGTGCATTCAAAAGCGTCGATTTCCCGGCGCCGTTTCCGCCGATGACTGTGACAAAATCACCCGGGGCCAGCCGGAGAGAGAGACCGTCCAACGCCAGCTTTTCGTTTACTGTACCGGGGTTAAACGTCTTGTAGATACTATTTACTTCCAGCATCGTTTACCCCTCCTCTCTTCACCGGCTTCACCAGATATTTCTTCTTCCAGTAAGGAAGCGCCAAAAACAGGGCGACAACGAGCGCCGAAAGAAGTTTCAGCAGGTCGGTCTCAAGTCCGATCCAGAGCACGACCTGAAGCACGGCATAGTAGATCACGGCGCCAAACACGACGCCTAAAAGCTTCAGCGCAAAATTGTGGAACAACTTCTCGAACACGACTTTTCCGATTATAACGGCAGCCAGACCGATGACGATCGCGCCGCGCCCCATGTTAATATCCGCAAATCCCTGATACTGGGAACAGAGCGCGCTGGCAAGCGCCACGAGACCGTTCGAGATCATAAGTCCGAGCACGACATTAAAATTCGTATTAATCCCCTGCGCGCGGCTCATGTTCGGATTACAGCCCGTCGCCCGCAGCGAACAGCCGAGCTCCGTACCGAAAAACCAGTACAGAACGCCGATGATAACGATACAGAAGATCGCCACAACAAAGATCGAATTCTGGTAAAACGGAACGTCCTTGACATTCCGCAGCGACACGAGCAGATCGTAATTCATGACACTGATCGCCTGATTCGCTTTTCCCATAATCTTTAAGTTGATGGAATACAGGGCGAGCTGCGTGAGGATTCCGGCCAAAATCGCAGGAATACCCATAAAGGTATGAAAGATTCCCGTCACAAGTCCGGCGAGCATCCCGGCGGCCAAAGCCACGAGCAGGCTCACCCACACATTGTACCCGTTCAACATCATCATGATGCTCACGGCGCCGCCGGTACACATCGTGCCGTCAACCGTCAGATCCGCCACATCAAGTATTTTATACGTAATATATACACCAATCGCCATAATGCCCCAGATCAGTCCCTGTGCAACCGCGCCGGGCATGGCTGAGATCAACACTGAAATATCCACGTATCCTCCATTCCGCGCATAAATGCGTCATCTACTTTCCGCCTTTTGTTCACTCGTCTTCCATATTAATCTTCTCGTAGCCGTCCGGGATCTGGATATCCATCTCCTTGCAGATCTCCTCGTTGTACTGTTTCGTAACTTTCGGCGCGAATTTGACTTCCATCGTCGAAACGTCTTTGCCATTTACGAGAATGTCATACGCCATCTCACCGGTCGTATAACCGATGTCATAATAGCTGATCGAAAGCGTAGCCACGCCGCAGCCCTTACAGAGGCCCTGTTCACCGACCACGACCGGAACCTTGGCCGGAACACATGTGTTTTTGATGACCTCGGTATTGGAAGCCGCTGTGTTATCGGTCGGAATATAGATCACATCGCTGTTCTTCGACGCATTCGCGATAACCGAAGCAATATCATTCGAATCGACGAACGAATAATTCTCACACGTATAACCGTCTTTTTCCAGATAGATCTTGATCGTCTCTACCTGATACAGCGAGTTCGCCTCAGCCGAACAGTAGAACAAACCGACTTTTTTCGCATCCGGGAACAATTCTTTGATCATCGCTGCCTGCTCGTCCAGGGGCGCCAGATCAGACGTACCCGAAACATTGATGCCCGTCGTTCCTTTCCAGTCCTTGATGTCAAGCGCTGTTCCGTAATCCGTCACCGACGTTCCGAGGATCGGAATATCGGTTGTTCCCGCAACGGCCGCCTGCAGAGGTGCCGTCGCGTTGGCCAGGATCAAATCCACGCCGCCTGACACAAAAGAGTTTACGATCGTCGCACATGTCGGGGAATCTCCCTGCGCGTTCTGCTCATCAAACGTAACCTTATCGCCAAGCTTTTCGGTCAGAGCCTCTTTAAAGCCTGTTGTCGCCGCGTCGAGCGCGTCGTGCTGTACGAGCTGGCAGATTCCAACCTTATATGTCTTTCCGTCATCGCTGCCCGTATTGGAATCTCCCGTCGAGGAAGAACTTCCTCCGTTGTCATTTCCACCGCACGCAGTCATCGACATCATCATAACCGCCGCCAGTGCTATTGCTGCTAATTTCTTCAATTTCATTTTTTTCCTCTTTTCTGCGCTGCCATCTGCATCCCCGGGCGTTTGCTGCGGCAGCGCACAGACGCAAAACCCGAACTTGTAAGTCATCTTCGATCCAACTGTTTACTTAATGATCCTCACCTTGATCACGCCGTTGATCCCCTCGAGATCCTTGACGATGGCGTCCGTTGCCTCGCTGCAGATATCGAAAATCGTATAGGCGTAATTGCCGCGGCTCTTGTTCACCATATTCTCAATGTTGATGCCCTCTTTGGCAAATACAGTCGTAAATTGGGAGAGCATCGAGTGCACGTTTTTATGTGCTACGGCAACGCGTCCCTCTGTCGCGCACACGCCGGCGTCACAGGTCGGATAGTTCACGGAATTCTTAATATTTCCGTTCTCGATGAACTCGCGGATCTCTTTGACTGCCATCTTCGCGCAGTTATCTTCCGATTCCTGTGTGGACGCGCCAAGATGCGGCGTTACGATCGTGTTCGGAAGGCCGGCCGTCGTCGGATTTGGGAAATCCACCACATATTTCTTCACCTTCCCGCTCGTGAGCGCGGCGCGCAGATCCGTTTCATTGACGAGCGTATCCCGCGAAAAGTTGAGGAATACGACGCCATCTTTCATTTTATCAAACGCCTCTTTGTCAAACATTCCTTTCGTGGAATCCAAAAGCGGCACATGAACCGTGATAAAATCACACTCGCTGTAAATCTCATCGTATGTTTTTACGAGCGTAATATCTCTTGACATATTGAGCGCGTTATCCACCGAAAGATACGGATCACATCCATACACGTCCATACCGAGGCGGTTGGCCGCATTGGCCACGAGGACGCCGATCGCGCCTAAGCCGATGATACCGAGCTTTTTGCCGGCGATCTCGCTTCCGGCAAACGCTTTTTTCGCCTTCTCCGCCGCTTTCGCGATATCGGCATCGTCTTTATTTTCCTTCACCCACTCGATGCCGCCCACAATATCACGGGTGGCAAGGAGCATCGCTGCCACGACGAGTTCCTTTACGCCGTTTGCGTTGGCGCCCGGCGTATTGAATACGACGATCCCTTTGTCCGCGCATTTCTCAAGCGGAATATTATTCACGCCCGCACCGGCTCTCGCCACGGCAAGCAGGTCATCCGACAGTTCCATATCGTGCATCGACGCGCTGCGGACGAGTACCGCGTCCGCCTCCTTTACATCCTCCACGATTTCATACGTATCATCAAACAAATCCAGCCCGCATGCCGCGATCGGATTCAGACAATTAATTTTAACGCTCATCATTCTCTCCTTCTTTCTACATTACGCATTGTTTGCTTCAAACTCTTTCATAAAGGCCACGAGTTTCTCCACGCCTTCTTTTGGCATCGCGTTGTAGATGCTGGCGCGCATGCCGCCGACCGAGCGGTGCCCTTTCAGGTTCTCAAAGCCAGCTTCCTTTGCCTCTTTGACAAATTTCGCGTCCAGTTCGTCATTTCCTGTGACAAACGGCACGTTCATCAGCGAACGGTCTTCTTTGCGCACGGTTCCGCGGAACATTTTGCTCTCATCCAAAAAGTCGTACAGGATCTTTGCCTTTTCTTCATTCCTCTTCTTCATTTCCGTCAGACCGCCCATTTTCTTGATCCACTGGAACACCTTGCCGCAGATGTAGATGCCGTATGCCGGCGGCGTGTTATATAAACTCTGCGCGTCCGCGTGGATCTTGTACTGGAGCATCGTCGGCACCTTCTCATCGACCTCATCCGGAATCAGATCCTCGCGTATGATGACGATCACGACGCCGGCCGGGCCGATATTTTTCTGTACGCCGCCGTAAATGACACCGTATTTCTCCACGTCAACCGGCTCCGACAGAAAACAGGAAGAGACGTCTGCCACAAGCGTTTTCCCCTTTGTATTCGGAAGTGTTTTAAACTTCGTGCCATAAATCGTATTGTTTTCACAAATATAGACATAATCCGCGTCTTCGCTGATCGGAAGATCCTGACAGTCCGGAATGTACGAAAATGTCTGATCCTCAGAAGACGCGATCTTATTCGCCTTCCCGTATTTGCACGCCTCGGCATACGCTTTTTTCGCCCACTGTCCGGTCACGATATAATCCGCCACCCCGTTTTTCATGAGGTTCATCGGGATCATCGCGAACTGCTGGGAAGCGCCGCCCTGCAAAAACAGGACTTTGTAATTATCAGGTATGTTCATCAGTTCCCGCAGGTCTGCTTCCGCGGTCTTGATGATCTCATCGTACGCTTTGGAACGATGGCTCATTTCCATAACGGACATACCGGTTCCCCTGTAATCCAACATCTCCTCTGCTGCTTCTTTTAATACTTCTTCCGGCAAAACGGCTGGGCCTGCCGAAAAATTATACACTCTGGCCACTGTTACATCCTCCTTGCTATGATATATAATAAAATATCTTTATCAACTTAAATTGTTTCCTTATCCACTAGATCCTCTTCCGCGAACGACTCCTCGATCGGCGCTCCCGGCGCTACCATCGGCCACACCTTATCGTCCTGATCGAGTACACAGTTGATCACAACCGGCCCGTCGCATGACATGGCTTCCCGGATCACACCGTCTACCTCATCCCGGCTCGTGACCTCATACGCCTTCGCGCCGAGTGCCTCCGACACCTTCACATAATCCACCTGGTCTTCTAATATCGTATTGGAATAACGCTTCCCGTAGAACAATGTCTGCCACTGGCGCACCATTCCGAGCGCGTGGTTATCAAAGATCACCTGGATGATCGGGATCTTGTAGCGCGATGCCGTCGCAAGCTCATTCATATTCATACGGAAACAGCCGTCTCCCGCGATATTGAACACATGCTTATCCGGCATACCGACCTTCGCCCCGATACAGGCACCAAGACCGTATCCCATCGTTCCCATGCCGCCGGACGTCAAGAGCGTGCGCGGGTTCCGATAGGAAAAATACTGCGCCGCCCACATCTGATGCTGCCCGACGTCGGTGGAAATAATGGCGTCGCCGCCCGTCAGCTCGTAGATCCTCTCAATGATATACGGGCCGGTCAGCACATCAAAGCGGTAGCGCATCGGCAGAGCCGCCTTTCTGGCCAGCACTTTATCGATCCATGCGCGGTGGTACTGGTTCTCTAACTTTTTATTTAAGATCTCAAGAATGGACTTCAGATCCCCGATGATCGAATAATCGACCTGTATGTTTTTATTGACCTCTGCCGCGTCAATGTCGATGTGCACAATTTTCGCATTGTAGGCGAACTTATCAGACTTTCCGACAACGCGGTCAGAAAACCGCACGCCGAGAGCGATCAGAAGATCACATTCCGTCACGCTCAAATTCGCCGCCTTCGTCCCGTGCATACCGAGCATTCCCATATAATACTCATCCGTACCGTCAAAAGCTCCTTTGCCCATGAGCGTATCGGTCACAGGCGCGTCTACCTTTTTCACAAATTCTTTTAATTCCGCGCTGTCGCCGGATAACACATTTCCGCCGCCGACAAAGATCATCGGGCGCTCGGAACTACGGATTGCCTGCAAAACAGCCTCGATGTCACTCTCGCGGATCGTATCGGTCTTTCTCGGGATGATCTCCGGCGTCTTCGGTTCAAATTCCGTTACGGCCGCTGTGACGTCTTTCGGAATATCGACGAGCACCGGCCCCGGCCTCCCAGACTGCGCGATCTTAAACGCGGATCGTATGGCCGCCGCCAGATCGTTCACATCCTTCACGATAAAACTGTGCTTCGTGATCGGCATCGTGACGCCGGAAATGTCCACCTCCTGAAAACTATCCTTTCCCAAGAGCGGCAGTGTTACGTTACAAGTGATCGCCACCATCGGCACCGAATCCATATACGCGGTCGCGATGCCTGTTACGAGATTCGTAGCGCCCGGGCCGCTCGTCGCCATACAGACGCCGACCTTCCCCGTCGCCCTCGCGTAACCGTCGGCCGCATGGGACGCCCCCTGCTCGTGGGACGTCAGTATGTGGCGCAATCGATCCTGATAGCGATACAGTTCATCATATACATTTAAAATCGCCCCGCCGGGATAACCAAAGATCGTATCCACCCCTTGCTCCAGTAAACATTCGATCAAGATTTGGGAACCGTTTAATTGCATAACTATGCACCTCTTTCCAGTATTCTTTCACGCTAAAATTCGTTTTTTAACACAGCGCCTGTATTTCCAGACGTTACCATATTCGCATACCGCGCCAGATAACCTGTCGTAATCTTCGGTTCTCTCGGCTGCCAGTTTTTCCTGCGCTCCGCGAGCACTTCTTCACTGACATCGAGCTCCAGCTTATTGGCCGGGATGTCGATGCGGATCGTATCGCCCTCTTCGACGAGCGCGATCGGGCCGCCGACCGCTGCCTCCGGTGACACATGGCCGATCGAGGCGCCGCGGCTCGCACCGGAGAACCGTCCGTCCGTAATGAGTGCGACCGAGGAACCGAGTCCCATGCCGGCGATCGCCGACGTCGGATTCAGCATTTCGCGCATACCCGGTCCGCCTTTCGGCCCTTCGTACCGGATGACGACAACGTCTCCCGCCACGATGCTGCCGCTCTTGATGGCAGCGATCGCGTCCTCTTCACAGTCAAATACCCGTGCCGGCCCCTCGTGTACCATCATTTCCGGCACGACGGCGGAACGCTTTACGACGGCGGAATCCGGCGCCAGATTTCCTTTCAGCACGGCGATACCGCCCGTCTCACTGTACGGATTCTCGACCGGACGGATCACCTCCGGATTCCGGTTGACACAACCCTCGATATTTTCTCCCACCGTTTTTCCGGTCACGGTGATGAGATCGGTATATAATAATCCTTTTTTATTCAATTCATTCATTACGGCGTACACGCCGCCCGCTTCGTTCAAATCTTCCATATATGTCGGCCCTGCCGGCGCCAGATGGCACAGATTCGGCGTCTTCGCGCTCATCTCGTTCGCGAGGTCCAGATTCAGGTCAACGCCCGCTTCGTGCGCGATCGCCGGAAGGTGGAGCATGCTGTTTGTGGAACACCCGAGCGCCATATCGACCGTCAGCGCGTTCAGAAATGCCTTTTCGGTCATGATGTCACTCGGACGGATGTTCTTCTCATACAATTCCATCACTTTCATTCCGGCATGCTTCGCAAGCTTCAGCCTCTCGGAGTAAACGGCCGGGATCGTTCCATTTCCCTGCAGTCCCATTCCGATTGCCTCGGTCAGGCAGTTCATGCTGTTTGCCGTGTACATACCCGAACAGGAACCGCAGGTCGGACAGGCATGGCTGACAAAATCCTCCACATCGTCTTCCGTCATCGTTCCCGCCGCATGCGAACCGACCGCCTCAAACATACTGGAAAGACTGGTTTTTCTTCCCTGTACATGACCGGCAAGCATCGGGCCGCCGCTCACAAACACCGTCGGCACATTGACTCTCGCCGCTGCCATCAGAAGGCCCGGCACGTTTTTGTCACAGTTTGGCACCATCACCAGCGCGTCAAACGCGTGGGCCACCGCCATACACTCCGTAGAATCCGCGATCAGATCCCTCGTGACGAGGGAATATTTCATACCGACATGCCCCATCGCAATCCCGTCACAGACGGCGATCGCCGGGAATACGACAGGCGTTCCGCCCGCCATCGCCACGCCGAGTTTTACTGCCTCTACAATTTTATCAATATTCATGTGTCCCGGCACAATTTCATTATAAGAACTGACGATACCTACCAATGGTTTGTCAAGCTCTTCCTTTGTCATTCCCAGCGCGTTGAACAACGAACGCTGCGGGGCGGTCTGCATACCTTTTTTCACCGAATCACTTTTCATAACTTACCTCTTTTCCGCGCTGCCTTTTGCGCATAATGTTTGTGTCGCAGCGCAGACACAAACTTGCCGAGTGAAAAATTTATTTTTCACTCTTTACCTCTTTTCCGCACGGAATTTCAGTTCCGTTGCTTTTTTGTGTTTTTTAGTGGATTTCCCTTAGAACCGCATCACCCATCTCAACCGTGCCCAGACAGGTTTTTCCCTCATCCATAATATCGACCGTCCGCAATCCTTTTTTCAGCACTTCTTTTACGGCGCGTTCGATGGCATCCGATTCTTTCACAAGGTTAAAGGAATATTTTAACATCATCGCCGCCGACAGGATCGTGGCGATCGGATTCGCTTTATTCTGCCCGGCAATATCCGGCGCGGCGCCGTGGCTCGGTTCATACATGCCGAGCGTGCCCTCGCCTAAACTGGCGGAAGCCAGCATACCGATCGAACCCGTAACCATACTCGCCTCATCTGACAAAATATCACCGAACATATTTTCCGTTAAAATGACATCAAACTGTTTCGGGTCTTTTACAATCTGCATGGCGCAGTTGTCGACGAGCATATCGGTCAGTTCGATATCCGGATAGTCCGCGCTCACTTCCTTCACGACTTTACGCCATAGGCGGGAAGAGTCGAGCACATTTGCCTTATCGACGCTGCAAACCTTTTTATTTCGTTTTCCAGCCACATCAAACGCCCATTTCGCGATGCGCCGTATTTCGTTTTCATCGTACGTGAGCGTGTCTGTCGCCCGCAGGACGCCATCGACCTCTTCCGTGTGCCTCTCCCCGAAATACAGGCCGCCGGTCAGCTCTCTCGTGACGACAAAATCAAAGCCGCCGCGGGTCAGTTCCTCTTTGAGTGGACACGCGCCGCTCAGTTCATCGAACAGCACCGCCGGTCTCAGGTTACAAAACAAACCCAGTCCTTTGCGGATCTGCAATAGCCCTGCCTCCGGCCGCTTATCCGGCGGAAGGTCGTACCAGCTGTCCTTTCCCACCGTCCCGCCAACGGCGCCGAGAAGGACGGAATCGCTTTTTTTCGCCCGCTCCAGCGTCTCCTTCGTCAGGGGTTCGCCGTAAGCGTCGATGGAACATCCGCCCATCAATAGCTCCTCATATTTAAAAGAGTGTCCGTAGACCTCTCCTACCTGATCTAATACTTTTCTGGCTTCCGCCACGATTTCCGGCCCTATGCCATCGCCGGGAATCAATGCAATATGAAAATCCATAGTTCCCTCACATTCTGCCGTTACTCACATACAGGCATAACTCTCAAAATTTTAATAGCCTTTTTAGTATATAGCAAAAAGGCACGAACTGTCAAGTACGTGCTCATTTTTTCAGAGTTGAAAGTTGAATGAAGTTCGATGGAAACGCACTTTTCTAAAGCGAAACGTGTTTTTCGCCTTGTTTACCAACCTCCACCAGATTTAGGCCGCCCCTCAAACCTTCCTGCCGGCCCTTCTCCCTGTCCTCTTTGAAACCTTTCTGCCAGATCTCATCCTTGTTCTCATTAAAGCTGTTCTGCCGGCCCTCATCCTTGCGTCTTTGAAACCTTCCTGCCAGCCCTCCTTCAACCCTTCTTCCCGGCCTTCTTCCCGCACCGTAGCCATATGCAATTCCTCATCGTATTCAAATATACTCATCTGAACCACCTCCGCCCGGTTGGCTGTCAAAAATTCCCTTAGGATTCCCTCTTTGATACATTCCGTCACCGCCTTCTCCACCGCTTCCCGGAAATCCAGTTCCCTGCTGTAGCGGCGTACCCTGTCCACGTACTGCGCATATTCATTCAGGGTGTGACATTTTTCCAAGATCTCTTCATTATACCCTGGGTTGATGTTCAACTGCAGCACGATAAGTTCCAGATTTACCTCGTCCGTACTTTGGTAGAAGGATTCCGACAGGCGCAGAATCTTTCTACCCGGCTGCTCCTTCGTCCCATTGTAGAATACAACAAAACGGGGCGCTGGGATCATGATCCTCTTTCCTGAATGCAGATCTTTTTTTTCCTTCTGTATCATTTTTTCATATAAGCGCGAGACGTAGAACAGATCGCGCAGCGGCATGTTCGGGTTTACCGTGGACTGGTGCTCGTACAGGTTCAGGCGCAGATCCATCACGCAGGACACATCGTTTTTCACCGACATATAGACCGCGTTTTCCAGTCCTATCTCTTCGAGTTCTCCCGGATCCGTGTACTGGGTACCGTTCACTGCATTGTACAGCTCCAACAGCTTCGTCCGGTCCCGGAAAAGCATGCGAAATACCGTATCTTTGTAATTTCTCTGTGCTGGCGCCGGCGACAGCGCCCCTGTCCGCTGACTGTTCTTTTTCTCCATATAGTCCCCCCGTTCCGCGGAGAGACGATTTCTTTTCCCTTTCAAATAACCTCTCCGCTTTTTTCTGATTTTTTGGAATAAAGCATTGACGTTCTTTGAAATGAAAAAGATTTTAATTCTAACAGATAAAAAGAATAGTAATGCTTTTCATTATAGTAACATACTGGTGTTGTCATGTCAACCCTTAAGTTTTTATTTTCTTTAATTCCCTTCCTTTACTTCCTTTTCCGCACTTTCTCTCTAATGCTGCTAATACTGATTGTTTACAAATCCTGTTCGCTCCCTTTTTAGCAATAGAAGAACCGCAACCCCTTAATTTCTCAAAAGATTGCGGTTCTTATTTTTTATGGCTCCATATCAATAGTTACTAAAAAAACACGACTATATGACCTGTACCTGCCGTACAACTACTCGCATGACCATCAAAGATACTTGATCAGGATTTCGGATATGGTAAGTCCGTCAATCGGCGTAGTTGCACCCGCAATCGGAACTCGGAAGCAGAGATTCGTACAATCACCCTTTGCTTCCAATTCGATCTCACACGTAAATGCTCCTTCTTTTATCTGATCACCAAGCATACCCTGTCCGTTATTCGTGGAACCACCTGTAACACTTTTGTCCGGAGTCGTATACAGACGGAATCCCGTCGCTCCAGCAGCAAAACTTCCCTTTACCGTAACTTTGATCTTATCACCCGAGGCAAGTTTATTAGGAAGAGCAAGCGACAATCCCTGATCCTCCTTCGCAACCGTAAGAGCTGTCACTTTGCCGGACTCTTTCGTCTGATCCAAAGTTCCATTACCAAGCTTTTCCACAGTCGCAAGATCAATCGAAATGTCCTGACCTTTGAACGCTTCTGTCACATTCAGTTTGATTTCCTTTTTAGCTGCTTCTTTACCATCGGCCGCTTTTACAACGAGTGTGATCGTAACCTCACCCGGTTTGATACCTGTAACAGTTGCTTTTGCGTTGTCGCCCTGAACGGTTGCCACCTGTGCGTCACTTGTCTGCCACTCTAACGTATAACCCTCATCCACTTCTGCAAGGATCTCCGCCGGTGTTCCGATTTCCACGCTGACTGGTGCCTGTACAGAAAGTGCCACTTTATCCGTCGGAGTTACGACAATCTTCTCAATCGTCACTACCGTTGCTTTCGTACAGGAAGCAGCAATCGAATTGATCTCAGAATAATTGGTGTTGAAAAACATCTCATTTACATCAAGTACTGCTTTCCCATCCGCTGTCTCAACAGCCTTAAGAGGCGCCTGCTCCTGCAGGTTCTGAGCGGATTTATTACCAAGTTCCTTCCAATCAGACAATGCCAGCTTCACATCACCGCCATCCTTCGTGGAAAAGACCACTTCAACCTTATCGGTTTTCTTCACCTTGATCTGTTTAGCCAGATCGTCCAGGAATATTGCCTGCCACTCATCTGCGTTCGCCAGCGTGATCTCTTTCCCGATCACATACGTAACCGGTGTTACAGAAATTTTAATCACATCCGTATCGTACACTGTCTCTTCGCCATTCTTCACTCCTACTTTGACGGAGATCGTCACTTCGCCTACCTCTTTTGCCGTGATCATAGCTTCCAGTCCATCGGTCTCTACTGTAGCCGCCGTGCCTTCTACCGTCCACTCAACGCTCTTGATATCATCAGCTCCGATCGGACCTTTGTTTGTTCCTACTGAAACAGTAATTGCGGCAGTCTCTCCAATTGCCATTTCAAGCGGCGCGGACTCGATCTCTGCCTTTACGATCATCCCGTCTTTTTTCACAACTTTAAGATCTGCTTCCTTTGTGACCTCAAAGGCTTTTCCTTCTACTGTACCTTTTACGACAGCGATGACTTTTGTCTCACCTTCTGCCACACCGGTAACCGTAGCTTTTTTCATGTCATTCGCATTCTTCTGAACAGACGCTACCGCACTATCTTTCACTGACCAGTCTACCGACGTAACCTCGCCCGCGTCGACAGTTACCTCTGCTTCTGTCTGTGATTCCGCATTGATGGTATCCTCTGTCAAAGCAACCTTGACTCCCGGATCCTTGACACCCGGCTGTGCGGACTGACCCGGCTGTGCGGACTGGCCTGGCTGCGCCGACTGGCCCGGCTGTGCGGACTGACTAGGCTGCGCCGACTGGTCCGGCAGCGCTGACTGGCCCGGTGCTGCCGATTCGCCCGGTTTTGCTGACTCACCCGGTGCTGCCGACTGGCCCGGCTGTGCGGACTGGCCCGGTGCTGGCGTTGCCGGTACCGGAGTCGGAGCGAGCGGTGCCGGTGTCGTCACGGATGGCTTCTTCGGATCCGTTACATTTACCTTTAACTTAAGTTTCGTAGCTTTCTTTTTGCCCTTAACTGTCACCTTCACTGTGACGGTTGCTTTTCCTTTACTCTTTCCGGTTACTTTGAAAGCCGTATTGCTTGACTTCTTAACCGTGGCAACTTTCTTTTTACTGCTCTTAACGGAAAGTTTCTTTACCTTTTTCGCTTTCACGTTTTTGATCGAAACCTTTACGCTTTTCCCTTTCTTTACAGTTACGCTCTTTTTGGACAGCTTGATCTTTTTCGCCGCCTCTGCAGATGGTGCCCCCATCATCGAAACTGCAAGCGCAGCCGCCATAACTGTAGCAAGGATCCTGCTTCCTTTTCTTCTCAAAATTCTTACCTCCTAAACATCTAAAAAAAATGTACGTTTCTTAGACACTTTTCGTGTCCAACTGCACTATAACACAAGTCAAAATTTTTTTCAAGTTTTTTCTTTTGGAATATTCAGGTACAAGATCATTTCGGAACATTAACATTCCCGATCATCACTCCCGCTGTCCCGCGTTCATCCTCACTTTCGAATACGCCAGTCCGGCACAGACAAACGCCGCCCCGAACAAAAGCTGGATCCCCAACGCGCGCCAGAGTTCCCCGAGATCCTGTCCCGCCATATAATGATCGATCCTGTCCGCCGATATGATATACCAGTAGGCCGGCAGAAAATGTGCCGCCCGGACGAGGCCCGCACCCAGATATTCCAATGGAACAAAAATACCGCATAAAAAACACATGCCAAGACTTATTATATTGGAGATCATGTTCAGCACCGTGTCGCGCTTTACGATCTGCCCTACCAAAAATACAATGCCCAGCGTCACCACCATAAAACAGAGCATGTTCAGGCAGTACAGCATTCCCTGAAAACCAAAGAGCTGCGTATCACATTTCATCCCCAAAAACACCAAAAGGAGATAACAGAGACAGAATCCGACTTCCGCGATCACCATGCCGGAATAGAGTTCCAGATTCGCCCTCAGCAGCGGATAGCAGGAACAAATATTCCGTTCCCGCACTTCCTTTTTGTGGAACACCACGAGGATCGATCCGACGCCGACCACCGAGATTGAAATAAAAATATAGGGAAAATAGGCGAAGAAATAATACATGGATCCATGGCTTTCCTCGCGGCCCCCCTCCATCATGCTGACAGAAACTTTTTCCCTGCACACCTCGGCCGTCTTCTCCGCGACCTCCCGGGAATCCAGTCCGCCCGCCCGATACGCCCGGGCCACCGAACCATAGCGGCCCACCATATTGACAAAAAACTGTTCGTAAACCGTTCCGGGAATGGTCGTAATCTGCGGCTTTACCAGATTCCCGCCCAGAAGAGACTCCCCGTAGCCCTCCGGGATCCGTATGACGCAGGTGACGTTCCGGTTGTAAAGTTCATCCTGGATCGTCTCCGCCTCGTCCTCCAGCTCCACGATCTCATTTCCCTCCGCCAGATACTGTACGACGCCGCGGCTGAGCTCGGAATCGTCCTCGTCAAACACGGCCAGTTTCTGGGACTGCGCACGAAACATCCCGCTCTGCGCCTCTTCTCCCTGTGACGATATGATGAAGGCCATCGCCAGGAAAATACCGAGATACATGATAACGCGCATCTTTAATCTGTTCAATATGCGGAAAAACACTTTATAAACTGACATAGCGACTCCTCCTTACCATAAAATAACTAGCCAGCATGAGCACGGCCATACCCGCCCCCAGATAAGCCATGTTCCCCAAAAAACGCCCATTCGTTTCAAATATGTTCAGCGCGTAAAAAGAATCGGTGATCAGCGCCGCCGGATTTAAGTCATTGAGGATCGGCGCCGTATGCTCGATCTCATCTTTGATCCCCGATATCATCAGGTCACTGAGAGCACTGAACGCGAGCCCCACGCTCACGAGAATGCCGATCTTCATGCCCTCTCCCAGACGGGGGAGCGAGCCGACAAAAATGCCGAGCACAATGCCAAAACTCGTGCCCAGAAGGAGCAGGAGCAGAATCTGCGGCACATTGTCGCCCAGCTTCAGCTTTAGTACCACTCTCATGTAGATCAGGAGCAAAAGGACGATCGCGTACTGTACGATCTCGCACGCCAGAAATTCCGCCGCGATACTTTTCATCTTGTGCACCGGGATCATATTGCGACGCTGGCCGAGGTCGGAAACATTTGCCTGTATTTTTAAAATGCGGTCACACCCGGCAAAACTGGCAAAGAGGCATACCATCGCCAGCACGGCGTAAAAGTAATTGATCACGTTATCCTGATTGCCCTCGGACGATTTTTTCTCTTCCACATATTCCGTCTGTGACGTGAGCGCCTCCACCGCCGGCAGGATACGGCCGGGATCGATCTGTGCCACGTCTGAAATCGTCTTCTTATACTGCACAAACTGTTCAAAGATCATCTGCAGCATCGTCTGATCCATACCGGATTCCGCCACCTCGATGGACACCTCTTCCCCGACGTACACGATCCCCTTAACTTCCCCTTCCTGCAGCTTCTGTTCCGCGCTTTCCCTATCCAGTTCACTCACCGCCAGGATCTGGTCCTCTCCCTCGGCGGAGACCATCTGGATCATCCGTTCGAAGATCTGGTCCTCCTGCTGCTTCACGACGGCCACCGGGATCACATGAAACTGTTCGGTCGCCTCAAACAGGTTACTAAACGCCAAATACATAAATGTCGTAAGGGCAAACGGGAAAATAAGTGTCCAAAACACGATCTCCCTCGTTCTCAGAAGAGACAACAGCCCGTATTTTAATATATGTCGAAACACTGTACACACTCCTTTCAGCTCGCTTGAAGTAATAGCGAAGAATCCTCTCTGTGGATTCTTCTGGTGTGAATAGAGTAAGGTGTCGCAAGCGATGCCTTACTCTATTCGCACTGGTCTCTTAACTCCTTCCCCGTGATCTCGAGAAAGACATCATTTAATGTCGGCAGTTCAGTATAGACCCTGCCAAATGGGATTTCCTCTGAGCGCAGCCTCTCCAGCACATGGATCAGATTGTGCGCGCCGCCGCAGAAACGGATGCAGAGGTGTCCGTCCCCGTACGCCGCTTCATAGGCGTGTTCAAGATCACGAAAACCGGCCAGTTCCTCTTCCTCGAGCTGTGAGACCTCCACTGTGACGGTCTCTGTATTTTTGATCATCTTCTTTAATTCCTCTTTCGTCCCGATCGCGATGTTCTGCCCCTTATCCATGATGGCGATGCGGGTGCAGATCTGCTCGACCTCTTCCATATAGTGCGAGGTGTACACGATCGTGGCGCCCTGCCTGTTCAACTCCACGATCCCCTCCAGAATGTTATTCCTGCTCTGCGGATCGACGGCCACCGTCGGCTCGTCAAAAAAGATCAGTTTCGGCTTATGGGCAATACCGCAGGCGATATTGAGCCTGCGCAGCAAACCGCCCGAAAGCTTTTTCGGATAAAATTTCCGGAACTCATCCAGTCCGACAAACCGGATCGCCTCCTCGGTATACTGCTTCCTCGTCTGCTTATCCCGGATGTAAAGACCGCAGAAATAATCAATGTTTTCATAAACAGTCAGTTCATTGAATACCGCCACGTTCTGCAGCACCACGCCAATATCCCTCTTGCTGTCGTACGAATCCGGCCGCATTTCCTTTCCGAACACCCGGATCTGTCCCTTGTCGTATCGGAGCAGGGAGAGAATGGCGCTGATAGCCGTCGTCTTCCCCGATCCGTTCGGCCCCAGAAGCCCGAAGATCTCCCCCTCCTCAATTTTTAAATTAAAATGGTCGAGCGCTAACAGTTCCTTATACCGCTTGACCAGATTTTCCACCTCGATCACTGCTGCCATGCCGTTTCCTCCTTTACCATCCTGAAATGCTGATTCACTCTGAACATATTATATAAAACAACCACCGCCGGGGAAAGTGAGCATCCTCATCATTTGCGCATGACAAATGTCACAACATATGATCTGTTTTTATTTCTTAACTGCTTCTATTTGCCATTTAAGCTATTTTGCATTATAATCATGTCATATGCGGCGCTTTTATGTACAATGAAAGTATGCGGTCAGCATCTACAAATATTTTGCAGAAACCCGAGCACCAGAACCACTAAAAATCGGGAAATGGAGGGACGATATGCAGGATCTCACAAACAAACTGCTGCTTTTTATATGCGGCATCTGCATCGAATGGTATGCAGGTGTAAACGATGCCGCCGGTTTTGCCCTTACCATATCCCTTATTTTGAGCTGCCTGTGCACGTATTTTTCCAACCGCCGCATATGCGGCGCATGTATCGCGCTCTACTGTGTGATGAGTTTCATCTGGCCGGCCTTTGTCCCATATGTTCCGCTATTTTTTTACGATATGATGGCCACCGGGCAGAATATGTTAATGGCTGCCGTCATTCCGGCGTGTATCAATGCCGTATTCTGCCTGTACCCGACACTTTCGTTTCCTTTTTTACTCTCCCTGGCCTTCACTTTTTTACTGGCCTCTTACAGCAGGAAAAACGAAACACTCTTGCGGAAACTGCATCAGATCAGAGACCGCAGCACGGAGGCGGAGATCCATCTGAAGGAACGGAATCAGGCGCTCATCCAGAAACAAAATTTTGAAATCCACGCGGCGACGCTTGCGGAGCGGAACAGGATTGCCAGAGAAATCCACGACAATGTGGGACATCTGCTGACCCGCTCGCTTTTGCAGACCGGAGCGCTGAACGTGACCAATCAGGACCCCTCCCTGGCGGAGCCTCTCGCGACGCTGAACGATACGCTGAACACCGCGATGACGAGCATCCGCACGAGCGTCCACGACCTGTATGACGAATCGATCGACCTCCGCCATGTCCTGCAGGAGATCATCTCACAGGACCACGCCATTCCGATCCGTCTGGAATACGATGTAGAACATGAACTGCCGCGGGAGATCAAGTACGCGTTCATCTCGATCGTAAAGGAAGCCATTCACAACATAGACAAACACAGCAGCGGCACCGCCGGCAAAGTGACCGTGCGCGAACACCCCGGCTTCCTCCTGCTGCAGATCCGCGACAACGGCGAATGCCAGAGCGATCCGTTCGCTTCAGACGGCATCGGACTTTCCGGCATCCGTGACCGGGTGACGTCGCTCGGCGGAACGCTACGGATCGACACGAAGCACGGATTTCAGATCAACATTACCGTTGCGAACCAACGGCTTCACAGCGAAAATCATAGACAGAAACGGGGGATTTGATGAATGTTTTGATCATTGACGACGACCAGCTTGTTTCCTTCTCTCTCAAAACGATACTGGAGGCGAGCGGTCAGGTAAACATCGCCGGGATCGGTGACAGCGGTGCGGCCGCCATCGAGCTCTACGAATCGGTAAGGCCCGATATCCTTCTTATGGATATTCGGATGGAAGGCATGAGCGGGCTCGATGCGGGCGCTCACATTCTCCGCGCGCATCCCGAGGCAAAAATACTGTTCCTGACAACGTTTTCCGATGACGAGTACATCGTAAAGGCGCTGCGGATGGGGGCCAAAGGATACATCCTGAAACAGAACTTCAACAGCATCGTGCCCGCGCTTTTAGCGATCGAGGGGGGCCAAAACGTATTTGGCGATGAGATTACCGGAAAACTGCCCGCGCTCATGTCGGCGTCATCCGATACGTCCCAATATGAAAAATATGATATTTCAGAGAGGGAACAGGACATCATCTCTCTCGTCGCCGAGGGACTGAACAACCGGGAAATCGCGGAAAAACTTTATTTGAGCGAGGGCACGGTCCGCAACTATCTGAGCCATATCCTCGAAAAACTCGGACTGCGTGACCGCACCCAATTGGCCGTTTTTTATTACCGGGGGACACGTTCCGCGGAGTAGCCGGAAATTTTTTCCGAAAATTTTTTATAAATAAATGAAAATTTCTCTTGATTTCAACCCTTCTATATAATAAACTAGATTATATAGATTTTTACTAGGAGGCTCTGATTATGGACGTAATGGAAAAAGTAGACTTTAAAAAAGTCGGAAAACGAATGAAACAGCTGCGAAATGAACAAGGGATCACACAGGAAAAAGTCGCGAAGGACCTCGGCAGCACGATTGCCTTTGTGAGTAATATAGAAAACAACCGCACAAAGATCAACCTGCGCGTACTTATGTATTACTCTAAACTGTGCCACATCTCCATTGATTCCCTGTTGAACGCAGGCATCCCGGATCTGATCCCCGCCGACGATGACACCGTCGTCGAACAGGAAATTGCCCGGGTACTTAAATATTATAATAAGAACGAAAAAATAAAAATCTTAAACATGTTAAAGATCGGAAAGGATCTCGAGCTGGACATTTAAAAAGGCAAACCACAAAAACTCCGTGTCGGCCGGCAGGCCGGTTCACGGAGTTTCCTTTTATCCGGATCAGTACGGTGCGGTTCTATCCTTGATCATATCTACCATATAGGGGACGATGTTCGGATCAAACTGCTTTCCGCTACACTCTTCAAGCTCTTTCAATATGTACTGTTCGTCGTGGTGCTCTTTATAGACGCGGCGGCTCGACATCGTATCGTACGAGTCCGCCACACAGATGATGCGGGCGAACAACGGGATCTCTTCGCCCTTCAATCCCTCATTATACCCTTTTCCGTCATATCTCTCATGGTGGTACCTGGCGCCCTCACTGATGCCGTCGATTGCCGTAAAATCCTGCAGGATCTCGCCGCCGATCGATGGGTGGTTGCGGATCATCTGCACTTCCTCCTCTGTCAGTTTCCCCGGCTTTTTTAAAATGGAATCGGGAACACCTATTTTTCCGATATCATGTAACATCGCCACGTAATATATCTTTTCCTGATCCTCTTCACTCATCCCCATCCTCTTCGCGATCTCACGGGAATACGTGGCCACACGGATCGAATGACCATTCGTATCCTTGTCTTTCGCATCGATCGCATGGGCGAACGTCTCCATCGACTGTTTCAGTATCGACTGGTAACTCGTATTTTTTCTCTCTAAACTCCTCATGGTCAGGCGGACGTAGAGAGAACAAAACACGATGCAGACAAGCACGCATACCATTCCCGCAAGCAGCCACACATAAACACTATTTTCCATCGCATGTTCCTTTCAATTACAATTTAATCAATTCCTTTAGTACCCCGTTCTCCGTGCAGGCGCCGCATACGTCCGTAGCCACCGCCTTCAGCTCTTCTCTCGCATTCGCTACGGCAAAACGCTTTGCCGCCCGTTTCAGCATGTCGATATCGTTCTGGTTGTCCCCGAATGCCATCGTTTCCTCTCTCGTTATCCCCAGCGTTTCCTGAATAAACGCCACCGCGCTTCCCTTTCCGGCATCCTTCGGCACACAGTCGAGCCACTGGATCCCGGCCAGATTAAGCCGCACGCGGTTTTCCCATTTGGGGCGGAACCACGGATCCGTCAGCGCTTCTACCATATTGTGGTGGTAGAGGGAAACCTTGACGATCTCATCGCGCACATTCTTTTTCAGATCGCCCACCGCCTCAATGTCATATCCATAGCTGTTCACCATCCAGCGGTACATCTCCGAATCGGCGCTGCTCGCGTACGCGCGCTTTCGTCCATTGACCATCACATCACACTGTGGGATCTTCCTCACATCGTCAATGATCTCGTCACACATTTCTTTGGCCATCACTTTCGAATACAGGCACTCGCCCTGATAAAACACCATACTTCCGCCGTCTACGGCAAAATAGATCTCATCCGCTACCGGAGCGAACAATTTCTCCAGGCTCACGAGCTGCCGGCCGCTGCACACGGCAAATACGATTCCTTTTTCCTTTAATTTCCGTATCGCGTCATAGTAACCCGGATGAAACGATTCAACCGAACCGCCATCTTTCACAAGCGTTCCGTCCACATCACTGACGACAAGACGAACCATACCACCACCCTCTCCTTTCCCCATGTCTCGACCCCCTCTTTTTCAAATGCCGCTATTGGCACCGTGGTCTGCCTGTTAAGAAAGCCCGGTCAGTATGAAGGAACTCTCACTGGTCCCCTTGCTGCCAACCGGGCTGAATGCACATGCTTAGTTATTGATCAGTTTATCTTCGCCATTCCAGCTGTAAAGCTTACGGATATCCTCGCCGATCACCTCTGACGGATGCTCGGAAGCCCTCTTCCTCATCGCGCGGAAGTGAGCCTGGCCGCCTGCCTCTGACATATCCAGAAGGAATTCTTTGGCAAACGAACCGTCCTGTATATCGCTGAGGATCTTCTTCATCGCCTTCTTCGTATCCTCGGTGATGATCTTCGGTCCTGTCACATAATCGCCGTACTCCGCCGTATTGGAAATCGAATAGCGCATACCCGCGAAACCGCTCTGGTAGATGAGATCCACGATCAGCTTCATCTCGTGGATACACTCAAAATACGCGTTCCTCGGATCGTATCCTGCCTCGCACAGCGTCTCAAAACCTGCCTGCATCAGCGCGCACACACCGCCGCACAGGACAGCCTGCTCACCGAACAGGTCAGTCTCGGTCTCGGTGCGGAACGTCGTCTCAAGAACGCCGGCTCTCGCCCCGCCGATCGCGAGCGCGTACGCCAGCGCCATGTCAAGCGCCTTTCCTGTCGCGTCCTGCTCTACTGCCACCAGACAAGGAACACCTTTTCCTGCCTGATACTCGCTGCGTACAGTATGTCCCGGCCCTTTCGGCGCGATCATCGTCACATCGACATCTTTCGGCGGCACGATCTGGCCGAAATGAATGTTAAAGCCGTGTGCGAACATCAGCATATTTCCCGCTTCCAGATTTGGCTCGATGGACTCTTTGTACATCTTCGCCTGAAGCTCGTCATTGATCAGGATCATAATAATATCTGCTTTTTTCGCTGCCTCTGCTGCCGTATATACATCAAATCCCTGAGACTCTGCCTTTGCCCATGATTTCGAGCCTTCATACAGGCCGATGATCACGTTGCAACCACTCTCTTTCGCATTCAATGCGTGGGCATGTCCCTGACTGCCGTACCCGATGACAGCAATCGTCTTGCCGTCCAAAAGTCCGAGGTTACAGTCACTTTCATAATAAATCTTTGCGTCTGCCATTTTACTTTTCCTCCTAGATTATAATATATAAAGCCCCTCCAGAGTTTGGAGGATGGTTTTCCATTTTACGATGACGCGGTTTCCTCACGCGTCCTGCTCGTCCAGAAATCCTCTCGCCAGTCCGGTGATCCCTGTGCGCACGAGTTCCTTGATCTCATATCCGTTCAAAAGCTTTGTAAACGCATCTACGCGTCCTGCTCGTCCAGAAATCCTCTCGCCAGTCCGGTGATCCCTGTGCGCACGAGCTCTTTGATCTCATATCCGTCCAAAAGCTTTGTAAACGCATCTAACTTCGCCTGGTTTCCCGTCAGCTCGATCATCATCGTGTCCGAAGCGACATCCACGATCTTCGCCCGGAATATTTCGACGATGGCGTTAATGGACGGTCTGGCCTCCTGCGCCGCCGCCACCTTTACGAGAATGAGCTCCCGGCAGACGGACGCGTCTCCGGTCAGTTCTTTTACCTCGATCACATTTTCCAGTTTGGAGATCTGCTTCTCGATCTGGTCGAGAATGATCTTGTCTCCGGTCACGGCTACCGTCATCCGGGAAACCGCCGGATTTTCGGTCTCCCCGACCGTAAGGCTGTCAATGTTATACCCCCGGCGGCTGAATAGGCCGACGACACGGGACAACGCACCCGGCGTATTATCAATCAATATAGATAGCACCATTGTTCGCATGGCTTTCACTCCTTACTTTTCCGAAATAATTGTACCAATTTCAACCAGACTTGTCAACCACCCCGCACTATTTCTTCTTTCCCTTTTCCTCATAGACAAAGTCCCGAAAAGCCGTTTTATTTTTCACCAGATCCGGCACGAGGCACTGCTGCTCATCGATCACCTGGCTCGAATACCCGTCGTCGGTCGGCAGGCTGAACTGTTTTAAATCCATGGTCCCCATCTTCACAACCGCCAGTAAATAGGAATAGATCTCATCCTCTTTCAGATCCGTCTTCACATTCGGAAGGATGACCTTCACGAGTTCCATCCACTCCGTGGGTGACATCGACTTTACTTTTTTCAGAAGTGCCTGCATCACGAGACGCTGGCGCTCCGTGCGCCCGTAGTCATCCCCCTTGCCGGAAGCGGTGAGAACGGCCGGATAACGTCCGTTTTTCATTTTTCCATGCCGGATGCGACAGTACCCGAGCGCCTGATAACCGTTTAGCACCTGTTTTCCGACTTTCACATTTCGGTATTTTTTTCTCTTAATGTAGTTCGTATCGTTCAGGTTGACCGCTTCTGACTCCGTGAGTGTTGCTTCCACGCCGCCCACGGCGTTGATCACCTCGACAAACGCGTCGAAATTCACCTCCGCGTAACCGTCCACCTTGATGCCGAAATTATTGGCCAGCGTTTCGTAAAGGAGGCGAACGCCGCCGAGCGCATAGGCAGAATTTAATTTCTGGCTGCCGTGGCCGGGGATCGGCACGTACATATCCCGCATCAGTGAAGTCACCTTTAATTTTTTATGTTTCATATCCAGCGTGGCGATCATCATGGAATCCGACCGCCGGGACGCCCCTTTTGTATTTTGCTCGTCGGGATTTTTATCGGTGCCGACGACTAAGACGTTTATGATCTCCGAATCACTGACCGTATCGTATTTGGATACATCAACTTTATCCAGGGAATTCTCAATGTCAAAATTTACCATGCTGATAAAGCCGGTCGCGTAGTACTGCGCCGTCGCCGCCGCGCTCCCCACGCCGATACTTAAAAGGATGCCCAGGACAAGTAAGATCTTGCCCGCCACTTTTTTCTTCCCTTTTGCTTTCTTTTTCGCTTTCGCCATCTTCTCCTCCGTTCCTAATGCCCTCCGCCGCACAACAGCCAGATCATAAGATCATAAGCAAGGCAATATTTCTGATCCATCCGCTTTTCCAAAAACCATACCGGATCGTATACAACCGCCTCCGCCAGAAACCGGCGTCACCCATGCGGGCAAACGCCCGTACAGCCGGGTATTCCTCCAGTTCAGACTGGAACATCCGGTAAAACGCCTTTCCCTGGGCAAATGTCAGCTCCAGTGCTTTCCTCTGCCTGCCCAGCTCGGACACACGCTTTTTCACATAATCCTTAAAACTGCTTCCGCCAATCATATTACCACGATGCTGGCGATATTGCAAGGTTGTTTCCGCGAGATACGAAATTTTTCCAAAATGACTGCAGATCAGCGCCAGCCACCAGTCGTGCACGCGCACCTCATCCGGCAGCGTATCCAGATAGGGCAGGACGGCCTTATTTATCATAACCGTGCAGCCAATGCACTTATTTTCCATGAGAAGCTGTACCGCATCGGTCTTCGTCGCGTCCAGATGGCTTTCCTCGTGAAACGAACCGCACTGTCTGCCGGTCTCACTGTCAAAGATCATCGCATCCGTAAATACGAGGAGCGGCATGCTGCCTGTTTTCGTATATTGCTGCTCCAGCTTTTCCATTTCGCGCATCGTGCGGGCAATCTTGTCAGCATCCCATATATCGTCCTGGTCACACAGCATAATGTACGGGCTCTGGCTTCTTCTGATCCCCTCGATAAAATTTTTCACATAGCCGAGGTTTTTTTCATTTTCATGTACGCGGATATATTCATATTTTTCTTCGTATTCCCTCGCGATCTGAACGGTTTCGTCCGTGGAACCGTCGTCGCATATTTCGATCGTTATATCATCCCGTCCGTTTGCCAGGATCGAATCCAGCTGTTCCCTCAGATAAGGCGCGCCGTTATAGGCAGCCAGCACGATATGGATGCGTGATCCCTCCATCGTCTTCCCCTCTTCCTCTAGCGGACAAAATCAACCTCTTCCCGCGGGCGAAATTACTTCCTTTTTTCGAGCGCAGTTAATTTTTGTCCCAATATCGCTTGTTCATGCTCATCTTCTTCACAAGCCCCTGCGGCAGCGATTCATAGCGGAGGCCAAACTTATATCCCAGCAGTTTACAGGCGCTCTGCAGGGCGAGGTCCGGCAGCAGATACCACCTGCCTGTCCGCAAAAGATGTTTCGCCGTATCTTTTACCAGCCGCACGCCTTCCGACTCCGACTTCACGCGTTCAAAAATATGACGGTACTGTCGCTGAGACACCGCCATGTCAAAATTTCTCGAAAACTGCTGCCGGTACGTGTATTTATGGGCATGTGTCACCGCCGCGTCCGCCGCGTACGCGATCTTATAGCCCGCGTCAATGAGGGCAGCCGCAAAGATCATATCCTCATTAAAGATCGTATGCAGCACAAAACCGCCCAGCTCTTCATAAATACAGCGTCGGTACATCGCGCACACATTGGAACAGAAGTACGTCTTTATGCCGAGCCGTTCCAGATCCGCCGCGTTCTTTACGGCGGACTGCTGCGGATAATTAAATGCCCTCGTAAACCGCTCGACCGGCCCCACGTCCCCGCCGGGAAGCTGCCTCGCGTAAGCCGCCGCGATCCCCTCATCCGAATCCATATGCCGGATAAGCGTTTCCAGCAAAACGTCGTCTGCCGGTACGGCGTCCTGTGTCATAAACAACATGTAATCCGACCGCGAATGCGAGGCGCCCAGATTTCTCGTCCCGCCGTGGTCAAATTCCTGTTTTTTTACGAGGATGATGCGGCCGCGCTCCGCCTGCTCTAAAAGCCGCTGCACCTTCTCGTCTTCTTCCGTTCCCTCCATCGTCTGCAGAAACCATATGTGTTCCGGCTTTTTCGTCTGATGGTTCAGCCGCTCGATCAGCTGCCCGAGCTTCTCATCCGGGCGGTAGACCGGGATGATCACGTCTATGCTGTCATTCATATCCGACCGTGTCCTCCTTCATTTATTCCGACCCAAAGGCTGACATTTATCCCCTGAGCTAAGATTTATCCCCCGGACTAAGATTTCTCCAGCAAACGGTTCACGAGCTTCACAGCCTCCCTCGCGTCCCGCGAATAGCCATCCGCCCCGATCTCCCGTGCAAAATGTTCGGTGACAACGGCTCCTCCCACGATGATCTTTGCCGTGATCCCCTGTTCCTTCGCCATTTTCACGACATGTTCCATCTCGGTCATCGTCGTCGTCATCAGCGCCGACAGGCCGATCACCGCCGCCTGCTTTTCGCGCGCCGTATCGAGGATGTGCTGGCTCTCCACGTCTTTGCCCAGATCGATCACATCATAGCCGTAGTTTTTCAGCATGAGCGTCACCAGATTCTTGCCGATGTCGTGGATATCACCTTTCACGGTAGCCATCACGATCGTATCCAGCTTTTTGCCGCCCCGCTCTTTTTGCAGCAGCGGCTCGAGGTCGTCGATCGCCGTTTCCATCGCCTCGGCGCTGGCGATGAGCTGCGGCAGGAAATACGTGCCCTTCTCGAACTGTTCCCCCACGAAATTGATGGCGGGGATCAGATACTGGTCAATGATCTCAGCCGGCTTGTCCCCCTGCTCAAGCGCCAGTTTCACAAGTTCTTTCACCGACTGTCCCTTTCCCTTGATCACAGCGGTAAATAACGGACTCGAAGAGTCCGTTGGGCTAGAACCATTCGTAGGTTTCTCTGAATCCATCGGTTGCGGAACACCTGCCGCGTTCGGGCCCTTCGCCCCTCCATCCGCGCCCGCACCCGCGACGGCGGCATTCTTCGGCCGTCCGGCCGACACTTCCGCCGGACAGACGCCGTTGATATAAGCAAGATCTGCCTCGTTTTTATTCAAAAGAAGATCCGACGCCAGCGCCGCGTTGACTAACAGCGTCTGGCTCGGGTTGGCAATCGCCATCGTCAGCCCCTGCATGATGGCCATCGTCAAAAAGGCGCTGTTGACAAACGACCGCTCCGGCAGGCCGAACGAAATATTGGACAGGCCGCATATCGTGGCCACTCCCAGTTCTTCCCTGCAGTAGCGGACCGTCTCGAGCACCTCGAGAGCCGCCGTTTTATTGGCCCCGATCGTCGTCACGAGGCCGTCCGCCACGATATCCGTCTTTGACAGTCCGTGGCGTTTCGCTTCCTCCGCGATCGTGCCGATGATCTGCTTTTTCTCCGCCAGGTTTTCCGGCAGGCCCTTTTCGGAGAGCGGCAGTAAAATAAACATCGCCCCGTATTTTTTAGCGGCCGGGATCAGCCGTTCCATCTTCCCCGGCTCCAGCGAGATCGAATTGATCAGCGCGCGCCCGGGATAGATGCGGAGCGCGGCTTCCACCACGTCGGCGGAACTCGAATCAATGCTCAGCGGAACGTCTACTGCCAGTGTGAGTTCCTCCACCGCCCGCAGCATCATTTCCTTTTCATCGATGCCGTCCATCCCCATATTGACATCCAAAACGTTCGCGCCCTGTTCCACCTGTTCTTCCGCCAGCGAGCGCACGAGGTCAAGCTTTCCCTCGCGGAGCTCCGCCTGCAGATCTTTCTTTCCGGTGGGATTGATGCGCTCGCCCACGATGGAAAATGTCCCGTCCAGATCGATCATCACGAAATCGCGCTCGTTCGTGAGCGCGCGGATCTCCTTCTTCTCCCAGCGGACCGGCTGTCTCCCTGACACCGCCTCCCGGAGCGCCCTTATATGAGCAGGTTTCGTGCCGCAGCAGCCGCCGGCCACCGTGACGCCCTGCTCGATCAGCGGCAGCATCGCCGCGGCAAATTTCTCCGGCTCCATGCGGTATTCGGTCTTCCCGTTGACTAGCTCCGGCAGGCCGGCGTTCGGCTTGACGGCGACCGGGATATTCGTCACGGCGAGCATCCGGCTCACGATATCTAGCATCTTATCCGGCCCGGTCGAGCAGTTGATGCCGATCACATCCGCGCCCATCGCCTCCAGCACGATCGCGGCCGTCTCCGGCTTCGTGCCGTACAGCGTCCTGCCGTCCTCCTGAAACGTCAGCGTCGCGAGCACCGGCACCTCTTCCCCGCACGTCTCGCGTATGGCGATCAGCGCGCCGCGGCATTCCTGCAGGCTCATCATCGTCTCTACGGCGAACAGGTCCACGCCGGCCTCAAAGAGATACCCCGCCTGCTGTTTGTAGACGTCGATCAGCTCCTCAAACGGAAGCGTCCCGATCGGCTCTAACTGCTCCCCGGTCATCGTCATATCCCCGGCGATATAAATATGGCGCTCCGTGCCGCTCTCCTCGATCGCCCGCCTGGTCAGACCGACCAGATCAAAAATAAGTTCCCGCTGCCGGTCCTCCAGTCCGTACTCGGCAAGCTTGATGCGGCTGCACGTAAACGTCGGCGCGTACAAAACATCACTTCCGGCCTCGATGTATCCTCTCTGGAGATCCACGAACACGTCCGGATGCTCTAAGATCCACGTCTCCGGACAGTCACCGGCCAGCATGCCGTGTTCCTGGAGATTCGACCCCGTCCCGCCGTCGAGCAGGACAAAACCCTGTGTTAAGTAGTCCCTGAAGTTACTTACGTTACTAAAGTTCCTTACGTTACTAACGTCCATTTACGCCTCCCCTTGCGTTTACGTCCTCGTACAACTCGCGTATCAGTTCCTCGATCGCCGATACCGCCTCGTCCAGCTGCACCTTTCTGCTGACCGATTTATCCCTCGTCACGATCTCCACGCAGCCCTCTTTCATATTTCTCGGACTGACGACGACACGCACCGGAACGCCGAGCAGATCGGCGTCTGAGAACATCGCTCCCGCGCGCACGCTGCGGTCGTCATAGATCACTTCCACTCTTCTGTCCATCAGCTGCCCGTACAACTTGTCAGCAAACGCGTGGCACTCTTCGTCGTCGGCGCGCACACAGCAAAGATGTACTTCCCAGGGCGCGATCGTGATCGGCCAGATCGGGCCGTACTCATCGTGCAACACCTCACACACCGAAGCCGCCAGCCGGCCGACCCCGATGCCGTAGCAGCCCATGATCGGCACCTGCTTATTGCCGTCTTTGTCTAAATATTCCATATTCATCGGTTTCGTATACTTCGTACCGAGCTGGAAAATATTGCCTATTTCAATGCCCCGCTCGATGCGGAGCGCTTTCTTCCCGCAGCACGGGCAGATCCCGCCCTCAACCGCTTTCGCGTAATCGCCGTATTCCACATCGCCCAGATCCCGCTGCATGTCCAGACCGACGTAGTGCTTGCCGTCGATATTGCCGCCGCAGCACAGGTTGGCAATCCCTTTGAGGGAATTGTCGTAGAGCACCGTGTAGTCGCCCTCCAGTTTGTATGGCCCGATCGAACCCGCCTGCAACCCGCACTCCTCGGTGATGACGGCCGCGTGTATCTTAGCGCCGACCGCGTTTTTCACCTTCGTCTCATTCGCCTCGAGATCGCCGCGCAAAAACAGCACGATATAGCTGTCGTCGTCATTTCTCTGGTACACGACCGCCTTGCACGAGTTTTTCACCGGGAGATGCAGGTAGTCGCACACATCCTCGATCGTATGTTTTTCCGGCGTGTCCACAAGTTCCAACGGCGCCTGCGCCAGCGTCTGGTCCTGTTCCACAATACTCTCGGCCGCCTCCATGTTCGCGCGGTAGTCACATTCCCCGCACAGCACGACAGAATCCTCGCCCACCGGCGTCATCAGCATATATTCATGGGAAATGCTGCCGCCCATCATGCCGGAATCGGACAGTACGACGACGACTTCCGGGAGACCCGCCCGCGCAAAAATGCGCTCATAGGCGTGATAGCATTTCTCGTAATAAGCTTCCAGATCCTCCTGCGACGTATGGAACGAATACGCGTCTTTCATCGTAAACTCCCTCACGCGGATAAGTCCGGCGCGCGGACGCGCCTCATCGCGGAACTTCGTCTGGATCTGATAGATCATAAACGGATATTTCGTATAGCTGTTTCCATATTCGCGCACAAGATGGACCGCCGCCTCCTCGTGGGTCATGCCGAGCACCATATTCGACTGGTTGCGGTCTTTGAAGCGCACGAGTTCATTTCCGACACTCTGAAAACGCCCTGACTGTTCCCACAAACTCGCCGGCAGCGCCACAGGAAATAAGACCTCCTGCCCGCCGATGGCGTCCATCTCCTCGCGTATGATATTTTCAATCTTCGCAGTTACCCTGCGCAGCGGCGGAAACTGTGAGTAAATCCCATTTGCCATATGTTTCATATAACCGCCGCGGATCATGAGCGCATGGCTGTCGATCACGCAGTCAGACGGTTTTTCTTTGAATCTGTCTCCTGCTAATTTGTCTAGTTTCATCTCTTTTTTTCCTCCATTTCCGCACTGGTCGTGCACATTCTCCTTCGCTCGCGCGATGGGTAATTATTGCAATTATAGCACCTTTATCTTCGTCCTGTAAAGCCTTGTAAAGAAAAAGGCACTCAGGGACAATGAACACATCTCCGCGATCGGGAACGCCCACCAGACGGCCCCGAGCCCCGCGAATTTCATAAGAAGGTACGCCGCCGGCAATATGACAACGAGCTGCCGCAGCACCGATACCGTAAGACTCAGGAATCCCTCACCGAACGCCTGGAACGTAGACATGAGCACGATGGATACACCGGCCAGTATAAAGTGCGTTCCGATGATGCGCAGAGCCGGCACACCGATCTCCAGCATATTCGGCGACGCGTCAAACAGAAGCAATAGCTTATCAGGTATCGTCAGAAAGACACAGAGACCAACGATCATAATACTGACCGCGATCATCAGGCTGAACCGCACGGACTCGATGATCCTCTCTTTTTTCCTGGCCCCGAAATTGTAGGAAATAATGGGGATCAGTCCATTGTTCAGTCCGAATACCGGCATAAAGATAAAACTGTTCAGTTTAAAATAGACGCCGAAAACAGCGACGGCCGTCGTCGAGACCGGAGACAGGATGCGGTTCATCCCATACGTCATGATCGAACCGATCGCCTGCATGATCACCGATGGCACGCCAACCCAGTAGATCTTGCGGATCGTTTCCGCGTGTGGGCGCATTTTCCGCAGCGAGAGACTGATTTCCGTATTTTTCTTCACATTAAACCAGAGCGCCATCAGCATGGCCACGACCTGCCCGATAACCGTAGCGATCGCCGCCCCGCGGATACCGAGCGCGGGAACGCCAAAATAACCAAAGATCAGTATCGGATCGAGGATAATATTGAGGATTGCCCCCGTTCCCTGTGTGATCATCGTGTAAAACGTTTTTCCGGTCGCCTGCAAAAGCCGCTCAAGCATCATTTCCATTATAAATCCGATCGATCCGATCATGCAGACCGACAGGTATCCGGTTCCGTACTCCACGATCGCCGCGGCGTTTGCCTTTGACAGATCGACCTGGGAGCGGAAAAACAGCCCGGTGCCAAACATGCCAAAAATAAAAAAGACCACATAACTGACGAGCATGAGAAACACGCCGGCGTTCGCCGCCCGGTCCGCCACCTCGAACTTCTTTTCTCCCAGGCTTTTTGAGAGCAGCGCATTGACGCCGACTCCCGTGCCGCCCGCCACAGCCACCATCAATGTCTGGAGCGGAAACGCCAGCGATACCGCAGTCAGCGCATCCTCCCCGACCCTCGACACAAACATACTATCCACGATATTATACAACGCCTGCACGAGCATCGACGCCATCATCGGCAGCGACATACTGATGATCAGCCTTCTGACCGGCATGACACCCATCTTATTTTCTTCCCGTTCTCCCACCGTCTTTTCTGTGTTTTCTGTGTTTTCCATCTTTTCCTGTTCCATTTCCTGTTCTCCATTCTCTCCTGCGCACTTTCCAAAAAACAACGGCCGCGCGCTTCAACTTTCCCGGCACAGCCACGATGTGTTCCAGCTCTTCCTCAAAAGTTCCGGCTCCTGTTCTAAGTGGGCCGCGTCGTTAAACCTCTCCAGATAGAACCGTCCCGATCCTTCATCATAACAGATCTGGGTGATACTCGTGTTTTCCAGATCAATGGCAAATTTCAGCTTATGTTTCAGATCCGTCTGCAGCAGATGGGCGCACAGCGCGCGAATCACGCCGCCGTGCGTGACGACCGCCACCCGCCGCTCCGCCGCCTGACAGAGCTGCTCGATACGCGGCATGACCCTCGCTACGACATCGGAACCGTTCTCCCCGCCGGGATAGCGCAGGTCGCTCGTCTGCTGCGCCCGCTCCCGCTGAAATTCCGCGTATTCACTCCGCACTTCGGTATCAACCCGCCCAGTCAGTACTCCAAAATCAATCTCGCGGAACTCTTCGATCACGACCGGCGTGAGCCCGATCCTGTCCCCGATGATATCCGCAGTCTCCACCGCGCGCTTTAATCCGCTGGCGTACAGTTTTTCCAGGCCATACCGGCTCAGCCGTTCCGCCGCCAGCGCCGCCTGCCGCCTTCCAGTATCATCCAGGCTGACGTCGACGTTGCAGCGCGTCGAACACTGCCTGCCGTGCCGCACTAAGAAAATATCCTTCATCGCCTTTATCCTCCTGTTTTATTGATTTATCATGCAAAAGCTTTGTCCATTATATACCGAATGGCTGTTTTTGGCAAGAAAAACTATAAAACGCTGTCTGGCGGCCGGCGGCGTCACCCCTCCTGGTCTGCCCCTACATAGTGCATTTTCTGCAGCACTCCCCTCTTATATTTGCGCCCGACCGCCACGGTTCCCAAATAGTCTTTCAGCAGGATGAAGTTTTCCGTCCTGTCGATTCTTTCTATATAAATACGGTTCACGAGATACGACTTGTGGCACTGGAACAGATAATCCCCGCCGAGGACGCGCTGGACCTCACTCAGCGGCGTATACGGAATGTAGAGGATCCCCTTGACTGTATACAGGAATATCGTGCGGCTGTTGTGTTCCACATAAATAATGTCCTCCATATTTACATGGCTCATCCGCCCCTCCACGCACACAAATACATCCAGAGCCTCCCTAACAATGCTCTTCATCGCCATCCTCGTCCTCCTCCCGCGCATCATCCCTGTGAATCTTCTCACAGGAATCCAGGAGGCGGTGCAGCAGAAAAAACATTTCCTTCTGATTCCCGCACATGAGATCCTTTGCCAGGTCTTCTTCCCTCGCCCTTCCCGTGATCAGGTAATTCAGGTCGATCCCGTATATTCCGTGCAACAGCGTAAGAAGAGACGCATTGATCGCGTGCTCCCCCCGCTCGAGTTTGCGGTAATGTCCGACAGTGAGGCCGAGACTATCCGCCATATCCTTTACCTTAATGCCCAGCATGAGCCGCACCTTTCTCAGCCGCCTGCCTATTTCTCCATTTACCGTTTCCGACATACTGCTCCCCCTCCTTCGTTTCCATTACTTCTATTTTACACAATTCCGAGCAAAAAAGGTAGTTCATATTTTGTTCATTTTTTGCCGGTGCCCGGCAACCAACGCTGGCAGGCCGTTCAACCGGCAAAAATTTTTTTTAAAATGTGCATTAAAGTAAACTTTTATATGAGGAAAAAAACCATTGTAGTTTCTTGTGATCAGAAAAACCAATGATTACACTTAAATCTGGAGATTAATTTATCAAAAGGAGGCGTTCTGCCGTGAACATACAAGATTTCAGACTGATCGGACTTCAGATCCGCAGCTTCCGCGAGGCAAAAAAAATCAGCCAGGAGCAGCTGGCCAATCAGGCCGGACTCGCAACCGGAACCATAGGTAAGATTGAGCGCGGACTCAATAACCCGAAAGCAGATACCCTGCTCCGCATCGCAGAGGAACTGGAAATCCCCTGCCAGTTGCTTTTTGAAAAGAACGGCCCGGGAAGAACTTACTTTTCTCCCCAGATCCACCGGCTTGTCCAGTACGCCAAACGGCTGAGCGATGACGAGGTAAACGCACTGTGCACCATCGCCAGCACAATGGACGGCAAGCACCGGGGCAGCTGGCACGATGCCGGGCGAAGGTTCTAAAAACCATTTACTTCACCTTTCAATACATCCGCGATCACTTTTGCCAGTGGAGCCGCCGCGTTTTTCGCCTCCTCCACCGTATTATTCTCATTCCCTAATTCTACCAATAGTGCACGTTCCGCCATATGAAGATTGTAACGGTATCCCTTCAGATAGATTGGTTTGGTAAATCCCTCATAGGTCTCCATCGCATGGCATTTCAGCTGCAAACTAAACGACAGGTTCGCCCCGAGGTTCGGATTATGTAAATAGTCGATCGGCCCGGATTTTGAACGGCTCATGCCATTAAAGAACATGACAATCGCCGTACGCTTCCCGTCGATCATCGTAAACGTATGCTTGTTTTTGCCCACCGAATCCCGGTGCAGATCGATCGTCACCTGGATATCCGGATTTTCGGCCATCACCCTTCCCATGCCGTCGAGCGACTGGTTATACGCCTTGCTCCGGTCGATCGTCCCGTTGATCTGATCGTACTTCGTCTTGTCGTGATAGACGCCGTATCCGTTCTTTTCCAGCTCCTTTGCCAGTTCTGTCCCGACCCCCACGACCGAATCGGACTCCTTTCCCTTCTGGCTGTCGACGAACGCCTCCGAAGCCCCGTGCGTGTGATAGATCAGGATCTGCTTCTTGCCCGGTTTCTGTTTTAGCGTCATATTCCGCTTTAACATCTCATCCACCGGAAAGAGGTTTTTCTTCACCGAAGTTGTCGAGTCAATAATATAAAAATGGTTCCACAGATAATTTACATCTTTATTTTCACGCAGCTTATTGACATAAGCCGCCGTTCCGGAGCCTCCCATCGCCTGGACCTGGGCGAGATTTTCCCCCGCGACCGCAGACGCGTCCCCCGAACTATAGAGCTCGGACTCATTCTCCGCCTCGGCGAGCTGCTCCTCCGTTTCTGCCGGACCGTTCTGGTTCTCCCGGTAGACCAGGCTCCCTTTCGCCAGTTTTTCCGAGCGGGAGACCGGGGAGAAAAAGCGGTTTCCTACTGCCAGCCGCAAAAACAGCGGCCCCTGCTCCATTTTCGCGGCGAGCATTCCGTTTTCGTACAATGAAATTCCGATATTTTCCAGTATCGTATTTTTATAGCTGCTCTGCATACACTCCAAATAAAAAAGCAGCGCGATCGCCCCGAGCGATACGATTATTTTTGAAAAACCTTTTTTCACGATCTTCCCCCCATGCTCTTCTTCTGATCAGCGGCCGGGCGAACCCCCATTAACATGTATAGCGCCTTTCTCTTTATTTATGACACGATCGCCTTTTTTTGCAGGCAGTGGTTCAGTATTTTGGCGAGATCCTTAGCGATGATCGCCACCGATTCATCGATGTTTTTCGGCGTGACATACAGGTTATCCATCTCTTCCTGGAACACCTCCCGTATGAACGCCTCGATCTCTTCTTCGTTGTATCCCTGCTTCGTGAGCACTTTCTCCAGATGATCGCTGATGATCGTTTTTGCGTCCACGACCGTCGGCACACCGATGGCGATGACCGGAATACCCAGACTCTCCTTTGACAGCGCGCGCCGATGGTTGCCGATGCCGGATCCGGGACTGATGCCCGTGTCGGTGAGCTGTACGGTCGTACATAGTCTTGACATGCTTCTGGCGGCCAGCGCGTCCACGACGATCACGACGTCCGGCGACGTCTTCTCGATGATCCCCTCTAAAATCTCCTCGGCCTCCATGCCGGTCTGCGCCATAACGCCCGGCGCGATGGCGCTCACCGTTCCGTACTCGTTTTCTTCCATGAAAAGTTCCCCAAACTCCCGCTTAAAATGGCGCGTGACAAAGATGCACTCGACCATGCGGGGGCCGAGGGAATCGCTCGTCACATGCTGGTTGCCGAGCCCGGCGATCAACACGGATTTATGTCTCAGCCCTTCCACCAGTTTTTCGAGCTCCCTGGCGATGCATAGGAGCAGGCTCTCTTTTTCCGCCCCCTCTTTCGGCATATCGCCCGATTCGATCGTCACATAGCGCCCTCTCGGTTTTTTCATGGCGCGGCTTCCCCGCTCATCTTTGATGTTGACAGTCGTTATGTGCGCCTTCGCTTCCCTGTCAAAGTGTTTTTCCAGCACGACGCCTTTGATCTCCACATTGTTCCTCGGAAAACTCTCGCGGATCTCCAATGCCAGATCGGTAATTTTCTCAGCCATAGTCTTTCAAGCCTCCCAAACTAACGATTTCAGATAATAACTAGATTTACCTGATTTTTTTATTTTATGTATTGACACGACCCTCGTTTTGTACTATTATATTTTAAGTATGTTTGTGTTAATGTCCGTGTCCGTTTAACCAGACATCGTATCTTAAAATAATTCATATCGAGATGGAGGTGTTACCATTGGCAAATATTAAGTCTGCAAAAAAGCGAATCCTTGTTTCACAGAAAAGAGCTGACAGAAACAAAGCAATCCGTTCCTCAGTTAAGACCGCGATCAAAAAAGTAGACGCTGCTGTTGCGGCAAATGACAAAGCTGCTGCGAACGAGGCGTTGTTAAAAGCAGTATCCACGATCGACAAGGCTGCCCGGAAGGGAATTTATCATAAAAATAACGCGGCCAGAAAAGTATCCCGTCTGACCACCGCAGTAAATAAACTTGCGTAAGAAATAAACGCAGGTTTGCATAAAGACAGGACGTCTGGATCAATCCGTCATGGTTCAGGCTGCCCGGATAGAAAGGTGTGCGATTTCGCATACCTTTTTTGTTCTACAATGGTTTACAAAAAACAAAAAAAATGGTACAATCAAACGTAGTAACATTAGTAGGAGGAACGTATGAAAAATACCGATTATCTTTCGTGGGATCAGTATTTTATGGGTATTGCCCTTCTGTCAGCCGAGCGCAGCAAAGATCCCCACACCCGTGTCGGGGCCTGCATCGTCGATACTGACAATAAAATACTGTCCGTCGGTTACAACGGGATGCCATGCGGCTGTTCCGACGACGAATATCCCTGGGAAAACAGCGGTGAGCCGCTTGACACAAAATATCTATACGTATGTCACGCTGAACTGAATGCCCTTCTCAACTACTCGGGTTTTAAATTGAAAGGGGCGAGGATCTACACCACTCTCTTTCCCTGTAACGAATGCACAAAAGCACTGATCCAGTCAGGGATTCAGGAAGTGATCTACCGTGAGGACAAATATTCGGATACCGCCAGTGTCATATCCGCGAAAAAGATGATGAGATCTGCTGGCGTTTCCCACCGCAGATACGAAGGATCTGGTAAACAATTACATTTACTCATCTGACCTTATAACAAGCAGGCAAACCGTTTTGTGTCTGTGCGCACCGGACACGACTATTTACGTAATATATGAAAAAACTGTGCGCAGAAATGAGGCGTACGATGAAAAAAGATGAAAAAAAACAAAAAAAAGAATTTAAGTGGAAAGAAATAAAATGGATGGAAAAACTGCGCCAGGCGCCAAAGACGAAAAAAACAACAGAATCTGACGCCGCGGGGGAGCAGAAAACATCCGGATCCAAACCGAAACGATTGAATAAGCTGCATAAACTACATAAAAAAACAGCGGACACTACGCATAAAAAAGCCGCAGACCGACCGGAAAAACCGGCAGCCGCCATCATAGGCAGATTGTCGGCTGCCGGAAAGCGCATGGCGCGGATGGCAAAGACCATTCCCCTGCCCTTCTCCCGGAGCGATGACGAAGACGGGCCGCTGCTGGACGGAAATGTAAAGATCCTTCCGCAATTTTGCATCCAGACAAAACTGATCGGATGTTTTATCATTCCGGTCATTATGATCATCCTGCTCGGCGTCGTCTCCTACACCCGCTCTTCGAAGGCACTGAATGAAAGTTATGAGTCCGCCATCACACAGACGATGAACATGGCGAAGGAATATTTCTCGTTTGTATTTTCGAACATTGAATCCGATATGAACGTATACCTTTTGGACACACAGCTCAGCGCCTATTACTCGGGTGAGTACAGCACGAATGAAACCCAGCAGGAAAGGGTCAGCGAACTGAAAAAGAAATACGATACGGCTTCCGAAAAAGTGAACCGCCAGCGGAACGGATCCATTAGTTACTACAAGGCATATAAGGAAATGTCCGATGCGCTGCGGGAATACGAGTTGTACAAAGAGATCATCGACAACGCCAGCGATAACGAACGGGATACCTATGCCGCGCTTAACACCTCTGTGAGCAATAAAGTGGCGGCAAACCAGTTTATCGGAAATATATACATATTTAAGGAAAACCAGAACATCATCAGCTCGCAGCCGAGGCTCCGCGATACTGCGGTGACAACGGAAGATTACACTAAGATTGACGCTAATACGACCGGACTTTACAGTACATTTCTCGAGACAAATCTCGGAAAGAATGTGGTCGGCGATACGGCCAACTATCACTGGAGCGGGACTGTTCCCGAACTCGACAATATCCTTTCCGTAAGCAGCAGCGACTACCTGCTGCGCGTGGCTCACGACCTCTCGTCCACGAGTGACGCCGTGATCATCGTTGACATCCGCAAGGATGCGATCATGAACATATTGCGGGATCTGAACCTCGGAGAGGGAAGCTACGTCGGACTGATCACAGGAAATAATGAGGAATTTACGATCGAGGGGAGATCGCTTGTCACCGATACCGAAGAAGGCACCGACTCCGGCAACGCCACGGACGTCGTGGCAGAGCCGGTCTACACCGGTCAGGAATTCTATCAGGACGCCCTGAATTCCGAGCAGGAAAGCGGTTCCCGCTATGTGCGGTATGATGGAACATCTTATTTATTTACCTATCAGAAGCTTGAAACAACCGGCATCATGCTGTGCAGCCTCGTCCCGTCTTCTCTGATCGTGGCCTCGGCAAACAGCATACGGATCGTCACGATCATACTCGTGCTCGTTTCCTGTTTGATCGCGATCATCGTTGGAACTTTGATCTCAAAAGGTTTCAGCCTTTCGATCAATGCTTCGATCCATGAGCTCGAAAAAGTTTCGCATGGGGATCTTACCGTGGAATTCCGCACAAAGCGCCGGGATGAATTCGCGCTCCTGTACGGAAGCTGTAATGACATGCTCGCCAATATACGCGGGTTGATCATTGAAGTGGAATCGGTGTACGACGCCCTTACCGTGTCACTGAACCAGGTGGATTCCTCTTCCACCACGTTCTCGCAGACGACGAAAGACATCCAGACTTCGATACACGAAGTAGAGACCGGCGTCGGGCAACAGACTGAAAGCGCGACCGCCTGCCTGACCGAGATGGACAGCCTGTTTGGCAAGATCAATAATGTAAATGAAAACGCAAATGAGATCGGAAAAATCGCCGCCTCGACACAGGATGCGATCGCGTCCGGTATTACGACGATGGATAACCTGAACGAAAAGACCAAATCGACGACTGAGATCACGGAGAATATCATCCTTACGATCAAACAGCTCTCCGCCCACTCCCGCGACATCGGTCTGATCCTGAGCAGCATCAATGATATTGCGCAGGAAACAAACCTCCTTTCGCTGAACGCCTCCATTGAGGCCGCAAGGGCGGGTTCTGCCGGAAAGGGATTCTCCGTCGTAGCGAACCAGATCCGTAAACTGGCCGACCAGTGTCTGACGTCTGCCGGTGAGATTTCTGATATTGTAAACCAGATCACCGTCGCGACGAAGACGGCGGTGAAAACGGCAGAGTCGGCGGAGGAGATCGTGGAAGAACAGGTGGAAGCCGTTGCCGATACCGCGCAATCCTTCCAGAATCTGAAACTGCGTATCGAAAAACTTTCCGAAAATCTGGAGAGCATCCAGAACAGTTCGAAAGATATGGAAACTTCCGGCTCCTCGACGTTAAAATCGGTGGAAAACATTTCCGCCATCCTCGAAGAGACGCTGGCCTCCGTCACATCGGTAGCTACTGGCACTGACAAGCAGTCCGAGGCGCTCACCTCGCTGAACGACGCTTCCTCCCAGCTTGTCACGCGTGCTGACCGTCTCGGCGACGCCATCTCGAAATTTAAGACAAAAAAGAACGGAAAAAAGAAGGCGAAAACGCAGAAGATCTGACGCTGACCGCCTGTGGAAAAAAATAAAAACGACCGTGGCATTCCATCGTCATATGTGTAACGATAGGATGCCGCGGTCGTTTTTGTGTCAGTTACTACGTGAGATTTTATGTAAGTTTAGCCGCCACTTCCGCCTTAAAGTCCTGCCACGCGTCTTCGTGTTCCACAAAGTATTTGGGGCAGATCTTCTCCGTCACGTCGTAGTGGCGGATCACATTTGCTTCCGTGAACTGGTATTTCTTACAGAGATATGCCGTGAGCTGCACGAGGGAACGGTAGGTCGCATTCGAAAACTTCCCGCTCTTGCGCTTGTGGCAGCACTCAATGGATATCGTATCAACGTTTCTGTCATTCGACGCGTAGGCAATCTCGTTCAGCGGGATGCACTGAATGATCTCGCCGTCGATACCGATCACAAAATGGCTGCTCGCGTACGTTTTGTTTTTTTTCTTTTTATTGATTTCTGGCAGATTATTAAAATAGTTGCGGTTCGCCGCCGCTCCCGTGCCCGGATTGGCCGTGTAATGGACGACGACGCCATGCACTTCCGAAAGCGCCGTCCCCGGTCTGGAAAACTCATTTGGCTCGAGAAAATTTTCCTCGATGCCGGGAGGCAGGAGCGCCTGCGCCGCCTCTGCCGCCTCTGCTGCCTTTCGCGCCTGTTCCTTCTCGGAGATACTGCGGAAAAAAACACTTAGGACGATAAGCAGAAGGACTGTGATACTGACGATCACAGTATACAGTCCTGCTTTTTTTCTGCCTCTATATCTTCTATTTCTATTCCACACTGTAATTCGGAGCCTCTTTCGTTATATGAATGTCATGCGGATGGCTCTCTTTGAGCGCCGCTGCGGAAATCTTTACAAACTTTCCGTTTTCTTTCAGCGATTCAATGTCTTTCGCTCCGCAGTAACCCATACCAGAGCGGATACCACCGATCAGCTGGAATACTGTATCTTCCACGGTACCTTTGTAAGCCACACGCCCTTCCACGCCTTCTGGTACGAGTTTTTTCGCATCCTGCTGGAAATAGCGGTCCTTGCTGCCGTTTTCCATCGCCGCGATCGACCCCATGCCGCGGTATACTTTATATTTTCTTCCCTGGAACAGTTCGAACGTTCCCGGACTCTCGTCACATCCGGCAAAAATGCTTCCCATCATGCACACATTGGCTCCGGCCGCGATCGCCTTCGTCATATCTCCCGAATATTTGATCCCGCCGTCGGCGATGATCGGAATGCCATATTCCTTCGCCACCTCGTAGCAGTCCATGATCGCCGTCACCTGCGGCACGCCGATTCCAGCAACTACACGCGTCGTACAGATCGATCCTGGCCCGATGCCGACCTTCACCGCATTGACGCCGGCCTCGATAAGCGCCCTTGTCGCCTCTCCGGTCGCCACATTTCCCGCGATGATGTCCAGATTCGGATACGCCTCCCGCACCATTTTCACCGCCTTCAGCACATTGGCCGAATGCCCGTGCGCCGTATCGATAACGATCACATCCACTTTTGCCTTTGCCAGCGCGTCGACACGTTCCAGAATGTTTGCCGTCACGCCGACGCCCGCGCCGCACAGAAGACGCCCCTGGGAATCTTTGGCCGAGTTCGGATACTTGATCTGTTTCTCAATGTCCTTAATAGTGATCAATCCGCTTAAATTTCCGTCTTTATCGACGATCGGAAGCTTTTCCTTTCTCGCGTCGGCGAGGATCTTCTTCGCCTCATCAAGCGTAATGCCCTCTCTCGCCGTCACAAGTCCCTCCGACGTCATGCTCTCTTTGATCTTTTTGGAAAAGTCTGTCTCAAATTTCAGATCGCGGTTCGTAATGATACCGACCAGCTTTTTCCCCTCGGTGATCGGCACACCAGAAATACGAAATTTCGCCATCAGATTGTTGGCATCTTCCAGTGAATGCTCGGGGGAAAGATAAAATGGATCTGTGATGACACCATTTTCAGATCGTTTTACCTTGTCCACCTCATCTGCCTGCTGCTCTATCGTCATATTTTTATGTATGATGCCGATACCGCCCTGCCTCGCCATCGCGATCGCCATGCGGTACTCCGTGACCGTATCCATGCCCGCGCTCATCATCGGAATATTCAACTTGATCTTCTTCGTCAGATGAGTTTCCAGGCAAACCTGGTTCGGTATGACTTCCGAGTATCCTGGTACCAATAAAACGTCGTCAAATGTAATGCCTTCACCAATAATCTTTCCCATCTCTCTCGTCCTCTCTTTGAATTTTTGTTTTGTCTGAAATTATATTTTTATGATTATATCCAATATCAATATAAATGTCAAGATACTTTTTAAACTATTTTTTTCTTAAATTTTTTTAAAAAAATGCTTGCATTTTACAAACTTTTCATGTATAATAGCACTTGTGATTGAAATTGGGCTATCGCCAAATGGTAAGGCACTGGACTCTGACTCCAGCATTTCAAGGTTCGAATCCTTGTAGCCCAGCTAAAAAGCTTTGAATGACGTTCCGTTCTTCAAAGCTTTTCTTTTCCATATTGGATTCATCGGATTGATTATCCGCATTGTATATTTTAGAAGCATTGTATTTTAGAGGCGTCGGCATTAAACGGCGCTTTTTTCGAAGGGAAACGACAGAAATGGAGGCTGACATGTCCGGAACATCGAAGACAAACGAAATAATTTCTAAAGAAGAAATCGAGAAGCGGCGCACGTTCGCGATCATCTCCCACCCCGACGCCGGTAAGACGACATTGACAGAAAAATTCCTGCTGTACGGCGGGGCGATCAATCTGGCAGGTTCGGTAAAAGGGAGAAAAGCGGCGAAGCACGCCGTATCTGACTGGATGGAAATCGAAAAGGAACGTGGTATTTCTGTCACTTCTTCCGTTCTCCAGTTCAATTACGATGGATATTGCATCAATATTCTCGACACGCCGGGACATCAGGACTTTTCCGAAGACACATACCGAACGCTGATGGCCGCAGATTCGGCCGTCATGGTCATCGACGGCTCTAAAGGCGTCGAGGCGCAGACGATCAAGCTGTTTAAAGTGTGCGTGATGCGGGGAATCCCCATTTTTACCTTTGTAAATAAAATGGACCGCGAAGCCAGGGATCCGTTTGAACTGATCGACGAGATCGAAAACGTGCTCGGCATCCGCACATGCCCGGTCAACTGGCCGATCGGTTCCGGCAAAAACTTCAAAGGGGTATATGACAGAAATACGAAAATGATCTCCCGCTTCCTGCCATCGGATAACGGACACAAAGTCGAAGCGGTGGAGGCGCAGCTCGGTGACAGCGGCCTGGATGAGCTGATCACGAAAGAATACCACGACATCCTCGTCGATGAGATCGAGCTTCTGGACGGGGCCAGCGACGAATTTGATCTGGAGAAAGTGCGCGCCGGCAAACTCTCTCCCGTTTTCTTCGGCTCGGCGCTCACAAATTTCGGCGTCGAGACTTTTTTGCAGCATTTCCTCTCGATGACGACGTCCCCGCTCCCGCGGAACTCAGGGGATACGCCCATCAGTCCTTTTTCCAGTGATTTCTCCGCCTTCATATTTAAGATACAGGCAAATATGAATAAGGCTCACCGCGACCGCATCGCTTTCATGCGCATCTGTTCCGGCAAGTTCACGGCGGGCATGGAAGTCATGCACGTCCAAGGCGGAAAAAAGATACGGCTCGCCCAACCGCAGCAGATGATGGCGCAGGAGCGCAAACACGTAGAAGAGGCGTATGCCGGAGACATCATCGGCATTTTCGACCCCGGTATCTTTTCCATCGGCGACACGCTGTGCACAGCCGGAACAGACATCTGCTACGCCGGCATCCCGACGTTCGCGCCCGAGCATTTCGCGCGCGTGCGCCAGGTCGATACGATGAAGCGCAAGCAGTTTATGAAGGGGATCACGCAGATCGCGCTCGAAGGCGCCATTCAGATCTTCCAGGAATTCAATACCGGTATGGAGGAGATCATCGTCGGCGTCGTCGGCGTCCTCCAGTTTGAAGTACTGCAGTACCGGCTGCAGAACGAATACAATGTGGAAATCCGCATGGAACAGCTGCCATATGAGCATGTGCGCTGGATCGAAAATGAGGACATCGACGTAAACAGCCTGTCCGTCACCTCGGACACGAAACGGGTCAAAGATTTTAAGGACCACCCTCTGCTTTTGTTCACCCACCCGTGGAGCATCCAGACCGTACTCGAGCGGAACGAGGGACTCCGTCTCGGCGAGGTATCCAACGCCGCTCGCTAGAGGCCGCATGCCGATACGAGCCTCATCGTCACCAGTACGAACCGCACTATTTCCAGTGCGTACCACTCTGCTTCCAGTACGTACCACTCTGTTTCCAGCGTGGGCGAAAGAAATCGGCGCTGCATAATATAAGAATTACATAATCTAAGAATGGAGAAAGAAAATGAAAAAAATAATTCGATCACTGTTTTTTATCCTGCTCGGCATGACATTCTGTGTTTCTGCCGGCAAAGAAGCGGAGGCCAAAAAGAACTTTACACTATCCGCCAGTTCAAAACCGTACAAAAATAAGTACATGAAATCAAAAGCTTACAATAAGTACACGAAACATTACCTGACGATCCGCTCCTATCTCGACTTCATGTCGAAAAAGGGCGGCGGCACGCTGACGCTGAAAAAGGGGACCTATAACCTCACCAACGCGATCCTCGTCCCGTCAAACGTCACCCTCGTTCTGAAAGACGGCGTTGTCATGAATAAAACGAACAACACGCACACAAAAAAGCTGAAGGCAGGCCACGTCATGATCGAGTGCGTCCGCAGCTCAAGGATCACAAAAAAAGGCGTTGTGGGCGGCTACAACGGCGAAAAGAACATCCGCATCAAAGGCGAGGGCAAAGTTACGATGAACCTCGGCAAATGCAATAAGAGCGAGGCAATCCGCATTCCGCACTGCCAGAATGTCTCGGTGGAAAACATTTCCTTTACCAATCTTCGCGACGGGCATTTTATCGAGATCGACGCCTCGAAAAACGTCTCGATCTCAAACTGTAATTTTTCGAACAATAAAAATGGAGAGCGCTGTGCCATCAACCTGGATACTCCGGACAAAGTGACAAACGGATTTAACGGAAAATACTCGAAATTTGACAAGACGCCGAATATTGATGTCACGATACAGAACTGCGGTTTTTATAACCTTCACCGCGGCATCGACACCCACCGCTTCTCGCCGGACAAATACCACACCAACATCAACGTGCTGAACTGCACCTTCCAAAACTGTGTCCAGAGTCCGATCCAGATGGAAAACTGGAAAGATGCCGTGATCAAAGGAAACACGTTTGACACCGTAGCCGGCTGGAACAGCAGCGACATCCAGAAAGAAAAATTTGGGATCTTTATGAGGGGCGGCGTCATTGATCCGATCATCAGTGACAACACATTTAACAATGTCTACATGCCGTTTTTCGCAAAGGGAAACCACAAAGAACCTGCCGGCGACATCGCGGCGCAGTACCCCGCCACCTACTGCAGCTTCTCCGAGGCCTCCATTGAGAGTATGAAACACAATACGCTCGGCCCGAATGCCGTTTTGCGCTATTTCGCCATCAGCAACCGGGACGTTCCCTATATCGCGCTGAGCGATAAACATTATACGAAATATGAATTTGTATGACAGAATAAGTCTCAACAGACGGATCGATGCGCAGAAACCAGACACGAAAAGGAAGATAACAGAGCAGCAGGCCGAGAACGGCGACCTCAAACGAGCAGAACACTTTGATCCGCGCCTGCCGGCCCGCCCCCTCTCCCGTCAGCCGCAGAAGCGTCCCGATCTTCCTCTCTTCATCGGCGGCAAATACCCCGCTCAGCACGATCACGCAAAACACCAGACTTCCTAACAGCAACATCTTATTTTCCGTCTGCTCCAGCTACTGATCCCGTTCCAGCGCCCGCGTGAATCCATTCCACTTCCGCATCCGCTCTCTCGTGACTGCGTACAGCGCCTCATCACCCGCGCCGCTATCTAACATCTCCTGCCGCTTTTTCGCCATCCTGTCAAATTCCCTGCTCACGGGACAGACCATGCGGATGAGAAGCGCCATTCCCACACAGCCCAGAATGCAGAGCATCACGCCGCACACAATAAATCCCCCCACAGACAAGATATAGGTACAAAATGTAGGTCAAGTCTATTCTTCTGGATTCCCAAATCGCCGTAGTTCGGTATTTCACAAACAGCGTTTTTTTCAATCAAAACGTGGGAATATATTATTTAAACTCTCAAGACGTCATAAATAGAAAAACGCTGCGGTCAGTGTGAGTAAGCTCATCGAGATCACTGTTAGAAATACATTTTTCAATCTAGCAGAGAAAAACAGCACAATACCCCCGAACACCCCCATGAACAAAAGCCGGAATACATACTGACAAATGAGCCAGCACCAGATCGGAAACCCTGAACCAAACCAGCCAAACCACCCCTCCGGCTGCAGGCATCCAAACAACTCCCCCGCGCCATCTAATCCGTACAAACGGAAAAATACATAAAACTGAGGCACATACACGACTAAATACGAAAGAAAACAGAGAACCGTGGCACATAATAACTTCCTTCTGGTCCTCGGCGTCTTTCCACGTCTCGTCAGCCGCAGAAACATCTCCTGCCCCCTCTCTTTATCCAGTGCAAAAATACTGCAAAGGGAAAACGTAAGGACCACCATTCCAAACAGGAGTAACATCTGGTTCCCCTTATCGCACGGATCCATAAGCCGCAAATATCCCCCCTCGTATACAAACGCATCGTACTTGTTCTCTTTCAGGTATTCCTCCCGCTGCACCGCCCTCTCAAATCCCTGGTACGGACGCAGGGATTCTCCGATCTGTACAACTGCCTCCACTTCTCCTTCATTCAGCCATTTTTCCTGCTCCTTCTTTAATTCCGAAAAACGATTCTGCTCTTCCCGAAGATAAGCACTCTTTTCCTCAGTTCGTTTTCCCGTAAGTTCCCTCATATAAATATAATAGTAATACTCATCTTCATCCTCAAAGATCAGCCTGTCCTGATACGATAAAAGCACTGACAGCACGAAAAAAAACACAAACACAATACCTACATGCCCGCCTTTTCTCACCTTAAACATTTCATACCGAAACAGGTTCATGTGACTGTCTGCTGCATGATCCCGTCCCTGTTTCTTCCTGCAAAACGAAATCCTCCTTTTTTCCTCCGACTCGATTCGGCAGTATCTGCTCCAGGACAGCAAAAAACACACGCACGCAGCGGCAGCATAAATGAAAATAACTGCCGGCAGATAAGAAACCGGACTGCCAAACAGATTCAGATTTACATATTTCCCTAAAACTTCGCCCACATCCAGACAGAAAACAGGGTTGACATATTTCAGCCACCCAAGCGCTGAATTGATCGGAATCTGTATGTAACATAACACGCTTACAGCCACGTAGCCGAAAAACAGCAGCACACTAAATATCGTCCGTTTTCCCCATACGCAAAGGAATCCGATCACCACCGTCAAAGATGCCAACAAATACATAATAACTGCTGTTCCTAATAATAAAAATCCCCCCACCGATAATACATTTCCACAGGAACGGTATTCCGGCACAGACTGGATGCTCCGGCTCAGGTCTCCAAGCCCGTACTGCGCATTCAGTATCAAAAAATTACTGCCGTACATAACGAGTGTCGCAGCAGCCGCACAAAGAATATGCACCCCTGTTTTTGCTAGAAACAGCCGTGTTTTTCCATAACGTGTCACATAGAGCAGACTGCGGATCCCATTTTCATTCTCCTGTATGAACAAAAGATACCCTGCCAAAAAGAGAAAAATCAGTTCTAACGCTGCCGTTACCGGAGAAAAAAATTTCTCCACCCCAAGGGAGGGAGCTTCCGTTATTTCCACCGGCTCCATCTGCGCGAAATGTCCAGCCGTCTTATCAACATTTTTTCTGGCGAAACTTCCATCTGAAAAAGAGGAAAACAGCACCATTTTCTTTGCGTTTGTGAGAATCCCCTCCCGATATTCCCCATATGTTGCCGCGCTGTTCAACTCATATAAATAGCGTGTATAAAGGTCTTTTTTCGCCTCCATGCCATTTTCGCTGCTCTGTTCCTTTTCCTCCCGCGCCCGCTGGATCTCTTCCTGGCTGCTGTTCCCGCCGGAGAGATATGCCTGCCACATTTCCCTGTACTCCTTCCCTGAATATACTTCCTGATCCACATATAGAAAAAAAACAAGGTTCAATACGACGCATACAAATAAAATCCCCCACGCATAAGGATTTTTCAGCAGTTTTACTCCCTCATTCCGTACCATATAAATCCTCCTCCTGGAAATGATGCAGATACACATCATCCAGTGTAGGCCGCACCCGTTCCGCCGCTTCCTCCTGTTCCTCGCTCAAAAACCGCACCAAAATCCGCTGTCCCTCTTTCCGCATACCGCCGATGAGATGGCATTTCACAAAAGCATCCAGTTCTGACGCTTCCAGTTCTTTTTCATACACCATGCCCTCCATCTCATCTTCCAGATCTTCTGCCGCTCCACAGCCGATTATATTTCCGCTCTTCATCAGCAGGATTTCTTTTGAAATATATTCCACATCCGACACGACATGAGTCGCGATCAGCACGATCTTATTGATCGCCATTTCCGCGATCAGGTTACGGATTCGGATTCTTTCTTTCGGGTCAAGCCCAGCTGTCGGTTCGTCCATGTAGATCACTTCCGGCTCTCCTAAAAAAGCCTGTGCCGTCAGCAGGCGCTGTTTCATACCGCCAGAATAAGTACCAATCTTCTTCCTTCCTGCCTCTTTCAGATTGACACGCTGCAAAAGATCCGGGATCTGCCGGTCTGCCAGTTCTTTTTTTATCCCTTTTAATGTTGCCATATAATACAAAAACCTGCTGCCGGTGAAATAGGGAAACAGATTTTGGTTTTGCGGTACATACCCAATCTTTCCCACATATTCCTGACCTGACCGGTCGATCGGGGTGCCATTCCATAAAATGGTCCCTCCGGTTGGCTTCAAACTTGCTGTCAGCAGCTTCATCCATGTCGATTTTCCCGCCCCATTCGGGCCGAGCAGACCATATACACCATCTGAAAACCGATAGTTGATCCCTTCAATGGCAGTAAATCCACCATATGTTTTCCGTAGATTTCTGCATTCAAGTTCCATCTGACTCACCCCTCTCCAGAATAACCTCTCTGTCATCTGTAAAGAACGAATCCCCGTATACCGCCTGATGCGATCCATCCTGCAGGGAATACTCCACGTAATCCCCCATCATATTATAGAAGCCGATAATTTCGGGAAGAAGAACGAGTTTCCCCTGATCCAGATACGAAAATTGTTCTGCCACTATATCCCCCACGATCCACCGATCCTTAAATACAAAATACATCACCTTTTCACTGGACGGCTCATATACTTTCGTCTTTTGTTTGTCTGCCAGTGAGATCTCAAACGCCTCCATTGTCTTCGTATCCAACACACAAAGTGCACGATCCGTCATACCGACAGGAGACAATCCCGCCAATTCCACTTCATCAAAAATCTGTTCCGTCTTTTGTGTTTCCATGTCATAACAGTATATTTTATAATATTCCGATGCCGTACTGTAATCTTTATCCTCTTTTCCGAGCACACGCCATGAAAAGTAAAAATAAAACTGTCTCCCCTTTTTATCAAGGAATCTCACACTTTGGAATTCCTGCTCATTGATTGGGGAAATCTCCTCCGTCACACCGGATTCCAGATCTATTTTCAATATCAGGTCATGACTTTTGTTTGTTCCCACTCCGCCTAGATTGTCCTCCGACACAACAGGGATTTTCGCCTCTGCATAGGCTGTCTGGTTTTCCACATAAACAGAATTCCCCATACCCAGTTGATAATCTATCGTATACAACCGGGTACGCGCGCTCCCGTCGAGATTTTCCCGGTAAACGACCCCCCGGGACAGATCTGCCTCACCGAACAGATAGATATATTTACCGGAGATTACCGGAACACAGGTAACAAACAGTTCACGGTTCAGTGCCGCATCGCAGGCAGGGTCGGGGTTGGCAGTCTCATCATAGGGTTCATGTACACAATCAGCTTTGCTGCACAGCACGATATTCTCCTTCTGCACCGGATCATACATATGCAGAAGCTTATCTTCACCTACATATACACTGATCTGACCTGTCATCGACTCTCCGCCCATCCCCAGGTAACTTTCTTTATGATCCGGTTTTTCCATCGGACTACTCCCATTTTCACATCCTGTTAGTACAAACAAAAACGCCAGAATCACAAAACAAACTCTAATCCTCATGCTTCTTTCCTTTCTTCCATTTATCATACTGGCGTTGGATTTTCTCCAAAACCTCTCCATATTTTTTATCCCGCAGTTCTTTTTGAAAATTCCGTATCATCTGCTCCGGATCCCCGCCCTCTTTCAACAGCTTTTTGTAAAAAAGTTCCACCTTCTGCAGTACATGGGGATCTGCACCCGCCTTTTTTAAATCTGGCACAAAACCCTCCGCTGGGGAAAAACTATATCTCTCATTTGCCTTTTTGTAGTACGCTTCCTTCCCCTCTTCCGGATTTACCTCGCTAATATCGGGATATGTGATTCTCGGATTTGCCGGACAGTACTCGTACGGAGAATATGTAAAAACTTTCCCCTCCTTTTTCTCATAATCCGTTCCTTCTCTTCCGAAACAAAGCAGATTTGCCAGCGTTTCATCTGTGTTGACTAACGTCAGAAGCTGCATGGCCTCCTCAGGATGCCGGCTCCATGATGTCACCCCGTGGACACTATTTTCCATATGGTTCAAATAAGCTGCCGCGACAAAATGGCTTTCTGCCGGAACTCTGCTCCCGTCCTCCTGATACAAATAGGAACCATCTGTTATTTCACTTCTCATAGTAACAAATGCTGCCGGATATTTTCCTTCCTGCACCTCCCCTAATCCATCACTGTCATCACATTCGAGCTGCCCCATCTGTTCCATTTTAGCCAAACAAGTCCAAAACCTGCAGACTTCCTCCCTTTCCCACACATTTACCACGTTCCCTTCCGATGTCATATACACGCCATCACACAACCTGATATACCCGATTCTGCAAAAACTCTCATACCATTCATCGCTGAGTCCATACCTCCAATTAAGATAAAACTTATGCTCCGGATCTTTCCTGTACTCTTCCATCCACTCACACAGTTCATCTAGCGTTATATCTGCTTTCCCTTTTAAAACACCCGCTCCTTCCTGCATCTGATCCCCTGTTAAAACCAAGTCAAAAAAGGCTCCCGGTTCGCGTGTATTGGACACCCCGTAAATCTGTTTTTTATAAGTAACTCTTTCCCAATCAAATGTACTGTACTTTTCCTCCAGTGTTTTTCCCATATCCGTCTGCAGCCAGTCGTCTAAGGGAAGAAGGTTTCCCAGCCGAATGTGGCGATAATACGTACCCTCTGCATCAGGATTGTCCCCGTCGCCGTATCCGGTCCACATAAGGTCTCCCCTTCCTTTTTCTTTCGCTTTTGTTATTCCCTGCTGATAATTATCATATGTATCATCATTGATTCCCTCAAACACCACTTCAAAGTCGTAACCCAGTTCGTGAATCCTTTGATTCACAGCCCCCAGCCTGCTTTCCGCCATACAGTCCCCTGCCCAATCTTCCTGTGTCAGCCATACGAGCTGTAACGGATCCCCCTGTTTGGAATCCGTTACAGCAGCCGGTGACACTACAGTTTCCCCGTCCGTCTCCCTGCCAGAACACGCAGTTAATAAAAGTACTGCTGCCGTTGAAAGAACAAGAACACTATGGATAACTGTATAAAAACGCTTACACATCTTAATCACCCGCCTTTGTCTCATCAAGAATTACACTTTTTGAATCTGTTCCATCGTTACTTCTGGATTATTTTGGTAAATACCAATCCATTTGGTAGTGAGCTTATACGATTTATTATCACCTGACAGTGTATAACTCCAAGAGGCACCAGTTGATCCCCCTGCCCCTGTTCGATCAGTATTTACTGTTTTTATCTTTCCTGAAGCCGTTTTGTATTTGTATGTGGACTGAATACTAAGATATGACTTAGGACTGACAGATCCCCATGCCGAACCTGAATTTTTAGACAAACTGCTGTCACCCGACAAAGTCAAGCCGTATTGCGTTTTTGTCAGAGCAGCTGCCTCTTTTCCTGGGGTAACCAGCGTGACTGTAAGTGCTGTAGCTATTGCTAACGCACTGATTTTCTTAAAATATCTCATCGTAATTCCTCCAATTACTTGTTATTTTCGTATTTGTATGTTACAATTATTACGCTTCATAATTGTGCGTTCTTTTCGGTATATCACTACCATAAGAAAAGAACGCATTTTACAATGGACCCTCTGTAAACAGACCTCTCCTGATACATTCCCTCACCTCCCTTCAAAAAACTCGAAGTCTTCAGTTCCTTCGTCTGTGAACCATTTTCATATGGTTAGATAGATCACAACATAAACGATATGGTATCTTTTCATCCGCCTCACTCTCCTTCGTACTTCACGCTAACATGTCTTCGTCTCTGCCGCTCCTGCTCTCCCTCACAGATTGATCCAGCGTGGATCAACCCAGCGTTTTCGTGTGGCATTCCATCTGCGGTACTGGGCACGGTGCTTATATTCCCGGAACTTATACACGATAACATCCGTGCTCATCACCCCGACAGAGTGTTCATTCCGGTAGTCAATCACCTCTGAACTCTCTATGCTGGCTGCTGACGCATCAACACCTCCGGCTGCCAGCACCATTACAGAACACATTCCGATTACAAGTAGTTTCTTCATTTCAGTCATCCTCCTTTACAATGTTAATTCCCTGTTTTTCCATTTCAGTTGCAGACTTCTCATCTATATCCTGTCTTGTCCCGCTCGGTAGGACAATGGTATAAATGCCATCTTTTCCCTTTAAAATATACGTATTATCCGGCCTTAGCTCCTTTGCATCCGGTTCCGCCTCAATCTCCTCCACCGGCGCTTCATAACATGGCTGCAGGACAAACGAATACGAAAAAAGAAACACCACAAAAAATGCAGCAATACCTATAGCCGGCAGGATCTTACTGCCCCGTCGAAGCGAATGGTTCCCTGACACGATCCTAAAACGTTCCACAATCTCCGTCTCATGATCTTTCGAAACCAGTTGTGCCGTACTGTACAGAACCATTGTTCTCCCAGCAGTATCTGCTTTTTTCAGTATCGAGAGGATTGTTGCCAGATAATCCGCTTTTTCCCTGTTATCCATTTGTTCCGTCACACAAAGGTCACATTTTATTTCCAATGACTGGCTTACATCCTTCTCGAGAAAATATACGATCGGATTCCACCAGAATATGCAGCAAAAAATATGTATGAGCATTTTGACCAAAAGATCACTGTTTAGGAAATGTGTGTACTCATGCTTTAAGATACAATATAACTCTTTGTCCGCATAAGCCTCATCCGGCAGAACGATTGACCTGTCAAAAATGCCCAGACCTCTGGGAGTATTTACTTTTCCGCTGTATCGTATGTTGATCTTTCTCTGCTTTTTACTGTCACTGACAACCTCCGCAAAAACTCTTTGACACTGTTCATCCTGCCGTATGGGATAGGTAGAGATCTCCTTCATTACTATATGGTACTGGTACATAAATCGAACCAGCAACACAGAGGATCCTGCGATCCAAAGATAAAACAGTATCGAAAGCACGGATATGTCCGTCATTCCAATCTTTTCGATCACCACACGCTCATAGATCCCACTGAACATCCCCTCAAGGGAAATTCCTTTTGTAAATGTGAAATCCAATGGCACCGCCATCCGTATGGCACAAAAAAGATAAAGCAAAACCAAGCTCATAACTCCAAACTGGCAGATCAAAAACCGCATTTTACGGAACAGATAAATAATAACAATCAGAATACTGCTCCAAACAACAGATATAAAGAATGAAAAAAGCGTAACCTGCATTTTATATCTCCTTTTCGTCTTTTTCGTCCTTTTCTTTTAATTCCTCTATTATTTTCTCCAGTTCTTCAATCACATCGCTCTTGATCTCACCATCTGCTTCTTTTACCATAGCTGCCGCAACTTTTGCCATGGATCCTTTACCCAGCCCCTTTGATATTATAAGTTTTGCTGCGTATTCTTCTTTCGCCATTGACGGAACAAACTGCCTTGCATACTGTGTTCCGTACTGGACAACACCACACACCTCTATCATCCCTTTTTTCAAAAGCGAACGTATCATAATATGGATGTAGCTGTCATTCCAGGAATGATCTGTATCAACCTTCAAGATCTCGACACTGGTCATAGGCTCCTTCCTGTTCCAGAATAGTTCCATAAGTTCCTCTTCGCTTCCTGTTAAAAAACTTTTCTTTTTAGCCATTCTTTGCACCACTTTCTATAATCTGATGATATTTTATATCTGTAGTTAAGTTATATGATACACTTATTATGATAAAATGTCAACTTTTTATCAAATACCTTTGAAAAATTTTCTTCCAATAAAAAGATGTAAAAATCACATTTTTGTGCTAAAATAAATTCTGTACAGCTTTATGAAAATGGAGGAAACATCATGGTACTCGCATGCAGCCACATAGATAAATCATTCAATGACCAGGTCATTTTTTCTGATGCCACGTTCCACATCAACGACGGCGAACGGGCCGCCCTCGTGGGCAGCAACGGCACCGGAAAGACGACGCTGCTCCGCATTATCGTGGGGGAGCTGGCCGCGGACGGCGGCGAGATCACGACCGCCAAGGACAAAACGATCGGCTACCTTCCCCAGCAGCAGGGTTATCATTCAGAAAACAGCATATATGAAGAACTTTTGGAAGTCAAAAAAGACATCGTGGAACTCGACCGCAGCATCCGCGCCCTGGAGCAGCAGATGCCGCAGGCGTCTGGGGACGAACTGGAAGCGCTGCTCGAAAAATACCACCGTCTGCAAACCGAATTTGAAGCCCGGGACGGTTACGCCTGCAAAAGCCAGATCATGGGCATCATAAACGGACTCGGCTTCGACGGCGCCGACGTGGACCAGTGCATCAACACGCTGTCCGGCGGACAGAAAACCCGTGTCGCGCTGGGAAAGCTGCTGCTGCTCGAGCCGGATCTTCTCATCCTGGACGAGCCGACAAACCACCTCGACCTCTCATCGATCGAATGGCTGGAAAACTATCTGGCAAACTATAAGGGCAGCGTTCTCATCGTCTCGCACGACCGCTATTTCCTCGACCGGATCGCGGAAAAAGTCATTGAGATCGACCACGGAACGATCACCGTATTTTCCGGCAACTACAGCGATTACGCGAAGAAGAAAGAGCAGCTGCGGAACAATCTGCGCAAACAGTATGAAAACTATGAGCGGACGGTAAAGCATCAGGAAGCCGTGATCGAAAAACTGCGCTCCTTTAACCGGGAAAAGTCCATCAAACGGGCGGAGAGCCGGGAAAAAATGCTGGAGAAAATGACGCCGGTCGAGAAACCTGCCGAACAGGGACGGACGATACATTTTGAACTCTCACCGGAGAAAGTGAGCGGCCATGACGTCCTCTTTGTCGAGGACTTTGCCAAATCCTTTGGCGAAAATCATTTATTTGAACATGTCTCCTTTGATCTCCGGCGGGGGCAGCGCGCCGCGATCATCGGGAAAAACGGAACGGGAAAAACGACACTCCTAAAAATACTGTGCCAGGAACTGCCGCCGGACCGGGGAAGCGCGAGATTTGGGACAAATGTGGAAATCGGGTACTATGATCAGGAACATAACGTGCTCCATGACGACAAGACCATTTTTGATGAGATCCACGACGATTACCCGGACCTGAACAACACAAAGATCCGAAACGTACTGGCGGCCTTTCTCTTCACCGGAGACGACGTATACAAAAAGATCTCCCTGCTCAGCGGAGGCGAGAAAGGGCGCGTCTCCCTGGCCAAGCTGATGCTCTCCAAGGCCAACCTCCTTCTTTTGGACGAGCCGACGAACCACCTCGATATCGAATCCAAGGAGATCTTAGAAGAGGCGTTGAACAACTATACCGGCACCGTCCTCTTCGTGTCGCACGACCGGTATTTCATCCAGAAAACGGCAACCAAAATACTCGACCTGACGGGAAACGCGCTTCTCTCCTACGACGGCGATTACGCCTGGTATTTGGAGAAAAAGGAAACGGTGGAACAGCTCCACCTGAAGCCGCAGGTTTCCGGCTCATCTGGAACCAAAACGCAATCCGAAGCCAAAACAGACTGGAAGGAACAGAAAGAGCGGGAGGCAAAACGACGTAAAATCGAGAATAACTATAATAAAACCGAAGAAGAAATACATACGATCGAACAGAGACTCTCTCTCATCGATGATACGATGAACCTTCCCGAGTACGCGACCGATGTCGGAAAACTGACGGAACTCGCGAAAGAAAAAGAACAGCTCGAGCGTGAATTAGAGCGTGCGATGGAAGCATGGGAGACCTATGCCGAACAGTTGGAGCAGTTTTCATAAAAAACGGCGAGGTTCCCTGATAGAACGAAAGATTCCGGTTAAGCAAAATTTCTCTCACAACAGGAAAAAACAGGACGCGCAGATCACTCCGCAAGTCCTGTTTTCTTCTCTTCACAATATGTAAAAGCACAATATTACTTCCATCAGAAATACCAGTTGTAAGCACTGTAATAATTGTTATAGAAATTATTGTAATTCCCGGTGCGGTTGTAGGTAGACGCTGTTGATGCAGCCCGGGAAGCGGCCTGACTGATACTTCCGGAACGGTTTGCCGTCTGGGCGGCAAAAGACGTAGCTCCGTTGAACACTCTCTTGAGCGTGTCAATGTTCGCGCTCTTCAGCTTGTCGGTATCGACTGAGAGCGTATTGTCTTTCTCGATCGAAATGCCGACATCAGAAAGACTCCTTGCGTAAATACCTGTTTGCTGCGTCATGTAGGCGGTATTTCTCGCCACATTTGAATTCGTGGAATCACGGCCGGCCTTCACAGCGGAATTATATTCCGACACAAAAGAATTTACCGCTTTTTCGATCGCATCCCGGTCGTATCCTTTTGTTGTGGTCTTTACGCCTGTCTCCGCGTCGGTCGTAGTCGTGTACTTCTCCTTGAAGAGAGAGTTACTTCCCTGCGCAGTCAGCGCCCGTGCGGATGCCGTCAGCTCATCGGCTTCCTTTTTCACGGAAGTCAGGGCCGGATTGGTGTACGAATACCGCTGATTCCACACGTCCGTCTTCTTGTCGGATGTCGTCGTCTGACTGGGTTTTGTTTTCGAATAATATGAATTCAGGAGTTTTTTGTACGTACCACTCCGAATGCTGGCATAATTGCCAAATGAACCGTAAAAACCGCTGCCATACGAGTTCCTGCCAAAGAGTCCGGACATCCCGTATCCTCCAAAATTGAATGCCATATCTGTCACCTCCTTTCTACAGATTAGCATCTACAGCGGCGCCTTTGATATCATCCTGGATCAGTTTCAGTTCATCCAGAATTTCCGCGATCTCCTTTGCCGCCTCCGTTTCCTGATTGTTCGGATCATTGTAAGATGCCATCGTCTCCTGATCCTTCTCGCTCGGAAGTTCTTCCTTCTTCGCCTCGGCCTGCTGCTTCGTGCCCTCGATGAACTGTTCCATCTCGGCCTTGCGCTCCTCTGCGGCCTCTTCCTTCTCTTCCTGCTCTTCTTTTTCCTCGGCAATCTTCTCCGCTTTTTCTTTCTCTTCTGCCATCTTCTCTTCGATGTGCTCTTTGCTCTCGTTCATAAGGTCGCCGATAATTTCCTTATTGGCAGCTTCCATGAGCTTATCCGCCTCTTTCTGGGCCTCTAACATCGGATTTGATTTCAGCCGTTCAATGGCGGTATCGTTCAGCGACGCGCGGATACTCTGGATCTGCGACTCGGTCTCAGAGAGATTTTTCTCCTTTACGGCCTGCTGATCGTCCAGTTCGAGCATATCGGTCTGATAACCGGTCAGTCCTTTCTCATGGATCTTCTCCAGCCGTTTTGTCTCTTCATAGTCAAGTGTCACATTTGACCCCGGCTCATTTGCTTTTCTTTCTTTTCGCAAAAGTTCCAGATCAGCATGTTCGTCACTGTCTTCCGTAACGCCGTAATTTTCCTGCAGTTCATTTCTGTTTTCCGCGATCCGGTCCAGCTCCTTATGGTATTCATCCCCCTCTTTCTGCAACGCATCAAGACGGTCTGCCATATCCGTCAGGCTCTGATCAATCTCTTTCTCAGCCGCGAACGTGTCGCCGACGATTTTCATCGCCTGCTTCTGCGCCTGCTGGCGTTTGAGCTGGATCTTATCCGGCCCGACTCCCAGGTCACCCGCGAAGATTGAGGATCTCTTCCCCTCACCCTGCGCTTTCTCAGCCGCGCATCTCGCCGCCGCATGTTCATTTGTTACAAATAATCCGTTTGCACTCTTCCCTGCATGTATCGTAAGTGCCATACTTATCACCGTTCCTTTCTGTTACATATGCTGAAGCACCCATTCAAGACAATCGGACCAGCGGTCCGTTTCGTTGTAAGGCAGCAGCGACTTACCCTCCGGCACACTTTCCGTACTATAATACAACAGATCGCCGCCACCGCCGATTCCCGGCATTTTCATATATCCACCGTAATAAATCCAGTACTCCCCCTTATCATTATATATTTCGGCGTCCTCGAGAAGTTCCTTAACCTTCCGGTTATCCACGATCAAGCCGGCGTCACTCTCCTCGACCGCCGCATTGAACGCCTCATTTTCCCCGATGATTCTCTTCGTGCCATCCATGCTGTAGAGGGCATAACCCCCAAACGGCGTATACGCGGGATAGGAAGCCATACAGCCAGCCACCGAAAGAACGATCAGGACGATGCCGGAACATACATAGAGCATCCGCATCTGACGTTTCGGATACGCCCGGTAACGCGCGATCGCCCTCATCCGTTTTTTCATGACTGAAAATGAAGTTTCACGGAAAAAAGCGGGCACTCCCTCCGGTTCCTTCTCAACAAACGCGATGGATTTCAGCAGCGTCATGCCATAATGTTCCGGATCATAACCGTGTTTCTGGATCACTTCATGATCGCAGATCAGCTCCAGATCATTTTTTACGATCCGCACGCAGACATGCGAGAGGGGATTGATATACCACAGGATCCGCAACAGATCCAATATCACATACACGAGAAGATGCCTCCGCCGGATATGGCAGTACTCATGCGCAAGCACCGCCCTGAGTTCCTGCCCGTCAAACTGTTCAAACATATACTCCGGCAGTACGATGACCGGCCGGAAGACCCCCGTTGTAAACGGCGTGATGAACTGCGTCGTTGTCCGGATGCGAACATCCGGCCGAAACCTCCTCCCGCAGCCATCCGGCAAAGGCCCCTGGTACAGCGGAAGCCGCCTCACCCACGCGCGGAGCCTGTGTTTCCGGATAAAGAGGATGAGCGCCACAATGGCCATGCCGGAAAAATAGAGCATCGGCACGATCGGATACTTGGCAATACACTCATACATTACGGCATACAGACGGTTCCTTATATGAAAATGTTCAAAGGAAAGCTTCAACCCTCCGAGAAACGGAACCGGCAGCAGCACGAGCCACATACAGGCCTTCCCATACAGACGCCCCGCCGCATTCCTCGTTCTGCCGAACATATCCCACACGTTCCGCAACAGCAGAAGCAGGAGCATCAGAAACAGAGAAAGCAGGAGCGTCCGCGCCAGTTTCAGCATGAAATACCCGCCCGCGTATTCCACATACTGACACACTCTATTCCAGATCATGCGAATACACCTCCAAATGATACCCGCCGTCAACAATCATCTGGCATCCTTCAATATTTGGATCAGTTCGTCAATCTGCTCGTCGGAAAACCGCCTGTTCTCCACAAGCGCCGCCACCATCCCGAGCGGATTTCCCTTAAAATAACTGTTTACAAAACGAGCGCTCTTTTCATCCAGACATGCTTCCCTGCTCTTGACGGAAAAATAATGGTATACCCGGGAATCATGCGCGTCTACCGTGTAGTCGATGATCCCTTTTTTCAGAAGCCGGTTGATGAGCACCCGGATCGTCTTCGGACTGACTTCCTTAATACCCTTAAGCTTTTCTATGATCTGAGATGCCGTCAGCGGAGTTTCGCTCTCCCAAAGCACCTCCATGATCACCCATTCGTTTTCACTCGGTGTTAGTTCTCCCATGTCTGCCTCCTTTCGCACAAACAGTCTTGCTTTATATATCGGATTATATATGTAAATAGTTTAGAAGAAAATTTTATTTCTTAGCATTCTTTTTCCCGAAAAAAGTTTTGGTTTCCTTTGCCACAACTCCTGCTAGGGCAAAGATAGCGATCATGTTCGGCAGCGCCATCAGCCCGTTAAAAATATCGGCGATCGTCCAAACGGCCGCCACCGTCATATACGGCCCGGCAAATACAGCAGCTATGTACAGCCAGCGGTATATTTTTACGACCTTCCGGCTTCCCGTGAGATACTCGAGACAGCGCTCGGAATAGTAATCCCATCCGAGGATCGTCGTAAAGGCAAAAAATACCAGACACATCATGAGGATAAACGCCGAGACCTGTCCCGGAAGCGGGAGTCCGTTCTGAAATGCGCGGGTCGTTACCTGCACGCCCTCAATCCCCGTCACCTGCCACGCTCCTGTCAGTACGATCGCCAGTCCGGTCATCGTACAGATAACGATCGTGTCAATAAAGGTGCCCGTCATGGATACAAGCCCCTGCCTGACCGGCTCTTTCGTCCTCGCTGCCGCCGCGGCGATCGGCGCCGAACCGAGCCCTGCCTCATTGGAAAAGATCCCCCTCGCCACACCTTTCTGCATCGCCATAAACATGCTGCCCACGACACCGCCAGTCACCGCCGACGGCTGGAACGCTCCCCTGACGATCTGTGCCACAGCGGCCGGGATCTGTTCGATATGACAGAGGATGAGCACCAGACAGATCAGGACGTAGGTAACTGCCATCGCCGGCACCACGACCTGGGAAACGCTGGCGATCCGCCTGATCCCCCCGATGATCACGAGCGCCACGCACACAGTCAGCACAAGGGAGGCAACGACTACCGTCCAGGAATAACTCGCGCCCAGAAAAGGGATCTCCACCTGAAACCGGTTATCCGGATCAAAAAAGTGCTGGACCGCGGAAGCGATCCCGTTTACCTGTGTAAACGTACCGATCCCGAACAATCCGACGCACGCCCCGAAAAACGCGAACATTCTGGCCAGAAATTTCCACTTCTTTCCCATTCCCAGTTCTATGTAATAAAACGGCCCGCCGAGCGCGTGTCCCTCGACGTCCACCGTCCGGTATTTCACCGCCAGCAGTCCTTCCGCATATTTTGTCGCCATTCCGAAAAAGGCGGCGACCAGCATCCAAAACAGCGCTCCCGGCCCGCCGGCACAGATCGCCGTCGCCACGCCGACGATATTTCCCGTACCGATCGTGGCGGATAACGCGGTACACAGCGCCGCAAAGGATGTCACCTCCCCTTCCCCGTCCTCTTCATTTTTCACCATCCACTTCAGGGCCAGCGGCAGTTTCCGCAATTGCAGCAGGCCGAGCCGGCTCGTCAGGTAGATCCCGCCGGACAGGATGAGGACCATAAGGGGGGCTCCCCATATAAAATCGTTCACGGATGTCAGTATTGAATTGATATGTTGCAGCATATGTTACCTTCCTCTCTTGCCGGTGCAAAATTATGTCACCTTCCCATCTCTTTTCCCCATTTTACGCGTTCCTTATATGCCTCATACTCCTGCGCGGTCTCGAAATCATCCGCGTCATATATCAATTTCCGGGGTCCTCCTTCTTCATACAGATCCTGATATGTAAGCCACGCCGGACCAGACGCCCGGGAAAAGTCTTTTTCCTGAATGTCCAGTTCCTGCTGTTTCTTCCCGGATGAGATCTCTTCCCCGCGATACCGCACTTTCGTCAGATACACGTTTCCCAGATGGTGGATCTGCCCCTGGCACGATACGTTCACCTGAAACGTCTCCATGCCAAATCCGAAAATCCACTTGTCTCTGTCTGCCGCGCGTATATAGTACTTATTTCCCTCGCGCGAAACGATCTCGGCGCCTTCAATCTCCCGGATCGTATCTTCGCATTCCAGACAGATTTCCCAGTCAGATATTTCGAGCATCGTTTCCAGATCTCCCCCGGCACGGACATCTCCTTCGGACAATATATTTGTCAGCTCCGCCGTCGCTGTGTAACCGTCATTTTCCTTTTGATCAAATACCAGAAACAGATCAACGCCTTTGGCCGAGTCTGCCACGAGATACTTGTCGATCTTCCCATACTGCGCCCCATAATCCTGTTCTATGTCCCCCCAGTTTATCTTCGTATCCTTTCCCGCGGTCACTATTCCCATGTCCCATGAAGGCTTCCCTTTCTTACATTCCCCCGTAACCGAAATCTCGACCGAAGTCCCCTTCTCCAGTGAAAGGTCTTCTCCTTCCCCGCAAAAGCAGTAGTCCCACAACTCGCCGTCTTCATCCTCCCATCCGTCTTCATAACAGATCCTCGCCCCATTTACTGATTTGATCTGAAAATTTGAACTGATCCGGAAAGACCAGTGATCGATACTCTCCCCTGAACGGTTTATGAGCCGCAGTTTTCCGCTCACTACCGTTCCCTGTCTCTCCAGTTCCAGCGGCTCTGCCTTATAATCCTTTTCGGAAACATCGTGCAATTCGCTTTTCCAGTAACAGATACCGGGTTCATGCGCGCCGTTCGGACACGCCACTTCTACGTCAAACCTTATATCATCCTCGCCTTCGTAAAAATCCCGGTTTTCTCCCGTCCCCCGGATCGTGTAGAGATTCCCTTCCCTCGATTCGATTTCCGCCCCGACTATGTCCGTGATCTCATCTTCCATTTCAAGGCAGAGTTCCCAGTTCGGGTAATCATCCTCGCCGCCGCTATCCCCATATCCCGCCTGTACCGTGGCGCGATAGCCCTGTTTCGTTCTCTCTTTTATGCGAAAGGTAACATCCACCAGATACCCTTTCGCCTTCCACCGATCCGGTATCTCCACCGGCGAAACGGATGCGCCTGACACAGCGGCGCTGGTAACGGCGCCGGTTGCGTTACCCCCTGATCCTCTGGCGGCCGCGCGTTCCGCCGCTTCCTCCGCCCCGTTCCCGCAGGCGGTGAGAAAAAAGCAGCAGCAAATGATGGCGAAAAGCTGTATGTTTCCCTTTTTCATAACGTCTGACCTTCCTCTCTTGCGGTGCAAAAAATATGTCACCTTCCCATCTTCTTTCCCCACTTCACACGTTCCTTATATGCCTTATACTCTCTTGCGCTATCGAAATAATCGGAATCATATCGATACGTGCCATACATTTGCTTATATGTATACCATATCAATCCAGACGCATATAAAGAACTATTTTCCGGCATGACAAGTTCCTGCTGCTTTTCCCCGGAGGAAATGTTCTCCCCCCGGTATCTTACTTTCGTCAAATACGCCTTTCCTAACTGGTGAATCTTCCCCTGATACGATACGTTCACCTGGAACGTCTCCATGCCAAACTTGGAAATCCACTTATCTTTGTCCGCCGCGCGTATATAATAATTTTTTCCTTCATGCGAAACAATCTCTGCCCCCTCGATTTCCTCGATCGTATCCTCACACTCTAGACAGATTTCCCAGTCCGCTATTTCGAGCATGGTTTTCTCATCAAGCTCGACCCAGTCCGCTATTTCAAGTATCGTTTTCTCATCGACTCCGGCCTGGCCCGCTATTTCAAGCATCGTTTTCTCATCGGCCCCGGGTTCCCTTTCTCTTTGTGGGTCCACATCCCGCTCTCTCAGAATATTTGTCATCTCCACCGTAGCGGTGTAACTGTCCTTTCTCTTTTTATCAAATACGAAAAACAGATCAACACCTCTGACAGAATCCGCCACCAGATACTTATCCGCTTTTCCGTATTTCGCCCTGCATGCCTGTCCGTATCTTCCCCAGTCTACCTCCGTTTCCTTCGCGGTCTCTACTTCAGTCGCCCTGTACCACGCAGACTCACCTTTATCATAACATTTCCCTGTCATTGTAATGTCGATGGACTCTCCCTTCTCCAACGAACGGTTTCCCTTTTCCCCGCAAAGACTGTAATCCCCTTCCTCCCATTCATATTGAAAACAGATCTCCGCCCCGCTTATTGACTTGATGTCAAACGTGGTAATAAACCCGAGAGTCCAGCGATCCATCCTCTTTCCGGAACAGTTTGTAAGCCGCAGTTTTAAACGTACCTTCCGCCCCTTTATCTCTCGTTTTAATTCCTCCACTTTATAATCCTTGTCCGGCAGCGGACAACTTTCAAATTCTCTTTTCCAGTAACAGATCCCGGGTTCGTGTGCGCCGTCCGGACAAGCCACCGCTATGTCAAACCAGATTAAATAATCTTCATCGTCTATATCTCCGAATATGGTCTCCGTCAACGTCCCCTGAATCGTATAGAGATTTCCCTCTCTCGATGCGATCTCTGCCCCTTTGATTTCCGTGATCTCATCTTCCAGTCCAAGACAGAGTTCCCATTCCGGGTGAGCAGCATACCATCCTTCCACCCTGACCCTGGCACGATATCCTTCTTCCGTCCGCTCTTTTACAAAGAAAGTAACCGCTGCTTCTTCATCCTCTCTCCCTGACACACTCATTTCCATCGGAATCTTTTCGAGCGAAACGGATGTGTCTGATACGGATGTGCCTGATACGGCAGCGCTGGTAACGACGCCGGTTACAGTACTCCCTGATACCCCGTCAGCCGCGCGGTCCGCCGCTTCCTCCGTTCCTTCACTGCAGGCGGTGAGAAAAAAACAGCAGCAAATGATAACGAAAAGCTGTATGTATCTTTTTTTCATATGATCCGGCCCCCCTGTGCTTTCGTAGTTGCTCATATTGCTATCGGTAACCATATTTTTCCTGCAATAAATCTGCTATCTTTTCCGTTTCCTCTCTCGTTCTCCCCGTCGTCTGCACAACAAGTCCCAGTCCCTTGTCCGTCCACGGCAATACTATATTGATCAGTCCGTTTTCCTTTATTTTGCTGATGAATTTCCTATTATGTGATTGAAACGGAAGGGAATTGATCACGCCGACCACATACGGACTATGTACCAGTTTATTCGAAAACTCCAGTAATTTATCTTTTCCGTGGTCATCCCGAAGTACGATTTTCTTGTCTTTTGCAGAAGTGCCACATGTAACCAACTCAATCTCAGAATCTCCCAACAAGCTTTTCATATGGAATCCGACATGCTGTTCCGTGCAGACATGTTTTACTTCTACCGGCTGGGAATCTTTCCTGATCGTGATGTAAGTGTCATTCCACGTCTGGTCAAATATGCTGTAACAAAGAGAATCCAAGATAAATGCGATTGCCAGACCGAAACACTCTTTTTCCTTGTAAAACCAGGAATGCTCACAGTACTCCTCCTGATTTTTCTCTACCTCATCCGATTCATATGGCGACTTAAAAAATGAAAAAAAGAAATTTTGAATCGTATTCGCATTCGGCAGTTCCTGAATCAGATAAAACATCTTATTACTGTCTTCCTCACTGATCCGGCAGGTCGTTATTCCATATTTTTTTAGTTCCCTGTATATGCCTGCCATGATTTGTACTGCTTCGTAGCTTATCGAACTTTTATCTGTGATCGACAGCTCATTAAAGTATATCTCCACCACGTATCCTCCACTAGATCAGCTCTGACATCAGGATTCCCCATTCATCAAGTAAACCAGCTGGATATTCACTTAATGCTCCCTTTTTATCTACCTCAATATGCTCCGCCACAGTTTCTTGTTGTTCGTTCTTACTGAAATATGATACCATCAGCTTTTGGTGATCGATCAATCCCTGCCTGACAGCCACCCGGATTCCATTGATGATATGGTCGCTATGAGATTCACAGAGGATCTGACATCCATTTTCTGCTGCCAGGGCAATCAGTTCCGCCATAGCAGTCTGCCCTTTTGGATGAAGATGGGACTCCGGATTTTCAATGAGTACCAGACTCTTTTCACTGGAGATCAAAAGATCTACGATTAGAGGCAGGACATATGAGATTCCAAATCCCACGTTCACCGGTAAAAACGGCTCAAATGCCAGCGTCCCACCGCTGTAACTGATATTCAGTTTCGCTTTCTCGATCAAAGGAAGCAATTCCGCGGAGAGCTTAATTCCGGGAGATATTTTAGACATCCATGCAGACACCTGGTCGATCAGCCGGTTCGTTTTTCCCGTATCAAGGCACATGTTTTCCGGCACCCGGATGGTTTCACCTTCCACCGCCAAAAACGGAACGACAAATTCTCCAAAAACACCGAGTTTGCTCACTCCGTCTTTTTTCCAGTTCTCGGTACTGTATTGTTTTCGCGGACCAAGATGTTCTGCTCCTAAATATATAAATTCATTTGTAAATAACGACGTTTCGTATGTTTCGCCATTTACTGACTGGAAGCGCTTCAACTGGTCATTTTTTGAATCCCCGGCTTCATACAGGAAATCATAACAAAGACTCTCCGAGTACTGTACATAAAACCGTATTCGTTCGGCCTCTGCATTTTGACATAATACATCTTTTGCTGTTCCAAGCCTGGTAAGTTCCCCATTCGTGTAAAGATAATCCAAATTTGACTGATGATTTTCCCAAAAACTCTGTCGAAGCAACAGGAAGGACTGAATCACCGATGATTTTCCCATCCCATTCATGCCAAACAATAAGTTTAAATTTTCAAGCGGCATGGAAAACTTCTTCAATGATTTAAAATTTTCTATTTGAACATATCTAATCATTTTCTATTATTCTCCTAAACATATCTCGGATCATTTTATGTCTTATTCTAACATTTACAATCTTCGCCGTACCATCCGAAATCGCTGTGACGAACTCTGTATTTTCAAACAATTCGTCGTATTTCGCGTTCACTAGCTCCTTTTTCTTCTGTAAAATCTGACATTCTTCCTCTTTCAATTTCGCCAAATTAACAGAAACAGCTTCAAATAACGGTCTGTTAAGGGCTGCATATGTACCGTTGGTCCTCTTCCGCCGAAACGCATAATCCCCGAACAGCTCCTTCGCACATACCATAGACCTCGTAAAGTCTGTCCGGCAATGGTCGAGTACATCCTTTTCCGCACATTTCAATATACTCATCACAGCATTCATAAATTCTTCCAGATTTCCATTATATTGATTGACGCCAAGCAGATAAAAGGCGAGAAAACGGTTGACAAACTCACGGTCCAACATCCTCGAAGAAGGAATTTTATGGCGGGTCGCTTTCACAAATGCTTCACCGTGTGCCAGTTCTTTCAGTAATTCTGCAGCCTGTCCCCTGTAAACTGAATTTCTTATTTCCGCCGGTTCGAGCATCAACCCTCCTGTATTAATCCTTGTAAAAATGCTTGTTTTCACATTTTCCGGAGTTTCCGGGCGTATGATATACGCCATAACATCCTGCGACTTAATCCTTCTTTGAATTTTAGGCGGAAGTTCCTCGAACAGACACCCATCGAAATCACGGAGATATTCTAACCCTTTTAGCCGAAGACGGTTCTTGTCCGTCTTTTCTAACGCCATAAACTGCTTCATCGCATACAAGCGCTGCAATCCGTCGACCACGACGTACTTATCATCCCCACACAGTTCAAAATAGAAAGTGGGAAGCGGTATGTTGATAATCAGGGATTCGATCAGGCGGCTCTGTTTAACAGCATCCCACAGATCTGGACTTCTCTGGAAATCAGGATCCAGAATAATGTCACCATATTTTAACTGGTCTACCATATTACTGATAACCATTGGTTTCGAAACGATATCTACATCCCGCGGATCAAACGGCTCTGTTATATTAGCTTCGCCATCCTGATCATACAACTGTTCCTGCTCAACCGAAACCTGCTTATTCAAAACATCTTCATCCAAAATCCCATTATCTCTCCCACTGTCTTCCATTCTCTTCCGCCTCCTTCTGATCCCATAAGCTCCTCCCATCTTCCACCAGACCCCAGCCTCCTGACATCCTGTCGCCCTCATTACCACCATGAATAATCCATTTCCCACGACACCTACCGCATCCGCCTAATGATCCGATTCGCCCTCTCGTAAATCTCTTCCGCCGGCTCTTCCGTATAAAACACACCATCTTCGTACAGAATCTTACCGTCTACCATCGTCAGCTTCACATTTTCCTTGCTGCCGCTGTATACGATATTTTTCACAATATTGTTTTCCGGCTGCATGTTCGGGCGGTGCATATCGAGCATGATCAGATCGGCGCATTTTCCCTCTGACAGCGTATCGCAGTCGTCGAGTCCCATCGCTTTCGCGCCGCCGACTGTCGCCATTTTCAGCACGTCTGCGGCATCCATCGCGGAAGCATCCTGCTTCGTCACCTTTGGCAGAACGGAAGCAAGATACATCTCGCGGAACATATCGAGCGCGTTATTGCTGGCGGGGCCGTCGGTCCCGAGCGCCACATTGATGCCCTTTTCAAGCAGGCCGCACAGATCCGCGATCCCGCTCGCCAGTTTCAGGTTCGATGACGGATTGGAAACGATAGATATTTTCTTTTTCTGGCAGATCTCCTGATCTTCTTCCGACATCCACACCCCATGAAAACCGCCGCCGCCGTACTCAAACATGCCAATAGAATCCAAAAAACCAAATGGTGATACGTGGTATCTCTCATAACATTCATCAACCTCTCTTTTTGTTTCTGCAATATGCGTATATACCGGCTGTTTGATACGGTTTGCCATATCTGCCAGTTTTTTTAACGTCTCGCCTTTCGTCGTATACTCTGCATGAAATCCAACTTTGCAGGAAACGAGAGGCGACACCTCATTCAGCCGGTAAAATTCTTCTTCGGTCTCCTCCACCGTTCCTCCGAAATCGTTCATACTCCCGCACAAAACGGTTCGAAAGCCCATCTCTTTCGAAGCAGCCGCGTGACAGGCGTTATCCAGATACATATCGAAATTTGCCGTGATCCCGCTCGTCAAATACTCGAGAATCCCCAGTTTGGCCAGCTGGACCTGATCGTCTTTCGTAAGCTTCGCCTCCATCGGAAAAACTTTATCGTAAAGCCATTCCTGAAGCGGCAGGTCGTCGGCGTACGAACGGAGAAACGTCATCGCCGAGTGCGTGTGGGCATTTTTAAACCCTGGCATGAGCAGATTTCCGCCGCCGTCAATCTCCCGGTCCCACGTTCCGGTAAATTCCGGCGCCTTTTCATTTGTCCCCACATAGAAAATCTTCCCATCTTTTACATGTAGTTCTCCCGTAATAATATCGTTTCCATCTTCCATCGTTAGTATTCTGCAATTATAAAACCGAATATTCATGATTTCCCCCAAACAATTCATATTAGAAGAACACCTATTCTATGTTCTCCCTGTAATATTTTTTTCACATCGTGAATCCGTACTGACATTCACATGATCCTGCTGCCGCACACCATCACATATCGTCTACAATAAAACTGGTCATCGCAGATTCCTGTCTGGTCGGCTGCGGCGCCGCATCCACAATATCCGCTGTCATCTTACTGATCGCTCGGTAGACGAGAAGACGGAACAACGGCGCCATCTTTTCGCCGACCTCCGTCACTTCCATATGGTTTAACGGAGTCTTGCTGATGCCGCAAGCCATATTCGAAATACATGACAGGCCGCAAACGCGCATCCCCATATGCTTTCCGGCAACTGCTTCGATCGCCGTGCTCATCCCGACAGCGTCGCCGCCCAGCATCTGGCACATCCGCACCTCAGCGCTCGTCTCGTACTGCGGACCCTTCATCTGTACATAAGTCCCTTCGCGCAACAGGACATTAGACTCTCTGGCCGCCTGCCGGATAAACTCACAGAGCGACGCATCGTAAACATGTTCCATGGAAGGAAAACGTGTCCCCCATTCCTCCACATTTTCCCCGATAAGAGGCGAGGGCATAAAACTGCTAATATGGTCGATGATCATCATAAAATCCCCCGGACGGTACATCGTATTCAACCCGCCTGCCGAATTCGTGAGAAATAAAATGTCTGCCCCCAGTTTCCGCATGACCCGGATCGGCAGTACTACGTCACTAATATCATACCCCTCATAAAAATGTACTCTCCCCTGCATGATCACTACGGGCGTCTCCTCGATATAGCCAAACACGAAACGCCCCTTGTGACCGTCTACCGTAGAAACCGGAAATCCTGTAATTTCCGCGTAATCCACCGTATCCACCACCTGGATCACATCCGCCAACGCCCCCAGACCGCTTCCTAACACGATCGCCACTTTCGGCAGGAACTCTACCCTGCTCCGAATCTGCCTGTAACACAATTCCACTTTTTCGTACACTGAATTTACCTTCTCACTCACTTGATCACTTTCCTTTCGTTAGAATGTTCCTCACTTTCATTGTATCGTCTTTTTCATCCCCTGTCCAGCACAAAAACACGCACCTAAAGTTCTTATTACAAAAAACGGCACAGCACGTAATTACTCACGTCCAGCCCCCTGTCGGTAAACGCGATACGGTCTCCCGAAAACGCCAGCAGTCCCTCTTTCTCACACTGGCAGAGAAGATCTCCATACCGATCCATGTCATTTTCGGAAAAACGCGCGGCAAATTCACTTCTGGATACGCCTTCCGTTTTCCGAAGTCCCAGTATGAAAAACTCTGCCATCTCGTCTTCCGGCTGCAGCACTTCTTCGATACAGGTAATATTTTCTCCCTTTTGCACCTTTTCGGTGTACGTGCGGATGTCCGTCTCATTTTTATACCGGACGTTCCCTATTTTGGAAGAGGCGCCGAGACCGAAACCGATGTAATCAACGCCAGACCAGTATTTCAGGTTATGGCGGCAGGAAAAACGTTCTTTCGCGTAATTGGAAATCTCATACCGCCGGTAGCCGCCCTCCGCGAGCAGGTCTTTCGTCATGGCGTACATAGCGCGGTCGGTATCCTCGTCCACCGGCGGCTTTTCCCCATATTCCGCATAAAACGGCGTCCCTTCCTCGATGATCAGGCTGTAGGCTGAAATATGCTCTGGATCCAGCGCAAGTACCGCGCCAAGCGTCATCCGGTAACTATCCAGCGTCTGCCCAGGTATCGCGCTCATCAGGTCGATATTGATATTGTCAAATCCCGACTGCCTCGCCAGCCAAAATGCCTCCTCGGCTTCGGCCGCCGTATGGATCCTGCCCAGCTTTTTCAGCTCGTCGTCAATGACCGACTGGAATCCGAAGCTGACGCGGTTGATGCCGAAACTGCGATATGCCTGAAATACTTCTTTCCCTGCTGTACCCGGATTGCACTCGACGGTAATCTCAGCATTTTCCGACAGACGGAATCGTTCTGACAGCGCCTCGAAAATCCGCTCCATATGCTCCACAGGCAATATGCTCGGTGTGCCGCCTCCGATAAATACTGTATCCGCCTCGATCTTATGGCTGCCATCCATACAACCAGCCGGCTCCTTCGGCAGATGGAATGACCGGATTTCTCGAATCAGGCTGTCAACATAGCGGCTGACGCCCTCCCTCTCAGATGAAAATGACAGAAAATCGCAGTAACGGCACTTCCGAACACAAAATGGAATGTGCACATAAATTCCTGTTTTGTCCCTCATCTGCTACTTGTCCTCGTCGAGCTTCAACACACTCATGAACGCCTTCTGTGGTATTTCTACATTTCCGATCTGGCGCATGCGCTTTTTCCCTTCCTTCTGCTTTTCCAACAGCTTCTTTTTCCGGGAAATATCGCCGCCGTAACACTTCGCCAGCACGTCTTTGCGCACGGCCTTTACCGTCTCCCTGGCAATAATCTTATTGCCGATCGCCGCCTGGATCGGAATCTCGAACAGATGCCTCGGGATCTCCCCTTTGAGTTTCTCACACATCCGGCGGCCGCGCTCATATGCCGTACTTTCGTGAACAATGAACGAAAGCGCATCGACCTCTTCTTTATTGATCAGTATGTTCAGCTTGACAAGCTGCGAAGGCTCATACCCTTTCATCTCGTAATCAAAAGAGGCGTACCCTCTTGACCGCGATTTCAGCGAATCGAAGAAATCATAGATGATCTCATTCAGCGGCAGCACGTATTTAAGCAGCGCCCTCGTCTCTTCCATATATTCCATGCCGAGATAAATGCCGCGCCTTTCCTGGCAAAGCGTCATGATCGCCCCGACAAATTCTGTCGTCACCATGATCTCCGCATTGACGACCGGTTCTTCCATATGCTCGATCTCGGACGGGTCCGGAAGGTTGGACGGATTCGTCACCTCCACCATTTCCCCATTTGTCTTGTACACATGATATACTACGCCCGGCGCAGTCGTCACGAGGTCTAAGTTGTACTCGCGTTCGAGACGTTCCTGGATGACCTCGAGATGGAGCAGGCCGAGGAAGCCGCAGCGGAAGCCAAATCCGAGCGCCACCGACGTTTCCGCCTCAAACTGCAGGGCGGCATCATTGAGCTGCAGTTTTTCCAGCGCGTCCCGCAGATCCTGATATTTTGCGCCGTCGGCCGGATACAGGCCGCAGTAGACCATCGGCAGCACTTTCTTATAGCCGGGCAGCGCCTCCCCGCACGGTCTTTCCGCGTCTGTCACCGTATCGCCCACACGGGTTCCCTCCACGTTTTTCAGGCTCGCGGTAATGTAACCGACCATACCCGCCGAAAGCTCGCTGCACGGGATAAACTGCCCGGCGCCAAACGTGCCGACTTCGACAACTTCCTCTTCCATACCGGTTGCCATCATGTGGATCCTCGTCCCTTTTTTCACCGTGCCGTCAAACACGCGGCAGAAAATGATAACGCCCTTATAAGAATCATAGATGGAATCAAAGATCAGCGCTTTGAGCGGCGCCGCCTCATCCCCTTCGGGCGCCGGGATCTTCTCTATGATCTGCTCGAGCACCGCTTCGATGTTTGTTCCCATCTTCGCCGAAATGAGCGGGGCGTCCTGCGCCTCGATCCCGATGATGTCCTCGATCTCATTTTTTACCCGTTCCGGCTCCGCGCTCGGCAGATCGATCTTATTGATGACCGGCATGATCTCGAGATCGTGGTCGATCGCGAGGTAACAGTTGGCAAGTGTCTGCGCCTCGATCCCCTGCGCCGCGTCCACGATGAGAATAGCGCCCTCACAGGCAGCCAGGCTCCTGGAAACCTCATAATTAAAATCGACATGGCCCGGTGTGTCGATCAGGTTGAAAATATACTCTTCCCCGTCTTTCGCCTTATATACGATACGGACTGTCTGCGCTTTGATCGTGATCCCCCGCTCGCGCTCCAGTTCCATATTGTCAAGCACCTGCGCCTGCATCTCCCGCTCGGTCAAAAGCCCGGTCTTTTCTATGATCCGGTCCGCAAGCGTAGATTTCCCGTGGTCGATGTGGGCAATAATGCAAAAATTTCTTATATTTTTCTTACTAATTTCTGACATAATTTTGTTAAATCCTTCCGATATAGTATATTACAAGTCATTATAGCATAGGAACTTATTTTTTGCCACCGTATTTTCTGTTTTTTCGTATCCAGTTAATCCTTGCACTTTTATTCGGATTGATGTACAATAAGGCTATCGCATAAGATATGGAGGCTATCAACTTAAGAAAGGAATTGTGAACATGGGAAGAATGAAAAAAGTTATTTCTCTAACACTGACAGCATGTCTCATTATTTCCGGAATACTGACCGATTCAGCAAATTCCCAGGCAGCGAATGTCAGACTGAACAAGAAAACGGCGTCTCTCCGGGTCGGAAAGACGACACAGCTCAGGGTGTACGGCACAAAGAAAAAGATTACCTGGCGTTCGTCAAAAAAATCAATTGCCGAAGTCAGCCCGACCGGAAAAGTAACGGCAAAAAAGCTGGGAACAGCCCGCATTTACGCTAAATACTCCGGCAGGAAACTGACATGTAAAGTTACTGTGACCGGCTCCGCTGCGGATTCCAAATCAGGCGGCCGGCTCAACCCGCTTTCTGCTTATAAAGAGAACACGATCAATTATTACGACGACGGAAAAAAGATCGGCACGTTTAAGATCCAGCTGAAGAAATTTTTATCCGGGGACTCCGCCGCGGAGCGAGTTCTGCAGAATCCGGAAAACCCGGATCCAAGTAATTCACAGGAATATTTGTATTTCCAGTTCCAGATCAAATATGTGTCGGGAAGCGAAGTCGTAAATGCGAAAGACCTGTTCAGTTATTATTATAATATTTTTGACTCCACGGGAACGACTCCTTTGGAAAACATTGACTGGGGATTTTATTTCGAGTTAATGGAGGATCTAAGTGACGTGACGCTGTCGCCGGGGGCGGTTTCGAACTGTTCGAAAGCGGTGCTCGTAAGCAAGGGGAACACCCCTGTCATTTACCGCATCCGCACAGGCCGGAATTCTTATACCTGGTTTACGACGGACAAGGCATCGTAAAAATCCGATGCCTTTCCCTCAACCAAACGGAAAGAACAAGAAACGGTAAATCGCAGGAAATCACATTTCCTCCGGCTTACCGCTTCTTTTTATATCCTTAAATCCCTTCTAGTCTTAGTATTTCCTTTTTCAGGCGTTTCATGATCTTCTTTTCCAGCCTCGAAATATAGCTTTGCGAGATGCCGAGAAGATCGGCGACTTCTTTCTGCGTCTTTTCACCTCCTTCGTAAGCGTCAAGTCCAAATCTCATATGGATGATCATCCGCTCTCTCTCGCTCAAAGTCTCCAGCGCCTTTTTCAAAAGCTTGATGTCTACTTCACGTTCGATATCCTTGTAGATCATGTCCTCGCTCGTTCCCAGTATATCGGACAGCAGCAGCTCATTTCCATCCCAGTCCACGTTGAGCGGTTCGTCGATGGACACTTCCAGTTTGATCTTGCTGTTCCGCCGCAGATACATGAGGATCTCATTTTCGATGCACCGGGAAGCATAGGTGGCAAGCTTTATATTTTTATCGGGTTTGAATGTATTGATCGCCTTGATCAATCCGATCGTCCCGATGGAAATCAGATCTTCTACTCCGACACCCGTATTGTCGAACTTTTTTGCTATGTACACGACAAGCCTTAAATTGTGCTCGACCAGCTTATTTTTTGCCGCCTCCGGGTTTTCTGCGCTGAGGCATTCGATACATGCTGCTTCCTCACCCGGCTCGAGCGGCGCCGGCAGGATCTCTGCTCCGCCGATGTAGTGTATATCACCTCCCTGATGAAAAAACACGTTTTTCCAGTCTGGAAGCATGCGAAACTGAAAACGATTTGGCATTGACAAACGTAAAAACATATACATCCCCCTTACAAGTTATTTCCTGAATATCCCACCGTTCAACAGTATTTCATACCCACCATCCGCCGACAGATAACGGTCATAGATTCCGAGCCAGACTTTTCCAGTATGCACCGTCTCTTTCCCGCGGACCTGTATTTCCATATCATCCACCCGAACTCCCGGAAGAAAATCGTGTTCCTTTCCGATGGAATGAAATGGAATATATCGCAAAAGCAATCTGCCAAACATTTCTGGTTCCATTTCATGCATTGCCCTGCTAAACTCAGCCTGCTCCTTCTCTGACAGCATTTTTGCAAACAGTTTGTATTCTACGATCGTAACTCCTTCCCGGCTCACCGGCTCATACAACTGGTTTCCGGTGTCCAGGAATCCGGTTCCCGTTACACATTTTCCGTTGTAACTTATCTTGACAGGATATACGTTCTGCCTGTTATTCATCTCTCTGCCTCTCAACAAAAGCATCTTTTTCATCAAAAATAAAATAAGTATGGCTGACAGCAAAAGAAATATTATGGAAATATTTTTTATGCCCGTGATCCCCTTCAAAAACAGAAGAACCCCCGCCGTGAATATGCCGGACACATAGTATCCTGCTATGTAACCTGCCATTCCCCCCACGGTCGTTTTTCCGTATGCGAGCCGCATCATAAGGCCGCTCACGAGCACATACATGATGATAAATATCACGAACCGGTCCCTGCTTCCGCTCACGACGACAATCCCTGCAAAAAATGCGCCTAAAGCTGCTGCTGCGATACTTCTCATGTTGATCACCAGGCGTTTTTTCAAAAATATATTCATGATTTCCAATATGAGTAAATTCATGAGAAAATTTACCGCAAAAAAAATATCCAGATATATTTTCATAACGCCTGCTCCCATAATAGTGATACACGGTTTGCTTTTGCATAGACCAATCATACTCTCTTTATGAATAATTTTTTGTCAAAACAGGAAGACGGGGGCGGATAATTTATCTCCACCAAAAGACACATTTCGAGATAAAGCGACAAAATAAAAGACCCTTCTCCATTTTTCGAAAAGAGTCTTTTAAAAATCATGTCGTTTTTTGTCATTTTTCTTTTGCGGCATCTCACCTTCAAGTGAAACTCAAGGCCGGGGTTCATGCCGGAGAATTATGTGAGGCCGTTCATGTTGTAATGTTCATTTGAAGGGACGACGTTCCATTTTCATACTCCCACACCCCGTATGCCCCGTTGATCACTGTAAACTGCGGCGCTTTATGCCCGATGTCCGCCTCGAACACGATCGGTACATGAAGTTCATCCAAAATGACTTCCACGGCCTCCCGGTAATTGTGGTCGGTAAAGCTCTCGAACATACACGGCCTTCCAAAGACAAAACCGCTTGCTCCTGTAAACCAGCCGGCATGTTTGAGCTGCCACAACCCACGTGTCAGGGAATCACTGTCCAGCGAAAAACTTTCCAGATACCACAAAATCCCATCTTTTTTATAGCGTTCGGCGAATTCCGCCGTCTGATCGAACGAAGTTCCGACCATGTTCAGAAGAACGTCGAGACAACCGCCGAGCAGGCGTCCCTCCATATGTGCTTTTTGTACGATCTTTCCGCCCTGCACGGCGTACTGTCTGCACGGCTTGTCCGCACGGTATCCGTCGCCGGGCGTCTCCCGGTCATAAAACCCATCCTCATAGCAGTCAAATGTTCGTTGTGTCACGCCTTTTCCACACAGGATGTCATAATTTCCCTGCACGGCCGGATGCCAGGGCTGCATCGCGAAATCATTAAAATGGTTTCCATATACGGTGGCGATCCCGCAATTTACGGCAATCGTGTATGTCAGACCCGTACTGTCTGAAAATCCCTGAAACCATTTGGGATGGCGGCGGATGGTATCCCAGTCCAGCAACGGGAGTATTTCCATCAGAAAGTCACCGCCTTTGGCGGCAAAGATGGCTTTAACATCCGGGTGGACGATCAGATCCATAAACTGGCTGGCGCGTTCCTGTTTGGTACTGCTCCGCCCGCGTCCGTCGCTCTGCCTGACGTTTTCGGTTTCGAGGATTTTGTATCCGAGCTGTTCCATCGTTTGCTTTGCCAGATCGAGCCGTTCGAGATCCATCGGTTTCCGGTTTCCGTCGGATGTCGCGGTGACGCCGATCGTTTGGCCTTTTTGTAAAAATGGGGGGTAGATCATGTTCGTTCCTCCTGCTTTTTCATTTTTCAGTCTGTATTCGTTTCTTTTCAGGTGGCGTTTTTTGAATTTTCTTCATTTGCTACATACTTCGTGCTTTTATACGAACCCTGCCTTTCCAGCAAACCCAGCCGCATCATTTCTCCGAGAATTGTTCTTGCACGTCTCTGCTGTACCTGAAGTAACTTTTCTGCCTGATGTGATGTGATCGTTTGATTAAGGTTTACATATTGAAGTACTTGCTTTTGTTGTTTTGACAGTTCCTGTTTCATATTTTTATCGATATTTATCGGCACTTTATCGGCACCTTCCGCTCCTTTATCGGCATTTATCGGCACTTTATCGGCACTTTCCGCTCCTTTATCGGCACTTATCGGCACTTTATCGGCACTTTCCGCTCCTTTATCGGCATTTATCGGCACTTTATCGGCACTTTCCGGCACTTTATCGGCACTTTCCGCTCCTTTATCGGCATTTATCGGCACTTTATCG